>NZ_JBIAEQ010000010.1:0-404356 GCF_042868655.1 Streptomyces sp. NPDC007808
TAGACGGCCACGCTCGCGATCCCGGCGTCCCGGCAGGCCCGGGCCACGCGGACAGCGATTTCGCCACGGTTGGCGATGAGCACCTTGCGCACGATGTACCAACTCTCCTGAACGTCCGGATACTTCCGATCACCCTCACCGCGGTCCGTCTCAGAGATCAACGCGGCTCCGTACAGGTCTTGGTCAACTCTCGGAGCCGCGCGGGCCGTCGGAGAAGGCGTCCTGGGCTCACTCCCTGACAAGCACCTGCTCCGTCGGCCTGCGCCGTGGTCGCGCGCACGCATCCGACGACCCGCCGCCGGACGGATCGCGCACGGGCATACGGACCTTGATGACGTTCAGGTCACCGATCGGTCGGCGTACCACTCGCGCATCTTCGGAAAGTCCACGTCCCACGCCGGGCCTGGCACCGCGCGCCCCACGTCGGTCCAGATCCGTGCGCTGTCGAACCAGTGGTCCGTGGCCACCATGGCCAGCGCGTACGAAGCCTCCTTGTTCTCGCGCAGGTGGGCGCGGGCCTGCGCGAGTGTGACCTCTGGCCGGGCCGGAGGCAGCCCCGCGCAGTCGGCCACGGCGCGCAGCAGTTCCGACGCCGGGACCGGGGTGGGGTGCGCCGCGTGGTACACGGACGCGGACAGGCTCCGGCCCGGGGCAAGCCCGACCGCCACCAGCAGCGCGGCCAGTTCGACGACCGGGATGACGGAGAGCCTGGCGTTCCAGCCCGCTGCCCCGCCGGGCAGGACGCGCAGCAGCCGTGTCAGCCCTGGCACGACCCACTGATCACCGGGCCCGTAGACCAGGTACGGACGCAGCACGATGCCTCCCGCCGCCAGTACGGTGTCCTCGGCCGCCGCGCGCGACCGTGACGTCGGCGACCGCGGTTTGCGGTCGAGATCCTCGGGGCGGGCGTTTCGGTAGGTGCCGCGGCCGTACACGGAGGCGGTGCTGAGATAGACGATGCGGGACACTCCGGCGCGCTGTGCCTCCGCTACGAGCGCGGCGGTTCCCCGGGCGTTGACGGTGTGGTTGGCCTCGGGTGTCCCTCCGACCTGCGAGGCGCAGTGCAGTAGTACGTCCACGTCCTCGCACACGCCGCGCAACGATTCGGGATCCGCGAGATCGGCCCGCACCGAACGCACCGGGCCGGGACCGGGCCTGGGTGGAGAGCGACGGTGGGACAGCAGTCGCAGATCCACGCCCTCACGGGCGGCCTCTGCCGCGACATGCCGGCCCACGAACCCGGCCGCGCCTGTGATCATGACGGTGCGCACGGGGGCGCCTCCTGGCTCGTCGGGCCCGGTCAACGGCTCGTCGCACTCAGCGTGAGGTCGGCGACGAAGACCTTCTCTCCCTCCTGCACGCCGGTCACCCGCACAGGTGTCTCACCGGCGACGGGCATTCCCGGGACCGCTTCGATACGGCACGGCGCGTCGAGTTCTGCGTAGCGCGTGAAGGTGGCGCTGATGCCGGTGACGAGCATGTCGGGCCGGCCGGTGGCGGCGTACGCGGCCTGCCTGGCTGCCTCCAGGAGCACCATGCCGGGTATGTGGTCGACGGGATGGTCGAAGAAGATCGGGTGGGAACTGTCGATGCGCAGACCCCAGGAGCGGCGGCCGTCGACGGCGGCCATCTCCTCGGTGAGCACCACGTTCTCGGCGCTGCAGCGCCCGACCGCCGCCGGGTCGACCGGTGCGCCGACAACCTGCGTCGTGCCCGTGGGCCGGCCGCCGCGCAGTCGCCGGTAGACGCCCGGGCTGATGCACCGGAAGGCTGCCGACGCGGTGGCCAGGGCGACGCCACCGATCAGCGCGGTGACGTCGTAGCGCATGTCGGCCAGGTTCGCTCCCCGGCGGACCACATCACGACATTCTGTGTGCAGCTCGACCTCGGTCGGCTTCGGAGTGGCGAGCAGCAGGTCCGCGGTAGCGGTGATGGCTATGTCCCTCATCATGAACTGATGGCCGAAGGGCACCGCGAACTCGGCGTGGGCCAGCAGGGATCCGACCTGACGGACCGACTCGACGAGCAGCATCGGGTCCTGGTACCCGCCGGACTGGGCAAACAGGGAGTGCCCTCGGGGCCACTGCGCCCGGACGACGAAGGAGTCCAACGATCCCTGCGGCACCGGCTCCCAGCCGGTGAGCAGGACTTCCGCGACCGCGGCACGGTGGACGAACTCGCGCGGCACCGTGGTGGTGAGCCCTGAATGCCTCGTGACAGTCGGCCTGATGGCGACCGGGGCTTCGATCCCACCGCGGCCGTAGGCCTCGATGCGGCCGCTGGACTCGTGCACTGCGGAGGCTTGGGTCTGCATACGTGCCACTCCTGACCTGTTGCGGGCAAGGGAGAGCACCCGGACACCGGCTCCCCCATAGGCTCGATGTTCGACTCCGCAAGTACAGACATGTCTGCCCGAAAAATCAAGTGAAGATTTTACCCGTGGCATCGATCGCCGTCCGGAGGGCCGCGCTCAACTGCCCTTTCGCGCCTGCGATTCGGCAGAAAGTGGAGCGACTCACACACTGTCAACAGGCGCCCACACGACCCAACCTTCCCTTTACAATCAGACAAGTCTGTTTGGTATGTTGGGGCTGCACCACCGTCTGCACCACCGTCTGACAGTCCACGACGCCTCGACCATCACCCGGGAGGACTTGATGAACCAGCAGGCCGTCGACCAACTCAGGCCCCACCGCAGGGAAGGGCACCGGCCCGTGAGCTCCTCGCTCCCCCTGCCACGGCACACCGCCACCCCACTCGAACCTCGCCTTCCCCGGCCCCCCAGCGCCGGGCACAAGAACCTGCACGTCCTGGTCGTCGAGAACGAGACAGCCGCCGCCGACACGCTCGTCCAGGGGCTGATGCGGCAGGGCCACCGCGCCGAGCGGGTGAAGACCGGCAGCGAGGCCCTGAGCGTCCACCACCGCGCCGACCTGGTGCTGCTGGACCTCGACCTGCCCGACCTGGACGGCCTTGAGGTGTGCCGCGGCATACGGGCGGTCAGCGACACCCCCATCATCACCGTCACCGCACGCGGCAGTGAGCTCGACCGGGTGCTCGGCCTCCAGGCCGGCTCGGACGACTACCTGGTCAAGCCGTACGGCTTCCGTGAGCTGCTGGCTCGCATCGAGGCGGTGATGCGGCGGTCCGGACCCCGCCCGGAGACGGCGCAGGCCATCTCACAAGGGCCCCTGCACATCGACTCGACAACCCGCGAGGTCACCCTCGACGGCGAGCCGGTGGAACTCACCCGCAAGGAGTTCGACCTGCTGCACCTGCTCGCCACAAACCCCGGATCCATCGTCTCGCGGCGCCAGTTGATGGCGCAGATCTGGGGCGATACCTGGTCACAGCGGGGGCGTACCATCGACACTCACGTCAGCAGCCTGCGCGGCAAACTCGGCTCCAGCAGCTGGATCATCACGGTCCGCGGAGTCGGCTTCCGCCTCGGCCACCCATGAGTACCCCGCCCGGCGATCACGAACGGGCCACTGGCCTGATCCCGAGCGCCATCGGCACGCCCATATGATGCAGACAAGTCGGTTTAGTTTGAGTGTGAGGATCGAGGCATGGCACAGCAGGAACGCGGGGCGAGGTCCCGGAATCTGCTCTTGAAGGCGGCCGCGGAGGTCTTTGACGAGCGCGGCTTCGACTCGGCCAGCACCACCGAGATCCTCCAGCGGTCGGGGCTGACCCGCGGCGCCCTGTACCACCACTTCCCGTCCAAGGAAGCCATCGCCGTCGCGCTGCTCACCACCCACCGCGAGGCCCTCGATGTGCCCGCGCAGTCGACGAATGTGCAGGCGGTCATCGACCTCACCTTCGCTTTCGCCTTCCGGCTCCAGCGTGACCCGATGCTGCGTGCCTGCGTACGCCTGGCGGTGGAGCAGTCCTCCTTGCGGGACCACGCGGTCACCCCGTACCAGCAGGCCAGCACGGCGGTCCGGGAGCTGCTCGCCCAGGCGAAGGAGCACGGCGAGCTGCTGCCCGGCGTCGATCTGCTGGAGGCGGCGGAGATGATCAACGGGACGTTCACCGGGATCCAGGTGATGTCACGGGTGCAGACCAATCGGGAGGATCTGCCCGAACGGGTCAGCATGATGTGGCGGTTCTTGCTGCCTGGCCTGGTCAATCCGGGGATGATCGGCCATCTCCGCGTGACCCCGACGCCGGAAAAGACCGACAGGTCTGCCCGACAGACGGTTCAGGCCTGATCCCTGACCCAACCCGCCACGGCGAACAAGGGCTTGAGCAGGCCCCAGATCTGCTCCGCCGTCTTCGGGTCCCACCAGTAGTCGTCGGTGTGGCCGAGCGACTCCAGGCCGGCGGCGACCACCACGGCGAGGTCCGCCAGGCAGTGCATGTCCGCTCCTTCGGGGGCACTCGCGACGATCCGCTCGCGCAGCCGTGTCAGCACCTCCTCGCGCAGTCGCGGCGGGCTGCCCGTGCCGTCGGACCCGACCTGGATGCCCGCGCGGACCAGTTGCTCCTCGCTCAGCATCACACCGAGTTCGGTGCTGAACCTCTCCGGGGCTTCGGCCGGCCCGCTCTGGAACACCTCCTCGGCCAAGGTCTCGACGCGGACCCGGGCCTGCGCGTGCACCTCCCCCACCAGCTCCCTGACGGAGTGGAAATGGTGGTACAGCGCGCCCCTGCTCACGGCCGCGACACGGCAGATGTTCACGAGTCCGGCGTCGGCCGGCCCGCCGTTGGCTATGAGCGACGCCGCGGCGTGGATGAGCATCTGTCGGGTGTGTTCGGACTGCTTCTCCATCAGCTCCCGCTTCTTCCTCGCGACACCCCTCCTACGCGCAGGGGCATGGGGGCTACGGGGGGTGCAACAGTCCGTGAAGCATACAACCTTGCCTGGTTTTCCTGGCAAGCTGCTCACCAGGAGCAGACTCAATCCCGCCGCTTTCTTTAACATCCCGAACTACGTCGAACGTTGCCGCTCACGGGCGGAAGGAATGGAGCCGGATGCCCGCCGACAAAACAGACAGGTCTGTCTCCATACACACGACAGAGGAGCCGGGTGAGACCCCTCACTGCTCATGCAGGGACAGGGACACCTCACCGGCTCCTCCGACGAGTGCGCAGGGGCGCGGGCCGGCGCTACGCGGACCCGTTGATCCGCTCGATCGCCTGCCGGGCCTGCTCGGTCGGCGGCCGGGACGGCAGCGACGACACCGACGCGCTCACGCTCGAAGGCATCGCGGCCGGCTGCTCCCCCGCCGGCTTCGCATGCGCCGCGGCCGGTCGGGCCGACCGCAGCCGGTGGCTCACGGCCTCGTCCAGCGTCACCGGCCGCTGCATCTGCGTCGCGAGACGCCCCGCGTCCTGGCCCAGCCGTGCGACGTCCTCCCAGGGCAGCCGCAGCACCACCGCGATCTCGGCCTCGCCGTCGGGCAATGCGTGCATCGCAGGAGTAACTCGGTCGTTCATCGCCTGTTCCTCACGTAGACCCCGCGACCCGCCTTCCCCGTGCCGCGGGCGGTTGCCGAGACATACGCACGCACCGGCGGCCCCGTTCACCGATTCACCGGACGTATGCCGGGCACATACCTGACGTGGTCATCCCCGTCCATGACGTGAACCCGGCGCGCCGCACCCCCTGGGTGACATACGCGCTGATCGCCGCGAACGTCCTCGTCTTCCTGTCCACGCCCGGCACGGCCGGATCCGTGGCCGGTGAGAGCGGCCTCGCCCAGCTGTGCCATCTGCACGCGTTCCTGGACCACTACGCGGCGGTGCCCAGGGAGTTGATCCACGACCAGATGCCGAGGGTCGTTCCCACGGGCGAGGTCGCCGTCGGACCGCAGGGCGCCGGCTGCGTGGTCGGCCCGCCGAGCTACGACAAGTCCCCCGCGCTGTCCGTATTCACCGCGATGTTCCTGCACGGCGGCTGGCTGCACCTGTTGGGCAACATGCTGTTCCTGCTGATCTTCGGCAACAACATCGAGGACCGCATGGGCCCCGTGCGGTACCTGCTCTTCTACGTCACCTGCGGCTATGCGGCGTCCTACGGCTTCGCGATCCTCAACGCCGACTCCACCGAACCGCTGATCGGCGCCTCCGGGGCCATCGCGGCTGTGCTGGGCGCCTATCTCGTGCTCTATCCGAAGGCCAGGGTGTGGGTCCTGGTGCCGTTCCTGATCTTCCTGCCGCTGCGGCTGCCGGCCTGGCTGGTCCTCGGGTTCTGGTTCGTGCTGCAGGCGGTGTACTCCAGCGGCGAGGGCGTCTCCGACGCGGGCACCGTGGCCTACGCGGCGCACATCGTGGGCTTCCTCGCGGGCATGCTGCTCGCCTGGCCGCTCAAGCCGGGCACACCGCCGCCACCGGAGCCGCGCGGCCTGCTGTTCGGCTGGCGGGCGCGGCCCCACACATGGTGAGCCGCTACCGGGCCGTGCGCGTGTGGACGTACTCGACGAGCCGGGTCAGGGCGTCCGGGTCGGTGGACGGCATGACGCCGTGGCCGAGGTTGAAGACATGGCCCTCCAGGCCGGCCGCCGCGTCGAGGACCTCACGGGTCTTGGCCTCGACCGCCTCGGGGGTGCTGAACAGCACGGTCGGGTCGAGGTTGCCCTGGAGTGCCTTGCCGGGACCGACCCGGCGGGCGGCCTCGTCCAGCGGGACCCGCCAGTCGACGCCGACGACGTCCGCGCCGGCCTCGCCCATGAACTTCAGCAGTTCGCCGGTGCCGACACCGAAGTGGATGCGCGGGACGCCGTACCCGGCGACCGCGTCGAAGACCTTCGCCGAGGCGGGCATCACCGAGCGGCGGTAGTCGGCGGGAGCGAGCGAGCCGACCCAGGAGTCGAAGAGCTGGACGGCGGAGGCGCCGGCCTCGATCTGCACCTTCAGGAACGCGGCCGTGATGTCGGCGAGACGGTCGAGCAGGTCGGCCCAGAGCTCCGGGTCTCCGTACATCATCGCCTTGGCGTTCTCGTACGTGCGCGACGGTCCGCCCTCGACGAGGTAGCTCGCGAGGGTGAAAGGCGCGCCGGCGAAACCGATGAGCGGGGTCTGGCCCAGCTCGCGGGTGAGCAGGCCGATGGCCTCCGTGACGTAGGAGACGTCCTCGGGGGTCAGGTCGCGCAGCTGGGCGAGGTCGGCGCGGGTGCGGATCGGCCGCTCGACGACCGGGCCGACGCCGGGCTTGATGTCGAGGTCGATACCGATGGCCTTGAGCGGGACGACGATGTCGCTGAAGAAGATCGCCGCGTCCACGTCGTGCCGGCGCACGGGCTGGAGGGTGATCTCGGTGACCAGCTCGGGCCGCATGCAGGACTCCAGCATCGGAATGCCCTCGCGCACCTTGCGGTACTCCGGCAGGGAGCGCCCGGCCTGCCGCATGAACCACACCGGCGTGTGCGGCACGGGTTCGCGCCTGCACGCCCGGAGGAAGGCGGAGTCGTAGGTGGCGGTCGGCGGCGTCGGCTGCGTGTCGTTGGCACTCACGGTGGCAAGTCTCGCACGGCGCCGCCCTGCCGGGGTCCGGGGGCGGCGGGCCCGCCGACGGCCACGCCGACAGCGGGAACGGGGTGTCTAGCCCGGCACGAAGCCCCGGTTCCCCTTAATCTTCCCGCATGGCTGCGGCTCAGGGACGACTGTCGGACGGCACTGGCGGGATGGATGACTCGAAGGGGACGGGGGAGGCGGACCGGCATTCGAGCAGTACGGCTCCACCGGCCTTCCGTGCCGCGGTCGACGCTCTGCGCGGCAGCCGGCTGCGGCCGCAGATCGAGGTCGAGCAGACCAAGGCGCCTCAGCGGCTGGCTCCGTACGCGTATGCGCTGGAGGCCACCGTCGTCGACGGCGACCAGGACCTGGCCGACGGCCGGCTGGTGCTGTTGCACGACCCGGACGGGCACGATGCCTGGCACGGCGCGTTCCGGCTGGTGACCCTGGTGCGTGCGGAGCTGGAGCCGGAGATGGCCACCGACCCGCTGCTGCCCGACGTGTGCTGGTCCTGGCTGACCGGCGCACTCCAGGCGCGCGGGCTGTCGTACGGCGAACCGAGCGGCACCGTCACACGCGCCAGCTCCCACTACTTCGGCGGTCTGGCCGAGCGCCCGGCGGCGTCGCAGATCGAGATCCGCGCCTCCTGGACCCCGCGTGAGGGTCTGGGCGGCGTTCCGGACACCGCGGCCCATCTGGCGTCCTGGTGCGATCTGCTGGCTCAGGTGGCGGGTCTGCCCCCGGCGGGTCCGGGTGACGCGTCGGTGGTGACGCTGCCCCAGCGCCGGGACCCGCAGTCCCGCTGACGCCCCCTCTTCCCGCTGACGCCCCCTCTTCCCGCTGGCGCCACCTGTTCGACCGCTGACCACTCGACACCCCTGACTTGACCGTCACTTTGTCGATACGGCCACTTTCGGTCAGGATCAATCCATGATCGAGCCGATTGATTCACCGAACGATCGACCAAGTGTCTGAATTGCCCCAATTGTTACTCACTAAATCGTGATCTTTCCCTAAAGGGCCATGGGTTTGGTGCCGAAGACGACTGTGACCTTGAAAGCCGTCCCCGCACCCCAGGAGGCCCGGTGTCCGTTCTCCTCGAGCAGCCCGCAAGCCTGGTCGCCTACCGCCCGAACAAGCCCACCGCCATGGTGGTCGTGGCCGATCCCCGCGTCCGCTCCACCGTCACCCGCCATCTCTGGGCGCTCGGTGTGCGCGATGTCATCGAGGCCTCGTCCATCGCGGAGGCTCGTCCCCGCATCGGCAACCCCCGCGACATCTGTGTCGCCGACGTCCACCTGCCCGACGGCTCCGGCCTCACCCTCCTGTCGGAGACGCGCGCCGCGGGCTGGCCCAACGGCCTCGCCCTCTCCGCCGCCGACGACATCGGCGCGGTGCGCAACGCTCTCGCCGGCGGCGTGAAGGGTTACGTCGTCACCGGCACCCGCACCAACGTCGGGCTCCCCACCCGGCCCGGTGCGGCCCCCATCGGCGCCGCCGCCGCCCGTATGCACCGTCGCCACCCGGGTGCCCCGAGCCACCCGGGCGGCTACCGCGAACTCTCCGGTCGTGAGGTCGAGGTGCTGCGGCTGGTGGCGGAGGGCCAGTCGAACAAGGCCATCGGCGTCTCCATGGGCCTGTCCGCCCTGACCGTCAAGAGCCACCTCGCCCGTATCGCCCGCAAGCTCGGCACCGGGGACCGCGCCGGCATGGTCGCCGTGGCCCTGCGGACCGGCATCATCCACTGACCCTCGACGCACCGGCGTGTACGGGATCGTCCACTGGTCCCGCCCGCGTCCCCCACCTGTCGTGAACCGGATCTCTCGCTTGGCCGACTGGTTGACGACCCTCAGGCGCCCGCCGACGGAACGTTCCGTCGGCGGGCGCTGTCCATGGGTCGCGGCAGGATCACGGGGAGCCCTCAGGACCCGGGCCCGAGGCGAGGTTGGGCCGCTTTCGGCGGATTCCGGTGATCCGCGGCGCAGCTCCAGGGCCCGCCGGTCGGCGAGCACCGGCGGACCGCGAGAAACGGCGAGCCGTGTTTCCGCAGGTCAGCACCAACGTGTCCAGAACGCGCAGGTCAGACGCTCCCCCTTACAGATACCCTTGACATGTGACCGACGCCCAAGAAACCGCAGCAGACACTTCACTGCGAACCACCGGAGGCGCCCCTCCGGACGACGGCGGATCTTCTGTTACGGAGGCGCCGATCCCCTTGCTGGAGCCCCGCGAGGGCATTCCACCCGTGATCGCCGACGAGGCCGCGCTCGCCGAGGTGATCGCCGCCTTCGCCGCCGGATCGGGTCCGGTCGCCGTCGACGCCGAGCGCGCGTCCGGCTACCGCTACGGCCAGCGCGCCTACCTGGTACAGCTGCGCCGCGAGGGCGCCGGCTCCGCGCTGATCGATCCCGTCGCGTGCCCCGACCTGTCCGGGCTCGGTGAGGCGCTGTCCGGGGTGGAGTGGGTGCTGCACGCGGCCACCCAGGACCTGCCCTGTCTGCGTGAAATAGGCATGGTGCCGACGCTGCTGTTCGACACCGAGCTGGCCGGGCGGCTCGCCGGGTTCCCGAGGGTCGGACTCGGCGCGATGGTCGAGAGCGTGCTCGGGTTCGTCCTGGAGAAGGGGCACTCGGCCGTCGACTGGTCGACCCGGCCGCTGCCCGAGCCGTGGCTGCGGTACGCCGCCCTGGACGTCGAGCTCCTCGTGGATCTGCGCGACGCGCTGGAGAAGGAGCTGGATCGGCAGGGGAAGCTGGAGTGGGCACGGCAGGAGTTCGACGCGATCGCGTCCGCGCCGCCTGCCGAGCCGCGCAAGGATCCGTGGCGGCGGACGTCCGGGATGCACAAGGTGCGCAGGCGCCGGCAGCTCGCGGTGGTCCGGGAGCTGTGGCAGACACGGGACCGGATCGCACAGAAGCGGGACGTGTCGCCGGGCAAGGTGCTGTCCGACGCCGCCATCGTGGAGGCCTCGCTGTCCATCCCGGCCAATGTGCACGCCCTGGCCGCGCTCAACGGGTTCGGGCATCGGATGGGGCGGCGGCAGCTGGAGCAGTGGCAGGCCGCGGTGGACCGTGCGAAGGGCTTGAGCGAGTCGCAGCTGCCGGCGCCGGGTCAGCCGGTGACCGGGCCGCCGCCGCCGCGGGCCTGGGCCGACAAGGATCCGGTCGCCGCGGCCCGGTTGTCCGCCGCTCGGGCCGCCGTGTCCGCGCTGGCCGAGCGGCTCGCCATGCCCCAGGAGAACCTGATCACGCCGGACACCGTGCGGCGGCTGTGCTGGGAGCCGCCGAAGGCCGTCGACGCCGAGTCGGTTGCCCAGGCGCTGGTCGGCTACGGGGCGCGGCCCTGGCAGGTCGAGCAGGTCACGCCGGTTCTGGTCGCCGCTCTGTCCGCCTGAGGTCCCCTCCGTCTGTGCGGTGGACGCCGCCGAGGTGGTCGCGGCAGCCGGACGGACCCGGCACCACGGTCCGCGCGGCGGCTGCCGCGGTGTCGTGCCGCCGGTGCGCGGCGAGGGCGTCGGCGCCACCCGTGCGCCGGCACCACCACTCCGACGCCGGCGGGCCGCTGCGCCTCGGTGAGTCCTTGCGCGACACCACCGCGCCTCAGGCGAGGTACCGGCGGTCCAGGCTCTTCGGCACCACAGCCGGGTAGTTGAGGAAACGCCGCCGCGGCGGGGGCTCTTGCGACTCGGAGGGCACCAGTTCGCGGCTCCCGGCGGTGAGGGTCATGGCCCGCGGCGCGAAGGTGACGTCGTGTTCCCGTGCCACGGCTTCCACATGGTGGGCGACGCCTTCGTGTACGACGTTCTCCTCCCGTGTGGCGAGATAGACGAACGTCGGATCGATGTCTCGCAGCAGTGACTTCGGTATGCGGGGCGGCAGGGTGAGCGCGTAGTAGCGCGGCCACTCCCGCAGCCGGTGGCGTTCCATCCAGGAACGGCCGAAGGGGCGCAGGCTCGTGAACATGGCGAAGCTCCATTCGAGCTTGACGCCCGCGACGACCAGGAGGAAGTTCACGGCGAACGCGAGTGCGACGAGGCCGTGGACGAGAGGCTCCCAGGGCGTGGAGCGGTCGGGGCCGGGTGCCGGGGACAGCACCGCCGCCGCGCACAGGGCGCCGTAGACCGCGCCCTGGTAGAAGTCCTTGACCAGCCAGCCGGCCGAGCGGCGGCCCTTGGCGGTTCGCCCCGTGGCGATGGACAGCAGGCCCACCAGGAGCGTCGCGGCCCCCAACGCCCACACGGGGCCGTCCAGTTCGACCCGGCCTTCGGGAGAGAACACCGTCACCCAGAGGGCCAGGGCCACCACGGAGAAGGGGTAGTTCCCCGACACTCCGAAGATCAAGTGCATGGGGATCGCGACTCCCAGTGCCCACCGCTCCGCGCCGGGTACGCAGGCGAGCACGCCGACCAGGAGTTCGGTGACGATCACCAACGCCGGCATGGCCCGCAGCAGCACGGGGGCGTCCGGCAGGCGGAGCAGGCGCAGGTAGTGGGCGGTGACGACGCGGCCGGCGCTGCGCTCGGTGAACAGGTACTCGTCGTTGACCTTCAGCAGGGCCGCCGTCAGATACACGGCCGCTAGGAGGTCCTCGGCCACCAGGGCGTGGACGGAGCCGGGGGTGAAGGCCATGACGGCCACGGCCACAGCCCCGAGCCAGCAGTGGTCCGACAGCCGGAGCTGGGTGGCGAGCATCCAGTACGCCACCAGCAGGACCACCGCGGTGCGGCCGGCGGATGAAGGGAACGTCGACGCGATCAGCAGGGCGGTCGGCAGTGCGGCCAGCTGCCCGGCGGCGGCGGCGCGCCGTGGCAGACGAATACCAAAAACCGGTGCGTAGTGCTGACCCACACCTGCGAAACCGTATTCCCACAGCCGATTGACCTGGTGAAAAAGAAGCGCGGCGACAACCAGAACCATAGGCGTGAGCTGAAAACCCACTCGCACCCCCGTCTATTTCGCGAGCAATTCAGAAGATCACCCACCGAACACGATCCTTCATGCCGCCGCTCGTGGAGTCAACAGTCAGTTTGAGACAGCAAGCGTTGTACTTCAGTCAATGTCCAACATGAGGCGACCGACGCACCTTCACCCGCTTGAGCTGCGCGTACGCCCGCGCGTCTACGACAGGCGGGCGTCAAAGTACACAATCACGCCGCAAAGCGCGACCAAAGGAAGCGCCAGTCCGCGACGCTACCACGGTAAAGATCTTTTAAATTCCGCCGGTGCCGGGCAACCCAATTCGGCCGTATGAGGTTGCCGCCCGGAAGAGCTGCGTCGATATGAATTCCCTGGACACCCCATCGGGGTCGTTGTAGCGTCCACTCGGCGTCATTAGGGCGCCGAAAGTTCCCCTCATTTCATGAATGGGAGAAAGACATGGCTGAGGTCGTCACCGAGACCACCAGCGAGGTCGAAGAGCTCACCGGCGAGGACTTCGAGGTCCTGTTCGGCGAGACCCCGCTGATCATCACCGACAGCGAAGTGCGCAACTGACACAGCGTGCATCCGGCGGTTCGCACTGACTGGTCCGCCTGATCCGGTTCGATCGCCGGCACGCCGTTGAAGAAGGGGGAAGGGCATGGCGGTTCATGTGTTCGTCGGGCCGTCGTGCCCTGAACCTCTGGTGAGACGACGCCACCCGAACGTCGTGGTGCACGGCCCTGTACGGCACGGCGATCTCTTCACGCGGAAGTTCGCCGACGACGACGTCGTCGTCATCGTGGACGGGTTGTACCACCACCGTCTGGCCCTGCGGCACAAGGAGATCCTGGACGCGCTGGCACGCGGGGTGACGGTCCTCGGCGCGGCCAGCATCGGAGCGCTGCGGGCCGCCGAAGTGGACCGGTTCGGCATGATCGGTGTCGGCCGGGTGTACAGCTGGTATCGCGACGGCGTGTTCGACGGCGACGACGCGGTCAGCGTGGCCCACGGCGAGACGGGTTCTCTCGCCGGTATCAACGTGCCCTTGGTGAACCTGCACACCGCGGTCCTGGCCGCGTACGAGGCGGGCGTCCTCACGCACCGGGCCGGCCGCGACCTGATGGAGCGGACGCAGCGGGAGTACTACCCGCTGCGCACACAGGAGCGGATCCTCGCGGTGGCGCGGGAGTGCGGCGAAGCAGCGTTCGCGGACTGGTACGCGGCCCGGCTCGCCGCCGATCCGGTCGTCTTCGACCAGAAGCGGGCGGACGCGCTCGAAGCCCTGGCGCTGGCCGAGCGCCTCGACTCCCGGCCGCACCTGCACTCCGGCACGACGGGGCCCGGTCGAGCGGTCGAGGCAGCGGAAGCACTGGACGCAGCGGAGGCGCGGGAGGCGCTGGAGGCAGCGGATGTGCCCGAGGCACCGGATGCACCGAGCACACCCAACGCACCCGCATCATCGGCCCTACCCACGACGGGCGACCGCGACTGGCGCACCGAGTACCACCGGCGCTGGCGCAACCAGTTCGCGCCCGACGACCCCTCGCTCCGGCATCGGGTCGCCTACCAGCAGATCTTCACCGCGGACTTCCCCGACCTCTGGTGGGACTTCCTGCAACGCCGCGCGACCGAGGCTGCGGACTCCCCCGGCGGCTTGCGTGACCACGTCCTGCGGCACCTGGGCCCCGCCGCCGCCCGCTGGCACGACGACCCGGCCCTGCGCCACCGCGTCACGGCCCTCCTGTGCCCGCTGCCCGACCTGGCCGACCCGCGCGAATCGGAACCGCTGCTGCGGGGAGAGACGCCCTCGGACCGGGCCCGGGTCACCGACTGGCTGGAGCGCAACCGGCGCTACCTGGACACCCACCCGGAGCGCAGCCTCGCCCAGATATCCGACGCCACCTGCGCAGGACTGCTGCGCAGGATCTGGAACGTCGGCACGGACGCCGAACTGATCACGGAGTGCGCCCGGCGGGGTCTTCCGTCCCCGCGCCACGCGGCGGTCGCGCTGCGCCCGTTCGCCATCGGATACCTGGGTTCCCGTGCGTCGCGAGAGCCTGCGGGGGGCGAGGCACGTGCGTAAGCTCGCGCTGCCGGGCACCCATCGCGCGGTCGCCCCCGAGACCACCTGGGAACGGATCGCGCCCCGCCTGCGTCGCCACGGCATCACCCGGGTCGCCGACGTCACCCGGCTGGACAACATCGGCATCCCCGTCTTCCTGGCCGTGCGGCCCGAGTCGGAGACCCTGGCCGTCTCGCAGGGCAAGGGAGCCTCGCCGCTGCTCGCCAAGCTCTCCGCGGTCATGGAGTCCATCGAGTTGTGGCATGCGGAG
This sequence comes from Streptomyces sp. NPDC007808, assembly GCF_042868655.1. Lineage (NCBI taxonomy): Bacteria > Bacillati > Actinomycetota > Actinomycetes > Kitasatosporales > Streptomycetaceae > Streptomyces > Streptomyces sp. NPDC007808. The sequence goes on from NZ_JBIAEQ010000010.1 coordinate 14,711, forward strand.
CGGCCACAGGTCGACAGCTTCAGCGCCACCGCCGCGAGCCTGCGCCTGCCGTACGCGCTGACCGACCTGAACGTCCGGGTGCGGGAAGCGTGGACCGGCGAGCTGCGGATGCCGTGGGTCCACGCGCGGTCGCTGACCGACCAGCGGACCGTACCGGTCCCCCTCGACCTGGTGCGGCTCTCCTACAGCGGACCGCACTTCTGGCGTCCGCGCCTGTTCGAGTCCAGCAGTACCGGACTCGCCTCCGGCAACACGTTCACCGAGGCCGCACTGCACGCCCTGTACGAGGCGGTCGAGCGCGACGTCCTGGCGGCCCACCCTTCCGCCACGGGCCCCGGGCGCCTGCAGATCGCTGCGGACACGGTCCAGGACGGGCACGTGCGTTCGCTGCTCGACCGGCTCGGGGACGCCGGTGTGGACGTCCGCCTCTCCTGCGTCCCGAACCGCTTCGCCATACCGACGTTCGCCGCGTTCGTGTGGTCGCCCCTCTTCCCCCTCGTGTGCGCCGGCTCGGGCAGCCACCTGGACCCCGTCGTCGCCCTGTCCCGTGCGGTGACCGAGGCGGTACAGAGCAGGCTGACCGAGATCAGTGCCACCCGCGACGACATTCCCTCGGACCAGGACGCCTGGCAGGACGCCGGCACCACGGCGGGCCTTCCCGCCGACCCGGGCCTGGTGAGCCTCGACGAGGCGCTGAGCGGCCATGGAGCCGCTCATGCCGACATGGAGGAGGAACTGGCCGACGTGACACGGCGCATCACGAACGTCACCGGCCATGCCCCGCTGGTGGTCCGGCTCTCCGACCCGGCCGAGCCGTTCAGCGTCGTCCGGGTCGTCTGTCCCGGCCTGTCCTTCGCGGAGGGGCGCACCCTGTCCGCCTGACGACCCGAGCTTCCACGCACAGGACCAGCCATTGCGAGGTTTGAAGTGAAGATCCAGCGGGACCGGTTCCGGCACCCGGAAGGGTATGTCCTCGAATACGAGGTGACCGTACCCGACGTCATCGAGAGCCCCTACCTGCACATCCTCTTCCACGGCTTCAGCCGCATCGAGAAACACGTGCCGCCGGTCTTCGCCCGCAAGCAGTGGCGGCAGGCCGAGCGCTCGGTGTGCCTGTCCTTCTCGGACCCGATCCACATGCACACCCAGGACTCGTGCTGCGGCTGGTTCCTGCTGGGCGAGGAGGAGTTCGCGCCGCGGATGTACGCGCTTCGTGCCGCGCTGCTGGAGCGCCATGGACTGCGGGGCACCGTCTGGCACGGCTTGTCGTCGGGCGGCTATGCGGCGCTCAAGCACTGTGTGCGGGCCGGCGGCGACGATCTCGCCTTCGTCATCTCGCCGCACGACGATCCGACGATCCTGCCCCAGTGGCAGCGCGAGGCGATGCCCTTCGCCCATCTTCCCGGCATGGCCGCACCGCAGAAGACGACCGACATCCTCACCGACTGGGCGGCGCCCGGCGCCGGCCGCTACCTCCACGCGCTGGTGTCGGAGAAGGACTCCTACTTCGCGTTGCACCACCTGCGGCCCATCATGGCCGCCCTCGGCGGCCACCCGAGTGCCAGGGCCGTCATGCTCCGCGACGGGCGGGGCCACGGCTTCGTACAGGACACCGACTACGACTCCCAGCTCCAGCAGGCCATCGAGGGCTGGGAGAGCTACCGGGCGCACCGTGCCGTCGCGACCGGGAGCACCGCCGAATGAGCACCGCCCAGCCGCCCAGGAAGGAGGACACCATGTCCGAGGTCGAGGTCGTCCTGTCCACCCCCCTCGCCCGGTACGCCGGTGGCGAGACCCGGTTCCAGGTGCCCGTGGGCACCTTCCGGGAAGTCGTCGACAGGGTCTACGAGCGTCATCCGGGCCTGCGGCAGCGTCTGGCCGACAGCTCCGGGGGCTTCCTGCCTTTCGTCAGCGTCTACCTCGGTGAGGACAACATCCGCGATCTCACCTCGCTGGACGTCGTCGTCGCACCACGGACCACCGTGACGATCATGTCGGCGGTGGCGGGTGGCTAGCCGGGTGACGCGGCGGACCATCCGTGAGGCGGTCGCGGCCGACGCCCCCGCCCTCGGCGAGATCTACGGGGGCGGGGACACCGAGGAGTTCGGGAGGCGGGTGACGGACCGCGCCGCCGCGCCGGGCACCAGGCACTACGTCGCCGAGTCGGAGGGCCGTGTCGTCGCGGCGTTCGCCCTCACCGCCCTGGGCAGGCTGCGGCCCGGAGGGCAGAGCCGGTTGATCCTCCATGAGATCAAGCTCCGGCCGAACGACCGGGGCACCGGCATCGCCGAGGACATCTTCGACTGGCTGGCGACCCGCCTCGGCGTGGGCAGGGACCACGAGTTGCTGGCGCTGGCCCCGATCGGCGAACGCCCGTCCACCTTCGACAGGTTCGGGTTGACCGAGTCCCACCACGTCTTCCGGTGGCCCGTCCGGGGAAGTGAGCTGCGATGACACGGCGGACGTACCCTCCGCAGGAGTTCTCCGGCTGGCTTGCCGGGCTGCGGTCCTGGGCGGCCAAGTGCCCGGACGGCGACGGGCTCTGGCGCACCGCGGCGGACCAGGGGTTGCTGTCGCTGGCGGTCCCCGAGTCCGCCGGCGGCAGCGGGGCCGGCTACGAGGCCGCCTGCCTGGCGCTGGAGGCCTTCGCCGAGGAGAGCGGCCTGAGCGGCCCGCCCTTCGCCATGGCCGCACAGATGTGGGCCTGCCAGGAACCCCTGGTGGCCTTCGGCAGTGAGGCGCAGCACGACCGCCATCTGACGCCGCTCTTGACCGGCAGGGCGGTCGGCGCGTTCGCGGCCACCGAATACGACGCGGGCTCCGACCTGCTGTCCCTGCGCACCCGCGCCGACCGCGACAGCGAGGGACGCTGGCGACTCAACGGCGCCAAGACCTTCGTCACCAACGGGCCGACGGCCGATGTCCTCATCGTCATCGCGCGCACCGCGGAAGGCAGCGCCCTGTCCGGGCTCAGCGCGTTCGTCGTCCCGCGCGGCACCCCCGGTCTGCACATCGGCCGGGACATCGACAAGGCCGGCCTCGCCGGCGCGGCGCTGTGCTCGCTGCACCTCGACGACTGCGTCCTCGACGACAGCGACCTGCTGGGCGGCCCGGGCGCCGGGTTCGCCGTCCTCATGCAGGCCATGCGCCACGAGCGGGCGTTCATCCTGGCCCCGGTGCTCGGGCTGATGGCTCGGGCGCTGTCCCAGGCCGTGGAACACGCCCGGTCCCGCAGCCAGTTCGGGCGCCCCCTGGCCGCGTACGACACGATCCGCCAGCGCCTGGTCCGTATGCACCTGAGCTTGACCAGCGCACGGGAGCTGCTCCACGCCACGGCCCGGCAAGCAGATGCGGGCACGCTCGACCACGGCCGCTCCTCGCTGACGAAGCTGCACGTCAGCACCGAGTTCAACAGGTTCTGCCAGGAGCTTCCGGATGTGTACGGCGGCTACGCGCTGCTGCCGGAGACCGGGACGACCGCCCTGCTGACCGACGCCGTGGCCAGCAGGTACTACTCCGGGACCTCGGACATGCAGATGAAGATCATCGCGGAAGGGCTGGGTGTGTGATGACGGACGACTCCGTGCTGCGAGCCGTACTCGCGGCGGTCCGGGAGGTGGCACCGGGGACCGAGGTGAGCGAGGACACCCAGCTCATCGCCCACCGCATCATCGACTCCCTGTCGTTGCTGAGCCTGGTGGCGCTGCTGGAGAAGGAGTTCTCCGTGACCGTACGCGACGCGGAGATCGTCCCGGCGCATTTCGAGACCCCGCTCGCCATCCGGGCGTTCCTGAAGTCCAAGGGGCACTGATGACTGTCGGCCGATCGTTGGTGGACGACCTGCGAAGGACCGCCGCCCGCCATGGCGAGCGCACCGCCGTCATCGACGGCACCGGCAGCCTCGGCTACGCCCGTCTGGACGGCATGGCCGAACGCATCGCCCAGGGGCTGCGCGAGGCCGGCGTCCGGTCCGGGGACTGTGTCGCCTGGCACGGCGCGAAGTCCTGTCTGGCGGTGGCCGCGGTGCACGGCATCCTCCGCTCCGGGGCGGGATACGTGCCGGTGGATCCGGACGGTCCCGTCGCCCGCGCCCGGCTCATCGTCGAGCGCAGCCGGCCCAGCGTCATCGTCACGGACACCACGGCCCGCGACCAGTGGCACGCGGTGGCGCCCGACCTCACCTGGCAGCCTCTTCCCACGGGTTCGGCGGACGGGCCCCTCTGGTACGCGATCCCCGCGACCGCCCCCCGCCCGCCCGTGCCGGACCTCGCCTACGTGTTCCACACCTCCGGCAGCACCGGCAACCCCAAGGGTGTGGTGCACACCCATGCCAGTGCCTCGGCCTTCGTCGACTGGTCGGTCGACGAGCTCCGGCTCACGGAGCAGGACGTCATCATCAACTCGGCGCCCCTGCACTTCGACCCGACCACGCTGCACCTCTTCGGCGCCGCCCGGGTCGGCGCCGCCGTCGCGCTGATGCCCGCCTCGGCGGCGCCGTTCCCCGCCGCCCACATCGACTTCTGCCGGCAGGTCGGCGGCACCGTCTGGTACGCGGTGACCTCGACCCTGGTCTGGCTCACCCGTCGGGGCAAGGACGTGCTCCCGCGGCTCGGAGCGCTGCGCGCCGCCGTGGTGGGCGGCGAGGTGCTGCCGCCGAGTGACGTGAACACCCTGTTCGCGGCCCTGCCGGGGATACGGCTGCTGAACGTGTACGGACCGACGGAGAGCAACGTCTGCACGTTCCACGAGATGCGGGGACCACAGCCGCTCGACGCTGTCATCCCCATCGGCCGGGTGCTGCCCGGCGCCGAGATCGTCGTGGTGGACGAGGAGCTGACCCCCGTGCGGCCCGGCGGCACGGGGCAACTGCTGGTGCGCGGCAGCATGCTGATGGAGGGGTACCTGGATCCCGAGCAGACGGCCGGCGCCTTCGTGCACACCGCGGACGGGCGGCGCTGGTACGCCACCGGGGACATGGTCCGGGAGAACGCGGCGGGCGAGCTGGAGTTCGTCGGCCGTAGGGACGCCCAGGTCAAGTCGCGCGGTTTCCGGGTGGAACTGGGCGAGATCGAGCGGCATCTGAACGCCCTCGACGGCATCCACGAGTGTGTGGTCGTGGCCACTCCGGACGCGCTGTTCTCCACGCTGCTCACGGCGTTCGTGAGCGCGGACGGCGTCCATGACGTCGAGGCCCTGCCCCGCCTGCTGCGGGACCGGCTGCCCCACTACATGATCCCGCAGCGGATCGTCCTGGCCACCGGTGAGCTGCCGAGGAACGCCAACGGCAAGGTCGATCGCACCGCGCTCACCGCACTGGCCACCCGGCCGACGCTCGGCGACAGCCCTGGGCTGACGGTCGTTCACTGAAGGGAGGCCGTGCCCGTGTCGCTCTCCTCATCGGCCCACGCCGCCTCCGACGATGCCGTCGAAGTCCTCAAGGTTCCTGATTTCAGGCGCCTGTGGGCGGCGAACGGCTTCCGGTACGCGGCCGCCGAGGTGGCCTCCTTCGCCCTGCCGGTGACCGCCCTGCTCCTGCTGCACGCCGGGCCGCTGACGATGAGCCTGATCTTCGTCTGCGGCCGGGCGGGGTTCCTCACCATCGGGCTACCGGCCGGCGTGTGGATCGACCGGCGACGCAAGAAGCCCGTGCTGGTCTGCGCGGACATCGCCTACGCGGCCGCGTTCGCCAGCGTGCCGCTCGCCTACTTCCTGGGCGTCCTCACCGTGGCCCAACTCATCGTGGTGGCACTGGTGGTGAGCCTGGCGGGCGTCTTCTTCGACGTGGCGCACAGCAGCGTGCTGCCGTATGTGCTCCCCCGGCGTCGGGTGGCGGACGGCAACGCCCGGCTGCAGAGCTCCGAGACGGCCATCCGGGCGATCTCCCCCAGCGTCGCGGGGGTCGTGACGCAGGCCGTGGCCGCCCCGGTCCTGTACTGCGTCGTCGCGCTCGGTCATGTCACGTCGCTCCTGCTGCTGCGGAGGATCCACCCGCACGGTGACATCGCCCGGGGCCCGGCCCGGTCCGGGCAGGGGTTCCGGCAGGAGATCGGCGACGGGATCCGCGTCCTGTTCCGGCAACCGCTGCTGCGGCTGCTGCTGCACCAGGCCGCCCTCAACAACGTGGGCGCGGGCATCCTGCTGTCGATGCTGCCGGTCTTCCTGTTGAAGGAGATCGGGGTGACCACCTGGGCGTACGGGCTACTGTCCACGCTCGGGGCCGTGGCCGGGTTCGCCGCCTCGCTGCTGGCGCCGCGACTGCGCCGGCGGTTCGGGGAGATCCGCATGACGCTGGTCTTCTCCGGCCTGGCCCCGTTCGCCGTGATCGCGGCGCCGCTGGCCGGAGTGTTCCGGCAGGCGGCGGTGCCCCTGATAGCGGTCGCGGAGGTCCTCATCGGCATCGCCCTCGTGGGCCGGGCCGTCTCCACCGCCGGCCTTCGCGCGCGGGTGACGCCCGACGCCTACATGGGCAGGGTGACGGCGGCGTACAGCGTCGTCATCCAGGGAGCCACCCCGCTCGGAGCGCTCGCCGGCGGACTGATCGCCACCCACTGGTCCACCGGTGCCGCCCTGTGGGCCGGTGGACTGGTCATGGCCCTTCCCCTCGTGCTGCTGCTGTGCTCCCCCCTGCGCCGCCGGCGCACGTTGCCCCCCGAGTGGGAGGTGTGACCGCCTCGCGTCCTTCGACCATCCCAAAGACACGACGAACGCTTCTTTCGGAGAGACACATGAGCACCCCGCTGGAGCAGGCCGCCGCCGAGTACGAGGAGCGCGGCTTCGCGATCATCCGCAACGTCATTCCCGAGGATCTTCTGGAGGAGGCGCGCAGCCACGTCGCTTGGCTGACCGCCAGGTACCCGGATCTGCGACCCGAGCACTTCCACCACCCGCTGATCCGCAACGACGCCTTCTGGGTCCGGCTCGTGTCGGACCCGCGGCTGGTGGACATCGGGGAGCACTTCCTCGGCCCCGACCTCGCCTGTTTCACCGCTCACTACATCTGCAAGCCGCCCTACGACGGACAGCCCGTGCTGTGGCACCAGGACGGCGCCTACTGGAAACTGGCGCCGATGCGGGCGCTGACGGTCTGGCTCGCCATCGACGAGAGCACGACCGAGAACGGTTGCCTGCGCATGATCCCCGGCAGCCACAGGCTGCCGCTGTACCCGCCCAACCTGCGCACGGACAAGCCCAACATGCTCTTCTCGGAGGCCGACACCGACCTGGTCTCCCGGTGGGCCGCGGAACAGGGCGTCGTCGACATCGAGTTGAACCCGGGGGACGTCTCCATCCACCACCCGCACCTGCTGCACTGCTCCGAGGCGAACACGTCGCCGAAGCGGCGCTGCGGACTCGACATCGGTTACATCGCGACGTCCACCCGCATCGAGAGTCAGGGCCTGTACCTGGATCCGGTGCTGGTCCGCGGCGAGCCCGTCCCCGGTGTGAACACCTACCGGCAGCTTCCGCGTTACGCGCCGGACGAGACCATCCCGTTCGCGGGGCACGAGACGTGGAACGACCGGCCCGGCGTCGCGGCGGCGGGTGCCTCGTACGGGGAGGCGCCCCTGGCGACCACCGAGCGCATGATCGAGCGGCTGCAGGAGGGCACCGTTGCCCGCTGACGCCCGCCCCGGCCACCGAGTCGTCTACCTGCGCGACCGGGAGGACGGCCAGCGCATGAAAGACGTCCTGTACGTCCATCCGCCGAGCTACAAGGGAGTGGAGTTCCACAACCCGGCCGGGCTGCCGCGCCCCGTGGTGGCCGGTCTGCCCTTTCCCTGGGTGACCCCCATGGGCGACAGCGGGCCGCTGTTCCGTGAGGTCGAACGGGTCAAGGCCGAGCTGTGCCGCCGCCTGTGGGGCTGCCAGGTGTGCGGCAACGACCTCGACACGACCGCATGGGTGGCGCTCGAAAGGCCCGAGGACGGATCGCCTGTGGTCACGTCCGCTGCCATCCATCGCGCGTGCCTGCGGCTCGGGGTGCGGCACTGCCCCGTTCTGGGCGACGCGGCGAACGGCTACGCCTTCACCGAGGTGTTCGAGGACGACATCACCGCTGTGGCCGGCGACGGGGCGCAGGAGCGGGCTCCGGCTGCCCGGTGGTACCTGCGGTCGGTCGCCGACACGGCACGGCCCGACCGCGTCCGAACCTTCCTCTCGGTCCGTGAGGTGCTCGAAGGGCCCCAGGTGTGTTGATCACGGCCGGTCGCCGTAGGGGGCTCCGCTCTTACGGCGACCGCGGGCCGGGGGCGGCCCAGGGCGATCGGCGCCCGCAGGCTGTCGAACATGCCGAAGCCGTTGACGCTCTGGAAGGTCGCCACGACATCACGGCGGTGGCCGGGCTGTCGGTGGCGGCGGAGAGGGGGCTGCGGGTGCCGGCGGACGTGTCGCCGCCGGCGTGGGACGACTCGCAGCTGTGCAGGCTGACGCATCCGACGCTGTCGGCGATGAGCCATGACCTGCACGGCTTCGGGGCGGAGGGGGCGCGGACCCCGTTCGGTGTGATCACGGGCGACGGCCCCGGGTCGTATCCGGTGCCCACTCCGGCGCTGACACCCGGAGGATCGACCGCACCCCCGAAGGTGTGACCTTCACCGCTCCGTCCCCCAGGACTGGGCAGCTACGTTACTCATAAGTAGCATGAGCCCTGAGCGCGCGCTCAGCGTGCCGCGCAGCAGTAGTGCCATCCCGCACCCTGGAGGAGAGCCATCGTGCCTCGTACCGTCAGGGACGTCGTCTTCGTCGACGGCGTCCGCACCCCGTTCGGCAAGGCGGGCCCGAAGGGCATCTACCACGAGACCCGCGCCGACGACCTCGTCGTGAAGGCGATCCGGGAGCTGCTGCGCCGCAACCCCGGTCTCGACCCGAAGAAGATCGACGAGGTCGCCATCGCCGCGACCACGCAGATCGGCGACCAGGGCCTGACCCTCGGCCGCACGGCCGGCATCCTCGCCGGGCTGCCGCAGTCGGTGCCCGGCTACTCCATCGACCGTATGTGCGCCGGCGCCCTGACCGCCGTCACCTCGGTCGCGGGCTCCATCGCCTTCGGCGCCTACGACGCCGTCATCGCCGGTGGTGTCGAGCACATGGGCCGCCACCCCATGGGTGAGGGCGTGGACCCGAACCCGCGGTTCGTCAGCGAGAAGCTGGTCGACGAGTCGGCGCTCTTCATGGGCATGACGGCCGAGAACCTGCACGACCGCTACCCGCACATCACCAAGCTGCGCGCCGACGAGTACGCCGTGCGCTCGCAGGAGAAGGCCGCCAAGGCGTACGCCAACGGCAAGATCCAGGCCGACCTGGTCCCGGTCTCCGTGCGCCGCACCAACCCCGAGGCCGGCGAGACGGGCTGGGGCCTGGTCACGGCCGACGAGCCGATGCGCCCGGGCACCACCCTGGAGAACCTCCAGGGCCTGAAGACGCCGTTCCGTGTCCACGGCCGGGTCACCGCCGGTAACGCGGCCGGTCTGAACGACGGCGCCACCGCCTCGATCATCGCCTCCGAGGACTTCGCCCGGGAGAACGACCTCCCGGTGAAGATGCGCCTGGTCTCCTACGCCTTCGCGGGCGTCGAGCCGGAGGTCATGGGCTACGGCCCGATCCCGGCCACGGAGAAGGCCCTCGCCAAGGCGGGTCTGTCGATCGAGGACATCAACCTCTTCGAGATCAACGAGGCGTTCGCCGTCCAGGTCCTGGCCTTCCTCGACCACTACGGCATCGCGGACGACGACGAGCGCGTCAACCAGTACGGTGGCGCGATCGCGTTCGGCCACCCCCTGGCCTCCTCCGGCGTCCGTCTGATGACGCAGCTGGCCCGCCAGTTCGAGGAGCAGCCGCACGTCCGCTACGGCCTGACCACCATGTGCGTCGGCTTCGGCATGGGCGCGACGGTCATCTGGGAGAACCCGCACTTCGACGGAGGCAACAAGTGAGCACCACCGCTGAGCTCCTGAAGGGCGCGGCCGAGCTGTTCCCGGACGAGGTCGTGACCCAGGCGCACGTACGCCACCTCGACCTGCCGTCCGGCGCCGGCCGCTTCGCCCTGATCACGCTGGACAACGGCTTCGACCACACCAAGCCGACCACGTTCGGCCCGCAGTCGCTGGCGAACCTCAACACCGCCCTCGACCAGGTCGAGAAGGAGGCCGCGGACGGCGACATCGTCGGCGTCGGCATCACCGGCAAGCCGTTCATCTTCGCCGTCGGCGCCGACCTCAAGGGCGTCGAGCTGCTGAAGGAGCACAAGGACGCGCTGGCCATCGGCAAGGGCGGCCACGAGGTCTTCAAGCGCCTCGCGGGCCTCGCCGTGCCGACCTTCGCGTACTACAACGGCGCCGCGATGGGCGGTGGCGTCGAGGTCGGTCTGCACTGCAAGTACCGGACCGTCTCGAAGGCGCTCCCGGCGTTCTCGCTCCCCGAGGTCTTCCTCGGCCTGGTTCCCGGCTGGGGCGGCTGCACGATCCTGCCCAACCTGATCGGTGCCGACAAGGCCGTGCAGGTCATCATCGAGAACAGCCTCAACCAGAACAAGCAGCTCAAGGGCCAGCAGGTCTTCGACCTGGGCATCGCCGACGCCATCTTCGAGGGCGCCGACTTCCTGGAGCAGTCGCTGATCTGGACGGCTCAGGTCCTCAAGGGCGACATCGAGGTCGAGCGTCCGGTGATCGACCGCGGTGAGGCCTGGGACCAGGCCGTCGCCAAGGGCCGCTTCATCGCCGACGGCAAGGTGCACGGCGCCGCTCCGGCCGCCTACCGCGCCCTCGACATCATCGCCGCCGCCAAGAACGGCGACCTGCAGCAGGGCTACGACGCCGAGGACAAGGCCCTCGCCGACCTGATCATGGGTGGCGAGCTGCGTGCCGGTATCTACGCCTTCAACCTGGTCCAGAAGCGCGGCAAGCGCCCGGCCGGTGCGCCGGACAAGAACCTGGCGCGTCCGGTCACCAAGGTGGGCGTCGTCGGCGCGGGCCTGATGGCCTCGCAGCTGGCGCTGCTCTTCCTGCGCCGCCTGGAGGTGCCGGTCGTCCTGACCGACATCGACCAGGAGCGCGTCGACAAGGGTGTGGGCTACGTCCACGCCGAGATCGACAAGCTGCTCGGCAAGGGCCGCATCAACCAGGACAAGGCCAACCGCCTCAAGGCGCTGGTCAGCGGTGTCCTGGACAAGGCGGAGGGCTTCTCGGACGCGGACTTCGTCATCGAGGCCGTCTTCGAGGAGATCGGCGTCAAGCAGCAGGTGTTCGCGGAGGTCGAGGCGGTCGCCCCGGCGCATGCGATCTTCGCCACCAACACCTCCTCGCTGTCCGTCTCCGAGATGGCGTCGAAGCTGAAGCACCCCGAGCGGGTCGTCGGCTTCCACTTCTTCAACCCGGTCGCGGTCCTGCCGCTGCTGGAGATCGTCCGCGGTGAGAAGACCGACGACGCCTCCCTGGCCACGGCCTTCGCCGTCGCCAAGAAGCTGAAGAAGACCGCGGTGCTGACGAAGGACGCCCCGGCGTTCGTCGTGAACCGCATCCTGACCCGCTTCATGGGCGAGATCCAGAACGTCATCGACGAGGGCACCCCGGTCGACGTCGCCGAGAAGGCCGTCGAACCGCTCGGTCTGCCGATGTCCCCGCTGGTGCTCCTGGAGCTGGTCGGCCCCGCGATCGGTCTGCACGTCTCCGAGACCCTCAACAAGGCGTTCCCGGACCGCTTCAAGGTCTCCCCGAACCTCGCGGCCGTCGTCAAGGCGGGCAAGCGCGGCTTCTACGTCTACGACTCCGGCAAGCCGGAGCTGGACCCCGAGGTCGCCGCGCTGCTCAAGCAGGGCGATGTCGTCCTCACCGAGGAGCAGGTCCGCGACCGTGTCCTGGACGCGGTGGCGCAGGAGATCGGGCTCATGCTCGACGAGGGCGTCGTCGCCGAGGCCCAGGACATCGACCTGTGCCTGATCACGGGCGCCGGCTGGCCCTTCCACCTGGGCGGCATCACGCCGTACCTGGACCGCGAGGGTGTCTCCGAGCGCGTGAACGGCAAGAAGTTCCTGGCGCCGGGCGTCGCGAGCGTCCCCGCGTGACCGCTGCGCCGTGAGCGCCCGTGCCCCGCATGCCTGTCGGCGTGCGGGGCACCGGCGTTCCAGCCCGCTTCCGGGCGTTCAGTCCGCGGCGGGGCGTTCAGTCCGCGGCGGGGCGCCGGTCCTCGACATGGACGACGTGGAGGTCCGTCCCGTCCTGATGGCGTTTGGAGCGGCCGTGGATGCCTACGGCCAGGTGCGAGGGATCGACGGGCTCGTCGAGGGCGACGTGGGTGACGACGTCCGGGTGGTGGCCGGTGACCAGCCAGCCGAGGTCGTCCTTGAGCGTGAGCACGTTGAAGTCACCGGCCGACGAGCCGACGTGCACCGGGCCGAACTCGCCGAGGACGGCCGAAGCCTGCTCCGCCAGGTCTCCCCCGGGCTCCTTCAGCAACACGCATGTGCCGTGCTCGAAAAGCACCCAGGAGGTCCCTGAGGGCTCCAGGATCCGCCGCCACACCTCGACCAGGCTGTCCGTACTGTTCGCGTCCATGAGGGCCATCCTGGCTCAGGGACGCCCGTGCGGTCCCCCGGACGACGTCCGCTCAGGCCTCACGCCACGCCTCCAGCGCGAGACCCGGCTCGTCCTTGCGCCGGGTGACGAGCAGCCGCCCCGTCGACGGCGACAACGTGGCCGCCACCACGCGCTCCTCCTCGTCGAGCGCCAGCGCCACCACCGCGTCCGCCGCAAGCTCCGGTCCTGACTCCGTCCACCACGCGCCCGCCGACTCCTGCTCCGTCGGATAGGCGGCGAAGGCGACCCGGCCGCTCGCCGAGCGCTGGGCGAGCAACGTGCAGTCGTGGCCGTCGAGTTCGCAGCGGATCGCCGAGACGGGGCCGGGTCCCGCGGAAGGCAGCAGGGCCACCGGTTTGCCGCCGGAACGCCAGGCGCACAGGTCGCCGGCGTCGTTCGCGTAGAAGAGCGTGGTCGCGTCCGGCGAGGTGGCCAGGGCGTGCAGCGTGTCCGGGCGCACCGAGATCTCCCTCTCCTCGACCAGGGTCGGTACGGCCGCCGGCTCCTCCTGTCGCCAGTGCAGTACGGCCCCGGCGGCGGCCGCATACAGCTCGACGCGGCCGGACTCCCCCGTCACGGCCGCGAGCCGGCCCCGCACGTCATGCCCCTTGAGGTCCCGCCAGGGGTCCCAGCCGCCCTTCTCCTTCTGCATGCGCATGCTCACCCCGCCGTTCCCGTTGCGGACGAAGACATGGCCGCGCCCCCGGACGTCGACCGCGACGGCAGGCGTCCCCGTGCGGTCACCGGTCTTGTCGGGATGGCCGATCGACGCCCAGTCCAGGGCCGCGAGACGGGGGCGGAACTGCGTCGTGTGCACGAGCCCCGCCTCACCGGGCTTGGTGGGCCGCCAGGCGGCCAGATGCGCGTAGGCGTCGGCACCCTGGCCGATCCCGGGACCGGGGCGCAGCCTCTGGTCGCCGCCGACCTTGCGCGGGGGTTCCCAGGGGCCACCGGGTCCGAGTTCCGCCCGGCACAGGACGGCGTCGTCGGTGGGGAGATAGACGCTGAGGCGGCCGTCACGGCCGCGGATGAGCCAGTCGCCGTTCACCGGTTCACCTTATGCGGGGCGGGAGTTCGGCCGTGTCCCGCCCCCCTGCCCGGTCGACGGTCCGACGGCGTCGGACGGTGCCCGGCGGGAACCGGTGATGAGCGCCGCCGGGCACGAGCACCCGCCTCGGGGAACGCCAAGGGAGGGAAGGCGTGCTCTCGGCTCACGGGTGAGCTCCCTGCCCTCGCCGAGGCGCACGACGTCGACGCGGGGGCGCGGCCGCGAGCACCGCGGTGAGTTCGCCGCCACGGGCGTCGAGGATGCTGCGGAACTCGTCGAAGGGCCGTCACGTCGATGGCTCTCTGCGTGTTCCGCATGTCCGCGAAGCCGAGGAAGACCCCCGGTGCGCACGATCCGGAAACGGGCACCGCTCGTGGACCACGACCGTCTCGCTGCGGGCCGTCCGGTTCGACGACGCCCATGTCCACCGCTCTCCCGACGCACCGGACCACCCGCGCCCGTCGGCACACGGCCCATCGCGCCCGGTCGTGCCCCGGCAGGCACCGAACCGCCGCCCCCTGCGCCTCTCCCGCCCCGGCAGGCACCGAACCGCCACCCCCTGCGCCTCTCCCGCCCCGGCAGGCACCGAACCGCCACCCCCTGCGCCTCTTCCGCCCCCGACGACGCGAGGGCGGCCGTGCCGCGCCCGGGGCCCTGGGCGACCGGGTTCGGTCCGTGGCATCGCCCCGCACGACGGGCAAGCTGGTTCGCAGCAGCCTCCGTACGAGAACAGGAAGTCGACGCCATGACCGACAAGCTCACCGTGAGCGTCCTGGGCACCGGCATCATGGGTGCCGCGATGGCCCGTAACCTCGCGAAGGCCGGGCACGCCGTCCGGGCCTGGAACCGTACCCGTGCCAAGGCCGAGCCCCTGGCCGCCGACGGGGCGTTCGTCGCCGGCTCCCCCGCCGAGGCGGTCCGGGACGCCGACGTCGTCCTGACCATGCTGTACGACGGTCCCGCGACCCTGGACGTCATGCGGGAGGCGGCGCCCGCGCTGCGCTCCGGTGTCGCATGGGTGCAGTCGACGACCGCCGGCGTCGAGCGGATCGCCGACCTGGCCGCCTTCGCCCGCGAGCACGGCCTCGTCTTCTACGACGCCCCGGTTCTCGGCACCCGCGCGCCTGCCGAGGCCGGTCAGCTCACGGTGCTGGCGGCGGGGCCTGCCGAGGGGCGCGGGACGGTGACGCCGGTGTTCGAGGCCGTGGGGGCCCGGACGGTGTGGACCGGCGAGGACGGTGGGGCCGGCAGCGCGACGCGTCTGAAGCTGGTCGCCAACAGCTGGGTGCTGGCGGTGACGAACGCGGCCGGTGAGGTGCTGGCCCTGGCCAAGGCCCTCGGCGTGGATCCGCAGCGGTTCTTCGAGGTGATCGACGGCGGCCCGCTCGACATGGGGTACCTGCGTGCCAAGACCGGCCTGGTGCTGAACGACGGCCTGGTCCCGGCGCAGTTCGCGGTGGGGACGGCCGCCAAGGACGCGCGGCTCATCGTGGAGGCCGGCGAGCGGTACGGCGCCCGCCTGGACGTGGCCGAGGCGGCTGCGCGGCGCTTCGAGCGGGCGGCCGCGCTGGGGCACGGGGACGAGGACATGGCGGCGGCGTACTTCGCCAGTTTCGCGGTGGAGGGGGAACGGGCCGCCGACTGAGCCGGGCGCTGATCGCCGGGCGGAGCCCGTGCCACCCTTGCCCCATGACTGAGGACACTCCCCTGCTCGTGATCGTCGACGCCGCGAACGTCGTGGGGTCGGTGCCCGACGGGTGGTGGCGGGACCGGCGGGGGGCCGCGGAGCGGCTGCGGGACCGGCTGGCGGCGGACGGGGTGCCGGGGCACGCGGAGCCCGTGGAGATCGTGCTCGTGGTGGAGGGGGCGGCCCGGGGCGTGGAGTCCGTGCCCGGGGTGCGGGTGGAGTCCGCGGCCGGCAGCGGGGACGACCACATGGTCGAGCTCGTCGCGCTGGCGGGCGGGCGGCCCTGCCTGGTGGTGACCGCGGACCGGGAGCTGCGGCGCAGGGTCACGGAGCTGGGGGCGGACGTGGCGGGGCCGCGTACGGTCCGGCCGTAGCCGGCTGCCGTACGCGGCCCCGCGCCGTCGGGCTCGGTGGCTCCTAGGCGGTGTCTCCGTGCCCCTTCTCCACCTCCTGCACCGTCGTCTCGTCGTGCCGGCCGAGGCGGCTGTGCGAGCGGCCGTACAGGAAGTACACGAAGAAACCCGCGGCCATCCAGATCGCGAACCGCACCCATGTCTCGGCGGGCAGGTTGATCATCAGCCACAGCGAGGCGAGCACCGACAGGATCGGGATGACCGGCACCCACGGGGTGCGGAAGGCCCGGTGCAGGTCGGGGCGGCTCTTGCGGAGGATGATCACGCCGATGGCGACCACCACGAAGGCGAACAGGGTGCCGATGTTCACCAGCGCGGCGAGTTCGGTCAGCGGGGTGAACCCGGCGAGGACCGCGATGATCACGCCGAGCAGGATCGTCGGCCGGTGCGGGGTCTTGAACCGCGGGTGGACGCGGGAGAAGAACCGCGGCAGCAGTCCGTCCCGGCTCATCGCGAAGAAGACGCGGGTCTGGCCGAGGAGCAGGATCATGCAGACGGTCGTCAGGCCGACCGCGGCGCCGAAGCTGATGAAGCCCGCGAACCAGGGATGCCCGGTGGCCTTGAAGGCGTCGGCGAGCGGGGCGTCGACGGACAGCCGGCTGTAGTGCTGCATCCCGGTGACGACGATCGACACGAGGACGTAGAGGGTGGTGCAGATCAGCAGGGAGCCGATGATGCCGCGCGGCATGTCCCGCTGCGGGTTCTTGGTCTCCTCCGCGGCCGTGGCCACGACGTCGAAGCCGATGAACGCGAAGAACACCACCGAGGCGGCGGTGAAGATGCCCATCACGCCGAAGTTGGAGGGCGCCCAGCCGAACATGAGCTGGATCAGCGGGGCGTCGAGATTGCTGCCGGCGTCGACCGTCTGGCTCTTCGGGATGAACGGGTCGTAGTTGGCGCCGTCGATCAGGAACGCGCCGGCGATGATCACGGTCAGGACGACGGCCACCTTGATGGCGACGACCAGCGACGTGATCCGCGCGGACAACTTCATGCCGAGGACGAGGACGAAGGTGAGGACGAGGACGAGCGCGGCGGCGAGGATGTCGAAGCCGAACCCGTCGGCGCCCTCTCTGCTGCCCAGGGCCGCGGGCATCTCCCAGCCCGCGTTGTCCATGAGCGACTGGATGTAGCCGGACCAGCCGACGGCCACCACCGCCGTCCCGAGCGCGAACTCCAGGACCAGGTCCCAGCCGATGATCCAGGCCGGCAGTTCGCCGAGGGAGGCGTACGAGAACGTGTACGCCGACCCGGCGACCGGGACCGTGGAGGCGAACTCGGCGTAACACAGGGCGGCCAGTGCGCAGGCGACGCCGGACACGACGAACGCCAGGGCCACCGCGGGCCCGGCGTTGTCCTTCGCGACGGTGCCTGTGAGCACGAAGATGCCGGTGCCGATGATGACACCGACGCCGAAGACGGTCAGATCCAGCGCGGACAAGGACTTCTTGAGCGCGTGCTCTGGCTCCTCGGTATCGAGGATGGACTGCTCGACTCTCTTCGTCCGGAAGAGTGTGCTGCTCACGGTCATACCTCCCACGCTTGTCGTCCTCGACATGATCGAGAGGGGGCGTGGTACGCCTGCCCCGGCACGGGCGGATTCACACAGATGGGCCGGTTTCACCACCCTCTGCGGTGGTGAAACCGGCCCGTACGGCTCTACGGCCCCGTCAGTCGCGCGCGTGCTCCACCGAGTCGACCTCGGCGGCGGCGCGGTCGAAGCGGCCGTCCAGCTTGGAGACCAGCCCGGTGACCTGGCGGGCGATGTCGGGGGCGGTGAGGCCGATCTCCGCCATCACCTCGGCGCGCGAGGCGTGGTCGAGGAAGCGCGGCGGGATGCCGAAGTCCCGCAGCGGCACGTCCACGCCCGCGTCGCGCAGGGCCTGGGCGATCGCCGAGCCGACACCGCCGACGCGGGAGTTGTCCTCGACCGTGACGACCACGCGGTGCCGCTCGGCGAGCGGGGCCATGGCCTCGTCGACGGGCTTGACCCAGCGCGGGTCGACGACGGTGGTGGAGATGCCCTGCTTGTCGAGGAGACCGGCGATCTCCAGGCACATCGGGGCGAGGGCACCGACCGAGACGAGCAGCACGTCCGGGGTGTCGGTGCCGGGCTCGCGCAGGACGTCCATGCCGCCGACGCGGCCGACGGCGGGCACGGCGGGGCCGACGGCGCCCTTGGAGAAGCGGACGACGGTCGGGGCGTCCTTGACCTGGACGGCCTCGCGCAGCTGCGCCCGCACCTGGTCGGCGTCGCGCGGGGCGGCGAGCCTGAGGCCGGGGACGACCTGGAGGATCGACATGTCCCACATGCCGTTGTGGGAGGCGCCGTCGGTGCCGGTGACGCCGGCGCGGTCCAGCACGAAGGTGACCCCGCACCTGTGCAGCGCCACGTCCATGAGGACCTGGTCGAAGGCGCGGTTGAGGAAGGTGGCGTAGACGGCGAAGACGGGGTGCACGCCGCCCGTCGCCAGGCCCGCCGCGGAGACCGCGCCGTGCTGCTCGGCGATGCCGACGTCGTAGACCCTCTCGGGGAACCGCTTGGCGAACTTGTCGAGGCCCACCGGCTGGAGCATGGCGGCGGTGATGGCGACGATGTCCTCGCGCTCCTCGCCCAGCTTGACCATCTCGTCACCGAAGACGGAGGTCCAGTCGGCGCCGGAGGTGGCGATCGGCAGGCCCGTGTCGGGGTGGATCTTGCCGACGGCGTGGAAGCGGTCGGCCTCGTCCTGCAGGGCGGGCTGGTAGCCGCGGCCCTTCTCGGTGAGGCAGTGCACGATGACCGGGCCGCCGAAGCGCTTGGCACGGGCGAGGGCCGATTCCAGGGCCTCGATGTCGTGGCCGTCGATGGGACCGACGTACTTCAGGCCGAGGTCCTCGAACATGCCCTGCGGGGCGATGAAGTCCTTCAGGCCCTTCTTGGCCCCGTGGAGGGTCTCGTACAGCGGCTTGCCGACGACGGGCGTGCGGTCGAGGATCTCCTTGGTGCGGGCCAGGAAGCGCTCGTAGCCGTCGGTGGTCCGCAGGGTCGCCAGGTGGTTGGCGAGGCCGCCGATGGTGGGCGCGTACGAGCGCTCGTTGTCGTTGACGACGATGACGAGGGGGCGGTCCTTGGCCTCGGCGATGTTGTTCAGCGCCTCCCAGGCCATACCGCCGGTCAGCGCGCCGTCACCGATGACGGCCACGACGTGGTCGTCGCGTTCGAGCAGCTGGTTGGCCTTGGCGAGGCCGTCGGCCCAGCCGAGGACGGTCGAGGCGTGCGAGTTCTCGATGACGTCGTGCTCGGACTCGGCCTGCGAGGGGTAGCCGGACAGGCCGCCCTTCATCTTCAGCCGGCTGAAGTCCTGGCGGCCGGTGAGCAGCTTGTGGACGTAGGACTGGTGGCCGGTGTCCCAGAGCACCTTGTCCTTGGGCGAGTCGAAGACCCGGTGCAGGGCGATGGTGAGCTCCACGACACCGAGGTTGGGGCCGAGGTGGCCGCCGGTCTTGGAAACCGCGTCGACGAGGAAGGTCCGGATCTCCTCCGCCAGCTGGTCCAGCTGCTCCGGGCTGAGCCGGTCCAGATCGCGCGGTCCCGTGATGCGGGTCAGCAGCGGCACCCGTGCCTCCTTGCAGTAGAGCTGTTCGAGCTGTTGCCGGGCTTGTCGAGTCTAATGTTCCGCCCTTGCGGCCGACGCCCGGGCGGTGGGTCTTGCGTCACGCGTTCGGCTCTACCCATGAGCAACGCTTCGTACGACACGACAGTGCCCGGCACCTGAAAGGCGCCGGGCACTGTTTCGCTTCGGGCGGCGGCGCTACGCGCGCCCCGCCGTCTTCTGCGTCTTGCGGGTGATCGAGTCGATCACGACCGTCGTCAGCAGGACACCGGCGGTGATCATGTACTTCACCGGCTCGGCGATGGACTCCAGCTGGAGGCCGTACTGGATGGAGACGATCACCAGGACACCGAGCAGCGCGTTCCAGGTGCGGCCGCGTCCGCCGAACAGCGAGGTACCACCGATGACGGCCGCCGCGATGGCGTTCATCAGCAGGTCACCGGTACCGGCGCTCTGGTTGGCGGAGGCGATCTTCGAGGCGAGGAAGAGACCGCCGAGAGCGGCGAAACCACCCGAGATCGCGAAGACGGAGATCCGCACCGCGGTCACGTTGATGCCCGCTCGACGCGAGGCCTCGACGCTGCCACCGAGGGCGAAGACCTTGCGGCCGTACGCCGTCCTGCGCAGCAGGAAGTCGGTGCCGACGAGGAACACCAGGAAGATCACGGTGGCCAGCGGCAGACCCTTGTACTGGTTGTACATGACCGCCGCGGCGAACGAGACCACGGCGAGCAGCACCGTGCGCAGGATCGTGTCGCTCAGCGGCCGGAACGGGATCCCGGCGGCCTCGCGGCGGCGGTTGCCCAGGAAGGAGGTGATGAAGAACACCGCGGTCACCACGGCCGCCAGGCCGTACGCGGCGGCCACGTCGGTGAAGAAGTATGTGGTGAGCTTGCCGATCAGGCCGTCGCTGTCGAGGTTGATCGTGCCGTTCTCGCCCAGCGTCTGGAGCATGAAGCCGAGCCAGAACAGCAGACCGGCCAGGGTGACGGCGAAGGCGGGGGCGCCCAGCACCGCGAAGAAGAAGCCGTGCGCCGCGCCGATGAGGGCACCGGCGGCGACGGCGAAGAGCACGGCGGCCCACTCGGGCCAGCCCTGGTTCACCGCGAGGACGGCCGCGATGGCGCTGGAGGCGCCGCTGACCGAGCCGACGGACAGGTCGATCTCACCGAGCAGCAGCACGAAGACGATGCCGACGGAGATCATGCCCGTGCCGACCATCGTGACGGTGATGTCGTTGATGTTCTGCGCGGACAGGAACGCGGAGTTCAGGCTCTGGAAGATGACGCAGATGACGATCAGGCCGAGGATGACCGGCAGGGAGCCGAGTTCACCTGCCTTGATCTTGCGCCGGAACTCCGTGACGTAGCCGGCCAGGCCCTGCTCCTGCACCAGCAGGCGGGGGTCGACCGCGGTCACCGCGGCCGCGGCGGCCTCGGTGTTGAGGACCTCGTGCTCGTCCTTCGTGGTGGAGGTCTTGTCGATGCTCACTTGGAAACCTCCCCGGTCGTGCGCGCCGCACGGCGGGTCACGGCGTTGTCGGTGGCGCCGGTGATGGCGGAGATGATCTCCTCCTGCGAGGTCGTCTTGACCTCGAAGACGCCGTTGTTCTGACCCAGGCGCAGCACGGCGACCTTGTCCGCGACGGCCTTCACGTCGGCCATGTTGTGGCTGATGAGGATGACGGCGTGCCCGCGCTCGCGCAGCCGCTCGACCAGGTCGAGGACCTGGGCGGTCTGCTCGACGCCGAGGGCGGCGGTGGGCTCGTCGAGGATGACCAGCTTGGGCTCGCCGAGCATGGATCGGGCGATGGCCACGGTCTGGCGCTGACCGCCGGAGAGCGAGGCGATCGGGATACGCACGCTGGGGATGCGGATCGACAGCGTCTGGAGCAGCTCGCGTGAGCGGCGCTCCATCTCGACCTCGTCGAGGATGCCGCGCTTCTTCAGCTCGCGGCCCAGGAAGAGGTTGCCGACGACGTCGATGTTGTCGCACAGCGCGAGGTCCTGGTACACCGTCGCGATGCCCAGGCTCTGGGCGTCGTGCGGCCGGTTGATCATTACGGCCTTGCCTTCCCACTCGATGACGCCCTCATCGATGGGGTGCACGCCGGCGATCGTCTTGACCAGCGTGGACTTTCCGGCGCCGTTGTCGCCCACCAGGGCGACCACTTCACCGGCGTGGACCTCAAGCTCTACGTCGGTGAGCGCCTGGACGGCACCGAACCGCTTGGAGACCCCTCGCAACGCCAGCACGGGCGTAGCGGACACGTGAACCATCTCCTTCGCCGCCTGACCCGGCGGAAGGTAGTGCAGAAGAGTTGGGGGATTTCCGTCCGGCGCCCCGCGCCGAGCTTGCGGGGCTGAATGACGCGCGGGGCGCCGGAGGAAGCTGGAGCAGTCATGTCCCGTGCGGGAATCCGGGGACGGATTCCCGCACCTGAAGGGAGCTGGGACTGCCGGGGTCCTGCTTACTTGACGCCGGCCTTGTCGCACGCGGCCTTGTACTTGCCGGTGCAGATCTCGGCGGCCGTGTAGACGCCGTCCTTGATGACGGTGTCGTTGATGTTGTCCTTGGTCAGCGAGGTGACCGGCACGAGGACGGACGGGACGCCCTTGGCGCTGCCGCTGTCGACCTTGTCCTTGGCGATGGAGTCGAGCGACTTGCCCTGGGCGAGCGCGACGGCCATCTCGGCGGCGGCCTCGGCCTCGGGGGCGTACGGCTTGTAGACGCTCATGTACTGCTCACCGGCGACGATGCGCTGCACCGCGGCGAGCTCCGCGTCCTGGCCGGTGACCGGGACGTCGATGCCGGCGGCCTTCAGGGCGGTGATGATGCCGCCCGCCATGCCGTCGTTGGCGGAGTAGACGCCGACGATCTTGTCCTTGCCGAGCGCCGAGATCGCCGCCTCCATGTTGGCGTTGGCGTTCTCCGGCTTCCACTCCTTGGTGTCGTACTCCTTGCCGACCTTCACCTTGCCGTCCAGGGCGGCGTGCGCGCCCTCCTTGAACTGGGCGGCGTTCGGGTCGGTGACGGAGCCGTTCATCATGACGATCTGGCCGTCCTTGGCCTTGTCGCCCAGCGCCTTCAGCAGGGCCTCGCCCTGGGTCTTGCCGACCGAGACGTTGTCGAAGGAGGTGTAGGCGCTGATCGGGCCCTCGGCCAGGCGGTCGTAGGCGACGACCTTGATGCCGGCGTCGACGGCCTTCTGGACGGAGTTCTTGATCGCCTTGGCGTCGACGGCGTCCAGGATGAGGACGTCCACCTTGTTGGTGATCATGGTGTCGACCTGCTGGGCCTGCAGGTTGGCGTCCTGCTTGGCGTTGTTGTAGTCGACGGTCGCCTTGCCGTTCGTCAGCTCCTTGATCTTCTCCTCGATCAGCGGCCGGTCGAACTTCTCGTAGCGAGCGGTCTGGTTCTCCGGGAGCAGGAGACCGACCTTGATGTCGTCGCCCTTGGCGGCGGAAGCAGTCGAGTCCTTGCCGCCGCCCGCTTCCTCGGCGCTGCCACAGGCAGCCAGCGAGACGGCCATCGCACCAGCGGCAACGGCAACGGCGGCACGACGCATAAGCGTGTTCACTTCAGAAACCTCCCTGACGAGGCCGCGACATTGCGGCCGAGGTGGCTGGAAGTCAACTCGGCCACACGTGCGACGTCAAGAAGTAAATCCTTAACGGGTTGGCAACGGTGCCATCCGTTCTCTAAGTGAAGGCAGGGGTGGCCACCGGCAGTGACCCGGCGACACTCCCGTCCAAAAGCGCCGAATCACCCATCTCGCTGAGTGCGAGCGCGAGGGCGCCGAGCACCTCCGCGCGACCACCAAGTGCCCCGGGAAGAACGGATAGTTGACGTGCCGCACTGGGAATGGCGTAGCGGCCGACGGACTCCCGGATCGGCCCGAGGACCAGCTCACCGGCCTCGGCGAGATCACCGCCGAGGACCACGCGGCTCGGGTTCAGAAGATTGCAGAGGTTGGCGACTCCACTGCCGATATGGCGGCCGACGTCGGCGATCACCCGACGGCAGCCCGGATCACCGTCCCTGGCCAGCCGCACGACGCCCTCCATGGTGAGGTCGGTGCCATGGCTGGACTGGAGCAGCGGGAGCACATAGCGGGCGGCCGCGAAGGTCTCCAGACAGCCCCGGTTTCCGCAACGGCAGACCGGGCCGGATTCATCAAGAGTAATATGCCCGATTTCTCCCGCTGTGCCGCCCGGCCCGCGGTAGATCTTCCCGCTGATCACCAGACCGGCGCCGACACCGCTCGCGACCTTGATGTACGCCAGGTCCCGCACCCCCCGGCCGCTGCCCCAGACCAGCTCGCCCAGGGCGCCCAGGTTGGCGTCGTTGTCCACGTGCACGGGCACCCCGAGCCGGTCGCGCAGCTCCTCGGCGGGCTTGGTCCCGGTCCAGCCGGGCAGGATCGCGGTCGATCCGAGGGTGCCGGACTCGACGTCGATCGGTCCGGGTACGCCGAGCCCCACCCCGGCGATCTTCGAACGGTCGACGCCCGTGGCCGCGATGAGGCGGTTGACCAGCTCTTCGGCCCGGTCGAACCCCTGGGTCGAGGAGGCGTCGACATCGAGCGGTTCGGACTCCTCGGCGAGCACCTGGTGGGCGAGGTTCCCGACCGCGACACGCAGGTGCGTATGGCCGAAGTCGACCCCTATGACGATGCCGGCGTCACCGCTGAGCGAGACGCTGCGGGCCCGGCGGCCACCCGCCGATGTGGGCGTGACCTCGACCGTTCCGCCGTCCTTGAGTTCCCGGACGATGTTCGAGACCGTCGCCGCGGACAGACCCGTGGTCCTGGCGATCTCCGCCTGGGTGAGCGATCCGGCCAGCCTGACGGCACGGACGACCCGCTCCAGGTTGGCTCGGTGCAGCGATGACTGCGACCCCGGAGTCTCCACGACGACCTCCTGCGCGCGGGACCGCATCGACGAGGCCCCGTTCGTGTCCAACTAGTGAACTCTAAGCTGAGCCGTTCGGGTTGCCTCCCGTCAAGAGGTTGAACCGGATCCGGGAGTGTGTACGCGCACACGTGAGCCGCCCCTGAGTGGGGCGGCTCACGTTCGACGTGGAGTGACGTGCTCCTTACGCAGGGCCCAACAGACAGCGTTTACTTCAGCGCACCGGCCGTCAGGCCCGCCTGCACCTGCCGCTGGAAGATGAAGTAGACGACGAGCACCGGCAGCATCGCGATCATCATGCCGGCCATCAGCGCGCCCCAGTCGTTCTCGTAGCCCTGCTGGAGGGCGATCATCGCCAGGCCCTGGGTGAGGACGTACTTGTCCTCGTCCTGGTTGAGCACCATCGGCAGCAGGTACTGGTTCCACTGCCCCAGGAAGTTGAAGATGCCGATGCTGATCAGGCCCGGCTTGGCCATCGGGAGCATCACCTGGAAGAACGTTCGCGTGTGCGAGGCGCCGTCGATCAGCGCGGCCTCCGCGACCGACGTCGGCAGGGTGCGGAAGAACGCGGTCATGAAGAAGACCGTGAACGGCAGCGAATAGGCGATGTAGACGAGGATCAGCCCGTGGTACGTCGCCAGCAGCGGGCTGCCGGGGAAGTCCCGCAGCACGAAGAACAGCGGGATGACCAGCATGAAGACGGGGAAGGACATGCCGGCCACGAACATGAAGTAGATGAACCGGTTGCCGGGGAAGGTGAAGCGCGCCAGCACGTAGGCGGCCATCGAACCCAGCACCATCGTGCCGACCACCGAACCGCCCACCACGATGGCGGTGTTCAGGAAGTACTGGCCCATGTTCGCCTTGTTCCAGGCGTTGGCCCAGTTCTCGAAGTGCAGCGTGGCCGGCAGCCCCCACGGGTCGGACAGGATGCCGTTGCTGGTCTTGAAGGAGCTCCACAGCACCCACAGCAGCGGCACGCCCACCATCAGCGCCCACAGGACGAGCATGCCGTGCGAGAAGACGTGCAGGACGCCGCCCTCGGAGGTACGGCCGTCAGCCGGGCCGAAGCTCCTGGCGACCCTCGGACGGTCCGCCTCGGCCGCCTTGGTCACCGTGCCGGTGTTGGTGTCGGTCGTCATCGCCCGGTACCCCTAGAACTCGATCCGCTCACGCCGCGCGAAGCGCAGGGTGAGCACGGCGAACGTCATGGTGACGATGAGCATCGCGACGCCCATCGCGGACGCGTACCCGAACTGGCTGTCGCGGAAGGCCGTCAGGTACAGGCGCAGCGGCATGACGTCCGTGGCGCCGTCGGGGCCGCCCATGTTGACCGACATGATCTGCACCAGGGCGAAGCCGTCCAGGGCGATGATGCCCATGTACACCCACCCGGTCTGCACGGTGTCCCACAGTAGCGGCAGGGTGATCCGGAAGAAGGTGGGGAAGCGGCCCGCGCCGTCCAGCAGGGCCGCCTCGTAGATGTCCCGGGGGATGGACGCCATCGCCGCCGAGAACAGCACGACGTAGAAGCCCACGTGGGACCAGATCATCACCGCCATGATGCACATCAGGGCGAGGCTCTTCTCCCCCAGCCAGGCGTTCTGCCAGCCGTCCAGGCCGACCGCGCCGAGCAGGGAGTTGAGCATGCCGTCCTGCGGGTCCGGATTGTAGATGTTGAACCAGATGACGGCGATGATGGTGATGGAGATGACCTGCGGGAAGAAGAAGACGAACCGGTAGAACTTCGAACCCGCCACCCCGGTGATGACTTCGTTCTTACGGCGCTTTCCGCCGACGTTGAGCATGAAGGCGAAGAACAGGCCGAGCGCGAGTGTCACGAACGGCACCGCGATCAGCATGTAGACGTTGTGCCAGAGCGCGTTCCAGAAGTCCTCGTTGTTCCAGAGTTTTTCGAAGTTCTCAAGGCCGACGAACTTCGCGGTTCCCACGAGGCCGGACCAGTCGGTCATCGAGATCTGGAACGCCTGGACGAACGGCGAGATCACGAAGACCGCGTAGACGATCACGGGCAGGGCCAGGAAGCCCACGATGAATCGGTATTTGCCGTGTTGCATGGTGTGCTTCCCGGCCCTTCCCCTCGGTGATTGCCCGGCCTACTTCTCGCGCTTGAACTTCTTCACGGAGTCGTCCTTCGCCACGGCGTCGGCGTATTCCTGGGTCTTCTTGATCCAGTCGGCCGCCTTCAGTTCACCGGTGAGCAGCTGCCCGGTCAGGCCGCCGATCTTCTCGTCCGTCAACGACGGGTACCACTCCTGGAGCTGGAGGCTGATGATGTTGTCACCGGCGTCCTTGAACGCCTTGCTCGCCGAGGCGAGGCCCGGCGAGAGAGTCATGCCCTCGGTGGCGTCGACGACACAGGTCAGCGACTTGACCTTGGTGGCGAAGTTCTGCGCGTGCTTCTTGGAGAGCATGATGCGCAGCAGCTCCATGCCGCCGGCCGGGTTCTTGCCCTTGGCGGCCACGATGTACGGCTCGCTGGGCTCGGCGCGCAGGGTGCCGTGCGGCATCTTGTCACCGGATCCGTCGAACAGGGCCCCGACGGACATCCGGAAGTCCTTGGGGGTGGTCGGTGCGGCCTCGTTCTCCACCCAGGAGCCGTTGGGGATGAAGACGGCTTTGCCCTTGTTCCAGGCGGTCTGTGACTGAATGTGCGTCAGGCCCTGGCTGCCCTCCAGGAAGTACCCCTTGGCGGCCAGCTCCTCGTAGTGCCCGACGACCTGCTTCACCGCGTCGTTACCGGTCCAGGCGTTCGGCTCCAGGTTGTCGATGGCGATCCAGGCGTCCATGCCGCCGATCTTGGCGATCTGGGCGAAGAGGTTGAAATGGACGTAGTACGGATACTTTCCGGCGTACGTCCAGGGAGCGATTCCCTTCTTCTTGATCTCGCCGCACAGCTTGACCATGTCGTCGAGCGACGTGGGGTACTCCCAGCCGTTGTCGTCGAGGACCTTCTGCGAGTACCAGGTGCCGTAGATGGTGAAGGCGTAGTAGAGCACGTCGAAGGTGTCGCCGTGCTTGCCCTTGTCGATGGTGCTCGGGTGGATGACGTCCGAGATCTTCTTGCTCGCGTCGTCCAAGGAGGGTGCGTCGAGCAGCGCCTGGAGGTCCTGCAGCTGGCCCTGCGTGGACAGCTTGTTCATGTCGAGGTGGTCGGCGCCGGAGTTGTCGATGACGTCCGGCGGGTTGCCGCCCGCGAAGCGCGGGGTGAGCTTGGGGCCGACCTGCTGGGTGCCGGTGTGCTTGACCTCGGCCTTGTACTTCGCCTTGTAGTCGGCCTCCGCGTCCTTGGCGTACTGGTCACCAAGGCCGCCCTTGAAGATGAACGCCTCCAGCGCGGCGCCCTCCTTGACGCCGAGCGGGTTGGTGGCGGACTTCGCCCCGCCCGGCGCCTTGCTCGCCTCGCCGTCGCCGCCGCCCCCGCCGGTGGCACAGGCCGACAGGAAGCTCATCGTCGGGACGGAGACCAGACCGAGCGCGACGGACCGCCTGATCAGGTCGCGGCGTCCCACACCCGGGGCACCGGCATTCTGCGAGCCGTTGTTCTCGGTGTTCTC
Source organism: Streptomyces sp. NPDC007808 (assembly GCF_042868655.1). NCBI lineage: Bacteria > Bacillati > Actinomycetota > Actinomycetes > Kitasatosporales > Streptomycetaceae > Streptomyces > Streptomyces sp. NPDC007808. Next base: position 42,515 of record NZ_JBIAEQ010000010.1, read on the forward strand.
GGTGTTCTCGGCGGAAGTGGATCCCATGCTCAAGTCCTCGCCTTCTCCAGGACTCAGGCGGTGAACCGGATCCTCCCCGGCACCGCGATCGGGTCGAGCGGGTCGTGCAGGCTGGGTCGTGCAGGAAGTGCGGATCGTGTGAATCGCCGACAGGTATAGTCCACTTCCCGCCAACGGATCAAGATCGAATGCAAGGTTGGCCGGTGGTCTTTTCCGAGTTGAGACCTGCCGGAAATACCAGCGACCTGTGTGTTCCTTGGCGGAAAATTCCCCGTCATCGGCCCCGAATGCCACACCCAACACCCTTGACATGGCTGAGCACTTGGGCCACAACTGATCCTTGCGCATCGAAGTTGACAACGTTGTCCCGTGCGCAGGGAGGGTACCCCTTGAAGCAGCAGAGAGCTCGGCACAGATGGCATGAAAGGGCGGTCGTGTCGGCGGCCGCCTTCGCTCTGGCGGTGAGCGCGCAGGGCGCCGCGGTGGCCCTGCCGGACGCTCCCGCGGCGGCCGACCACGAGTTCGCCTCCTCCTTCGAGGCGGACGACCCTGCACCCGACTGGCTCAATACCGTCGACACCGGACCGGACGGCGACAAGCGTGCCTCCGGCGTCGACGGCGGCTACAGCAGCGGCATACCGGGCAACGTGACCGACCGTGTCACGGACGTCCGGGCGAACGGCGAGAACACCGGCGGCGGGGAGGTGAAGGAGAACCTCGTCGACGGGGAGCCGAGCAGCAAGTGGCTGGTCTTCGAACCCACCGGGTGGGTGGAGTTCGACATGGACAAACCGGTGCGGGTCCTCAGGTACGCGCTCACTTCCGCCAACGACCACGCCGAGCGCGACCCGCGGGACTGGACCCTGAAGGGCTCAACCGACGGCAAGGACTGGAAGGCGCTGGACTCCCGCTCCGGCGAGACCTTCACCGAACGGTTCCGGACGAAGACGTACGACCTCTCGGAGCCGGCCGAGTACCGGCACTTCCGGCTGGAGGTCACCCGGAACAACGGCGCCTCGGGCATCCTCCAGCTCGCCGACGTCCAGTTCTCGACCGGGGGCTCCGAGGGACCGGTCCCCCAGGACATGCTGTCCCTCGTCGACCGCGGCCCCAGCGGCTCGCCCACCGCGAAGGCGGGCGCCGGCTTCACCGGCAAGCGGGCCCTCAGGTACGCCGGACGGCACACGGCGGACGGGCGGGCGTACTCGTACAACAAGGTCTACGACGTGAACGTGGCGGTCGGCCGCGACACCCGGCTGTCCTACCGCGTCTTCCCGTCGATGGCCGACGGCGACCGCGACTACGCCGCCACGAACGTCTCCGTCGACCTCGCCTTCACCGACGGCACCCGGCTGAGCGAGCTCGGCGCCACCGACCAGCACGGCTTCCCGCTCTCCCCGCGCGGGCAGGGCGCGGCCAAGGTGCTGTACGTCAACCAGTGGAACCACGTGGCGTCGCGGATCGGGTCGGTCGCGGCGGGCAGGACCGTCGACCGGATCCTCGTGGCCTACGACTCCCCCGAGGGCCCGGCGAGGTTCCGCGGCTGGCTGGACGACGTCACCCTGCGGCGCGCGGCGCCCGAGAAGCCCAAGGCGCATCCCTCCGACTACGCGCTCACCACCCGCGGCACCCTCTCCAGCGGCGGCTTCTCGCGCGGCAACACCTTCCCGGCGACCGCCGTGCCGCACGGCTTCAACTTCTGGACGCCGGTGACCAACGCGGGCTCGCTGAGCTGGCTGTACGACTACGCACGCGCCAACAACGCCGACAACCTGCCGACGATCCAGGCGTTCAGCGCCAGCCACGAGCCCAGTCCCTGGATGGGCGACCGGCAGACCTTCCAGGTGATGCCGTCGACCGCCCCCAGCACCCCGGACCTCGGGCGCGAGGCCCGTGAGCTGGCCTTCCGGCACGAGAACGAGACCGCGCGGCCGTACTACTACGGGGTGCGGTTCGAGAACGGGCTGAAGGCGGAGATGACGCCGACCGACCACGCGGCGGTGCTGCGCTTCACCTACCCGGGCGACGACGCGAGCGTCCTGTTCGACAACGTCACCGACCAGGCGGGGCTCACCCTCGACGAGGAGAACGGCGTCGTCACCGGCTACTCGGACGTGAAGTCCGGGCTGTCGACGGGCGCCACCCGGCTCTTCCTGTACGGCGTGTTCGACAAGCCCGTGACCGGGGGCTCCGCCAGCGGGGTGAAGGGGCACCTGCGCTTCGACGCGGGTGACGACCGGACCGTCACGCTGCGCCTGGCCACCTCGCTCATCGGCATCGACCAGGCGAAGGACAACCTGCGCCAGGAGATCCCCGACGGCACCTCCTTCGAGGCGGTGAAGGCACGCGCCCAGCGCCAGTGGGACCGGCTGCTCGGCAAGGTCGAGGTGGAGGGCGCGACGCCGGACCAGCTGACCACGCTGTACTCCAGCCTGTACCGGCTGTACCTGTACCCGAACTCCGGCTTCGAGAAGGTGGGGTCGAAGTACCGGTACGCGTCGCCGTTCTCGCCGATGCCGGGTCCCGACACGCCGACACACACCGGCGCGAAGATCGTCGACGGCAAGGTCTACGTCAACAACGGGTTCTGGGACACCTACCGGACCACCTGGCCGGCGTACTCGCTGCTGACCCCGCGCCGGGCGGGCGAGATGGCCGACGGGTTCGTGCAGCAGTACAAGGACGGCGGCTGGACCTCCCGCTGGTCCTCGCCCGGCTACGCGGACCTGATGACCGGGACCTCCTCGGACGTCGCCTTCGCGGACGCCTACGTCAAGGGCGTCGACTTCGACGCGAGGTCGGCGTACGACGCGGCCGTGAAGAACGCGACCGTGGTGCCCCCGTCGTCGGGCGTGGGTCGCAAGGGCATGGCGACCTCCCCCTTCCTCGGCTACACCGGCACCGAGACCCACGAGGGCCTGTCCTGGGCGCTGGAGGGCTACCTCAACGACTACGGCATCGCGCGGATGGGCCGGGCGCTGTACCGCGAGACCGGCGACGAGCGGTACAAGGAGGAGTCGGAGTACTTCCTCGACCGTGCCCGGGACTACGTGAACCTCTTCGACGCCGAGGCGGGCTTCTTCCAGGGCCGCGACGCGAAGGGCGACTGGCGCGTCGAGTCCTCGACGTACGACCCGCGCGTGTGGGGCTACGACTACACGGAGACGAACGGCTGGGGTTACGCGTTCACCGCCCCGCAGGACAGCCGGGGTCTGGCCAACCTCTACGGGGGCCGCGACGGCCTCGCCGACAAGCTCGACGAGTACTTCGCCACCCCCGAGACGGCCTCGCCCGACTTCGTCGGCTCCTACGGCGGTGTCATCCACGAGATGACGGAGGCGCGGGACGTCCGCATGGGCATGTACGGCCACTCCAACCAGGTGGCCCACCACGCGATCTACATGTACGACGCGGCCGGGCAGCCCTGGAAGGCGCAGAGACACGTCCGTGAGGTGCTGTCGCGGCTGTACGTCGGCAGCGAGATCGGGCAGGGCTACCACGGCGACGAGGACAACGGCGAGCAGTCGGCCTGGTTCCTGTTCTCCGCGCTGGGCTTCTACCCGCTGGTGATGGGCAGTGGCGAGTACGCCATCGGCTCGCCCCTGTTCACCAAGGCGACGGTCCGGCTGGAGAACGGCCGGGAACTGGTCGTCAAGGCGCCGAGGAACAGCGCCCGCAATGTGTACGTCCAGGGCCTGAAGGTCAACGGCGTGGCGTGGAAGTCGACTTCGCTCCCCCACTCGCTGATCGCGAAGGGCGGCGTCCTGGAGTTCGACATGGGGCCGCGGCCCTCCTCGTGGGGTACCGGCAGGCACGCGGCGCCGGTGTCGATCACCCAGGACGACGAGGTGCCGCAGCCGCGGGCGGACGTCCTGAAGGGCGACGGGGCGCTGTTCGACGACACGTCGGCGACCCAGGCGAGCGTCACCTCGGTGGACCTGCCGGTGACCCGGGGCACCAGGGCAGTTCAGTACACCCTCACCTCGTCGTCGGACCGGACGAAGGCGCCGACCGGGTGGAAGGTGCAGGGGTCGAAGGACGGCACCACGTGGCGCACCCTCGACGAGCGCTCCGGGCAGTCCTTCGCCTGGGACCGGCAGACACGCGCGTTCACCGTGGGGTCACCGGGTACGTACGGGAAGTACCGCCTGGTGTTCGACGGCGAGGCGGTGGTGTCGGAAGTCGAACTGCTCGCCTGAGCACACGCGTTGGGGGTCCCATGCAGGGTGTCGATCCGGCCTGGCTGCCGGACGAGGCGTTCCGGCCGATCGGCACCCGGCGGACACTGATCCGCGGCTCGGGTCCGCTGGTGGACACGGTGCGCGCGGAGGTGGCGAGGGCCTGTGCGCGCTTCGGGGGCCGCGTCGAGCACGGCGCGGCCCCCGGGCCGTTCGACCTGGTGCTGGAGCTGACCGGCGAGGACTCCTCGGAGGGGTTCACCCATGAGCGGCGAGGCGGTCGTACGACGGTGACCGCCCAGGGCCGACGAGGGCTGCTGTACGGCCTGTTCCACGTCGTACGGCTCGGAGAGGCGGCGTTCCGAGGCGAGCGCGGACGGGAACGGCACGCACCGGCGTCGGCACTGCGCATGCTCGACCACTGGGACAACGTGGCCGTGCACCCGGTCATGGGCCAGGTGGAGCGCGGGTACGCGGGCGGCTCGCTGTTCTGGGAGGACGGGCGGGCGCGTGGCGACCTGACCCGGGTGCGGGCGTACGGCCGGCTGCTGGCGGCGTGCGGGATCAACGCGCTGTGTGTGAACAACGTCAATGTGCACAAGGCCGAGGCGCGTCTACTCACCGACCGGATCGGTGACGTGGCCGACCTCGCGGACGCGTTGCGGCCGTACGGCGTGCGCACCCATCTGTCGGTCACGTTCGCCGCCCCGATGCTGCTCGGCGATCTGCCCACCGCCGATCCGCTGGACGGGGCGGTGCGGGCGTGGTGGGCCGAGGCGACCGCGCGGGTCCACGAGGCGATCCCGGACTTCGGCGGGTATGTGGTGAAGGCCGACTCGGAGGGGCAGCCGGGCCCGTTCGTGTACGGGCGCAGCCACGCGGACGGTGCGAACATGCTGGCCGCCGCGCTCGAGCCGTACGGCGGCACGGTGCACTGGCGGGCGTTCGTCTACGACCACCGCCAGGACTGGCGGGACCGGACGACGGACCGGGCGCGGGCCGCGTACGACCACTTCGCGCCCCTGGACGGGGAGTTCGCCGACAACGCCGTCCTCCAGGTGAAGCACGGGCCCATGGACTTCCAGGCGCGCGAGCCGGTCTCACCGCTGATCGGCGCGATGCCGCGCACCCGGCTGGCCGTGGAGGTGCAGGCCACGCAGGAGTACACCGGGCAGCAGCGCCATGTGTGCTGGCTGGGGCCGATGTGGAGCGAGGTGCTGCGGTTCCGGGCCGACGGGAAGTCGCCCGTCGGGGAGCTGGCCGACGGCGGTCTGGTCGCGGTGTCCAACGTCGGGGACGACCCGTTCTGGACGGGGCATCCGCTGGCCCAGGCGAACCTGTACACGTTCGGGCGGCTGGCCTGGCAGCCGGACGCCGATCCGCACGAGGTCCTCGACGAATGGATCCGGCTCACCTCCGGCGAGGGTCCGGCGGCCGGGCTGCGCGCGATCCTCGACGGCTCGTGGCGGACGTACGAGAAGTACACGGCGCCGCTCGGGGTGGGCTGGATGGTGCAGCCCGGTCATCACTACGGACCGAGTGTGGACGGCTACGAGTACAGCCCTTGGGGCACCTACCACTTCGCCGATCGCGACGGTGTCGGCGTCGACCGCAGCGTGGCGACCGGCACCGGGTACGCGGGGCAGTACGCCAAGCCCTGGGCCGAGTTGTACGAGTCGCCGGACACCTGCCCCGACGAGCTGCTGCTGTTCTTCCACCACGTGTCGTACGGGCACATGCTCCGAAGCGGCAAGACGGTGATCCAGCACATCTACGACACGCACTTCGAGGGTGTGGCGGAGGTGGCGGAGGCCCGGCGGACCTGGGCCTCCCTGGCCGGGCTGGTGGAGCCGGCGCGCCACGCGCGGGTGGCGGAGCTGTTCGAGGAGCAGCTCCGCAGTGCCCGTGAGTGGCGGGATCAGATCAACAGCTACTTCTTCCGGAAGTCCGGTGTGGCCGACGCACATGGGCGGCGCATCTACTGAGGGCCGCGCTCCTGGATGTGCGGGACCGCCGTGCCCAGCGGGTCGAGCGGCTGGGGCTCGCGGCTCGTCCTGCTCTGCCAGGCGCTCGGCGCGGTCATGCGGTGAAGTCCTTCCGGGTCTCGGCGATGACCGGGCGGCTGCTGTGCAGCAGGGAGAGCAGCAGCGGGGCGGCCAGCAGGGCGGGCAGGGCCTCGGTCAGCAGTGCGGTGGTCGCGGCCACCAGCAGGAGCAGGGAGGCGGCGCCGAGGGTGGCGCGGAGGTGCCGGACCAGGAAGTACGCGGCGAGGCGGGCGGTGTCGCGGGCACGGAACGTGAACAAAGAGGTCAGAACCAGCGCGTGGGCGCCCCAGAGCAGGGAGCCGGCACCGATCGCGCCGAGCGCCCCCGCCCACCAGCCCGGCAGGCCGGTGGCGGAGAAGTGCGTGAGCGTGAAGGCGATCACGGTCAGCCAGGCGAGCAGGGGTGTCCACAGTTTCAGCGCGGCAAGGGCGTTGAGCCGCCAGCCTCGCGCGTAGGTGCGTGCCGGGTGCAGGTCCGTGAGGTCGTGGCCGCGGTGGTGGAGCGCGTACAGGGCGGCGGACAGCGCCGGGCCGAGGGGCAGCAGGCATACGGCGGCCAGCGGCAGGGCGGCGGGGTCGGGCCCCAGCAGGAACAGGCCGACGAGGCCGGGTGCGGCGGCCAGGAGCAGCAGGGCCTCGACCGTCACCAGGGTGTGGATCAGGGCGGCGGCGCGGGAGAGGGCTCCCGCGCCGAAGTCGGCCGTGGGTGCGCCGCCGCTCACCCGTTCTCCTTCTTGAAGCGTTCGTACGCCTTGTTGTGCAGGTCGACGAGCCGGTCCATGTTCTTGGCCTTCAACTCGGCCAGGTAGGTGTCCCAGTCGGACATCGGGCGCTTGCCGAGGACGAACTTGAGGGTGTTCTGGATGGCGTGGTCCTTGAGCGGGGTCTCCCACAGGGTCGCCTGTTCCTGCTCCATCGACCGGAGCGGGTGGGCGGGGTCGACGGGCAGCTGCTCGCGCTGGGCCATGGCGTCCTGGAACTTCTTCTCGTCCGGGCTGAAGTGGGAGGAGACCAGGGCCCAGCTGCCGCCGTAGGCGAAGACGCCGTTGAAGAAGCCGTAGTCCTTCTGGAGGTCCTTCGGGGCGTCCGGGTCGGAGCCCATGAGCGAGATGCCGGGCCTCAGCTCGTAGGTGCCGCCGGACTCGGTGTAGGTGACGCCCTGCACGCCCCACTTGCACAACTTCTGGCCCTCCTCGGAGTACCAGAGCCAGTCCACGAACTGCATCATCGCGACGAAGCTGTCGCTCTCCAGGGCCTTGCTGGAGATCATGATGCCGTTCTCCAGCCGGGCCCCGCCGATGAGTACCGGGCCCGCCGGGCCGAGCGGCACCGGCACCATCTCGATCTGCGCGCCCTTGACCTGCTTGTGCAGGTTGTAGCGGTAGTTCTGCACCAGTTCCTGCGGGTTGGCGCTGATGGCGTAGGACTTCTCGGCCAGCAGCTTCTGCACCGCCTGGTCGTCCTGCTGGGTGAAGCTCTCGGGGTCCAGCAGTTTCTCGGCGACGAGCTTCCTCAGGTACTCGATCATCTGCCGGTAGCGGTCCTGGGCGGCGGTGAAGACGAACTGCCGTGACTCGGTGTCGAAGCTGATGTTGTCGTACGTCCATCCCGCCCTGACCCCGTACGCCTGGCCGAGATAGCTGAACAGGGCACCGCACGGGAAGGGGGTGTTGGTGCTCCAGCGGTCGGTCCAGGGGTACTTGTCGGGGTACTCGGCCTTGAGGGCTTTCAGGACGTCGTACACCTCGTCCCAGCTGGTGGGCAGGGGCAGGCCGTGCTTGTCGAGGACGTCCGTGCGCAGGGACAGCGAGTAGGTGGACTTCGCCTTCTCGTGCAGGCCGGGCAGCAGGTAGTACTTGCCGTCGGACTGGCGTATGGAGTCGAGTTCCGGTTCGAGCCTCCATCTGTTCACCTTGTCCTGGAAGTTGGGCATGAGGTGCACGTAGTCGCTGACCGGGAGGATCGCTCCGGACGACACGAAGGCGACCTCGGAGGGGTGGTAGGTCTTGGGGATCAGGAAGGGGGCGTCGCCCGCGCCGATGAGGACGCTGCGCTTCTTCTCGTAGTCGGCGAGGGGTACATCGACCGGCTCAAGCGTGATTCCGGTGCGCTTGGTGACCTCCTTCCAGAACAGCCAGCCGTTCTTCATGGGGTACACGGGGTTGTTGTTGTGCAGCAGCGAGAAGGAGAGCGGCCGTGCGGCCTTGAACTGCTGCCCGGCGCGGTACTCCTTCATCGCGCCGTTCCGCTTCTTCGAGAGGTCCTTGGCGTCCGGGCCGTCGTCGCCGCTGCCGCACCCGGTGAGAGTCGCCAGACCGATGAAACCGGCGGCGGCGAGCATCTGACGCCGCGACAGCTGTCCCGTGTTCTTCACAGTTGCTCCCTTGTTAGCCCTTGACGGCGCCGAGCATCACGCCCGAGACGAAGTAGCGCTGGACGAACGGGTACACACACAGGATCGGCAGGGCGGTGAGCACGATGGTGACCGCCTGGATGTTCGCCCCGACCTGACTGAGCTGCTCCGTGCCGGCACCGGCGTTGGAGCCGCCGGTGGCGCCCTGGATGAGGTTGCGCAGATAGACGGTGACCGGCATCAGATCGGTCCGGTCCATGTAGAGGAAGGCGCTGAACCAGGAGTTCCAGAAGGACACCGAGTAGAAGAGCACCATGGTCGCGACGACGGCCTTGGACAGCGGCAGCACGATCCGCAGCAGGATGCCGTAGGTGCTCAGCCCGTCGATCTGCGCGGCCTCCTCCAGTTCGGTCGGCAGGCTCTCGAAGAAGGCCTTCATCACCAGCAGGTTGAAGACGCTGATCGCGTTGGGCAGCGCGATCGCCCAGACGCTGTTCTTCAGGCCGAGGCTGGTGATCAGGACGTAGTTCGGGATCAGCCCGCCGGTGAAGAACATGGTGAACACGGCGACGCCGACCAGCACGGAGCGGCCCCCCAGGTGCTTCTTCGACAGGACGTAGGCGTAACAGGTCGTCAGCACCATGGCGACCGCGGTCGCCACGACCGTGTAGAGCACGGTGTTGCCGTAGTTGCGCCAGAACATGGAGTCCTGGAACACGATCCTGTACGTGGTGAGGTCGAACCCCTTGGGCCACAGGGTCACTTCACCGGCCCTGATCTGGCGCTCCCCGCTGAAGGACCGGGCGACGATGTTGACGAAGGGATACAGGGTCACGACCACGACGACGGTGAGGATCACCGCGTTGACGCCCTGGAAGACCCGGTGGGAACGGCTCGGCTTCACCACAGGCTGGTCCCCACTGTGCGGCGCGAGAGCTGGTTGGCGGAGGTGATCAGGACGAGGCCGATGATCGCCTCGAACAGGCCGATGGCGGCGGCGTAGCTGAAGCTGTTGGACTCCACACCGGTCCGGTAGACGTATGTGGAGATCACGTCGGAGGTCTGGTAGGTCAGCGGGTTGTACAGCAGCAGGACCTTCTCGAAGCCGACGGCCATGAACGTGCCGACGTTGAGGATCAGCAGCGTGATCATGGTGGGCCGGATGCCGGGCAGTGTGACGTGCCAGATCTGCCGCCAGCGGCCCGCGCCGTCGATGCGGGCGGCCTCGTACAGGTCCTCGTCGATGGTGGTGAGCGCGGCGAGGTAGAGGATCGTGCCCCAGCCGGCGGTCTGCCAGATCTCCGAGCCGACGTAGACGGTGCGGAACCACTCGGGTTCCTGGATGAAGCGGATCGGGTCGTGCCCGAACCAGCCGAGGACGTGGTTGACCGGTCCGTCCGTGGCGAGCATCTGCAGGGTGATGCCCGCGACGATCACGATCGACAGGAAGTGCGGAAGGTACGACACCGACTGCACGAACCGTTTCAGCGCCCTTCGGCGCACCTCGTTCAGCAGCAGCGCCAGCACGATCGGGATCGGGAAGCAGAAGACGAGCGTGAGTCCGCCGAGCCACAGCGTGTTGCGGAACACCTGCCAGAAGGTGGGGTCGCTGAGGAACATCTCGACATAGCGCAGCCCCACCCACTGCTCTCCGAAGAGGGAGCCGCCCGGCTCGAAGCGCCGGAAGGCGATGACGTTGCCGAGCATCGGCAGATAGCGGAAGACCAGGAAGAACAGCAGCGGCAGCACGGCCAGCGAGTACAGCTGCCAGTCCCGGCGCAGCGCCCGCCGCAGGCCGGTGCGGGTCGGATGCCGCCGGCGGCGGGGTGGTGCCTTCGTCGGCGGCGGCTCCTGTGTGCCGGGCGGTGGAGCCGACGTGGTGGAGGTGCTCATGCGATGGCCTCCCGGTGGCACCGAAAGTTTCGGGGTCGTACCGGCAACTTTGCGGCGAGGTTATGGGTGGGTGTCAGGGCTGTCAATGGTGCTGACGGGGAAGGGGAGTAGGGATGGCCGGTAACCAAGCGAACTGAACGACCCGAAACATTCCGCTGATGCAGCGCAACTATCGGAGGTGTTGTCGTGCCCGCGTTCGACCTGCCCTGGGAAGACCTCAAGCGCTATCGCCCGGAGCCCCTGGAGCCGGCCGACTTCGACGAGTTCTGGCACGACACGCTCAAGGAGGCGGCACGGGCCGAGGTGTTGGTGTCGGCACACCCGGTGGCGACCGGACTGCGGCTGACCGAGACCTTCGACGTGACCTTCCGGGGCTTCGGCGGCGATCCGGTGCGCGCCTGGTACAGCAGACCGGCCGGGGCGGACGATCCGCTGCCGGCCGTCGTCGAGTACGCCGGGTACGGTCGCGGCCGTGGACTCCCCCACGAGCGGCTGACCTGGGTGAACGCCGGGTACGCCCATCTTCTGATGGACAACAGGGGCCAGGGCGACCAGTACGGCAACGGCGGCGCCACCCCCGACCCGCACGCCACCGCCACGGGCGGCCCGGGCCCGGCGGTACGCGGCCTGCTGTCCCCGCGGGACTACCACTACCGTCGGCTCGTCACGGACGCGGTGCGGGCGGTCTCGGCGGTACGCGCGCTGCCGGGCGTGGACGGCTCCCGGGTCGCCGCCGTCGGCAACAGCCAGGGCGGCGGGCTCGCCCTGGCCGTCGCGGGGCTGGTCCCCGACCTCGCGGCGCTGCTGGTCACCGCCCCGTTCCTGTGCGATGTCCGGCGCGCGCTCGACCTCACCGACGCGTCACCGTACGGCGAGATCACCGCGTACCTCTCCGTGCACCGGGGCGCCGAGCGGGCCGCGTACGACACGCTCTCCTACCTGGAGGGGGTCTCCTTCGCGCGGCGCGCGCACGCGCCGGCCCACTTCGGTGTCGGCCTGCGTGACACGGTGTGCCCGCCGAGCGGGGCGTACGGCGCCTTCAACCGCTATGCGGAGCTGTCGGGCGCCGATCCGCGCAAGGAGATCCACGCCTATCCGTTCAACGGTCACGAGGGCGGCGAGGCGGTGCATGTGCGCCGCCAACTCGACTGGCTGAAGGCGGTGTCGGGCTTTTCGTGAGCGGGGCGGCCCTCACGCCTTCCCGGCCGTCACCTCCACGGAGAGGTCGTTGTCGACCGTGTAGTAGGGACGCACGGCGACACCGGCCACCGCGGCACGCGGGTAGACGAAGATCTCCTTGCGGTCGGCCATGTCGTCCAGCAGACGGCCGAGCCGGATCGGCGAAGCGCCCGCGGCGGGCCGCGGCTGGACGGACAGGTCCCAGACACGGCTTCCGGCGCCGTGGTCGGCGGCGAGCTCCCCGTAGACCACGGTGAAGGAGAACGCCCGGCCGTCGCTCGCGGCCTGCGGCTCCAGCGCCCTTACGACACCGTCCCCACCCCGCAGGCGCAGCCGTACGGTGGCTCCGTCGTCGAGTGTGGCGCCGTGCAGCCGGGCCCTGACCGTCATCGACCGGTCCGTGACGTCGACGCGCTCGACCTCGGCGTGGGCGGTGCGCAGCCAGGCCCGCAGCGCGAGGAAGCCGTCCTTGGTGGTGTACGGAACGCGCACGGCCACCGGTGACGACCGGTCACGTGCCTGTCCGCCGACGAGGGCCCGCAGGTCACGCAGACCGGGGCGGACGCGCTGCCGCCGCGCTCCGGACTCCCCGGACTCGCCGGGCTCCCCGGCTTCTCCCGGTTCGGCGAGGGCGTACACGTCCCATCGCCCCTCGGCGAGTGCGGGCTCCGGCTCCAGGACGGCACGCAGGCTGCCGTCGTCCGCGGGATCCAGGTCGAGGGTGTGCACGACCTTCTCCGGCTGCCCCTTCTTGGGGCGCAGCCGCAGCAGCAACCGGGACGAGCGGAAGTCGACGGCCGCGGGTGGGCGAAGCGCGAAGGTGATCCGGCCGTCCGTGTCGATGGTGCAGTCGGCACGCAGCTGCGTGTCGCGCGAGGCGCCGGGGTCTGTCGTCATGGCCGTCCCTTTCGTACGGTGCGCAGCGCGCGCAGGGCCGCGGCGTGTGCGGTGTCGCGCGCGGCGAGGCCCTGGCTGACCAGGAGGTTGCGTATTCGGCCGGATTCGGGTGCCACCCGTCGCCCGGACCTGCGGGCCGCCAACGCCTCGTCGAACAGCCGCTCGGCCCGCTCCACGACCGGGGCCGGGGCGAACCGGCGCGCGTTCTCCATGGCCGTACGACCCATCTGCCGGCGGCGCTCGTCGTCGCGGACCAGGTCCAGCAGCGCGGCGCCGAGCGCGTCGCGGTCGCCGACCGGCACCAGTCGGCCGTCGACGCCGTCCTCGATGATCTCGCCGGGTCCGTACGGGCAGTCGGTGCTCACGACCGGCAGGCCGCAGCGCATCGCCTCCACGATGGTCATGCCGAACGCCTCGAAGTCCGACGCGGCCACCCCGAGGGAGCCCTTGACCCACTCCGCCTCCATGGGGGAGGCCGCGCCCATCAGGAGGACGTTCTCGCACAGGCCGAGGCGCTGGATGAGCTCCTGGAGCCGGGCGTGCTCGTCTCCCTTGCCGTAGATGCGCAGGTGCCAGTCCGGACGCTCGGCGGCCACCCGGGCGAACGCCTCGATGAGCAGGTCGTACCGCTTCACCGGGCCGAGCCGGCCCGCGGCGACCACCACCTTCGCGGTGCCGTCCGCCGGGGGCAGCACCGGATCGGGGACGCTGTTGGGCAGCGCCGCCACCCGTACACCCGGCAGTCGCATCCTGCGCTGGTAGGCGGTGGCGTCCGCCTGCGTGACGGTGGTGAGCACGTCGAGCCGGCGGTAGGCCCGGCGCAGCGCGGTGCGCAGCGCGGGCGGATGGTTGTCGAGGGAGAGGTGCTCCTGCCCGACCCGCACGACATGGTCCGGCGCCTGGAGCGCGAGGTGCACGTTGAGTCCCGGTCGGGTGCCGATGACGACGTCGGCGTCGGTCGCCGCCAGGTACGCGCCGATCCGCTGATCGGTCAGCTCGCTGTACTGGTGATGACGGTACTCGGAGTCGGGGAACACTCTCGCCGGTCTCAGGTGCAGGGGATGTTCCTTCTCGTGCCGCAGATCCACCAACGGTCGCAGGGCAACCTTGGGGTCCAGGGTGAGGTTGGGACGTTCCCGGTGCCGCAACGCGGAGACGATCTCCACCTCGTGCCGCTCGGCCAGGGCGTGGGCCAGGTTGAACGTGGTGGTGATCGTGCCTCCGATCCCGTAGGCGTTGTGCAGCAGGAAAGAGATCTTCATGGCGAGCTAGACCGTGTCCGATCATCTTCGGTTGCCTGCTGTTATCAGTTTGTTCTCCCGTCAAACACTTCTTCGAGCGCCCACGACGAGGGTCCGATGGGCGGCGGCTCGGCGCCCATCGGACCTGTGCAGCGGTGGTTCAGCCCACCCGGCAGGGCAGGGTCGTCGAACTGTCTCCGCCGGCGCCGGAGACCACGTACCCGAAGGTCGCTTTCTGACCGGGACTCAGGGAGCCGTTCCAGTCGGTGTTGTGGACCATCACGGCTCTGCCGTTGTAGGTCGCGTTGCCACTCCAGAGGCTCTCCACCTTCTGGCCTGCGGGGAGCGTCCAGTCGACCATCCAGCCGAGCATCGGGACGTCACCGGTGTTGGTGACGGTGACCTCGGACTGGTAGCCGCCGTTCCAACTGCCGGTCGTGCGGCGGGTGGCGGAGCACTCGCCGGGCACCGGGTCGGTCGGGTTGCCGGGTTCCTTGATGCCGGTGACCTCGCCGTTGCCGCCGTCGAAGACGACGTCGGAGCAGGAGTAGAAGGTTTCCTGACTGTCGGAGCGCTGCCAGACCATGTAGATGATGTGGCGGCCCGACTTGTTGTCAGGAAGCTTTCCGGTCCAGGAGTAGTTGGCCTCGACCGTGCCCGGGGAACCGTTGAGCGGCGGGTGGTCGACGGAGAGGAAGGGCCGCTCCTCCATGTCGTTCCAGGTGAGGGTCTTGGTCGGGTCGAAGCCGTCCTTCGTGATGTACACGTAGAACCAACCCGGGTGCGCGGCCCAGGCGTTGTAGGAGAAGTCGACCGTGGCACCCGACGTGAGATGGGTGAGCGGCCAGTCCTTGCTGGGTGTGTTGAAGCCGGTGAAGTTGGTGTTGCCGCCGCTGCACAGCTCGCCGTCGGGCACGAAGCCGCGGGTGCGGCCGGCGCCGTCGGAGCGGAGCACCGAGAACCAGTTGTAGAACGGCGTGGTGCCGCTGACCTGCTGGGCGGCCCGGCAGGCAGGGTTGACCGGCTTGATCTCACCGGTGTCGGTGAGGCCGTCCTGCCAGCACAGGAAGGTGCGGCTGCCCGGTTTCATGGGGGTGCCGTGGGCCTCCGCCTCACCACCGGTGCTCATGACGAGGGCGACCGCCGGGATCGTCGCGAGCAGGGAGACCAGGACGAGGAAGAGGGCTCTGGCGCGAGTGGGGAGAGTCAACCGATGAGCCGAAGGTGCGCTCGGCTCCACTTTTGTCAGGATCATGACAGTCGAGTCCGTTCCTTCAGGTACGGCCGTGCGGATGCGTGTGGCGTCATGCCGAAGCGCGCCGTGACGGGCGCGCGAGTGAGGACAGGCGGGGGCGGGAGCGACCCGGGGCGGGTTCCGGTCCACCCATATGGGAGCGCTCCCACCACCCGCCTGTTTCGGAAAGTAGCGCCATGTGGCGCAGTTGTAAACGCCTGACGCGTGACAGTCGTACACGGGCGACCGCGAGCCCCCATGACGGACGAGGTGAGGTTGCGCCCGGCGCACATCGATGCGCTGCCGCGCCGTTCCGTGCGCCCGTTGAGCCCTCCGTGCCGCAAGCGCACCGGCACGAGCCGGCGTGGCCGCCGAGCAGGTGGAGTGGTAGCAGTCCGAGCCCATCCGGATGGAGATCGGAACCGTCAACGTGTCCGTGAGCGACCTACAGGCCCTGCTGACGTGGGGCGAGACCCTGGAGCTTCTCGCGGGGGCGCGGCGAAGGGCCGCACCCCCTCGCCGGGGGTGCGGCCCTTCGTGGCGTCTGCCGCCGTGCCGTAGCGCCTACTTGCGGATCAGGCTGCGCAGGACGTACTGCATGATGCCGCCGTTGCGGTAGTAGTCGGCCTCACCGGGGGTGTCGATGCGGACGACCGCGTCGAACTCGACACCGGTGTCGGTGGTGACCTTCACCGTGCGCGGCGTGGTGCCCTCGTTCAGCTCGGTGATGCCCGTGATGGAGAAGGTCTCCTCGCCGGTCAGGCCGAGCGAGTCGGCCGACTGGCCGGCCGGGAACTGCAGCGGCAGGACGCCCATGCCGATGAGGTTCGAGCGGTGGATGCGCTCGTACGACTCGGTGATGACGGCCTTGACGCCGAGCAGGGCCGTGCCCTTGGCCGCCCAGTCACGCGAGGAGCCGGAGCCGTACTCCTTGCCGCCCAGGATGACCAGCGGGGTGCCGGCCGCCTGGTAGTTCTGCGAGGCGTCGTAGATGAAGGAGACCGGGCCGCCCTCCTGCGTGAAGTCGCGCGTGTAGCCGCCCTCGGTGCCCGGCGCGATCTGGTTGCGCAGGCGGATGTTGGCGAACGTACCGCGGATCATGACCTCGTGGTTGCCTCGACGCGAGCCGTAGGAGTTGAAGTCACGACGCTCCACGCCGTGCTCCGTGAGGTACTTGCCGGCCGGGGTGTCGGCCTTGATGGCGCCGGCGGGCGAGATGTGGTCCGTGGTCACCGAGTCGCCCAGCTTGGCCAGCACGCGGGCGCCGGTGATGTCGGAGACCGGGGTGGTCTCCATCGTCATGCCATCGAAGTACGGGGGCTTGCGGACGTACGTCGACTCGGCGTCCCACTCGAAGGTGTTGCCCGTCGGGACCGGCAGGGCCTGCCACTGGGCGTCACCCGCGAAGACGTCCGAGTAGGACTTGGAGAACATGTCCTCGCCGATGGCGTTCGCCACGACGTCGTTGACCTCGGCCTCGGAGGGCCAGATGTCCTTCAGGAAGACCGGGTTGCCGTCCTGGTCGGTGCCCAGGGCGTCCTTGGTGATGTCCACCTTCATGGAGCCCGCGAGGGCGTACGCGACGACCAGCGGCGGGGAGGCCAGGTAGTTCATCTTGACGTCGGGGTTGATACGGCCCTCGAAGTTCCGGTTGCCGGAGAGGACCGAGGTGACCGCGAGGTCGTGGTCGTTGACGGCCTTGGAGACCTCCTCCGGCAGCGGGCCGGAGTTGCCGATGCAGGTGGTGCAGCCGTAACCGACCAGGTTGAAGCCGACCTTGTCGAGGTACGGGGTCAGGCCCGCCTTGTCGAAGTAGTCGGTGACGACCTTCGAACCCGGGGCGAGGGTGGTCTTGACCCACGGCTTGCGGGTCAGGCCCTTCTCCACGGCCTTCTTCGCGACGAGCGCGGCGGCGACCATGACGTACGGGTTGGAGGTGTTGGTGCAGGAGGTGATGGCGGCGACCGTCACGGCACCGTGGTCGATCTCGTACGTCGAGCCGTCGGGGGCGGTCACGGTGACCGGGTTGGACGGGACGGCGGCACCGGTGCCGTCGGCGTGCTGCGGGGCGCCGGCGCCGTTCTCCTGGCTGCCGTAGGCGGGCGCGTCGGAGGCCGGGAAGGACTCGGCGCTCGCCTCGTCGACCGGGGAGGCCGCGGCGGCCGGCGTCTGCGCGACGGGGGCGTCGACGTAGTTGAGGACGTCCTTCGCGAACTGCTGGGCGGCCTCGGCCAGGACGATGCGGTCCTGCGGGCGCTTGGGGCCGGCGATGGAGGGCACGACCGTCGACAGGTCGAGCTCCAGCTTCTCGGAGAAGTCCGGCTCGGCCGTCGGGTCGAGCCAGAGGCCCTGCTCCTTGGCGTACGCCTCGACGAGCGCGAGCTGCTGCTCGGAGCGGCCGGTCAGCTTCAGGTACTTGATGGTCTCGTCGTCGATCGGGAAGATCGCGGCGGTCGAGCCGAACTCCGGCGACATGTTGCCGATGGTGGCGCGGTTGGCGAGCGAGGTGGCGGCCACGCCCTCACCGTAGAACTCGACGAACTTACCGACGACACCGTGCTTGCGGAGCATCTCGGTGATGGTCAGCACCAGGTCGGTGGCGGTGGTGCCGGGCTTGAGCTCACCGGTGAGCTTGAAGCCGACGACGCGCGGGATGAGCATGGAGACCGGCTGGCCGAGCATCGCGGCCTCGGCCTCGATGCCGCCGACGCCCCAGCCGAGGACGCCGAGGCCGTTGACCATGGTGGTGTGCGAGTCGGTGCCGACGAGGGTGTCGGGGTAGGCCTGGCCGTTACGGACCATGACCGTGCGCGCCAGGTGCTCGATGTTCACCTGGTGGACGATGCCGGTGCCGGGGGGTACGACCTTGAAGTCGTCGAAGGCGGTCTGGCCCCAGCGCAGGAACTGGTAGCGCTCCTTGTTGCGGCCGTACTCCAGCTCGACGTTCTGCGCGAAGGCGTCGTGGGTGCCGAACTTGTCGGCGATGACGGAGTGGTCGATGACCAGCTCGGCCGGGGAGAGCGGGTTGACCTTCGCCGGGTCGCCGCCGAGCTCCTTGACGGCCTCACGCATGGTGGCGAGGTCGACGACACAGGGCACACCGGTGAAGTCCTGCATGATCACGCGGGCCGGCGTGAACTGGATCTCCTGCGACGGCTGGGCCTGCGAGTCCCAGCTGCCGAGGGCGCGGATGTGGTCGGCGGTGATGTTCGCGCCGTCCTCGGTGCGGAGGAGGTTCTCCAGCAGCACCTTCAGGCTGTAGGGGAGGCGCGCGGAGCCCTCGACCTTGTCCAGCCGGAAGATCTCGTACGACTCGTCGCCCACCTGCAGCGTGCTGCGGGCGTCGAAGCTGTTCGCCGACACGACAGTCTCCTTCATTTTTGTGCGCTTACCACCGCATCCTGCCGCCACGCCGTCTTGGCCGATCCGCTAAGGTAAGGCTAAGTTAGGCATGCCTTACTGCCAGACCCAGCGAGAGCGTGCGACTGCGGTACGCCTCGGCAGATATCTCGATGTCGAGATAACTCTAGTACATGGGGCCGGGATGGTCATGCCCGGCCTCCCTGTCGCGTTGCGTCCGGCCGTGTCGTTGCCCACATCCCGCCGCGACATTCCACGCATCCGACTCACGCCGCCACGCACCACCGCAGGAGGCGTACGGCGGGGCACGCGCCCCCATAGACCTCCACTGGACCTCCCCCCAGACCTCCCGCCCCGCCGCCCGGCAACCCCGACATCGCGACTTCCGTAGGAGTCCCCGAGCTCACGCACGACCCCTTTGAACTCGCGCGCGACCCCTTTGCATGATCATGCGGGATGATGCATACTCTTCCTATGTCCAAGGTCCTCACCTCCCTGCCCACCGGCGAGCGCGTCGGCATCGCCTTCTCGGGCGGTCTCGACACCTCGGTCGCGGTCGCCTGGATGCGCGACAAGGGCGCCGTCCCGTGCACCTACACCGCCGACATCGGCCAGTACGACGAGCCCGACATCGCCTCGGTGCCCGGCCGCGCCAAGACCTACGGCGCCGAGGTCGCGCGTCTGGTCGACTGCCGCGCGGCGCTGGTCGAGGAGGGCCTGGCCGCGCTCACGTGCGGCGCGTTCCACATCCGCTCGGGCGGGCGCGCGTACTTCAACACCACGCCGCTGGGCCGCGCCGTCACCGGCACGCTGCTGGTACGGGCGATGCTGGAGGACGACGTCCAGATCTGGGGTGACGGCTCGACCTTCAAGGGCAACGACATCGAGCGGTTCTACCGCTACGGCCTGCTCGCCAACCCGAACCTGCGGATCTACAAGCCCTGGCTGGACGCGAAGTTCGTGACCGAGCTCGGCGGCCGCAAGGAGATGTCGGAGTGGCTGGTCGCCCACAACCTGCCCTACCGGGACTCCACGGAGAAGGCGTACTCCACCGACGCCAACATCTGGGGCGCCACCCACGAGGCCAAGACGCTGGAGCACCTCGACACCGGCATCGAGACCGTCGAGCCCATCATGGGCGTGCGGTTCTGGGACCCCGAGGTCGAGATCGCCACCGAGGACGTGACGATCGGCTTCGAGCAGGGCCGCCCGGTGACGATCAACGGCAAGGAGTTCGCCTCCCCCGTCGACCTGGTCATGGAGGCCAACGCCATCGGCGGCCGGCACGGCCTGGGCATGTCCGACCAGATCGAGAACCGGATCATCGAGGCCAAGAGCCGCGGCATCTACGAAGCGCCCGGTATGGCCCTGCTGCACACGGCCTACGAGCGCCTGGTCAACGCCATCCACAACGAGGACACCCTCGCCCAGTACCACAACGAGGGCCGGCGCCTCGGCCGCCTGATGTACGAGGGCCGCTGGCTGGACCCGCAGGCGCTGATGATCCGCGAGTCGCTGCAGCGCTGGGTCGGCGCGGCCGTCACCGGTGAGGTGACCCTCCGTCTGCGGCGCGGTGAGGACTACTCGATCCTCGACACCACGGGCCCGGCGTTCAGCTACCACCCGGACAAGCTGTCCATGGAGCGCACCGAGGACTCGGCGTTCGGCCCGGTCGACCGGATCGGCCAGCTCACCATGCGCAACCTCGACATCGCCGACTCGCGCGCCAAGCTGGAGCAGTACGCCGGACTCGGCCTGATCGGCACCGGCTCCCCCACCATCGGCGCCTCGCAGGCGGCCGCGACCGGCCTGATCGGCACGATGCCGGAGCTGCCGGAGGGCGGCGCCGAGGCCATCGCCTCCCGTGGCGAGGTCTCGGAGGAGGACGCGTGGCTGGACCGCGCCGCGATGGAGTCCGGCACGGACTGACCGCGGCCGAGAGGACGGACCACACCGGAAGGCCGGCCGGCGCCCAGGGCGTCGAGCCGGCCTTCGGCATGCCATCAGTTCGCCGAGTCGGGGTAACCGAAGGGGTACGCGCGCGACCTCGAAAGGAAGCGACCCGAGAAGGAGGCGTCCATGCCCCTCACGTTCCGCAAGAGTTTCCGCATCCTGCCCGGAGTGCGCCTGAACATCAACCGGCGCTCCTGGTCCATCACCACCGGCGGCAAGAACGGCCCGCGACACACCCACAGCAGCACCGGACGTCGTACGACATCGGTGGATTTGCCTGGACCTTTCGGGTGGCGTCGCACCCGTACGGCCAGGCGACGTTGACGCCCCATCACCCGGATGGCCCCCACAGGGATGTGCCATCTCATATCTGAGATAACCTCAACCTCATGGCAGACGACTACCTCGTACGCATCGGCAGGCTCATCCGTGACGCCCGGCAACACCGTGGCTGGACGCAGACGCAGCTGGCCGAGGCGCTCGGCACCTCTCAGAGCGCCGTCAACCGCATCGAGCGCGGCAACCAGAACATCAGCCTTGAGATGATCGCCCGCATCGGTGAGGCTCTGGACAGCGAGATCGTGTCCCTCGGGTACGCCGGTCCGATGCATCTGAGGGTCGTCGGCGGACGCCGGTTGTCCGGTTCCATCGACGTCAAGACCAGCAAGAACGCCTGTGTGGCCCTGCTGTGCGCCTCGTTGCTCAACAAGGGGCGCACGGTGCTGCGCCGCGTGGCCCGTATCGAGGAGGTCTACCGCCTCCTGGAGGTGCTCAACTCCATCGGCGTGCGCACCCGTTGGATCAACGACGGTGTCGACCTGGAGATCGTGCCGCCGGCCGAGCTGAACATGGCGGCGATCGACGCCGAGGCCGCCGTGCGCACCCGGTCCATCATCATGTTCCTCGGCCCGCTGCTGCACCGCATGGACCGCTTCAAGCTGCCGTACGCCGGCGGCTGCGACCTGGGCACGCGGACCATCGAGCCCCACATGATCGCGCTGCGCCGCTTCGGCCTGGACGTCGCCGCGACCGAGGGCCACTACCACGCCACGGTCGACCGGGCCGTCCGCCCCGACCGGCCCATCGTGCTGACCGAGCGCGGCGACACGGTGACCGAGAACGCCCTGCTGGCCGCGGCGCGGCACGACGGAATCACGGTCATCCGCAACGCCTCCTCCAACTACATGGTCCAGGACCTGTGCTTCTTCCTGGAGGCGCTCGGCGTCCGGGTCGAGGGCATCGGCACCACCACGCTCACCGTGCACGGCGTGGCGACCATCGACGTGGACGTGGACTACTCGCCGTCCGAGGACCCGGTCGAGGCGATGAGCCTGCTGGCCGCCGCCGTCGTCACCGAGTCGGAGCTGACGGTGCGCCGGGTACCGATCGAGTTCCTGGAGATCGAGCTGGCGGTCCTGGAGGAGATGGGCCTCGACCACGACCGTACGCCCGAGTACTTCGCGGACAACGGCCGTACGCGCCTGGTGGACCTCACCGTCCGGCCCTCCAAGCTGGAGGCGCCGATCGACAAGATCCACCCGATGCCGTTCCCGGGCCTGAACATCGACAACGTCCCGTTCTTCGCGGCCATCGCGGCCTCCGCGCAGGGCAAGACGCTGATCCACGACTGGGTCTACGACAACCGCGCCATCTACCTGACCGACCTCAACCGCCTCGGCGGCAGGCTCCAGTTGCTGGACCCGCACCGCGTCCTGGTGGAGGGCCCGACCCGCTGGCGCGCCGCCGAGATGATGTGCCCGCCCGCCCTGCGGCCGGCCGTGGTCGTGCTGCTGGCGATGATGGCGGCGGAGGGCACGTCGGTGCTGCGCAACGTGTATGTCATCAACCGGGGGTACGAGGACCTCGCGGAGCGGTTGAACTCGATCGGGGCGCAGATCGAGATCTTCCGGGACATCTGACGCGGGGGCCGGGGCGTCCCCGAACCGAGCAGGAGGCCGACCGCTCCCGCAGCTTCGCCCCTCCGCCGCGGCGGGTCACCGCGGAGGGAGGGGCGGCTCGGAGCTCTATCGGGTCTTCCTGTCGATCAGGCGGGCGAGTTCGGTGACGTGCGGGGGTGCGAAGAGGGACAGGTGGTCGCCTTCCAGGACGTGGTGGGTGAGATGTGCGGGGGCGCAGACGCGGGACCAGGAACGGGCCGCCGCGCGCCGGAAGTCGGGGTCCTGACGGCCGGCCTGTATCAGGCACACCGGTCCGGTGTACGCCGACGGGCGGTAGTCGCGGGCGGCCCGCAGGTGCATGCGGTTGGCGCGCAGGCGGAGGTCCAGGTCGAGGCGTTCGGCGTCGGTCGCCCCGGCGTCGAGCCGGGCGGCGCCCGCTCCCGTTGCGTCGCTGTCCTCGTCGCTCCGAGGGAGATGCTCGGAAAGGTAGCTCTCGACGAGGAAGAGCATCCCGGGCCGCTCGCCCCGCTGTTCGAGGAGTCGGGCCATCTCGAACGCCACGAGCCCGCCCATGGACCAGCCGAGCAGCAGGTACGGGCCGTTCGGGGCCACGGCGCGGACGGCCTTCAGGTAGCGGGCGGCCAGCGCCTCGATGCTCTGGTCCTCCTGTGCCGCGTCGTCCGCCGAGGCGGCCGGCGGTGCCTGGAGGGCGTAGAGCGGGCTGCTGAGTTCCGGGCGGGCGGCGAGGTGGCGGAAACCGATGGCCTCCCCGCCCGCGGGGTGGACGCAGAACAGGGGTGCGCCCTCGCCCCGGGGCCGTAGCGCGACGACGTCCTCGGATCGGGCGGGGTCGGCAGCGGTGTCCGCCTTCAGCAGCCGAGCCAGGTGCCGGGGGGTGGCCGGCCGGTCGCGGTGCCCCGGTTCCGGGTCCGGCTCCGTGAACAGGACGGGTACCGGCAGCGCGGTACCGAACTCCGCGTTCAGTCTGGCGATCAGACGGACCGCCAGCAGGGAGTGACCGCCCAGGGCGAAGAAGTCGTCGTCCGCGGCGACCGGGCCGGCGTCGAGCAGTTCCTCGAAGACACGGGCCACGGCGGTTTCCACCGGCCCCCGCGGCGGTGTTCCGGTGCGGCCCGCCGGGGGGATGTGCGGCGCGGCGGCGCCGCCGGAGGTGAGGGCCCGTACCGCGGCCGGGTCCACCTTCCCGTTCGGCGTGAGGGGTATCGCCCGGGTCCTGGCGTACGTCAGCGGCACCAGGTGGGCGGGCAGCCGCTCTGCCAGGAAGGTGCGCAGCGACCGGGGTGCGGTGTCGGTGTCGGTGGCGCTGGCGGCGGTGACGACACAGGCGGCCAGGTGGTCGCCGCGTTCCTCCTCCGAGACCAGGACCACGGCCGCGTCCCGCACGCCGGGGTGGCGCAGCAGCGCGGCTCGGATCTCCTCGGGCTCCACCCGTACGCCGTTGACCTTGATCTGGTCGTCCACGCGCCCGAGATAGTGGATCAGGCCGTCCGGGCCGACGCAGGCGAGGTCGCCGGTGCGGTACAGACGGCGGCCGGGCTCCGGTGAGAAGGGGTGGGGCACGAAGCGCTCGGCGGTGGCGTCCGGGGCTCCGACGTAACCGCGGGCCAGGCTCGTGCCGCCGATGTGGATCTCTCCCGGCACGCCGACGGCCACGGGTTCGAGGTCCTCGTCCAGGAGCAGGATTTCCGCATGGTCCATGGGCCGGCCGATGGGCACCGGGCCGGGGCCGTCCTCGGCGCTCACTTCGTGGACGCACACGCCGACGGCGGTCTCGGTCGGACCGTATTCGTTGAACACCCTCGTCCCCGGAGCGGCTGCCAGCCAGGGGGCGATCGCCTCGCCGTCCAGGGCCTCACCGCCGAGGACGAGCGACCCCGCGGTGTCGGCCAGGTGCCGCGGCTCCAAGGCGTGGTTGACGACCTTCAGGTGGGACGGGGTCAGCTTGAGCAGGTCCAGGCCGGACCTGCCGGCCAGTTCCGCCGAGAGAGCGAGGGCGTCGCGCCAGGCGGGGTCGAGGTGGACGGGCCGACCGGTGACCAGGGGCAGGAACAGGCTCGTCACGGTGAGGTCGAACCCGATCGAGGAATGCGCCATCGCACCGCCCGCACGGTCGCCGCCCTGCCGGCCACGACCGGCGCCCGTGTCGTCAGTCTCCTCCTGGTCGCCGTCGGCGAGGTAGGTACGGGCGCTCCACATCAGGTAGTCGCGGACGGCCCGGTGCGAGAGCATCACCCCCTTCGGGGCCCCGGTCGAGCCGGACGTGAACATGATGTACGCGAGGGTGTCGGGCCGTGCGCCGTCCGGCGTGGCGGACCCGGCCGCCGTCTGCGCGGCGTCGGATGGCAGGCCGCGCAGATCGACGCACTCGACGCCCTGCGGGACGCCGGTCTCGTCCGGACGATCGGTGAGCAGCAGTCTGCACCCCGCCCGCTCCAGCAACTCCCCCACGCGCAGAGGCGGGAGCTGCGGATCGAGCGGAACGTACGTTCCGCCGGCCTTGAGCACGGCCAGCAGCGCCACGACCAGTGCGGCCGAGTGGGCCGCGCTCACCGCCACCGGGGTCTCGACGCCGACGCCCCGCGCGCGCAGCGACCGGCTCCACCGGTCGGCCAGCAGGTCGAGTTCCCGAAAGGTCAGCCGCTCCGGTCCGGCCACCACGGCGAGGGCGTCAGGAGTGCGCCGCGCCTGCCGCTCGACGAGATGGTGCAGACAGAGGTCGTCCGACGGTTCCGGCAGGCGGTCCAGGAGCGGGGCGGCGCCGGGCGCCGGAGGAAGGCGCGTCCGGCGCACCGGAGTGGCGGGCGCGGCGAGCAGGGCGGCGAGCAGCGTCGTGTACTGGTCGGCGAGGACACGCACGTAGGCGTCGTCGAACTGCTCACCGTCGTAGGTCCACGTCGTTCGGCCCTCGGCCGGGCCCAGCGTGCACATCAGCCGCAGGGCGTGGTGCTCGCTCTCGACGTCGTCCCACAGCACGGTGAAGGTGACGCCGGCGGCCGGGCCGCCCGTGGTGGGCGGCATCGAGGTGAGGTCCTGGCAGACGAAGCCGATGTCGTGGGGCGCCCCGACCCCCGGGTCCGGGGACGGGGCGTCCTCGTCTGCCTCCTCGGCGTCGGACAGGGCGCGTTCCGCCCGTGCGGCGAGGGCGTCCAGGACCACCGCGGGTTCGAGCCGGGCGCTCACGCCGGTCCAGTGGGCGAAGTGGCCGAGGGCGGTTGCCGTTTCCTCGAAATCGCGGCCGGTGAGCAGCGTGCCGACGGTGAGGTCGCGCTGTCCGCTGATCCGGCCCAGCAGCGTCTGCCAGCCGGCCAGCAGCACGGCCGCCGGGCGCACCCGCCGCCGTCGCGCGTAGGCGTGGACGGCGGACGTGACGCCCTCCGGCACAGGTGCGGTGACGGTCCGGCGCTCCGGCCGGCCGGAGCCGCCGTGCCGGCGCAGCGGCAGGGGCAGCGGCCTCGCGGGGGCGCCGGGCGGCGCCGGCCGGCTCGGCTGTGGTCCGTACTCCTGGTGTTGCCATTCGGCGAACTGGCTGTACTGCAGGACCTCCCCGGTGGGCGGTGTGCCGGCGTACCGCTGGGCCAGTTCGTCGGCGAGCAGCCGCAGTGCGGGGCCGTCGGCGGCCAGGGCGGTGGTGGTGAGCAGGAGTGCGTACCGCTCGGGGCCGAGGGTGAACAGGGTCGCCCGCAGGACCGGCTCGTCCGGTGTGCCGTGCGGCAGCCGCCTGCCCATGCGGGCCACCTCGTCGATGCGCCGCAGTCGCGCCGCTTCGTCGAGGTGCCGCAGGTCCTCGTGGGACCAGTGCGGGCGCGCGTCGTCCGGGTCCTGGACGACGAGCAGCGCGGTGCGTACGCCGGGCACCCGCTGGTAGGTCGACCGCAGGATCTCGTGCCGGGTCACCGTGTCGTGCAGCGCGGACGCCAGGCGCCCGGCGTCCAGGTCACCGTCGGCGGTGAGGAGGATCTGCGCCCAGGACGGCACGCCGAGTTCGGTGAGCCGCCACAGCCGCTGCTGCTGGAAGGACAGCCGGTATCCCTCCACCTGCCGTACCTGCTCGGTCCGTGTCGTCACTGGAACCTCACCATGTCGCCCATGGCGACGAGGAGTTCACGCTCGCCGCGGAAGGGGTTGCGGGCGTGGGCGGTGAGGATGTTGTCCAGCAGCATCACGTCGCCGCGTTCCCAGGGGAAGCTGATCTCCAGTTCCTGGTAGACCCGCAGGATCTCCCGCATGGCGTCGTCGGGTATCGGTGTCCCGTCGCCGAAGCGGCAGCTGCGGGGGAGTTCCTCCGGGGCCATCGTGGACAGCAGCGATTCCCGCACGTCCGGGTCGAGGCAGGCGGTGTGCCAGTGCTGGGCCTGGTTGAACCAGGACCACTCGCCGGTGCGCGGATGGCGCAGGACGGCGGGGCGCACGGCGGTGGTGCGCAGCCGGTCACCGTGCCAGGTGTGGCGCAGTCCCTGCCGGGCGCAGCGGGCCTCGGCCTCGGCCCGGTCGGTGGTGCGCAGGACGTCCCGCCAGTCGAGGCCCAGGCCGGTGCCGTACGTGCGGATGTACATGACTCCCTTGGCGGTGAACTCCTCGCGCAGCGCCGGGTCCAGCCTGCGGTGGACGGCGCGGCTGTCGACCACGGGGGTCTCGCCGCCGGACTCGGCCGGGCGGGCGCAGCAGAACCAGATGCGGGTCGGGCCCTCGGCGTTGAAGGAGTTCTCGTTGTGCCAGAGGAGCTTCTCCTCCGGCGGGAAGAACACCGGCGTGTAGACGTTGCCGCCGAGCGAGGCTCGCGGGTGCTCGCCGTTCTCGGCGAAGAGGTCGTCGACGAACACGGAGGCGAAGCGCTCCAGGGCGTCGGGGTCGGTCACCGAGAAGCCGCGGAACAGCAGGGCGCCGTGCCGTTCCAGGTCCGCGTCGAGCCGGTCGCGGTGGGCGCGTGCCCAGGCCACCAGGTCGACGTCGGGGCGGGCCGGCCGCAGCACGACGGGCAGGTCGGCGTCTGCGCGCAGGTGCTCACGGGTGACGACGTCGCCCCCGGTGAGGGCGACCTTCGTCGGGGTGAGGGCGCGCAGTGCGCCGGGGCCGCGCCGCTTGCCCCGGCCCGGTGCGGGCCGGCCCGGGGTGGTGGGCGGCGTCGTGGGCAGGGGCGCGTCCGCGATCGAGACGTCGGGCCGGGTGGCCATGTCCGCGACGAGCGCGAGGTACTGCTCGCGCAGTTCCTCCATGGTGGAGGCGTCGAAGAGGGCGGGGTCGTAGTTGAGGAATCCCGCGATACCGGAGTCGTCCTCCTCCAGGACGATGGTGATGTCGAAGCGGCTGGTGTCGATGAGGTCCGCGGAGAAGGGGCTGATGCGCAGTCCGGCCGCGGAGCCGGTCGCCCGCCGGTTGTTGTTCAGCACGAATTTGGTCTGGAACAGCGGGCTGTGGTTGCGGGTGCGGGGCGGGCTGAGGGCCTTGACCACCTCCTCGAACGGCAGGTCCTGGTGGGCGTAGGCGTCCAGCGCCAGGGTCTTGGTGCGCTGCAGCAGCTCCCGCCAGGTCGGGGCGCCGGTGAGGTCGGCGCGCAGCACGATCTGGTTGACGAAGAACCCGATCAGCGGTTCGGTCCTGGTGTCGGAGCGGCCCGCGACGTCCGAGCCGACGACGAGGTCGGTCTCCCCGGTCCGCCGGTTCAGTACCGCGTACAGGGCGGCGAGCAGCGCCATGAACAGGGTGCTGTCCTCGTCCCGGCACAGTGTGCGCACCCCGTCTGCGGTGCCGGCCGGGATCCGGAAGCGCAGGCTCTCACCGCGGTGTTCGGGGTGGGCCGGACGGCGCCGGTCCAGGGGCAGTCCGGGCAGGTCGAGAATGCCGTCGAGACGCTGGGTCCAGTGCTCCACCAGGCGGTCGAAGTGGCCTGCCTCGGCGAGCCGGCGCTGCCAGATCGCGTAGTCGGCGTACTGCACCGGCAGGTCGGCCAGCCGGTGCGGCCGTCCCTCACGGGCCGCCGCGTACAGTTCGGCCAGTTCCTCCAGCAGGACGGCTGCCGACCAGCCGTCCACCGTCACATGGTGGGCCGTCAGCAGCAGCACGTGGTCCGTGGGGCCGAGCCGCAGCAGTGCGGCCCGCAGCACGGGGGCGGCGGCCAGGTCGAAGGGCTGGGCGTACTGCTCCCTGGCGAGCCGCCGGGCTTCGCTCTCGCGCTGCTCGGGCGGGTACGAGGTCAGGTCGGTGAGGGGCAGCGCGGGCGGCTCGGCGGGCAGCACGGTCTGGTACGCCCGCCCGTCGCGGGCGGTTATCACGGTCCTGAGCGCCTCGTGCCGCCGTACGATCTGCGCCAGCGACCGCCGCACCAGGTCGACGTCGAGTTCACCGGTCAGCCGTACGAAGACGGGGAAGTTGTACTGGGCGGTGTCCGGGTCCAGTTGGTGGAGGAACCACAGGCGTTCCTGGGCGAAGGAGGCGGGTACCGTCGCCTCCCGCTCGACGGCCGCCAGCGCGGGCAGCGCGGGGCGGTTCTTCTCCGCGAGCAGGCCGTCGACCAGTGCGGACAGGGATGCGAGCGTGGAGGCGTCGAAGGGCCCGCGGATCGGCACTTCCACCTCGAACTCCTCCCGCAGCCGGAAGACCAGGCGGAAGGTGAGCAGGGAGTGGCCGCCGAGGTCGAAGAAGTCGTCCTCGGGGCGGATGCCGTCGCGGCCGAGCAGTTCGCTCCAGATGGCGGCCATCCGCCCTTCGGTGGGCGTGAGTTCGACCTCGGGCTCCGCCCCCGGGTGCCCGGTTTCCTCGTCGGCGGGGGCGGCGGCGGTGGCCAGCAGGGCGGTGAGCGTGGCGCGGTCCACCTTGCCGTGGGCGGTGAGCGGGAGCCGGCGCAGCACGACGTACCGCGACGGGAGCATGGGGCCGGGGAGCCGGGTGCGGACGCGGTCCGCGATGCCGGGCAGTGCGGCGAGCGCGGCGGGCCGCCACAGCGGTTCGGTCGCGAGCCGCTGTGGCGGGGCGGAGGTGCCCGTGGACGGCAGGGGCGCGGGTGCCGTTCCGCGGCGGTGCAGCAGCAGGTCGAAGGATCCGTCGGGACGTCCGTCGGCCCAGCTCGGTTCGGCGTGGTATCCGTGGCGCCCGGCCAGGCGGCACAGCTCCTCGGGGTCGGCGCCCGGGCCGACGGCGTCCGCTGTCGCGCCGGACAGCCGGTTCAGCAGCCGCAGGTCGGCTGTCAGGCGGCTGTTGGGGATGCCGCGCAGCGCGAGCCGGTCGGGGCGTTCGGAGCCGAGCAGCGTGTCCAGGGCGGCGGCATCCATGCCCTCCGCCTGCCAGTCGCGCCACCGCGGTGACCCGGCGGCCGTGTCGTTCGCGGTGTGCGGGCCGGCGACGGTGATCACGACGTCGTAGCGGTACCGGGTCAGTTCGTTGTCGGCCGTCCCCCGCTTCGGCAGGACCCGTACCGAGTCGATGCGCGGCCGGGTGCGCAGCTCGTCGAACAGCCGTGGGTGGAGGCAGAGTTCGCTCTCGGCCTCCATGCGCCAGCGGGTCTCGGCGCGCAGTGCGTCGGTGGAGGTGCCCGGCCGCGCGCGGTGGGCGGTCACGGAGGCGTGGAAGGCCTCCAGGAGAGCGAGGTTGCGCACGTCGCCGAGGAAGACGTGGCCGCCGTCGGGCATCGCCTCTACGGCCTGCTCCAGGACACCGAAGAGGTAGTCCACGGACGGGAAGTACTGGACGACGGAATTGAGGACGACGGTGTCGTAGGTCTCGCCTCGGCGGATCGCGAGGTGGGCGGGGTCGGACCGCAGCGCGATCCGCTCCCGGTCGTTCGGGTCGGTGCCGACCTCGCGCCGCAGCCGGTCGACGACCTGCTCGGACAGGTCGACGCCCTGGTAGAAGTCGCAGTCGGGGGCGACGCGGGACAGGATGAGGCCGGTGCCGCAGCCGATCTCCAGCACCCGGCGGGGCCCGAGCGCGCGGATCCGGTCGACCGTGTGGTCCAGCCACTCGCGCATCGCGTCGGCCTGGAGGGGCTCGCCGGTGTAGCTGCTGTTCCAGCCGGCCAGGTCGAAGGACGGGTCGGCGGGGCGCTCGGCGGAGCCGTAGGTGTCCTCGTACAGGGTGCGCCAGCGGCTCACCCAGTCGTCCTCGGCGTCCGGGCCGGAAACGGTTGCGGTGTCCGGGCTGACGAAGGCCACCAGGTGCCGGGACTGCGGGGTGTCGCCGTGGGCGATCACAGCGGCCTCCCGGATCTGCGGGTCCTGGGCCAGGGTGGCGGCCACCTCGTCCGGTTCGATCCGGTGGCCGCGGATCTTCACCTGGTCGTCGAGCCGGCCCAGGTACTCCAGGTCTCCGGTGGCCAGTCGCCGCACCCGGTCACCGGTCCGGTACAGGCGCCCGCCGGGCTCCCCGAAGGGGTCGGGGACGAAGCGCTCCGCCGTCAGGTCGGGACGGTTCCAGTAGCCGTGGCAGACGCCCGCCCCGCCGACGTACAGCTCGCCCGGCGCGCCCACCGGCACGGGGTTGAGCCACGCGTCGAGGACGTGGAGCCGCACGTTGTGCACGGGCCTGCCGATGGGCACCCGGCCGAAGCCGCCGACCGGGTGCGCGCTGTCGTACGCGGCGCAGGCCACGGCGGTCTCGGTGGGGCCGTACTCGTTGACGATGCGGGGCCGGCCGGGTGCGGCGCGCCAGGCCGTGAGCCGTTCCTCGTGCAGTTCCTCACCGCCGACGACCAGGGTGCGCGTCCAGTCGCCGGCATGTGCGGGCGCGCCCGAGTCCGCCAGCATCCCCAGGTGTGAAGGGGTGAGCTTGACGAAGGCGAGGCCCCTGTCGGACTCGGCGCAGCCGCGCAGGGCCTGGCCCGGGGTGCCGGCGTCGTCGGCGAACAGCAGCCTGCGGCCCGCCAGCAGCGGTGCGAACAGGCTCGTCACGGTCAGGTCGAAGGACAGCGAGGAGTGCACCGGGACGGCACCGTCGGCCTCCGGCGGCAGGTACGTCTCGACGGCCCACAGCAGGTAGTTGGCGACCTGGCGGTGGGAGAGCATGGCGCCCTTGGGCCCGCCCGTCGAACCGGAGGTGTACATCAGGTACATCAGGTCTACGGAGCGGAAGTCTCCTCGCGGTGGGGTCTCGGCCTCCTCCCGGAGCATCCGGTCCGGGTCCAGCGTGACCACCGAAGGGCCCGCGCCCGGCGCCAGGTTCCGCAGGCTCGCGTCGGTGACCAGCAGGCGGGCTCCGCTGTCGCGCAGCATGTGGTCGAGCCGGGCCTCGGGATACGCCGGGTCGAGCGCCAGGTAGGCGGCGCCGCTTTTGAGCACCGCGAGCAGCGCGACGGCCGCCTCGGGGGCGCGCGGCAGCAGTACCGCGACCACGTCGCCGGGGCCCGCGCCGAGGCCGTGCAGCCGGTGGGCGAGCCCGTTGGCGCGCCGGTCGAGGTCCCGGTACGTCAGGTCGGGTCGGCCCGCGGCCGACACCGCGACCGCCTCGGGAGTGGCATGCGCACGCTCGGCGAAGAGCCGGTCCACTCGGACGTCCTCGGGGCGGGGCACCGCGGTGCCGGTGCCCTCGCGCAGGGCCTGCCGGGTCTCCTCGTCCGTCAGCAGCGGCAGGGTGCCGATCGGTGCCGTGGGGTCGGCGGGCACGGCGGACAGCAGGGTGGTCAGGGAGCGGGCCAGCCGCTCGCCGGTGGCGGTGTCGAACAGGTCCGTGGAGTGGATGAGCCGGCACTCCAGGCCGGCGTCGGTCTCCCAGACGTTCAGGTCGAGATCGAAGCGGGCGGCGTCGTGGTCCAGGTGGTCGAGCGGGGTGAGGGTGATCCCGCCCGGCAGGGTTGCGACCGCGCGCGGCGGGGTGTTGTGCAGGGTGAAGTTGACCTGGTAGATGGGGTTGCGGCCGGGGGTGCGCTCCGGGTGCAGCCGGCGGGCGACCAGGTCCAGGGGGACGTCCTCGTTCTCGTAGGCCTCCAGGCAGGTCGCGCGGACCTCGGCGAGGAAGTCCTGGAAGGACGTCCCGGGGCGGACCCGGGACCGCAGTGCGACCGAGTTGGCGAAGAATCCGACCAGGTCGTGGAAGCCCCGGTAGCGGCGGTTGGCGACGGGCGTGCCGACCACCACGTCGTCGTGTCCGCCGTAGCGGGCGAGCACGATCTGGAACGCGGCGAGCAGCACCATGAACAGTGTGGTGCCGGTGCGCGCCGACAGCAGCCGCAGTTCGTCGCTCACCCCGGCGTCCACCGTGAACACGGTGGAGGCGGCGCGGCCCGAGGGGCGGTCGGGCCAGGGCCGGTCGGCGGGCAGCGGCATCGGGTCCGGAGCGCCGGCCAGACAGCGCTCCCAGTGGTCGAGCTGGCGCGCGGCCTCGGCGCCCTGGGCCCATTCGTGCTGCCAGCGGGCGTATTCGGCGTACTCGACCGTGGGGGCGGGCAGTTCGGGTGTCCGGCCGTCGAGGCGGGCGCCGTACGCGGTGCCCAGGTCGCTCAGGAAGACGCCGAGCGACCAGCCGTCGATGACCGCGTGGTGGAAGACGAGCACCAGGATCGCGTCGTCCGCGGCGAGGCGTACCAGGGAGAACCGCACCAGTGGCCCCGTGGCCAGGTCGAACCGTTCCCCGGCGTCCGCCAGGGCGAGGCGTTCCGCCTCCGGGAGGCGGTCCCGTTCGGGCAGCGCGGTCAGGTCGACGACGGGCAGCGCCCGGTGGCGGTGCGGCAGGACCCGCTGGACGGTGCGGTCCTTGCTGACCGGGAGGACCGTGCGCAGGACGGCGTGGTGCCGCAGGAGGTCGTTGAGTGCGTCTTCGAGGGCCGTGTCGTCCAGCGGTCCGGTGAGCCGGTGGACGACGGGGCTGTGGTACGCGGGGCTGTCCGGGTCCAGTCCGGACAGGAACGCCATCCGACGCTGGGTGAAGGACGCGGGGGCCTCGCCGTTCTCGTCCAGGGCCGGCAGACCCGTGGAGGCGCCCTTCTCCCACATGCGCTGGCGCAGCAGGGCCCGCTGCTCGGCGGGGAGTTGTTCGATCCTGTCGCGCAGGTCGGCGTCGATCGTCTCGGCGGTCTTCGTGCTGTACGTCATGCGGCTCCCCCGCTCATCCCTCGGCGCGCCGGGTCCCGGCGAGCCGCTCCAGTTCGGCCACCAGGCCTTCGAGTCGATCCGAGTCGTCGGCCGGTCGGGCCCGGGTCCGTGCGGCCACCGCCTCGCCGCCGACGCGTTCGACCTCGTCGGCCAGTCCGGCGATGGTGGGCAGGTCGAACAGGGTCCGCAGCGGCAGGGCGACGCCGAGCCGTTCACGGACCGCGGTGCGCACCACCGAGGCGAGCAGCGAGTGACCGCCGATCAGGAAGAAACTGTCGTGCACTCCGAAAGCCCGTACGTTCAGGGCCTCGGCCCAGATGTCCCACAGGGCGCGTTCCGTCGCGGTTCTGGGCGGCACGGTGTCCGTGTCCGGCGGGCCGGCGTCGTCCTCGGTGATGCCGGGCAGCGCCCGCGTGTCGGTCTTTCCACTGGCCGTCGTGGGCAGGGCGTCGAGCAGGACGGCATGGCCGGGCACCATGTGGGACGGCAGCCGGTCCCTCAGCCCGCCCAGCAGTTCGGCCGGGGACGGCCGGCGGCCGGGCACCGGGACGACGTAGGCGACGAGCCGCCGGTCCCCGGCGACGTCGACCGCTCGCACCACGCATTCGCGGACGTCGCCGCGGTCCAGCAGCGCGGCCTCGATCTCACCCGGTTCGATCCGGTAGCCGCGGATCTTCACCTGCTGGTCGGCCCGGCCGAGGAAGTCCAGCGCCCCGTCGGGCAGCCACCGCACCAGATCGCCGGTGCGGTACATCACCGCCCCCGGTCGACAGGAGAAGGGATCGGGCAGGAAGCGCTCCGCCGTGAGGTCCGGGCGGCGCAGATACCCGCGGGCGATTCCCATTCCGCCGACGTGGAGTTCGCCGGCCACCCCGAGCGGTACCGGACGCAGGTCCTGGTCCAGCACATGCAGGGTGGTGTTGGTGATGGCGGTGCCGATGGGCACGCTCACCGCGTCCTCGGGCAGCCGGTCCACCAGGTGGGTCGTGGAGAACGTGGCGTTCTCGCTGGGGCCGTAGCCGTTGTGGAGGTGTGCGGGCGGTGCGCCGCCGCGCAGCACCGCCCGGGTGCGGCGGGCGTCCATCACCTCTCCGACGACGAACAGGTGGCGCAGCCCGCCGAAGGCCCGTGGGTCGATGTCGGCGACACGGTTGAAGAGGGTGCCGGTGAGGGAGACGATTGTGGGCCGCAGTTCGCGCAGCGCGACCAGCACCTCGTCGGGGCCGAGCGGCTCGTCACCGGGCAGTACGGCGACCCGGGCGCCGTTGCAGAGCGCGCCCCACACCTCGAAGGCGGTGATGTCGAAGGCGGGGTCGCCCAGGTGCAGCAGGACGTCGTCGGGACCGATGGTCACGTAGTCGGTCGCGGTGATCAGCCGGACGACGGCACGGTGGGGTATGCCGAGGCATTTGGGGCGGCCGGTCGAACCCGAGGTGTGGACGACGCCGGCGAGGCTGTCGGGGTGGCTGCGCGGCACCGGCAGGGCCTTGTCCGGGCCGCTCTCGGCGTCGGCGAGCCGGAGGACGGGCACACTCAGGCCGCCCAGCCAGGCGGGCGGGTCGCCGCCGCTCAGCACGGCGCCGACCCCGGCGTCGTCGGCCATGAACCGCAACCGCTCGACGGGGTGGCCGGGGTCGAGGACGAGAGGGGCGCCGCCGGCCAGGAGGACTCCCAGCATGCCCGTGACGAGGTCGGCGGAGCGCACCATGTGCAGGGCGACGGGGCTGTCGGCGGTGACGCCCGCCCCGGTCAGTGACCGTGCGACGGCCGCGGCCCGACGCGCGAGCGCGGCGTACGTCCAGCTGCCGGTGCGGTCCGTGAGGGCGACGGCCTGCGGGTCGCGGGCCGCGCACGCCCGGAAGAGGCCGTCCACGGTGGCGGGTTCGGGCAGCGGCCGGTCGGTGGCGTTCCAGGCGTCGATCAGGGCCCGGTCCTCGGGCGGCAGCAGGGGGACGTCGCCGATCCGGCGGTCGGGGGTGTCGGCCAGGGCGGTGAGCAGGGTGCGCAGGGCCGACGCCATGCGGTCCCCCGTCCGCGGCAGCCACAGGTCGGACGAGAGGCGCAGTTCCACGTCCAGGCCGCCGCGCCCGTCGGCGTCCTCGGTGACCGTGCACAGCAGGTCGTACGGGGTGGTGTCGTCGTGCAGTTCGAGCGGGGAGGTGGTGCATCCCGCCGCGGTGAAGCTCGTTCGAGGCGGCCCGGTGGTGCGGAAGACTGCCTGGCAGAGCGGATGACGGCTCAGGTCCCGATCCGGGTCGAGGAGGGTGACGAGTCGTCCGAAGGGGGTTTCCGCGTGCCGGTGCGCCTGGTCCCGCGTCCGTCCTACGCGGCGCACCGCCTCCCGGAGGGAGGGGCGGCCCGTCAGATCGGTCCGCAGGACGAGCAGGTCCTCGTACGGGCCGAGCGCCGTCTGCGCGCCCGTCGGCGGGCGGCGGTCCACGGGGCTGCCGAAGGTCACGTCGGACCGGCCCGTCCAGCGCGCGAGCAGGACGGCGAAGGCGGCCGCCGGCACGGTCCCGGCGGCGACTCCTTCCTCGTGGGCCAGTCGTCGCAGGGACTCGGCGTGCCGGGCCTCGACGTGCAGTCGGTGGCCGGTGCCCCGGTGGGTCGCGGTCCTCGGCCGGGGCCGGTCCGTCGCCAGGTCGAGCGGTTGCAGCTCCTCAAGCCGCCGCTGCCAGAACGGCAGGCAGTCGTCGCGGTCCTGCCGCTCCCGGGCCGCTCGGTCCGCGTACGCGGGTGGGGAGTTCACCGGGGCCGCCCCCGACTCGGCGTAGTACCGGGCGAGTTCGCTCTCCAGGAGGGTGAGCGAGGCCCGGTCGGCGATGATGCGGTGTGCCGTGAGCAGCAGGACGGACCGCTCCTCGCCGGCGCGCACCAGGACGGCGCGCAGCGGGGGCGCGGCGTCCAGGGCGAACGGGCGGGCGATCTCGGCGGCGAGAGCGTGGCGCAACGCCGCTTCCGGCACCGGGCCGGGGCCCAGGTCCACCTGATGCAAGGGCAGTTCGGGGCTGGGGCGGACGATGCCGTACGGGCCGTCGTCCCCGGTGCTGAAGGTGCTGCGGAGGAGGTCGTGGCGGGCCGCGCAGATCCGCAGGGCCGATGCCAGGCGCTCGGCGTCGAGGGGGCCTTCGACGAGGGTGGCGGAGGAGAGGTGGTGGACGGGGTCGCCGGCGGTGATCTGCTCCAGGTACCACAGTCGTTCCTGGCCGTGGGAGAGCGGCTGCCGGACCGTTTCCCCTGACTGGGCCGCCGGTTGTGTTTCCAGGTCGTCGTGCACGAGTGCCTTCCCTGGTTCGCGGTGCTGCGATGCGGTGACGGACCGAGGGCTCAGTCCGCGCGGTCGGTGTCCCGGGCCGCCGGTCCGGCCTGTTCGCCCGGCTCCAGGCGGCGGCGCAGGCTCAGCGGGCGCATGTCGGTCCACACGTCCTTGATGTGGGCGAGGCAGTCGCTCTTCGGGCCGGTCCTGCCCGCGTCCGACCAGCCGGCCGGGTTGTCCCGGTCGGCGGGCCAAAGGGAGTACTGCTCCTCGTGGTTGACCACGACCTTGTACAGCCGGTCGTCGTCGGGCTGCTGCGTCATCCCCGTGACTCCTCTCTCGGTGGTGTCGGCTCGGTCCGTGGCGGGTGCGCGGGCGGTACGGCGGTGCGCTCGGGGTGGCGCTGCCGGATGGGTGTGAAGGCGGCCGCGGCCGCCACGGCCAGGAAGACCAGGGCCACGCCGGTCAGCGGGCCGCGCGTACCCAGCCGGCCGACCAGGGCGGTCAGCAGGGCCGCGCCGAGGGGTGCCAGGCTGCCGTGGATCGTCCAGAACGCGGAGGTGACGCGCCCGAGCAGGTGGTCCGGGGTGACTTCCTGCCGCAGGGACATCGAGCAGACGCCGGCCAGCGCCATGCCGAAGGAGTACAGGAAGATCGCCACGGCCGCCACGGGCACCTGCCCGAAGGCGCCGAGGGCCAGGGTCGCCATCGAGCACAGGGCCATCGAGCCGAGCCAGCAGCGGCCGAACCCCCAGGAACGGCGCAACCGGGCGGTGGCCGCGGCGGCCACGCAGGTGCCCACTCCGGCCAGGGCGAGGACGTAGCCGACCGTGCGTTCGTCCTGCTCCAGACCGTGCCTGAGGTGGTAGATGAATACGTCGGTCATGCCCAGGCTGAGGAATGTGGTGATCGTCAGCAGCACGGTCAGCGCCCGCAGCACCGGCGTACGCCACAGAAACGCGGCGCCGGTGCGAAAGCCGGTGCGCAGATCGTGCGCGCGCGTCCTGACGGCGGCCTGATCGTCGTCCGACGGCCGCTCGGTGGGCCTGAGCCTGATGAGGGCCAGACCGAGGAGGGAGATCCCGAAGCTGCCCGCGTTGATCGCCACCGCGGCCGTGGGCCCGAAGAACCCGGACACCACACCGGCCAGGGCGGGTCCGGCGATGTACGCGATCGCGTTGGTGGCCTCCAGACGGCCGTTCGCCGCGACGATCTGGTCCTTGTCGACGAGGTTCGGCACCGCGGTGACGTATGTGATCTTGAACAGCATCTCGAAGATCGAGGCCAGTCCCATGACCACGTACAGCAGCCAGATCTGCGGGCTCAGCGCCCAGCAGACCGGGATCGCCCCGTAGAGCACCAGACGGGCCGCGTCGCACAGCATCAGCAGCCGCCGCCGGTCGAACCGGTCGGCCCAGGCGCCCCCCACGAGACCGGTGAGCAGCGCCGCGACGCCGGCGACGGCGGTCAGCAGCCCCATCTGCGCCGCCGAGCCAGTGGTGTGCAGCACCAGGAGCGGAACGGCCACCAGCGAGAAGGCGTTGCCGACCTCGGACAGCGCCTGTACCGCCCAGAAGACGGAGAAGTCCCGGTTGGACCAGAGCGAACGCGCGGGCATGGGAGGGTCTTCCGTCCGAGAGTTCATCGATGTGCTGTGTACGGCTCCGCCATGGCGACCGCTATCCGGCGGGGTCCGGTGAACGGCTCCCGGCCGTGGGAGACCAGCATGTTGTCGATCACCAGGACGTCGTCCGCGCGGTAGTCGAAGCGGGTCGAGGCGGCTCGGTAGCACGCCCGCAGATGGTCCATGACGTCGGCCGGCACGGCCCCGCCGTCGCCGTAGTACGTCTGGCTGGGCAGGTTCTCCTCGCCCAGCATCTCCAGCAGTCCCAGCCGGGCGCTCTCCGGCAGGGTGCTGACGTGGAAGACGGTCGCGTGGTTGAACCACACGGGCTCGCCCGTCACCGGGTGCCGGTGCACGGCATCCCGCACGGCCCGGGTGCGCAGCCCGCCGCCGGGCAGCCACTGCGCCTCGATGCCCTGCTCATGGCAGTACCGTTCGACCTCGGCGGGATCGGTGCTGTTGAACGCTTCCTGCCAGGGCAGACCGACCAGGTCGCCGTAGTTGCGGACGACCATCCAGCCGCGCCGCGTGAACTCTCGGCGAACCTCCTCGTCGATGCTGTCGAGTACCCGACGGGTGTCGGCCAGCGGGGTGGCGCCCCCGGTCAGCGGCGGCCGGACGCAGTGGAAGAACAGGGTCAGCGGCCAACTCGCCTGGTACGAGTTCTCGTTGTGCAGAAAGATCTCTTCGCCGGGCGGGTAGTCGGTCGACGTGTAGACGTTTCCCTTGATCACACTGCGGGGTGAGGAGCGCTCCGTGTACGGCAGCGGTTCGCCGGACAGCGCGCGGACGATGTCGGCGAAGCCGTCGGGGCCTTCGACGTCGAAGCCCCGCAGCAGCACCGCGCCCCGTTCGCGCAGCGCCGCGCGCACCTTCTCCCGGTCGGCGCGCAGTTGTTCGGTGGCTGGAACACCGTCCGGCTCGACGAGGAGCGGAAGCAGCGGGGTTTCGGCGGTCATCGCGGTGCCTCCGACAGCAGCGGAAGCAGGCGCCGGGCGCCGGTCGCTGTGGGCTCCTCCTGGGGCGGCTCCTCCGGCTCGCCGTCCGCCCCGGTCAGCACCAGGCTCATCACACGGCCGTTCTCCGTGAACAGGAACCGCTGTTCAAAGAGGTGGTCGAGGCGCCGCCGCAGGTCGTCCGGGCCTTCCGCCCAGTCCCGGGCCAGTTGGTCAGGTTTGGCGGGGGACGACAGGCGGTGCAGCAGCCGGGCGGTCGCCTCGTCGACCGGATGCACCCGCAGGACACCGGAGCGGGAGTCCCGGACGGCGAGCCGGCCGTCGTCGGTGGTGACCAGGCGCAGCTCCCGGCGGGGCGCTTCGGGCTCGCCGTACCAGGCGGCGCGCCACTCGATGACCAGCCGGCTCAGCTCGTCGTGCCACTCGACCGCGTTGAGCGT
This sequence comes from Streptomyces sp. NPDC007808, assembly GCF_042868655.1. Taxonomy (NCBI): domain Bacteria; kingdom Bacillati; phylum Actinomycetota; class Actinomycetes; order Kitasatosporales; family Streptomycetaceae; genus Streptomyces; species Streptomyces sp. NPDC007808. The sequence continues at coordinate 82,057 of NZ_JBIAEQ010000010.1, forward strand.
GTAAGGGGCGAGGTTCTGGTCGGCGAAGAAGTACGCGAGGTCGGACAGCGCCTCCGCGTCGAAGGGATAGGTGAGTGCGTAGTAGTCCACCGGTATGAGGTCGAGGCCGAAATCCTCACTCCGCTTGAAGTAGGGACTGAAGCGGTCGAAGCGCACCATGTACACGCCGTGCGGTGGTACGAGGTGGAAGAAATCGCGCAGTTCCTCCACGTACTTGCGGTAGACGGCCGGGTCCTCGCCGGGGAATCCGATCAACAGGTTCCACTCGGGCTTGATGCCGAACTCGTTGCAGTGCTTGAGGAACTGCAGGTTCTGGAAGGCGGTGGTGCCCTTGCCCATGAGCTTGAGCGTGGAGGACGCCAGCGCCTCGATGCCGGGCTGGACGACGGTCACACCGGCGTCCGTCATCGCCTGCAGGACCTGGCGGCTCAGGGGCAGCTTGACCTCGTAGAAGATCGAGGTGCCGGCCGGCGGGTCGAGCCGCGGAAAGACGTCACGCGCGTAATTGCGCGGCATGACATTGTCGGTGCAGAACAGCGAGGTGTATTCGGGCGCGAACTCGAAAAGCCAGTTGAACTGCTGGACGGCAAGGTCGGGCGCCATGGCCCGGAAGGCCATGCTTTCGCCGTTCAGCCCGCAGAAGGTGCAGTGCGAACGCTGTCCCCACCAGCAGCCACGGGACGTCTCGAAGAACAGCATCGGCTCACTGGTGCCGGTGCGACGCAGTTCCGGATGGTTGTCCAGGGCAGCGAAGAAGCTGTCGTAGTCGGGCAGGAAGAAATCATCGATGTCCCGTTCCGTGCCGATGGCCTTACGGAAGCGGGGGTCCCGGCAGTTGCGGCGGGAGAGGATCCCGGGGATGGTGTCGGCGCGTTCCGGTTCACCGTCCAGCACGCACTGGATGAATTCCCCGAACGTGTTCAGAGCGGGGCCGGAGAAGACGAAGTCGACCGCCGGAACGTGCTCGGCGACGACGGCGCCCATGGGCGCCTCGCAGTTCGCACCGCCGAGTACGACGAGGGTCTTCGGGCTGCGCTCCTTGATCAGCCGGGCAAGCGCCATGCTGGGCACATGCTGGGCGAACATGGAGCTGAAGCCCACGATGTCGGCCTCGTCGAGCCGGTACCGGTCGATCAGCTCCTCGCAGAACCGCAGCAGTCCGTCACGGGCGCGCAGGATCTCGGCGCGGAAGCCTTCCCAGCGGGCGCCTCGGTAGTATCGCTGAAAGTATTCCGTGGCGGTGTCGGGCTCGCCTGGAAAGGCGATGTGCCTGAACAGCCAGTCCCCGATACCCGTGTCGACGTGGTCGTGACTCACCGACAGGGATTCATAGAGACGCGTTCCGAAATACTCGGCCATGTCCTGGTTCAGGTAGCACACGTGCGCTCGCGCCCGGCCGTTGAACTCTCGGTGTACAAGAGTCGACAACTGCCCCAAGGCGAATGATGGACGGTTCCAGTCGGCAAAAGGCATGTTCACCAGCGCGACACGCAACAACAACGACCTCCCGTGATCATTAACTGAAGCCTAAACTGAAATCCGCGCGGTCGGCAGAGGAGTTCTGGCCAACGGGAAAACCGTCCTCCGCATGCATGGGATCTGGGGCCGTCGGCGTTCCCACTCGCTCCCGCGGGGTGCGTTCACCGTGGTCGGCCCAGCCTTCATGGAGGACTTCCGGGTCCTCCCCCGGGCGGCCCGGCCCCCTCGCCCCGACCCACCGGAGGCACGCTTCCCGGCCAAGCCGACGGCCGCGACCACATGGCATCCCGTCGGACATCACGTCGGCTTCACACGGCCCCTTCCGCCCCTTCCGCCCCTGCCGGCCGTACTGGGCCCGAACCCGCCGCTCGCCTCGCGGCCCGGTATCCGCCGTTCAACGGCTCGGCCCCGGTACCGGACCGGTCGCGGGTACCGGTCGACCGGTCCCAGGTGCGCCTGTCGTGGCTGACGCGATCACGGTGTCCTCCTGGCCCGGGTGCCCCGTGCAACTCATCGCGGCGGAGGAGCAGATGGGAGTGGCGGTCACCTCGGTGCGGTTCAGCCGGATGCCGGGCGGCGCCATCGGCACCGCCGTCGTCGGCACGGTCCCCGCCCGCTCGTGCGCCTCGCACCCGCCCGGCGCGCTCAAGGGCGCGCGGGGCGGCGAGCCGAGCGCCGCCACCCCGACCGGGAACTGCCCACGGACGTCCGGCCCCAGGTGGTCGACGCGCTGGTGGCGGCCACCCACACGGTGTTCCCGGTCGGGGCGGGAGCCGCGGCGCTCACGCTCGCCGTCACGTACCTCTTCCTGCCGGAGCCCACGCGCAGCGAGCGGACCCCGGCAGCCGACCCGCCCCGGCCGCCTGAAGACGGGCTGTGCGGCTGCCCGGCGGCCCCTCCCGACCGGGAGGGGCGCGGTGCCGTGTCGGGGCGGGAAGCGTCACCTCTTGGACAGGGTGATGTCCTTCTTCTCCAGCGCGTGGAAGCGGGGCAGGGGCAGGCCGCCCAGGCCACCGACCGGGAACAGCTCCACGACGGTGGCCTCGACGTCCGCCTTGCCGTGCTTGAGGGCGCTCGGGGAGGGCTTGCTCCTGTTCGACCAGCGGTGCTGCTTGCCGTCGCACACGGCCATGGTGCCGCCGATGGCATGGCGGACGGTGGAGTCGCTCTGGCCGATCGAGGAGCTCACGAAGGTGGGGCCGATGTTGTCGACGCAGTTGTAGGTACCGGAGACGGTGACGGTGCCGTCCGCGGCCATCACGGCCTTGTCGTCGATGGTCACGGTCTCCTTCGGCGCCATGCGAGCCTCGGGAGCCGAGGAGTCGGCGGGCGCCGACGGGGCGGCGACCAGCAGGAACAGAGCGGTGCAGGCGGCGGTGGCGAGGGCGGGGCGCGTGGCGAGAACGCGGCGCAGATGCATGGGATGACCTCCCGAGTGGGCGGAGTGGGGCCTTCCACTGGTACCCGGCGGGTGCGTCCGCGGCCGTGACCGTCACCCCTTCGGTGGCGAGTCCGCCCCGGCCCTCGCGGCTCGGCCGGCGTGGTGACCGCGGCTCGTCCGCGGCCCGCGCGCGGCTTGTCCCCGGCTTGTCCATGGGTTGTCCGCGTGTTGTCACGGTTCTGGGCGGGCCGTTCCGATGAGCTCGGGGCGGGGGCATGGTCTACCCATATGGACGATCCACACGGCTCGTCCGTCCGATGTGGAGGTGCGCCATGTGTTCACACCAGCCTTCGTGCCCTTCCTCCGACGGCCCCACCGCACATGTGGTGGCCGCACACCCCGAGCAGGGGTGGAGTCTGCTCTGCAACGGCGCGATCGTGTTCGACGACAGCGGCGAACTACTGCCCGACGGGCGGGTCGTCGCACCGCACCGGCTGCCGGCCGGGAGGCTCGCCATGGCCGCGTGAGCGGGTCCGCCGGCGGGTGAGCCGGGCCCGCGGCAGCCGGGCCGACGACAACCGGCCCCACGGCAGCCGGGCCGGTTGGCCGGTCCTACGGCAGTACGGCGAACCCGTCCAGCTCCACCATCGCCTGCTCGTCCCACAGCCGCACGACCTCGACGACCGCCATCGCCGGATAGTCCCGACCGGCCGACTCCCGCCAGATACGGCCCAGTTCCGCGGCCTGGGCACGGTACGCGGCGACGTCGGTGGCGTAGACGGTGACCCGCGCGAGGTCGGCCGGGGTGCCGCCGGCCGCCGCCAGGGCGGTCAGCAGATTCGACAGCGCCCTCTCGAACTGTTCCGGCAGCGTCCGTCCGACCACTTTGCCGTCGGCGTCGAGCGCGGTCTGGCCGGCCAGGAAGACGACGCGTGAACCGGTGGCGAGGACGGCGTGCGAGAAGCCCGTGGGCGGGGAGAGGGCGGGCGGGTTGATGCGCTCGGCGGTCACGGGGCGGCCTTCCTCTGCGCGTACAACTCCTTCGCGATGATGCCGCGTTGCACCTCGCTCGCCCCCTCGTACACGCGCGGTGCCCGGACCTCGCGGTAGAGGTGCTCAAGGAGGTGGCCGCGGCGCAGGGCGCGGGCGCCGTGCAGTTGGACGGCCTTGTCGACGACGTACTGCGCGGTCTCGGTGGCGAGCAGTTTCGCCATCGCGGCGCGCTTGGGCACGTCCGGCGCGCCTTCGTCGTACGCCGTCGCCGCCGCGTACACCATGAGCCGGGCCGCCTCCGTGCGCAGCGCCATCTCCGCGACCTGGTGGGCGACCGTCTGGAGCTCGTTCAACTTGCCGCCGAACGCGTCCCGTCGGGCGGTGTGGGCGAGGGTCGCGTCGAGGGCGGCCTGGGCCATGCCGACGGCGAAGGCGCCGACGCTGGGGCGGAAGAGGTTGAGGGTGCCCATCGCGACCCTGAAGCCCCGGTCGGGCTCGCCGAGGACGTCGTCGGCGTCGACGGGGACGGCGTCGAAGGTGAGGGCGCCGATGGGGTGCGGGGAGAGCATGTCCAGGCCGGCTCCGGTGAGGCCGGGGCGGTCGGCGGGGACCAGGAAGGCGGTGACGCCCCGGGCGCCGGCGCCCGGGGTGGTGCGGGCGAAGACGGTGTAGAAGTCGGCCTCCGGGGCGTTGGAGATCCAGCACTTCTCGCCGGTGAGTCGCCAGCGGGCGGGGCCGTCGGGGTGGGCGAGCGGTGTCCCGTCCGGCCCCGTGCCGTCCTGCTCCGCGCGCAACTCCAGTGCCGCCGCGTCCGAGCCCGCCCCCGGCTCGCTGAGCGCGAAGGCGGCCACCGCGGTGCCCTCGGCCACCCGGGGCAGCCAGCGCTCGCGCTGGGCCGGGGTGCCGTGGGCGTGGACCGGATGAGCGCCGAGGCCCTGCAGGGCGAGCGCGGTCTCCGCCTCCGTGCAGGCGTACGCGAGCGACTCACGCATCAGGCACAGATCGACCGCGCCGGAGGTGAACAGCCGCTTCAGCAGGCCGGTTTCACCGAGGGCGGCGACCAGTGGGCGGTTGACGTGCCCGGGTTCGCCCTTCTCCGCGAGCGGGGCCAGTCGCTCGGCGGCCAGGGCTCGGAGCTCGGCACACCAGGCGGTCTGCGGTGGATCGAGCGAGAATGCGGGCATTGCCGACCTCCCTGCGGGACCGCGTGACGGACCCTCTGGACGGACCTCCTCGACGGACCACCCCGACGATATCGCGCACCATTGACTGTCGTCACCAAGACGATACGCTCCCTGGTGCGAGCCCACCAGGACGCCCACGAGGCAGCCCACAAGGCAAGGGGGCGAAACCGCCATGGCAGGTCAGCACCGCTCCGGGCACGTCGACACCTTCGCCCGCGACCATCTGCCGCCGCCCGAGCAATGGCCCGAGCTCCGCTTCGACCTGCCGGGGCTGCGCTACCCCGAACGGCTCAACGCCGCCGCCGAACTGCTCCACGGCCCCGACGCCGAGCGCCCTGTCTTCCACACACGGTCCGGTGACACATGGACGTACGGCACACTGCGCGCCCGCGTCGACCGGATCGCCCACCTGCTCACCGGCGACCTCGGGGTCGTCCCGGGCAACCGGGTGCTGCTGCGCGGCCCGACGACGCCCTGGCTGGCCGCCTGCTGGCTGGCGGTGCTCAAGGCGGGCGCGGTCGCCGTCACGGTGCTGGCCCAGCAGCGGCCGCACGAACTGCGCACCATGTGCGAGATCGCCCAGGTACGGCACGCGCTGTGCGACGTCCGGGCCGTCGACGACCTCGCCAAGGCCGAGATGCCCGGGCTGCGGATCACGACCTACGGCGGTGACACCCCCGACGACCTGCTGCACCGGCCCGCCCCCGAGACGCCCTACGTCACCGCCGACACGGCCGCCGACGACGTCGCGCTCATCGCCTTCACGTCCGGCACCACCGGACGACCCAAGGGATGTATGCACTTCCACCGGGATGTGCTCGCGATAGCCGACACCTTCTCCGATCATGTGCTGCAACCACATGGCGGCGATGTCTTCGCCGGCAGTCCCCCGCTCGGCTTCACCTTCGGCCTCGGCGGGCTGGTGGTCTTCCCGATGCGGGTCGGGGCCAGCGCCCTGCTCCTCGAACAGGCGGGCCCCAAGCAGCTGCTGCCGGCGATCGCCGAGCACCGGGTGTCGGTGCTGTTCACGGCGCCGACGGCATACCGCGCGATGCTCGACGAGCTTCACTCGTACGACATCTCGTCGCTGCGCCGCTGCGTCTCCGCGGGCGAGAACCTGCCCGCGGCCACCTGGCGGGCCTGGCACGAGCGGACCGGGCTGCGCATCATCAACGGCATCGGCGCGACCGAGCTGCTGCACATCTTCATCTCCGCGGCCGACGGGCACATCAGGCCCGGGACGACCGGGGTGCCGGTACCGGGGTGGCAGGCGCGCGTGGTGGACGCGGAGGGCCGAGAGCAGCACGACGGCGAGCCGGGGCTGCTCGCGGTGCGCGGGCCGGTCGGCTGCCGCTACCTCGCCGACCTCCGGCAGCGCGAGTACGTGCGGGACGGCTGGAACATCACCGGCGACACCTACGTCCGGGAGAGTGACGGCTACTTCCGCTATGTCGCCCGCGCGGACGACATGATCATCTCGGCCGGGTACAACATCGCGGGCCCGGAGGTCGAGGAGGCGCTGCTGCGCCACCCGGACGTGCTGGAGACGGCCGTCGTGGGGCGGCCCGACGAGGCACGCGGACAGGTCGTGGTGGCATACGTGGTGCTCAGAGAGGGTGCGCGCCGGGACCCGGAGGCGCTGCGCACGTTCGTCAAGGCGGAGCTGGCGCCGTACAAGTGCCCGCGCGAGATCGTCTTCCTGGATGCCCTGCCGCGCACCGCCACCGGCAAGCTGCAGAGGTTCAGGCTGCGTGAGGCCGGTGACCCGTCAGGTGACCAGGAGTGACCCGTACGACTTAAGATGATCAACGTGTCCGACCAGCATGCACCACGGTCTCTCATCGTCACGCTCTACGGCGCCTACGGCCGCCACATGCCCGGCCCGGTGCCGGTCGCCGAGCTGATCAGACTTCTTGCCGCGGTCGGCGTGGACGCGCCCTCGGTGCGTTCCTCGGTGTCCCGGCTGAAGCGGCGCGGGCTGCTGCTGCCGGCCCGGACCGCGCAGGGCGCCGCCGGGTACGAACTGTCCCCGGACGCCCGCCAGTTGCTCGACGACGGTGACCGCCGTATCTACACCGCCGTGCCGCCCGAGGACGAGGGCTGGGTTCTCGCGGTGTTCTCGGTGCCGGAGTCGGAGCGGCAGAAGCGGCACGTGCTGCGCTCCCGGCTGGCCGGCCTCGGCTTCGGGACGGCTGCCCCGGGTGTGTGGATCGCGCCGGCGCGGCTGTTCGAGGAGGCACGGCACACCCTGCAGCGGCTGCGCCTGGAGGAGTACGTCGACTTCTTCCGGGGTGAGCACCTCGGCTTCACGCCGACCGCGGAGGCCGTGGCGCGCTGGTGGGACCTGGCCGCGATCGCCAAGGCGCACGAGGAGTTCCTCGACCGGCACGCGCGCGTGCTGCACGACTGGGAACGGCGGCGGGACACCCCGCCCGAGGCCGCCTACCGCGACTACCTGCTCGCCCTGGACTCCTGGCGCCACCTCCCCTACACCGACCCCGGGCTGCCCGCCCGGCTGCTGCCCGGGGACTGGCCCGGCGCGCGGTCGGCCGCCGTCTTCCGAGGGCTGCACGAACGGCTGCGCGACGCCGGGGCGACGTACGCCGGCCTGTGACCCCGGGCGTCAACCGCCCAGGGCGAGGCGGGGCTTGGGGGCGTCCGTACGTCCGGTCTGGGGGCGGCGGCTGCCCGCGCGGTACGGGGCGGGCCAGACGACGCCCGGGCCCTCGTAGCCCTGCTCGGCCGCCGCGTGCAGCGTCCAGTGCGGGTCGTAGAGGTGCGGCCGGGCCAGGGCGCACAGGTCCGTACGGCCGGCCAGGATCAGCGAGTTGACGTCGTCCCAGGAGGAGATCGCGCCCACCGCGATCACCGGCAGGCCGGTCTCGTGCCGGATCCGGTCCGCGTACGGCGTCTGGTACGACCGCCCGAACTCGGGCTGTTCGTCGGCCACGACCTGCCCGGTCGACACGTCGACGGCGTCGGCGCCGTGCGCGGCGAAGGCGCGGGCGATCTCGACGGCGTCCTCGGCGGTGGTGCCGCCCTCGGCCCAGTCGGTGGCGGAGATACGCACGGTCATGGGCCGTTCCTCCGGCCACACGGCGCGTACGGCGTCGAAGACCTCCAGCGGGAAGCGCAGCCGTCCGCCGAGGGAACCGCCGTAGGCGTCCGTGCGGTGGTTGGTCAGCGGGGACAGGAAGCCGGAGAGCAGGTAGCCGTGCGCGCAGTGCAGTTCGAGGAGGTCGAAGCCGGCGCGGGCGGCACGGCAGGCGGCTTCTGTGAACTGCTCGCGGATGTCGGTGAGTTGGGGGCGGCTGAGCTCGCGCGGCGTCTGGCTGTGCGGCGTGTAGGGGATCGCGGACGCCGCCACGAGCGGCCAGTTGCCGTCCTCCAGGGGCTCGTCGATGCCCTCCCACATCAGCTTGGTCGAGCCCTTGCGCCCGCTGTGACCGAGTTGCACGCCGATCGCGGTACCGGGCGCCTGGGAGTGCACGAACCGGACGATCCGCTTCCAGGCTTCGGCCTGGCGTCCGGTGTAGAGGCCGGCGCAGCCGGGGGTGATCCGCCCCTCGGGACTGACGCACACCATCTCGGTCATCACCAGGCCGGCTCCGCCGAGGGCGCGGGCGCCGAGGTGGACGAGGTGGAAGTCGCCGGGGACGCCGTCCGTGGCCGAGTACATGTCCATCGGGGACACGACGACGCGGTTGCGCAGGGTCAGGCCGCGCAGCCGCAGCGGGGTGAACATCGGGGGCGTGCCCGGCGGGCAGCCGAAGTCGCGCTCCACGGACTCGGTGAAGCGGGCGTCGCGCAGGCGCAGGTTGTCGTGGGTGACGCGGCGGCTGCGGGTGAGCAGGTTGAAGGCGAACTGGCGGGCCGGCTGGTCGAGGTAGAGGCCGAGGTTCTCGAACCACTCCAGGCTGGCCCGGGCGGCACGCTGCGTGGAGGCGACGACCGGTTTGCGCTCGGCTTCGTACGCGGTCGACGCGGCGGTGAGGTCGGGCTGTTCCTCCAGGCAGGCGGCGAGCGCGAGGGCGTCCTCGACGGCGAGCTTGGTGCCGGAGCCGATGGAGAAGTGGGCGGTGTGGGCGGCGTCGCCGAGCAGCACGATGTTGTCGTGCGACCAGCGTTCGTTGACGACGGTGCGGAAGGTCGTCCAGGCCGACTTGTTGGACTTGAGCGCGCGTCCGCCGAGCGCGTCGGCGAAGATCTTGGCGCAGCGCGCCACCGACTCCTGTTCGTCGAGTTCGTCGAACCCGGCGGCGCGCCACACCTCTTCCCGCATCTCGACGATGACGGTGGAGGCGTCGGCCGCGTAGGGGTAGCCGTGCAGTTGCATCACGCCGTGTTCGGTCTCGGCGATCTCGAAGCGGAAGGCGTCGAAGGCGAAGTCCGCGGCCAGCCAGATGTAGCGGCAGTGGTGCTCGGCCACATGGGGGCGGAACACATGGCGGTAGGCCTCGCGGGTGGCGCTGTGCACACCGTCGGCGGCGATGACGAGGTCGTGTGTCTCCGCCAGCCGGGCGGCGTGCGGGGCTTCGGTGCGGAAGCGGAGTTCCACGCCGAGGGTGCGGCAGCGGTCGTGCAGGATCTGCAGGAGCCGTTTTCTGCCGAGCGCGGCGAAACCGTGGCCGCCGGAGGTGTGGCGGACCTGCCGGTGGACGATGTCGATGTCGTCCCAGCGGATGAAGTGCGCCTGGAGTGCCTCGTGGACGACGGGGTCGGCGTGTTCGATGCCGCCGAGGGTCTCGTCGGACAGGACGACTCCGAAGCCGAAGGTGTCGTCGGGGGCGTTGCGTTCCCAGACGGTGATGTCGCGGGACGGGTCGAGACGTTTCAGCAACGCCGCCGCGTACAGACCCCCGGGGCCGCCGCCGATGACCGCGACTCGAAGGGGGCGCGTTCGGGTCGGTCCGGTCGGCGCCGTCACCGCCCCCTCCATTTGGGAGGCCGCTTCTGCGTGAAGGCCGCGTGGAACTCCGCGTAGTCCTCGCCGTTCATGAGCAGGGCCTGGGTCGAGGCGTCCATCTCCACGGCCGCCGCCAGCGGCATGTCCAGCTCGGCCGTCAGCAGCGCCTTCGTCTGGGCGAACGCCAGGGCGGGACCGTCGGCGAGGCGGCGGGCCAGGGACCGGGCGGCCTCGTCCGCCTTCCCCTCCTGGGTGAGCTCGCTGATCAGGCCGATGCGCTCGGCCTCGGGTGCGCGGACCGGTTCGCCCAGCATGAGCAGGCGGGTCGCGTGGCCCAGACCCACGACCCTGGGCAGCAGGTACGCGGCGCCCATGTCGCCGCCGGACAGTCCGACCCGGGTGAAGAGGAAGGCGAAGCGGGCGCTGGGGTCGGCGACCCGGAAGTCGGCCGCGAGCGCCAGGACCGCCCCGGCTCCCGCCGCCACTCCGTGCACGGCCGCGATCACCGGGAACGGGCATTCCCGTACGGCCCGCACGACCTGTCCGGTCATCCGGTTGAAGTCGAGGAGCTGGGCGGTGTCCATGGACAGCGTCGCGCCGATGATGTCGTCCACGTCGCCGCCGGAGCAGAAGCCACGGCCCTCGCCGGCCAGCACCAGGGCCCGCACCGCCCGCTCGCGGGAGAGCTCGGCGAGCAGGTCGCGCAGGTCGGCGTAGGCGCCGAAGGTGAGCGCGTTGAGCTTCTCGGGCCTGGCCAGGGTGACGGTGGCGACGCCGTCGGCATGCTCGACCCGCAGATGCTCCCAGTCGGAGGTGCGGGCGGCGGAGCCGGTGAAGGGACTCATGACGTGCGGCCTCCTCGGGCGGGACGGCGGGCACTGGCTCATCGAGCCTTACCCCTCCGACGCTATCACCGAACTTTGACCGTCGTCACGTATGCGCAATAGGGCGGGTCGGGACCGACCCGATCCCGTCACATCCGTCACGGCTCGTCGACACCCCCGTAACGGCGGGATCAGCCGTGCGAGGCAGGCCGTTCACCCGGGTAAGCCGCCCAGCAGTCGGGGCCGCAGGTTCCGAACGGTGCCCGTCGGACGTCACTGCCGGGGGGCGCCGTACCATTCATCAGGTTGAAAGCAGGACTGCCTGCTCATGAACGGACCCGCCTTGCAAGATCACCCCTCGGCCTCCGCCTCCTGGCGGATCGCACTGCCGCACACCGCCGCGGCCGTGCCCGTCGCGCGCGCACTGGTCCGTACGGCGCTGGCCGAGCTGGAGCACTCCGCCGACAGCGACACCGCGGAGTTGCTGACGGCGGAGCTGGTGGCGAACGCCGTGGAGCACACCGGGGGCGACGGCCCGATAGAGCTCGTGGTGGAACTGTTGCCTTCGGGCTGCCAGGTCGAGGTGCACGACCCCGATCCGGCGCCGCCCGGCGATCTGACCCGGCCGGTCGCGGGCGAGCCCGACCCGTGGCAGGAGCACGGCCGCGGGCTGCTGCTGATCCGTGCCCTCAGTTCGTCCTGCGGCCATCGCCCGACCGACTCCGGCAAGGCGGTGTGGTTCCGGCTGCCGGTCGTGCCCGCTCAGCGCCGTCCGGCGTGACGCCGGCTCACGCCAGCGTCGCCACCAGCACGGCCTTGATGGTGTGCATCCGGTTCTCCGCCTCGTCGAAGACCACGGAGTGAGCGGACTCGAACACCTCGTCCGTGACCTCCAGCGACCGCAGCCCGTGGCTTTCGAAGATCTCCTGCCCGACCTTCGTGCCGAGGTCGTGGAAGGCGGGCAGGCAGTGCAGGAACTTGACGTCCGGGTTGCCCGTGGCGCGCAGCACGTCCATGGTCACGGCGTACGGGCCGAGGGCGGCGATCCGCTCGTCCCAGACATCCTTGGGCTCTCCCATGGAGACCCAGACGTCGGTGGCGACGAAGTCGGCGCCCGCCACCCCCTCCTCGACCGCCTCGGTGAGGGTGACGCGCGCGCCGCTGGTCTCGGCGAGTTCCCGGGCCCGGTCCACGACCTCCTGGGCCGGCCAGTAGGTCTTCGGGGCGACGATGCGTACGTCCATGCCGAGCAGCGCTCCGGTGATCAGGTACGAGTTGCCCATGTTGAAGCGGGCGTCGCCGAGGTAGGCGTAGGAGATCTCGTTGAGCGGCCCGGCGCTGTGCTCGGTCATGGTGAGGACGTCGGCCAGCATCTGGGTGGGGTGCCAGTCGTCGGTCAGACCGTTGTAGACGGGCACGCCCGCGTACGCCGCCAGCTCCTCCACCTTGGACTGGCTGTCCCCGCGGTACTCGATCCCGTCGTACATCCGGCCCAGCACGCGCGCGGTGTCCTTCACGGACTCCTTGTGGCCGATCTGCGAGCCGGACGGGTCGAGGTACGTCGTCGAGGCGCCCTGGTCGGCTGCCGCGACCTCGAACGCGCAGCGGGTGCGCGTCGAGGTCTTCTCGAAGATCAGCGCGATGTTCTTGCCCCGCAGGTACTGCGTCTCGGCGCCCGCCTTCTTCGCGGCCTTCAGCTCGGCGGCCAGCTCGACCAGCCCGCGGAACTCCTGCTCGGTGAAGTCGAGCTCCTTGAGGAAGTGGCGGCCGGCGAGGGCGGTCGGGACAGTCGCCATGAGGGGCGCTCCAGAGATGCGGCAACAAAGACCCTGGAAGTCTATACGAGCTCCAGAATTTCTATACGGCCACCCGTTCGACCGGGCAGCTCATGCAGCGCGGGCCGCCCCTCCCCCGCCCCAGCTCGCTCCCCGGGATCTCGATCACCTCGATGCCCTGCTTGCGCAGATGGGTGTTGGTGGTGGAGTTGCGTTCGTAGGCGACGACGACGCCCGGCTCGACGGCGAGGACGTTGCAGCCGTCGTCCCACTGCTCGCGTTCGGCCGCATGGACGTCCTGGGTCGCGGTCAGGACGCGGATCTCACTCAGCCCGAGGGCGGCGGCGATCGCGCGGTGCATGTGCTCCGGCGGGTGGTCGGTGACCTTCAGCTCCTTGTCGCCGGCGCCCGGTTCGATGGTGTAGGAGCGGAGCATGCCGAGTCCGGCGTACTGGGTGAAGACGTCCCCGTCGACCATCGTCATCACGGTGTCCAGGTGCATGAGGGCGCGGCGCTTGGGCATGTCGAGGGCCACGATCGTCTGGGCCGATCCGGCGGCGAACAGCTTGTGGGCGAGCATCTCGACGGCCTGGGGCGTGGTCCGCTCGCTCATCCCGATCAGCACCGCGCCGTTGCCGATGACCAGGACGTCGCCGCCCTCGATGGTGGAGGGGTAGTCGGCCTGCCCCTCGGACCAGAAGTGGAACGTTTCGTCGCGGAACAGCGGATGGTGCCGGTAGATCGCCTCGAAGTGCACGGTCTCGCGATGGCGGGCCGGCCAGCGCATGGCGTTGACGGAGACGCCGTCGTAGATCCAGGCGGAGGTGTCACGGGTGAAGAGGTGATTGGGCAGGGGCGCCAGCAGGAAGTCGTCGAGCTCCATGACATGGAAGCGCACGGAGGTCGGCTCGGGGTGCACCTCCAGGAACTCCCGCTTGGTCATGCCGCCGACGAGGGCCTCGGCCAGATCGCGCGCGGGCAGGCCCTCGAAGGCGGCGCGGAGGTGGTCGGTGGCGAGCACCCCGTACTCCTTCTCGTCGAAGACCCGGTCGAGGACCAGCCGTCTGGCCGCCGGGATCTCCAGGGCCTCGGTGAGCAGGTCGCCGAAGAGATGGACGGCGACCCCGCGGTCCCGCAGGACGTCGGCGAACCCGTCGTGCTCGGCGCGCGCCCGGCGCACCCACAGCACGTCGTCGAAGAGGAGCGCGTCCTTGTTGCTGGGGGTGAGCCTTTTGAGCTCCAGATCCGGCCGGTGCAGGATGACGCGGCGCAGCCGCCCGGCCTCGGAGTCGACATGGAATCCCATGCCTCCATCCTGACCATCGGGGGCCGCGTTCACCCCACTCTTTCCCGTTGTTGTTTTCGTCCCCTTGACGACAACACCGCCCCTCCATTATCGTCCGAATGACGAGAAATCGTGGAGGGAATCGCATGGCCGACATCACCCGGCGCCTCGGCTGGCGCCATCTGCGCGGCGCGCCCACGGCGCACATCCGCCACCACCGCGGCGGCCGACTGCTGCACGACGGCCCCGGCCTCAGCTTCTGGTTCCGGGCACTGACCGCCGCGCTCTCCGAAGTACCGGTGGACGACCGCGAGTTGGCGATGACCTTTCACGCCCGCACCTCCGACTTCCAGGACGTGGCCGTGCAGGCGACGGTCACCTACCGGATCAGCGACCCGGCGACGGCCGCGTCCCGTCTGGACTTCTCCATCGACCCCGACACGGGCGCCTGGCGGGGCACGCCGCTGGAGCAGCTGGGCACACTCCTGACGGAGACGGCACAGCAGCACGCGCTGGACGTCCTCGCCCGTACGCCGCTGTCGTCGGCCCTGGTGGACGGGGTGAAGGCGGTACGGGAGCGGATCGCGGCGGGCCTGGCCGCGGAACCCCGCCTCCCGGCGACCGGCATCGAGGTCGTCGCCGTACGGGTCGTGGCGCTGCGCCCGGAACCCGAGGTGGAGCGGGCGCTGCGCACACCGGCCCGCGAGCAGATCCAGCAGGAGGCGGACCGGGCGACGTACGAGCGGCGCGCGGTGGCCGTCGAGCGGGAGCGTGCCATCGCGGAGAACGAACTGGCCAGCCAGATCGAACTCGCCCGCCGCGAGGAGCAGTTGGTGGACCAGCGCGGCACGAACGCGCGCCGGGAGGCGGAGGAGCACGCGGCGGCCGACGCCGTGCGGGCTCAGGCCGAGGCGGCACGGACGGTACGGCTCGCGGAGGCGGAGGCCACCCGGTCCGTACGACTGGCGCGAGCGGAGGCGGAGGGGGCCCGCGAGGTCGGTGAGGCGCGGGCGCAGGCGCAGGCGGCCTGGCTGCGGGTGCACGCGGAGGTGGACGTGGCCACGCTGCACGCACTCACCGGGACGCGGCTGGCGGAGAACCTGCCGCGGATCGACAGCGTGACGGTGTCGCCGGACGTGCTCACGGGGCTGCTCGCCCGGCTCGGCACGCAGGAGCCGGCGTGAGCCTCGCTCCCCGGGTCGTCCTCGTCCATCGCAGGACGGAGTACGAGGAGTTGGTGGCCCGGCACGGCACGCACGGCCAGGCCGTCTTCTTCCTCTCCTCCCGCGGGCGTGGCATCGAGGAGGTCGCGGAACGCCACCGCCGGACCCGCCGGGCGCTGGCGGAGGTGACCTCCGCGATTCCTCTGACCTGGCGTCAGGCGCGGGTGGAGCGGGCCGATCTGGACCGGTTCCTGTTCGCACCGGAGGACGTGGTGGTCGTGGTCGGGCAGGACGGGCTGGTCGCCAACGCGGCCAAGTACCTGGCCGGGCAGCCGGTGGTGGGCATCGACGCCGACCCCGGCCGCAACCCCGGTGTCCTGGTGCGCCACCGTCCCGCGGACGCGGCGCAGTTGTTGGCGTCGACGCAGTCGGCCAGGAGCGGCTGCGACGAACTCACCATGGTCGAGGCCGTCACCGACGACGGGCAGCGCCTCGTGGCGCTGAACGAGATCTACCTGGGCGCCGCCGGACATCAGACGGCCCGATACCGCCTGGGCCTGGAAGACGACGGGGGTGTCGTCGAGGCCCAGGCTTCGTCCGGGGTGATCATCGGCACGGGGACGGGGGCGACCGGCTGGATCCGGTCGGTGTGGCAGCAGCGGGGAGAACGACCGCGGTTGCCCTCCCCCACCGAGGAACGACTGCTGTGGTTCGTCCGCGAGGCCTGGCCGTCCCCGGCCACCGGGACCTCCCTGGTGGCCGGGGAACTCGCCGCCGCCTCCGGTCTGCGCCTCACCGTCGAGTCCGAGCGACTGGTGGCGTTCGGGGACGGGATGGAGACGGACGCGGTCGAGCTGACCTGGGGGCAGACGGTACGGGTGGGTGTGTGCGGCGAGCGGCTGCGGCTGGTGGAGTGAGAGCCCCCGTCCCGACGTACCGGCGGACCGGGCGGCGTCTCACGACCGGACGTCCGGCGGGCGGGGGACGGTGAGGTGTCACCCGCCCGCCGGCGTCCCGGGTCACAGCCGTGGGTCCACCGGCTCCGACTCCAGGGCCAGGACCCCGAACACCGCCTCGTGCACCCGCCACAGCGCTTCGCCCTCGGCCAGCCGGTCCAGTGCCTCCAGACCGAGCGCGTACTCGCGGATCGCGAGCGACCGCTTGTGGTTCAGGAACCGCTGCCGCAGTCGGGCCAGGTTGTCCGGGCGCGTGTACTCCGGACCGTAGATGATCCGCAGGTACTCACGGCCCCGGCACTTGATGCCGGGCTGGACCAGCCGCCCCTGCGCGCCGCGCACGACCGCGCCGAGCGGCTTGACGACCATGCCCTCGCCGCCACGGCCCGTCATCTCCAGCCACCAGTCGACACCGGCCCGCACCGACTCCGGGTCAGCCGTGTCGACGTACAGCCGTCGGGTCGTCCGCAGCAGGCCGGTGTTGTCGTGCTCCACCAGCTTGTCGAGGAGCGCGAGCTGCTCGTCGTGCGGCAGGGCGGCGAGGCTGCGGCCCTGGACCGCGAGGATCTGGAAGGGGGCGAGGCGTACGCCGTCCAGGCCGTCCGTCGGCCAGCAGTAGCGCCGGTAGGCGTCCGTGAACGCGGCGGCGTCCGCGGCCCGTTCCCGCTGGCGGGCCAGCAGGGCGGACACGTCGACCCCGCGCGCCGCCGCGCCCTCCAGCGCGGCCAGCGCGCCCGGGAACACCGCTCCCGAGGCGGCACCGACGGCCGCGTACTGCGAGCGCAGCAGACCCGCCGCCTTCAGCGACCACGGCATCAGCTCGGCGTCCAGCAGCAGCCAGTCGGTTTCGAGCGTGTCCCAGAGGCCGGCCGCGCCGATCGCCGTCCGCAGCCGGTCGAGGACGGTCTCGGTCACCGACTCGTCGTCGAAGAACGGGCGGCCGGTGCGGGTGTAGAGGGAGCCGGTCGGTCCGTCGACCCCGAAGCGCCTGCGCGCCGCCTCCGCGTCCCGGCAGACCAGGACCACCGCGCGCGAGCCCATGTGCTTCTCCTCGCACACGACCCGCTCGACGCCGTCCTCCTGGTACTGCGCGAAGGCCTCCGCGGGGTGTTCGAGGTAGCCCTCGACACGGCTGGTGGCCGTCGGTGCCATCGTGGGCGGGAGGTACGGCAGCAGGCGCGGGTCGACCGCGAAGCGGCTCATGACCTCCAGGGCCGCCGCAGCGTTCTCCTCACGGATCGAGACACGGCCCTGGTGACGGGTCTCCACGACCCTGCGCCCGTGGACGTCGGCCAGGTCGAACGGGCGGCCGTCGTGTCCGCCGGGCGCCTCGGTCCGCAGCGGCCTGGTCGGCTCGTACCAGACCTGCTCGGCGGGTACGTCGACCAGTTCCCGCTCCGGCCAGCGCAGTGCGGTCAGCTTGCCGCCGAAGACGGCGCCGGTGTCCAGGCAGATGGTGTTGTTCAGCCATGTGGCTTCCGGGACCGGGGTGTGGCCGTACACCACGGCCGCCCGTCCCCGGTAGTCCTCGGCCCACGGGTAGCGCACCGGCAGCCCGAACTCGTCGGTCTCGCCGGTGGTGTCGCCGTACAGGGCGTGCGAACGGACCCGTCCGGACGTACGGCCGTGGTACTTCTCCGGCAGACCGGCGTGGCAGACCACCAGCCGGCCCTCGTCGAGGACGTAGTGGCTGACGAGCCCGTCGATGAACTCCCGTACCTGCGCGCGGAACTCCTCGCTCTCGGCGTCCATCTGCTCGATGGTCTCGGCGAGTCCGTGCGTGTGCTGGACCTTGCGGCCCTTGAGGTGACGGCCGTACTTGTTCTCGTGGTTGCCGGGCACGCACAGCGCGTTGCCCGACTTGACCATCGACATCACGCGGCGCAGCACGCCCGGGCTGTCGGGGCCCCGGTCGACGAGGTCGCCGACGAAGACGGCCGTACGGCCCTCGGGGTGCGCTCCGTCGACGTAGCCCAGCTTGCCCAGCAGCGACTCCAGTTCGGACGCGCAGCCGTGGATGTCGCCGATGATGTCGAAGGGGCCGGTGAGGTGGGTGAGGTCGTTGAAGCGCTTCTCGGTGACGACGGTGGCGTTCTCGACGTCCTCGACGCCGCGCAGGACGTGCACCTTGCGGAAGCCCTCGCGCTCCAGGTGCCGGAGGGAGCGGCGCATTTCCCGGGTGTGCCGCTGGATGACCCGGCGGGGCATGTCGGCGCGGTCGGTGCGGGCCGCGTTGCGCTCTGCGCACACCTCCTCCGGCACGTCGAGCACGATGGCTATCGGCAGCACGTCGTGCTTCCTTGCGAGGTCGATCAGCTGCCGTCGGGCGTCCTGCTGCACGCTGGTGGCGTCGACCACCGTACGGCGGCCGGCGGCCAGGCGCTTGCCCGCGATGTAGTGCAGGACGTCGAAGGCGTCCTTCGTCGCGCTCTGGTCGTTCTCGTCGTCGCTGACCAGGCCGCGGCAGAAGTCCGAGGAGATGACCTCGGTGGGCTTGAAGTGCCTTCGGGCGAAGGTGGACTTGCCGGACCCGGAGGCGCCGACCAGGACCACGAGGGAGAGGTCGGTGACGGGCAGGACCCGGCCCTTCGGTGCTGCGTGGTTCTCGGTCATGCGGCCTTCGCCTCCTTCTCGTCCCTCACGGTGCTCTGCGTGTCGGCCGCGCCCATCTCGAACACCGCCATCTGCGTGGGTGGCCCCACCTCGGGGTCGTCCGGCCCCACGGGTACGAACTCCACGCCGTACCCGTGCCGTTCGGCGACCGCGGTGGCCCAGGCGCGGAACTCCTCGCGGGTCCACTCGAAGCGGTGGTCGCCGTGCCGGACGTGGCCGGCGGGCAGGCTCTCCCAGCGGACGTTGTACTCGACGTTCGGCGTGGTCACGAGGACGGTCCGCGGGCGGGCGGAACCGAACACCGCGTACTCCAGGGCGGGCAGCCGGGGCAGGTCGAGGTGTTCGACGACCTCGCTGAGCACGGCGGCGTCGTAGCCCTTGAGCCGGCGGTCGGTGTAGGCGAGGGAGCCCTGGAAGAGCTTGACGCGCGATGCCTGCCGCTCACCCATGCGGTCCAGCTTCAGCCGCCGTCCGGCGATGGTGAGCGCCCGCATCGACACGTCGACGCCCACGATCTCGGTGAACGCCGGGTCCTTCAGGAGGGCCTGCACCAACTGCCCCTGGCCGCAGCCCAGGTCGAGCACGCGGGCGGCGCCGGACGCCTTGAGCGCGGCGATGATCGCGTCCCGGCGCTGCACGGCGAGCGGCGTCGGCTTCTCCTCGGCCTCGCCTTCCGCCTCGACCGCGTTGTCGATGTCCTCGACCTCGCTGTCGTCGGCCTCCGCCAGCCGCACCAGCTCCAGCCGCTCCATCGCCTCCCGGGTCAGCGACCAGCGGCGCGACAGGTACCGGCTGGTGATCAGCTTCTGCTCCGGGTGGTCCGGCAGCCATCCCTCACCGGCCCGCAGCAGCTTGTCGACCTCGTCGGAGGAGACCCAGTAGTGCTTGGCGTCGTCGAGGACGGGGAGCAGGACGTAGAGGTGACGCAGGGCCTCGGCGAGGGTCAGCGCGTCCGACTCCAGCACGAGCCGGACGTAACGCGAGTCGCCCCACTGCGGGAACTCGGTGTCCAGCGGTACGGGTTCAGCGGTCACCGTCCAGCCGAGCGGCTCGAAGAGCCGTGTCACGAGTGCCGGGCCGCCCCGGGCGGGCAGCGCGGGCACCTCGATACGCAGGGGCAGCGGCGCGGCGGCCCGCTCCGGCCGGGCGTTGCACACGCCCCGCATCGCGCTGGAGAAGACGCCGCTCAGCGCCACCGCGAGCAACGAGGAGGCCGCGTACGGGCGGTCGTTGACGTACTGCGCGAGCGCCGCGTCGGGGGCGCCGCCGCGACCCTTGCCCTTGCCGCGCCGGACCAGCGCCACCGCGTCGACCTCCAGCAGCAGCGCGGCCGTGCAGCGCTCGGCGTCCGCCTCCGGGTAGAGCACGTGCGCCTTGCCGTAGGAGGTGGAGAACGCCTGGGATTTCTCAGGGTGCTTGTGGAGCAGGAAGCCGAGGTCGGTGGCGGGGCGTTCTCGGGTGCCGGTGGTGGTGATGGTCAGGAACACGGTGGGTGGCCTTGGAGTAGGGGTCTGAACTGCGGATACGCACACGGTACCGAGCGGCCGTCGGCAGCACCCCGGAATTTCCCGCCGGCCCCGATCGCCCGCGCGTTCGAGTCTGTGCCGCCGTGCGAGGCGCCGCCTGCGACGCGCCCGGCTGAGACGCGCCCGGCGGATCGCGCCGCACGCGCCCGATCCGCCGGACATCGCTCCGGTCACTCGTACCGGCCCAAGGCCCGCGGTCCTTACGACAGCTGGGACTGGACCTGGGACGAGATGAGCTCCAGGTGGTCGAGGTCATCGAGGTCCAGGACCTGCAGGTAGATGCGCCGCGACCCGATCTCCTGATACCGCCCGATCTTGTCGACGACCTCCTCGGGGGAGCCGGCGAGCCCGTTGAGCTTCAGCTCGTCGACCTGGCGTCCGATGGCGGCGGCGCGGCGGGCGACCTCCTGGTCGTCCTTGCCCACGCACACGACGAGGGCGTTGGAGTAGACGAGGTCGTCGCCCTTGCGGCCGGCTTCCTCGGCCGCGGCCCGCACCCGCCCGAACTGCCGCTCGCTGTCCTCGATCGAGGCGAACGGCATGTTGAACTCGTCGGCGTACCTGCCGGCCAGCCGCGGGGTGCGGGTGGCTCCGTGTCCGCCGATCAGCACCGGGATCCGGTCCTGGGCGGGCTTGGGCAGGGCGGGCGAGTCGGTGAGGTCGTAGTAGGTGCCGTGGAAGTCGAAGGTGTCCCCGGCCTCGGTCGCCCACAGCCCGGTGACGATGGCGAGCTGCTCCTCCAACCGCGCGAACTTCTCCTTCGGGAACGGGATGCCGTACGCCTTGTGCTCCTCCTCGAACCAGCCCGCACCCAGGCCGAGTTCGACTCGGCCACCGGACATCTGGTCGACCTGCGCGACCTGGATGGCGAGCACGCCGGGCAGCCGGAAGGTGCCGGCGGTCATCAGGGTGCCGAGGCGGATGCGCCGGGTCTCACGCGCGAGTCCGGCCAGCGTGATCCAGGCGTCGGTGGGGCCGGGCAGGCCGTCCACGGAGCCCATCTTGAGATAGTGGTCGGACCGGAAGAACGCGTCGAAGCCCAGGTCCTCGGTGGCCTTCGCCACGGTGAGCAAGGTGTCGTAGGTGGCCCCCTGCTGGGGCTCGGTGAAGATGCGAAGATCCATACCTCCATCCTGCACGCCGGGGTACCGGTCGACCTCACCGGTCCCACCGGTCCCCGGCGTCCCCGGTCGGGTGAATTCCGTCAACGCCGCACCCGCCCCTGGCCCGTGCCAGTGACCGCCCCCGACGGTGATCGTTGGCTCGGTCGGAGCCGGACCGCCCGGCACCCGCGCCGGACGGTGACCGCCCGGGCGTCATTCGTGTCGGCCCGCTCCAGTCGGAGGGCCGGAGGCCGAGGAGGCCGTCATGTCCGAGGAAATCGCGTCACAGCAGACCGGCGGCGCCGGGCAGCAGAAGGGGCTGCTGCAGCAGATGGAGGAGCTGATGGCGGCGCTGAACGCGGACCTGTCGGCCCTGGACGCGGACCTGCAGTCGGCCGGGAGCGCCGGTCCCGGCAACCGGAAGGACGGGGACGCCGGCTGAGCCCGACCGCGGGCCGCCGCGGGCCTGGGCCGGGGCGTTGCCGGACGCGAGGGCCGGGCGGGAAGTGGGTGTGCTGTCGCGGGTTCGGCGCCGGTGGGCGCACTGCCCGCCTTCCCCGGAGGCACCGGGCACCGGGCACGGCGGGGTCGCGCCGCCGCTCCGCCGCGGCCCCGCCTACCCCGCCTCCCGCTGCGCCAGCACCTGATCCCGGTCGGCCAGTCTTCGCAGCATCTCCAGCACGCGGTCCCGGGACTCGTCGGCCGCGTCGATCGCCTCCATGCACTGCCAGTACGTGGTCTCGTCGTCCGCGGCGCTGGCCATGCCGACGAGGGCGATCCCCACCTCCCCCAGGAGGCTGCCCAGGTGCATGAGTGCCTGCCGGGCATCACCCAGCTCGGTCAGCTGGGCGGCGCGTAAGTCGCTCTCCGCCAGCTCCGGGGCGTCCAGGACACCGCAGCCCCGCCCTGCCAGTTCCGTCAGTCCCAGTGCCTCGCCGCGCAGTTCGGGCGGGCCGAAGACGGCGAGCCTGCTCCCTATCGCCTGTGCCAGGGCCTGCGCCTGCCACACCTCGGTCATGGCCTCCGGCGCGCCTCCACTACCGGCCAGCGCACGCCTGCTCGTCACGATGAGCCGCAC
This sequence comes from Streptomyces sp. NPDC007808, assembly GCF_042868655.1. Classification (NCBI taxonomy): domain Bacteria; kingdom Bacillati; phylum Actinomycetota; class Actinomycetes; order Kitasatosporales; family Streptomycetaceae; genus Streptomyces; species Streptomyces sp. NPDC007808. Next base: position 104,323 of record NZ_JBIAEQ010000010.1, read on the forward strand.
CGCGTCCATCCGCTGTCCCCGTCTGTCCGACGCGCTGCCCACGCGTCCGCCCGAACTCCCTTGTCCACTACCCAGAGTGAAGGGCCTTGAGACGAAAAGCCAGAGGAAGACGGAAATCTGCGGACAACTTTTCGGCTACGACCCGCTGAACGGACACGGAGAGTGAAAACGGACTCTTCACTTCCTTCGGGTGCGCATCCCCTCTACGGGGCCGGGAACCTGCGCTCGTTCCGGTCGATCTTCGCGTCCAGCGCCGCCAGCGGATCGATCCCGAGCACCTCGCACAGCTGCAACAGGTAGGCCAGCACGTCGGCGACCTCGTCCCTGACCCGCTCCGCGGTCCCGGTGTCCTCCATGACCCGCGCCGACTCCTCGGGCGTCAACCACTGGAAGATCTCGACGAGTTCGGACGCCTCCACGCTGAGCGCCGCCACGAGGTTCTTCGGCGTGTGGTACGGCTGCCAGTCGCGGGCGGCGGCGAACTCGGCCAGCCTGCGCTGCAGCCCGGCCACATCAAGGGGTTCGGTCACGGCCCCAGGTGTACCACCGTCACGCCGTCCTCATCCGCCGCCCCCGTCGCGTCGCTCACCGCCCCGACCACCCGGATGTGCCCCTGCCCGCACATCCGCGCCGCCAGCCGCAGCAACTCACGGCGCTGCCCCGGGTCCAGCCCCCGGTCGAACCCGTCGGCGAGCACGGTGAGCGCCTGCATGGCCGCCGGCACCTCACCGGCCGGGTCGACCTCCAGCACTCCGGGACCGGTCAGCAGCACCAGGGACAGCGCGAGGAACCGCAGCTCGCCGTCGCCCAGGCGCGCGAGCCCCGTCCGGATGCCGTCACCCCGGTCGAGCACCGCCCGCACCGTCCCGTCCCCCAGGACCTCCGCGGCCACGTCGGCCACCGCACCGGCACACCCCGCCCGTACCGCGGCCACGACGTGCGCGTGCCGTCGTCCGCACTCGGCGCGCGTCCGCCACAGCACCTCGGCGAGGTTGTCGCAGCCTCCGAGCAGCCGACCGGAGCCGACCGGCACGGGCGCCCGCATCCGGTCGGGCCGCGGATCGCAGGAGAACACCGAACGCAGCGCCACCACCATCTGCTCCGCGGCGGCCAGCACCCGGCGCTGCCCGTCGGTCTTGCCCGCCACCCGCAGCGGCAGCAGGGCGGTGCCGAGACGGTCGTCGGGCAGTGGTGCCCGCGTCACCGGCGACTGGCCGGCCGTGTGCCAGGCGGCCTGCACATACGGCCGACTCGGATCGCGCAGGGCCGTCTCCAGCAGCACCAGGCCGCCCGCGCTCAACCGCTCCCCGACGATGCGCAGGTCGGGCTCGGCCTGCACGGCCACGTCGAGCCGGACCGGCCCCTCGGGTCCGTCGGCCGTGCAGCCGATGCGAAAGCCCCGGCGCCGCTGGGCGTCGGGCCGGGCCCGCTCGGGCACGCAGGCGACCGGATCAGGGAAGACCTCGGCGACATCGGCACCGCCACCGAGCCGGGCCAGCGCCTCGTACGCCCGCAGGGCCGTCGTCTTCCCGCTGCCGCTCGGTCCGGCGAGGAGGGTGAGCGGCCCGAGCCCGAACACCGCCCGCCGATGCCCGGCGAACGCGGACAGCCGCAGCTCGGTGACGCACGGCCGGTCCGCCCGCGCCCACCCGCCCGCCGGACGGGCCGCCGACGACTCGGGATCCTGAGAAGCCGGCCCGGGCACCCGGGGACCACGCCCCGGCACATCGGAGGACCGAGGGGCTCCGGCGGACGCCTTGGACCTTCCTGGAGCACCCGAGGACGCCCCGGACCCTCCAGGGGCACCCGCAGACATCCCTGACCCTCCAGGGGCACCCGAGGACGCCCCGGACCCCCCTGGGGCACCCGCAGACGTCCCTGACCCTCCGCGGGCACCCGCACCTCCGCGGGCACCCGCGGACACCCCAGGGTCGCCAGAGGCACCCGAGGACACCCCACGGACCCCGGACACTTCCGCGGACACGGACACCTCTAGAACCCCAGGCCCTCCCGAAGGCTCCCCAGGCTCCCCAGCTCGTTCCGAAGGCTCCCCAGGCTCCCCAGCTCGTTCCGAAGGCGCCCCGGGCTCCGCAGATCCTCCCGAAGGCGCCCCAGGCTCCCCCCGTTCCGAAGGTGCCCCAGGCTCCCCAGATCCTCCCGAAGGAGCGCCAGGCACCCCAGCAGCCCCCGAAGGCGCCCCGCCAACCCCGAACCCCTCCACAGGCCCCCCGGCATCCCCAGGTTCTCCCGAAGGCGCCCCGGCCACCCCTAGGGCCCGTGAAGGCGCCCCGGCCACCCCTAGGGCCCGTGAAGGCGCCCCGGGCACCCCAAGGGCCCGTGAAGGCGCCCCGGGCTCCCCAGGGGTCTCCGGAAGCGGCGAGAGGGGGGCACCAGACTCAGACGACACGGCCATGTCCGGACCGTAGGACCCGGCCCCTCAGGCGAACCGTTCCGGCCTCGCACCCTTCCTACGATCGAGGTACCGCGCCGGCCGGACCGCTCACGCGCCCGGGACGCCGGCGCCCTCCATCAGCCCGCTCACCTCGGTGCCGGGCGGCGTCAGCAGGAACACGTTCCGGTCGACCCGGTGCATCCCGCTCGCCAGGCCGAAGACGACACCGGTGCTGAAGTCCAGGACCCGCTTGGCGACCTCGGTCTCCGCCCCGGTCAGGTCCAGCAGCACCGGGATCCCGGCCATCAGCGTCTCGGCGACCTCACGGGCGTCCGCGAAGACGTTGACCCGCAGGACGACGAACCGGCGCCGTGGCTCCGTCACCGCCTCCGGGGGCACCCGATGGTCCACTGCGGACGGCCAGGCGTCCCGGCCCCGCAAAGGAACGACCTGGGCGAGCCCCTCCCACTGTTCATCGGTGACGTCGTGGCTGTTCACCGGCTCCCCCCGACCTGACTCGCCTTCATTACCTGCACCGGCCAATTCTTAACTCAAGTCACCCGTTCGGCCCAACAGCGACACGGTGCGCGACCGCCGCACCTGAGCCGTCCACCCCCTCACAGGGCGCCCCCGGCGGCTGTGTGGCCGACGTAACTCCTCATGATCAAGGGATGTGACATCGACGTAACGGGCAATTCGTACGCTCCAGACACCACCCCTACCGCCGGAGAAGGGCAGCGCGTGACCTCGACCACCTCCACGACCCAGGTCCGGACGGTCTGCACGTACTGCGGGGTGGGCTGCGGAGTCCTGCTGGACGTCGGGACGGGACCGGACGGGCGGCGTACGGTCCTGAAGGCGTCCGGGGACAAGGCCCACCCGGCGAACGCGGGCCGGCTGTGCACGAAGGGCGCGACCACGGCCGAGATGCTCGCCGCGCCCGGTCGGCTGACGACCGCGCTCGTCAGGGACGACCGGGGCGAGGAGCCGGTGCCCTCCCCCACGGCCGACGCGATCGCCGAGACCGCGCGGCGGCTGCGCGCGATCATCGACCAGCACGGCCCGGACGCGGTCGCCTTCTACGTCTCGGGGCAGATGAGCCTGGAGGCCCAGTACCTGGCGAACAAGCTGGCCAAGGGGTTCGTGGGGACGAACCAGATCGAGTCGAACTCGCGGCTGTGCATGGCGAGCGCCGGCATGGGTTACAAGCTGTCGCTCGGCGCCGACGGGCCGCCCGGGTCGTACGAGGACTTCGACAGGGCGGACGTCTTCCTCGTCATCGGCTCGAACATGGCCGACTGCCACCCGATCCTCTTCCTGCGGATGATGGAGCGGGTCAAGGCGGGCGCCAAGCTGATCGTCGTCGACCCGCGGCGCACCGCGACCGCCGCCAAGGCCGACCTGTTCCTGCAGGTCGAGCCGGGTACCGACCTCGCCCTGCTCAACGGCCTGCTGCGGTTGCTCGTCGACAACGGCCACACCGACCCCGACTTCATCGCCGCGCACACCGAGGGCTGGGAGGGGATGCCCGCCTTCCTCGCCGACTACGCGCCGGCCGCCGTCGCGGAGATCACCGGGATCGCCGAGGAGGACCTGCGCACGGCCGCGCGGCTGATCGGCGAGGCGGGTGAGTGGATGAGCTGCTGGACGATGGGCCTGAACCAGTCCACGCACGGCACCTGGAACACGAACGCCCTGGTCAACCTGCATCTGGCCACCGGCGCGATCTGCCGCCCGGGCTCCGGGCCCTTCTCGCTCACCGGGCAGCCCAACGCCATGGGCGGGCGCGAGATGGGCTACATGGGGCCGGGGCTGCCGGGGCAGCGGTCCGTCGCCGTGCCCGCCGAGCGGGCGTTCGTCGAGGAGCTGTGGGAGCTGCCGCCGGGCACCCTGCGCGCCGACGGCGTCGGCAAGGGCACGATCGAGATGTTCCGCAGGATGGCCGACGGGGAGATCAAGGCCTGCTGGATCATCTGCACCAACCCGGTCGCCTCGGTCGCCAACCGCCGTACCGTCATCGAGGGACTGGAGGCCGCCGAGTTCGTCGTCACCCAGGACGTCTTCGGCGAGACCGAGACCAACGCCTACGCCGACGTCGTGCTGCCCGGCGCGATGTGGACCGAGGGCGAGGGCGTCTTCGTCAACAGCGAGCGCGACCTCACGCTGACCCGGGCGGTGGCCGACCCGCCGGGCGAGGCGATGGCCGACTGGCGGATCATCGCGGCCGTCGCGTGCGCGATGGGGTACGAGAAGGGGTTCTCGTACGACAGCGCCGAGGACGTCTTCGAGGAGATACGGCGGGCCTGGAACCCCGCGACCGGCTGGGACCTGCGCGGGGTGACCTACGAGCGGCTGCGGGAGACGCCCGTGCAGTGGCCGGCCGCCGAGCTGGACGGGCCCGCGCGCAATCCGATCCGGTACGTGGACGCGGACGGCGGGTTGCGGTTCCCGACGCCGAGCGGGCGCGGGGTGTTCCACGCGCGCCCGCACATGCCGCCCGCCGAACTGCCGGACGACGACTACCCCTTCGTCCTGAACACCGGGCGGGTGCAGCACCAGTGGCACACGCTGACCAAGACCGGGCGGGTCGCCAAGCTCAACAAGCTGAATCCGGGGCCGTTCGTCGAGGTGCATCCGCGGGACGCGCAGGCGCTGGGGATCGCCGACGGGGACCGCGTGGAGGTCGCCTCGCGGCGGGGTCGTGCGGTGCTGCCCGCGGTGGTGACGGACCGGGTGCGGCCGGGGTGCTGTTTCGCGCCGTTCCACTGGAACGACTTGTTCGGTGAGTATCTGAGCGTCAACGCGGTGACCGGCGACGCGGTGGATCCGATCTCCTTCCAGCCCGAGTTCAAGGTGTGCGCGGTGTCGCTGGCGAAGGTCCACGAGCCGACACCGCCCGCGTCCCCGGTACCGGCGCAGCCCGCCGGGGTGGTGGTCCCGACGGCCGTCACCCCCGGTGCCGACCCGTTCGGGCTGCCCCCCTCGCCGCCGCCCGTCCTGACCTCCCTGGAACGCCTGTACCTGACCGGCTTCCTCGCCGGCATCGACTCCGGCGCGCCCGGCGTCCCCGTCCTGCCGCCGGACGCTCCCTTCAGTCCCGAGCACGCGACCTGGGTCAACGGCGTGCTCGCCGGCATGTACTCGCGGGCGGCGGCCGAGCCCGCCGCGCCACGGCAGGACGGGCGCGAGGTGGTCGTGCTGTGGGCCTCGCAGACCGGCAACGCCGAGGAGTTCGCCACCGCCGCCGCCGAGCGGCTGGGCGCGGCCGGCCACCGGGCCAGCCTGGTCGGCATGGACCAGGCCGACGTCGGCGCCCTCGCCCGCACGGCCGACCTGCTCCTGATCACCAGCACGTTCGGGGACGGCGACGCGCCCGACAACGGCTCCGGGTTCTGGGACATGCTGTCCGACGAGCGGGCTCCCCGTCTGGACGGGGTGCGGTACGCCGTGCTCGCCTTCGGTGACTCGTCGTACGACGACTTCTGCGGGCACGGGCGCCGGCTCGACGCACGGCTGGACGAGCTGGGCGCGGTGCGCCTGGCTCCGCGTACGGACTGCGAGCCGGATTACGAGCCGTCGGCGGGGGTGTGGCTCGACCAGGTCCTCACGGCGTTGGGCTCCGCGGCCGCCCCCGCCGCCGTGGACAGGCCCAGGGCCAAGCCCGCCCCGGCCACCGCCCGTCTCGTCGGCAACCGGCTGCTGAGCCTGCCGGGCGCGAGCAAGGAGGTGCGGCGGTTCACGTTCGACACGAGCGGGACGTCACTGACGTACGAGGCGGGCGACGCGCTCGGCGTGCGACCGGTCAACTCCCCGGCGCTGGTGGAGGAGTGGCTGGCGGTCACCGGCGTGGACGGTTCGACCGCGGTGGAGCTGGACGGTGCCGGCGTCGTCGCCTTCGCCGAAGCCCTGCACCGGCACCTCGACATCACCAGGATCACCCCCGACCTGCTGCGCTTCGTCGCCGAACGGGTGCGGGACGACCGCGAGTTGCGTCGGCTGCTGCGGCCCGACAACAAGGACGGCCTGGCCCAGTGGAGCTGGGGCCGGCAGGCGGTGGACGTCATCGCCGAGCACCCCGTGCGGGCGGGCGCCGAGGAGTGGGCCGGAGTGCTGAAGAAGCTTCAGCCGCGCCTGTACTCCATATCGTCCAGCCCGCTCGTCGACCCGCACAGCGTCTCGCTGACCGTCTCCGTGGTGCGGTACGAGAACCTGCGCGGCCGGCCCCGCGGCGGGGTCTGCTCCCCCTTCCTCGCCGACGCCGGACCCGGCACCGAGGTGCCGGTCTTCGTGCAGCGCTCCCCGCACTTCAGGCCGCCCGCCGACGCCTCGACGCCGATGGTGATGGTGGGTCCGGGCACGGGTGTCGCACCCTTCGTGGGCTTCCTTGAGGAGCGGCGCGCACTCGGCCACCGCGCGCCGAACTGGCTGTTCTTCGGCGAGCAGCACCGGGCCAGCGACTTCTACTACGAGGAGGAGCTGACCGGTCTGCTCGACGAGGGCACCCTCACCCGGCTCGACACCGCGTTCTCGCGCGACCAGCGCAACAAGGTGTACGTCCAGGACCGGATGCGTGAGCACGGCCCGGAGCTGTGGCGCTGGCTCCAGGACGGCGCCCACTTCTACGTGTGCGGTGACGCCTCCCGCATGGCCAAGGACGTGGACCGGGCGCTGCGGGACATCGCGGTCGCGCACGGCGGGCTGGAGGAGGCCGAGGCGTCGGCGTACGTGAAACAGCTGGCGGCGGCCAAGCGGTACGTCAGGGACGTGTACTGACCGCGGTGCGCGGGCCGCGGGGAGCGTCTCCCCGGGCTCGCACCGGACTCCTCGCCGCGGGGCCGACGCCGCTGTGGTCGCCGGAGCGGTCCCGGGTACCCGGGCGGTGCCCGCGCCCGTGATGCCGCGGGGTGGCCGCAATCGGCTCGGCCGCGGGGGCGGTTCGGGCGGTGCGGTTCGGGCGGCGGTGGAGCCGCCGCAGACCGATGACCGGCCGCCTCTCAGGCGCGCCGGGTTCATCGGGAGCGCAGGCGTCAGGTGCGTCCGGTGTGCGGCTGCGTCAGGCGGCGGGGGCCCCACCGAGGACCTCCACACGGCCCGTGTCCAGTGAGTAGTAGGCGCTGACGACCGCCACCTCGCGCTTCCTCAGCAGCGGGGAGAGGTTGCTGCTCCTGCGCAGGTCCGCGGCGGTCTGCCGGGTGTGGGCCCGGATCATGGCGTCCACCGGGTCGGCGTGCTTCTGCTTGGACACCTCCTGGTAGGCCGGGCGCAGGGCCTCGACGATCGACTGCAGGTTGCCGGGCAGCGGCTGATTGTCCTTCAGCGCCTTGTACGCCGCCTTGACGGCGCCGCACCGCTGGTGCCCGAGGACGACTATCAGCGAGGTCCCCGCGGTCAGGGGCCCGTACTCGACCGAGCCGGTGACCACCGGGGCGACCACGTGACCGCCGGTACGCATCACGAACAGGTCACCTATGCCGGTGTCGAAGACGAGCTCCGGCGGCACCCGGGAGTCGATGCACGAGAGGATCGCGGAGTACGGCTTCTGCTCCTCGGCGACGAACGTACGCCGCTCCGGGGTCTGGTCGGGGTGCTGCGGCTTCCCGTCCACCCAGCGGGTGTTGCCCTCCATCAGCCGGTCGAACGCGGTGCGGGGCGAGTCGGGCCGCGCACCCGCGGCGGCGGGCGAGGGGGTGGGCGCCGACCCCGCGGCCACCTTCGCCACCGGCGTGCCGGCCTCCGACTTGGCCGAACAGCCGGTGATGACGGCCGCGGAGGCGGCCAGACCGCCGACGAGAAACGCTCTGCGCTGCGGCACCGAGACACTGCCCATGTCTGTGTTCCCTTCTTGATTCCTCCCCGGTGGGGCGGTGTTGCCACTGTTGCGAAGCGGCGGTTAGCGCCCGTACAGCGCTGATGAAGGGCACGAGAAGCACGGGGCCAATTCACGGAGCGTCACCCGACGGGTGCGCGGGGCCGGACAGTCGGCGGCCTGCGGGCGGGTCGAACGTTCACCGGGCGGGCGGCGTCATAGCGGTAGTCGTCGTCGAAGGGATGGTCGCCGTGATCGTCGTACCCACCGCCGCCCGTGCCGGGGCTCGTGCCGCTCTGGTCGGAGGGCTGATCTGCGCGGCCGCCGCCTGCGGCACCGGGACGCCGGCGGCCTCCGGTTCCGCGGGAGGGGACGCGGCGCGGGGGGCGGCGGCCCAAAGCCACGTCCCCTGGCAGGAGCCCGGCTCCTACACCTACACGCTCCTGTCGAGCCGCGGGGAGCGGAGCCTGCTCGGCACCTTCCGGATCACGGTCCGCGACGGCGCCGTGGTCGATGCCGTGGGTCTCGACGACAGCGGCCGGAGCGTGGCCGAGCGCGTACCCGACGCCGTGCCCACCCTCGGGGAACTCCTCGCCGAGCTGGACCGGGCGCGACGGGACGGCGCCGACGAGGCGCAGGCCCGGTACGCGGCCGACGGGCACCCGGTCCGGATCTCGCTGGACTGGGAGGAGGACGCGATCGATGACGAGGCCCTGTACGTCATCAGCGACTACGCGCGGACGAAGGACTGACGACGGCTCGGCATGTCGTCCTCGTCGGCCGCCGTCGGGTGCGCTCGCCACCGGCGGCCCAGCCGGCCGAAGACCCGCTGTACGACGGGGGTGCACAGTGCGGTCATCACCGCTGCGGCGACCAGCGTGACGGTGATCTCGCCCAGGGGCCGCCGGATCCAGTCCGGGTCGTACCAGCCCAGGTACTTGGCGCCCTGGGCGACGAACCCGTGGAACAGGAAGCCGTACAGGGTCCCGGCGCCCAGCGCGGTGAACCACGTCCGGCGACCGGGCACCCAGGCGAGGAAACCGGCGACCAGGACGGTCGAGCAGCCGAAACCGGCCAGCGTCATCACCGGCCCGTACCAGGCGGGCGCGGCGAGTGCCTCGGCGCTCTCGCTGCGGAAGAACCAGGCGTAGTCCATGCGCGGGACCGCCCAGTACGCCACCGTCAGGGCGCAGGCCCAGACCGGCACGGCGAGGGCCCGCACCGCACGGCGGCGGACCAGCCGGAGGTGCTCCGGCCTCAGCAGCAGGCCCAGGACGAAGTACGGCAGGAACTGCAGGACGCGCTGGAGGGCGAGGTCGTCACCGATGGACGGTGTGAGGGTGGCGAGCATCGCGATGGCGAGTGCGAACGGCAACGGCCACCGCATGAGCCGCCAGAGCGGGCTGGTCAGCCGCCACAGGAACAGGGCCGCGAGGAACCAGGTCAGGTACAGCGGGTCCAGCAGACTGAGGGGACGGTCGGGGTCGTCCCCGGCCCACCGGACGAACAGGGTGTACGCCACCTCGAAGACGAGGTACGGCACGGCGACCCGGCCGACCAGGCGCCGGACGCGTGCGGGGCTCGCCTCCCAGCCGCGCGAGAAGTAGCCGCACAGCATGACGAACAGCGGCATGTGGAAGGCGTAGACGAGCATGTACAGGGCGGTGACGGCCCGGCTGCCCTCCCGCAGGGGCTCCCAGGCGTGGCCGACCGCCACCAGCACGATCGCCAGGTACTTGGCGTTGTCGAGCAGGACGACGCGCTCACCGGGCCGTCTCGCCGCGGGCACTGCGGGCACTGCGGGCACTGCGGGCAGCAGAGGCTGCGGCTGTCGCTTCGGTGCGCGTGTGACGGTGGGTACGGGTGTGGCGTCAGGGGACATCGGAGCACCCTAAGCACACGCCCGCCCCCGGGCTCAACAACGCCCTGTGCGAACGCACACGTTATGAGCCAACCGCACACGGTATGAGCCAACCCGGGCGCTCGCCTGCGTCCGGCCGGACCGCACACGGCACCCGGCTCACTCACACCCCCGCGGCGGGGCCGACCAGTTCGGACAGGACGTCCTCCATGGTCACGAAGCCGATCACCTTGCCGCCCTCGCCGAGGACACCCGCGAGATGGCTGCCCTCGGCGCGCAGGGCGGTGAGGGTGTCGTCGAGCGGGGTGTCGATACGGACCCGGGTGACCCGGTGCAGGGCGCCGGGCGGGAAGGGCCGGTCGCGGTCGGCGACGCCGAGGGTGTCCTTGATGTGCAGATAGCCGAGGAGGGCGCCCTCGGGGCCGGTGACCGGGAAGCGGGAGAAGCCGGCCTCGGCGGCCACGCGCTCCAGCCGGGCCGGGGTGACGGTGTGGTCGACGGTGTGCATCCGCTGCACCGGTACCAGGATCTCCCCCACCGGCCGGGTGCCCAGCTCCAGCGCGTCACGCAGGCGCTCCCCGTCGGCGGGAGTGAGCAGCCCGGCCTCACTGGAGTCGACGACCATGCGCACCAGTTGGTCGTCGGTGAACACGGCGTCCACCTCGTCCTTGGGCTCGACGCGCAGCAGCTTCAGCAGGGCGTTGGCGAAGGCGTTGATGCCGAACACGAACGGCCGCAGGGCCCGGGTGAGCGCCACCAGAGGCGGGCCGAGCAGCAGGGCGCTGGGTACGGGGGCGGCGAGGGCGATGTTCTTGGGGACCATCTCGCCGACCAGCATGTGCAGATACGTGGCCACGGTCAGCGCGATCACGAAGGCGACCGGGTGGACCAGGGCGTGCGGCAGGTGGACGGCCTCGAAGCCGGGCTCCAGCAGGTGCGCGATGGCCGGTTCGGCGACCGCGCCGAGCACCAGCGAGGAGACGGTGATGCCCAGTTGGGCGGTGGCCATCATCGCGGAGAGGTGCTCCAGGGCCCACAGGGTCATCCGGGCCCGCTTGTCACCCTCCTTCGCGCGGGGCTCGATCTGGCTGCGGCGTACGGAGATCAGGGCGAACTCGGCGCCGACGAAGAAGGCGTTGGTCAGCAGCGTCAGGGCGCCGATGGCGAGTTGCAGGGCGGTCATCGGGCTTCCTCCGCCAGCTGGGCCCGCCGGACGGCGGCCGGTGCGGTGATGCGGATGCGGTCGGCGCGGTGGTGCTCGACGTCGAGGACGTCCAGCTGCCAGCCGTCGAGGTCGAGCACGTCCCCCTTGGCGGGGATACGGCCCAGGCGGGTGGCGACGAGTCCGGCGGCCGTCTCGTACGGGCCGTCCGGTGCGGTCAGTCCTATGGCGGAGAGTTCGTCGAGGCGTACGCCGCCGTCCGCCTCCCAGACGGCACGCCCGTCCGGCGTCGCGGGGCCGGGCAGCAGGTCGGGGACCTCGACGGGGTCGTGCTCGTCGCGGACCTCGCCGACGACCTCCTCGACGATGTCCTCCATGGTGGCCACACCCGCCGTGCCGCCGTACTCGTCGATGACGACGGCCATGGTGCGGGTGGTACGCAGTCGTTCGAGGAGCCGGTCGGCGGTGAGGCTGTCGGGGACCAGCAGGGGGGCGGTGGTCAGTTCCGTGACCGGTGTGACCAGCCTCTTCGCGGGCTCCAGCGCGAGGACGTCACGGATGTGGACGGTGCCGATGACCTCGTCGAGGCCGCCGCGGTGGACCGGGAAGCGGGAAAGTCCGGTGGCGTGGCTGAGGTTGGCCGCGTCGGCGGCCGTGGCCTGCGCTTCGAGCGCCTTGACATCGACGCGCGGGGTCATCACGTTCTCGGCGGTCAGCGAGGCCAGGTGCAGGGTGCGCACGAACAGTTCGGCGGAGTCCGCCTCCAGGGCGCCCTGGGCGGCGGAGTGCCGGGCGAGCGCGACGAGTTCCTCGGGGCTGCGGGCGGCCGCCAGTTCCTCGGCGGGCTCCAGGCCGAAGCGGCGTACGAACCGGTTGGCGGTGTTGTTCAGGTGGCGGATGAACGGGCCGAAGGCGGTCGTGAATCCGCGCTGCGGGCCGGCGACGACCTTGGCGACCGCCAGCGGCCGGGAGATCGCCCAGTTCTTCGGCACCAGTTCACCGATCACCATCAGGACGACGGTGGAGACGACCACGCCCAGCACGGTCGCCACGGACGCGGCGGCCCCGCCGAGGCCGGCCGCCGTCAGCGGGCCGCGCAACAGGGCGGCCAGGGACGGCTCGGCGAGCATGCCGATCACCAGGGAGGTGACGGTGATGCCGAGTTGGGCGCCGGAGAGCTGGAGGGTGAGATGGCGTACGGCCTTCAGCGCGCCCGCGGCGCCGCGCTCGCCTGCCGCGGCGGCCCGCTCCAGTTCACCTCGCTCGACGGTGGTCAGGGAGAACTCGGCCGCGACGAACAGGGCGCAGGCCAGGATGAGGAGGAGGGCCAGCAGGAGCAGCAGGATCTCGGTCACCGTGCCACCCCCGCTCCCTCGTGCGCGTCGGGCGTGCGGGGCATGGCACGGCTGGTACTGGGAGGCTCACCCATCGCGGGCTCGTGTCTCCTTCTCGGTCGGCGGGGCTTCGCGGTCCGGGCGCCCGTGCGGACACCCTTCCGCCCTATGGTAAAGGACAAGCAAAGCCCGCTGGTCAAGATCTTTGCGGCAGCCGATCCACGGACCGCTCAGAACCCGACCCGCCCGGCACGGGCGCTCAGCGGATGTCGTCGGGGTCGAGGCCCTTGCCGACGGCCACGGTGACCACGCCGGGCGCGGCGTCCGCCTCCTGCGCGACACGGGACCCGGGAAGCCGGGCGGCCACCGCCTTGGCCTGCTTCTCCAGGCCCTGCGGGTAGGTGACCGTGGTGGTGCCGGAGTCCTGCGGGGCGTTGCCGGTGCCGGTCACGGTGAGACCGGCCCTGCGGAGCTTGTCGGCGACCGTCGCGGCAAGTCCCGGGACGCCCGCGCCGTTGAGGACCTGGACACGCACGGAGGAGGCGTACAGAGGGGTTTTCGCGGCGGCGTCCAGTTCCTTCTTGTCGACCTCCTTGTCCCTGGCCAGGGCGGCGAACAGGTCACTGGCCAGGGGGTACTGCCAGGCCACGTTGGCCAGGTCGGACGGCACGTCCGCCTCGCGCGGGTAGTTGGGCACGGTGAGGAAGCTGAGACGGTCGCTCGGAATGCCCTTGAGCTCCGACGCGAGCCCGTACAGCGGCTTGATGCCGGCCATGTCGGGGTCCGTGGTCAGGGATCCGGTGGCCGACTTCAGGAACCCGTACAGCGCCTTCGGGCTGGTCAGTTTGTCCTGCGCCTTCTCGGCCAGGGCGTTCATGAACTCCTGCTGGCGCCCGATGCGCCCGATGTCGGAGCCGTCGCCGACGCCGTAGCGGACGCGCACATAGCCGAGGGCCTTCTCCCCGCCCACGGTCTGGCAGCCCTTGTCGATCCGCAGTTTGGCCTTCTTGGAGCGGATGGCCTGCTCGGGGCAGACCTCGATGCCGCCCAGCGCGTCGACCATGCCTTTGAAGCCCTGGAAGTCGACGGACATGAAGTGGTCGATCCGCAGACCCGTGTTCGCCTCGACGGTCTTGATGGAGCAGGCGGCGGCACCGGCGACCTCGCCGCTGGTGCCGCCGATCGCGAAGGCCTCGTTGATCTTGGCGCGGTGCGGCGAGGAGTCGCTGCCGTCACCGCGGTCGCAGGCCGGTATCTGCACCCAGGAGTCACGCGGGAACGACACGACCGCGGCCCACTTCCGGTTCGCCGGGACGTGCAGCACCATCAGGGTGTCCGACTGCATGGTGTCCAGGTCCTTGCCGTACGCGGCGTTGGCGCCGTCGCGGCTGTCGGAGCCGACGACCAGAATGTTCTTCGATCCCGGGCTGAGATTCTCGGGGCGGTCCCCGCCGATCTTGTCGTCGACGTCGGCGGACCTGATGTTGTTGTCGAGGTCCTGGTAGACCCAGGCGCCCACCCCGGCGACACCGAGGACGACCACCGAGGTCACCCCGGCGCTCCACGCCAGGATCCGCCCGCGCCGCGTGAGCACGGCCTTCCCCGTGCCGCCCGACTCACGTCGTCGCTTCCCCGAACCGCTCACCCGCGCCCCCTCTGTAGACATACGGTCTGTAGACGTACGGCCGGGCCGAGCCCGGACGCCCCACCGTGAACAGACCACGATCCTCGCAACTTCCGTTGCTTCGGACCGAACGAAGACACGAATTTTATCGGTGACCGGGAGCACGGGCCGCGGCGACCGCCGGCAGTCCGCGTCCAACGCCCGCTCGGGCGGCGCCCGTTCCGAGCGGGGTGGCCGCGCTCAGGACGAGGACCATCGTCACCGCCGAGTTCACCGACGACATCGCCGACGGCATCGCCGACACGGCCGTCCCCGCCGCCGCGCACCAGGCGGCCAGGCCCACCGAAGTGAACAGCGGGTGTCAGTCTTCCCCTTCGCTCGGGGACTGCCCCAGCAGCTCGCGCAGCAGCCGCTCGTCGTCCGGCCCGAGGCCCGTGACGAAGCTGGCCAGCACGGCCCCCCGGTCGCTCTCGGCGTCCAGCACCTTGCGCATCCGGTGCGCCGCGAGGCCAGCCCGGTCCGAGGCCGGGGTCCATGCGAAGGAGCGGCCCGCGCGCTCACGGGTCACCGCGCCCTTGGCGAGCAGCCGGGTCAGAATCGTGATCACCGTCGTATGGGCGAGGTCCCCACCCAGCCGCTCCCGCACCCAGCGGGCCGTGGCCGGGCCGTCCGCCTCCCGCAGCGCCGACAGGACCAGCACCTCCAGCTCGCCCTGCCTCCGGCGCCCGGTGCGCTGCCGGTGTTCCGCCACGCCCTGTCTCCTTCCGCTGACCCGCGCGTCCCCTGCGCCACGTCGAGCGGCCCATCTCAAGGAGAGCGGACATCGCGGGCGGGGTCCGCCCACCTTTGTTTCTACAGCACTGTAGATTTCACCGGCGTGTCGCTCGGCCGTGCGATGCTGCTCTCTCTGCGGCCACACGTCCCCCAGCCACCAGAAGGCAGGACCCTCATGTTCGGAATGAGCGAACTCGCGATCATCCTCCTTGTCGTCATAGCCGTCCTCTGCGTCAAGAAGCTCCCCGAACTGACCCGCTCCGCGGGCAAGTCCGCACGCATTCTCAAGTCCGAGGCCAGGGCCATGAAGGACGAGCCCGACCCGGCGGCACCACGGGTGATCCCCGGCGAGACCGTCACCCCGAACGAGCCGGGGCCCCAGGGCGCGCGGCCGCATCAGCGATAGCGGCGCGACCGGCGGCCCCTGGGCGACGTGAGCCACGGCCGCCCCACCCACGGCGTCACATCGGCGGGGTCCGGCGGCGGCACCGGCGGGTGGCCGCGCAAAGGCCGCGGCAGACGGGAGCGGGGGGAGACCGGGCGAGGGCCCGGCGTCATCCGGCGCCGAGCCGCTCCTCGGCTCCGTGGTGCCGGCCCGCGGATCAAGTCCCGCCCGGCGGTACTCACCGCCGGGGCTGGACCCGGGCACTCCGTCGAGGACGGCGCCCCCGCGGCGTCGGGATTCGGCGCCCCCGCGGTGGCGCACCGGGGCGCCGGCGCCGTCCGGGACGTCGAAGGCGGCGTCATGGCCGGGCGGTTCACGTCCACGGCCGGGCACGGCGCCACCCTGTCGCGTACGGCGACCGATCGGCCGCCGTGCCGGTAAGACGCGCAGGGCCGCGGGACGCTGGGACGGGGTGATCCGTTCCACCCGGTCGTGGATGCGCTCCACATGGTGTTCGGACTCCGGCTTCATCAGGACGCTGCGCAGGATGCGGGCGCCGTCGGCGTCCGCCGTGATCCGCGGGCGGCGTGCCGTGAACGCTTCCCGGTCGGCCTTCAAGGTGCGCAGGAACACCGGGTCGGGGCTCGCCGTGCCGTCCGCCGGAACGCGTGCCGACGCGGCATCGACGGCGCTCAGGCACGCGGGCTCCACGACGGGGAAGCAGCCGACGATGTCCGGCTCGGGCTGCTGGTAGAGCTCCAGGGTGTCGGACGCGCCGATCGGGTCCGCCCACTTCAGCGCGGCCCGCCGACCGGTGCCCAGGACACGGCCGAGGCCGTCGGGCGTGGGCGCGATGAGCTGGGGACCGCGACGACCACGACCGGCTGACCCACTCGCTCGGCGCGATCGACGAGGCGCTGCGGGACGGTCGAGGGCCTCCTCGTCCGCGCTGCGAGCGAAGACGCGGCCCCACACGCCCGAGTCGCCGCCGCTTCGTCGGCACAACTCCGGTACGGCCGCGGCTGCCAGACTCGGTGTCAGCTCGCATCGCCACCCGGAGGACACCATGAGCTCAGGTCTGGGCCCGCTGGTCATCACGCGCCGCAGCGGAAGTGAGCCGATAAGGACGGGCGGTGAGACCGTGGCCCGGCTCGCCGACTTCTGGAGCTGGGCGTGCTCCGACCTGGCGAACAACACCATGCGCGGCGTTCTCGCCGAGTACCTCGTGGCGACGGCACTGGGCGCCGCCACGGGCACCCGCGTCGAATGGGACACCGTTGACATCCGGACACCCGAGAAGTGGCGCGTCGAGGTGAAGTCGACGGCGTATCTGCAGTCCTGGGCACAGTCCGAGCCGTCGAAGCTCTCCTTCGACATCGCACCGGCCGCCGGCTGGGACGCGCAGACCGATGCCACCTCGACCGAAGTACTGCGCCGCTCGGACGTGTACGTCTTCTGTCTGCTGCACCACCTGGACAAGCAGACCCTCGACCCCCTGGACCTCGACCAGTGGTCCTTCTACGTCCTGCCCACCCCGGTCCTGGACGCACGCTGCCCGCACCAGAAGACCCTCAGGCTCTCCAGCCTGCTGCGCCTCGGGCCCCGGAAGGCCGATTTCGCCGGCCTGCCGCAAGCAGTGGCCGCGTGCGTCGGGAGCCCGGACGCAGACTCGCCCCCGTCATGAACGCCCTGTCTCGCGCGAGGAGTTGACGGTCCTTGCGCGGGGTGCGGATCCGCGGGGCCCACCGTGGGAAGCCGTCGCGCGACCGGGTGCGGTGCGGGCTCCCGCCGCGGCTCGTCGAGCACTGCCGCGCAGGGTACGGGCCGGACCGGACGGGCCGCTGAAGCGGGTTGTGGCGGAAGATCGACCATAGGCGGCCACCCATCGGAGAACACGGCTCAAAGCTTGAGCACAAATTCCACACAACCTCTCTTCATACTGGCGCCCATGGTCTAGATTGACCGTGCTTCAGCTGTTCGGGCACGAGGCGACCAGTAATGATCTATAGGTCCGGCGCATCGGAACGCAGGCAGTCGCATCCCCGGCGCCGGACGTGGGGGTGATCAGTTCGTGGCCGACAGGGGCTCGGGTGCGGGGAGCACACGAGGTCTCGATCGGTTGCCACGCACCTTGAGGGTCTGGCAGGACGTGTGAGTCCGCTGCCGCCGGGGTGGGTTGTCCGGGTAGCGCTGAAGCGATGAGGGATGTCATGCGCGGGGGGCTGGGCCTCTCGCGGGGAGGAACAGCGCGGCGCGGGAGGCGGGGGTGCCTCCCGGGGGAGTAACAGTGTCAGGCGAACGCGTCGAACCACTGGCGACCTGGGGGGCCTGTGCAACAGGGGGAATTAGTCGACCCGTTTCCGTCGGCGCGCGGGCGTCTGGCGAACGGGGCAATCAGCCAGACTGCGACCGACTGGGAGCAGCGGTACCGCCGTACCGTGATCATGAGCGACACCGTGGCCACCGCCTTCGTGGTGGCGGCGATCGGCAACTTCTTCGGGGCCCGGGACGCGGCCGACTGGCACGAGAAATGGGGGATCCTCGCATTCGGCACCGAACTGCTGGTGCTGGGCGCGCTTGCGGTGAGCCGGTCGTGGGCTCCGGCCGTACTCGGCCAGGGGGCTGAGGAGTTCCGCCGGCTCGGACGCTCGCTGTTCGCGGCGACCGTCGTACTGGCACTCGGCGGGATCGCTCTCACCTCGCGCAACATCAAGCTCTGGATCTTCGTCGCGATCCCCGCGATCGCGCTCGTCACCATGACCGCGCGGTATCTGCTCCGCCTCTGGCTGCACAAGCAGCGCAAGGAAGGGCGGTGCCTGAGACCGGTCCTCGCTGCCGGGAGTCCGGACACCGTGCGCGACCTGATCACCCGTACCCGCAAGTTCCCGCACATCGGCTGGCGGGTGGAGGCGGTGTGCACGACGGACGGTCGCGGGAGCGAGGGCGACCAACTGGACGGAGTGCCGGTCGTCGGCCGACTGGCGGACGTCGCCAAGCACGTGAGCCACGACGGTTACCGTGTCGTCGCGATCACGCCGGACCCGCACTGGTCACCGGACCGGCTGCAGCGGCTGGCCTGGAATCTCGAAGGCAGCGACGCCGAGATGGTCGTGGCCCCTGTGCTCATGGAGGTGGCCGGCCCGCGGTTGCATGTGGACGCGGTACTGGGGATTCCGCTGCTGCGGGTCAGCATGCCGGCTTTCACCGGGGGCCGCCGGGCGGTCAAAGGGGTCGTGGACCGCATAGGCGCAACGTTTCTGCTGATGCTGTTCGCGCCGCTGATGGTGTTCGTCGCGCTGCTCGTGATGGTGGACAGCCGGGGTGGGGCGTTCTACCGCCAGCGCAGGGTCGGCAAGGACGGCCGCGAGTTCACCATTCTCAAGTTCCGCACCATGGTCGACGGAGCCCACCGGGCACGCGCCGAGCTCGCCGACCGCAACGAGGGTGCGGGGCTGCTGTTCAAGCTCCGCCGGGATCCGCGGGTGACCCGGGTGGGAGCGTTCCTGCGCCGGTACTCGATCGACGAGCTCCCGCAGCTTTTCAACGTGCTCACCGGATCGATGTCGCTCGTCGGTCCGCGGCCTCCGCTGCCGGAGGAGTCCGCCGCGTACGGCCCGGACATCCGGCGGCGGTTGCTGGTCAAGCCCGGACTCACCGGCCTGTGGCAGATCAGCGGACGCAGCGACCTGCCGTGGGAGGAGGCGGTCCGCCTGGACCTGCGGTACGTGGAGGACTGGTCGCTCGCCCTGGACGCAGTGATCTTGTGGAAGACGCTGCGTGCGGTGATCCATGGCCGGGGGGCCTATTGATGCGCGGGGGCCGACGTCCGGCCGAGGCGCGGACCGCAGGCCACAAGGGCCTGCCTGGGGGGAAGGACGCTTCATGAGAGTCAGCGTTTTCGGGCTCGGCTACGTGGGCTGCGTGTCGGCCGCGTGCCTGGCCAGCATGGGTCACGAGGTCATCGGGGTCGACGTGAACCAGGTGAAGGTCGACCTGGTCAACGACGGCAGGGCCCCGGTGGTCGAGGAGCGGATCGGTGAGCTCATAGCCGATGTCGTACGGGCGGGATCGTTACGGGCCACCGGCGATGTCCGTGAGGCGATCGCGGGCAGCGAGGTGTCACTGGTCTGCGTGGGCACGCCGTCGGAACCGAACGGCAGCCTGTGCACCACGTACCTGGAGCGGGTCACCGAGGAGATCGGCGCCGCGCTGGCCGAGGGGGCCGAGCAGGGGGGCCGGCACACCGTCGTCTACCGCAGCACCATGCTCCCGGGCACCTGTCTGAACCTGCTGGTGCCGATCCTGGAGAAGTACGTCGGCGGCACGGCCGGGGTGGACATCGGGGTCGCGGTCAACCCGGAGTTCCTGCGCGAGGGCACGAGCGTGCGGGACTTCTTCGACCCGCCCAAGACCGTCATCGGCGAACTCGACCCGGCGAGCGGCGATGCGGTGGCGGCGCTGTACGACGGCCTGCCCGGCGAGGTGTTCCGGGTGCCGGTGCCGACGGCCGAGGCGATCAAGTACGCGGACAACGCGTTCCACGGCCTCAAGATCGGCTTCGCGAACGAGCTGGGCGCGGTGTGCCAGGCGCTCGGGGTGGACTCGCACCAGGTGATGGACGTGTTCCTGGCCGACCGCAAGCTGAACATCAGCCCCGCCTACCTGCGGCCCGGCTTCGCCTTCGGCGGGTCCTGCCTGCCCAAGGACCTGCGCAGCCTGGTCCACGCGGCGCGGCGGGCGGACGTCTCGGTACCCATCCTCTCCCACGTGCTGCCGTCCAACTCCGACCATCTGCAGCGCGCGGTGGAGCTGGTCGAGCGCACCGGCAAGCGCCGGGTGGGAATGTTCGGGCTGTCCTTCAAACCCGGCACCGACGACCTGCGTGAAAGCCCGCTCGTCGAGTTGGCGGAGAGGCTGCACGGCAAGGGGTACGACCTGCGGATCCACGACGCCAACGTGAGCCTGTCCCGGCTGCTCGGCGCGAACCGCGAGTACATCGAGAACCGGCTGCCGCACCTCGCCCAACTGCTCGCGGACTCCGTCGACGAGGTGCTGGAGCACGCCGAGGTGTGCCTGGTCGGGACCAGGGACCCGGCCGTCCTCGCGGCGCTGCCGCACGGCGGCGGCCCGGTGATCGTCGACCTCATCCGCCTTCCCGACGCCGAGGCGCGCCGGGCCGAACCGGGGTACATGGGCCTTGCTTGGTGACACGTCTTCGAGTGACACAGCCGGCGGCGACCGGCCGGACCGGCGCGCGCTGATCCTGGTGGAGAACCTGTCCGTGCCGTTCGACCGGCGCGTGTGGCAGGAGTGCACGACGCTGCGCGACGCGGGCTGGGAGGTGCACGTCATCTGCCCCCGGGGGGAGAAGCGGGACACGGAACCGGAGGCGGTGATCGACGGGGTGCGCATCCACCGCTACCCGTTGCGCGCGGCCACCGGAGGACCGGCCGGCTACCTGCGGGAGTACGGATCCGCGCTGTGGCACACCGCCCGGCTGGCCCGCAAGGTCGGTCCGGTCGACGTGGTGCACGCCTGCAACCCGCCCGACCTGCTGTTCCTGCCGGCGCTGTGGCTGAAGCGGCGCGGCGCGCGGTTCGTCTTCGACCAGCACGACCTGGTACCCGAGCTGTACCTCTCCCGGTTCGACCGCGGCGAGGACCTGCTGTACCGGGCCGTGTGTGCGCTGGAACGGCTCACCTACCGGACCGCGGACATCGTGCTCGCCACGAACGAGAGCTACCGGGACGTCGCGGTGCGCCGTGGCGGTCGACGCCCTGAGGACGTGTTCGTGGTGCGCAGCGCGCCCCAGGTCGACCGGTTCCAACCGGTGCCGCCCGAGCCGGAGTTGAAGCGCGGCAAGCCTCATCTGCTGTGCTACCTAGGCGTCATGGGGCCGCAGGACGGCGTCGACTACGCCCTGCGGGCGCTGGCGAAGCTGCGCGACGAGTTCGGGCGGACCGACTGGCACGCGGTGTTCGTCGGAGCCGGCGACGCCTTCGACGCGATGGTGGAGCTGTCCGGGCGGCTCGGGCTGCGCGAGCAGGTGGAGTTCACCGGGCGCGTCCCGGACGCCGACCTGGTGCGCTACCTGTCCACCGCGGACGTGTGCCTCTCCCCCGACCCGCGTAATCCGCTCAACGACGTGTCGACCATGAACAAGGTCCTGGAGTACATGGCGATGGGCCGGCCGATCGTCTCGTTCGACCTGAAGGAGGCGCGCGTCTCCGCCGGTGACGCGGCCGTCTACGCGCCCGCCGACGACGAGGCGGAGTTCGCCAAGCTCATCACGCTGCTCCTCGACGATCCGGATAGACGGGCCCGGATGGGCGCGATCGGCCAGGAGCGGATCAGCGGGCGGCTCTCGTGGCGGAACTCGCAGGCGTCGCTGCTCGCCGCGTACGACGCCGCGTGCCGTGACCACACTCCGGTCTCGGCGGGCACCACGGTACGGGCAGGGAAGAGGCCTCGTCGTTGAGCGATGACACGATCCGCCTGGTCACCGTGGGGCGGATGCTCCGTCGGAGGTGGCGCCTGCTCGCCGTCCTCGCCGTGGTGGGCGCCCTCGTCGGCTACGGCACCTCGGTGGTGGTGTTCCCGCCGCGTTACACGGCGTCCACCTCCGTCCTGCTGCCGGGGCAGTGGGAGGAGCGCGAGCTGCTGACCCAGGTCGGCATCGCGACCAGTTCGACGGTGGTCGACCGGGCGGCCGCCGAGCTCGGGTGGCCGGGCGTCAGCGGTGCCGAACTGCGCGAGCACGTCAGCGCCGAGGCCGCCGACGGGAACATCGTCAAGATCTCCGGCACGGCCGACACCCCGGAACGCGCACAGCGGCTCTCCGACCGGATGGCCCAGCAGTTCGTCGCGTTCGCCGCGCGGATCGCGGGCGGCGGCACCGACGGTGAGGCGGGCGCGGCGCCCGAGGCGCTGCGGAAGAAGGTCGAGGAGACCAACCGCCGCATCAGCGACCTGGCCGATGCCGCGGACCCCGGGAAGACCGTGGAGAGCGTGCAGGCCCGCACCACGCTCGAAAAGCTGCGCACCTCGCTGGAAGAGGCCATGACGAAGCTGGACCAGGCCGACCCGGCGACCAGCATGGCCGGCATGGTCGTCATGGGGCCGGCCGCCCGGCCGACCGGTGAGGCGCCTCCGACGAGGACGCAACTCGTCGTCGCCGGGGCGCTGTTGTTCTTCCTCCTCGCGGTCATCGGTCATCTCGTCGCCGCACGGACCAACCGTCGGCTGCGCACCGAACCGGAGATCACCGCGGCGCTGGGCTCGGTCCTCCTCGGCACCGTCGACGTATCCGACGAACCGGGCACGCACCGGCCTTCAGGCGGGGGCCCGCGGGCCGGGATCCGCCGGTTCCTGGGCGTCGACACCCGCTGGGACGCACCGGTTGCGCACCGGTCGGGAGACGAGGCGGGCAGGCGGATCCGCTACCGGCGGGTGTGCGCCCGCCTCCGGGACCGGCTGCCCGCCCCCCGGCGGCTGCTGGCCCTGGTGCCGGCCGGTGACGAGATCGCCCGCCGGGCCGCCGGACAACTCGTCGCCGAGGCCGGGAGCGATCCGCTGCTGCGGGTGGTGGAGGTCTCGGTGGACCGGCCGACCGTGCCGGACCGCGACGGCGAGTCCGGCGCCCTGGTCGTGCTCGGCACGGGCAACTGGACCGCGGAGGAACTCGCCGGCATCGCCGAGGCGTGTGCGGACGGCAGGCACGAGGTCGTCGGCGTCGTCGTCGCCGACGCCGTCCGGGACCGTCCGACGCGGTCCGCCGGCCCTTCACCGGACGACTTCACCGAGGCGCTCGCGGTGCGCGGCCGGGTGACGGGAGGTTCAGCGTGACCACGAGCACCACCGCGGAGTCGGCCGCCGCTCCGCTCCTCGACCTGCAGGCGCTGGTGGTGGCGGTGCGCAGGCGCCGTCGGCTGTGGTGCGCCATGGCACTCCTCGGCCTGCTGGCCGGCGCGGCCGTGGCGGTCCTGATGCCGCCGCCGCCGAGCGCGGTGACCAAGGTGCTGGTCGTGCACAAGGAGGACCAGCCCAACGACACCGGAACGCTGATCCGTACCGATGTCGAGCTGCTGCAGACCACGCGGATCGCAGGCAAGGCCCTGCGGGCCCTCGACTCGCCGGAAGACCCTGAGGACTTCATGCGGGACTACCGGGGAACCGGGCTGACCAACAACCTGCTGCAGATCGATGTGACCGCCGGCAGCGACGCGGAAGCGGTGGCCCGGGCCCGGGCGCTGGCCGACGCGTTCGTCGCGGACCACGTGCGGCGGATGCAGGAGACCGCGAAGGCCGAGGCCAAGGCCCTGCTCGACCAGCGTGACCGCATGAAGGACGAACTCGCAGGGGTCAACGAGGCGATCGGGAACGGATCGCCGTCGAGCGGCCCGGAAGCGTCGGCCGGCATCGAGTCGCTCTTCGCCCGCCGGGCCGAACTCACCTCGCGTATCGCCGATTTCGACCAGCGTGCCGCGGAGGCGCGCACCGGCACGCCCAAGGTGGCCGCCGGCACGCAGATCGTGGACGCGCCGCGCGCGGTGCGGCACTCCCTGCCCAAGGCCGCTGCCACCGACGCCGCGATCGGGCTCGTCCTCGGGCTCGTCCTCGGGCTCGCGGTGGCCGCGGTCGGCACGGTGGTGGCGGACCGGCCCGTGTTGCGCCGGGACATCGCGGCCAACCTGGGCGCCTCGGTCATCGCGGAGCTTCCCCACCGGTCGGGCGGGCCGTGGCAGCGCCGTCGGACCCGGGCGGCACGCGACCGCCTCACCACGACCCTGGCCCGCACCGTGCGCGGCTCCGCGGAAGGGGTGTCGCTGCTGGAACTGGGCTGTGCGCGCGGCACGAGCGTCATCGCCCTGGACCTCGCCTCGGCACTGGCACCGCAGGGGCCGGTGGTCGTCGTCGACGGCCTGCCCGGACCGCACCTCGCGGGCCGCCGCCCGAAACCGGGAGAGGCGCCCGTGGTCAGCGGCGAGCGTGCCGCGGCCGTGACGCGGCAGGAGCGCCGGATCGGGGTCGGCTCGGTGGCACCCGGCACGGCGTGGACCGACCTCCAGTACCTCGGAACCCGGACGGTGCTCGTGGTGCGCGCCGGGCACGGCAGCGCCGCATGGCTGCACACGGTGGCGCGGCAACTCGCGGACCAGAACATCGCGGTGATCGGTGTGGTGCTGATCGACCCCGATCCGCGCGACCGGACCGACGGGACGCTGTGGGACGGGCTGCACACCGCGCTGCGCGCCCGGAGCGAGGGGACGGCCCTGCAGCACGGGGCGGGCCGGCGGCCCTCGGATCGGCAGCCGGTGTGGGCCGCACGGGTCCCGGACAACGACCAGGAAGGCCGGTAGGACATGTGTGGCATCGCGGGTACGTATCGATGGCCGGACGGGAAGCCGGTCACCGACCGGCTCACCGAGACCCTCGCCCACCGCGGCCCGGACGGGGCCGGCCGGTACGGCCACGCCGTCGGTGACGGCGAAGTGCACCTCGGGCACCGCCGGCTCGCCATCATCGACCTGTCCGAGACCGGCGCGCAGCCGATGGTCTCGGACGGCCTCGCCCTGACGTACAACGGCGAGCTGTACAACGCGCCCGAGCTGCGTGCCGAGTTGGCGGCCGCCGGGGTGCGCTTCCGCGGCACCTCGGACACCGAGGTGCTCCTGGAGGCCTGGCGGCGCTGGGGCACCGACTGCCTCCCCCGGCTGCGCGGCATGTTCGCGTTCGGGATCTTCGACGAACGCACCGGTGAACTGGTGCTCGCCCGCGATCAGTTGGGCATCAAGCCGCTGTTCCTGCTCCGACGCGGCGAGGGCCTCGCGTTCGCCTCCGAGCTGAAGGCGCTCGCAGCCGCGACCGGCGGGTCCCTGGAGGTGGACCATGCGGCACTGGTGGCCTCCCTGCTGTACTACTGGGTGCCGGACTCCCGGTGCGCGTTCCGCGAGGCGGAGAAGCTGCCGCCGGGGAGCTGGCTGAGGTGCCTGCCGGACGGCCGGGTGGAGCGCGGCCGGTTCTGGAACCTGAAGGACGTCGCCGCCGAGGGGCGCGAGCGGGCCCGCAGCGGTGAGCAGCCGGACCTGGCCGCCGCGGTCGAGGAGTCGACCCGGCGGCACCTGCTCTCCGACGTACCCGTGGCGACCTTCCTCTCCGGCGGCCTCGACTCCAGCTATCTGACCGCGCTGGCGGCCCGTCACCGGCCCGGCATCTCCGCGTACACGATCGGGTTCCGCGCCGAGGACGCCAGGTTCGAGGCGATGCCGGACGACCTGCGCTACGCCCGGCGGGTGGCCGAGCGGTTCGGGGTCGACCTGCACGAGATCGAGATCGCCCCGAACGTGCTCGACCTGCTGCCGCGGATGACGTACCACCTGGACGAGCCGATCGGCGACCCCGCCGCGATCAACACGTTCCTGATCTGCTCGGCCGCCCGGGAGGCCGGGGTGAAGGTGATGCTCTCGGGCATGGGCGCCGACGAGTTGTTCGCCGGGTACCGCAAGCACCTGGCCAATCTGCTCGCGCTGCGCTACCAGCGCGTTCCGCGGCCCCTGCGGCGCGGGGTGTCCGCGGCCGTGGACCGGCTGCCGGTCGCCACCTCCCGCCGCGGCTACCGGTCGGTGCGGTTCGCGAAGCGGTTCCTCTCCTTCGCCGATCTGCCGGAGGAGACCGCGTTCCGGCGCAGCTACACCATGTACGACCGAGGCGAGCTGCTCGCCCTGGTCGATCCGGACCTGGCCGGGTCGGTCGACGACGTGCTGACCGAGCATGCGGACACCTACGCGGACAACGAGCTCGACGACTTCGTCAACCGCATGTGCCTGACGGACGCGCGGATGTTCCTGCCGGGCCTGAACCTCGCCTACACGGACCGCTCCAGCATGGCCGCGTCGACCGAGGTGCGGGTGCCGTACGTGGACGTCGAGGTGGTCAGGGCTGCGTTCGCCGTGCCCGGCGACCGCAAGATCGTCGGACGGCAGGGCAAGGCCGTCCTCAAGGAGGCGGCCACCTCCATCCTGCCCCGGGAGATCGTGTACCGGCCCAAGGGCCTGTTCAGCGCCCCGCTGCGGGCCTGGATGAGCCGGGACCTGGCACCGCTGGTGCGCGAGGTGGTCAACGACGGCGAGCTCGTCCGTTCCGGGTTCCTGCGCCGCGACGCGCTGCGGCGGCTCGTCGCCGAGGACGCCGCCGGGCAGCGGGACTACTCCAAGCATCTGTGGCATGTGCTGACCCTCGAGTACTGGTATCGCGACGCGACCTCTGGGTCCGGCCAGAGCACTCGGTCATCGGCTTAGGAATCAGAGGAGTTCGGGTTGAAGCAGGTTGTGCAGAACTACAAGAGCGGCGAGCTGGCGGTGCTCGACGTGCCGGTGCCGGGGTGCAAGCCGGGCGGTGTGCTGGTGCGCAGCGCCTACTCGCTGATCTCCACGGGGACCGAGCTGATGAAGGTGTCCGAGGCCGGCATGTCGATGCTGGGCAAGGCACGCTCACGGCCGGACCAGGTGGCCAAGGTCATGCAGAGCGTGGCCACCAACGGGGTGCCCGCCACCTATCGCAAGGTGATGGGCAAGCTGGACTCGTACACGCCGCTGGGCTACTCCTTGTGCGGGGTGATCGAGCAGGTCGGCCCGGGCATCGACGACGTGAAGGTCGGCGACCTCGTGGCCTGCGCCGGCAACGAGCACGCGTTGCACGCCGAGCTGAACTGGGTGCCGAAGAACCTCTACACCCCGGTGCCGGACGGCCTCGCGCCGCGGCACGCGGCCTTCGGCACCGTCGGGTCGATCGCGTTGCAGGGCGTCCGCCAGGGCGAGCCGCAGCTCGGCGAAGTGGCGCTGGTCATCGGCCTCGGGCTGATCGGGCAGCTGGTGGTACAGCTGCTGGCCGCCTCGGGGGTGCGTGTCGTCGGCGTCGACCCCGACCCGGTGCGCTGCGAACTGGCCGAGCGGCTGGGCGCCGCGGCCTGCGGCGATCCCGCGTCCGCGGCCGTGGAGACCGCCGTCGCCGAACTCACCGGCGGTCACGGCGTGGACCAGGTGTACCTGGCCGCCGGCGGCGGCAGCAACGAGCCCGTCGAGCTTGCCGCCCGGCTCTGCCGGGACCGCGGCCGGGTCGTCGACATCGGCAAGTGCCGCCTGGACCTGCCCTGGAACGCGTACTACGAGAAGGAGCTCGACGTCCGGTTCTCCCGCAGTTACGGCCCGGGCCGTTACGACCCGGAGTACGAGCTGGAGGGGCGCGACTACCCGATCGGCTACGTACGCTGGACCGAGCGGCGCAACCTGGCGTGCTTCCTCGACCTCCTCGCCCGCGGCAGCGTCGACGTGGAGCCGCTGGTCTCCCACGTGGCCGACTTCGATGACGCCGTGGAGACGTACCGGAGCCTGAAGGACGGCGACCTCAAGGCCGTTGCGGTGCTGTTCCGCTACCCCGAACCGGCGGGCGGAGCGCAGGAGGCAGCGGCCCCGGCGGTGACCGTGCCCGCCGTGAACGTGAAGCGGGGTCCGGCACGGGCTGCCGGCACTCCGGTGCGCCTCGCGTTCGTCGGCGCGGGGAACTACGCGAGCTCGATGCTGCTGCCGCACCTGGCCCAGCGCGACGGCGTCGAGCTGTCCACCGTCGTCACCACTACGGCGCTGTCCGCGGCCAACGCGCAGCGGAAGTTCGGCTTCGCCCAGGCGACCACCGATCTCGACGCCGTGCTCGGTGACACGTCCGTCGACGCGGTGTTCGTCGTCACCCGGCACAGCTCGCACGCCGAACTGACCCGGAAGGCGCTGCTGGCCGGCAAGGCGGTGTTCGTGGAGAAGCCGCTGGCGCTCACCGAGGACGAACTGGCCGGTGTGCTCGCGGCGGTCGAGGAGTCCGGCAACGACCGGCTGCAGGTGGGCTTCAACCGCCGGTTCGCGCCCCTGCTGCGGGACGCCAAGCAGCGGTTCGGCGCCCGGAGCGGTCCGGCGAACCTGCGCTATCTGGTGAACGCGGGCCGCCTCGACCACGGCAGCTGGTACCTCCAACAGGGCACCCAGGGCTCGCGGTTCGTCGGCGAGGGCGGACACTTCATCGACACGGCCGGCTGGCTGCTGGAGGCCGACCCGGTCTCGGTGTACGCGGTCGCCACGCCCGGCAACGACGACCTGCAGGTCGTGCTGCGCTACCCGGACGGGTCCACCGCCACCATCAGCTACGTCACCACCGGCCCGGGCGGCTTCCCGAAGGAGACGCTGGACCTCGTCGCGGACGGCCGTGCGCTGCGGCTCGACGACTTCGTCCGTGCCACTGTCTACGACGGCCGCTCCAAGCGGTGGGTGAGTTCGCGGCTGCCCAAGGCCCGGGACAAGGGCCAGAACGCCGAGCTGGCCGCGTTCGTCAAGGCCGTGCGGACCGGCGGGCCGATGCCGGTGCCGCTTGAGTCGCTGGTCGCCACCACGGCGGCCACCCTCGCCGTGCAGACCGGCCTGGCGACCGGTGCCCCGGTGACGTTGGCGGGGCCTCGATGAGCATGAGCGCGGGCTGGTACCTGCGGCGGCTGTCCCGCATGGGGCCGCAGGAGGTCGCCGGCCGGGTGGGCGACGCGGTGCGCAGGCGGCGGTGGCGGTCGGCGCGGCCCACCTGCCCGACCGTGACCGGCGCCCGCTTCACCGCGGTCCTGCCCGCCGAGGCGATCGCCGCCGTCCCCGCGGACGCGGCGAAACGTCTCGTCGCCGAGGCGGACCGGCTGATGTACGGGCACGTCGAGTACTTCGGGGTGGTCCGCGACGACCTGACCGACCCGGACTGGTGGTACGACCCGAAGACCGGGCGCCGCGCTCCCTTCGGCTACGCCTTCGACGTGCCGTACCGCAGCGAGGAAGCGGTCGGGGACATCAAACAGATCTGGGAGCTGTCCCGGCATCAGTACCTCACCGTGCTCGCCGCGGCCTACGCGATCACCGGGGACGAGCGGTACGCCGAGCGGGTGGCCCGGCATCTGCGGTCCTGGTGGGCGGCCAACCCGCCGCTGCGCGGTGTGCACTGGATCAGCGGCATCGAGCTGGGCATCCGGCTGCTGTCCTGGGTGTGGATCCGCCGGCTGCTCGACGGCTGGCCGGGCGCGGCCGGGCTGTTCGAGGGCAACCCGGTGGCGCTGCGGCAGATCTGGCACCACCAGCGCTGGCTGGCCGCCTTTCCCAGCCGGGGGTCTTCGGCGAACAACCACGTCATCGCCGAGGCCGCCGGGCAGTTGGCCGCGGCCTGCGCGTTCGGGTGGTTCCCCGCCTCGCCGCGTTGGCGGGCCGACGCGCTGCGGTCGCTGGAGCGGCATCTGCGGAGCAACACCTTCGCCTCCGGTCTCAACCGCGAGCTGGCCACCGAGTACCACGGCCTCGTGCTGGAACTCGGCCTGGCGGCGCTGGCCGAGGCGGATGCCGCCCGCGTGCCGGTCCCCGGGTCCGTCCGGCTGGTGCTGCTGCGGATGACCGACGCGCTCGCGGCCGTCGTGGACAGCCGGTTACGGCCGCCACGCCAGGGGGACGCGGACGACGGTCACGGTCTGGTCGTGGACGGCGCGGGCACCGACCGCTGGGCCTCGCTGCTGGCCACCGGGGACGCCGTGTTCGGCCGGCTCGCCTGGTGGCCGGCGGTGACCGGCACCGATGTGCGCACCTCGCTGCTGGCCGCGCTCATCGAGCCGTACGGGAAGGGCGCAGGCGCACCGTCCGTGACCCGCCCGGCAAGCCGGCCGGCCCATTTCGCCGACGCGGGGCTCACCGTCCTGCGCGGTCCGGGAGAGATCTGGTGTCGCTGCGACGGCGGTCCGCACGGATTCCTGTCCATTGCCGCACACGCCCACGCGGACGCGCTGTCGGTGGAGGTCCGGCACGACGGCGTCGACGTGCTCGCCGACCCGGGCACGTACTGCTACCACGGGCAGCCCGTGTGGCGGCGGTACTTCCGGTCCACGCTCGGGCACAACACCCTGCAACTGGACGACGGTGACCAGTCCGTCTCGGGCGGCCCGTTCCTGTGGACGCGGCATGCCCGCAGCCGCGTCCTTGCCGTGGACACCTCCGGCGCCGCTGACGGGGGGACGGCCAGCTGGTGCGCCGAGCACGACGGTTACCAGGGCTCGGTGCACCGCCGCCTGGTGGAGCTGACGGCCGCGAGCCGGGAACTGAAGGTGGTCGACGAGGTGCGCGGTCCGCGCCGGGCCGTGCGACTGGCGTTCCACCTGGGTCCGGCGATCACCGCGGACCTGAGGGGGAACCGGGCCGTGCTCACCTGGACCCGGGACGGCGAGGGGCGCTCCGCGGTGCTCGACCTGCCCGGGCAGCTCGACTGGCGGGCGCATCGCGGCGAGACCGACCCGCCGCTGGGCTGGTACTCCGCGGGCTTCGGGCGCAGGGAGCCCGCCACCACGCTGGTCGGCACCGGCTTCACCGACGGCTCGGCGGGCTTCGCCACCCTGCTCAGGTTCGACGCCCCCGAGGGGGGCGCGTGGGGGTGAGCAAGAGGCACTGGGCGTCGGCTGCGGCACCGCTGGCGCTGGCCCTGCTGGCGGCGACCGGCTGTGACGGCACGTCGGACGCCGAGGCCGGGCCGACCGCCGCGCCGGCGTCCACCCCCGTGGCCCGGGTGTGCGCCAAGCCCGCGGCGGGGCCGGCGCAGGCACCGGCGGGCGCGGTGACGGTCGACCCGGCGGTGGTCGGCGACCTGGCGGCGAAGACCCGGAACAGCCCACCGAACACCACGTTCTGGCTTCGGCCGGGCAGGCACAGGCTCGCCCCGGACCGCTACGCCCAGGTCGTCCCCAAGGAGGGGAACCGCTACCTCGGTGCGCCGGGCGCGGTGCTCGACGGCCGGAAGAAGAACCGGTACGCGTTCGGCGGAAGTGCCCGCGACGTCAGCATCCGCCATCTGACCGTGCAGCGTTTCGTCGCGCCGCCGGACGAGGGCGTGGTCAACCACGACTCGGCCGACGGGTGGGTGATCGAGCACGCGACGATCCAGCACAACTCCGGTGCCGGACTGATGGCCGGTGCCCGCCAGCGGATCCGGGCCAGTTGCCTGCGCGGCAACGGCCAGTACGGCATGAACGCGTACAAGGCCACAGGCCGTATCACCGGCCTGGTGGTCGAGGGCAACGAGATCGTGGGCAACAACACCGACGACTGGGAGCGGCGACGCGAGGGCTGCGGCTGCACCGGAGGCGTCAAGTTCTGGGCCGTCGACGGCGCCGAGGTGCGCGGCAACTGGGTGCACGACAACCGCGGGACGGGGTTGTGGGCGGACACCAACAACAACGACTTCCGCATCGAGAACAACGTCATCGAGGCCAACGACGGCGCCGCCCTGATCTATGAGACCAGCTACAACGCGGTCATCCGGACCAACACGATCCGGCGGAACAACTGGGTCGAGGGCCGTAGGCGGGCCGAGCGAGGCGACACCTTCCCGTACGCGACGCTCTACCTGTCCGAGTCCGGCGGCGAGCCACGGATCGAGGCCCGCACCGACAAGATCGAGATCTACCGGAACGTGCTGGAGGACAACTGGTCCGGGATCACCCTGTGGGAGAACGCCGACCGGTTCTGCAACAGCCCGGCCAACACCTCCTCCGGCGAGTGCACCTTGCTGGTGCGGGACACCGACCGCTGCGCGAGACCGGCGATCGCCGAGCCACCGCTCTACGCCGACTGCCGGTGGAAGACCCAGCGGGTGGACATCCACGACAACCGCTTCGTGCTGGACAAGTCCGTCGTCAAGTGCACGGCGAAGTGCGACCGCATGGCGGTGCTGGCCAACTACGGCACCTACCCGGACTGGTCGCCGTACCAGGGCGAGCGGGTGGCCGAGGCGATCACCCGCAGGCAGCACAACCGCTGGCACGACAACGTGTACGTCGGTCCCTGGAAGTTCGTCGCCCACGACCCGAGCCGGGTGCTCAGCTTCCGCGGCTGGCGGGGCACGCCGTACCGGCAGGACGCGGGCAGCACCTTGCGTGCACGGGACGGTGGTTGAGGTGCGCGCGGACCACACGTCGAAGATCGTCGGGACGGCCTGGGGGCTGCTGGTCCTCAACACGCTCGGCTCGGCCGGGGCGAGGACCATCGTCCCGCTGCCCCGCTCCCTCATCCAGATGGTCACCATGGGCGCGCTGGTCGCCGCGTTCGCACTGGCGCTCGCGGTCAATCCGCGGCTGCGCATCCGGGCCGGCGCCTTCCTGTTCCTGCTCACCCTGCTGCTGGTCCCGAGCCTGATCTCCAGCGCGAGTCTGGAGTCCGGGGTCGGCGCGTTGTTCCGCTGTGCCCGGCTGGCCCTGTTCGTCAGCACGTTGTGGCTGCTCAGCCGCTGGTGGGACGGCAGTGCGACGTTCGTACGGCACCACATCCGGATGTACTTCGCGGTGCTCGGGTCGGTGGCCGCCGGGCTGGCCATCTCACCGGGCGCGGCCATGCCCGAGCTCTACGGCGGACGGCTGGTCGGAGCGTTGTGGCCGCTGACCCCGCCGCAGATCGGCCAGTACGCCGCCGTGATCACCGGGCTGACCGTGCTGCTCGTACTGGGCCGCCGGACCGACCGGGGCAGCGCGGCCGTGGTGATCGTGCCGTCACTCGCCCTGCTCGCGTTGACCCATACCCGCACGGCCACGATCGGCTTGCTCATCGGGTTGACGCTGGCGATCGGCTCGCTCGTGCTGACCAGCGCCGCCGCCCGCCGGTTCTTCAGCTGGGCGGTGGTGTGCGCCGCCGTGGCCGCGGTGGGGTTCGCCTCCGCGCTGCAAGCGTGGTTCCTGCGGGGACAGAGCAAGGAGAACTTCTCCAACCTCACCGGTCGGGCCAAGGTCTGGGACGCCCTGCTGGCAGCGCCCCGGACGACCTCGGAGCACCTGTTCGGCGTGGGGCTGGGCGACAAGTCGTTCGACGGGCTGCCGATCGACAACAGCTGGCTGGCCGTCTACCACGAGCAGGGGATGACCGGCGTCACCCTGGTGGCGGCGTTCGTCGTCGTGCTGGGCGGCGTCGCGTTGCTTCGGCCACCGTCGCTGTCGAGGGCCTGCGCGATCTTCCTGATCAGCTACTGCGCGATCGCGTCGTACACGGAGGCCGGGCTGGGCGACGCTTCGCCGTATCTGCTGCATCTGGCCGTGGCGGCCTCGCTGTTGGCGGCGCCCGCCGCGGCCGCTCCCCCTTCGGCGCCCGAAGTCCCCCCACGACACGTCCCGCGATGGGCCCGACGATCGGAGGTGGCCTGAGCATGCACGTCCTCGTGGTGCACAACCGCTACGCCTCGGCGCAGCCGAGCGGGGAGAACAAGGTCGTCGACCAGGAGGTGGCGCTGCTGCGCGGGGCCGGACACCGGGTCGAGGTGTTCGAGCGGCGCAGCGACGACATCGCCGCCCGGTCCCTGCTCGGCAAGGTCGCGGTACCGCTCCTCGTGCCGTGGAACCCGGCGGTCCGCACCGAACTCGCCGCCCGGCTGCGTTCCGACCGGCCGGACGTGGTGCACGTCCACAACGTCTTCCCGCTGCTGTCGCCCGCGGTCCTCGCCGCCTGCGCGGACGCCGGCGTGCCCGCCGTCGCCACGCTGCACAACTACACCCAGGTGTGCCCGCCCGGCACGCTGCAGCGGGACGGCCGGCCGTGCACCGAGTGCGTCGGCTCGGCGGCGCCGCTGCCCGCGGTGCGGCACGGCTGCTACCGCGGCTCCCGCCTCGCGACGGTGCCGCTCGCGGTCAGCCTGTCGGTCAACCGGCGGCGGTGGTGGTCCGGCGTGCGGCGGTTCTTCTGCATCTCCGCGGCGCAGCGCGATGTCCTGGTGCGGTCCGGCATGCCGCCCGAGCGGCTGGTGGTGAAGCACAACTTCGTCCCCGACCCGGACGACCGCCGGTCGGGCACCGGTGAGCACCTGCTGTACCTGGGCCGGCTCGCGGAGGCCAAGGGCGTGCGGCTGCTCATGGCCGCGTGGGACGAGATCGCCGCGCAGGGCGGTGTGGGCGTGCCGCTCGTGGTCGCCGGCGCGGGGCCACTGGAACGAGAGGTGACCGCCTGGGCGGCGGGCCGCGACGACGTCCGGTACGTCGGCCTGTTGGACCCCGCGCGGAGCCGGCAGGCGGTCGCGCGGTCGGTCGCCGTGGTGGCTCCCTCGACGTGGCTGGAGGCGTTCGGGCTGGTGGTCGTGGAGGCGATGGCGGCCGGGGTCCCGGCCGTCGCCGCCGGGCACGGCGCCTTCGTCGAACTCGTCGAGGACGGCGTGACCGGGCTGCTGCACCGGCCGGGCGAGTCCGCCTCGCTCGCGGCCTGCATACGCCGGATCACGGCCGAGCCGGCCCTGGGCCGGGAGATGGGCCGGGCGGCCCGGCGCCGGTACGAGCGGGGCTTCAGCCCGGCCGTCGGCCTGGAGCGCCTGGTGGAGGAGTACCGCACCGCGATCGCGGATCGGACGGAATCAATGGGGGGCAGTACATGACACGATGCCGACTCTGCGGCTCGGCGGCGCTGGCGAGCGTCGTCGACCTTGGGGCGACGCCACCGTGCGAGAGTTTTCTCGCCGCGGACCAACTGGACCGGCCGGAACCGGCGTACCCGCTGCACCTGCGGGTCTGCACCGACTGCTGGCTCGCGCAGATCCCACCGCTGATCACGCCGGAGGAGACGTTCAAGGAGTACGCGTACTTCTCCTCGTACTCGACGTCCTGGGTGGAGCACGCGCGGACGTTCGTCACGGGCGCCGTGGAGCGCCTCGGTCTCGGCCCCGACGCCTTCGTGGTCGAGGTCGCCAGCAACGACGGGTATCTGCTGAGGCACGTGGTGGACCGGGGGATCCGCTGCCTGGGCATCGAGCCCTCGGTGAACGTCGGCGCGGCGGCGCGGGAGGCGGGTGTGCCCACGCTGACCGAGTTCCTGGACCCGGACACCGCGACCGCCGTCCGCGAGGAGCACGGACCGGCGAACCTGGTCGTGGCCAACAACGTGTACGCGCACATCCCGGACGTGATCGGGTTCACGCAGGGGCTGCGCGCCCTGGTCGCCGACGACGGCTGGGTCAGCGTCGAGGTGCAGCACCTGCTGACCCTGATCGAGGAGAACCAGTACGACACGATCTACCACGAGCACTTCCAGTACTACACGGTCGCCTCCGCTTCCCGGGCCCTGGCCAGTGGCGGACTCGCCCTCGTGGACGTCGAGTTGCTGCCCACGCACGGCGGCTCGATCCGGCTGTGGGCCCGACCGGCCGAGGTGGCGGGAGAGCCGACGCAACAGGTGGCCGACGTGCTGGCCCGGGAGAAGGCCGCCGGGCTGCAGGAGCTGTCCGGGTACACCGAGTTCTCCGCCCGGGTGGCGAAGGTGCGCAGGGACCTCCTCAAGTTCCTCGTCGAGGCCGCCGAACGCGGTGAGACGGTCGTCGGCTACGGCGCCCCGGGCAAGGGCAACACCCTGCTCAACCACTGCGGCGTCCGGCCCGACCTGCTGCCGTAC
Source organism: Streptomyces sp. NPDC007808 (assembly GCF_042868655.1). Classification (NCBI taxonomy): domain Bacteria; kingdom Bacillati; phylum Actinomycetota; class Actinomycetes; order Kitasatosporales; family Streptomycetaceae; genus Streptomyces; species Streptomyces sp. NPDC007808. The sequence goes on from NZ_JBIAEQ010000010.1 coordinate 140,120, forward strand.
ACGGTCGACCGCAACCCCTACAAGCACGGCCGGTTCACCCCGGGCACCCGCATCCCGATCCTGCCGCCCGAGCGGATAGCCGCGGACAAGCCGGACTACGTGCTCGTCCTGCCGTGGAACCTGCGGACCGAGCTGGTCGAGCAGCTGTCGTTCGTGCACGAGTGGGGCGGCCGGCTGGTCTTTCCCATTCCGGAACTGAGCATCGTCGAGGTCGCGCCCCGAAAGGTCACAGCATGAAGGTCGTTCTGTTCTGCGGCGGTTACGGGATGCGGATGCGCAACGGGGCGTCCGACGACGTGCCCAAGCCGATGGCGATGGTCGGCCCCAGGCCGTTGATCTGGCATGTCATGCGCTACTACGCGCACTTCGGCCACACGGAGTTCATCCTGTGCCTCGGGTACGGGGCCCATCACATCAAGGACTTCTTCCTCAACTACGAGGAGACGACGTCCAACGACTTCGTGCTGCGGGGCGGGCGGACCGAGCTGCTGTCCACGGACATCTCGGACTGGACGATCACGTTCGCGCAGACCGGCGTCGAGTCGCCGATCGGGGAGCGGTTGCGCCGGGTGCGACACCACCTGGACGGCGACGAGATGTTCCTCGCCAACTACGCCGATGTGCTCACCGACGCCCCGCTGCCGGAGATGATCGACCGGTTCGCCCGGCGTGACGCCGGGGCTTCGATGATGGTGGTGCCGCCGCAGTCCTCGTTCCACTGCGTCGAGCTGGGCGAGGACGGCCTGGTGGGCGGCATCACCGCGGTGAGCGAACTGCCGCTGTGGGAGAACGGCGGCTACTTCGTGCTCCGCCAGGAGGTCTTCGACCACATTCCGGAGAACGGGGACCTGGTCGCCGACGGATGCGCCCAGCTGGCCAAGCGCGGCCGACTGGTGGCGCACCGCCACCGCGGCTTCTGGAAGCCGACCGACACCGTGAAGGAGCGGGCCGCGCTGGACGCCGCCTACGCACGGGGCGAGCGTCCATGGGCCGTGTGGGAGCGGGAGGGCGCGGGGGTGAGCGGGTGATCCGGCTCAAGGCCGGGCAGCCGGAGCGGATCGTCGCCGTGGGCGCGCACTGCGACGACATCGCCATCGGGGCCGGCGGCACGCTGCTGACGCTGTGCCTGGCGCGGCCGGGTGTCCGTGTCGACGCGCTGGTGCTCTCCGGCGGCGGCACCGAGCGCGAGCAGGAGGAGCAGGCCGCGCTCGCCGCCTTCTGCCCGGGCGCCGACCTGCGACTGACCGTGCACAAGCTGCCGGACGGCCGGCTGCCCGCGCACTGGGAGGAGGCCAAGGCCGCGGTCGAGGAACTGCGCGCGCAGAGCGACCCGGACCTGATCCTCGCCCCGCGCACCGAGGACGCGCACCAGGATCACCGTGGCCTGGCGCAGCTGATACCCACCGCCTTCCGCGACCACCTGGTGCTCGGCTACGAGATCGTCAAGTGGGAGGGCGATCTCGGCCGTCCGACGGCGTACCAGCCGCTGTCGCCGGAGATCGCCGAGGAGAAGGTACGGCTGCTGCAGGAGCACTACCCCTCGCAGCGCCACCGGCCCTGGTACGACCGGGAGGCCTTCCTCGGCCTTGCCCGGATCCGCGGCATCGAATGCCACGAGCGATACGCCGAGGCGTTCGCCGTCACCAAACTCACGCTCAACCTGGGGGGTTGAACCATGCGCGTACTTCTGACCGGACACCAGGGATACCTGGGCACCGTCATGGCCCCGGTCCTGGCCGCCGCCGGGCACGAGGTCGTCGGCCTCGACGCCGGCCTGTTCGCCGACTGCGTGCTGGGCCCGTCGCCCGCGGACCCGCGAGGGCACCGGGTGGACCTGCGTGACGTCACGGCCGCACACGTGGCCGGGGTCGATGCCGTGATCCACCTGGCCGCGCTCTCCAACGACCCGCTGGGATCGCTGGCGCCGGAGCTCACCTACGACATCAACCACCACGCCTCCGTGCGCCTGGCCCGGCTGGCCCGCGACGCCGGGGTGCGGCGCTTCGTGTACGCGTCGACCTGCTCGGTCTACGGGGCCGCCGGCGGCGACGACCTGGTGGGCGAGGACGCGCCGCTGCGCCCGGTGACGCCGTACGCGGAGTCCAAGGTGCGGGTGGAGGACGACCTGCATGCGCTCGCGGACGGCGACTTCAGCCCGGTGTTCATGCGCAACGCCACCGCCTTCGGCTTCTCACCCCGGCTGCGCGCCGACATCGTGCTGAACAACCTGGTGGGCCACGCGCTGCTGTCCGGTGAGGTCCTCGTGCTCTCCGACGGCACGCCCTGGCGCCCGCTGGTGCACGCCGCCGACATCGCACGGGCCTTCACGGCCGCGCTGAGCGCGCCGCGCGAGGCGGTGCACGACCGGGCGTTCAACATCGGCAGCGAGACCAACAACGTCACGGTGGCCGAGATCGCCGAGCAGGTCGCCGAGGCGGTGCCCGGCTCGCGGGTGGTGATCACCGGGGAGACCGGCGCCGATCCGCGCTCGTACCGGGTGGACTTCTCCCGGTTCCGCGCCGCGGTGCCCGGCTTCGACTGCGAGTGGACGGTGAAGCAGGGCGCGCTCGAACTCGCCGACGCCTACCGCGCACACGGGCTGACCCGGGAGGACTTCGAGCGGCGCTTCACCCGGCTGGCCGTGCTGCGTACGGCGTCCGACGCGGGCGCCGTGGACGACACCCTGCGGTGGCGCCGGTGACCGCGGCCGGCGACCCGTCGACGCCCCCGCCGGGCGAGGAGATGTACGCGCTGGTGGAGCGGCTGTACCCGCTGTGCCGGAGCATCACGGGCGACGGTGTGCGCGCCACCCTGGACATCATCGGCGAGTACATCCCGCTCCAGGTGCGCGAGGTGCCGACCGGGACCCGGGTGCTCGACTGGACGGTGCCGCAGGAGTGGAACATCCGAGACGCGTACATCGCCGACAGCGCCGGCAACCGGGTCGTCGACTTCGCCGCCTCCAGCCTGCACGTGCTCGGCTACAGCGTGCCGGTGTCGCGGACCATGCCGCTGGCCGAACTCCGCGCGCACCTGCACACCCTGCCCGACCACCCGTCCTGGGTGCCGTACCGCACCAGCTACTACAAGCCGGAGTGGGGGTTCTGCCTGTCCCAGGAGACCCTGGACGCGATGCCGGACGGCGACTACGAGGTGTGCGTCGACTCCACCCTCGCGGACGGCCACCTCACCTACGCCGAGCATGTGGTCCCCGGTCAGGTGTCGGACGAGGTGATCGTCTCCTGCCACGTCTGCCATCCGTCGCTGGCCAACGACAACCTGGCCGGCATCGCGGTGGCGACGTTCCTGGCCCGGGCTCTGGCGGAGCGGACGCCGCACTACACGTACCGGTTCCTGTTCGCGCCCGGCACCATCGGGGCGATCACCTGGCTGGCCCGCAACGCGGAGCGGGTCGACCGGGTCAGGCACGGCCTGGTGCTGGCCTGCGCGGGCGATCCGGGCCGGCTGACGTACAAGCGGAGCAGGCGCGGCGACGCGGAGATCGACCGGGTGATGCGGCATGTGCTGGCCGCCTCCGAACGCCCCCACCAGGTCACGGAGTTCACTCCGTACGGCTACGACGAGCGGCAGTTCTGCTCACCCGGGTTCGATCTCGGCGTGGGCTCGCTCAGCCGGACCCCGTACGCCGGCTACCCCGAGTACCACACCTCGGCGGACAACCTGGACTTCGTCTCCCCGGAGGCGATGGCGGACACCCTCGCGGTCTGCCGTGAGGCGTTCGCCGTCCTGGACCGCAACCGGCGGTACGTCAACCTCAGCCCGTACGGCGAACCACAGCTGGGACGGCGTGGGTTGTACGACGCGCTCGGCGGCCGCAGCGACACCAAGCAGGCCCAGATGGCCATGCTCTGGGTGCTCAGCCTCTCCGACGGCGAGCACAGTCTGCTGGACGTCGCCGAGCGGTCCGGGCTGCCGTTCGAGACCGTCGCCGCCGCGGCCGACGCCCTGCACGGCGCCGCGCTGATCAAGGCATGACGCCGATGACCACCAGGGGCGGGAGGACGACGGGACCGGCCGGGTCGGCCCGGCGGGCCGTCGTCGGCCGGCTGTCCTGGGGGCTGGCGGACCAGGCGGCCTCCAGCATGACCAACTTCGCGGTGGGGATCTACGTGGCACGCTCGCTCGGGCTGGCCGCGTTCGGCGTGTTCAGCCTGGCCTGGGTGACCTACGGCGTGGTCCTCAGCGTCTCCCGAGGGCTGGCCACCGACCCGCTCGTGGTGCGCTTCAGCGGTGTGCCGGACTGGTCCTGGCGCGGGGCGGTGGCCCGGTCGTCGGGTACCGCGCTCGGTGTCGGTGCGGCCGTCGGCGGGGCGTGCGCGGTGGTCGGCCTTGCTGTCGGCGGAGCCGTGGGACCCGCGTTCGTCTGCCTCGGCGTCATGCTGCCGGGGCTGCTGCTGCAGGACGCCTGGCGGTACGCGTTCTTCGCCGCCGGCGCCGGCCGGAAGGCGTTCGTCAACGACCTGGTGTGGGGCCTCGCGCTCGTCCCGGCCATGGTGGTGGCGGCCCGCGTGGGCAGTGTGGCCGCGTTCGTGCTCGCCTGGGGCGCGTCCGCCGCGGTGGCCGCGGTGTACGGCTGCTTCCAGTCCGGGGTCCGGCCCCGGTGGACCGGAGCGCGCGAGTGGGTGCGCGAGCACCGCGACCTGGGCTACCGGTACCTGGTCGAGAACACATCCGTCAGCGGCGCGAGCCAGCTCCGGGCGTACGGGCTCGGCGCGATCGTCGGGGTCGGCGCGGTGGGCGTCATCCGGGGCGCCGAACTCCTGCTGGGGCCCTTCCTCGCGGTCCTGATGGGTCTTTCGCTGGTCACCGTCGCGGAGGCGGCACGGGTGCTGCGGCAAGCCCCGCACCGGCTCGGCAGGTTCTGCCTCGTGCTGGGCGGCGCGCAGGCCGTCGCAGCGCTGCTGTGGGGCGCGGCACTGCTGCTGGTGCCGGACCGGGCCGGTGAGCTCGTGCTCGGTGACGTCTGGCACGCCGCCTCCGAGCTCATCGTGCCGGCCACGCTCGGCGTCGCGGGCGCCGGTCTGGGCACCGGAGCGGCGGCCGGGCTGCGCGCGCTCGGCGCGGCCCGGCGCAGCCTGCGCAGCCAGCTGTTCGCCTCCGCCTGCTACGTCACCGGCGGGCTCGGCGGGGCCGCCGCGGCCGGCACGGTCGGCTCGGCCTGGGGCGTCGCCGCCGCGACCGTCGGCGGCTCGGCCGTGTGGTGGCTGCACCTGCGGTCCGCCCTGCGCGAGCGCCACCACGATTCCATCCCCGAAGTGAGGACTCCATGACCGACCGTCCCCGGCTGAGCATCGGCCTGCCCGTCTACAACGGCGAGGAGTACCTCGCCGAGGCGCTCGACGCCCTGCTCGGCCAGACCTACGAGGACTTCGAGCTGGTCATCTCCGACAACGCCTCGACCGACGGGACCCAGGAGATCTGCCGCAAGTACGCCGCGCGGGACTCGCGCATCCGGTACATACGGCTGCTGAGGAACATCGGCGCCGCCCCCAACCACAACCACGTCTTCACCGAGTGCCGCGGCGAGCTGTTCAAGTGGGCCTCGCACGACGACCTCTACGCCCGGGACCTGCTGCGGCGCTGTGTGGAGGCACTGGACGAGCGGCCCGACGTGGTCCTCGCGCACTCCGGCCAGGCGGTCATCGACGGCGACGGCCAGGTGAAGGTCCCGTACGAGTACGGGCTCGCCACCGACTCCCCGCACGCGCCGGAGCGCTTCCGCAGCTTCCTGTTCGAGCCCGGTGGCGACGACTTCTACGGGGTGATGCGCGCCGACATGCTGCGCCGGGTGCGCCCGCACGACAGTTACCACCACGCGGACCGCACGTTCGTCGCCCAGCTCGTCCTCCAGGGGCCCTTCCATCAGGTGCCGGAGCTGCTGTACTTCCGCCGCGACCACCCCACGCGCGCCGAGCGGGCGAACCCGAGCAAGCGTGCCCGGTGCGTCAATCTGGACCCGCGCCGGGCGGGCCCGCTGCACCCGACGCCGCGGCTGCTCGCCGAGTACGTACTGGGGTTCGTCTCGGCGATCCGGCGGGCGCCGTTGTCCGCGGCCGACCGGCGCGCCTGCTACCGCCACCTGGGCGAGTGGATGACGAGTCGGGTCCGGCCGGGCGCCGGCGAGCGGGTCGAGGACCGCGCCCCGGTCGACCCGGCCGAGCTCGCCGTCCGCCTCGACGACCTCGTCGCGGGACGCGAGGGGCGGCGGACATGAGACCTGCCGTACGCGTCGGGATGTTCGGCCTGCTCGGCTCCGGCAACCTCGGCAACGACGGGTCGCTGGAGGCCGTGCTCGGCTACCTCCGCGCCGAGCACCCGGAGGCGGTCGTGGACGCGTTGTGCGGCGGACCCGAGGTCGTCACGGCCCGGTACGGGATCCCCGCGACCCGGCTGCACTGGTACCGCGGGGAGTACCGGACCGCGTCACGTGCGGGCGCGATCGCGGCGAAGGGGCTGGGCAAACTCGTCGACGTCGTCCGCACCGCGGCCTGGGTGCGCCGCCACGACGTGGTGATCGTGCCCGGCATGGGCGTCCTGGAGGCCACGCTGCCGCTGCGGCCGTGGGGCTTCCCGTACTCGCTGTTCCTGCTGTGCGCGTCCGGCCGGCTGTTCGGCACCCGGGTCGCACTGGTCGGTGTGGGCGCCGCCCCGATAGGCGACCGGCCGACCCGGGCGCTGGTGCGCTGGTCCGCCCGGCTGGCCGCGTACCGGTCCTACCGTGACGACCGGTCCCGCGACGCCATGCGGGAGATGGGCGTTGACACCGTGCACGACGAGGTCCACCCGGACCTGGCGTTCGCCCTGCCGGCGCCGGAGGCGAGCGCGCCCCCGGACGGCCCGCCGGGCCTGGTCTGCGTCGGTGTCATGGACTTCCACGGCGGCAACGACGACCGCGCCCTGGCCGAGGAGATCCACCGGCGCTACCTCGACGGGACCACCCGGTTCGTCCGCGCGCTGGTGGCGGACGGCAGGCCGGTCCGGCTGCTCACCGGGGACGAGTGCGACGCGCCGGTGGTCGCCGCCATCCTCGACGCGGTGGACTCACCGCTGGTCACCGCGGCCGAGGCGGCCTCGCTGGCCGACCTGATGAGGGAGACGGCGGCTGCCGACACCGTGGTGGCGACCCGGTACCACAACCTGGTCTGCGCGCTGAAGGCCGGAACGCCGACCCTCGCACTCAGCTACGCGGCCAAGAGCGACGCGCTCATGGACCGGATGGGCCTCGGCCCGTACTGCCATCCGGCCCGCGAGATGGACGCCGACCGGCTGTGGGAGCAGTTCCGGGAGCTGGAGAAGCGATCGGCGGAGCTGCGGCTGGCCCTCGCCGAGCGGAACCTGGTCGCCGCCGCGGAACTGAGGGAGCAGTTCACCGAGTTGACCGCGGCATTGTTCCGCTCGCCCGACCGCACCCGAGCCCGAGCCCACGCCCACCGCCGCCCCCGGCAGGAGACTCCATGAAAGCGACCGAAGTCCCGCAGATCGCGGGCGCGTTCCTCTTCGAGCCGACGCCGTACGCCGACGAACGCGGCTTCTTCTGCCGCACCTTCGACGCCGACGTGGTCCGCTCGGTGGGCCTCGACCCGGACGCCTTCGTCCAGGACAGCCTGTCCCGCTCGGTCCGGGGCGTGCTGCGCGGCCTGCACCTGCGCTCCGGCGCGGGCGAGGCCAAGCTGGTGCGGTGCTCGTACGGGAGGATCTTCGACGTGGTGGTGGACCTGAGGCCGACCTCACCGACGTACCGGAATTGGACCTTCTTCGAACTGTCCGGCGAGACACAGGCGACCCTGTACATCCCGGCGGGATGCGCGCACGGCTTCCAGGCGCTGACCGGGACCGCCGACACCTCGTACCGCATCGACCGCCCGCACGACCCGGCCGAGGACGTGACGATCGCCTTCGACGACCCGGAGCTCGCGATCCCCTGGCCGCTGCCGGTCACCTCGATGTCCCAGCGGGACCGGGAGGCGCCGAGCCTCGCCGAGGTCCTCAAGCAGCAGGAAGGATGAAGTCGGCGTGGAAGAGCTCCTCCTCCCCCGGTCGCAGGCGGCGAACGAACGGCTGCACGCCTTGGTCCCCGGCGGCGCGCACACCTACGCCAAGGGCGACGACCAGTACCCCGAGAACCTCGCCCCGGTCATCAGCCACGGCCGCGGCGCCCATGTGTGGGACGTCGACGGCAACCGCTATGTCGAGTATGGCTCCGGCCTGCGGTCGGTCAGCCTCGGCCATGCCCACCCGCGGGTGACCGAGGCGGTGCGGCGGGAACTCGACCGCGGCAGCAACTTCGTCCGGCCGTCCGTCGTGGAGGTCGAGGCCGCGGAACGCTTCCTGGCGACGGTGCCGACCGCCGAGATGGTGAAGTTCGCGAAGAACGGCTCCGACGCCACCACAGCCGCGGTGCGTCTCGCCCGCGCCGCCACCGGGCGCCCGCGGGTGGCCCTCTGCGCGGACCATCCGTTCTTCTCCGTCGACGACTGGTTCATCGGCACCACACCGATGTCCGCCGGCATCCCGGAGTCGACCACCGAACTCACCGTGGCGTTCCCCTACGGGGACCTGGCGGCCGTTGAGGAGCTGCTCACCCGCCACCAGGACGAGGTCGCCTGCCTGATCCTCGAACCCGCCACCCACACCGAGCCGCCGCCTGGGTACCTCGCAGGCCTGCGCGAACTGGCCGACCGGCACGGCTGCGTTCTCGTCTTCGACGAGATGATCACCGGCTTCCGCTGGTCCGAGGCGGGCGCCCAGGGCCTGTACGGCGTCGTCCCGGACCTCTCCACCTTCGGCAAGGCGCTGGGCAACGGGTTCGCCGTCTCCGCGCTGGCCGGCCGCCGCGAACTGATGGAGCGGGGCGGGCTGCGTCACTCCGGCGACCGGGTGTTCCTGCTGTCCACCACGCACGGTGCGGAGACCCACTCCCTGGCCGCCGCGATGGCCGTGCAGAGGACCTACGTGGAGGAGGGCGTCACCGCGCAACTGCACGCCCTCGGCGAGCGGTTGGCCGCCGGGGTCCGCGCCGCCGCGGCCGGCATGGGCGTCGGCGACCACCTCGTCGTCCGGGGCCGGGCCAGCAACCTGGTCTTCGCCACCCTCGACGAGAACCTGCGGCCGTCGCAGCGGTACCGCACGCTCTTCCTGCGCCGACTTCTCGCGGGCGGGGTGCTCGCCCCGTCGTTCGTGGTGAGCAGCGCGCTCAGCGACGCCGACATCGACCACACCGTCGAGGTGGTGGCCCAGGCGTGTGCGGTGTACCGGAAGGCACTGGACGCCGCCGACCCCACCCCCTGGACGGGCGGGCGACCGGTGAAGCCCGTGTTCCGCCGCTCGGTATGACGTGGCGTCAGCGCAGCTCCTGCCGGCCGGCGTCGGCCGCCCGGTCGACCGGCCGATCGGCCGTCCGGTCGGCCGTCCGGTCGGCCGTCCGGTCGGCCGTCCGGTCGGCCGTCCGGTCGGCCGTCCGGTCGACCAGCCACGCGGTCACCGGTACCACCGCCAGTGCGGTGCACCAGCCGCCCAGGACGTCGGTCGGGTAGTGCGCACCCAGGGCGACCTGCGCCCACCCCATGGCGCCGCCGGCGACCAGTGCCGCGGTGAGCACCACCAGCGTGCCGGCCGTCCTGCCGAGGCCGGCCCGGCCGGCCGCGAGCAGCGCCACCACGACGGCGAGCGCGGTGAGGAAGGCGGTGTGCCCGCTCGGGTAGGACAGGTTGCCGTCGCCGTGGATGGTGCGCCCCACCAAGGGCTTGAGCACCTTCGTCGTCGCCACGGCCAGGCCGGCACCGGCGACGGCGAGGACCGCCGCGCGCGGGTGCCGAAGCCGCAGGCAGCCGGTCACGGTGACCACGACCAGCGTCGCCGCTCCCACCGGCTCCCCCAGGAAGTCGACGGCCAGGGCGAGGTACCGCCACGGCGGCCCCGCACTGTCCGCGGTCGGCCGGACGATCCACCTGTCCACCCGGGCGGGCTCGCTGTGGCCGGCGTACAGCACGCCGAACACGACGACCGCCAGCGCGCCGACGGCCGCGATCAGCCCGAGCCATACGCGCAGCGGCGGGTGCAGCACCGGGGAGGCCGGCCGGCGGGCCACGCCGCCTGACACGTGCGCCACCCCCCGCACACCGTCGCGGACCATCCGGCGGATGCGACACACCTCCGCTCCCCCCCCACAGGTCGGACACGCTCGTTCGCAGGCTCCGTGATGCGCCGCGCTCTGCTCATGATGAGCCATGGAGAGCGCTGCCATGGCCCTTCAGCTCGTGTCGGTGCCCCTGGCTCTGACGGTGATCCGCGCGTAGTCGTACCCGCCGGGCTCGGGCGAGGGGTTGTACGTGACCGTGAACGTTCGCCGTACGTCGCCGAAGCGGTCGGAGTACGTCACCTCGGCCGGGCCGGTGCGCTGCGGCTCGGCGTCGACGCCGTACGTACGGAGGAAGTCCTCGACGCCGGAGTCCTGGCTGTCGCCCACCTCGTACCGGAGCACGGCGGTGCCGTCCTCCGTCACCTCGGCGTGGGTCGGTATGTAGTAGCGCCCCGCGGGTCGATGCTGCTCATGGTGCATCCCCGCCTTGCGCTCCACCGCCTCCTGCGGGCCGTCACCGGCCGGCGTGAGCAGCGTGACGGCCGCCCAGGCGAGCGCACCGAGCGCCCACGCCGCGCACAGGGCCAGGAACCACACCGGCCACCTGCGCCGGCGCGGCCTCGTGGGGCCCGTACGCCCGGACCCCGGGCTCCCGGCCACCTCGCGACGATCGGCGGTTCGCGGGGCCACCGCGCCGAGTGGCCTGTCGCCCCGCGAGCCGTTCCCCATGTGAGCTCCTCAGGCCGTGCCGGTCCGTCGGCCCGCCATGGCGATGACCAGCGCTCCGAGCGCACAGCCGACACCGGCTGCGAGATAGGCGAGATGGTAGCCGGTGAGCTGGTCGTCGCCGGTCGCCGCGATCAGCACCATGACCGCCACCCCGATACTGGCGCCGATCTGCTGTGCCACCACGTTCACCGCCCCGGCGACCGCGTGCCGTTCGGGCTCGACGCCGGTGAGCGCGGCGGACGTCATCGCGGGGAAGTTCAGTCCCTGACCGATACCGCTGATCACCATGCCGGGCAGCACATGCAACAGATAGTCGCCGTCGGGCGGTGTACTCATCCACAGCGCTGTTCCGCCACCGATCAGGACGAGCCCGACGGTCATCAGCATGCGCGGCGTGTACTTGGTGAGCAGGCGCCCGGTGACGAAGTTGGCGGTCAGGAACACGCCCGCCGACATCGGCACCAGCGCGAGACCGGACTCGAACGGGGAGTAGTCCAGCATCCCCTGCAGATACAGCGGCGCGAAGAACAGCATCCCGACCGAGGCCATGTACTGGAGGAACGCCGCGAGGCTCGCGGTGCGTACCGAGGTGACCCGGAAGAGGTCGAGAGGGAGCACCGGATCCGTGGTGCGGTGCTCGCGCACGACGAAGAGCAGCAGGAACACCACTGCCAGGCCGAGTGAGGACAAGGCCAATGTGCCGCCGGTGCTCGCGCCGACGACCAGCAGGGTGAGGCCGGCCGTGCCGGAGACCGCACCGGGCAGGTCCAACTGGCCGCCGCGCCCGACTCCGCCTGGCAGCCCGGCGCGTGTCGCGGCCAGCACGGCCATTCCCACCACGACCGAGAACCACAGCACCGACCGCCAGCCGAGGAACTGGGTCAGTACGCCGCCCAGCAGCACCCCGCCGCTGAAGCTCGCCGCTCCGACGGCCGCGTACACGCCGAGTGCCCTGTTGCGCGCCGGGCCGGGTTCGAACACCTCGGTCAGCAGGGCCAGTGCGGCCGGACCGGACAAGGCCGCACCGATGCCCTGGACCGCCCGCGCGCCGAGCAGCACCCCGATGTCGGGGGCGACGGCCCCGACCAACGCGGCCACCGTGAACAGGGCGATACCGAACTCGAACACGCGTCGTCGGCCGAGGACATCGGCCAGCCGGCCACCCACCAGCAGGAAGCCGGCGAACGTCACGGCGTAGGCGATCATGACCCACTGGAGCGTGGTGTCGTCCAGGTCGAACCGTGCTCCGACCGACGGCAGGGCGGCGTTGAGCACCCCGAGGCCACTGACATCCAGCGCCAGCGCCCCGGCCAGTACCACTAGTGCCAGTCCGGGCTTGTGTCGTGGCGTCACTTCGGTACTGGTCATGCGGGCACCCCGGGGAGATCGCCGTCGACCGGCCGACGCTCGCCGGGGCGTACCCGGGTGCCGCCGCGGGAGGACAGCGGGCCGGCCGTTCCACCGTCATGCTTCCGGCCGACCGACGCCCGAAGGAGGTGTCCTGCGAGCCATGATGGGGTGAACACCTCACCCTCTGCAGGCATATCGGGTAACGCGGGCACAAGAAGGTGTGGCGGGTATTCGGATAAGGCGGCGCCGGTATCCGCGAAATGGCCATGCCGTGTCGTGTTGTTTTCCAGGCGCTCATTGCCGGACGCCAGAGGGAGGGGAACAGACCGTGGGGGCTCGTGGTACATGATCTTCATACCGAGTACTCTTGCAGTGTCACTCGCCCGCTGTCCAGACCGCCCGAACTCAGTTGCGTCGAAGCGCGTTCTGCCTATTCTGAGCGGGAGTTGACGGACCGTCATGCTGCTGGCGCCAGGCATTCCCCACCCACATTCATTCCCTGTTCCTCGAATCGAGTCCGTGAAGTCCCGCGAGTTTTCGGACAGTCTGGCCGACGCGCAGCCTTTGACGGTCTTTCGGCATTCCGGACGACCCCGACCCATTCGTGAACGACCCCAAGACCGGCGGACGTCGACGTCCCGGACACGACCTCACCCCTGACACTCTGACAAGGAGAGCGATCGCATGCAGGCTGTCGACCCCGACCTGTGGATCCGCCGCTTTCACCCGGCGGGCCCGGCGCCCGCCCGACTCGTCTGCCTGCCGCACGCCGGTGGTGCGGCCAGCTACTACATGCCCGTGTCGAAGGCGCTGGCGCCAGGCGTCGAAGTGCTCGCGATCCAGTATCCGGGGCGGCAGGAACGCCTGGCGGAACGGCGCCGGGAGACGGTCGCCGAGCTGGCCGACGAGGTCACCGAGGTGATCCGACCGCTGACGGACCAGCCGCTGTATCTGTTCGGCCACAGTCTCGGCGCGACCGTGGGCTTCGAGGTGGCGCGGCGCCTGGAAGCGGCCGGCACCAAGATCGAGCACCTGTTCGTGTCGTCGCGGCGGGCCCCCGCCCTCAACCGCAATGAGCACCTCCACGAGCGCGGCGACCGCGAACTCGTCGCGCACATACGGTCGTTGGCCGGAACGGCGCCCGACGTCTTCGACGACCCCGAGATGACCGCGATGGTGCTCCCCGCGATCCGCAGTGACTACAAGGCCGCGGAGACCTACGTCTACGCGCCGGGGCCGAAACTGACCTGTCCGATCACGGCGTTGATCGGCGACGCGGACCCGATGGTGTCGGCCGAGGAAGCCACCGCCTGGCGGGAGTACACCGACGGCGCCTTCCAGTTGCGGATCTGGCCGGGCGGGCATTTCTACCTGGACACGCACGCCACGGACGTCATCGCGAGGATCTCGGCCGAGATGCCGGCCCGAACACGGCAGGGCCGGCCGGCCGGGTGAAGTCGCCCGGCACACTGCGACACCGCGAGGGCGAGCGCGCCGGCCGGGGCGGCGAGCCGGCGCGACGCGGACGCGGGGTCAGGCAGGTACCAACCGGACGGGCAGGGTGTCGAACTTGCGCATCGTCTGGCTCCGGGCCCGCACCGGTTCTCCGGCCGCTTCGAAACGGCGGACGCGCCCGGCGAGCGCGGTGAGGAACTCGACGGTCTCCAGGCGGGCCACAGGCGCTCCGAGACAGAGATGGACGGAGGCGCCGAGCGCCAGGTGCGCCTTGGCGTCAGCTCGGGTGACGTCGAACCGGTCGGGCCGGTCGAAGCGCCGCGGGTCCCGGTTCGCGGAGCCCAGCATGACGCAGACGTCGGCGTCGGCAGGAATGTGCACATCGCCGATGACCGCCGGGGCCACCGTACGCCGGTAGAAGGCACGGAAGGGCGAGTCCCAACGCATCAGCTCCTCCACCGCGTTGGGTATCAGCGCGGGATCGGACCGGACGCGGTCCCACTCCTCCGGGAACCGGCAGAAGGCGTGCACCGCGTTGCCCAGCAGGCTGCTGGAGGAGTCGATGCCCGCGAGCCAGATCGAGTCCAGCGTCATCAGCCGTTCGGGGCCGTCCGCCTCCAGCCCGCCATCGTGTCCGCCCGTCTCCATGAGGGCCCGGGCCATGCAGTGCGGGGGCAACGCCTCCATGCCCTCCGTGCTCAGCCATTCCAGGGACCGCGCCGCGAGTTCCGCGTGCCGCGGCTCCAGATCCGGCGCCGCGAGCTGACCGACCGCATCCGCCCACGCCGCGATCGTCTCGGCGCTCGGGGGGACGATTCCGGTGAGCAGCCGGATCGTCAGGTCGGGCAATGGCCGGGCCAGCGCGGCGACCGCGTCCACCTCCCCGGCGTCGACGGCCGCCGCCACGAGTTCCTCGGCCACGGCATGCACGCCCGGCCGGAGTTCCGCCATCTCCGCTCGTCTGAACCATCCCTGCACGGCCCGGCGAATCCGCGTGTGGTCGGGCGGATCCGTGTCGACGAGGGGGTAGCGGTAACCGTGGTCGGGCACCCGTGTGTAGCCCACGCCGAGCCCCGAGATGAACTCCCGGTAGTTCCGCAGGATGGCGGACGCCTCCTCGTAGCGGGGAACCAGCCAGAGATCCCGGTCGGGAAGGTATGTCGCGGGGCCCGCGTCGCGCAGGGACGCGTACACGGGGTGAGGGTCCCGCAGGACGTCAGGGTGAAAGGGGTCCAGGCCCCGGACGTGCGCAGGGACGGTCGGGCTGGTCATCCGGCTCCTTGAGGGCACGCAGACGGAAGAGAACGGGTTCTCGGCACACATGCATGAACGGAAGGAGGTCAGAGCCCTCCGGGCACCGCGACCTCGGCCAGGTCCTGCCGGAAGGCGTCGCTGAAAACGCCCTCCACGATCCTGCGTACGCCACCGCGGAGCGCGACGTCACCGGCGGCGCCGATGGTCACCTCAAGGCGGCCCCCCGGCATCCTGACGTCGATCTCGGAGTCCACGTGGCCGAGGCGGTGCGCGGCGAGGGCGGCGGCGCAGGCTCCCGCTCCGGAGGCCGGTGTGTATCCCGCCGCGCGCTCCCACACCTCGGCGGCGAGGGCGCAGCGGTCGAGGACGGTCACGAACTCCACGTTCACCCGGTCGGGGAAGCGGGGGTGACCGCCGATGAGCGGGCCCCACCGCTCGGCCAGGTCCCGCGTGGCCTGCGGCACCACGACCACGCAGTGCGGCGACCCCACGGTGACCAGGCTGACGTCGAAGGTGCGGTCGCCCACGGGCAGCGGCTGGACGGGCCGCACGGCCGCCGGGCCGAGCGACGCCTCGACCAGCCCGCGTGCGAGGTCCAGCACCCGGACCTCGACCGTGCCGGAGACCGTGCGCAGGCTGAACCGGTCCTGGCCGACGTGGCCGCGCTCGCGCAGGAAGTGGGCGAAGATCCGCAGCCCGTTCCCGCTGCCGGGACATTCGCTGCCGTCCGCGTTGAACACCCGCAGACCCGGTCGGCCCTCGGCGTCGAGCGGTCCGAACATCACCCCGTCGGCGCCCACTCCCCGGCGCCGGTCACTGACCCGCCGGGCCACCTCGCCGTCCGCCGCGAGCGAGGACCTGGTGGTGTCGATCACGACGTAGTCGTTTCCCAGAGCTTCGTACTTGAAGAACTCGGCAGTCATCTCCACCCGTTCACGCTGCGAGGTGCCCGGACAGGGGCGGCCGGGTCCGGCCGACGACCAGGTCGGACCGGACCGCGCCCAGCTCGGTGCCGGTCAGTCGACGAGCACGTTCACCAGCCTTCCGGGGACCACGATGACGCGCTTGACGGTGCGTCCCTTCGCGGCCTCCTGGACCACCGGCAGGTTCTTCGCCGCTTCCTCGATCTGCTCGACCGAGGCCTCGGCGGGCACGGTCAGCTCGGTGCGGCCCTTGGCGTTGACCTTGACCACGAGGGTCACGGTCTCGGTGCGCAGCAGTTCCTCGTCGGCGGTGGGCCAGGGGTCCTGCCACACGTACTTCCCGGTCAGCCGCCAGTAGACGTCGCTCGCGATGTGCGGGGCGAACGGCTGGAGCAGGGACGCGAGGGTGCTGACGGCCTCACGGGCCACGTCGGTCGACACACCGTCCTGCAGCGCGCGGCTGCACTCGTTGGACAGCGACATCAACGCGGCGATCGCCGTGTTGAAGGCGTAACGGCCGGACATGTCCTCGGTGACCTTGGTGATGGCCCAGGCCGTCTTGCGACGCAGCGCCAGGTCGCGCTCGGGGTCCGCGGCGGCCCCGATCACCTCGCCCTCGGCGGCCTCGATCGTCTCGGTGTACCGCCAGACCCGCTTGAAGAAGCGGTAGACGCCTTCGAGACCCTCGTCCGACCAGTCGCCGCCGGCCTCGGGCGGCGCCATGAAGAGGATGTACGCACGCGCGGTGTCCGCGCCGTACTTCTCCACGATGGTCCGCGGCGAGACCACATTGCCCTTGGACTTGGACATCTTGGCGCCGTCACGCGTGATCATGCCCTGCGTGAAGAGCGTGCCGAAAGGCTCCTGCACCGGCAGCAGGTCCAGGTCGGCGAGGGCCTTGCACAGGAAGCGGGAGTAGAGCAGGTGCAGGATGGCGTGCTCCACGCCGCCGATGTACTGGTTGACCGGCATCCACGCCTGGACCGCCTCCTGGCTCCACGGCGCCTGGTCGTTGCGGGCGTCGCAGTAGCGCAGGTAGTACCAGGAGGAGTCGACAAAGGTGTCCATGGTGTCGGTCTCCCGGCGCGCCGCACCGCCGCAGTCGGGGCACTGGGTGCGCACCCAGTCCTCCGCGGCGGCCAGCGGCGACTTGCCCTTGGGGGCGAAGTCCTCGATGTCCGGCAGTTCCACCGGGAGTTGCTCCTCCGGCACCGGCACGATGCCGCAGCCGTCGCAGTAGACGACGGGGATCGGGCAGCCCCAGTAGCGCTGCCGTGACACCAGCCAGTCCCGCAGCTTGTAGCTGACGACCGACTCGCCCTGGCCGTTCTCGGCGAGGGCGGCGACGACCCGAGTCGCCGCCTCCTCGGTCGGCAGACCGTCGAAGGCGCCCGAGTTGACCGCCACTCCCCTGCCGGTGAACGGCAGCTCGGTCTCCTCGCCGTCGGGTCGGCCGATGACCGGGACGATGGGCAGGCCGAGCGCCTGGGCGAGGCCGAAGTCCCGCTCGTCGTGCGCGGGGACACCCATCACGGCACCGCTGCCGTACTCCATGAGCACATAGTCGGCGACGACCACGGGGATCTTCTCGCCGGTGAAGGGGTGCACCATGTGCACTCCGCTGAGGACACCGGTCTTCGGCCGCTGCTCGTTGCCCCGGTCGCTGTGGCCGGCGCGCCGGGCGGCGTTCACGTACTCCCGTACGGCGTCGGCCTGTGAGTCGGCGACGAACCGCTCCAGCTCCGGGTGTTCGGGCGACAGGGCGATGAAGCTGACACCGAAGACCGTGTCGGGGCGCGTGGTGAAGACCTTGATCTCACCTTCCGACTCGGCCTCCCGGAAGACGACTTCGGCACCGGCCGACCGTCCGATCCAGGTGCGCTGCATGGTCTTCACGTGCTCCGGCCAGTCCAGGCCGTCCAGGTCTCCCAGCAGCCGCTCCGCGTAGTCGGTGATGCGGAAGAACCACTGCTCCAGCTGCTTGAGTTCGACCGGCGTGCCACAGCGCTCGCAACCGCCGTCCACCACCTGCTCGTTGGCGAGCACCGTGGCGTCCGTCGGACACCAGTTGACCGCCGACTGCTTGCGGTAGGCGAGGCCCGCCTTCAGCAGCTGAACGAAGATCCACTGGGTCCAGCGGTAGTACGACGGCTCGTGCGTACTGACCTCGCGGGTCCAGTCGATCGACACGCCCCACTGCTTGAACTGCTCCCGGAACGAGGCGAGGGACGCCTCGGTCGAGACCCGGGGATGCTGGCCGGTACGGATGGCATGGTTCTCGGCCGGCAGGCCGAAGGCGTCGTAGCCCATGGGATGCAGGACGTAGTACCCCTGGCGCCGAAGAAAGTGCGCCACCGCGTCGCCCACGGAGTAATTCTTGAGATGACCGACATGCGGCTCTCCGCTGGTGTAAGGAAGCATCTCCAGCACATAGGCGGACTTACCGCCGGGTGCCGGGGAATTCGACACCTCCCAGGTCCGCTGCTCGTTCCACACGCCCTGCCAGTGGGCTTCGACGCGGCGCGGGTCGTACTGGTTTGGCGCAATCTTTTCGGTCATCGGTTTCCTTGGCTATGCAGCTCTCGACCGGCTAAATGAGCGGCAAGTGTACTGTACGGCTAACGTGCGGCAGTTCGGTCGCGGATACATCGCTCACACACCCGCTTTCGCTGCTTGCAGGGCGCGTGGCAGCCGGATGCTGCCGTGATAGATCGCCAGCAACATGGTGTCGGAGGGTGTTTCGGCGAGCGCCGAACTGTCGAGCTCCAACTCTTCGCCCACCGTGTTGCCTTCCGAGGAATCCGCAGGTGGCAGATGGCCTGCTGCGGCCAGCACGCGGCGCACCCCGTCCGGCAGCGGCACCGTGGTGCGCACCGCTTCCCCGCGCACGGCGCAGGCCAGGGAACGAGCGATCGCGATCTGGACGTCGACCATGGCGTCGAACTCCTCGCGGGGCACCATGGCCGGTTCCGGCAGCCCGGCGTACAGGTATTCCGCCGCTTCCTGTACCACCTGCGCCATGCCGCCGGTGTGCGCCAGCATGCGGACGATGGCTTGATAGTGCAGGTGCTCCGGGACGGAACCCGCGGTCACGAACCGGCCGATGAGCGCGGAGTCCAGCGCCGCGGGGTCGAGCAGCGACGCCCGGTGGTTCCGGGTGAGTTCGCGGACCTCCGGAATGCGGCATTCCTCGTGGAGATAGCGGACCAGACGGCTGTACAGGTCGACCACGCGCAGCCCGGCACGCGTGTGCAGGTGGTACAGGACGCTGCGCAGCAGACAGCCGTGGAACACCGCCCCGGCCAGCCGGATCTCCAGGCCGTGCTGCCACTCCTGCTGTGTCATCCGGCTGTGCTCGATGACGAATTCGGCTTCCATCTCGGGATTCGAGACCTGGTAGGGCAGCCGCTTGGTGACCAGGCCGTGCTCACCGCGGAACCGCTCGGTCGAGTACTCGGTGTTGTTGAGGAGCAGCAGCGGATACACCACGGGGTGTCCGCCGGCTTCGATCACCTCTTCCACACTGGCCAGATGAGAATCCAGGGACTCTCCGGGAAGACCCCAGATCAGTTCGGTGTAGGTGGGAATTCCCTGGTTCTGGAAGGATTCCTGCAGCGTCCGGTAGTAGGAGGTCTTGATGTTCGATCGTCTCGCTATCTCCAACACCTCCGGGGTGAACGACTGCGCCGACAGCGTCACCGCGGATATCAGCCGGTGCGAGTACAGGATCCGGGCCGCCTCCATGACACGCTTGTTGGTGTTCTTGGCCCAGTTCGTGTAGAGGAACATCCGCTTCTCGTGCCGCTGGAGCTCCTCGACCAGCCATTCCGCTATCTCCACGTCCCGCGGCAGAATTCCGAAGTTGGCGTCCGCGAGGAAGAGGGTCGCGTTCTCCGGGGCGTGGGCGACGACGTGGCTGATCTCCTTCTTGACGCGCTCCAGCGGAAAGGGCCTCACCTTGGACTTCGTGGCCCCGCCCCAGTAGCAGAACGCGCAGGAGTACGGACATCCGCGGTTCGTCTCCAGGATGATGGTGCGGGAGGCCGCGAGGTCCTCCTCCGCGTACACCCCGCTGAGCAACGGGGACGGGATGAGGCTGAGATCGCTGATGCGGTCCGCGGGAGCGGTGGTGATCACGCGGTCCCCTTCGCGGTAGCTGATGCCCCGCAGGTCCGCCAGGGGCCGGCCGGTTCCGGCCAGGGACGACAGCACCGCGGTGAAGGTCAGCTCGCCCTCGCCGTGTACCAGGACGTCGACCGCCGGTTCACGGAAGACGGACTCGGTCTGATAGCTGACATCGTTTCCGCCGAGCACGACCGTGCACCCCGGCCAGCGTCGCTTGACCTCCCGTGCGACGAGCATGACGCCGGCGCGGTTCCAGAAGTACACGCTGAGGGCGACCACGTCGGGCCGCTCCAGCCCCTCCACCCACTGAGGGAGGCGCCCCATGAGATCGGGGGACTGGAACAGGACGTGCTTGTGGAACCGGTAGGCGCCGGCCACCTGCGGATCTGCCTGTGCGGATGCCTGGAGGGAGCCCAGGATCAGGCTGTAGCGGACATCGGGCATCGCCGTGATCTCGATCAGATGGCACAGCCGCCGGCCTGGTGCCGATGCTCGGGGCGGGCGGGTCGCGGCCACCAGGGGCCGGCCGCCGAAGACGTCGTGTTCAGCCCTCACTGATGGCCCGCTCCTCGAAGTCGTCGCCGTACCACTTGTCGGCCCATGGCACCCAGGTGGCGATGAGCGTGTCCCGGTGGCCCTGCTCCTCGACCGGCTCGATCTGCGACACGTCGTGCCACATGTCCCGGTCGGCCAGCAGCGCGGCCTGACCGGCCCGCAGCGTGCCCCGGTAGAACGGCTCTCCCCCGCCGTGCGGCATGAGCGTCATCTCGCCGCCGGTGATGCCGTGCCGGCCGAAGACACCGATCAGCACGTAGTCCCGGCCGTCCGAGTGCGGTCCCTCAGGGACGATCGTGCCGGAGGTGTCCGGGCGGGTCACGATCCGGAACTGGTGGACGTTCACCTGCCAGTCCTGGCCGGTGTCGAGCGGGACGGCCATGGCGCCGGCCCGGATGTGCGGCGTGAAGTCCGCGACGATCGGCTCGTAGTGGCGACGGATGCCGCCGGCCACCGGGTTGAACTTGGAGAACGTCACATAGGGACGCAGCGGCAGCCGCTCGAACTCCCACTGCCCGTCCTGCCGGTACATGCGGAACTGGGCGAAGCGGCGGTAGCGGTTGTCCCCCATGTACTCGTCGAACTTCAGGTCGTCGAAGGACTCCAGGAGCTCCGGGGTGGCTTCCGGTAGGTCGATGATGTCGAATCCCAGCTCGTTCAGCGCCATGGTCGGCTCCTCAGTTCGGGCGTTCGGTGGCGGTGCGCAGGTGCGCCAGCACGGCGTCCAGGTACCGCAGCGACGAGTTCAGGCGGATGAGGGCTCCGGTCGCGATCTCCCTGCCGCTGCGCGGGTCGTCGCGGATCAGCGGCTTGACGACGTTCTTGAACCAACCGGAGGCGTGCTGCGCGTCGATGCCGATGTGCAGTTCGTGGTACCGGACGCCGTCCTCGGGCAGGCCCGCCCGGCGCCAGCCGTCGACGAAGTCCCGGAACCGTATGGGGACCATGTACTCCGTCACACCCATGAAGCCGACGGCCTTCAGATAGTGCCGGCGCGACAGGGCGAGGCAGGCGGAGAGGTTGCCGGAGATCCTGGTCTCCAGCAACTGGTTCTTGGCGATGTACGCGTCGTCCGCGCCCACCGTGCGCAGCGCCCGCGCGAACATGGCCGTGTGGACGTCGGCCGGGTCGCCGTTGCCCATCTCGTCCCAGTAGTTCGCCGCGAGCTCCAGCTTCTGCTGCCCGGACACACCGAGCTGCATCAGGGCGAGGATGTCGTCGAACCGGGGGTCGAGGTTCGACTCCTGGGCCAGGAAGAACCGGAACTCCTCGACGCCGGCCTCGTTCCTCAGGTACTCCCGGTACAGCGGATGCCGTCGGCTGCCGTGGTCC
Source organism: Streptomyces sp. NPDC007808 (assembly GCF_042868655.1). Classification (NCBI taxonomy): domain Bacteria; kingdom Bacillati; phylum Actinomycetota; class Actinomycetes; order Kitasatosporales; family Streptomycetaceae; genus Streptomyces; species Streptomyces sp. NPDC007808. Next base: position 161,942 of record NZ_JBIAEQ010000010.1, read on the forward strand.
CCGATGCGCGCCTTCAGCCAGGTCACGTAGGCGTCCGGGTCCTCGGGGTACGAGGACACCTCGTCGTCGGTGATGTCGGCGAGTTCGCGTTCCAGCACGGCCTTCTCCAGGACGGCGGCGATGTCCCGGTGGATCGGCTGGGTCTCCTTGTCGGCGCGGTCCACGCCGGGCGGTCCGAAATCGTCGTCGTATATCCGGGCCAGGATGTCGTGCAGGTTCCACAGGGCGAGCTCGTCGCCCTGTCCGTACGCCGTGTCGACCAGTTCGCGGCAGGCGAGGACGACCTCCTTGCGGAAGTCCAGGTCGGTGTTGAGTGCGTGCCAGTCGTCTCTGTCCTCCGCCCTCGTCAGTGAGGACAGCAGGGATGTGTGGGACATGTTCACGCGATCGCGTCTCCCTGGGATGGCTCGCGGAGCATGGGGCCATGCGTCCGCGGACATGACTTGTCAGACGGCGGACTTTCCCTTGAACACCGCGTCCAGGACTGTCTGATCGACGATCTCGGAGGCATCGGGGAGGCGTTGGACGCCCGATGCGCGCAACGCCTCGTACATCTTTCCGCCGAGCAGTTCGGTGTCGATGCGGAACAGTCCGCTGGACTCGGTCAGCGCGCTGCGGGTGAGCGGGGTCTGCAGCTCGTTCTCGCGGATCTGCTGCTTGAGGTCGAGCCCCAGGTCGACGCCGTACTTCTCGACGGCCAGCCGGGCGGCGATCTCGGGGTCCCGGGCGTTGTCCTGCCACCCGCGGACGGAGGCGCGAAGGAATCCCTCCACTGCCTTTCGGTGCTTGTCCAGGAACGAGTTCCCGGTGAAGACCAGGCAGGCGTAGCCGGGTATGCCGAGGTCACTGGTGGTGACGGACACGTAGTCCGTCCCCTCCTTCATCCCGTACTTCTGCTCCAGGGTGATGGGCTGGCTGGTGACGAAGCAGGTGTACACCGCCCCCTTCTTCTCGACGAGCGGCGCGGGATCGAAGCCGACCGGGACGAAGGTGTAGTCCTTGGGCAGCCCCGCCACCTTGAGCGCGGCGTCGATCGTGGGCTGGGTGCCCTGCTGGCCGAGGATCTTCTTTCCGACGAGGTCGGCCGGTGTCCGCACCGGGTCGGAGGCGAGCGAGAGCATGCCGCCGGGTCCGGTCTGGAACTGGGTACCGACGAGCTTGAAGTCGTTGCCCTTGGCTATGGCCTGGACGACGGTCTGCAGGTTGGGGTGGATTCCGATGTGGGCGTTGCCGGTCGCGACCGACTGCGTCGGGTCGGGCGCGTTGGGGCCGCCCGCCTGGAACTCGACCGTCAGGCCCTCGTCGGCGTAGTAGCCGCGGTCCGCCGCGATCCAGTATCCGGCGAACTCGACGTTCTTGATCCAGCCCAGCGCGACCTTGATGGTCTGTCCGCCGCCGGAGTCCGCCTCCCCGGTGCCGCAGCCGGCCAGCAGACCGGTGAGGGCGAGCCCTGCCGCGCCGGAGGCGCGCAGTAGTTGACGGCGGGTCGGAGCGGGTCGTGTGAGGTCAGGCATGCCCATGAAGCGATAACTCCCCGTTGGTTGTGGCGACTTCAGTGGAAGCGACCGGCCGTGGCGCGTTCCAGTCGTTGGGCCAGCACCGAGAAGGCGACCGACAAGGCGATGGCCACGAGCGCGGTGCCCCAGGCGCGGGCGGTGTCCATGTAGGTGACGGAGGTGGCGAACAGCCGGCCCAGGCCGTGCTGTCCGAGGAGGTACTCGGCCAGCATGGCCGCGAGCACGGCGCTCGGCGCGGTCGTCCGCAGGGCGACGAGCAGGGCGCCCACGGCGTGCGGCGCGTGCAGCAGCCGCAACCGCTTCAGCGGTCCGGCGCCCAGCACGGTGAAGAGGTCCGCGGTGGCCCGGGGCACGCTGTGCAGCGCCGAGTTGATGAGGACGAAGGCAGGGAAGAAGGAGACGACCACCGTCACCACGAGCGCGGCGCTCTGACCGTACCCCACCAGATGTCCGATGACCGGGATCAGGGCGACGACCGGTACCGACCGCATGACCAGGGCGGCGGGTGTCACGACACCCGTGACCAGGCGCGAGGCCCATACGGCGAGAGCCAGCAAGGCGCCCAGCGCCATGCCCAGAACCAGCCCGGCCACGCTCATCAGGACGGTCCACAGCAGGTCGGGCAGGTATGCGGGGGCGTGCGTGAGGAGGTCCTGGAAGACGGCGGCCGGGCTCGGGGCCACGATGGCGTTGACAGAGCCGACATGGACCCACGTCCCCCACGCGGCCAATACTCCGAGAATCAGCCAGTAGCGGATCAGCCACCTCTTGACCAGGTTCACAGGAACCTCCCGCGCACCGCCGTGCGGCAGGCACCGACCACCGCATAGGCGACGAAGGACAGCAAGGTGGTGGCGAGACCGGCCGACCACAGCAGTTCGGTCTGCAGATTCTGCATGGCCCCGACGAGCAGCACGCCCAGCCCCCGGTCGGCGCCGAACCACTCTCCGATCACCGCCCCCAGCACCGCCGCGGGCGCCGCCTGGGCCAGTCCGTCGAGCGACAGTGGTACGGCGAAGGGAAGTCGCAGGTGCAGCAGCTGCCGGCGACGGCCGGCACCGAGGGTCGTGAGCAGGTCGCGGTGGACCTTGGGCGCGGCGGCGAGCCCCGCGGTGGCCGCCACGAACACGGCGAAGCAGGATGCCAGGGCCGCGACGACGGTTGCCGTGCCCTCCCTGCCGACGGTCGAGACGAAGAGCGGACCGAGCGCGATCAGGGGCAGGGCGTTGATCACGGTGACCAGACGGTCAAGTCCCGGCTGCAGGAGTGGCAGCAGCACGCCCAGCACCGCCAGGACCAGGGCCGCGAGGGCCCCCGCCACCAGTCCGCTCAGCGCGGAGGCGGCCGTGGCGGACAGGGAGCGCAGCAGCAGGTCCCGGATCTGCGGCTGGTCCGCGTAGTCGACGACGGCGGTCAGCGCGGGCCAGCCGGCGCCGGCCCACCGGCCGCGCCCGATCACTTCCCAGGCGGCGATCAGTACAAACGTTCCCATGGTGCCGAGCGCGAGGGTCCGTACTCCGCTTCTCATGCGGTCCCGTCCCGGTCCAGCTGTTCCAGCAACCGCAGTGCCACGTCCTGCACTTCGGAGGCGTGGCCGGCCGCGGCGCGCTTCTCACGGGGCACGTCGATCGTCTCCACGTGGCGCACCCGGCCCGGCCGGGCACTGAGGACGACGACCCGGTCGGCGAGCAGCACCGCCTCGTTCACGTCATGGGTGACCAGGAGGGTGCTGATCCGCCGCTCCGCCCAGATGCGGGCGAGTTCCAGGTTCATCCGCCGCCGGGTGACGGCGTCCAGGGCGCCGAAGGGCTCGTCGAGCAGCAGCACGTCGGGGTCCATGACCAGGGCGCGGGCGATGGCGGCGCGCTGCTTCATCCCGCCGGACAGCTGGCTGGGCCGGGCGTCCGCGAAGCCGCCCAGTCCGACCAGGTCGATCAGTCGGCCGACCTTCTCCCGGTCGACCGGCCGCCCGGCGATACGGAAGGGGAGGGCCACGTTGTCCCGCACGGAGGACCAGGGCAGCAGCGCGTGCTCCTGGAACGCCACCCCGAGTCTGCGCTCGGCGAGGAAGGCCGCGGGCGGGCCACCGCCGACCAGAACGCTTCCCGAAGTCGGCTCCTCCAGGCCGGCGATGAGCCGCACCACGGTGGACTTGCCGCAGCCGGACTGGCCGATGAGCGCGACGAACTCGCCGGGTGCGACGGTCAGATCGATGTCCGCCAGAGCCTGCACCGCACGCCCCCGGGCCAGCGTGTAGTCCTTGGACACCTGACTCAGGACGATCGCGGGCGCGACGTCGGGCCCGGTTATCACCCCCGATAAGGATGGCGATGGGATGGCAGGCTTGCGCACAAAGGTCTCCAGAAGGTTTTGAGCCAGGTCTCGGAAACATCCGGCCGATTCGCCGGAACTGCACAAACATTTTGATCAAGCGGAGCGAATCCTCCGCGATACGGTGCCGCAGGCAGGGGCGGACCACTTTCGGCCACCACACGGGCAACAACATACTCAGACCACTACTTGCGTCTGGCACATACCAGCGGCCATAGTACACAGGAGCTTGGCCGGTTCAAGGATGGCACAAGCACTCGCCCTGCCCTCCGCCATCGCGTGCGTAGCTTTCGCGAGTTCCTACACTTCGACTAATCCGGGAGATTCGGACATTCCCGTCCCGGACTTCCAGCAATACACCGTTGATCTGTGCACGACGGACGGTCTATCGTCTCGGGAAGCCGCCGTCCGGCTACCTGAAACCGCACCGGGGGAAAGTAACTTGACGCAACTGAAAAAGCTGCTCATGTGCAAGTGGGAGCGGGAGCTCTTAGCCACCCTGCTCGACTCGGGCAATGATGTGATCCTGGTCCTCGACGACTTCGACGCCGAGCACCACCATCTGGAGCCCGAGCTGATCGAGCGCACCGAACGGGTTTACCGCGTTTCTTCTTTCGACGCGCTGAGTGATCTTTCCGCGGTCGCCGCGGACATTCGGCTCCGCGGGGAGCGGATCGACCAGGTCATCAGCTTCACCGAATTCAGCCAACTCGGCGCCGGCTACCTGCAGAGCCTCGTGGCCGCACAGCCCACCGACCTGCTGGACTGGGTGGCCGTCCGCGACAAGCGGCTCATGAAGGAGCGGGTGCGGGCGGCCGGAATCCGCACCGCGGCCTCACTCTCGCTCCCCGACCCCAACGACCGGGAGCGCCGCGAGCACATCAAACGCACGCTCCGGTTCCCCGTGGTGGTCAAGCCCGCACTCGGCTTCGGGACGATGAGCACCCGCAGGGCCGACACCCCGGAGCAGTTCGACCGGATCCTGGACGACTTCCATTACGAACCGCTCCTGCCCTCCCGCCAGCTGACCGTCGAGGAGTTCGTCACCGGTCGCGAGATGCTGGTGGAGGGCCTCTGGGTGAACGGCGAGCCGGAGTTCTTCGTGGCCGGCAGCTATCTGGAACCCCGCCTGGCCAGCATCGGAAGCCGCACCGGCGGCACCACGCAACTTCCCGACGGGGCGGTTCTGCTGCCGCGGGAAGAGAACGCACAGCTCTACGAGCGGCTGCTGGACTTCTGTCGGCGGGTGAACGCCGCCTTCCACGTCACCCATGCCGTCACCGAGGTCGAGCTGTTCGAGACCGCCGACGGCGAGCTGGTCTTCTCCGAGATGTGCACGCGACTGGGCGGCAGCGCCGTCGTGCCCATGGTCTCCGAGCACCTCGGCGAGCCCGTGTGGCACATCATCGGCCGTGGTCTGCTCTCCGACCGAGCCCACCCGCGCGAGGTGGTCCGGCGCCACGTCGGATTTGTCAACCTCTCTCCGGAGAAGCCCGGCGTCATCACGACGCTGCCGCCCGTGGACGAGGTCGCGGCCATTCCCGGGGTCGCGCGGGTCTGGCCCGTGGCCAAGGTCGGGGACACCCTTTCCCTCAGCCATGGCGCGGAATTCTGCTACATCGTCATCTTCGGATCCGACGACCGCACAGAATTCGACGCCGCCATGAAGAAGGTCATGACGGAGTACCGCGTGGCGACCGAGCCCGCTGGTTCCGCCGATCCCACCAGCGCCCGCTGATCTCTGCCGCGAGAGCGCCGAGCACGTTCCGTAGAACTCCTGAAGCGAGGTTCCTTCGTGCCCGAATCCCTTTACTCTCCTGCTGCAATCTGGCGCCATCCCGGGAAACACCACCTACTCGCTCTTGAAAATCCCTGGTACCGGCTTGTCGCCGGACTCCAGGACGTCGTGTCACGCGCCACCACGGAATTCTGGACGAGCAACGGTGGACAAACCATCCACTTGCCGCTGACCACGGGGTCGATTTCCAGCCCCATGGGCCTCGGCAGCGATTCACTGCCCGTCGAGGTGGAACTGGGCGGCACGCCCACCTACCTGGCCGATTCCATGCAGTTCATGCTGGAGTACGGCTGTCGCCTCACCGGCAAGAGCGTGTACTACATCATGCCGTCGTTCCGGGGCGAGCAGCCGGACACCTCCCATCTGTCGCAGTTCTTCCACAGCGAGGCCGAGGTCGCCGGAGATCTCGACACCGGAATACAGGTGGCCGAGAAGTATCTGGTTCATCTCGTGCGCCGCGTGCTGGAGGAGGAGGCGGACGCCCTCGCCAAAGCCGGCGGCGACCTGGCGAAGATCGAGTCCTTCGCCGCCGACCCGGTCTTCCGCCGCATCACCTTCGACGAGGCCGCCGAACTGGTGGAGGGTCAGGGCGTACAGCAGGAGGCCGGCTGGCGCACGCTGACCCGCGAGGGCGAGCGGGCCGTGATGGACAAGCTGGGCGAGTTCACCTGGATCACCCACTGGGACCACCTCTCGGTGCCCTTCTACCAGGCGTTCGCGGACGGCTCCGAGCAGCGGGCGTGCAATGCCGACCTGCTCTTCGGTATCGGTGAGGTCGTCGGCCTCGGTGAGCGGCACGAGACCTCGGCGGACGTCCGCCGGGCGCTCGCAGTGCACGACGTCTCCTCCGAACCGTACGAGTGGTACTGCGAGATGAGGGACACCGTGCCGCTGCGCACGACCGGGTTCGGCATCGGCCTGGAGCGGTTCTTCATGTGGCTGCTGGACCACGACGACATCCGGGACATGCAGCTGCTGCCCCGTGCGCACGGGGCCGACATCGTTCCGTGAGCGCCACCAGGCCGGCCACCCGGCCGGAGTCGGCCCGACCGGGCGCCGGTGAGAGCGGGCGCATCGGATTGTGGACGCCGTCCTCACCGGCCCCGCACCTGTTCCCCAAGCGGATGGCGAGGGCGACGGCCGCGCTGCGGGCCGCGGGCTGGGAGCCCGTCACCGCCCCGCACACGCTGGGCAGTCACCGTATGGGGGCGGCCGAGCCGGCCGAGGTGGCCGAAGACCTGCACCGGCTGCTGCGGGACACGTCGGTCGGTGCGGTGATGGCCACGACGGGCGGATACACCGCCATGGAGGTCCTTCCGTGGATCGACTACGGGCTGGTGCGCCGCCGAAACGTTCCGGTGATCGGGTACAGCGATGTCAGCTGCGTGTTGTGGGCGATGGCTGCCCAGGGCGTGCGGTCGCTGATCCACGGTCCGATGGCCGTCTCCGAGTTCGGGCACTTCGGCGGGCCGTTCCCCTACGCGCTCGACAGTCTGCGCGGCGCCCTGCGCGGCCACGGGACGACCGTGCTGCGGCCGCCGTCCGAGTACACCGACGACGACCCGTGGTGGGACCGGGACGACGAGCGCCCGCTCACCATGCGCACCGCCACACCGTGGCGGGTACTGCGGCACGGCGTCGCACAGGGGCGGTTGCTGGCGGGCTGTCTGTTCTCGGTGACCTCGTTGTTCGGCACGCGGTACTGGCCGGACGTCTCGGGGCGGGTCCTCTTCCTGGAGGACTTCGGCACCGGACCGGACCAACTGGTGCCGTTGCTGGCGCAGTGGCGGCTTTCCGGGCAGCTGGAGTCCGTCGCCGGCGTGGTCTTCGCCCGCCGGGCGAGGCCGGGCCGGGCGGCGAGCGGCTGGGCGGACTTCGACGACACCGTGCTGCGGGCGTTCGACGGGATCGACGTGCCGATCGTGACCGACGTCGACTTCGGTCACACCGAACCGATGTTGTCCCTACCGCTGGGCGCCGAAGTCCGGCTGGACACCGACCCATTGGCCATCACACTGAAAGAGCGAGATGGTGCTTAGATCCACGCTTCACCCGGGAAAAGGGCACCAGGACGCGATGCTGGTCCCGGAGCCCGCGGAGGTGCGCGGCACCCGGCTGCTGCTGTTCCGGGAGCTGACGGCCCACGGCTGGGAGCGGCAGACGCCCGCCTTCGCGGTCCGCAGCCACGAGGCCGTCAGGTCGTGGCGCGACCACCGGATCCCGGAGCACGTGCGCTACGGCACCGTGTGCCGGGCGCACACCCTCACCGGCGAACGAGCCCTCACCCTGCGGTCGGTGGGGCTGGACTTCACTCTCGTCACCGGCCCGCGACTGCAGCGGGACGGCCTCGACCAGCGGCTGCTCTCCCTCGGGTACGCCCTGGACGGCGACGAGGTGAAGCCGGACGTCCTGCTCGCCGAGTCGTGGACCCGGGCCCGCTCGACCGACGTCGACGGCTTCCTGGAGGTCGTCGACCGGTTCTTCACCGACGTCGAGTGGCGGCTGAGCGCGCCCCACCGGACACTGCGGCACTTCCGCGCGTGCGCGAGGGGGTTGCGCGTTGCTGCGTGAAGCGTCGAAGCAGTTCCCGCCGTATCAGAGGCGTCTCGTCACCGCCGGCTATCTGAGCCGGCATCCGGTCTCGTCGGGCGTGCCCAGCCTGACGGGGGCCGGGCTGGAGCTCGGCGACCGTATCGTCGAGCGGGTGCTGGAGCACGCGGGGCGGCTGTGGCCCTTGCAGGTGCACGCCCATCCGCCGGTCCTGGCCGATCCCTGGTCCCTGGAGTTCTCCTCGGAGATCTCCGAGAACTTCGACTGCTTCCGGATGCCCGACGGCAGCGTGTTGTGGTACGACACCAACCCCGCCCACATCGACCATCTGCGCGGGCGTGTGCGGCAGGGCGAACTCCCGGCCGCGATCGCCTCGCCGGAGGGCACCTACCGGCCCGTGCCCAATCCGCGCCCACTGGTGCGCGACGAGTTCATCTCACCGGCGATCGGGCTGCACATCGCGATCGAGGAGTCCCGGGAGGACGAGGCCTGGCAGCACATCGGCACACTGCTGGCCGGTGTGGCCCGGGACGTCGGTGTCCCCCTGCTCCTGGTGGAGACGCCCGCGCCCGAGCACTACGCCAAGCGCTGCGTGGCCGCCCTGCTCAGCACCGCGCCCGGCCGCTGGGAACCGTGGATGCTCGCCTACCGCCTGGGCGAGACCTACGAGAAGTACCTGGACCTGCCGGGACACGCGATCATGGAAGTCGGCATCTCGGAACGGGTCATGGCGTTCGGAGCGCAGCTGCAGCAGGGGCAGGCCGCACAGTTCGCGAGTGCGGTGACGCCCACGCAGATCTTCACCGAGTCCCCCGACCCCGCGCTGGCGGACTTCCGCACCGCGCCCCCGCCGGACACCGCGGGCGGCGCCCGCACTCTCACCCGGACCGGCGCCGCCCCCGTGCTGCTGGCCGCGGACGGCCGCAGCTACGCCCGGCTGTCCGACGGTTACCGCGTCCGCCACCCGGTCGACCGGCCGATCCCGGAGATCCTCGCGCTGGTGGACGAGGACCTCCGCAGGTCGCAGCAGCAGCGGCTGCGGGAGTTGCTGGAGGGGCAGCTGGTCCTTGCGGCCGACGGCGGGACCGAGCTGAGGGGCCACGGACGTCTCGTCGCGGTGCCGGAGGGTGCGGAACCGTCCGTGCACCACGAAGAGGGACAGGGAGGCAAGCCGTGACGTCGACCAAGCTCGCTCCGCTCACCCACCCCGGCATGCGCCGGCTGCTGCTGTCCACCCTGGTCTCCGCGGCGGGCGACGCGTTCCTGCTCGTGGCCCTGCCGTTCGCGGTGCTGGAGATCTCCGACGCCCCGTCCGCGCTCGGCATCGTGCTCGCGGCGCACACCGTCGCCCTGGTGGTGTTCATGCTGCCGGGCGGCCTGGTGGGCGACCGGCGGTCCCCCACCGCCACGCTGTTGCTGACGGACGTCGTCCGGGTCTGCACCCAGGCCGCCGCGGCCGCCCTGGTCCTGACCGGCACCGCGAGCGTCTGGGCGCTGGCCGTCGTCTACGCCGTGCACGGCGCGGCCTCGGCGTTCCACTTCCCCACCTCCCGTGCCGTGATCACCCAACTGGTGCCGAAGGACGCCGTGCAGTCCGCGACGGCCCTGCTGTCGATCACCTACAGCACGGCGATGATCCTGGGTCCGCTCGCCGGAGGACTGGCCGTGGCCTGGTGGTCGCCGGGGACGGCCATCGCGCTCGACGCGTTCTCGTTCCTGCTCAGCGCGGTGCTGATCAGCGGTCTCGGGGTGCGCCGACCGCGCTCCGCATCCGCCTCCGGTTCGATGTGGAAGGAGGCTTTCGGCGGGTTCGCGCAAGTGCGGGCACGTCGGTGGCTGGCTCTCGGGCTCTGCCACGCGGCCCTCTTCCAGTGCTTCGCGGTGGCGCCGAACCAGGTGCTCGGGCCGCTGATCTCGCATGCGGACTACGGCGGTTCCGGTGACTGGGCGCTGCTGCTGTCCGTGGCGTCCTGCGGCCATCTGGTCGGCGGGCTCATGGCGGTCAAGGTGACTCCCTCCCGCCCTCTCGCCGCCGTGTTCGTCTCGGCCGCGCTGGCCGGACCCGTCCTGGTCGCGCTCGGCGCGGCCGTCTCGTTCGCCGTGCCCCTCGTCCTGATGGGCCTGTACGGCGTGGCCATCAGCTACGCGGACACGGTGTGGCACAGCGTGATCCAGCGGTGGCTCCCGGGTGAGTTCCTGGGCCGCGTGTTCGCCATCGACGGACTGATCTCCCTGGGTCTGCGGCCCGTCGCGATCACGGCCGTGGCGGCCGTGGGCTCGTGGTGGGGCGTGCACGAGGCGGCGCTCGTCGGCGGCCTCGCGACCGTGGTGCTCAGCGCCGTGCTGCTCGCCTTCCCGACCTCCCGCGGGCGGGGCGAATCCCATGAATCGGACCGGCAAGTCCCAGCGGAAGTCCAGGAGAGTGCCTAGACATGGTGCGTGTGGAGACAGTGGACGGGAAGCTGCTCGTCACGGGTGAGCAGCGGGTGTGCACCCGGTGTGTCCTGCCGGAGTCGTTTCCCGGCATCGCCTTCGGCGAGTCGGGAGTGTGCAGCTACTGCCTGGACGAGGGCGAGCGGATCGACAACAGCAGGTCCGTGCTCGACGCGGCCCTCGGCAAGGCGACCGGAGCGGAGTGGGACGACCGGTCGTACGACTGTGTGCTGCTGTACAGCGGCGGCAAGGACAGTTCGCTGGCCCTGGTCTCCCTGGCTCGGGACCACGGTCTGCGGGTGCTGGCCATGACACTCGACAACGGTTTCCTCGCCCAGGCCACGACCCACAACATGCGCGCGGTCGTCGACGCCGTGGGCGCCGATCACCTGCTCTTCCGGCCGCACCGCAAGCTGATGAGCGGTGTCTACCGGACCGCCATGACCACGGAGATGGGTCCGGAGACCATCAAGTACTCGACCGCGGCCTGCGGTTCGTGCATCGGGCTGGTCTTCTCCGTGGGCATCCAGATCGCGTCGGCCCACCGGGTGCCCCTGCTGGCCGGAGGGTGGACACCCGGCCAGATGACGACATCGGCCTTCGTCCCGACCTCCTTCCTGCGGGAGGTGGCGGACCGCAACCTCGACCCGGTCAAACTGGCCGATCCACAGCTCGGCCCCGGGCTCGACCTGTGGACCGGACCGACCGTGAACGAGCCCCTGGGCCTCATCAACCCGCTCTACGCGACCGACTACACCGAGGCGGGGGCGCTGGAGCAACTCCGTGAATTCGGCTGGGTGCCACCGAAGGAGACCGACTCCTGCTCGACGAACTGCCGGCTCAACAGTCTGCTGATCGTCGATCACATCAACCGTCACGGCTTCCATCCCTACGTCTACGAGATGGCCCATCACGTCCGGCTCGGTGCGCTGGGCCGCGACGAGGCGCTGGCGAAACTCGGCGACCTCGGAGTCGCCCCCGCCACCGTCAGCGCCGTCTCGGTCGAGCTCGGCATGCCGACCCTCCGTATCTCCGACTGACCCTTCAGGAGCGCTCTTGATTTCCCGACCCGTACTCGACGCATTGAACGACATCACGGTTTCCGAGATCCGGGAGCTCGACTTCTCCCGGCTGGTGGGGCTGGTCAACGAGCCGAACATGCCCTCGGGTGGCGGCCGGACGGTCCGCCGGGTGCTGGAACTGACGCGGCCCAGGCCCGGCCGGCGCCTGCTGGAAGTGGGCAGCAACACCGGCTACACCAGCATCGAGATCGCCAGCTGGGTCGACAACCCCGTGGTGGGCCTGGACATCAACCCGGTCTCCAACGAGTTCGCCCGCAAGAAGGCCGCGGCGGCGGGGATCGACAACGTCACCTTCGACCTCGGCGACGGCCGGTCCCTGCCCTACGACAACGGCGAGTTCGAGCTGGTGTTCTGCAGCAACGTGACGTCCTTCATGGACGACCACCGGCGGGCCGCCGCCGAGTACTACCGCGTGCTGGCCGAGCGGGGCGTCCTCGCGGCGGTCCCGATCTACTACCGCACGACACCACCGGAGGACCTGCGGCGCCGGGTGGAGAAGGCCATCGCCGCGCCGTTGCCGGTGACCTCGCTGGACTACTGGATCGACGTCTTCTCGCACCCCGAGGCGACGCTGATCGTGGAGGAGCCCTACGAGTACGTCCGGCAGTCCGCGGAGCGCATCGAGGGGTACGTGGACTCGGTGTTCCGCCAGCCGCACCTGGAGCAGCAGCCCGAGGAGAAGCGCACGGCCCTGCGCAAGCGGCTCACCTACTTCTACGAGCTGTTCGACGAGAACCTGTCCTACGCGGGCTACTCGATCCTGCTGTTCCGCCGGGCCCACCCGAACCCCGAGCCGGTGCTCCACGAGTCCCGTCGCGTCGTCGGGGCCGGCTCGTGACGCTCCTGGACAGGATGCTCGACGACGACGTCCGGCCCAACCGTCTGCCGGACGTCGCCTGGCTGCGCGAGTACCGGGAGCTGGGGGAGCCCGCGGGCGCCCCGGTGCTGCTGGCCCTCGGCGAGACCTGGGACGACACCCCGCGGGCGCTGCTCGACGCCCTGCGCCACGTCCCCCACGACGTGCACGGCTACCAGATGTCGATGTACGGGCTGCCGTCCCTGCGCCGCCGTATGAAGCGGTACGTGGCCGACTCCCAGCGTCTCGCCGACGACGGGACGTGGGAGCTCGCCGTCACATGGACGGGCACGCGCAGCGCCATGCGGGACTTCGCGGAGTGGGTGAGGCACCAGGCGGCCGGGGACCGGCCGTCCGCCCTGGCGGTGGCTCCGGCGTGGGATTACGCCGGCTTCCTTGAGCCCCTGGGCTTCCGGACCCGCTACGCGGAGACGTCGGCCGACGACGGGTTCCTGCCGAGCGTCGCCGGCCTGCGCGAGGCGGCCGCGTCCGCCGACGACCTGGCCCTGGTCGTCATCAACGCCCAGCACAACCCGACCGGCCACAACTGGTCGCAGGACGTCGTCCGGACCCTGGTCGAGATCGCCGTGGAGGCGCGCGCGGCCGTGCTGGTGGACGACGCCTACTTCGGGCTGTGCGCGGACGGCGTCACCGCCACCTCCGCCACCGCCGTCCTCCTGCAGACCCTCGGCGAGGCGGGAACGTCCCTGCCGTGGCTGAGCGTCCGCTCGTTCGGCAAGCAGTTCCACTGCAACGGTTGGGGCATCGGGTCGGTGCTGGCCGAACCGGGCTTCCTCGACGACTTCGTCAACGAGCTGCGTCCCCGGCACACATTCAATTACGCGGGCCATCTCCAGTACGCCATGGCCGAGTGGCTGGCGGACGGCGCGGCGGTGGAGAGGTACCTGGCCGCGGAGCGGTCGGGCCTGGAGGAGAAGCGTGCGGCCGTGGTCCGGGAGTTCGCTCTGCCACCCGGCCGGCCCGGGGTCGTGGCGGGTCCGGCGGCTCCGTACGCGCTGTTCCCCGTCCCGCGGTCCTACGCCGACGACGAGCGCGAGTACCTGCACGCGTGTGCTGTCCGGGCCGGGGTCTTCCTGTCCCCGGCCTGGCCGGTGGCACGGGTGACACGGCTGTCGGGCAGCGGGTACGCCCGTATGTACCTCGGCCCGGACCTCACCACCCTGACGGAGGGCGTCGAGCGACTCAGGAAGAACCAGCTCCTGCCAGAAGCGTGATCCCTGAACGTTTCCGGTGCCCCTCGTCCACCCGCCCTTCCGTCGCCTCGCTCATGACCGCCCGCCGGCGGAGCTCGCGCTCCGCCCCGGCTCACTTCTCGTCAGCCGTGCGCCACGTTCATAAAAATTGGAAACCGCCGAGCCGTGCTGATCAGCACCGCGCCCACAACGGGGAGTCTCGACCCGCCACATACACAGCCACCTCACCCGCCCGCACGTAGGCAAATTTCAGCAGGACGCCGCCCAGGACTCCCCCGGTAGACACCAAAAATCCTGATAGTTGGATTCCACGGATATCTCGCAAAGGCTGCTGTCCTTTCCGTTCACGGAAAGCAGCGGTCCAAGTTCTGTTCGGGAACGAAAGGACCACCTCGGATGGGCCGTCGGCCGGAGTTCAGCCTCACACAGCTTCTCTACTTCGTGACCATCGCCGAGACCGGAAACATATCCGAGGCCGCCGAGCGCCTCCACGCCTCCCAGTCCGCGGTGTCCGCCGCGATCCAGCGACTGGAGAGACAGCTCGCGAACCAGCTGCTCGTGCGCCACCACGCCAAAGGTGTCAGCCTGACCCCGGTCGGGAAGTTGCTCATCAACGACGCGCGGGCGATCCTCAGGCAGGCTCATGCCCTGAATCACTACAGCAGCAGGCTCCAGGGCGAGTCCGCAGGGTGCCTCGACATCGCATCCTATTACTCGATCACCTCGTTCCTGATGCCGAGAACCCTGTCCCGGGTCGCCGATTCCCACCCCCGGCTGACGGTGAACGTCCATGACGTCCACTCGCCGATAGACCTGCTCTTGAACGGCACGTGTGAATTAGCCGTCACATACAGCACCACTTCGTCGGAGAAGACCAGGTTCACAGAACTGATCCGGCCCAAGCTGTATGCGCTCATCGCCGAGAGTCATCCGTTGGCCGATGCGAAGATGATCTCGTTGGCCGATCTGGCGAGCGATCCCATCCTGATGGCGGACATACCCTCCTCGTGTTACTACACATACGTGGAGAGCGCCTTCCGGAAAGCCGAAATCCCCATGCCCCAGATCATTTCCGCAACCGGAATGGAGACGATGCGCGCATTGGCGGGGGCCGGTGTCGGATTCGTGTTGACCCATCACAGACCCCAGTCACTGGACACTCCGGACGGCAGCCGGACCGCCCTGGTGGAGATCACCGACGACCTCCCCCACCTGTCCATCGGCGTACAGACCTTGCGGGACAGCAAGCCGACCCGGCGTGCGCGTGACTTCGTGGCAGCCCTCCGTACGACCGCCCAGCAGATCTACGTTCCGATCACGACCGGCTGAGCCGGCCGGCGTCCTGGACGGCACCGGACGCGTGCTCCGCGCTCGTGGCTTCACTGTGCGTGCAGCGCCCACTTGCTGCCGTCCACGGGCGTCGCTCCGGGCAGCGCGATGAGTTCGGGTTTGAACAGCGGCGCCGAGTCCATCGCAGGCTCCCAGGTCGCAAGCTTCTCGTCCTGCGGCACCTCGATCCGCCTGCCCTCGGCGAGGTCGGCGACCACGCGCACCAGCAACCGCACGCCGAGGGGAGCCAGGTGGTCGCGCCACAGGCTCTGCGCGGTCGAGCCGGGAGGCACGAACACATGCTCCTGGGCGGCGAGCGGGCCGGCGTCCGTACGTTCGGTGAGGTGGTAGACGCTGCCGCCGGTCACCCTGTCGCCGTCGCGGATCGTCCAGCGGATCGCGTCCCGGCCGCGGTGCAGCGGCAGGAGGCTGGGGTGATAGCCGATGGTGGCGACGGCGGCCCTCGCGCGCGTCCGGCGGCCGATGAAGGCGTGCGAATGCGCGGCGACGATGATGTCCACCCCGTCCGGGATGTGCATCGCGCGGAGCTCGGCCGAGTCCGTCCACTGGATACCCCTGGGGTACGCCCAGGCACGCAGGCGGTCCCAGGACATCGCGTTGCTCTCGTCGGAGTGCCCCTTGCGCAGGCGCGGGGCGGCTGCGCCGATTATCTTGTGGCCTTCGTCCAGCAGGGCATCCGCGACCTCCACCGCGAATCCCCCCTGTCCTGAAATGTAGATGTTCACTCGCGCTCCCGGTGGTCGCTGGTCGGGTAGGTGTCTCTTCGGTACGGGCACGAGCGCTCGTCCGAGGCGCAGGACCGGTTCGATCGAGGACGGCTCGGTCGACCGTGGTACGTGACCCGGGGCAACTCCCGCGCCGTGTCGCCGCGTTCGCACCGGTCGGCGGCGGCCCCGCGTCCGGCCTGGCGGGCCCGCCGCCGGCGTGGCGGGCTCGCGCCGGCGGCGTTCGTCTCGGGTGGGCAGCGGAAGCGGGGCCGTGACCAAGGGCCATGTGCCTGTCCCGGGTGCCGCCGGGGTCGGACGCTCTGAGCCGATCGGGGATCGAGAACGGTTCAGGGCGTTCCGGCGGACCGCCGTGACGTCACCGCAGCGCAAGCACCGGGCCCCGGCGTCCGCCGGCACGACACCTCCGGTGTACGGGGGCGGCGACCCGATGGATGCGCCGGGACCCTTTGCGGCCGCGGCCCGCCCATGGGGTCGGGTCGCCCGGGTCCGGCACGGCCGGCGCCGGTGTGCTCATGTCACCAGTCCGTGCGCCAGAACCTGCGCGGCCTGAACGGGTACGTGGGCAGCGGCACGCGGTGGCTGTCCTCCCCCAGGTGCAGGGAGGCGAAGTCCACGCGCCGGCCGGTCACCCAGGCGGCGGCCAGATCGGACAGCGCCAGTCCGTCGTTTCCGGACGGCACGATCCCGTTGTCGTTGCGCTGCAGGGAATCCACGTTCGCCTGCGGCGCGGCCGCGGTCTCGGTGGCCAGGCCGCGGGGGGCGTCGTCGGACAGCGCGGCGATCAGCTCCGCGCGGCTGCGGACCACGGCAGCCCAGCGGCGGTCCATCACCTTGCGGCCCATGGTGAGACTGAAGCAGACGTCGTCCAGGCGCAGGTCGGGGTTGGCGACGAGCCAGTCCTTCAGCCGCGCGCGCTGACGAGCCAGCGCTTCGTCGTCCAGGGCGGACAGCGTGGCCAGTCGCGGCCTTCCCTCGGCCTCGGGAGCGCGTTCGACGCCGTTCGGCGGCTCCTCCAGCACCAGGTGCGCGTTGTAGCCACCGCCGCCGATGGATGTGATGCCCGCACGGCGGATGCCGGACTCCGTCTCCCAGTCCGCCGCCTCGATCTGCGGCACGAACGGGGTGCTGGGGAAGCCGATGTCCTCGTTGACCTCGGTCAGGTTGATCGTCGCCGGCAGCGTCTTGTGGTACAGGGCCATCGCTGCCTTCATCGCGCCGAAGCCGCCCGACACGACACCGCCGTGGCCCACGTTGCCCTTGACGCCGCCGATCGAGGTGATGGCGTTGGTCTTGCCGAACGCCATGCTCGCCGCGTGCACCTCCAGTTCGTCGGTCATCGGCAGACCGAGCCCGTTGGCCTCGTACATGGAGACGGTGTCCGGGGTGACGCCACCGACCTGCATGGCGTTGGCGATGCACGCGCTCAGCCGTTCGGGCTGCGCCAGACCGTAGGCCACCGCGCTGACGCCGTTGTTGTTGACGGCCGAACCCTTGACCACGGCGTAGATGTGGTCGCGGTCCGTGACGGCCGCGTCCAGAGGCTTGAGCAGCACGGTGACGACGCCGCTGGACAGCACGGTGCCGGTGCCGTTGGCGTCGAACGGACGGCAGTGCCCGTCCTTGGACAGGATGCGGTTCTCCTCCCACAGATGCCCCCGAGGGTGCGGCAGGCGGACCATCGCGCCACCGGCGATCGCCATGTCGGTCTGGCCGAGCAGCAGCGACTGGCAGGCCATGTGCACCGAATAGTGGAAGCCCGCGCAGACGGCCGCGAGGGTGACGGCCTCGCCCTTCAGCCCCATGTAGTACAGCGCGTTGGACGTCATGGTGTCCGGCGACCATGCCGCGCCGGCCTCCATCGCCTCCGGGCCGACGGACACGCGGTCCGGCGGGGAACTGTAGAGCGCGGCGGTCTGCGCGTTGTTGGCGCCGTAGATGCCCACCTCGCCCTCGACGCGATCCGGGTCGTACCCGCCGTCCTCCAGGGCCTCCCACGCGCTCTCCAGGAACAGCCGGTTCTCCGGGGTCATCGCGGCGGCCATCCGGTCGCTGATGCCGAACACCGACGGATCGAACTTGTCGTAGGTGTCGAGCACGCCGCAGGCCGGGACGTAGAACGGGCTGTGGATCAGGGTCTCGTCGACGTGGATGTCGTCCTTGTCGAGGATCGACACGGACTCCCTGCCGTGTACGAGGTTGTCCCAGAACTCTTCCTTGGTGCGGGCCCCGGGCGCCCGCACGGACATACCGATGACGGCCACGTCACCCGGGTCGTAGCTCTGCTCAGGGCTGTCGGACATGGAAGGCTCCTGCCTTGACGGGTTCGGTCTTCTTGGCCGCTCGATCGAGGAACTCGGCGTACGGGGACTCCTTCACCGGCCCGTCCCCTCGGGACCGCTGCTCGGCGCGATGTCCTCCAGTGCCAGGTCGGGCTGGGCCATCGATGCGAAGAGCACCGTGCGGTACAGCGCGAGGAGCTCCGTCACGGTCTCCTTCTCCAGGTAGCGGGGTTTGTACTGGACGTGGCCGAACGCCTCGCCGTCGATGTCGGCCATCGAGATTTCCAGGTCGAACTTGGCGATGTGCCGGCGCACGGCCATCGGTTCGAGCGGCAGTGCGCTGTCGGGGGCGATGGTGTCGCCCCGGCCGTGGAAGAGCTTGGTGGAGCGGGGAAACGCGTCCGAGGACAGCCAGTTCACCGCGACGTCGAACCACGGGGGTCGCCCTTCGGACCTGGGTGGTTTCAGGACGGACGCCAGCCGGTCGAGCGGGTAGTTCATGTGCTCGAGCAGACCGAGGGAGAAGGCGTGGACCTCACCCAGCAGGTCCCGGAAAGTGCGGTCACCGGCAGGTTTCGCCCGCACCAGCACCGTGTTCAGGTAGTAGCCGATGGCCGACTCCCAGCCGGGCTCGCCGCGTTGGGCGATGGCGGTGGCCAGTACGGAGTCCTTGACGCCGGCCGCGCGGTTGAGCGTGGCGAAGAAGCCGGCCAGCACCACGGTGCTGATCGACACACCCTCGCGCACCGCGAACTCCCTGAGCCGACGGGTCTCCTCGGCGCTCCAGCGGAACGTGAGGTCGCGCCCCTCGTAGGTGACCCCGGGTGGGCGCTGCGCGGCGGACAGATCGACGTGCGCGGGCGGGTCGGCCAGCTGCTGCGACCACCAGTTGAGTGCCACGTCGGCCGCCGGACCGGCCAGCCACTGGCGCTCCCACTCGACGAAGTCCGTGTACGGGGGGACCGGATCGCTCGCGGCGGGGTCGGCGCCCTCGTAGAACTCCTGCAGTTCACGGATCATCACATCGGCCGACGCGGCGTCGGACGCGATGTGGTGCACCAGCACCAGCAGATAGTGGTCCGCCGGCCCACGGGTCATCAGCACGACCCGCACCAGCGGCCCGTTGTCCATGTCCAGGGGCTGGTGCCCGTACTCGGCCAGTTCCTCACGGGCCTGTTCGTCGTCCAGGTCCGAGCTGTCCACCACGATGAACTCGTACACCGGTTCATCCAGGATGACCTGGTACGGGTGGCCGCCCACCTCGACGAAGACCGTCCGCAGCGCGGGGTGCCGCTCCATCACGGACCGTACGGCGTCGTCGAGCGACTCCTGGTCGACCGAGGTCCTGATCCGGGCGGCCACCATGAAGTTGTAGGGCACCGCGTCCGGATCGACCTGCTGCATGAACCACAGCGAGGCCTGGCCGTGCGACGCCGGCGCCAGTTCGAACCCGAGACCGTCGGCGCGCAGTTGCTCCGACGCCGGGGCGTCGGTGGGGTCGAGCAGACCGCGCGCGGCCAGTTCCTCCACCAGTTCCTCGGCATCCAGCTCGGACAGGTCGTCGAGGAACGCCGGTGCCGGCTCGGCGCTGGGCGTCGGCTCGGCCACCACCTCGGGAACCGGTGTCGGGGCCGGCTGCGCCGCCACGGTCGGCGTCGTCCCCTCGACGGTCCCGACGACATGGGCGACGACCTCGGATATCGTCCGGCCGTCCAGGAACACCACCGGCGACACCCGCTGCCCGAACAGCGCCTGCAACCTGTTGACGAGGCGGATCGCCAGCATCGAGTCCAGGCCGAACTCGCGCAGGCCGGCGTTCCCGTCGAACCTGCTCACCGGTACGCCCAGGGCGTCGGCGAGTTCGGCGAGGACGACCTCCGCCACCGGCCTGTCCGCGGCCGGTCGACTCTCCACCGGCTCGACCTCGGCCTCGGCCTGGGCCTGGGCCACGGTCTCGGCGGCCGGGGCAGCGGCCGGCGCGAGGTCGCGGCGCGGTGCGGTGTCCAGCCAGTAGCGGTCCTTCTGCCACTGCACGAGCGGTGTCTCCACGACCTCGACGTCGTCGGCGAACAACGAGTCGAAGGTCAGCGGGATGCCCCTGACGTGCAGCGACGCGACGGCCGCCAGCAGGCAGCGGACGTCGCTCTCGTCGCGGCGCAGCGAGTTGATCGCGTGCACCTGGGCGCCGCGGGTCAGCGCGATCTCCTCGACCGCGCCGCGCAACGTCTCGTGGGGGCCGATCTCGATGAAGGTGCTGACACCCTCGTCGACCAGCGCACCGATGGTCTCGGCGAACCGGACCTGGTTGCGCAGGTTGTGCACCCAGTAGTCCACGTCGGTGACCGGGTTCACCGTGTCGGCCAGCGCCGTGGAACGGAACTCGATGGTGTTGGCCAGGGGGGTGATGCCGTCGATGCGCTCGCGCAGCGGCTCGATGAGCGGATCCATGCCGGGGCTGTGCACCGGCCGTTCGACCCTGATGTTCCTGGTCGAGATGCCGTCCCGCCGCAGGTCGGCCTCCAGGGCGCGTACGGCTTCGGGTGAGCCGGAGACCGCGGCGCTGGTGGGGCTGTTGACCACGGCGACGGCCGCGTGCTCGGCGTACGGGGCGAGCCGCGGCAGCAGCTCCTGCTCCGGCAGGTCGACCGAGATCATGGCGCCGGGCGCCGCTTTCCGTTCGAGCAGGTGCGACCGGGCCACGACGACGCGGGCGGCGTCGTCCAGCGACAGTGTTCCGGCGACACACGCGGCGGCGACCTCGCCCAGACTGTGCCCGACGACGGCGGTCGGTTCGATGCCGAGGTCGAGCCAGACCTTCGCCAGCGAGACCTGCAGGGCGAACAGGACGGGCTGCTGGAAGTCCATCTCCTCGAACCTGGCCTCGTCGGCCGGGGCGGCGAGCTGGTCGAGCACCGAGCAGCCGCCGGCCAGGCGCACGGCGGCGTCGCACGCCTCCATCGAGGCGCGGAACCCTGGGTGCGTGCGCATCAGCTCCCGCCCCATGCCGACCCACTGGGTTCCGCCGCCGGAGAACACCAGCGCCACCCGCCGGTCGACGTTGCCGGAGACCGAGCCCGTGGCGACGTCCGGATGCGACTGACCGGCGGCGACCCGGGCCAATTGGTCCAGGACGTCCTGACGGTCGCGGGCGAGCAGCGCGAGCCGTCGCCCGTGGTGGGTGCGTCTGGTCGCGAGCGTGTAGGCGAGGTCGCGGACCCGCAAACCCGTGTCGCGTTCGACGTGGTTGGACAACTCACGGCAGGTGTCCGCCAGGGCGGCCGGCGTGTGCGCCGAGACGGGGACGAGGTGGACCTGCTCGTCCGCGACGACGTCGCACCGGCTCGGCGTGACATGACGTCCCCGGTCACCCGCGAGGAACGGGTTGGCCGGCACCGGGAGGCCGGCGGTGTAGAGGGCGCCGAGCGAGCCGAGCAGGGTCGAGGCCTCGTCGGCGCCGCGCCGGAGCGAGGGCAGGGTGGCCGCCGTGAGGATCTCCGACACCGACTTCAGCAGGACGGGGTGCGGACTGAGTTCGATCACCGCGTCGATGTCGTGGCCCCGCAGGTTCTTCAGGGCGTCGACCACCCGGATCTCCTGGCGCAGGTTGCTCGCCCAGTAGTCCGGTCCGAGCTCCGTGCCCTCGACCGGTTCACCGGTGACCGTCGAGATCATCGGGATGCGGGTGGAACGGGGCGTGAGCCCTTCGAGTTCGGCCCTCAAAGGGGCGAGGACGTGGTCGATCAGGGGCGAGTGCGGTGCGTGGCCCATCCGCACCCGGTGGTTCGTGACGCCCTTGTCGGTCAGCCGCTGGACGAGGTCGTCGATCTCCTGCGGTGTGCCGGTGACCAGGGTGGAGTTCAGGCCGTTGTAGCCGGACACCGTGAGCCGGCCGGTCAGGTACTGCTCGACCTCGTCCGCGCCGGTCATGACGACGATGCCGTCGCCGCGTCCGACGGCCAGCTGCTGGAGGAGTCGGCCGTGGTGGGCGGCCAGGTGGGAGGCGTCCTCGAAGTCGAGTGCGCCGGCGATGTGGGAGGCGGCGAACTCACCGACGCTCTGTCCCACGACGACGTCCGGTTCCACCCCCAGCGAGCGCCAGGCCTCGGCCAGCGCGACCTGGAGGGAGAACAGCAGCGGCTGGAAGACGTCCATGTCGTCGATACGGCCGTCAGGTGCCAGCATCTGGTCGACGAGCGAGAAGCCCAGCAGCTCCCGCATCCGTTGGTCGCAGCGCATCATGGACCGGCGGAACACGGGCATGCCGGCGAGCAGTTGCCTGCCCATGCCCACCCACTGCGAACCGTTGCCGGAGAACAGGAACGCCACCCGCGGCTTGCGCGCGGCCTTCTCCCCGACGCTCAGCCCGGCGACCGTCGTACCGCCGGTGAAGGCGTCCAGCCGTGTCCTGAGTTCGGACATGTCGCGGGCGGTGGCCGCGAGCCGGAAGGTTCCGTCGCCAGGTGTCCGGCTGCAGATCGCGCGCAGGTCGGTCTCGTCGCGCAGCGCCTCGACCCGCTCGGCCAGCGCCTCGCGGGAGTCCGCGGCCAGCAGGAGGAGTGAGGTCTCGGGACGCGGCAGTTCCTCGACGGCGACGTGACAGATCGCGCCGCCGAAGCCGAACGAGCTGACGCCGCCCCTGCGCGCGTCGGACCGTCGCGGCCACGGCGTCAGCCGGTCCTGGACGGTGAGGTTGTACTCGTCGAACATGATCTGCGGGTTGGGGGCGGTGTAGTGCAGGCTCGGCGGGAGCACGCCGTTGCGCATCGACAGCGCGAGTTTGACCAGGCCGACGATGCCGGCCGCCGCCTCCAGGTGCCCGACGTTGGACTTGACCGAACCGAGCCGCAGCGGCTCGGCGCGGTCACCGCCGAGGACCGCGCCGATGGCGTTGGCCTCGATCGGGTCGCCGAGGGGCGTCGCGGAGCCGTGGCACTCGATGTAGTCCACGAGGTGCGGTGCGATGCCGGCCCGCTGGTACGCGGTACGGAGCATCTTCTCCTGCGCCTGGGGGTTCGGCGCGGTCATGCCGTTGCTCAGGCCGTCGTTGTTGGAGGAGCTGCCCTTGATCAGGCAGTACACCGGTAGGTCACGTTCGAGCGCCACGCTCAGCGGGGCGAGGACGACGACCCCGGCTCCCTCGCCGCGGACGTAGCCGTTGGCGCGGGCGTCGAACGACTTGCAGCGGCCGTCCGGGGCGAGCGCGCCCATGGCGTCCATGGCGGTGTAGTAGTCGGAGACGAAGCTCAGGTTCACGCCACCGGCGATCACCAGATCGCTCTCGCCCAACCACAGCGACTGGCATCCCACGTGCACCGAGACCAGCGATCCGGCGCAGGCGGCGTCGATGGCCATGCTCGGGCCCTGCAGGCCGAGGATGTAGGAGACGCGGTTGGCGATGATGCCGTCGTGCATGCCGGTGGCGGTGTGCGGAGTGATCTGGCTGTCGGGGCCGCGGTAGTGCGCCAGGGCGGCGTAGTCGCCCCAGCAGGAGGCCATGAAGACGCCGGTGTCGCTGCCGACGAGGCTGTGGGGCGCGATCCCCGCGTCCTCCAGCGCCTCCCAGGACAGCTCCAGGATGAGCCGCTGCTGCGGGTCCATCTGGACGGCTTCGCGGGGTGAGATGCCGAAGAACAGCGGATCGAACTGGTCGATTCCGTCGATGAACCCGCCCCAGCGCACCCTGTCGTTCAGGAGCTCGCGGCGCGCGGGCGGCACCGGTCCGACGGCGTCGCCGCCCTCGACCAGCAGCTGCCAGAACGAGGACGGGTCCGCTCCGCCGGGGAACCGGCAGCCGATGCCCACGATCGCGATGGGTTCATGCGATCCCGCGCGGCGGTCGACGCTCGGGGCGGGCTCGGCCGTACCAGGACCGTCGACAAGCGCACGGGCGAGCTCGTCGACGGTCGGGTACTGCCACATCCACGTGGCCGGGACCTTCCAGCCGACGAACTCCGACAGCGACGCGGCAAGGGCCACCGACTTCATCGAGTCCAGTCCGTACCGATGGACCGGTACCCCCCGATGCACCTCGCTCCTGGACACGTCCAGCAGCTCGACGACCCGAGAGAGCAGAAACTCTGTTACAGCATGCAAGTCCGGCGCTACACGCTCTTTCGACATTCCAGCTCCCCTTACGGCGCTTCCCCCGGCCGATCCACCGGGCCGAGGCTCTTCCAGTTCCGCTCGATGTAGTTCAGCGCGCCCTCCCGGCCGGTGTCCGAGAAGACGATGTCCCAGCCGGCCGGAAGATCCAGGAAAGGCCGCCAAAGCGCGTGGTGTCCCTGGTGGTTGACGACCACCTGCCAGTCACCTTCATCCGTGTCGAACGGATTGCCCGTCATCACTTCGCTCCGTTCAGCTCGTCGTCGCGTGCCAGTCCGACGTGGTTCGGCCGCAGTCGCACCGGCAGGCTGTGATAGCCGTTCAGCAGGTTCGAGTGGATCCTCAGCGCGTCGCCGGCCTGCTCGACATCGGCGACCAAGTCCCGCAGGGCCATGAGGAGTTCGGCTATCTCGATCTTGGCGAGATAGGAGCCGACGCAGAAATGGGGTCCGTAGCCGAACGAGATGTGTTTGTTGGGTCGGCGTCCCAGGTCGAACACGTCGGGCCGGTCGAAGACCCGTTCGTCGTGGTTGGCCGAGATGTGCCACAGGGTGACGATGTCCCCCTTGGCGATACGGACGCCGTGGATCTCGGTGTCCCGCACGGCGCTCCTGCCGAAGTGCATCGAGGGGGACGCCCAGCGCAGTACCTCGTCGACGGCCGTGTCGATCGAGCAGTCGCCGTCCTTCAACCGCCGCCACTGCTCCGGGTGCGCGGCGAGCGAGTACACGCTGTCGATCATGGTCAGCCGGCTGGTCTCGTCGCCGCCGATGATCAGGCTGTAGCAGTTGAGCACGACGTCCTCGTCGCTGAGCCCGGCCCCGTCGACCGTGCTGGCGGCCAGCGTGCTGATCAGGTCGTCCCCGGGGGCGCTTCGTCGCTCCTCCACCAGGTCCATGAAGTAGAGCAGGATCTCGTTGCGCGCCATCGCCGACTCCATCTCGTCGACGTCGTCGTCATCGGCGCTCAGCGCGGTCTTCGTCTGCTTCAGCAGGAAGTCGCGGTCGCTCTCGGGGACGCCGAGGAGATTGGAGATGGTGGTCATGGGGATACGGCTGGCGATGTCCAGGGCGAAGTCGCACTCGTCACGCGAGACCGCCTCCCGGACGAGTTGACGGGTGTTCGCCCGTACGGCGTCCGCCACGGGTTGGAGTACCCGTGGTCCCAGGGATCTCAGCAGGATCTTGCGCAGCTGCTCGTGCCGCGGGCCGTCGGTGACCGCGAGCATCTTGCCCGCCCCCGCGTCGCCGCCTTCCAGCAGGGTGACGAGGACGTTTCCGCGCTCCGAGGTGAAGGTCTCGTCGTCGCGGTGGACGGCCATGATGTCCTCGTGGCGGGACAGGACCCAGAATCCGCGGCGGTGTCGCGTGGGCGGGTTCCAGTGGACGGGGTGGGTGTCCCTCAGCCCGCGCCAGAACTCGGAGAGATCGTGCTCCGCGAACGTGGCGGGATCGCCCAGGTCGAAGGTGACATCAGCCGGTCCCGTTCCGTCCCTCGGGACGGCCCGGGCCGAGGAGGAGCCGACGCGTTCCGTGCTCACCGGTCCGTCTCCCGGGCCCGGTCCGGACAGCGTCCGGAGTCTCCATGCACGTGTCGGCCGCCGCCCCTGCGGAGGCGGTGCCGCAGCGACATCGTGGCAGCACTCCGGTCCGGGCCGGCCACAGCCCTTTTGCCGTGTTCTTCGTCGCCCGCTCCCGGAGATCGGGTCGGGATCCGAACGGTGACGGGATCGATTCCGCCGTGGTCTCGCTCTGACGGGTTCCGCATCGGCGTGAAATCCTCCTGTGCGTGCCAGTGGTCGTGCACGGGATCGGCTCAGCCGGCCGACGGTCGGCCCCGGCCGCGTACGACGGCGCGGCGGTTCGAGGCGCGACGCTTCGCCTCGGTGATCGCTTCGGACTCCGCACCGTCACCGTTGTCCAGCCAGTCGGCGAGTGCGGTGATCTCGCGGAACCGGAAGAGGTCCGAGACCCCGACCCTCTTTCCGAACCGCCGGGTCATCTGCTTGGCCAGCCGGATCAGCAGCAGCGAGTCTCCGCCGAGGTCGAAGAACGTGTCGTGGACGCCGATCGTCCGCGGGTCACGTTCGAGGAGTTGCGCCCACAGCTCGACGAGAGCGGCCTCGGTCGGGGTGCCCGGGGGTTCCTTCGTCGCCGAGGCGACCGACGCGGGTGGCTCGGGCAGCGCCGCCCGGTCGAGTTTGCCGTTGGGCGACACCGGAAGCTCGGCGAGGAACACCACCTTCTCGGGGACCATGTAGTCCGGCAGCGACCCGCTCAGTTTTTTGGTGATACGGCCCTGGAGGCTTTCGTCCAGCCAGGGGTCCTTGCCTTCGGCGTCCCGCGCCCAAGGCTCCTCCGGCACCACGTACGCCACCAGTGAACCCGCGTGCGGCTGTCCGTCGCGCGCCTGTACCGCGACCGCCGCCGCACGTACCTCGG
This sequence comes from Streptomyces sp. NPDC007808, assembly GCF_042868655.1. Classification (NCBI taxonomy): domain Bacteria; kingdom Bacillati; phylum Actinomycetota; class Actinomycetes; order Kitasatosporales; family Streptomycetaceae; genus Streptomyces; species Streptomyces sp. NPDC007808. The sequence goes on from NZ_JBIAEQ010000010.1 coordinate 188,623, forward strand.
GGCATCCGGACAGCCAGGCCTCGGCCTCCTCCAGTTCGATGCGGTACCCGCGCACTTTCACCTGGTGGTCCGCGCGGCCGATGAACTCCAGTTCACCGCCGGGCAGGTAGCGGCCGATGTCACCTGTGCGGTACATGCGCTCGCCGGCCAGCTGCGGGTCCGGTACGAAACGTTCCGCGGTCAGCCCCGGCCGGTTGAGGTAACCCCAGGCCAGGCCTTCACCGCCGAGATAGAGCTCCCCGGGCTCCCCCTGCGGCCGGGGTCGCAGCCTGTCGTCCAGGACGTAGATCCGGGCGGTGGAGCTGGGGCTGCCTATGGACGGTTCGCCGGCCTCGTCGCGCGGTACCAGTTTGAAGGTGCAGAAGACGGTGCCCTCCGTGGGGCCGTACCCGTTGAAGACCCGCTCCACCTTCGACTCCGCGTACACCCGGTCCACGAGTTGGCGGCGCACCGGCTCGCCCCCGAGCACCACGGACCGCAGCCCGGTCGGCATGCTGCCCCCGTCGAGCAGGCTCGTCATCGCGGACGGCACGGAGTTGATGTGCGTCACCCGGTGCAGATGCGGACTCTCCAGAAGGTGGACCGCGCTCTCCAGCAACACCACACCGCCGCCACGAGAGAGCGGCACGAAGAACTCCATGACCGCCAGGTCGAAGCAGATCGAGCTCACGGCGGCCACACCACTGAGATCGCACTCCGCGAAGATCCGGTCCGCCTCGGACAGCATCGCCGCGCAGCTGCTGTGCCTGATCGGGACGCCCTTGGGCCGGCCCGTGGAACCGGAGGTGTAGATGACGTACGCCGTGTCGGTGGGAGCCGTGGCGGCCGGGGCCCGCGTGGCGCTGGACCGCGTCTCGGCGGTGCCGGACTCCCCGAGCACCAGCGTTCTGGGGCCGGCCGGGCAGCGGTCCGCCGACGCGGGTGTGGACAGGAGCAGACGCGTGCCGCTGTCCTCCACCATGAAGGCCAGTCGCTCGTCCGGGTACTTGGGGTCGAGCGGCAGGTAGCAGGCGCCCGAGCGGAGGGTCGCGAGAATGGCGACGAAAAGATCCGGTGTCCGCTCCACGCAGATGCCGACCGGTACCCCCGGCCCCGCACCTTCCCTCACCAGTTGCTCGGCCAGATGCGCGGATCGCCGGTCAAGCTCTCCATACGTCATCACGCCCGCGGCGGAGTAGATCGCCGGCGCGTCCGGGGCCTGGGTGGCGTACTCCAGCAACCTTCCGTGCAATGTTCCTGTGGTGACCGTCACAGCTCGATTCCTTTCTGCTCCGACTCCGCAGCGCTGCAACGGAGTTCGAGATCCGGATTGTCGACCACCTGGAAGAGCACGGAGTCGGAATAAGCGAGCAATGGAGCCACGATCTCCCTTTCCAGGGCGCTTGGCTTGCACCACATTTTGCGACTGAAGCCGCACCCACCCGTCAACCCCGTCTCAAGGGGACAGGCAGGCGCCCAGCACAATGCCGAACATGGGAATGGGGGCTGGTCCACCTACTATCCGACAGCCGGAGTCGATCTCCAAACGTGCTTTGTCGATGCACAGGAACGCCTTATGTGATCCATGATCCAACGCATGCACTGGGACGACAGGCGTCTGAATCAGTGCCATTTGGCTCGGTATTTCGCGCATGCCCGGCCACGCCCGCCGCCACGTGCGCACGCCCGGTTCCGCGCCCGCGGCCGGCGGACGGAAGCGGGAAACGGCGGGGCCGGAGGGCTACGGGTTCTGCGCGCCGCCACGCGGAATACGCGGGGCCGCGAAGCAGGTCATGGATCGCCGTCCTCGATCTCCGCGATCCGCACGCAAGGGTGTTGCAGGACAAGGGACATGGCCCTGCCGTCGTCCTCGTCGGCGCGGTCGGCAACGAGCCGTTCACGGCGGACGGCGGTTCCCGGACCAGCCGTTCAGGGGGGCGGCGGTTCTCGGACAAGCCGTTCAAGGGGACGGCGGTTCTCGGACAAGCCGTTCGCGGCGGACGGCGTTTTCCGAAGAGCCGTTCATGGTAGTAGTTGATCGTCCGCTGGGCTTCGGGAGGGTACACATGACTGGGCACGAGTCCGCAGGCCGCCTGGGCGCGGAGTTCTTCGCCCCGGGAAGCTCCTTCACCGAGTTCGTCCACGCCTACCGACCTGAGCTGCTCAGCCTGCACCCGGTCCTGCCCGAGGGAGTTCGGGCCGCGCCGGACCAAGTGCCGCACGGCACGACGGTATTGGCACTCACCTATGGCGAGGGAGTGATGATCGCCGGCGACCGCAGGGCGACGATGGGGCACCTCATCGCCCAGCGCGACCTGGAGAAGGTCCACCCGACGGACGACTACACCGCCGTCGCGTTCGCCGGCACCGTGGGTCTCGCCATCGACCTGGTGAAGCTGTTCCAGGTCGAGTTGACGCACTTCGAGAAGATCGAGGGCATCCCCATGACCCTCAACGCGAAGGCGACCAGGCTGGCCACGATGATCCGGCAGAACCTCGGCCAGGCCATGCAGGGGCTCGCCGTGGTTCCGCTGCTCGCCGGGTACGAGCCGTCCGCCCCCGAGGGAAAGCGCGGCCGCATCTTCAGTTTCGACGTCACCGGCGGTCCGTACGAGAAGCCCGACTTCTACGCCGAGGGTTCCGGATCCCCGTACGCCCGGGGCTCGCTGAAGAAGCTGTACCGTCCGGACATGTCCCGCCGCGAGGCGGCGCTCGCCGCGCTGCAGGCTCTGTATGACGCGGCCGACGACGACTCGGCCACCGGTGGCCCGGACCTGAGCCGCCGGATCTTCCCCATCGTCTCGGTGATCACCGAGGACGGCTTCGAGCGCCTCTCCGAGCAGGAGACGGAGGACTTGAGCCGCGAGATGATCGCGCAACGCCAGAGGCAGCCGGACGGCCCGGTCGCCTCACTGTGAGCGCTCCTCATCGGCGTCCCCGGGGGCCGGGTGACCATCTGCTCTCCGGGGTGTCCGTAGAGGAGCCAGTTCCGGCCCTTCGCGCCTTGTTTCTGGTCATGCTCTGACAGCGGCGGGTCTCCCGCGCGAGCACGCCTGCACGGGACCCGTCGGCCTGGCCATGGTGAAACCACGCCTCAGCAGCCGGGCCCGCACCCTCCGGTGCGTCGTCGCGCACGACAAGGCACAGGCCCGGCACAGGCCCTGCAGCGGCCCGGCACCGGCACCATCTCTCGCCTGAAGCCCGTCCGATGCACGCCGCGAGCGCCCGGACGGCCGGTCGAGCCCGGCGCGGCGCAAACCGACGCCGCCCTCAACATCGCGCCACCATATGGCGGTTCGGCACCCCGCCCTGTAACCGCTCGCTCCGCCCTACTCCTTCGGCACGCCTTCAACGGCGCCGGCCGACCTCCCCGTCGGCCCTTGCGGACCGCACCGCACTCGTCAAATCGCTGATCGGGACGGCATGTTGTGCCCCTGGACGAGACCTGCGGTAGGGCACGGATATCGGCTGGGCTTCCCTCTCCAGGATGCACCCTCTCCGGGCTTGTCCGAACGTGCGGTTCATCCAATCCCTCGATACACACCATCGACAATGTGCGATTGATCGGCACCCGATGTGTCGGCATGATCGCTGCAAGGGGATTCCACAGGAAGTGCCGTCGGGGCCTCCGCTCCACAACGACTAAACCGCACACTCCCCGAGTGCCCTGCGGGGGCGTGCGTGAAGGGTGTCGATGATCACGCACATAGCTCTCTTCAAACTCAAGGACGGATTCGAGCGGAGCTCACCGGCGGTGATCGAGGCCGAGAAATTCGCGAATGACGTCGGGCGCAACGTTCCCGAGCTTCTCACCTGGCGCACGGGCTGGAACACAGTCGACCGCGACATTTCCTACGACTTTGCCATCATCGGCGTATTGCCCGATTTGGCAGCCCTGGAAAGGTATCAGGTCAATAGTTTTCACCGCGCCTCGGTGGAGCTGTGGCGAGCCATCTCCGACTGGGTGGTAATCGATCTGAACGACGCGTGACCGCTTCCTTACGAGTCGAGCGATTGGAGACCCGGGTGTTCACCGAGTACGACCCCGAAGCAGGGGCTCTCACAAGGGAGTTACGTGACCAGTTCGACGCCTTTGCCTCCGGAGAGTGGGACGCCGCGCGACTGACGGACCATCAGACGCGCCGCCTGCGCGAGGTCGTGGCGTACGCACGGGCCAGATCGCCCTTCTACCGGGAAAGGCTGTCGACTCTCACGGACGACGAGATCTCGGCACTGAGCATCGACGACCTGCGGACCCTTCCGTTCACCACCAAGGAGGACCTGAGGAAGGCCCAGCTCGACATCCTGTCCCTGCCGGTCTCCCAGGCGTGGATCTTCTACGAGACCACCGGCACGACCGGAGCGGCGACGCCGTGCCCGCGCACCAACTCCGACTCCATTCACAACAACACCGTTCTCACCGCGTACTACCGCGACGTACTCGGCCGGCACGGGGACGGCCAGGTCATCGGAGTCTCGGGCCCCACCGAACTGCACGCGACCGGGGACACGTTCGGCGATGTCTGCCGCAACCTGGGCCACGGGGTGGCCAAGATGTGGCCGCACTCGCCGCTGGTCGGTTTCGACCGTGCGCTGGAGCTCATGCGTTCCCTGCCCCTGACCGGGCTGTTCTGCACCCCGGGCATGGCCATGAGCCTCGCGCAGAAGGCGCTGGACGCGGGGTTCGACCTCAAGCGGGACTTCTCGCTGGACATCCTGATGCTCACGGGTGAACTGATGTCACCCAGCCTGCTGCGGAACATCGGCGAGCTGTGGGGGGCCGAGGCACGCAACTGCCTCTACGCCTCGCAGGAGGCGTCGGTGCTCGCGGCGGCCACCGCGGACGGCTCGCTCCGCACCGCCCCCCTGATCAACCACTACGAGGTGATCGAGCCCGAAGGCACCGAGCCGGTGGCCCCGGACGCGGACGGCGTCCGGTGCGGCGAACTCGTCGTGACCAACCTCTACGCGGGCGCCAAACCGCTCATCAGGTACCGCACCGGCGACATGGTCCGGATGACCGACCCCGGCCCCGATGCCGCCGTACCGGCCCCGGCGCTTGAGGCCATCGGAAGGGTCCGGGACCGGCTCATCCTCAACGGGCACCTCGTCAACGGATACGACCTGGAAGACCTGTTGCTGCGCCGGTTCCGGGGCTATCTGGACTACCAGGTCACCGTGGACCGGAACGCCATCGGCCAGGACGTGCTGTCGCTGACCCTGCAGGCCGGCCCCGCCGGCGACCACTGGGATGCCGTCGAAGCCGCCGTCGAGGACTGCAACCGGGAGCTGGACACCCCTGTGACGGTCACGACCGGTTCTCCCGGCCCCATCACGAGCACCGGCGCCATGGTGAGCTGGAAGGCCGCCCGGGTCGTGGATCTGCGCGCCGAGTCCTCGCTGGAGAACACGTCGGCCGAGCGCATCGCGGCGGCGAGGGCTCGATGACCACTCATCACCCGGACCACACCGCGACCGGCCCGCAAAAGCGCCCGGCATCGGGGATCGCACTCGGGGCATGGGCCTATGACCGGGGCGAGTTCGTCCCGGCGGCCGAGCCACGGCTGCCGCTGTCCACCCAGGCGCTGCACTACGGCACCGGCACCTTCGAGGGCATCCGCGCCTACCGTTGCGACCAGGGCCCCCAGCAGCTGTTCAGGGTGCGCGACCACTACGCACGCATGCTGCGTGCCTGCCGGATCCTGCGTATCACCGACATCCCCACCGATGTCGAGGACCTCATCGCCCTCACCGTCGAGCTGATCCGGCGCAACAACCACGAGGGCGACGTCTACGTACGGCCGCTGGCCCACAAGCTCGCCCTGCTTCCCGACACGCCCCCCGGCGTCTCGCTGTCGGGCGTCTCCGACGGGCTGTCCATCACGACGTTCGGCTTCCCGTCCTACGGGATCGCGAAGGCGGCGCACTGCGGACTCAGCACATGGCGGCGCCCGCCCCGCGACGCACTGCCCTCCCAGAACAAGATCACCGGTGGCTATGTGGTCAGCGCGCTGGCCTCCGACGAGGCCCGTGCCGCCGGTTACGACGACGCACTGCTGCTGGACAGCTCGGGACATGTGGCCGAGGCGACCACCGCGAACGTCTTCGCCGTGACCGCCGGCCAGGTCCTCACCCCGCCCGGCACCAGCGACATACTGCCGGGCATCACGAGGGACACCTTGATCACGCTGTGCCGGGAATCCGGTACGGAGGTCGTCGAACGCGAGCTGAGCCCGTCGGACGTGTTCACCGCCGACGAGGTCTTCCTCTCCTCCACAGGCAAGGGCGTGGTCCCGGTGGTCAGCCTCGCGGGCCGAGTCATCGCGGACGGCACCGTCGGCGAGGTCACCCGCCGGCTCGCCGCGCTCTACGACGCGGTCACCCGGCATGCCGACGGGCCCCATCCCGAATGGCGCCTTCCCGTGGACGTACCGGAAGTCCGCGCCACTCCCGCCTCACCTCATCGCCAGCCCTCAAGGAGCAAAGCATGACGCTGTTGAGCTTCACGGCCCTCCTACGTGGCTCGGACCAGGTGTCGGCCGTGGGCACCCTCGGACCGCAGGGCACGAGCAGCGAGGCCGCCGCGCGACACTTCATACGCCTCTCCGGATCCGACGGCTCCCAGCCCCCCATCCACCTGTTCGACACCTACGAGGAGGCGGGAGCGGCCCTGCGCGACGGCCGGGTCACGCACGTGATCGTGGCCAACGCCTACAGTGCGGTCAACCAGTTCTACATGGACCCCGACCTGGCACTGGCCAACGTGTTCGTCCTGGACACCCCGCTGTACGGCATCGCCGTGCCGCCCAACGCCGCGGTGCCGGACGCCCCCACCATCGCGACGCACCCCGCGCCCGAACCGATCATCGACCAGCTGCTGCCCCGCAGACACAGCACCTACAAGGTGATCCACTCGACCTCGACCAGTGCCGCCGCTCAGGCGGCCTCCGACGGCATCGCCGACCTCGCGCTCACCACCGTTCCGTCGGCCGAGCTGAACGGCCTGGAGTTCATCTCGGACACCCGGCCGATCCTGATGGTCTGGTCGGTGTTCACCCGGGTCGAGCGGCCCGCCCGGACGGCATGAGCACCATGACACACCAGACGAGTCAGGAGGGGACTCCATGTTGCTGCTGAGTGGAGACCAGGTACGCGAGGCGTTCCCGGTGGCGGAGGCGTACCGGGTGGTGGCCGAGGTGATGCGCCGCTACAGCGCCGGCGAAGTCGTCCAGCCGGTGCGCACGGTCCTGTCGTCAGGACGTGACACCTCGCTGTTCGCCGCCATGCCCTGCCATGTCGGCGGTGAGTCCGACTCCGGCTACGGGCTGAAGGCCGTGCTGCATGCTCCTGGCAACGCGGCGAGGGGACTGCCGACGCACGTGGGTGTGGTGGTGGTGTTCGACCCCGAGACCGGTCAGCCGCTGGCCATGCTGGAGGGGGCGGCGGTGACCGCGCTGCGTACGGCTGCCGCGTCGGCCGTCGCCACGGACGCGCTGGCCCTGCCCGACGCCGGCGACCTGGCTCTGATCGGGGCCGGCACCCAGGCCCGCGCTCATCTCCTGGCGCTGCGCGAGATCAGGGAGCTGCGCAGGGTACGGCTGTGGAACCGGGGGGCGGCGCGCGCCGAGGAGTTCGTCGCGTGGGCGCGTACGGAGGCCGGCGTCGCGGTGGAGACGATGGGCACGCCTGCCCAGGCGCTGTACGGCGCGGACCTGGTGTGCACGACGGTGGACACGACCGAGCCCGTGGTGAGCGCCGGGGACCTGGCCGAGGGAACGCATGTCAACGCGGTCGGATCCTCGGTGCCCGGCAAGCGCGAACTCGACGCGGCCGCGGTGGCGTCCTGCACGGTGTTCGTGGACAGCAGGGAAGGCGCTCTGCGCGAGTCCTCGGAACTCGCTGCTCCGGTGGAGGCGGGCCTCGTGCCGGCCGACCGGCCGCTGACCGAGATCGGCGAGGTGCTGCTCGGCAAGCACCCCGGCCGTACGGACCCGGCCGAGCGCACGCTCTACAAGTCGCTGGGGATGGCGGCCCAGGACGTCGCGTCCGGCTTCGCCGTCGTACGGGCTGCCCGGCGCCTCGGCATCGGCACGGTCACCGACTTCACCTGCTGAACCACCGGAGACGAGGGAGTGGGCGTATGACCGCATTGCTGATCGGCAACGTCGGAGTCATCGGCGACGAGGAACGTATGGCGGAATACCGCGCGAAGGTGCTCCGGACGCTGGAACTGTACGGCGGCGGATTCATGATCCGTGGTGGTGAGTTCGAGGTGCTGGAGGGCGACTGGAAGCCCACGCATCTGTCGGTGATGGTGTTCCCGACGGCCGACCAGGCCAGACAGTGGTACTCCTCGCCCGAGTACCGGGACATCGTCCCGCTGCGTGACGGCACCCATATGGACCTGATCCTGGTGGAGGGCGAGTGACCTCAGCCGCGCACGGCCCGCGCACCCGGGCCTTCTCCCAGGTCGACGTGTTCACCGACGAGCCCTTTCTCGGCAATCCCGTCGCGGTCGTCCTCGACGGCCACGGGATCAGCGACCGGGACATGGCCCGGCTCGCGAGGTGGACCAATCTCTCCGAGACGACCTTCGTGGTACCGCCCACCTCCGGTGAGGCCGACTACGGTCTGCGCATCTTCACCCCGGGCGGCGAGATCCCGTTCGCCGGTCATCCCACGCTCGGCTCCGCCCACGCGTGGCTGGAGGCGGGTGGCGTCCCGAAGTCGCCGGGGAAGCTGGTCCAGGAGTGTCCGCTCGGGCTGATCGACATACGGCGGTCCGACGGCGGTCTGAGTTTCCGTGCGCCCGACCTCAAGCGCGACGGCCCGCTGGACTCGGCGCACCTCGACCGGATCGCCCGGGGGCTCGGGATCGGCAGGGAGCGGATCGTCGACCACCAGTGGGTGGACAACGGGCCGGGCTGGGCGGCCGTGCGACTGGCCACCGCCGAGGAGGTCCTGGCGCTGGATCCGGACGACCGTCACATGGGCGACCTGATGCTCGGCGTGGTCGGCGCCCACCCCGAGGGCTCACCCGTCGCGTTCGAGGTCCGAGCCTTCGCCGTGCCCGCGGGTGTACGGGAGGATCCGGTGACGGGAAGTCTGCACGCCGGTATCGCCCAGTGGCTCATCCGCGCCGGCGCCGCCCCCCGCAGCTACCGCGCCGGGCAGGGCGGCCGCGTCCGTCGCCAGGGCGTGGTGACCATCGAGGCCCACGAGGCAGAGGTGTGGGTCGGTGGCCGCTCCCTCACCTGTGTCCGGGGCACCGTCGATGTGTGATCCCGGGCGACAAGGAACCCCGGCCGCCGCACGGCTGGGGTTCCTCGGAGCGGTGAGGTAGGTCAGCGCCGCAGGGTGAGGACACCCGGCCGCCACGGCAGTCGGTTGTAGTCGCCGCCCGCGGTGGGGGACTTGCCCTGGTAGAGGAACTGCAGGTTGCAGGGGTCGATGGTCATGGTCTGGTCGGGGTTGTTGCGGACCAGGTCGCCGTGGCTGATGTCGTTGGTCCAGGTGGCACCGCTGTTGGCCTTGCCCGCGAAGGGGTTGCTCTCGGTGGCGGCCTGCGGGGTCCACGAGCCGTTGAGGCTGGAGGCCGTGAAGGAGCGGAAGTAGCGCCCGTTCGCGCCCATCGCCTCGACGATCATGAGGTACTGGTTCTGGCCTTTGACCTTGTAGACCTGCACGCCCTCGAAGAGGTTGGCCTTCGTGTCGCTCATGATCGTCGTGTACGACGATCCGAAGTTGCCCGGGAAGTTCCCGATCGGCATGCTCGCGCGGTAGATCTTGCCGTTGTCACCGGCGAAGAACAGGTACATGTTCTGGCCGTCGGCGATCAGGGTCTGGTCGATCGGGCCGGTGTCGGAGCCGGAGATGCTCCCGGTGAACAGCGGCTGCGGGGCGGACCAGCCGTTGGGGTTGGTGGGGTCGCTCGACGTGCGGTAGATGAAGGGCCACGCACCCCACTGGTACGCCAGCACCCAGATGTTCTTGGGCGCGAAGTAGAACAGCGTGGGCGCGACCGCGGCCTGGCTCATACCGGTCTGACCGGCCGACGCCATGTCCGACCAGTTCGTGAAGGGACTGAACATCATCGAGCCGTACGACGAGCCGGAGAAGTTCGACGCGTAGACCAGGTGCCTGCCGTTGTGCGTCACGGTGGTGAAGTCCTTCACCGAGGCCCACCCGTGCGCCGGCTGTGCCAGCACACCCGTCGAGGTCCACCGGTACGTCGACGGAAGAGCACACGTGCCGTCCGGCGGGGTCGGGGTCCCGGACAGGCCGGTCCACTTCTGGTTGCTGCCGCCGTTGCACGTCCCGATCTGTACCGCTGTGCCGTTGGCCGTACCGGCGCCCGCAGCCTCCAGGCAGAGCCCGGACTGCACGCCGACGACGGTGCCGTCGGCGTTGACCCGCCACTGCTGGTTCGCACCGCCGGAACAGCTCCAGATCTGCACCCGGGTACCGGACGTGGTGGCGTGGCCCGGAACATCCAGGCACTTGTTGCCGTACACGGTGAGCTGGTTGCTGTCCGTCAGCGTCCACTGCTGGTTGGTCCCGCCCCAGCAGTCATGAATCTGCAGGTACGTGCCGTTGGTCTGGCTGGCGCCGGGCACATCGAGACACCGGTTCGAACCGACACCGCGCAAGGCGCCGGTGGAAGCCGCCTGGGCCGGGGTGGCGACGAGCATCGCCGCCAGCGCGGCCAGCACCGCGACCGCGGCGGCCAGCACCGCAGACGGATGCCTGCGGCTGAAACTCGCTGTATGCATGGGGACTTCCTCAACCTTGAGTAGGCGGCTCCGGTCGGCCTCGTCAGAGGTGGTCCGGACTGTCGGTGCGGTACGGCGTGCGGCGGCCTGTGAACACCACGGCAGACCGCGTATGGCTTCCGGCCCTTCGCGACCTTCGAAAGACCGGTGGCACTCGGCGCCTTCGGGCGGGTGGGCGCCGGGGTGGAGACCGTTGCTCAGCGACGTCCGAAGCGTGGGAGCGGGTTCATGCTTCTCCTGGCCACGGAGGGGTTTGGCGAGGCCATGACACACGTGCGCGACACGGCCCCCGTGCGGCTCCACGCTCGGGCAGTGATCCGGAGTTGCCCCACCGTGCGAGGGAGCGACTCAGATGCATTCGCAATTTCGAACAAAGGTCGAGGTGTCGAGCGATCTGAATGATAAGGAACAGGTGCGCGGCGTCAATACCTCGCGCATGTGTCGCTATATTGGCCGAAACATTCGAGGCATTTAATGCCACTCACTCGGCCGGATCGCCGGCCGAGACACCGGAAGGCACCCCGGTGACCCTCTTGAGGATCGCCACCCGAACCTGAATGCGGTCCGTTCGCGACGCCCCGAGCGGCACCATGAAAGAGGCCCTGGTCAGTACAGCGCCGATCCATCCGCCCGCACACCCTCGGCCCCAGCACCCCACATCCGCCGCGCGACGGCGCCGCGAGTCCGCCACCCGGTACAACGGGACTTCGAAAGTTGCGAAGTAGAAGCGGAAACTTTTTCCGCGAAGAGTATTGACGATGCATCGTCAATCCCTCAATCTCCCTGTCTGAGAAGCGGCCGCTGTTCGATATGTCGAATCGCATCGAATCCCCTCGGCCCCGGCCGATCCGTGCCGCACGGAGATCCCTGCACAGCCGCACGACAGATCGCGCACCAACGCACCTGCGCCACCCCGTTGTTGTCCCGGTGAGGTTCGCACCAGCGCATCCTGGCTCTTCGCCCAGGTGGAGAGGTACGCGACGCCGCGTGACGGTCCCCCGGCCGAGCCGCGATGGAGTACCCCATGCCTGTGTCGGCACACCGCCGCCGCCCGCCGTACGTCACCCGACGGTCGACCGGGTACGGCCCGGGCCGGCCGGGGCCGTCCCGGTCCCGTGACCGCGGTGTCCGGTGATGTGGCGCTGTCCGGGCTCCGACCGGCTCCGTCCGCCTGCCGCACGGGAGCGGACGGTGCAATCCCCCGCCCTTCAGTCCTTCCGTGATGTCTACCTTGGAGGCACGCACATGGGCTCGTATGCCCTTCCCAGACACCTTGTCCGCCTGAGGATCCGCAGCGTGCTGTCGGCCCTGGTCATCGGCGCCCTCGGTACGGTCGGTGCACTGGCCGCGCCGCCGACCGCACACGCGGCCGAGAGCACGCTCGGCGCCGCGGCGGCCCAGAGCGGCCGCTACTTCGGCACCGCCATCGCCTCGGGCAGGCTGGGCGACTCGGCGTACACGGCGATCGCGGCCCGCGAGTTCAACTCGGTGACGGCCGAGAACGAGATGAAGATCGACGCCACCGAACCCCAGCGGGGCCAGTTCAACTTCGCCGCCGGTGACCGCGTCTACAACTGGGCCGTGCAGAACGGCAAGCAGGTGCGCGGTCACACCCTGGCCTGGCACTCCCAGCAGCCCGGCTGGATGCAGGCCCTCAGCGGCAGCTCGCTGCGCCAGGCGATGATCGACCACATCAACGGCGTGATGCGCCACTACAAGGGCAAGATCGCCCAGTGGGACGTCGTGAACGAGGCGTTCGCCGACGGCAGTTCGGGCGCCCGGCGCGACTCCAACCTGCAACGCACCGGCAACGACTGGATCGAGGTCGCGTTCCGCACCGCGCGCGCCGCCGACCCGGCCGCCAAGCTCTGCTACAACGACTACAACGTCGAGAACTGGACGTGGGCCAAGACCCAGGCCATGTACGCCATGGTCCGCGACTTCAAGCAGCGCGGCGTGCCGATCGACTGCGTGGGCTTCCAGGCGCACTTCAACAGCGGCAGCCCCTACAACAGCAACTTTCGCACCACCCTGCAGAACTTCGCCGCCCTCGGCGTCGACGTGGCCGTCACCGAACTCGACATCCAGGGTGCCCCGGCCTCGACCTACGCAGCCGTGACCAACGACTGCCTGGCCGTCCCGCGCTGCCTCGGCATCACCGTCTGGGGTGTGCGCGACTCCGACTCCTGGCGGCCGGAGCACACGCCGCTGCTGTTCAACCGCGACGGCAGCAAGAAGCCCGCCTACACCGCCGTCCTCGACGCACTCAACGGCGGCTCCTCCACGCCGCCTTCGGGCTCCGGACAGATCAAGGGCGTCGGGTCGGGCCGCTGCCTGGACGTGCCGGGCACCAGCACCACGGACGGCACCCAGCTCCACCTGTGGGACTGCCACAACGGCACCAACCAGCAGTGGACGCACACCGCCGCAGGCGAGCTCAGGGTCTATGGCAACAAGTGCCTGGACGCCGCCGGCACCGGCAACGGGACCAAAGTCCAGATCTACAGCTGCTGGGGCGGCGACAACCAGAAATGGCGCCTCAACTCCGACGGGTCCATCGTCGGCGTCCAGTCCGGCCTCTGCCTCGACGCGGTCGCGGGCGGTACCGCCAACGGCACCCTGATCCAGCTCTACTCCTGCTCGAACAGCGGCAACCAGCGCTGGACCCGCACCTGATGGGCCCTGCCACGAACGAAAGGGCGAATCGATGAAGACTCACGGTGCGGTGTCCCCCGCCCCTGCGGGACGACATCGCTGGTGGTCCCGGATCGCCGCCGTGGTGGCGGCCACCCTCGCGGTCGGCATGCTCACCGTGGTGAGTCCGGCGCCTGCCGAGGCGGCGACGGTGGACACCAATGCCTGGTACGTCCTGGTCAACCGCAACAGCGGCAAGGCACTGGACGTCTCCGGCGCCTCCACCGCCGACGGCGCGCGGGTCAGCCAGTGGACGCGCGGCGACGGAGCCAACCAGCAGTGGCAGTTCGTGGCCTCCGGCGACGGCTTCTACCGCCTCAAGGCCCGGCATTCGGGCAAGGTCCTGGACGTGGCCGGCGCCTCGACCGCGGACGGTGCCGCGATCCAGCAGTGGGCCGACCACAACGGGGCCAACCAGCAGTTCCGCCTGGCGGACTCCGCCGCCGGCCACGTCCGGCTGATCAACCGCACCAGCGGCAAGGCGGTGGAGGTGCAGGGCGCCTCCACCGCCGACGGCGGCAACGTCGTCCAGTACGCCGACTGGGGCGGCGCCAACCAGCAGTGGCAGTTGGTCAAGCTGTCGTCCGGTGGCGGCGGAGCCTGCGGCAGCGCCCCGACCCTGGCGAGCGGTACGCACACGATCCAGAGCGGCGGCAAGAGCCGCAGCTTCATCCTCAGGGTTCCCGCCAACTACGACAGCAGCCACCGCTACCGGCTGATCTTCGCGTTCCACTGGCGGGGCGGAACAGCCGGCGACGTCGCCTCCGGCGGTACGAGCGGAAGCGCCTGGTCCTACTACGGGCAGCAGGAACAGTCGAACAACTCCGCGATCCTCGTCGCCCCCCAGGGCCTCGGCAACGGCTGGGCGAATTCCGGCGGTGAGGACGTCACCTTCGTCGACGACATGATCCGGCGCATCGAGGGCGGCCTCTGTGTCGACCCGGCACAGCGTTTCGCCACCGGGTTCAGTTGGGGCGGCGGGATGAGCTACGCACTCGCGTGCAGCCGGGCCAACGTCTTCCGGGCCGTCGCGGTCATCTCCGGCGCCCAGATCAGCGGATGCAGCGGCGGCACCCAGCCCATCGCCTACTTCGGCATCCACGGCATCAGCGACAACGTCCTCAACATCGGGCAAGGACGGTCCCTGCGCGACAAGTTCGTCAGCAACAACGGCTGCACCCCCCAGAGCCCGCGTGAGCCCGCGCAGGGCAGCCGCACGCACATCACCACCGCCTACTCGGGCTGCCGCGCCGGATACCCGGTCCAGTGGGCCGCGTTCGACGGAGGTCACATACCCGGTCCGGTCGACGGCTCCCCCAACGAGAGCGGCGTCACCACGTGGACCAAGGCAGAGATCTGGAGGTTCTTCGCACAGTTCCAGTGACACGTCCGCACCACGGGGTGGAGCCAGGACGATCCTGGCTCCACCCCGCCGTCCCATGTCAGGGCGCGCGAGCAGGGGGCGGCACCTCGGCCGGGAGTGGCGGGGAGCCCGGGCGCCGTGTCATGCCACTCCGCCCGCAGACGGGGGCGATCATGGACCGTCCGGCAGGAGACTGCGGCGTCCCTGCCGACCGGTGGGTGCTACCCCGCCGTGTGGCTGGAGGCGCCGCTCGTCGGGCCGCGCGGGCTCCGCATGGCTTTAGGGTCGAGACGGCAGAGGTCGGACGGCACGAACGAACGTGAGGCGGAGCGCGTGATCCGGGTAGTGGTGGTGGACGACGAGGCACTGGTCCGCTCGGGCTTCGAACTCATCCTGGGCGCGTCCGAGGACATCGACGTCGTCGCGACCGCGAGCGGCGGCGCTGCCGTGGAGACCGTCCGGCGGGAGCGGCCCGACGTGGTGCTGCTGGACATCCGGATGCCGGACGTCGACGGGCTCACCGTGCTGCGCGAGCTGCGGACGATGCCGGATCCGCCGGTGGTGGCGATGCTGACGACGTTCGACGCCGACGAGTACATCGTGACCGCGCTGCACTGCGGTGCGGCCGGTTTCCTGCTCAAGGACACCGAGCCGGAGCAGCTCGCCCACCTGGTGCGCACCCTGGCCGCCGGCGGCGTGGTGCTCTCCCCCAAGGCGTCGCGGACCCTGCTGCACAGTCACCCCGGCACCGGGACGGCCGTCGATGAGGAGGCCGCCCGGGTCCGGCTGCTCACCGCGCGTGAGCGGGATGTGCTCGTCCTGGTGGCGGAGGGGCTGTCGAACGCCGACATCGGGGCACGCATCCACCTGGGTGCCGGCACGGTGAAGGACCACGTCAGCGCCATCCTCACCAAGTTGCGCGTCACGAGCCGGGTGCAGGCCGCGCTGCTGGCGCAGCGGGCCGGGCTGCTCGACGAGCACCCCCGGTCGGAGGCCGGGCGGTGAATCGCGCCCGCGCGCTGTGGCGGCGGGTGCCCGCGCCGGTCGTCGACCTCGTCCTGGTGACGGTCGCGGCCGTTGAGGTGTGGCTGAACCTGTGGGACGACACGCGCTTCGGTGTCGCGCTGGCCACGCTCGGCTGCGCCGCGTTGATCTTCCGGCGCCGGTTCCCGCTCGGCGTCTTCGTGCTCACCCTGCCCATCGCGCTGACGCAGCCCGTCGCCGTCGCTCCGCTCGTGGCGCTGTTCACGCTGGCCGAGCGTTCCCGCAACCGCCCTCTCCTCGCGGTGTGCGTCGCCCTGACCGCCGTCGCGAACAGCACTCCGTGGCCCCTGGCCGGCCTCACCGAGGTCGGCCGGACCATGACGCTGGTCACCTTCGTGTACAGCCTGGCGACCGCCGGCGCACCGGTCCTCTTCGCGCAGCTTCTTCAGGCGCACCGGGACCTGGCGCGGCGGCTGTCCGAGATCGAGGAGGCCAGGGAGCACGAACGGGCCCTGCACGCCCAGGCCGTCCTCGCCCGCGAACGCGCCCAGCTGGCCCGCGAGATGCACGACGTGGTCTCCCACCAGGTCGGCCTCATCGCCGTACGGGCCGGAGCCCTGCAGGTCGCCACCAACGACGCGGACGCCAAGGATGCCGCCCGCACGATCCGTTCGCTGAGCGTCACCACGCTCGACGAGCTGCGCACCATGGTCACGCTGCTGCGCGCCTCCGGCGGCCACGCCACCGAGCTGACCCCGCAGCCCACCCTGGCCGACCTGCGCAAACTGGTGGAGTCCAGCGGCACTCAGGTGGAGTTGTCGGGTGCGTTGCCGGCCTCCGTGGGCACACCCGCACAACGGGCCCTCTACCGTACGGTCCAGGAGGCGCTGACCAACGTCCGCAAGCATGCCCCCGGCGCCACCGCGTGCGTCGAGCTGTGGCAGGACGGCGATGACGTCGGAGTGACGGTCACCAACACCGCGCCCACGCGTCCCTCCCTGCCCCTGCCCGGTTCGCAGCAGGGCCTGGTCGGCCTGCGGGAACGGGCCGAGATCCTGCACGGCGCCCTGGACGCGGGTCCGACCGCGGAGGGCGGCTACCGGGTGCGGCTGCGCATTCCCCTCGACGCGGACTGACCGAGCCCCTCCTGCGCATCCGGGGAGTGGAGCCGGGGGACGACCGGACGACCCGGCGGGTGAGGTGTCATCGCGCGGGGGCGAGGAGCTGGGTGGCCGCCAACCGCGCGTACAGCGGGTCCCGGGCCACCAGTTCCTCGTGCGTGCCGACGGCCCGGACGTGTCCGCCGTCCATGACGACGATCCGGTCTGCGCCGGTCACCGTCGACAGGCGGTGGGCCACCACCAGCACGGTGGTCTCGCGGGCCACCTCCGTGATGACGTCACGCAGCGCCAGCTCGTTGACGGCGTCGAGTTGCGACGTCGCCTCGTCCAACAGCAGCAGCCTCGGCCGCCGCAGCAAGGCGCGGGCGATCGCGACGCGCTGCCGTTCGCCGCCCGACAGCTGGGAGCCGCGGTGTCCGACCGGGGTGTCCAGGCCATGGGGGAGGCGCTCGACGAGGGTGTCGAGTTTCGTCCGGGACAGGACGTCGCGGATGTCGTCGTCCGTGGCGCCGGGGGCGGCGAAGACGAGGTTCTCTCTCAGCGTGCCGGCCAGCACCGGGGCGTCCTGCTCCACATGACCGATGGCGGATCGCAACGCGGGCAGCGGCCAGTGCTGTACGTCCCTGCCGTCGACCAGCACGCGGCCGCCGGTGGCCTCGTAGAACCGCTCGATGAGCGCGAACACGGTCGACTTGCCGGCCCCCGAGGGGCCCACGAAGGCCGTCATCCCGGTTCCCGGAATGTCGAAGCTCACCTGCCGGTGGGTGTACGGCAGGCCCGGACGGTAGCGGAAGGACACCTCCTCGAAGCGAACCGACGCCGGACCAGGGGCCGCTGCTCCCTGCTCGGGCAGGGCACCGTCCTGCTCCGTCGCCAGGCGTTCCACCTGCGCGATCCGGGAGAGCGCGGCAGCCCCCTCCTGATAGGAGGACCCGGCTTCGATCAGCGTCGACACCGGCTCGATCAGGTAGAAGAGGTACAGCAGGAAGGCGATGAGGGTGGACACGGGAATGTCCCCGGACGCCACGCGCGCCCCGCCGACCGCGAGCACGGCGAGGAAGGCCAGCTGGACGGCGAGTTCGTCGGCCGTGCCCGCCACGGACTCCCACTTCGCGCTCTTCACACCGTGCCGCCACGCCCGCCGTGCCGCCGCCTCCACCCGAGCGGTCTCCCGCGCCTCGGCGCCGGACGCCTTGACCGTACGGAACGCTCCGAGCGACCGCTCCAGTGCGACGGAGATCTCCCCGACCGCCTCCTGCGCCCGCTCGGTGGCCTGGGCGATCTTCGGCATCACGAGGGCGACGGCCCCACCGACCAGCACGACCACCCCGAGCGTCACACCCAGCAGTACGACGTCCAGGTACGCCATCATCACGATCGCCGCCACGAAGGCCACCGCACCGGTGGCCGCGGAGACGACCGCCTGGGTGCTGACCGCCCGCAGCAATGTCGTGTCCGAGGTGACCCGGGACATCAGATCACCCGGCGGGGTCCGCTCCCACTCCGCGAGCCGCAGCCGCAGCAAGCGCCCCACCAGGGTGCGCCGCGCGGCCAGGACCACCGACTCCGCCGTCCGCTCCAGCACATACGCGCCGAACGCCTCGACGGCCGTGCCCAGCAGCACCAGCACGGTGAGCCCGATCAGGATCCCGGCGATGGTCTCACCGGACGCCAGCCGGTCCACCAGTGCCTTCGTGGCGAGCGGCTGCAGCAGCCCTCCGGCGGCCCCGACCAGGGCGCACAGCAGGCCGAGGGCGACGGCCCACCGGTGCGGCCGGACGTACGCGTAGAGTGCCTCCGCCGTTTCTCGGGGGGACAGGGGGGTCTCATCCGTCGTCGGGGCGGATGCGGTGTGCACGGAGTTCCTTTCCTCTGTGGCCTGTCGGGCACGCATCAGCGGCCCGGCGTACCAGGGGTGTGAGCAGGTGTCGGATCAAGGGACGAGCGCGGCGAGACTGTGCGCCAGCGCTTGTGAGGTCTCAGGACGGACGGCGAACAGCACGAAGGCGCCCGCCGCCGCCGCCAGACCGAGGAACTCCAGGAACTCGCTCCTGCCAGGGCGGGCGTCGCGGCCCGGTAGGTCGGCCGGTTTTCCGGGGAGGTGCTCGCGCTCGTTGTGTCGCGCACGGCGTGTCATGCCTTCAGCCTGGAAGCCCGTCCGCCCCGCGCCCATCCGGCACCTTTCGGGTCCACCCCCGCCGAGTGGCTGAAGAAGACAGCCACTCGGTCGCACCGGACCCGGCGACGGACGGGTCTCCGCCGGTCGGCAGGGCGGGGCCCGCCGCCCGGCGGGGGCGTTACCGAAGGCTGACGGATGGTCCGCCCCCTGACGTCCGCGCGAGGTTCTCCTCATGACACAGACACAGCCGCCGCAGGAGACGTCAGCCCCGCGGGAGAACGCGCCTCCGCCACCCCGAACCTCCCCCGAGGCCGCTGTTGCGGTGTCGCCCGGGCCCTCGATGGGACGCCTCGTCGGGGTGGACCTGGCCCGCGCGCTGGCGGTGTTCGGCATGTACGTCGTGCACATCGGCCCCCCGCTGTCGGCCACGTCCGGCGTCGCCCGCTGGATCCGGTACCTATCGGACGGCCATTCGTCGGTCCTGTTCGCCACCCTCGCCGGGTTCTCGCTGATGCTGCTCGCCGGCCGCCGCGAGCCCAAGACCGGCCTGGCCGGGCGGCAGGCGAGAGCCCGCATCGCGATCCGTGCCGTGGTGCTGCTGGCGCTGGGCACCGTGATGGCGATGGAGTACGGGGGAGTGATCATCCTCGGCTTCTACGGGGTCTACTTCCTGCTGGCCCTGCCCCTGGTGCGGCTGCGCGCCAGGACACTCGCGATCATCGCGGCCACGTTCGCCCTGGTCGCACCGCAGCTGGCGTTCGTCCTGAACTCGCTGGTGACCGACCCCATCCGGCGGAGCGTCAACGCCTACGACCCGCTCCATCGGCTCAGCGACGTGGGAGTGCTCGATCTGCTGCTCAGCGGCTTCTATCCGGCGCTCACATGGATGTCGTTCGTGATCGCGGGCATGGCGCTGGGCCGTCTCGACCTGTCCTCGGGCACGGTGCAGCGGCGCCTGGCCGCGCTCGGTGCCGCCCTCACCGCGGCCGCGTACGGCATGTCGTTGCTGCTCGCCGGCAAGGACGCGTTGAGGAGCATGGCGGAGGACGGGTCGTCGTCCGGCAGCTCCGGTTCGATGCCCCCCGGCAGCGGGTCGATGCCCCTCGACGGCGGGTCGTTCCCCGAGATGCCGGCGTCGTCGCTCCTTACGGCCGGGCCGCACAGCGGCACCACGTTCGACATCATCGGCAGCGTCGGAGTAGCGATCCTCGTGATCGTGGGCGCGACGGTGCTGATGGACCGCCTGCCGCGGCTGCGCCGCCTGGCGAAACCGGTCATCGCCGTGGGCACCATGTCCCTGACCGCCTACGTCGGCCATTTCCTCGCGCAGTCCGCGCTGTCCACGCCCGCCGGCACCAGCACCCAGCAGTCATGGGGACCGCTGCTCATGTACGTCCTCGGAGCGATCGTGTTCGCCGCGGTCTGGTCCCGCTTCTTCCGCCGCGGCCCCCTGGAGTACCTGCTCAACGCCGCCACCAAGCCGGCGAAGCACATCCGATGAACCCCGGGCCGGGGTGCGGCGCCGCCGCGCTCCACCCCGGCCCGGTCCGCTCATGGATCCGGCGCACCACGACGACGAGCCCCGGCCGACGGGTGGCCGACGGGACCCGATCACGTCCGCACCGTTGACGCGGTCACCTGACTGCGGCTCATAATCGGGCACTCGATGTCATCGATGACACAAGTCAACGATGACACCTCGGTTCGGCGGCGTGGACGTCGACGCCGACCCGAGGCGTCACTCATCGGTCCGTCCGGGCCAGGGCCGCAGTCACCGCTGCCCGGACGACCGCGGGACCAGGAGACACCATGAGCTCTGTACGCGTATTTCGGCCTGCCCGCATACGGATGTTGGCGGCGGTGGCGACCGTCTGCGCCCTGTCCGCAGCCCCGCTCGCCCCCCGGACGGCACTCGCGGCCGACACTCCGACGTACACCGAGACCCACCGGCCCCAGTTCCACTTCACCCCGCAGAAGAACTGGATGAACGACCCCAACGGCCTCGTGTACTACAAGGGCGAGTACCACCTCTTCTACCAGTACAACCCGAACGGCAACTCCTGGGGCGACATGTCCTGGGGGCACGCGGTGAGCCGGGATCTCGTGCACTGGGAGGAGTTGCCGCTCGCCCTGCCGCACGACGACGAGGAGATGGTGTTCTCCGGCAGCGCGGTCGTCGACCGGAACAACACCACCGGGTTCGGCACGGAGAAGAACCCGCCCATGGTGGCGATCTACACCAGCGCCTACAAGAACGGCGGCAAGCAGGCACAGTCGCTCGCGTACAGCACCGACCGCGGCCGTACGTGGACCAAGTACGAGGGCAATCCCGTCATCGACATCGGGTCGAAGGACTTCCGCGACCCGAAGGTCCAGTGGTACGCGCCCACCAAGAGCTGGCTGATGACGGTCTCGCTGTCCGCCGAGCGCAAGGTGCGGTTCTACTCGTCGAAGAACCTCAAGGACTGGACGCAGCTCAGCGAGTTCGGGCCGGCCGGCGCGACGGGCGGCGTGTGGGAGTGCCCCGACCTGTTCCCCCTCGCCGTCGACGGGGACAAGAACACCATCAAGTGGGTGCTGGTGGTCAACCTCAACCCCGGTGGCATCGCGGGCGGTTCGGCCGCCCAGTACTTCATCGGCGACTTCGACGGCACGAAGTTCACCGCCGAGGACAAGGGCACCTACACCCCGCCCACCGGCACGGTCGTGCAGGACTTCGAGGATGCCGGCTTCGGTGACTGGACGGCCACCGGCACCGCGTTCGGCCAGGGACCGGCAACCGGGGCGGTGGACGGGCAGAGTTCGGTGTCCGGCTTCGAGGGCAAGGGCCTCGCCAACAGCTTCCACGGCGGGGACGGCGCCACCGGCACCCTCACCTCCCCCTCCTTCACCGTCGCCAGCCCCTACCTGAACTTCAAGATCGGTGGCGGGCGCCATCCCCACGAGGCCGGAACCGTCATGGACACAACTCCGCCCGAGGGCACGGTCCTCGCCGACTTCGAAGGCGGAACGTACGGCGACTGGACGGCGACCGGCGACGCTTTCGGCACCGCACCCGCCACCGGCACCCTCCCCGGCCAACAACAGGTGTCCGGACACCTGGGAGACGGGCTGGCCAACACCTTCCTGAACGGCGACGCCACCACCGGCACCCTCACCTCCCCCGAGTTCACCATCGACAAGAAGTACGTCAACTTCCTCATCGGCGGCGGCAACCACCCGGCCGGCTCCGACAACCCCACCGCCGTCGAACTCCTCGTCGACGGCCAAGTCGTCCGCACCGCCACCGGCAAGGACGCCGAAGCCCTCGACTGGGCCTCCTGGGACGTGGGCGACCTCGCCGGCAAGAAGGCGCGGATCAGAATCGTCGACGACAACACCGGCGGCTGGGGCCATCTCAACGTCGACCACATCGTGCTGTCCGACACCAAGGCCCAGCGTGTCTCCCAGGAGACGTCCGTCAACCTGCTCGTCGACGGCGAGGTCGTCCGCAGCGCGACCGGCACCGACAGCGAGGCCCTGGACTGGGCGTCCTTCGACATGCGCCCGTACCTCGGCAAGCAGGCGCGGATCCAGGTCGTCGACAGGAACACCGCCGGCTGGGGCCACATCCTGGCCGACCGGTTCACCGCCGCCGACGAGCCCGCCCTCTCCGTCGTACAGCGCGCCGACTGGGCCGACCACGGCAAGGACTACTACGCGGCGGTGTCCTGGGAGAACGCGCCGGGCGGCAAGCGCTACATGATCGGCTGGATGAGCAACTGGGACTACGCCGGCTCCGTCCCCACCTCCCCCTGGCGCGGCGCGCAGAGCATCCCCCGCGAGATGGCCCTGCGCACCGTCGACGGCCGGATCCGGCTGACCAGCACGCCGGTGAGCAGCCTGACGGCCCTGCGGAACAAGCGCCCGGCGACGGCGTACGGCGTCACCGTCGAGAACACCTCCAAGCCCCTGATCAGCCGGACGCCCCAGGGCGGGGCGCTCGACATCGAAGCGACCTTCTCCCTCAAGGACGCCGAACGCTTCGGCCTGAAGGTCCGCACCGGCGCGCGCGGCGAGGAGACCGTCATCGGCTACGACGCCACGACCCAGGAGCTGTACGTCGACCGCACCCGCTCCGGAGCCGCCGACTTCCACAACGCCTTCTCCACCGGCGTCCAGACCGCCCCCCTGAAGGCCAGGAACGGCCAGGTCGAGTTGCGCATCCTCGTCGACCGGTCGTCCGTCGAGGTGTTCGGCGGCAACGGCGAGGCCGTGATCACCGACCAGATCTTCCCCGACCCCTCCAGCACCGGCGTCGAGGTCTTCGCCGAAGGCGGCACCGCCACCCTCGACAGCCTGCGGGCGTGGCAGCTGAAGTCCATCTGGCGGTGACGCCGGTCACGGGTGTGTGGCCAGCGGATCGAGGAACGTCAGTACGGAGGCGTCCTCCTCGATCAGCGGAGTGAGGGCGGCGTTGAACGGGGCGCCGTACGGGGCGTCCAGGTGTGCCCGGAAGGCGTCCTCGTCCCGGTAGACCTCGAAGATCCAGTAGGCGCGCGGGGCGGCGGCCTTGGTGTAGACGTCGAAGGCCAGATTTCCTTCCTCCTCGCGCACCTTCAGGGCGTAGTCCCGGATCAGGCGGGCGACCTCGTCCTCCGCTCCCTCTCGGGCGGTGAACTCGGCGAGCAGGGTCTTCGTCATGGGTTCGGGTCCTTGTCAGTGGGTGGAGTCGAGGTGGACGACATGCGGTCCGTCAGGCGTCGGCGGTGGTCGCCGACGGGGCCGTCCGGCCCTCCCACGGCGGGTTCGGGCCGGCGACCGAGCAGGTCAGGGCCGCGACCGTGGTCGCGAACCGGCAGGCTGCCTCGACATCGCCGAGACGTACGTCCGTGAGCCGGCCGCCGAGGAGCCGGTGAGTGCCGAGGTGGTGCAGCAGACCGGCGGTGAAGGAGTCCCCGGCACCGACCGTGTCGACGACCGGCGTCGACACGGCGGGCACCCGCACCCGCTCCCCGTCGAGCGAGGCCAGGGCGCCGTCGGCACCCCGCGTGATCACGACGAGCCGCGCCCCGGCCGCATGCCAGGTGTCGCACGCCTGCTCGGGGTGCGTTCCGGGCAGGAGGAAACCCAGGTCGTCCTCGCTGAGCCGCAGCACGTCCGCGAGGCCGCACCAGTGCGCCAGCCGGGCGCGGTAGACCTCGGGGTGCACCAGGAGCGGGCGGACGTTGGGGTCGATGCTGATGGTCGCCCCGGGGGCGGCCGCTGCCAGGAAGTCCTCCACCGCAGCCGCTCCGGGTTCCTTGACCAGGGCCAGGGATCCGGTGTGCACGCACGCGGTGTCGGACAGGTCCACCCCGGCCAGTTCCGCGCTCGTCCACTGCCAGTCGGCGGTGGCCTGCGCATGGAAGGAGAAGGTGGCCCGGCCCTGGGCATCCAGCTCGGCCACGGCCAGCGTGCTGGGCTCGGCGGCCTCGACGGCGTACGACAGATCGACCCCGGATGCCTCCAGGTGGGCGCGGAAGAGGCGGCCGAACACATCGCCCGACAGCCGCGTGAGGAAGCGGGTCGGCGTGCCCGACCGGGCCAGGGACACGGCCGTGTTGGCCGGTCCGCCGCCCGGCAGCACTCGCAGGGCGAGTTCGTTCCGGGCGTGTGCGGGTTCGGCGAACGCGTCGGCGACGCACTCTCCCAGGACGGTGATCCGAGGCGGGGTCATGGGCTGCTCTTCTCTCGAAACGCGCGGGCCGAACGGGCACGTTGCGGGCAGTCGCCGAGAGGGTTCGGGCGGGCGACCGCCGCGGGCGTTGCCGATTTGTGACGGGTCCAGGGCATTGACGTTGCCTGGAGACGGAGTCCATCATCCTCGCCAAGCAGTGTCAACGATGACATAAGTCAACGATGACACTTTGGACGGCATGCCTCGATGCCGGCCGCTCGCCCGCAATCCCGCAGGAGTCGTTCATGTCACGCATCTCTCGTCTGCCCTCCTCCCTGCTCAGAGTCGCCGCTTGCACGGGCGTCGCGGCCCTCGCTCTGACCGCCTGCGGATCCGGATCCGGATCGGACTCGGCGAACGCCGGATCGGGCAGCGTCAAGGTCGGTCTGATCACCAAGACGGACACCAACCCGTTCTTCGTGAAGATGAAGGAGGGCGCGGAGAAGGCCGCCAAGGAGCACGGCGTCGAACTGTCCACCGCGGCGGGCAAGTTCGACGGAGACAACGCCGGCCAGGTCACCGCCATCGAGAACATGGTCGCCGCCGGGGTGAAGGGCATCCTGATCACACCGAGCGACTCCAAGGCGATCGTGCCGGCGATCGAGAAGGCGAAGGCGAAGGGTGTCCTGGTCATCGCCCTGGACACCCCGACCGACCCGGAGAGCGCGGTCGACGCCCTCTTCGCCACCGACAACCTCAAGGCCGGCGAGCTGATCGGCGAGTACGCCAAGGCCGCCATGAAGGGCAAGACGGCGAAGATAGCCACCCTCGACCTCGCGCCGGGCGTCTCCGTCGGCGTCCAGCGGCACGACGGTTTCCTGAAGGGCTTCGGCGCCACCGACAAGGACGTCGTCTGCGCCCAGGACACCGGAGGCGACCAGGCCAAGGGCCAGACCGCCATGGAGAACTGCCTGCAGAAGGCGCCCGACATCAACGTCGTCTACACCATCAACGAACCGGCCGCGCTCGGCGCGTACACCGCGCTGAAGGCGAAGGGCCGGGAGAAGGACGTGCTGATCGTCTCCGTGGACGGCGGCTGCACCGGCACCCAGGCCGTCAAGGACGGCAAGATCGCCGCGACCTCGCAGCAGTACCCGCTGAAGATGGCCGCGGAGGGCGTGAAGGCCGTGGCGACATACGCCAAGGACGGCAAGAAGGCGTCCGGTTACACCGACACCGGCGTCACGCTGATCACCGACAAGGCACAGGACGGTGTCACGTCCAAGGACACCGCCTACGGCCTGGAGAACTGCTGGGGCTGAGCCGCCGCCCCCAGCCGCCGCTCGAAACCCCGCAGTTGCCGCCGTTCGAAGCACTGCGGTTGCCGCCGCTGGACGGCCCGCAGCTACCGCCGTTCGAACCCGGTGGCTGCCGCCGTTCGACACCCCTCAGTGGGCGGCCGGCCCCTCCCCGACCGGGGCCGGCCGCCCCCTCGTCCTCCTGCCGTCCGACAAGGGACGGCAAGGACTTGAGTCTTCCGACAAGGACCTCGCATGACTGCCACGTCCACGCCGCCCTCGACACCCTCGACGTCCAAGGCGTACGCCGACCTCAAGGCACCGACCACGGTCCGCAGACTGCTCACGCAGCCGACCACCGGCCCGCTGGCCGCCCTCCTCCTGGCCTGTGTCTTCTTCTCCGTCTCGACCGACCAGTTCCTCACCGGCGGGAACTTCTCGCTGATCGTGCAGCAGGTCATGGTCGTCGGCACCCTCGCCATCGGTCAGACGCTGATCATCCTCACCGCGGGCATCGACCTGTCCTGCGGAGCCGTGATGGCGTTCGGCAGCATCATGATCGCCAAGATGGCCGCCGAGGGCTCCCTGCCACCGCTCGCCGCCATCGCGCTGGGCCTGGTCGTCTGCGGCGGCTTCGGCCTGCTCAACGGGGCGCTGGTGCAGAAGATCCCGCTGCCGCCGTTCATCGTCACCCTCGGCATGCTCAACGTGGCGTTCGCACTGACCCACATCTACTCCGAGGAGCAGACGGTCACCAACCTGCCCGGCCCGCTGACGGCCCTGGGGCAGACGTTCCCGCTCGGCAACACCGACATCACCTACGGCTCGCTGGTCACGATCGCCCTGTTCCTGCTCCTCGCCTACGCCCTGAGCAGCACCAGTTGGGGCCGGCACGTCTACGCCCTGGGCAACAGCCCGGAGGCGGCGCGGCTGAACGGCATCCGCACCTCCCGCCTCACCATCGGCGTCTACACCGTGGCCGGTCTGCTGTACGGCATCGCCGCCCTGCTGCTCATCTCCCGCACCGGAGTCGGTGACCCCCAGGCCGGGCAGACCGACAACCTGGACAGCATCACCGCCGTGGTCCTCGGCGGCACCAGCCTCTTCGGCGGACGCGGCTCGGTGCTGGGCACGTTCATCGGCGTCCTCATCGTCGGGGTGTTCCGCAACGGCCTGCAGCTGATGGGCGTCGCCTCGATCTACCAGACCCTGATCACCGGCGTCCTGGTGATCCTCGCGGTGACCGTCGACCAGATCTCCCGGAAGAAGGCCCGATGACCAGCACCGGCTCCCCCACCCCTGTCCTGCAGGCCCGCGGTCTGGTCAAGCGCTACGGCCATGTCACCGCCATCGACGGCGCCGACTTCGACCTGCTGCCCGGCGAGGTCCTCGCGGTCATCGGCGACAACGGCGCCGGCAAGACCAGCCTGATCAAGGCCCTCACGGGGGCGTTGGTCCCCGACGCGGGCGAGATCCGCCTCAACGGCAAGCCGATCGCCTTCTCCGGCCCGCAGAGCGCACGCGCCCACGGCATCGAGACCGTCTACCAGGACCTCGCCGTGGCCGCCTCCATGGACATCGCGTCCAACATGTTCCTCGGCCGCGAACTGCGCCGCCCCGGCATCCTCGGCAGCGCCTTCCGCATGCTCGACAAGAAGCGCATGCGCCAGGAGGCCGCCGAGCACATGGCCGACCTGAAGATCGGTCTGCGCTCCCTGACCCAGTCCGTCGAGACCCTCTCCGGCGGTCAGCGGCAGGCCGTCGCGGTCGCCCGCGCCGTCGCCTGGGCCCGCAGCGTCGTCGTCATGGACGAACCCACCGCCGCCCTCGGCGTCAAGGAGTCCGGACAGGTCCTCGACCTCATCCGCCGCGTCCGCGACAAGGGCATGCCGGTCGTCCTGATCAGCCACAACATGCCGCACGTCTTCGAGATCGCCGACCGGATCCACGTCCACCGCCTCGGCCGGCGTGCCGCCGTGATCAAGCCCTCGGACTACTCCATGGCGGAGGTCGTCGCCATCATGACCGGCGCGCTCAGCGTCGACGAGGCCGGGGGTACTGTCGTAGCGGATTCCGAGGCCGCGAAGGCCGCGGGAGTCCAGGCCAACTGAAGCACTCACAGGTTCCGGCCGAGGCCGCGGCCGGAACCGACGAGACAGGAGACCGTTTCCTCCATGGCAGCGAACCGCCGCCCGACCCTGGCAGACGTCGCCCGAGAAGTGGGCGTGAGCGCCAAGACCGTCTCCCGGGTCCTCAACGAGGACGGATACGCCTCGGAGCAGACCAGGAAACAGGTCCTCGCCGCCGTGGCCAAGCTCGGCTTCCAGCCGAACCTCATGGCCCGCAACATCCGCGTCGGCGGCCCGGACACCACCATCGGCCTGGTCATCCCCGACCTGGCCAACCCCTTCTTCGGAGCCGTGGCCCGGGCCATAGAGGACGCCGTCCGCGAACGCGGACTGACCCTGCTCATGGGCTCCTCCGCGGACGACCCCGACCGCGAACGCGCCCTGACGGACAAGTTCCTCGCCCGGCGCGTCAGCATCCTGATCGTCGTGCCGTCCGTCGGCGCCGACCACTCCCACCTCAAGTCGCACCGCACGGCGGGACTGCCCATCGTCTTCCTCGACCGACCGGGAGTGGGTCTGTCCACGGACAGCATCGTCAGCTCCAACCGTGCGGGGGCCGAGGACGGCGTCGCCCACCTGATCGCCCACGGCCACCGCCGCATCGGCTTCGTCGGCGACCTGCCCGTCAAGCTGTACACCCGCCGCGAACGCCTCGCCGGATACCGCGCCGCCCTGCAGGAAGCCGACCTCCCCTACGACCGCTCGCTCGTCGCCAACGCCCACGACCAGCCGGGCGCCGAGGCCGCGACCGCCCAACTCCTCGAACTCACCGATCCCCCCACGGCCCTGTTCGCCGGCAACAACATCATGGCGCTCGGCATCGTCGCCCAACTCGCCCGCAGCAAGCGCAAGGACGTCGCCGTCGTCGCCTTCGACGACGTGGCACTCGCCGAGGCACTGGAACCGGCCCTGACCGTCGTCGCCCAGAACCCCGAGGAACTCGGCCGCGTCGCCGCGGCCACCGCCCTGTCCCGCCTCGACGGCGACCGCTCCCGGGCTCGCACCATCACCGTTCCCACCCGGCTGATCATCCGGGGTTCGGGCGAGCAACGCGTTCCCGAGCCGTAGAGACGGAGGAGGCTCACCGGTCTCCGAACGGACGGGACCACCGTGGGTCCCCTGTGCGTCCACGCGACCCAGCGGAGCGCGGAGCGCCGGAGCCGGCCGACAGCAGATCCTCATTCACCGGTGTCGGCTCCCTCGCTGCCGATGGCGAACGGCGCCGGTTTCACGGTTTTCACGCAGCGGGTGTCGGGGTGCTCGGGGTCGTCGAAGAAGGAGGTGATCACCTTCGCCCCGCACGGCGTGTCATACGTGCCGTGGGCGACACCGGCCAGCGTCACCACCGTGGAGCGGGAGAGTGTCCGGGCCGCGTAGCGTCCCCACTGCGCCCCGGTCTGCGCGTCGAAACTCCCGGAGATGGCAAGCGTGGGAATGCTGCTCCGAGTGACCTCACGTACGGAGTCGGGTGCCTTCGGGACGTTCCATGCCTGACACGCCTGGCGCAGGAACGGCAGCTGGGGCGCCTGGGCCAGGACCGAGCGGGGGAGCTCGGGGAAGGCCCGCCGACCCTTGGCGAGCTGCTCCTGGGGGGTCTCGAACGGAACCCACTCACTGCACCACACGCTAAGCGAGAACCCGTGAGCGAACTTCCCCTGCGAGCCCGGAAGCCAGGCGGACGCCCACTGCTGGGCGATGAAACAACCTGACACCCCATCAGGACGAGCGTCACGAGCGTCATATCAGCGTCAGGATATCGCCCGTAACGCCCACACCGCACATCATGCGCACGGGCAAAACCGCAGGTCAGGAGCCTTTCGCGGCCGGTTCAAGGATCGCCACGCACTCCACATGATGAGTCATCGGGACGATGTCGGCCTGAACGGATGCCACAAAAGCTCTGGTCAGAGCCAGTTTCTCGGCTCATCGCCCTACGTGCAGACGACCAGAGCGTCAAACGAGCGTCAGGGCCGAGAACCCGTCCTGCTCAGGGATGAGCAGCCTGCGGCAACTAGCTCACCCGGGGATCCGCCTCCGCTCGCTCCGGACACCGGCTCGCCCGTCATGGCCCTCGCAATGTCCCCGGCCGCCATAAAGGAGTCATGCCCTCCAGCCCACAGCATCCCCCCGAGGGACGTCCCAGGCGCGGACGCCGAGGACCTCGCGCTGTACCGGGAGAAGTTCCGCCGCCGTGTGCCGGAGTCGCTGGACGAGCTGCACGGGCCGACCCACGGTGTCGTGGATCTGCCGCTGCACATGGCCTGGTCCGGGATGACCTCATTCGACATGAGCAAGCCTCGCCAACGCACGGGCCTGTACCGCACCGTGCTGCACGAGAGCCTGCGCGACGACCTGCCCTGCTACCTCAAGCGGGACCTGCTCCTCCATTCGCTCCGTCCGGGAAGACGCCTTCCCCCAGCTCACCTCCCGCACCCAGGCAGCCGCATGACGGACATGCCGGAGCTGCACACGCGGCTCCGGGCGGATGTGATCGCCCTCGGCTCCCCGTACCCCCTGGTCCTCACCGGCGGCTATGCCGTGCGGGCGCACCGCCTCGTGAACCGCCCCAGCCAGGACCTCGACGTCGCCACCGAGAACCCGGCGCCCTGGCCGACATCGCCGCCACGCTCCGCGCCGGCCTGGAAGCCCGCTGCTGGAAGGTGCACGCACTGGAGGCGGCGCCGCTGTCCGCCCGCTTCACCGTGACCGAGCCCGCCACCGAGCAGGAATGCGAAGTCGACATCCTCAAGGAGATCTTCTGGCGGCCGGTCGCCCAGAGCCCGTACGGGCTCGTTCTCGCAGAGAAGGACGTGATCGGGACCAAGGTCCGCGCACTCGCCGACCGCGGAGCGCCCCGCGACCTGCGGAAACGAGGTGTGCGACAGCCGCGCGCGCACCTCCCCTGTTGTTGCAGTCCACGTAGGGGGCGGCCACCGAAACACGTACGGCTTGCGTCAGAGCGCTCCCAGTACCGCCGGGCGGCCCTCGTCCCAAGTACAGCCCCGGCGCGATGACGACCTCCCGTCGCATACGAGACGACGCGAGCAGGTCATGGCACGACAAGTGCCTTGGACGGCTTCTTCGCACGTCGCGTGGGTGGTGGCCGCCGACGCCCAGCAGCGCTGCGGATCGTTCAAGTCTTGAAGGGGTGCGACAGCCCGTAAGGATTTCGACTCGAAGTGTTGACCGCCTTACGGAGCCGCCCTACGTTGTCGGCGACGTGAGAGCGCTCTCAAAGGGGCTGGGCATGAAATCTCGAAGATACGTGTCGTTGCTGACAACAGCAGCTCTTGCCGCCACCGCCCTCGGTACGCTGGGCAGCGGCGTCGCCTCGGCCGCCACCATCGAGGTGGGGAAAGGCAGTTACAGCGACGTTCGCCCTGCCGGCCGCCAGGGGCCGTCGAACAGCGGTGGCCAGGCGGTCAAGCCGAAGGTCACTCCCGCCATGGCGGACGTCCCCGTCCCGACGAACGACTGGTGGTCGTCGCTGGCCTTCCAACGCTTCTCCAGCAATCCGTGGTCGGAGAACATGTACGGCCATCCCCTCACCTACAAGGCGGTCTCCGGTGGCCTGGAGGTCGGCTACCCGACCACGCACCAGATCGTGGGCAGCGGCCGCCAGTACGAGTTTCCGCACAAAGCCGACCTGACCCTGGGGCTCTCGGGCCTCAACTCGCCCGACGCGAAGGCGGACGGGTGGAGCGACTGGACCGTCAGCCCGTACTGGAACGACGGTGCGCGCAGTCTGCGGACGACCATCGGCCACGGCCTGCCGTACGTGTACGCGGAGGGCACCGGAGGGGCGGCGCAGATCAGCGCGGCGGCTCCGCCGACCGTCTTCGCCGACCAGGGCAACGTCCTCGGCGTCACCATCTCGGGTCATGACTACGCGCTGTTCGCCCCGAGCGGCAGCGACTGGACCGTCTCCGGCAACGAGCTCCGGGCCGACCTGGGCTCCAAGGAGTACTTCTCCCTGGCGGTCCTCCCGGACAAGGCAGCGCTGGCCGACTTCAAGAAGTACGCCTTCAGCTTCGTGACCGGATCGAAGGTGGACTGGGAGTACAAGGAGGGGGACGGCGAGGTCACGGCGACCTACTCGCTGACCACCGAGCCGAAGGAGGGGACTGAGACCGGCACCTTCCAGGCGCTCTACCGCCACCAGTGGCTGCACAGCAGCGACCCGCTGACCGCCTACCGCTACGTCTCCTCGCGCGGTGCGATGAAGGTGCGCGAGGGCACGTCCTTCACGACCACCCAGAAGGTGAACGGCGTGCTGCCCGGCCTGCCGAGCGCGGCGGGCGTCGACAAGGCGAAGCTCAAGGGCTACATCAACGACGTGCTGACCCAGGGCGACCCCTTCAGCGGCGCGATCGACACCTACTGGACCGGCAAGGCCCTGGGCAAGCTCGCCCAGCTCGTCCCCCTCGCGGACCAGGTCGGAGACACCGTCAACCGCGACAAACTGCTGAGTTTGATCAAGGGCCGTATGGAGGAATGGTTCACGGTCGGTGGCCCCTCCGAGTTCTCCTACGACAAGGACTGGCGCACCCTCATCGGATACCCGGCCTCGTACGGAAGCGACCAGGAGCTCAACGACCACCACTTCCACTACTCGTACTACGTGATGGCCGCGGCCATCGTGGCGCAGTACGACCCGCAGTGGGCCGCCGACTCCGAGTGGGGCGGCATGGTCAAGGAGCTCATCAAGGACGCCGCCAACCCGGCGAGGAACGACGGCAAGTACCCGTTCCTGCGCGGCTTCGACGTCTACGCCGGCCACAGCTGGGCCGCCGGCCACGAGGCGTTCGCCGCCGGCAACAACCAGGAGTCGTCCTCGGAGTCGATCAACCTCAGCGCCGGCCTGATCATGTGGGGCTCGGCCATGGGCGACAAGGCACTGCGTGACCAGGGCGTCTACATGATGACGACCGAGTCGGAGTCGATCGCGCAGTACTGGTTCGACGCCGACCAGCAGGTCTACCCGCAGGACTTCACCCACGACGTCGTGGGCATGGTCTGGAGCAGCGGCGGCGCCTACGCGACCTGGTGGACCGCCAACCCCGAGGAGATCCACGGCATCAACTTCCTGCCCATGACCGGCGGCTCGCTCCACCTGGCCCGCGAGAAGGCCATGCTGAACCGCAGCGTGGCCGAGATGGAGCGGGAGAACGGCGGCCCGGCCGTCGAGTGGAAGGACATCTTCTGGCAGGTCCAGGCCCTCTACGACCCGGCCAAGGCCATGAGCTACTGGAACCAGTGGAACGGCGGCTACGTCCCAGAGGCCGGCGAGACCAAGGCCCACACCTACCACTGGGTCGCCACGATGAACTCCATCGGATCGCCGGACATGACCGTCACGGCCAACTCGCCCACCGCCGTCGCCTTCGACAAGAACGGCACCAAGACGTACGCCGCGCACAACTACACCAGTGAGGCGTGCTCGGTCCTCTTCTCCGACGGCGGCGTGCTGAACGTCCCGGCGAAGTCGACAGCGTCCGGAGCGGGCGACGATACCGAACTCGGCACCCTGTGCGGCGCCCCCGGCGACGACAAGCCCAGCGCGCCCGGCACCCCGGTCGCCGGTGACGTCACTGACGACTCCG
This sequence comes from Streptomyces sp. NPDC007808, assembly GCF_042868655.1. Classification (NCBI taxonomy): domain Bacteria; kingdom Bacillati; phylum Actinomycetota; class Actinomycetes; order Kitasatosporales; family Streptomycetaceae; genus Streptomyces; species Streptomyces sp. NPDC007808. The sequence continues at coordinate 222,323 of NZ_JBIAEQ010000010.1, forward strand.
TCAAGCTGACCTGGAGCGCAGCGACCGACGACAAGGGCATCAAGGACTACGACGTCTACCGCGGCACCACCAAGGTCGCCACCGTCACCGGCACCACCCACACCGACACCAGCCTGACCGCCGGCACCAAGTACACCTACAGCATCAAGGCCCGCGACACCTCCAACCAGGTCGGCCCGGCCAGCGACACCGTGACCGTCACCACCACCGGCAACCCGCCTCCGCCGGACGAGGTGCCCAGCGCGCCCGGCACCCCGGTCGCCGGCGATGTGACCAGCAGTTCGGTGAAGCTGAGTTGGGAGGCGGCGACCGACGACAAGGGCGTCAAGGACTACGACGTCTACCGCGGCACCACCAAGGTCGCCACCGTCACCGGCACCACCCACACCGACACCGGCCTGACCGCCGGCACCAAGTACACCTACAGCGTCAAGGCCCGGGACACGGCCGATCAGGTCGGCCCGGCCAGCGACACCGTGACCGTCACCACCTCCGGCCCCCCGCCGGTCACGGGCGACACCTTCTACCTGCGCTCCGGCGGGCAGCTGAGCACCGAGGCGGCTACGTCCGGTTCCTCGGACACCATCCCGTCCGCGGGCAGCGCCAACCATGACGGAACCCCGTACAACCCGCTCGTCTACGAGGTGAAGAACGTCAACGGCGCCCTGAAGGCGGGCTCCGGCACGGCCTTCACCTTCAAGGTCGACGCCGGCACCCACGTCGGCTACGCCCAGCAGGCTCGGGTCTCCTACGACCTGACCGGTGACGGCACCTTCGACCGTGTCGAGACGTTCCGCTACTTCGCCACCGATCCGACCACCGGCTGGGAGGACTACTCCTCCGCCCGGCAGGGGACGCACTCCGCGTCGGGCACCCTGGGCGACCTGGACGGCGGCACCGTCCGCGTCGAGGTCTGGAGCGCCCTGGGCAACGGTCCGTCCACCCTCCAGGTGGGCACGGGATCCGTCCTGACCATCCCGTTCGGCTGACAGCCGATCGGGCCCCGCCCGGCCTGTGGCGGATCGTTCCGCGGGCCGGGCTCGTCCGGTGGTACGGCCGTCGAGGAACCCGCTACCCCGTACGACCTCGGAACGGAAATGTCCACGGGCCGCCAGGGCCGGGCCGACGTCAGCGGCACCTGCCACCCCTGGCCGGCGGAACCGTCCCGCCCGTCCCGGCGCCGGACGCCTCGTGGGCCGAGCCTGCCGTCATCGAACGCACCCGGGCCCAGGGACAAACCGAGCACGAGATGCGCGAGGCCATCAGCGCGGTCGACGCCTCCACCCGCCGAGACGCGGCCCCCGCGAGCGACGACAGACCGTCTCACGAGGCCCCCGTCGCGGGCCCCGACGTGTTGCAATCTCCCGCCACGGCCCGTACGGCGACGACGCCGGGGGAAGAGCGGAACGGCATCCGGCCATTTCGCCGGGCTTTGTAAGCCCTGACTTCGGCGACGACCTCGCCAGCGACATAACTGACAGGCCATCAGAACGAGCGTCACCGGAGCGTCAAGACACCCCGCCGACCGCAAGAGCTGGCTGGGGAGGCGCGTCCACCACCTCTGCACAGGCGGCGAAACAGCAGGTCAGCAACGTCGATGAGCACGCGCCATGTTCACCTTGTGCACTTCGGGAAACAGGTCGAGCACATCCGGCCACTCATGAGGAACTCGAGAAAATCGCAGTTCAGAGCCCCTTTGTGGCGGGCTCAAGGATCGCGACGCACTCGACATGGTGGGTCATCGGAAACAGATCGAACACCCGCAGCGTCCGCACCCGGTACCCCCCGTCCCGGAAGTACCCCAAGTCCCGGGCCAGTGCCGCCGGATCGCATGCCACGTACGCGACGCGCCGTGCTCCCAGGGACGCGAGATGCGCCACCGTCTTGCGGCCCGCCCCGGCCCGCGGAGGGTCGAGGACGATCAGGTCGACGTCGGTGATCCCGGTGCGCGGCAGAACCGTCTCCACCTTGCCCTGCTCGATGCGTACCCGGTCGAAGTCGGCCAGGTTGTGCCGGGCGTCCTCCACCGCGCGCTTGCCGGACTCGATGCCGAGGACCGCGCCCTGGTCGCCGAGGCGGTCGGCGAGCGCGCCCGCGAAGAGGCCGACTCCGCAGTACAGGTCGAGCGCCGTCTCGCCCTTGCGGGGCAGCAGGCCCTGCATGACGGCGGTCACCAGGGTGTCGGCAGCCTTCGGGTGGACCTGCCAGAAGCCACCGCTGCCGACGCGGTGCGTGCGGCCGTCCGCGCGCTCGCGGACGAAGGGCCGGCCGTGGACGCGGTGGACGCCGCCGTCCTTCTCCTCGACCCGCATCACCGACACCGGTCGGTCCAGTTCGACGATCGGAAGCCTCGCGCCGGGCCTCGGCGTCAGGATCACCTGCCGGTCCTGCGAACCGGTCGCCGCGATCGCCTCCACCGACGCCATGCCGGTCCAGTCGCGCTTCTCGATGCCCAGCTCGCTGACACCCTCGGCGGCGATCATGCAGTGGTCGATCGGCTCCACCTCGTGCGAGCGGTGCCGGCGCAGTCCGGCGTGGCCGTCGGCGTCGACGGCGTACTGCACCCGCGTGCGCCACTGCGGTACCTGGCCCGCGGGCAGCTTGTCCCCCTCGGCGGGCATCACCGTGCCGTCCCAGCCGACGTCCTCGGGCGTCAGTCCCGCGAGCCGCTGCAGCTGCTCGGCGACGACCTCGCCCTTCATCCGGCGCTGCGCCCCCGGCTTGGCGTGCTGCCAGTCGCAGCCGCCGCAGCGGCCGGGGCCGGCGAAGGGGCAGGGCGCCTCGATGCGGTCCTTGGAGGCCGTGAGGATCTCGACGGCGTCCGCGCGCAGGAAGCGGTCGCCTTCCTCGCCCTCCGTCACCCGGGCCACGACCCGCTCGCCCGGCAGTGTGTGCCGGACGAAGAGCACCTGGCCGGCGTCGGTGCGGGCGATGCAGTGCCCGCCGTGGGCGACGGGGCCGATCTCGACCTCGTACTCCTCGCCCACCAGCGACTTCTTCTGTTCTGCCTGCATGGTGGGGTGACTCCAGATCGAGAGGGTGACGGAACGGCCCTGAACAGGGGCCGTGAGGAGCCGGGCCGGGCCCGACAACAGCCCACCAGTCTACGTGCTCCCCGTCCGGCCCCGGCCCCGGTCAGCGCTGGGCGTCGGGCTCCTTGGCCCGTTCCTGAGCGGGCCCGCGCCGCACCGCGCCCGGCGCGTTCCACTCCTGCTGCTTGCGGGCACGGGCCTTGGCCACCTCGGAGGACTGCAGCTGGTACGGCACCGAGGTCACCATGATGCCCGGCGTGAACAGCAGCCGGCCCTTCAGGCGCAGCGCGCTCTGGTTGTGCAGCAGATGCTCGTACCAGTGGCCGACGACGTACTCGGGGATGATGACCGACACCGCGTCGCGCGGGGATTCCTTGCGCAGGCTCTTCACGTACTCGATGACCGGCCGCGTGATCTCGCGGTAGGGCGAGTCCAGCACCTTCAGCGGCACGTCGATGCCGCGCCGTTCCCATTCCGCGCGCAGCGCCTTGGTCTCCGCCGGGTCGACGTTGACGCTGAGCGCCTCCAGGGTGTCCGAGCGCAGCAGCTTGGCGTAGGCGAGGGCGCGCAGGGCGGGGCGGTGGATCTTGGAGACCAGGACGACGGAGTGCACCCGGGACGGCCGCACGATGTCGTCGCTCGGGCCCTCGGGGGCTGCGAGTTCCTCGGAGACGCGGTCGTAGTGGCGGCGGATCGCCGTCATCGTGCCGTAGAAGATCACCATGCCGAGCAGGGCCACCCAGGCGCCGTGCGTGAACTTGGTGACGAGCACGACGATCAGCACCAGGCCGGTGAAGAAGGCGCCGAAGGTGTTGATCGCGCGGGAGCGGATCATGTGGCGGCGCTTGGCCTGGTCGGTCTCGGTGCGCAGATGGCGGTTCCAGTGGCGGACCATGCCGATCTGGCTGAGCGTGAAGGACACGAACACGCCGACGATGTAGAGCTGGATCAGACGCGTGGAGTCCGCGCCGTAGATCCACACCAGCAGGATGGCCGCGCCCGCCAGGAGCACGATGCCGTTGGAGAAGGCGAGCCGGTCGCCGCGGGTGTGCAGCTGGCGCGGCAGATAGCGGTCCTGGGCGAGGATCGAGCCGAGCACCGGGAAGCCGTTGTAGGCGGTGTTCGCCGCGAGGAACAGCACCAGCGCGGTGGCCGCTGCGAGCACGATGAACAGGAAGCTGCCCTTGCCGAAGACCGCCTCGGCGACCTGGGTGATCACCGGGTTCTGGACGTAGTCCGCACCGACCGCGACGCCGTCCTTGAGCAGGTCGACGGCCGGGTTCTCGGCCATGCGGACCTTGGTCACCAGCGCGAGCACGATGATGCCGCAGAACATGGTGACGGCCAGCAGGCCCATCAGCGCGAGGGTGGTCGCGGCGTTCTTCGACTTGGGCTTGCGGAAGGCGGGGACGCCGTTGGAGATGGCCTCGACGCCGGTGAGCGCGGCACATCCGGAGGAGAAGGCGCGCAGCAGCAGGAAGACGAGCGCGAAGCCCGCAAGTCCCTCGTGCTCCGGCTTGATCTCGTACGACGCCGTGGGTGCCCGCATGGTGTCGTCCAGGACGAGGGTGCGGAACGCCCCCCAGGCGATCATCGTGAAGACGCCCGCGACGAAGACGTACGTCGGGATCGCGAAGAGGCTGCCGGACTCCCTGACCCCGCGCAGGTTCATCAGGGTCAGCAGCACGATCACGGCGACCGCGCACTCGACCTTGTGCTCGACCACGAAGGGGACCGCGGAACCGAGGTTCTCGATGCCGGAGGAGATGGAGACGGCGACGGTCAGGACGTAGTCGACGAGCAGGGCGCTGGCGACCGTGAGACCGGCCTTGGGACCGAGGTTGGTGGTGGCCACCTCGTAGTCGCCGCCGCCGCTGGGGTAGGCGTGCACGTTCTGCCGGTAGGAGGCGACGACGGTGAACATCAGCACGACGACCGCGAGCGCGATCCAGGGGCTGAAGTGGTAAGCCGACAAGCCCGCGATGGACAGGACCAGCAGCACCTCTCCGGGTGCGTATGCCACGGAGGACAGCGGGTCGGAGGCGAACACGGGCAGGGCGATGCGCTTCGGCAGGAGCGTTTCAGCCAGCCGATCACTGCGCAGCGCGCGCCCGATCAGAATCCGTTTGGGCACGTCGGTCAGTTTGGACACAACAGAGAATCGTAGGCCCCCTGCCTGGGGCGGAGCACATCCGGGTGAAATCTCGCGCGGCGCGGGGGTGAATTCACCGTCGCGCTCGCGCCGGGCGTCGGCCCGGGAGGCAGGCGCGTGCCTCCATGACCTGCGTCGGTTCGGCTCATCACATCCGGGAGACCTCATGTCGCACGCGACCGCCCAGCTCGTCGGTGCCCTCGTCGCGCTCGCCGGACTGGCCGCTCTGGCACTGGCCAGTGTCCGGAGCTTCAACCGCCGCTGAGAGGCGGGCCGATGGCGGCCCGCTCACCGCCGCGTCCACGGGGAGAGCACCGCCGTCTCGCGCCATCTCCCGCAGTCTCCCACCGTCTCCCGCCGTCTCCCGCCGTCTCCCACCGTCTCCCGCCGTCCGGCAGCCTGGGCCGCCTGCTCGATGTCGGCCCGCACAAGCCTGCGAAGCCTGCGAACGCGGCACCACGCCACACACGCCACCGTGGGGTTGCGGCCGACTCGAAGGTCGACGCCGCTGAAGACGGTGAACCCGCGACGCCCCGAGCACGTCGGCGCCGCCTCCGGCCGCCGACTCCGGCCGCCGCCATCGGCAGGTCACCGGCACGCCCGCGGCGCCTCGGTGGGCCCGCCCTCGGTCGCCGTGCCCGCAACCGCGATCCGGCCGGTACGGATGCCCCGTCAGGGCTGTCGGACCCTGACGTTACGGTGGACTGAGGCACATCCGAGCCCACGATCCGACCACGAGGGATCATCGAGGGGTTTCCCCGGCATGATGTTTCCCAGCGGTCCCGGATCGGGCCGCGAGTGTTGCCCGGCGAGCCGAGAGAAGGTTATGAGCACCACGTTCACGCAAGTCAGACGCCTAACGAGGAGTGCGGGGTAAGCGCCGTGCACATCGTCATCATGGGTTGCGGAAGGGTGGGCTCCGCTCTTGCCCAGACCCTGGAGCAACAGGGGCACACGGTCGCCGTGATCGACCAGGACCCCACCGCTTTCCGCCGGCTGGGCCCCGGATTCGGCGGCCGTCGGGTGACCGGGGTCGGCTTCGACCAGGACACCCTGCGCGAAGCGGGCATCGAGGAGGCGGGCGCCTTCGCCGCCGTCTCCAGCGGTGACAACTCCAACATCATCTCCGCGCGCGTCGCCCGCGAGATGTTCGGCGTGGAGAACGTCGCGGCCCGTATCTACGACCCCCGCCGCGCCGAGGTCTACCAGCGCCTGGGCATCCCCACCGTGGCCACGGTCCGCTGGACGGCCGACCAGATGCTGCGCCGTCTGCTGCCGTCCGGCGCCGAGCCGCTGTGGCGGGACCCCACCGGCGGCGTCCAGCTCGCCGAGGTGCACACGTCCCCGTCCTGGGTGGGTCACAGGATCAGCAGGTTGCAGGAGGAGACGGGCGTTCGCGTCGCGTTCCTGACCCGGCTGGGCGAGGCCATCCTGCCCTCGTCGCAGACGGTGCTGCAGGAGGGCGACCTGGTGCACGTGATGATGCGCACCGAGGAGATCGACAAGGTCGAGGCGGCGTTCGCCAAGGGTCCCGAAGAGGAGGGCGGTCACTGATGAGGGTCGCCATTGCCGGTGCTGGCGCGGTGGGCCGCTCCATCGCGGGCGAACTGCTGGAGAACGGCCACGAGGTCCTGCTCATCGACAAGGCGCCGACCGCCATCTCGGTCGAGCGCGTCCCGCAGGCGGAGTGGCTGCTGGCCGACGCCTGCGAGATCACGTCGCTGGACGAAGCGGCCCTGCAGCGCTGCAACGTGGTGATCGCCGCGACGGGAGACGACAAGGTCAACCTGGTCATCTCCCTCCTGGCGAAGACGGAGTACGGCGTTCCGCGCGTCGTGGCCCGAGTGAACAACCCCAAGAACGAGTGGTTGTTCAACGAGGCCTGGGGTGTGGACGTCGCGGTCTCCACCCCCCGTCTGATGTCGGCCCTGGTCGAGGAGGCGGTGAGCGTCGGCGACCTGGTCCGTCTGCTCCGCTTCAGCCACGGCGACGCCAACCTGGTCGAGCTGACCCTTCCGGAGGAGTCGGCCCTGGCCGGCACCCAGGTCGGCGACGTGGAGTGGCCGGAGGACACCTCCCTTGTCACCATCATCCGCGGCACCCGGGTACTGACCCCGTCCCGCGAGGACTCCCTCGAAGCTGGCGACGAGCTCCTCTTCGTCGCCGCCCAGGCGAGGGAGGAGCAGCTGGAGGACCTGCTGTCGGTGCGCCGCGAGGGCACCAGGGGCTGAGCCTTCACGGGCTGTGACGACGGAGGGCGCCCCCGAGTGTTCGGGGGCGCCCTCCGTCGTCGTAGGGTCCGTCAGCCTTCTCGGCGGTGCCGCCCGCCGGCGGCCTCCTGCTCCGAGGACGACTGCTCCTTGGACGACTGCTCCGCGGACGACGCCGCCTTGCGCTCCTCCTCGGCCTTCTCCGCCGCCTCCATCTCCGCGAACACGTCGATCGGGGCGGGCGCCTTCGCAAGGAACACCCACGTCAGCCACACGGCCAGCAGGAACGGCGGGATCTTCAGGGCGACCAGCACCCATCCCAGCTGCGTGGTGTCCGCCCACCAGTACAGCGGGAAGAGGATCGCGCACTTGGCGAGCAGGATCGCGCCCCAGGCGTAACTGGCTTTCGCGTAGGCCTTCTTGCGGCCGGGGTTGCGCGTGCGCCAGGAGAGGTTCTCCTTGAACACCGGCCCGAGGATCAGTCCGATCAGCGGTACGCCGCACAGGGTCGTGATGATGTACGCGAGTCCCAGCCCCAGCGTGTAGAGCATGCCGGGCAGGTAGAAGTCCTTCGCGTTGCCCGTCATCATCGCGAACACGACACCGAAGGCGACGCCGAAGACCCCGCTGAACGCGTGCTTGACGGTGTCCCGCATCGCCAGGCGCACCACCACGAGCACCAGGGACACCGCGAGCGCGGCGATCGCCGACAGGTGCAGGTCCTTGTTGATCGTGTAGATGGTGACGAAGAGCAGGCCGGGCAGCACCGTCTCGATCATGCCGCGCATGCCGCCGAAGGCCTCGAACAGCGCGGCCTCGGTCACCGCCCGGGCGTCGTGCTCGGCGTCTGCGGTGGTGTCTTCGGTCGGCTTGTCGAGCGACGTCACCGGCTACTCCCGTCCGAGGGGTCTCAGTTCGTATTTCGGGTTGAACAACACCCGGCGGCCCCGGCTCATGGCGATCCGGCCCGATGCGATCAGCCGGCGCCCCGGCTCTATCCCGACTATGGAGCGCCTGCCGAGCCACACCACGTCCAGCGCGCCGGAACCGTCGAACAGCTCGGCCTCCAGGGCCGGGACTCCCGCACGGGGCCGCAGCGTGACCGTGCGCAAGGTACCAGTAACCGTCACCACCTGTCGGTCATGGCAGTCACCGATCTTGATACAGCCGGCCGTCTCGGCGTCCTCACGCAGCTCCTCGGACTCCAGGTCCTCCTGCGACGAGGAGAGCCGGTCGAGCATGCGCCGGAACCGGCCCACCGACTTTTCGGAACGAGGAACAGCACTCATGTCTTGAAGCGTACCGGGGCCCGCCGACACCTTCGTACCCACCGTACCGACGCTCGAACCGACCCCTTTCGACCAGCCGGTTTCCCCCGGGAGCGCCCTGTAGCGGCCGTCTCCGACCGACGAGGGCGTCGCCTCCGCCCGGCCGGGGCCGATGCGGCGGCGGGGGCGCTTTCGCGCGGCCCTGACGCTCCCGCGCCGCCGTGCCCGGGGCTCAGCCGGGGTTGTCGCCGTGGGTGAGGGTCTCCCAGGCGACGAAGAGGTTGTTGCTGCCGGCCGGGCGGTTGCGGGCGTTGAGCGTCCCGGTGTTGGTCATGGCATGGCCGAGCCGGTTGGCCAGGGCGTTGTGCCCGACCTCGGTGACCGGACCGAGTCCGCGGTGCAGCGAGCCACCGCACAGCCAGCCGGGTACGGACGCCCCGAGCTCGTACCTGGCCTGGAACCCGAGCGCGTGCCGCAGCCGCTCGCCGACGTCGGTGCCGTACAGGTCCTGGCCCTGGATCCGGCTGGTCTCCGCGATGTGCGAGATGGCGGAGATGCCGTATCCGGTGTGGGTGAGGTCGCGGCAGGTCTCCTGGGTGAGGCCGGTGACGAAGGTGGACTGTCCCTGCCAGTACCTGACGATCTTGTCGCGGGTGTCGAGGTTCTGGCTCGGCACGGTCCTGGGCACCTCGCCGTCGGAGGACAGGTAGACGTAGGCGGCGGTGCGGGTGCGGAACTTCGCCATGGCCCTGTCGTACGACGCCCTGTCCTCCAGGAGGACGGAGATGCCGACGGCGGCCTCCATCATCGACAGTTCCCAGTTCCCGTTGGAGTTCGAGCCGTTGATGATCTCGGGCAGGTACACGGTGCGCAGCATCGTGGCGAACCGGCCGGAGTTCGCCCAGCCCCCCGGGTACGTGTGCTTGATGATCTCGGCGGCCCTGGGCCAGGAGGAGCCGGCCCAGCCGGTCTGCAGGGGCGCGTTGCTGTTGGTGTGGTCCCTGATCACCGCGGACCAGGCGTCCATCAGCTCGATGGCCTTCCTCGCGTGCCGCTCGTCGCGGGTGACGTACCAGGCGAGGGCCTGGGTGTAGGCGGCGATCGCGTCCTCGCGTTCGTCGGTGCAGCCGTGGTCGGGGTTCGAGTACGAGCCGCACTCGACGACCGCGCGGGGCTTGGGGGTGCGGTTCAGATCGGCGTACTTGCTCGCCATCATCCGATCGAAGGCGCCCTTCCAGGGTTGGGCGTCGGCGTCGACCTTGGCGCGGGTGAAGTCCAACTGCCCCTGGGAGACGGTGACTCCGGGGTGGACGAAGGCGGCGGGAGCGGCGTCGGCGGGCCGGGCGAGTGCGCCGGCGACGAGGGCGGCCGCGGCGGCGAGGAGCGCTGTTCTGCGCATACGTGGGGGGCCTTTCGTTCATGTATGTGAACGTGGAGCGCCTTCATGAACAGACGCCTCGGCCGGAGACGGTAGGTACAGACCAATACGCCGTCAAGGGCCCGCGCACGAGAAAGGGCCGCACCCCCTACGGGATGCGGCCCTGGTGTCTCTACGGTGCTCAGCGCACCTCGGTGATCTCCGGCCCGCGCTGGAGCTGGCCCATGCCACCGGAGAAGCGCGAACCGGCCTCCTCCTGCTGAACGCCCTCGGGGACCATCTGGGCGTCGTTCGGCAGCTTCAGGACGATCGGGTCGCGGGGCGCCATCGGGCCGTCACCACGGACCACGACGGTGTCCCGGAAGATCTGCTCCAGCAGACCGGCCGCCTGCGGCTGCACCGCGCCCTGCCCCGAGATCACACCGCGCAGGAACCAGCGGGGGCCGTCCACGCCGACGAACCGCACGACCTGGAAGCCGCCCGTGCCGTCCGGCAGCTGCACCGGCACCTGGGCCCGCAGCTCCCAGCCGAGCGGGCCCTCGACCTCGTCGATGATGCCACCCTGCTGGGTGATGCCGGAGCCGATCTCCTCGCGCACCTCGCCCCAGATGCCCTCGCGCTTGGGAGCGGCGAAGGCCTGCAACTGGATGGCGCTGTCGCGCAGCACGACGGTCGCCGCGACGATCGCGTCACCCGCAACCTCGACGCGCAGCTCCATGCCGTCGACGCCCGGCACGAACAGGCCGCCCAGGTCCACCCGTCCCTCGCCGGGGTCGCGCACCTCGGAGCTGTCCCAGGGCCCGTCGGGCCGCGGTTCCGGCTCGAGCCTCACGCGCTCGCGCGTGCCGTCGTCGTCCGCCTCAGTGTCGATGTCGACGACCTGCTCGGGCTCGCCGGCCGCGTCCTCGGCGGCACCCTTCTTCTTGCGACGTCCGAACACGTCACTGTCCTTCCCGGTCGGATACGACCGAAGCGTATCGATTCCCACCCGCCCGGCCGCCGGCGGCGGCCTGACCGCTTGTGCTGCTTGTACCGCCCACCGCGGCATGGCCCCCGGTGGACCCGAAGCCCCCCTCGGCCCGCGCCGAGCCGGGAAGCTCCGCGACCTCCTGGAAGCGGACCCTCTCGACCTGCTGGACGACCAGTTGGGCGATCCGGTCGAAGCGCTCGAACCGCACTGTCTCGTGCGGGTCGAGATTCACCACGATCACCTTGATCTCCCCACGGTACCCGGCATCAACCGTCCCCGGGGCATTCACGAGAGCGACACCGAGGCGGGCGGCGAGACCGGAGCGCGGGTGCACGAAGGCCGCGTACCCCTCCGGCAGTGCCACAGACACCCCCGTCGGCAGCACGGCCCGCTCCCCCGGCTTGAGTTCACGGCTCTGAGTGGTGCGCAGATCGGCTCCGGCGTCACCGGGATGCGCGTACGCCGGAAGCGGTACGTCCGGGTCGACGCGCCGGATCAGCACGTCCAGGGGTTCACGGCTCACGGGTTCACCTCGAAGGCACGGGCACGCCGGACCTGGTCCGGGTCGTTCATGGCGGCCCGGATCTCCTCCGGACGGCCGTTGTCGATGAAGTGGTCGACCTTGACCTCGATGAAGAGGGCGTCGGCGCGGACGGCCACGGGCCCGTCGGGACCGCCGATCCGCCCGATGGCGGTCGAGTAGATCTTGCGGCCCGCCACCGCCGTCACCTCCGCCTCCAGGTGCAGCACCGTGCCCACCGGCACCGGCCGCACGAAGTCGGTCTCCAGCCGTCCGGTCACGGCGATCGTCCGCAGCAGCCAGTTGAGCGATCCGAGGGCCTCGTCGAGTGCGGTCGCCAGCACACCACCGTGGGCGAGCCCCGGAGCCCCCTGATGGGCGGGCTGCACGGTGAACTCGGCGGTGATCCGGACGCCTTCCCCGGCCCGCGCCTCCAGGTGCAGCCCGTGGGCCTGCTCCCCGCCGCAGCCGAAGCACTCGCCGTAGTGCGCGCCGAGAAGCTCCCCGGGTGCGGGAGCGTCGGGGTGACGGGTCGGTTTCACGGCGTCGACCGGCGGCTTGAGCGCTGCTGAAGTACCACTCACAGCCGCAGACCTTACCCGCGCGTCGGCAGCTGTCGGACACCGTGCCAAGCTTGGCTCCATGCAGCTCTCCGCCGCCCCCTACGAAGAACGTCTCACCGCCCCCCGCTCGTGGTGGCTGATCTCGTTCCTGGTCGGGGTCTCCCTCGCCCTGATCGTCCTGCCGTTCGGCACTCTCCCCATGCTCACCGCCCTGGTCGGCGGCACCGCGGCGGCGGCCGTCATGGCCAGCTCCTACGGCTCGGTCCGCATCCGCGTGGTGGGTGACTCACTGATCGCGGGCGAGGCGAGGATTCCGCTGCGGGCGCTGGGCGAGACGCACGTCCTGGACGCGGAGGAGGCCCGCGCCTGGCGCACCTACAAGGCCGACACCCGGGCGTTCCTGCTGCTGCGCGCCTACATCCCCGGGGCCCTGCGCGTGGAGGTCTCGGACCCCGAGGACCCGACCCCCTACCTGTACCTGTCGACCCGGGAGCCGGAGCGCCTGGCGGAGGCGATCAGGGCGGCGAAGGCCTCGGCCTAGCACACCCGAGCGGGCCGATACCGGCCCCCTGTTCCGCCGGCCGCGACGACTTCGCCGCGCGCCGAAAGCCTCGGTCACCGAAGAAACACGCGCAGCTCTCCGGGCGCCCCACGGTCCCTCCCGCGCCCCTCCGGCGGCCCGGCGCCGCGAGCTCAGCCGCGCCCGAGCCTCTTGCGCCCGCGCCACTTCACGACGTCCTCGATCTCCAGGGCGTCCGCCGGCCGCTCCAGCGGCTGCTGCGGCGGCAGTTCCTCCCACGGCACCTGCATCTTGCGCAGATCCGCACGGATCCGGGCGGCGAGCTTCTTCGTGTCCCTGCGGTTCATGAGCGCACCCACCGCGGCGCCCACCATGAAGGGCATGAGGTTCGGCAGGTTGCGCACCATGCGCTTCATGATCTGCTGACGCAGCTCGCGCTTCATCTGCCCGCCGAGAGCTGCGTTCAACGTCGCGGGCTTCATGGGGTCGATGCCGCGCTCCTCCGACCACGAGGACAGATACGCGGCACTGCGGTCCTTGAGACCGCCGGGCGGGCGTACGCCGTACACCTCGTGCAGCTCGGCGATCAGTTTCAGTTCGATCGCGGCCACCCCTGTGATCTCGGCGGCCAGCTCGGCCGGCATCGCGGGCGGCACCGGCAGCATCGCCGCAGCACCGACTCCCGCGCCGACGGTCGAGCTCGCGTTCGCGGCGCCCGCGACGAGCTTGTCCGCGATCTGCTCGGGCCCGAGACCCGGGAACTGCCGGCGAAGCGTCGCGAGGTCCCGTACGGGGATCCGCGGGGCGTTCTCGATGATCCGGTCAGCGAGGTACCCGAGACCCGCCCGAGCGCGGCTGCCGCCCTTACGGACCCCTTCCTGCGCCTTCTGCCGGATCGCCGCGACCCTTCGCCGGGCGACCGGTACCGGAACCGCCGCCTGGTCCGGGAGGTCGGCCCGGCCGGACGCCGGTTCGAGCGAGGCTCCCGTACCGGCTGAGCCCCGCTCGTCGTCACGCACGCCGTGGGGGCCCTCCGACGGCCCCTGGTCCGCTCCCCTGAACGAGAAGCGGCGCTTCCGAGAAGGGGTCGAGCCTGTCATGCCCGACCCGCTCTCAGTCGCAGTCGCGGCAGATCGGCTGACCGTTCTTCTCCCGGGCCAGCTGGCTGCGGTGGTGCACCAGGAAGCAGCTCATGCACGTGAACTCGTCCTGCTGCTTCGGCAGCACCCGGACGGCCAGCTCCTCATTGGAGAGGTCGGCTCCGGGCAGCTCCAGGCCCTCGGCGGCCTCGAACTCGTCGACGTCCACAGCGGAGGTCGACTTGTCGTTCCGCCTGGCCTTCAGCTCTTCAAGGCTGTCCGAGTCGACGTCGTCGTCGGTCTTGCGTGGGGTGTCGTAATCCGTTGCCATGTCGCTCTCCCCCTCTGGGTGTCTGCGGTGTCTCCAGCGCACGTAACGCGTGAGAGGCCGGACTTGTGCCCGACCCGAGGCGGAGATTTTGCCTCACATCAAGGTCTGTTACTCAATCGACACCCAACCGGACCCCTCAAGAGTGATCGGCTTGGATGGCGAACGGGACCGTACACGGTCCTAATGCCGCAGTTCAAAGGCGTCTCACCGTGTACTTCCCGTGATCAAGACCCCCGAAAACCCGGATTTTCCCGGCTTTCCGACAGGTTGCATGATCACGGAGAGTAGATGGCCGGAAATTCGCCCTTGTGATCGATCACACATGGAACTGCTCGACGAGTGCCCAGAAAATTCCGCGCAAAGCGAACATCCCCACGTCGCGGCAGGTATTCGGCGCACATGATCTCAGATCGGCAGCGCCACACGCATCACGAGCCCTCCCCCTTCCCGGGGCTGCGCCGAGATGTGCCCGCCGTGCGCCCGGGCGACGGACCGCACGATCGACAGCCCGAGGCCGACTCCCTTGTCGCTGCCCGTGCGCTCCGTGCGCAGCCTTCTGAAGGGCTCGAAGAGGTTGTCGATCTCGTACGCCGGCACCACCGGTCCGGTGTTCGACACGACCAGCACCGCCTGCCCGTGCTGGGCCTCGGTGGTGACCTCGACCCAACCGCCCTCCGCGATGTTGTACCGGACCGCGTTCTGCACCAGGTTCAGCGCGATCCGCTCCAGCAGCACGCCGTTGCCCTGGACGACCACGGGTTTGCGCGCGCCCCGGATCACCACACCCTTGGCCTCGGCCTCGGCATGCACCTGGTCGACGACCTGCTCGGCCACCTCGGCGAGGTCGACCGGTTTGCGCTCGACGATCTGGTTGTCGCTGCGGGCGAGCAGCAGCAGGCCCTCGACGAGCTGCTCGCTGCGCTCGTTGGTGGCCAGCAGCGTCTTGCCGAGCTGCTGGAGCTCCATGGGCGCGTTCGGATCAGACAGATGCACTTCGAGGAGCGTGCGGTTGATCGCGAGCGGGGTGCGCAGTTCGTGCGACGCGTTGCCGACGAAGCGCTGCTGGGCGGTGAAGGCCCGTTGCAGCCGCTCCAGCATCTCGTCGAAGGTGTCCGCCAGTTCCTTGAGTTCGTCGTCCGGGCCGTCCAGCTCGATACGGCGGGACAGGTCCGAGCCCGCCACCGCGCGGGCGGTGCGGGTGATCCGGCCGAGCGGCGACAGCACGCGGCCGGCCATGGCATAGCCGAAGGCGAACGCGATGACGGCAAGGCCCAGGAGAGCCAGGAGGGAGCGGCTGAGGAGATGGTCCAGCGCGATCCCGCGCTGGTGATCGATACAGGCGCTCATGGCCTCGTTGAACTGCGCGAGTGTCAGGCCGTCCGCGCCGTTGACCACGGGACAGTCGCCGTTGGCGATCTTGAGCTCGTCGGTCGCGCTCAAGATCTTGAACGGCGGCTGGTTGCCCGTGCGGATGGCCTGGGCGGCCAGCAGGTAGATGATCGACAGCAGCAGGATGCCGGCGATCAGGAACATGCCGCCGTACAGCAGCGTGAGCCTTATGCGGATGGTGGGGCGCAGCCACGGAAACGGGGGCTCTACCCTGCGGGGATCCCAGGTGGGCTTGGGCGGCGCCTGAGGAGGCGCGGGAGTCGTTGCCATGGTCGATCAGATCCGGTAGCCCGAGCCGGGCACGGTGACGATCACCGGCGGTTCGCCCAGCTTGCGGCGCAGCGTCATGACGGTGACCCGCACGACGTTGGTGAACGGGTCGGTGTTCTCGTCCCAGGCCTTCTCCAGCAGCTGCTCGGCCGAGACGACCGCGCCCTCGCTGCGCATGAGGACCTCCAGGACGGCGAACTCCTTGGGCGCCAGCTGCACCTCCTTGCCGTCGCGGAAGACCTCGCGGCGGTTGGGGTCCAGCTTGATGCCTGCGCGCTCCAGGACGGGTGGCAGCGGCACGCTCGTACGGCGGCCGAGGGCGCGCACGCGCGCCGTCAGCTCGCTGAAGGCGAAGGGCTTGGGGAGGTAGTCGTCGGCGCCGATCTCCAGCCCCTCGACGCGGTCGCTGACGTCGCCGGACGCCGTGAGCATCAGTACGCGCGTGGGCATGCCGAGTTCGACGATCTTGCGGCAGACGTCGTCGCCGTGCACGAGCGGGAGGTCGCGGTCGAGGACGACCACGTCGTAGTCGTTGACGCCGATGCGCTCCAGGGCGGCCGCACCGTCGTACACGACGTCGACGGCCATGGCCTCCCGGCGCAGTCCGGTGGCCACCGCATCGGCGAGCAGTTGCTCGTCCTCGACGACGAGTACGCGCACGTCGCTTGTCCTTCCTGTGTCCACCCGCGTAGCGCTTGATCTTCCGCGCGCGGGCAGGGTCCTGGTTGGGTTCTGGCCTCCATCCTGCCCTTTTCCGTCATAAGTCGGCGGTAAGAGGGGTGTGCGGACCATGGACGACGGCTGTGGGGCGCGGGGATGCGAATTTTTCTCGTCCGGTTGAGGTTTCCGCGGAACGGCGCGAGGGGAGGACGGCATGTACACCCCGCGATCACGCTCTGCTTGTGCCGCACCACCATCCGGTACGCAGCGATCCGCTTCCCGCAGGGCGGGCGTGGGTGTCCGGCACCGTCGCCGCCCGGCAGGGCAGCGCTGGGCACCTACCGGAGACGTGATCGCCCCTTCCGAACGGCACACCCCCGTGCCACCGACCCACGACCCAGGACGAGGGGGCGCAGCATGGACGCATTCACCGCAGGACTTCTGCAGCGCATAAAGGCGACCGAGTCCGACCTGACGCGGGCTCGTGACGAGGGCGACGACTTCCTCGTCGAGGTCGAGCAGGGCGAGCTCGACGACCTGCGCCGCCTCGCCGCCGAGCACGGTGTGGAAGTCGGCGCGTCTAGCGTCTGACCAGCACGGCAGCACAGAGCGGGCCCCGGTGATCCAGCACCGGGGCCCGTTCGCGCGTCCGGGGTGCCGCAAGGCGGCCTCGCCGCGCACCCGCGCACCCGGTCAGTCGTGCCAGGCCCCGAAGTCCTCCAGGAGCCGCTGGAGGGGTTCGAAGACCTCCGGTGTGGCCGCGACCGTCAGATCACGTGACGGACGCTCTCCGGGCCGCCCACCCGTCACCGCGCCCGCTTCCCGCGCGATGAGGTCCCCCGCGGCGAGGTCCCACGGGTGCAGCCCCCGCTCGTAGTAGCCGTCGAGCCGCCCCGCCGCGAGGTCGCAGAGGTCGATCGCGGCCGAGCCGCCGCGCCGGATGTCCCGCAGGAGGGGGATCAGCCGCTGGGCGACGTCGGCCTGGTGGGTGCGGACCTCGGTGACGTAGTTGAAGCCGGTCGAGACCAGCGCCTGGTCCAGCGGAGTGGCCGGCCGACAGCGCAGCCTGCGCTCCCCGGCCCACGCGCCCCTGGCCCACGCACCCCGGCCCCGGACCGCGTGGAACGTCTCGCCCCGCATCGGGGCCGCCACCACCCCGACGAGCGTCTCCCCGTGCTGCTCGGCGGCGATGGAAACGGCCCAAGTGGGCAGCCCGTAGAGGTAGTTGACCGTGCCGTCCAGGGGGTCGATCACCCAGCGGACGCCGCTCGTGCCGTCCGTCGAGGCGCCCTCCTCGCCGAGGAAGCCGTCGTCCGGGCGGTACTCGGAGATCAGGCCGGTGATCAGCTTCTCCGCCGCGATGTCCATCTCGGTGACCACGTCGATCGGGCTCGACTTGGTCGCGGCGACCGCGAGGTCGGCGGGGCGGCCGTCCCGCAGCAGCTCGCCCGCGCGGCGGGCGGCCTCCTGGGCCAGGGCGAGCAGGTCCGAATGCTGGGCGTCGGTCACGTGGCTCCTCACGCGTAGGGGCTGTCGGCGCCCGCGGCGGCGGGCCTGGGCGCACGGGACGGGCAGCAGCCCACCGGGCAGAGGTCATGGCTGGCGCCGAGCGCGCCGAGGGCGCACGGCGTGACCTCCTGCGCTCGCTCCACGGCGGCGCGTTCCAGGACGAGGTCGCGGATCGCGGCGGCGAAGCGCGGATCGTCGCCGACGGTGGCCGAACGGCGCATCGGCAGGCCCAGTTCCTCGGCCTTGGCCCTGGCCTCCGTGTCGAGGTCGTACAGGACCTCCATGTGGTCGGAGACGAAGCCGATGGGCGAGATCACGACCGCCGGGGCCCCGGCCGCGTGCCGCTCCACCAGGTGGTCGCAGATGTCGGGCTCCAGCCACGGGATGTGCGGGGCGCCGGAGCGGGACTGGTAGACGAGCTGCCAGGGGTGGTCGACCCCGGTGCGCTCGCGCACGGCGTCGGCGATCAGCTGCGCGACGTCCAGGTGCTGCTTGACGTACGCCCCGCCGTCGCCGTGGTCCTCGACGGGCCCGGAGGTGTCGGCGGCGGCGACCGGGATGGAGTGGGTGGAGAAGGCGATGTGGGCGCCGTCCCGCACGTCCTCGGGAAGGTCGGCGAGGGACGCGAGCACGCCTTCGATCATCGGCTCCAGGAAACCGGGGTGGTTGAAGTAGTGCCGCAGCTTGTCGATCCGGGGCAGTGCGAGACCCTCGGCATCCAGGGCGCCGAGCGAGTCCGCGAGGTTCTCGCGGTACTGGCGGCAGCCCGAGTAGGAGGCGTAGGCGCTGGTGGCGAGGACCAGGACACGACGGCGGCCGTCGGCCACCATCTCGCGCAGCGTGTCGGTCAGGTACGGCGCCCAGTTGCGGTTGCCCCAGTAGATCGGCAGGTCCAGGCCGTGCTCGGCGAAGTCCTTGCGCAGGGAGTCGAGCAGGGCCCGGTTCTGGGCGTTGATGGGGCTGACGCCGCCGAACAGGAAGTAGTGCTCGCCGACTTCCTTGAGGCGCTCCTTGGGGATGCCCCGCCCGCGTGTGACGTTCTCCAGGAAAGGGATCACGTCGTCGGGGCCCTCGGGGCCGCCGAAGGAGAGCAGGAGCAGGGCGTCGTAGGGACTGGCATCGCGCGCGTCTGGCATGGGTCGATCCTGTCATCCGGTGCTGACAGCCGGGAAACGGCGGGGTGGCCACCCGGGTTCCCGGTTCGTCCGAACAGGTGCGTTAGGGTCGCCTAACTCGTAAGCTGTATCGGCCATCCATACGCCTTACCGGGCCACCGCACGCCTCTACGCACCACCGAACGCCTTACGCACCACTCCGCGCCCCACCGCGCACCTCGCGCCCTGCGCGCGCCGCCCCGCCCCCTCGACCCGCCCCGAGCCGCCGCCCCCGGTGCTCCCACCCGACCGGAGACCTCCGTGCCCAGCCCCTACCGCGCCCTGTTCGCCGCCCCCGGCAGCAGGGCCTTCTCCGCCGCGGGCCTCCTCGGCCGGATGCCGCTGTCGATGATGGGCATCGGCGTGGTGACGATGATCTCCCAGCTGACCGGACGCTACGGGCTCGCCGGCGCCCTGTCGGCGACCATCGCGCTGGCCGCCGCGGTGGCGGGTCCCCAGGTGTCCCGGCTGGTCGACCAGTACGGGCAGCGGCGGGTGCTGCGTCCCGCGACGCTGATCTCGCTCGTGGCGGGGGCCGTGCTGCTGCTCGCCGCGCACTACGGGTGGCCGGACTGGGTGCTGTTCGTGGCCTGTGTCGGCATCGGCTGCGTGCCGAGCGTCGGGGCGATGATCCGCGCCCGCTGGGCCGCGCTGTACCGGGGGACGCCGCAACTGCACACCGCGTACTCCTTCGAGTCCGTGGTGGACGAGGTGTGCTTCATCTTCGGGCCGATCATCTCCATCGGCCTGTCCACGGCCTGGTTCCCGGAGGCTGGGCCCCTGCTCGCCGGCTGCTTCCTCGCGGTCGGTGTCTTCTGGCTGACCGCACAGCGCGACACCGAGCCCGCGCCTCACCCGCGCGAGCGCCGCGGCGGCAGTTCGGCGCTGCGCGCCCCCGGACTGCAGGTCCTGGTGGCCACCTTCGTGGCGACCGGGGCGATCTTCGGGGCCGTCGACGTGGTCACCGTGGCCTTCGCGGACGAGCGGGGCCACAAGGGCGCCGCGAGCGTGGTCCTCGCGCTGTACGCGGCCGGCTCCTGCGCCGCGGGGCTCGTCTTCGGGCTGCTGCGCTTCAAGGGGGCGCCGGAACCTCGCTGGCTGCTGGGCATATGCGCCATGGCCGTGAGTATGATCCCCCTCCTACTGGTCGGAAACTTGCCGTTTCTGGCCGTGGCGCTGTTCGTTGCGGGCATGGCCGTCGCTCCCACGATGATCACCACCATGTCCCTGATCGAAGAGCACGTACCACGCGCGCAACTGACCGAGGGCATGACCTGGGTGAGCACGGGGCTCGCGGTCGGGGTCGCGCTCGGTTCCTCCATGGCCGGCTGGGTGATCGACGCGGCCGGCGCGAAGGCCGGGTACGGGGTTCCGGCGGTGTCCGGGGCCGTCGCGGTCGCGGTCGGTTTCCTGGGGTACCGCCGGCTCAGCAGGCCGGCTCCGCGTCGGGGAGGCACCGTTGAGCAGCACAGCGAGCGGCAGGAACGGAACGTGGCGTAACTGGGGTGGCAATGTCGCCGCCCGCCCCGCGCGGGAGGTCACTCCGGCCTCCGTCGACGAGTTGTCCGCGGCGGTGCGCCGGGCCGCCGAGGACGGCCTGCGGGTGAAGGCGGTCGGCACCGGGCACTCGTTCACGTCGATCGCCGCGACCGACGGTGTGCTGATCCGCCCTCAACTCCTGACCGGCATACGCGGCATCGACCGGGACGCCATGACGGTCACGGTCGAGGCCGGCACCCCGCTCAAGAGGCTCAACCTGGCCCTGGCGCGCGAGGGCCTGTCGCTCACGAACATGGGCGACATCATGGAGCAGACGGTCTCCGGCGCCATCAGCACCGGCACCCATGGCACCGGCCGCGAGTCGGCCTCGATCGCCGCCCAGATCAAGGGCCTGGAGCTGGTGACGGCCGACGGTTCGGTGCTCACCTGTTCCGAGAAGGAGAACCCCGATGTCTTCGCGGCGGCCCGCATAGGCCTCGGCGCCCTCGGCATCGTCACGGCGATCACCTTCGCCGTGGAGCCCGTCTTCCTGCTCTCCGCGCGTGAGGAGCCGATGCCGTTCGAGAAGGTCCTCGCGGCGTTCGACGAACTGTGGGCGGAGAACGAGCACTTCGAGTTCTACTGGTTCCCGCACACCGGCAACACCAACACCAAGCGCAACAACCGCAGCGCGGGCCCCGAGAAACCGGTGCCGCAGCTCCAGGGCTGGTTCGAGGACGAGTTCCTCTCCAACGGCGTCTTCCAGGTGGCCCAGTGGGTGGGCCGCGCGGTGCCCGCGGCGATCCCGGCGATCGCCCAGGTCTCCAGCAAGGCCCTGTCCGCGCGGACATACACCGACATCCCCTACAAGGTCTTCACATCACCGCGCAGGGTGCGTTTCATGGAGATGGAATACGCCGTTCCGCGCGAGGCCGTGGTCGAGACGCTGCGCGAACTGAAGGCCATGGTCGACCGTTCCGGTGTGCGGGTCAGCTTCCCGGTCGAGGTGCGCACCGCGCCGGCCGACGACATCACGCTGTCCACCGCCTCGGGCCGCGACAGCGCGTACATCGCGGTCCACATGGTCAAGGGCACGCCGTACCAGCGGTACTTCACCGCCGCCGAGCGGATCTTCACGGCGCACGAAGGCCGCCCGCACTGGGGCAAGGTGCACACGCGGGACGCCGAGTACCTCGCCCAGGTCTACCCGCGCTTCGAGGAGTTCACACGGCTGCGGGACCGGCTGGATCCGGACCGCCTTTTCCAGAACGACTACCTGCGCAGGGTGTTGGGGGCATAGCCGGCGCGACTCAGGGGCGAAATCCATTAGTTCCGTTTCTGCGGATTGCGTGAAGTACGCCACGTTCAAGATCCCCGAACCGCGCAACATACGGCCGAGTCGCACTTCTTGCCAGAAGATGGGCGGCGCGCCAATCCACGCACGTGGCCCGAATGGAGTACTGTTGCGAGCCCTGGGTCCGGTCTCCCGCCAGGGCGTCCGTGGCCTTCAAGGACCGCCGGGAGGGGGCTAGTTGCACAGGGTGACCGAGTTGGTCACTTAGCGTTGCGAATAGGTAACCGTGCCATAACGGCGATCCAGGGCCCGTGCCCGACACGCCG
Organism: Streptomyces sp. NPDC007808; assembly: GCF_042868655.1. Taxonomy (NCBI): domain Bacteria; kingdom Bacillati; phylum Actinomycetota; class Actinomycetes; order Kitasatosporales; family Streptomycetaceae; genus Streptomyces; species Streptomyces sp. NPDC007808. Next base: position 244,427 of record NZ_JBIAEQ010000010.1, read on the forward strand.
GGCAACTCGGCAAGGTTGTGGCAGGCTGCACCCGGGCAGGCCACACTCGACTAGCGGAAGCAGCGACGCACGTGACGTCGGCAGGCACCACCCGGGAGGTCCCCATGCCCGAACTGCGTGTCGTGGCCGTCTCGAATGACGGCACACGGCTGGTGCTCAAGGCTGCCGACTCGACGGAGTACACGCTTCCTATCGACGAACGCCTGCGCGCCGCCGTGCGCGGCGACCGTCCCCGTCTCGGCCAGATCGAGATCGAGGTGGAGAGCCATCTCCGCCCCCGCGACATCCAGGCGCGTATACGCGCTGGTGCGACCGCGGAAGAGGTCGCCCAACTCGCCGGCATCCCCGTCGACCGCGTACGCCGCTTCGAGGGCCCCGTCCTCGCCGAACGCGCGTTCATGGCCGAAAGGGCACGCAAGACCCCCGTCCGCCGCCCCGGTGAGAACGCCGGGCCGCAGCTCGGCGAAGCGGTCCAGGAGCGCCTGCTGCTGCGCGGTGCCGACAAGGACACCGTCCAGTGGGACTCGTGGCGCCGCGACGACGGCACCTGGGAAGTGCTGCTCGTCTACATGGTCGCGGGTGAACCGCACTCGGCCAGCTGGACCTACGATCCGCCCCGGCGGCTCGTCCAGGCCGTCGACGACGAGGCGCGCTCGCTGATCGGCGAGTCCGACGACCTCGCCGCGCCGGAGCCCAGCTTCCCGTTCGTGCCGCGGATCGCACGCCTTCCGCGCGAGCGGTCGCTGGACCGCGCCCTGGAGCGGCCGAGTCTGCCCGCCCAGGCCTCCGAGCCGGACGAGGAGACCACGGAGGAACGGGACTCGCTGACCAGCCTGCTGGAGGCGGTGCCCAGCTTCCGCGGTGATCTCGTGGTGCCGGAACGCCCGTCGGAGCCGGACACGGAGGAGCCCGCCGACGAACCCGCCGCGGAGGAGCCGCCCGCTCCCGCAGCCTCGGCGGGTTCCGCCTACGCGGACGTCCTGATGCCCCGCTCGGTCGGCAGCCACCGTGACCGTCTCATCGGTGCCACCGACCGCCAGGCCGAAGCGGACGGCGTCCGCCCCGGCCGCCGGGCCGCCGTCCCGAGCTGGGACGAGATCGTGTTCGGGACGCGCCGCAAGAAGCAGGAGTAGCCGGTCGTACGGCTGTGCGCGGCCGTACGAGGACGAGGGCCGCGTCTGACCTGACGCGGCCCTCGTGCCGTACGGGACGAGGACACCGCCGCCAGCGGGCCCCGTGGCCCTACTGCGGATCCGGCCCCACAGCCACCGGACGCGACGGATCCGAGGACCACTCCGACCACGAACCCACGTACAGCGCCGCCGGAATGCCCGCGACCGCCAGCGCCAGCACCTCGTGCGCACCGGAGACGCCCGAACCGCAGTACACGCCGACCTGCGTGTCCTCGGCCGCGCCCAGCGCCTTGAAGCGGGCCGCGAGGTCCTCCGCGGGCCGGAAGCGGCCGTCCGCCGTCACGTTCTCGGTGGTGGGTGCGCAGACGGCGCCCGGGATGTGGCCGCCGACCGGATCGATCGGCTCCACCTCGCCGCGGTAGCGCTCCCCGGCCCGCGCGTCCAGCAGCACCCCGGCCCGGGCCAGCGCCGCCGCCCCGTCGGCGTCCAGCAACCCCGTCGGCCCCGGAGCCGGCTCGAAGTCCCCTTCCGCCGGGTCCGGTGCGGACGTCTCCAGCGGCCCCGCCCAGACCGGCAGCCCGCCGTCGAGGACCCGCACGTTCGGGTGGCCCGTCCAGTGCAGCAGCCACCACGCCCGGGCCGCTCCCCAGCCCTGCCCGCCGTCGTACACGACGACCGGCGTCCCGGACGACACGCCCGCGCGCCGCATCGCCGCGCCGAACTCGGCCAGGTCCGGCAGCGGGTGGCGTCCGCGCGGGCCGGGAGCGCCGGCCAGTTCCCGGTCCAGGTCGACGTAGACCGCGCCGGGGATGTGCCCTGCCTCGTACGCGGCCCGGCCGTCGAACGGCGGCTCCCCGGACGCCTTGGCCAGGCTCAGCTGCCAGCGGACGTCGAGCAGCACCGGCGGGTTCGCGCCCGTCAGTTCGCTCGCGAGTTCGGATGCGGAAATGATGGCGTTCATGGTCACCATCCTTGCGCATGGGGTGGCCGCAGCGGCCGGCGCCGGTTACTCTGCCCGCCGGACAGGCCCGATCACGAGGCGTACGGGATCGGGCACGTGCTGTACTCGTGAGCGACATCAGTGGCCGATCGCACGGGAACGGGCGGTAAATCGCACACCGGACACCCTCCGGGCGCCGGCCGCAGTGCGGCGGCGCGCCCGCAGCCCGCGCGGCCACGGGTGGTGCGAGCATCGGCACGGGGGTCCGGACAGCGGAGACGACACGGCCGCCACGAGGGCCGAGGAGAGAGTGACGGATGACGGAGGCACGGGGGTCGGCCGGCCCGAACGGCGCGACGCCCGCCCGGCACGCGCCCGGCACGCCCTGCTGGGTGAGCCTGATGGTGCACGGGCTGGCCGCGACCCAGGAGTTCTACGGAGCACTGTTCGGCTGGGAGTTCCAGCCCGGCCCCCAGCAACTCGGCCCCTATGTGCGGGCCCTGCTGAACGGCGAGGAAGTGGCCGGCATCGGCCAGCTGCCGCCCGACCGTCACCTCCCCATCGCCTGGACGCCCTACCTCGCCTCGCACGACGCGGACCAGACCGCCCACACGGTACGGCTGTGCGGCGGCACCGTCGGCGTGGGCCCGCTGGACGCCGCCGAGGCGGGCCGGTTGGCGATCTGCTCCGATCCCTCCGGTGCCGTCTTCGGCATCTGGCAGACGGCGGCCCACCGCGGCACGGCCGTCACGGGCGTGCCCGGCACCCCCGCCTGGAACGAACTGCTGACCTTCGAGTCCGTGAACGTGGCCAAGTTCTACGAGACCGTGTTCGGCTACGAGGAGGACGCCGAGGTCTCCGCCGATCCCGACTGCGTCACCCTGTGCGTCGACGGCCGCCCGGTCGCCGGGATCCGCGGGGTCGGCACGGCGCTGCCCCGGGACCGGGGACCGCACTGGATGACGTACTTCGAAGTCGCCGACACCGACGAGACGCTGGCCCGGGTCGTCGAACTCGGCGGTCACGCCCTCGGACCGGCCCAGGACGGCGCGCACGGTCGCGTGGCAACGGTGTCGGACCCGGAGGGCGCCCGGTTCGCCCTGATCCGGACGCGAAGCTGACGGCCACCGGGGCGAACGCCGGTTCGATGGAGGGCCGCGCCCTCGGTACGACCGCAACGGCCGGAGCCGGCAGGAGGACGCCGGGGCCCCGTGAGATCATGAACCTGTCAAAACCGTCGGAGTTCGGCCGCGCTGTCCGCGACGCAAGGGAAACCGCTCCCCGGCAGCCCGGCATCCCTCAGTCGGAAGGCACCGGCAGGACGTCCGGCGAGAGCACGCCCGCATGGGCGGAGGCGCTCGTCATACGGCGGCGATGGTGCCGTCGGCACAGGACCTCGTAGCCGACCTCCGCGGTGAGTCCGTTCACATCACCGACGACGACCTGCTCGCCTTCCACCACCATCTCGCCGCCCACGGTACGGGCATTGTGGGTGGCACGCGCTCCGCACCAGCACAGCGCCTCGACCTGGAGCGTCTCTATCCGGTCCGCCAGCTCGATCAGCCGTCTCGACCCCGGGAACAGCTTCGTGCGGAAGTCGGTGGTGATGCCGAAGGCGAAGACGTCCAGGTCCAAGTCGTCCACGATCCGCGCCAGTTGATCGATCTGCACCGGCGTGAGGAACTGCGCCTCGTCCACGATCACGTAGTCGACCTTGCCGCCCTGCGAGACCCGGTCGACGACGTAGGCGTACGGATCCAGGCCCGGAACCGCCTCCACGGCGTCGGTCACCAGGCCCAGTCGCGAGGAGAGCTTGCCCTCCCCCGCTCGGTCGTCCCGGGTGAAGTTCAGGCCCTGCAGCCCTCTCGCCGACCGGTTGTGCGCGATCTGCAGCGCCAGCGTCGACTTCCCACAGTCCATCGTTCCGGAGAAGAAGACCAGCTCGGGCATGTTGAGTTGAGCACCTTTCGGTGAAAGAGGGGCGTGGATCGGCCCGGCGCCGCCGGGCCGGACGGTCAGGAGCGTACTTCGAGCAGGGGGACCAGCTGCTCGGCGGGGGTCATCGAACCGTGGTTGCCGACCATCGCCGACTCCTTCGGCTCTCGCTCGGACGCGATGATCAGGACGTCGTCCCGCGCGGCCGCGACCACGTCCCCGATACGGTCGTACACCCGCTCGTCGATCCGCGGGCCGAACCAGCCCGCGGCGATCGCCTCGTCCCGGGAGGCCACCCAGAACTGCTCGCCGAGCACCTCGCGCCAGCAGGTCACCACGTCCTGAGCCGCGCCCGGCACCGCGTAGACGTGTCGCGCTCGGCCCTCGCCGCCCAGCAGGGCGACACCGGCGCGCAGCTCCCAGTCCTCGTCGAAGTCGATGCGGTGCTCTTCGTCGAAGGGCACGTCGAGCATGCCGTGGTCGGCGGTGACGTAGAGCGCGCTGCGCGGCGGGAGCTGCTCGGCGAGGCGCTGGACGAGCCGGTCGACGTACATGAGCTGGCCGCGCCAGGTGTCCGAGTCGACGCCGTAGCGGTGGCCCGCGCCGTCGAGCTCGGCGTAGTAGGTGTACACCAAGGAGCGGTCGCCCGCGGCCAGTTGCTCGGCGGCGAGGTCCATACGCTCCTCGCCGGTCAGCCGCCCGAGGAACGTTCCGCCGCTGAGCGCGACCTTGGTCAGCGGGGTGTTCTGGAAGGTCGGCGACGACACCTGGGCGGCATGCACGCCCGCCCGGTGCGCCAGGTCGAAGACGGTGGGGTACGGCTGCCACGCCCTCGGTGCCGTCCACGGGTTCCAGCGCAGCTGGTTCATCAGCTCACCGGTCTCCGGGTTGCGCACGGTGTAACCGGGCAGGCCGTGCGCGCCCGGCGGCAGGCCGGTGCCGACCGAGGCGAGGGAGGTCGCGGTGGTCGCGGGGTAGCCGGCGGTGATCGGGCGGCCGGTGCCGCCGCGCGAGCTGCCCAGCAGGGAGGTCATGAACGGCGCGTCCTCGGGGTGCGCCCTGAGCTGCTCCCAGCCGAGACCGTCGATGAGGAACACGCAGTTCCGATCAGCGGGGGTGAGCTCGGTGATGGCCGCGCTCATGTCCGGTACGGCCATCCCCGCGGCCAGCGTGGGCAGCAGATCGGCGAGCGATCCGCCGCCGTACTCGGGGACCGGCGCGGAGGCGACGGCGAGGGGCTCCGGATGCGCGTCCCAGGCGGTGGAGGCGGACGGGGTGGGCGTGGAGCGCCCTCGATCGTGGGCGGCCGGTGGCGACGGGTGGGACATCAGCGAGCGACGTCCGCGGTCGCCTCGGAGAGCGCCTGCGCGAAGGCGAGCGCCTGGCGCACCGTCTCCGGGCCGTCACCGGCCTCGCTGACGCGCAGGCTGAGGTCGTCGGCCGTCGAGTTGCCCGTGTAGCCGTGGTCCGCCTCGCAGTTGGGGTCGCCGCAGGCGGCGGGCTCCAGGTCGATGCGGGAGACGGCACCCCAGCCGATGGTCAGCACGACCTCGCGGGGCAGGGTGCCCGGCGTGTACTGCTCCGGGTTGGCGACGACACGGCTGACGACGACCGACGAGATCCGGCCGAGCTTCACGGACTCGGTGGACGTCGTGGCGTACGGCGTCGGGGAGGTGCTGTCGGCGGCCTGCTCGTCGGTGTGGCTGACGATGAAGCGGTTGCCGGTGAGGACGAGCACGGTCACATGCCGCCGTACCTCGTTCTGGTCGAACGTCGTCTCCTGATGGACCAGGTACGACCGGATGGGCTCGCCGCCCACGGCGGCCTCCACCGCCTCGGCCACGAGGGCCGGGTAGTAGCCGCTGCGTTCGATCGCCGCACGCAGCCCCTGGGTCGTCGTACTGGTCTTGGCCATGACGCCCATCCTACGGGGGCGCACCGACTGCGAGGCACGGTCGTGGTGGTCTTCAGTACGCCGGCAGGGTCCGCGGGCCGAGGTCGTCGCGGGCGGGGGGCGGGGCGAGGCGTACGGAGGCGCCGAGCACGCTCAGGCCGTGGGTGGCGACGACGACCGGCTCCAGGGTGACGGCGACGACCTCGGGGTGGTCATCGACCAGCCGCGACACCCGCAGCAGCAGTTCCTCCAGGGCAGGTGCGTCGACGGGCGCGGAACCGCGCCAGCCGAAGAGCAGGGGCGCCGTCCGGATCGACCGGACGATCGAGGTCGCCTCGCGGTCGGTGACCGGGATGAGCCGGTGGGCCGTGTCCCCGAGCAGCTGAGAGGCCGCTCCGGCGAGCCCGAAGGACAGCACCGCACCGGCGGCCGGGTCGATCACGGCGCGTACGACGGTGTCGACACCGCGTGGCGCCATCCGCTGCACGACCGGCCGCAGCTCCTCCGGCTTGCCGAACAGTGTCGTCAACTCGGTGTACGCCCGCCGCAGTTGTTCCTCGTCCGCGAGGTCGAGCCGTACGCCGCCGAGGTCGGCGCGGTGCCGCAGGTGCGGGGCGGTGGCCTTGAGGGCGACCGGGTAGCCGAGGGTGCGGGCCGCGTCGGCGGCGGCGTCGGGGGTCGGGGCGTGCAGGGCTCGGTGCACATGGACGCCGTACTTCCCGAGCAGGTCGGCGGTCTCGTCCGTGCCGAGCGTGAGCCCCTGCCCGCGGGCGAGCAGCCCGTCGATGAGCCGGGCGGCACCCCGCTCGTCGATGTCGTCGTACTCGGGCACCTTCCCCGGGTCGGCCGCCTCGCGCCGCCACTGGGAGTACTTCACGGCTTCGGCGAGCGCCCGGACGGCACGCTCGGCGGCGGGGTAGGCGGGGATGAGGCGGGGGGCGTGCTCAGCGGTCTGCTGATCTTCGGGCCTGGGCTCGGCTGGGACGTCCAAGGGGCGGAAGGGGTGGGAACGGCCCGGCCTGCCGGGTGGTGTCGCACCGGCCTGGGGTGCCGTGCTGGCCGCTGCCGAGAGCGCCTCCGCGAGCCCGCCCAGCTCCACGTGCACCACCAGCACCGGCTTGCCCGGGACCCGCTCGGCCGCCGACCGCAGGGCCTCCGCCAGCTCCGCGTCCCCCGGTGAGACCTCCCCGATGGCCGGGATCGCCGTCACCACCACCGCGTCGCAGGACTCGTCCGCCAGGGCGCGCGCCAGGGCCGCCCGGAAGTCCTCGGCCGACGCCCCGGTGGTCAGATCCAGCGGCGGCAACGGGCGCAGCCCCTCGGACAGGCAGGCGTCGTACGTCAGCAGCCCCAGGGACTCGGAGTTGCCCATGATCGCCACCCGGGGCCCGGCGGGCAGCGGCTGCCGGGCGAGCAGCAGCCCCGCGTCCACCAGCTCGGTGATCGTGTCCACCCGTATCACGCCGGCCTGCCTCAGCAGCGCGGACACCGTGGCGTGCGGCAACCGCGTGGCCCGTACCGCGTGCCCCTGCGGGGCGGCGCCGCCGTGCCGCGCGCCCTGCACCACGACCAGCGGTTTGGCCGCCGCCGTGCGCCGGGCGAGGCGGGTGAACTTGCGCGGGTTGCCGATGGACTCCAGGTACATGAGGACGACGTCGGTGTCCGGGTCGTCGTACCAGTACTGCAGGACGTCGTTGCCGGACACGTCGGCACGGTTGCCGGACGAGACGAAGGTCGACACACCCGTGACCCCGGTGACCCCGCCGCCGCGTCGGTACAGCCGGGACAGCAGCGCGATCCCGATGGCGCCGGACTGGGCGAACAGCCCGATCCGGCCGGGGCGGGGCATCTCGGGAGCCAGCGAGGCGTTCAGCCGCACGCCGGTCGAGGTGTTGATGATCCCGAAGGCGTTCGGCCCGATGATCCGCATGCCGTACGCGCGCGCCTGCCGGACGAGTTCGCGCTGCCGCTGCCGCCCGTCGGGCCCGCTCTCGGCGTACCCGGCGGAGACCACGACCAGCCCCTGCACGCCGTGCTCACCGCACTCGGCGACGACGTCGGGGACGTGCTCGGCCGGCACCGCGACCACCGCGAGGTCGACCGGCCCGTCGATGTCCCGCACGGAGCGGTGGGCCGGTACCCCGTCGAGTTCCTTCAGATCGTCCCCGAACGCCTTGTTCACCGCGTACAGCCGCCCCGTGTAGCCGGCGTCCCTGATGTTGCCGAGGACACTGCGGCCCACCCCGCCGGGCGTGCGACCGGTGCCGATGACGGCGACGGAGCCGGGTACCAGCAGCCGCTGCACGGACCGCGCCTCGGCGCGCTGCTCGCGCGCGTACTGCACGGCGAGCGAGCGGTCCGTCGGCTCCAGGTCGAACTCCAGGCGTACGACCCCGTCCTCGAAGCTGCGCTGCTGGGTGTACCCGGCGTCCGTGAACACCTTGATCATCTTGGTGTTGGCGGGCAGCACCTCGGCGGCGAACCGGCGGATCCCGCGCTCGCGCGCGACGGCGCCGATGTGCTCCAGCAGGGCGGAGGCGACGCCGCGGCCCTGGTGGGCGTCCTGGACGAGGAAGGCGACCTCGGCCTCGTCGGCGGGTGCCGACGCGGGCATTCCGTCGGCGCCGATCCGGTCGTAGCGTACGGTTGCGATGAACTCGCCGCCCACCGTGGCCGCGAGTCCCACCCGGTCCACAAAGTCGTGGTGCGTGAAGCGGTGGACGTCCTTGGCGGACAGTCGCGGGTAGGGCGCGAAGAAGCGGTAGTACTTCGACTCGTCCGACACCTGCTCGTAGAAGCTGACCAGACGCTCGGCGTCATCAACGGTGATGGGGCGGATGCGTGCGGTGCCGCCGTCGCGCAGCACCACGTCGGCTTCCCAGTGGGCGGGGTACTCGTGCCGGTCCGAGGCGCTCTGCATGGGGCCCAGAGTACGGCTCGCGTCCGACAACGGCGCGAGGCAGTCCGTCCGGGACGTACGTGGGGTCGAGGCCGCGACCCGACGGTCACCTCAGGAGGGGTGCTTTGTCCTCTCCCGGCGTGCTTCACGGGTGTGGGAAACTGGTCTAGACAACCCTGAACACCGAAGGGCAGCAACACATGGCTGAGCGCCGCGTCAACGTCGGCTGGGCCGAGGGCCTCCACGCCCGCCCCGCCTCCATCTTCGTCCGAGCCGCCACGGCCACAGGCGTCCCGGTGACGATCGCCAAGGCCGACGGCAACCCCGTCAACGCGGCCTCCATGCTGGCCGTCCTGGGCCTGGGCGCCCAGGGCGGCGAGGAGATCGTCCTCGCCTCCGACGCCGACGGGGCGGACGCCGCCCTCGACCGGCTGGCGAAGCTGGTCTCCGAGGGCCTTGAGGAGCTGCCCGAGACGGTCTGAACGGCCTGAGCGGGTCTCCGCAGCATGCGGTGGAGCCGCGTCCGCCTTTCCGGCGGGCGCGGCTTCGCTGTTTCCAGGCGGGCTTCGCTGCTTCCGGGCGGGCTCCGCTGTTTCCGGGCGGGGCGCACCTCTTCACGGGGCAGGGCCGCGCCGGTTCCCCGGCCCGGGCGTCACCTGTCCCCGGTCGGGGCACGGCCGTTTTCAGGGGCGGCTGTTTTATAGGAGCGCCCGCGTTTTCACCGCCGGACGCGCGAGAAAGGGGCAGCGCCCGCGAAAAGGGCAGCAGAAATACACCGCCCCAAATATCTCCTCTTTGTATACGGCGCCCGTGTTAATGCCGCAGGCTCTGCATGTTTACGGGATGTTGCGAATTCCTCACACGCTCCCTGCGCTCACCGCCGGAGCCGAACCGCAGCCGGTGCGCGGAGAGCGAGCGCTCGGTGTGCAACGCCGTGATCGACCGGGCCCGCTCGCCGTCGCCGCGCGCCACGGCGTCCACGATCGCGCCGTGCTCGGTCCAGGACTCCATGGGGTCGACCGGCGGTTCCACCGCGTACATCCAGGCGATCTTGTGACGCAGCTGGGTCAGCATCGAGGTCAGGGCAGGGCTGCCGGAGGCCTGGGCCAGCGTCTCGTGGAACCAGCCGCCCAACGAGCGCAGATCCTCGCTATTGCCCCTTCTGGCCCGCTCCTGGCCCAACTTGACCAGGCCGCGCAGCACTTTGAGATGGGCCTCGGTGCGCCGCTGGGCGGCCCGGGAGGCGCCGAGCGGCTCCAGCAGGGAGCGCATCTCCAGCAGGTCCGCGGCCTCCAGCTCGGTCGGTTCGGCCACGCACGCGCCCGCGTGCCGCCGGGTCACCACGAAACCCTCCGCCTCCAGGGTGCGCAGCGCCTCCCGCACGGGGACGCGGGAGACGCCGTAGCGGCGGGCGAGGAGTTCCTCGGTGAGCCGGCTGCCGCGCTCATGGACCCCGGCGACGATGTCGTCCCGGATCGCGGTGCATACCGAGTGCGCCGGAATACGCATGACCGACCTCCGCTTTAATCCCCGTGAAACGTCGACGAACGACGCGTGGTCAGTGACTCTATTGCAAACAGCGGGAATTTCCGACGGGGAGCCGGAATCCATGGATATTTTTTGGACAGCCGAGCACCCCGGAAACGCCGAAAGCCCCGGCTCGGTGAGCCGGGGCTTCTGGAAGCGGGGTGGAGCCGTCAGAGGTTGACGCCGTGCGCGCGCAGATAGGCGACGGGGTCGATGTCGGAGCCGTACTCCGCCGTGGTGCGGGCCTCGAAGTGCAGGTGCGGGCCGGTGACGTTGCCGGTGGCGCCCGACAGCCCTATCTGCTGGCCGGGGGTGACGCTCTGGCCGACCGAGACGCCGATGGACGACAGGTGGCCGTACTGGGTGTAGGTGCCGTCGTTCATCTTGATCACGACGTTGTTGCCGTACGCCCCGCCCCAGCCGGCCTCCACGACGGTGCCGGCGCCGACCGCGTGGACGGAGGTGCCGCTGGCGGCGTGGAAGTCGACGCCGGTGTGGCTGCCGGAGGACCAGACGGCGCCGCCGGACTTGTAGCCGGTGGAGACGTACGAGCCGGAGATCGGGGCGACGTAGGACAGCAGGCGCTTGCGCTCGGCCTCGCGGGCGGCGCGCTCCTTGGCCTCGCGCTCCTTCTCGGCCTTCTCCGCCGCCTTCTTGCGGGCGGCCTCCTCGGCGGCCTTCTTCGCCGCGGCGGCCTCCTGGGCGGCCTGCTCCTGCGCGTCGGCCTGGGCGTCGATCTGCTCGGCGATCGAGTCGTCGACGGTGATGACGGGGATGAGCCCGGTCTGCTCGACAGCGGGTTCGGCGGCGAGGGCCGGGGCGGCCAGGGTGCCGATGACGCCGGTGGCGGTGAGAGCGGCGACGCCGGCCGCGCGGGCCGTGGTGCGCTCGAACCGGCTGGGCTTGCGGTGTTTCCCGGCGGGGCGGTTCTTCCCCGTGGCGCAGGTGAACGCCATGTAGTGGCTGGTCCTTTCCTTCCCTCTCGCCTACCGGGTTAGCTGACGGGTTCGGAGCAGGAAGGTCTCCTACGGACCCCCTCGCGGCTCGCGCGGGCGTCCGATTCACCCCAGGGACTACTGGGTCCCCGGCTCCCCTGGCTCGCGCCGTACGGGGACTCGGCGATGACTGTCCGGTGCCGCGGGCGCGGCGCACTGCCTGACGAACAGCCCGGAAGACGCTAAGCGGGAGGACTTTCAATCCCCAAACGGATCGCGGCTTTTGTAGCGCATCCCACAGGCCAGACAGGCAACCTCTCCCTCAATTCGGGCATAAAGGTGCCCTGGTGGCTTCGATGTCACCAGGGCACCTACGCGCGTGCGCTCGCCCGCGCCGCTCGGGTTCCTCTACTCGGCTGCCACGACGGTGACTTCACCGATGCCGAGGGCCTCGACGGGCTCCCGGATCTCGGCCGCGTCCCCGACGAGGATCGTCACCAGGCGGTCCACCGGGAAGGCGTTCACGGCCGCGGCGGTGGCCTCGACGGTGCCGGTGGCGGCGAGCTGCTGGTACAGGGTCGACTGGTAGTCGTCGGGCAGGTTCTGCTCGACCTGGTCGGCCAGGGTGCTCGCGACGGCGGCGGCGGTCTCGTACTTCAGCGGCGCCACCCCCACCAGGTTCTGCACCGCGAAGTCGCGCTCGGCGTCGGTCAGCCCCTCGTCGGCGACCCCGCGCAGGACCTTCCAGAGGTCGTCCAGCGCCGGGCCGGTGTTGGGGGTGTCGACGGAGCCGCTGATGGCGAGCATCGCCGCACCCGTGCCGTCCGGGGCGGAACGCAGGACCTGCGCGAAGGCGCGCACGCCGTAGGTGTAGCCCTTCTCCTCGCGCAGGACCTTGTCCAGGCGGGAGGTGAGGGTGCCGCCCAGGCAGTACGTGCCGAGCACCTGCGCCGGCCATACCCGGTCGTGCCGGTCGGGGCCGAGCCGGCCGATCAGCAGCTGGGTCTGCACGGCGCCGGGGCGGTCCACGATGACGACGCGTCCGGTGTCGTCGGCGGTCACCGGCGGAACGGGCCGCGGCTCGGCCGTGGAACCGGTCCAGGCGCCGAGGGTGTCGCCGAGCAGGGCGTCGAGGTCGACGCCGGTGAGGTCGCCGACGACCACCACGGTGGACGTCGCGGGGCGCACATGCCGCTCGTAGAAGGCGCGTACGGCCGCAGAGTCGATGCCCGCGACCGTGTCCTCGGTGCCCTGGCGCGGGCGCGACATGCGCGAACTCGCCGGGAACAGCTCCTTGGCGAGTTCCTTGGCGGCGCGGCGGGAGGGGTTGGCCAGCTCGTGCGGGATCTCGTCGAGCCGGTTGCGCACCAGGCGCTCGACCTCGGCGTCGTGGAACGCGGGTGCCCGGAGGGCGTCGGCGAGCAGGTCGAGCGCCTTGGGGAGCCGGGAGACCGGCACTTCGAGGCTGACACGGACGCCGGGGTGGTCGGCGTACGCGTCGAGCGTGGCACCGCAGCGCTCCAGCTCGGCGGCGAACTCCTCGGCGGTGTGCTTGTCGGTGCCCTCGGAGAAGGCGCGCGCCATGATCGTGGCGATGCCGTCGAGGCCCTTGGGCTCGGCGTCCAGGGGCGTGTCCAGCAGCACCTCGACGGCGACGACCTGCTGACCGGGGCGGTGGCAGCGCAGCACCGTCAGGCCGTTGTCCAGCTCGCCGCGCTCGGGCGCCGGGAACGCCCAGGGCCGGGCCTCGCCGGCCTGGGGCTGCGGGTGGAACTCCATGCTGGCGAGCTCGGTCACTGCGCCGACTCCTCGTTCTCGTCGGTGGTCCCGGCGGGGGCGGCCCCGTCGGCGGCGGCTTGAAGGTCCTCGGCCTCGCCGGCGACCGGCTCGTACACGAGCACGGCGCGGTTGTCCGGGCGCAGACGGGCCTGGGCGACCGCCTGGACCTCCTCGGCGGTGACGTCGAGGACGCGCTGCACGGCGGTGAACGCGAGCTGCGGGTCGCCGAACAGGACGGCATAGCGGCACAGTTCGTCGGCGCGGCCCGCGACCGTGCCGAGCCGGTCCAGCCACTCGCGCTCCAGCTGGGCCTGGGCGCGCTCCATCTCCTCGGCCGTCGGGCCCTCCGCCGCGAAGCGGGCGAGCTCCTCGTCGACGGCGGCCTCGATGGCCGGGACCTCGACATCGCCCGAGGTCTTCACGTCCAGCCAGCCCAGGGAGGGCGCTCCGGCCAGGCGCAGCAGGCCGAACCCGGCCGCGACGGCGGTACGGTCGCGCCGGACGAGCCGGTTGTACAGGCGGGAGGACTCGCCGCCGCCGAGGACGGTCAGCGCCAGGTCGGCCGCGTCGCACTCGCGCGTGCCGTCCTGCGGGAGGCGGTAGGCGGCCATCATCGCGCGCGCGGGGACGTTCTCCTCGACGACCTCGCGCAGCTGCTCGCCGATGATGTCGGGCAGCGAGCCGTCACGCGGCTCGGGCTTGCCGTCGTGCGACGGGATGGAGCCGAAGTACTTCTCGATCCAGGCGAGCGTCTGCTGCGGGTCGATGTCGCCGACGACGGTGAGAACGGCGTTGTTGGGCGCGTAGTACGTGCGGAAGAACGCGCGGGCGTCCTCCAGGCTGGCCGCGTCCAGGTCGGCCATCGAGCCGATCGGCGTGTGGTGGTACGGGTGGCCGTCCGGGTACGACAGCGCCGTCAGCTTCTCGAAGGCGGTGCCGTAGGGGACGTTGTCGTAGCGCTGGCGGCGTTCGTTCTTGACGACGTCGCGCTGGTTCTCCAGGCCCTCCTCGTCGAGCGCAACCAGCAGGCTGCCCATGCGGTCGGCCTCCAGCCACAGCGCGAGCTCCAGCTGGTGGGCGGGCATGGTCTCGAAGTAGTTGGTGCGCTCGAAGCTCGTGGTGCCGTTCGGCGAGCCGCCCGCGCCCTGGACGAGCTCGAAGTGGCCCGTGCCCTTCACGCTCGCCGAGCCCTGGAACATCAGGTGCTCGAAGAGGTGGGCGAGTCCGGTACGGCCCTTGACCTCGTGGCGGGAGCCGACGTCGTACCAGAGGCAGACCGCGGCGACCGGCGTGAGGTGGTCCTCGGAGAGCACCACGCGCAGGCCGTTGGCCAGGCGGTGCTCCGTCGCGGTGAGGCCGCCGGATTGTGCCTCCGGTGTGGCCGTGTGACCCATGGGCAAGGTGTCCTTCCGGTCGCGTGCACTGCGTTGTGTCGAACATGTCGTGCTCAGTTCCTGCCACTGTATGCAGCGTCCGAAGGGTCGGCGAAGTTCCCGGTCAGAACGATGTGTCCGGACGGTGGCCGACGAGGGCCGGGGAGGTCGCGCGGGCGGCGCCGCGGCATCGCTCGTCACCGCGTGCCGCGCCCCCGGCGGGCGGTGGCGCCCGGCCCGCTCCCGTCGTGCTCGCGCCCCGGCCGAGCCGCCTCGACGATCGTCCGGAACGAGATCACTCCGGCGAGTGAACGGTTCCGCGGCGCGCGTTTGCCTCGGCGGAACCGCTCACGGCCCACGGCCGTTGGTGCCGATCCGTCCCCCCCGGTCGCCATGGGCGGCCGGCGTCGGCGACACTTCTCGGACGCCGGGCGGGAGGCCGACATTCGGGTCCTGGTCGGTGGTTGTCAGTGCCACGGTCCACAATGGTCCGCGTCAGATCCGTCAAACGCTCGAGCGACCAGAAAAAGAGGAGCCGGCAGCGATGGCCCGCCGCAGCACGAAAACCCCGCCGCCCGACGACTCGTACGAGGAGAAGATCCTCGACATCGACGTCGTCGACGAGATGCAGGGCTCCTTCCTCGAGTACGCGTACTCGGTCATCTACTCCCGCGCCCTGCCGGACGCCCGCGACGGCCTCAAGCCGGTGCACCGCCGCATCGTCTACCAGATGAACGAGATGGGCCTGCGCCCCGACCGCGGCTATGTGAAGTGCGCCCGCGTCGTCGGCGAGGTCATGGGCAAGCTCCACCCGCACGGCGACGCGTCGATCTACGACGCCCTGGTGCGCATGGCCCAGCCCTTCTCGATGCGGCTCCCGCTGGTCGACGGCCACGGCAACTTCGGTTCGCTGGGCAACGACGACCCGCCGGCCGCCATGCGGTACACCGAGTGCCGCCAGGCCGCGGCGACGAGCCTGATGACCGAGTCGATCGACGAGGACACGGTCGACTTCGTCCCCAACTACGACGGCCAGGAGCGGGAGCCGGTGGCGCTGCCCGCCGCCTTCCCGAACCTCCTGGTCAACGGCGCCTCCGGCATCGCGGTCGGCATGGCCACGAACATGCCGCCGCACAACCTCGCCGAGGTCATCGCGGCCGCCCGCCATCTGATCCGCCACCCGAACGCGGATCTGGACACGCTGATGAAGCACGTCCCGGGCCCCGACCTGCCCACCGGCGGCCGCATCGTCGGCCTCGCCGGCATCCGGGACGCCTACGAGACGGGCCGTGGCACCTTCAAGATCCGCGCGACGGCGTCCGTGGAGTCGGTGACCGCCCGCCGCAAGGGCATCGTGATCACCGAACTGCCCTTCTCGGTCGGCCCGGAGAAGGTGATCGCCAAGATCAAGGACCTGGTCGGCTCGAAGAAGCTCCAGGGCATCGCCGACGTCAAGGACCTCACCGACCGCGAGCACGGCCTGCGGCTGGTGATCGAGATCAAGAACGGCTTCGTGCCGGAGGCCGTCCTGGAGCAGCTGTACAAGCTGACGCCGATGGAGGAGTCCTTCGGGATCAACAACGTCGCGCTCGTCGACGGCCAGCCCCTCACCCTGGGCCTGAAGGAGCTCCTTGAGGTCTACCTCGACCACCGCTTCGAGGTCGTACGGCGGCGCAGCGAGTTCCGCCGGAGCAAGCGGCGCGACCGTCTGCACCTGGTCGAGGGTCTGCTCACGGCGCTGGTGGACATCGACGAGGTCATCCGCCTGATCCGGTCCAGCGAGAACAGCGCGCAGGCGAAGGAACGCCTGATGGAGCGCTTCTCGCTGTCCGAGGTGCAGACCCAGTACATCCTGGACACGCCGCTGCGCCGTCTCACCAAGTACGACCGCATCGAGCTGGAGGCGGAGAAGGACCGGCTCAACCAGGAGATCGCCGAGCTGACCCGGATCCTGGACTCGGACGCGGAGCTGCGCAAGCTGGTCTCCACCGAACTGGCCGCGGTGGCCAAGAAGTTCGGCACCGAGCGCCGTACGGTCCTGCTGGAGTCCGGGGGTGCCCCGGTGGCCGCCGTTCCGCTCCAGGTGGCGGACGACCCGTGCCGGGTGCTGCTGTCCTCGACGGGCCTGCTGGCCCGTACGGCGAACGGCGGCCCCCTCCCCGATGACGGCGAGGCCAGGCGCGTCAAGCACGATGTGATCGTCTCGGCGGTGCCGGCCACGGCTCGCGGCGAGGTGGGCGCGGTGACGTCCACGGGGCGGTTGCTGCGGATCAACGTCGTCGATCTGCCGCAGCTGCCGGAGACGGCGTCGCGGCCGAACCTCTCGGGCGGGGCGCCCCTGTCGGAGTTCGTGTCCCTGGAGGGCACCGAGACCGTGGTCTGCCTGACCACCCTCGACGAGTCCTCCCCCGGCCTGGCGCTCGGCACCGAGCAGGGCGTGGTCAAGCGGGTGGTGCCCGACTATCCGTCCAACAAGGGGGAGTTGGAGGTCATCACCCTCAAGGAGGGCGACCGGATCGTCGGCGCGGTGGAGCTGCGCACCGGTGACGAGGACCTGGTCTTCATCACGGACGACGCGCAGTTGCTGCGCTACCAGGCGTCCCAGGTCCGTCCGCAGGGCCGGCCGGCCGGTGGCATGACCGGCATCAAGCTCGCGCAGGGCGCGAAGGTCATCTCCTTCACGGCCGTGGACCCCGCGGCCGACGCGGTGGTCTTCACGGTCGCGGGCTCGCGCGGCACGCTGGACGACTCCGTGCAGACGACCGGCAAGCTGACCCCGTTCGACCAGTACCCCCGCAAGGGCCGCGCCACCGGCGGCGTGCGCTGCCAGCGTTTCCTGAAGGGCGAGAACTGTCTGTCCGTGGCCTGGGCGGGTGCCCTCCCGGCGCGCGCCGCGCAGAAGAACGGCACTCCGGCGGAGCTCCCGGACATCGACCCGCGCCGAGACGGCTCGGGGGTCTCGCTGCCGAAGACGGTGGCGGTGGTGGCCGGACCGGTCTAGGCCGACGGATCGTAGGGATCCTGGGGCGGCGGACCGGTCGGGTCCGCCTCGTCGGGGTCTCGTACGTAGCGCAGGACGCCCCACATGCCGTGCTCGTCGGCGTGCGGGGCGTCGCTCTTGCACGACGCGAGTTCCTTGGCGAGGGCTTCGGTGTCGATGCCGGAGCCGATGAGCACGAGCTGGGTCAGGCGGGTCTCGGCGGGCCCCCAGGGCTCCGGGTGAAAGCGGAGGAACCGCCCGACGGCGTGCACGGCGTAGCGGTTGGCGGCGTCGTGCGGGCCGAAGTCGACGTATCCCTTGATCCGGTACAGCCCCTGCGGCCTGCTGTCCAGGAACCGCATCAGCCGGCGCGGGTCGAGCGGGACGTCGGAGGTGAAGGGCAGGCTGTCGTAGCCGGTGTGCAGATGGTCGCCGTGATCGTCGTCGTGCTCGTGCAGGTCGTCGAAGGACAGCTGCCCGATGCGCTCCTCGCCGGGTCGGCAGTCGAACAGGAACTCGGGGTCGATCCGGCCGTAGGTGGCGGGGACGACGGCGGCGCTGTCGGCGAGGCCGCGGACCAGTTCGAGGACGCGATCGCCGTCCGCCGCGCGGTCGAGTTTGTTGACCACGACGAGGTCGGCGAGGGCGAGGTGCCGGTCGATCTCGGGGTGCTTGGCCCGGGTGTCGTCGAACTCGACGGCGTCGACCACCTCGACGAGCCCGCCGTACATGGTTCCCGGGTGCTCGCTGGCGAGCACCATGCGCACGAGTTCCTGGGGCTCGGCGAGCCCGCTGGCCTCGATGACGATGACGTCGATGCCGGTGGCGGGCCGGGCGAGCCGTTCCAGGTAGACGTCCAGCTCACTGGCGTCGACGGCGCAGCACAGACAGCCGTTGCCGAGGGAGACCGTCGAGTCGCCGAGCGCGCCCGCGACGGCCATGGCGTCGAGCTCGATGGCGCCGAAGTCGTTGACGATGGCGCCGATGCGGGTGCCTCCGCTGCGGTGCAGGAGGTGGTTGAGCAGAGTCGTCTTGCCGGAACCGAGGAATCCGGCGAGGACGACGACCGGGATCTGCTGCGCGGTGCGGCTGTGCCCCAACGTGCGACCTCTCTCACGCCTGTGCGTGCACCGGCTCTCGGCCCCGGCGCACTTACGAAAAATGACTGCCGACCCAGGATACGAACCGCAGGAAACATCGCGAAGTGAACGATTGTTAGCAGCACTTGCTGGGCAGACGTTGGGCAAGGCGCCGGAGTGTGCGACCCTCGCTTCCCTCCGTGCGCCTCCTCTCCGCCTCCCCGCCGATCAGAGCCGCTCGGCACCCTGGGAGACGGCAAGCGCCGCCCACGCCCCGCCGGTCCCCTCCAGTCGACCCACCTTCCGACGACCGGCGGACGGCCGCCTGATTCGGGGGTTGACATGGCCACAAAGAAAAACGCCGCGGTGAGGCTGGGCTCGGCAGCGGCCGGTCTGATGCTCGCCACCGCCGGGATGACGTTGGCCTCGCGCAGGCGACGGCTCGATGCGGAACTGCTGCAACTGAGGCGTCTGGAGTTCGAAGAGCTCGCCTCGCGGCGCAGGGCCCTGGCACACCAGCAGCGCATGCACTGGGAGTTGTTGTCCCGGGCCATCGACAACCCCACCCTGGCAGCCGTGATCGACACGTACGACCCGGCCATCCCGGCGGAGAAGCGGCGGCAGTACTTCTATGCCAACGCCTGGTACATCAACCTGTACCACCTGTATCGAGCGGGCATCCTCGATCAGGAGGAGTTCTACGGGCACGCGCGCGAGCTGTTCCAGAACCCTTTGATGCGGGAGTACTGGGAGGCGTCGAAAGGCCAGCGCGCGACCTTGAAGCACTCGTCGGAGGAGGCGCGGATCGGACGCATGGTCGACGGTCTCATCAAGGACCTCGACGAGGCCGACACGGACGAGTGGTGGGTGGTGGGCAACCCGCCGCCCGCCTGATCGATGCGTGACAGCCGGCAATCAACCGGACACCGACACGAGCTGAGTGACTTTTGGTTCACGCAGCCCAGTTGCCCCTGCGGCACCGCTAACGTTCTGCCGTCCGAACCACCTGCCAAACCCTCGTAAGGACCGGTAAGCCCCTTGAAGATCGTGCGCCGCATCGGTGTGCCTCCCTCTGCCCGTGGCAGTGCCTCGGGAGCCAACTGCCCGGACGTGTTCGAGCTGAGCGACGGTAACTTCGCCGTCATCGGCACGGACGCCACCGAAGCACTGGAGCGGGAACTGCCCGCTGACGCCTCCCGCGCCGACTACGAACGCATCGTGGTCGTCAGCCGCGAAACCCTCATCCGCGCGAAGGGCGACATTCCCGACGCGTAGCGCTGCGCCCGGGTCCGCTCACACTCGCGGCCCTCAGCAGCACGTGGGCGCGCGTCTGTCACCGGCCCTCATCCCCAGGCACGGAGGACGCCCCCATCAGGCCGGGCACACGACTCACCTCAGTCGGGTGACCCGCTGCCACCGCGGCAGAAGACCAGTACGCTGCCGCACCGCATTCCCCAAGGCCACAAACGAGGAAGCCCCCTTGGACAGCGGTGCTCGATGACTTTGGCGAGCGACGAGTACCGCACAGGGGGCTCCCACGGCCGAACCCGGACATCACGAGAACACCAGTCGAAGGAGATCCTCATGCCCAGTCCGACGCCGCAAGACGGTACCCCAGCAGACCCGACGCAGCAGCCACCCGCGAGGCGGGTCTTCCGACTGCTGCCTGGAGTCGTCGCTCTGCTGGCGGCAGTCGGCATCATTCTGCTGATCGTCACCGGCGAGACGGAGCACGTCAGCGCCGTGGCCGCGTTCGGCGGTGCCGCCTTCCTCGGCGAAGCCGCCGCCAAGGTGAACATCAATCTGACCCGTAAGTGATCCCCCTGCGGGGCGACCTCACCAGGGACGACGGTGACGGTCACCAGGCTCGGCGCCGCGTACGGGGCGCCGGGCCCATGCCCTCAGGCCGCCTCCGGCACCCGCACCGGCGCCCGAGGGCGTCGGCGCTCCAGCCCAATACCGGGGGTAAGGCGTTCTCCGCCGTGGCCCCCCTCATACGGCATCGCCGCTAAAGTCAGGTTAGGCTCACCTCTGTGAGTACGTGCTCAACCGTCTCGCGCGACCTCGACGAGCCCATCGCGGGGACCGCGGCGACCGCGACGACCTGGCTGCTGCTGGAGCAGCCCGGTCCGTGGGGTGCCAAGGCGCTCACCCAGAGCCACCTGGACCCCGCCCTGGGGCGTGCCCTGGAGGCGGCCGCGCAGGGCACGGGCGTCCGCGTCGCGCTGATCCGCCGTCCCGGGCGGCACGCCGACTGCAAGACCGCTGCCGAACGCACGGTCTACGTGGCCCACACCGTGCCCGGACGGGTGTGGCTGCGCACCGCCACGACCCATGAGCCCGAGCGGCTGCTCGACCTGGACTTCGCCGCCCTCGGCGCGGGCGACCACCGCTCCTTCGACGCGGTGCTCCAGGGGCGGCCCCACACCGGCGATCCGCTCGCCCTGGTCTGCACCAACGGCAAGCGGGACCGCTGCTGCGCCCTCCTCGGCCGCCCGCTCGCGGCCGAGCTGAGCGCCTCCGGCGTGGACGGCGTCTGGGAGGTCACCCATCTGGGTGGACATCGGTTCTCACCGACGCTGCTCGTGCTGCCGTACGGCTACGCCTACGGCCGTGTCCAGGCCCACGCCGTCAAGGAGCTCCTGCACAGCGTGCAGGAGGGCCGCATCGTCCTCGACGGGTGCCGCGGGAACTCTGCCTGGGAGCGGCCCGGCCAGGCCGCCGAGCTGGCCGTGCGCACGGCGACCGGCGAGGACGCCGCGCAGGCTCTGCGCGTCGTACGGACGGACGGCGCGGCCCCTCGCTGGGACGTGACCGTCGCCCACGTGGACGGGCGGCACTGGCGGGTCGTCGTGGCCCAGGGCGCCTCCCTGCCGCCCCGCCCCGAGAGCTGCGGGGTCTCGGTGCTCGGCTCGCCCGCGCGCATGGACGTGGTGGCGGTACGCGAGCTCACCCTGGCCCCGCCGGCGCTCGCGAGCTGACGGGGCGCGCCGTGGCCGGGCGGGCCGCGGCACATGGACCGGGACATACCCGCCGCACCCCTCTACGGAGGTTCCCGCACGTCCACGTACCTTCGTGGGTATGAGCCCCACTCCCCCCGCACGCCGCTTGCGCCTCGGTCTGCCCCGGCGGATGTTCGCGCAGGTGCTGCTGATGCAGGTGGCGATCGCCGCGGGAGTGGCGGTGCTCGCGACCGGACTGTTCCTCGCCCCACTCAGCGACCAGCTCGACGACCAGGCGATGCGCCGCGCCCTGTCGATCGCGCAGACCACCGCCGCCCAGCCGCAGATCGCCGAGGACCTGGTGAGCACGCCCGCGACCGCCGACGGACCGGTCCAGCGGGAGGCCGAACGGATCCGTCTGGCGACGAAGGCCGAGTACATCGTCGTGATGGACCGGCGCGGGGTGCGCTGGTCCCACCCCACCCCCGCTGAGATCGGCAGGCTCGTCTCGACCGACCCGGGCCGGGCCCTGGCCGGTCACGAGGTCATGCAGATCGACGACGGCACCCTGGGCCGCAGCGCCCGCGGCAAGGTGCCGTTGCGCGACAGCGACGGCGACATCGTCGGGGCGGTCTCGGTCGGTATCGCGTACGACAGTGTGCGGGCCCGGCTGCTGCACGCGATCCCCGGGCTGTTCGCGTACGCCGGCGGTGCCCTGGCGGTCGGTGCGCTGGCCGCCTGGATCATCTCCCGCCGGGTCCAGCGACAGACCCGCGACCTCGCCTTCTCGGACATCTCGGCGCTGCTGGCGGAGCGCGAGGCGATGCTGCACGGCATCCGGGAGGGCGTCGTCGCCCTCGACCGTGACGGCCGGGTCCGGCTCCTCAACGACGAGGCGCGGCGGCTGCTGGGCATCGGCGACGAGGCCGTCGGCCGGTCCCTCGACGAGGCGCTCGGGCAGGGCCGTACGACCGATGTGCTGGCCGGCCGGGTGACGGGCACCGACCTGCTCACGGTCCGGGGGCAGCGGGTCCTGGTCGCCAACCGGATGCCCACCGACGACGGTGGTGCCGTCGCCACCCTGCGCGACCGCACCGAGCTGGAGCAGCTCGGCCGGGAACTCGACTCCACCCGCGGGCTGATCGACGCCCTGCGCGCCCAGGACCACGAGCACGCGAACCGCATGCACACCCTGCTCGGTCTGTTGGAACTGGAGATGTACGAGGACGCCGTGGAGTTCGTCGGTGAGGTGGTCGGCGATCACCGGGCCACCGCGGAGCAGGTCGCCGAGAAGATCCAGGACCCGTTGCTCGCCGCCCTGCTGGTCGGCAAGGCGACGGTGGCGGCCGAGCGTGGCGTCGCGCTGCGCCTCGCGGACCGGACGGGGCTGCCGGACCGGCTGATCGACCCCAGGGGGCTCGTCACGGTCGTCGGCAACCTCGTGGACAACGCACTGGACGCCGTCGCGGGCACACCCCACGCGCGCGTGGAGGTCGAACTGCGGGCCGAAGGGCGGACCGCGATCCTCCGGGTACGCGACACGGGGCCGGGAATCCCCGAGGAGCACCGCGAGTTGATCTTCACCGAGGGGTGGTCCACGAAGCAGCCGCCCGCCCACCGCGAGCGCGGCATCGGGCTCTCGCTCGTGCGCAGGCTCGCCGAACGGCAGGGTGGCAGCGCGGCAGTGGGTGAAGCGCCCGGCGGGGGCGCGGAGTTCATCGTCGTCCTGCCCGAGGCGCTGGCGGAGCCGGATCCGGCACCGGTCCTCACCGTGCCGTCGGATCCGCACACCGTCACCGAGGAGGAGTCGCGATGATCGAGGTCCTGGTCGTGGACGACGACACGCGCGTCGCGCGGGTCAACGCCGCGTACGTCGAGAAGGTCCCGGGCTTCCACGTGGCCGGTGAGGCGCACAGCGCGGCGGAGGCGTTGCGCCGGATGGAGTTGCTGCCCCGCCTCGACCTGGTCCTCTTGGACCACTACCTGCCCGACGCGACGGGACTGTCGGTCGTCCAGGAGATGCGCCGGCGCGGCCACCAGGCCGACGTGATCATGGTGACGGCGGCCCGGGACGTGTCGACCGTGCAGGCGGCGATGCGGTACGGCGCCCTGCAGTACCTGGTGAAGCCGTTCGCCTTCGCGGGCCTGCGCGCCAAGTTGGAGGCGTACGCGGAGCTGCGCCGCACCCTCGACGGCGGCGGCGAGGCGGAGCAGGCGGAGGTGGACCGCATCTTCGGCGCCCTGTCGGCGCCGTCCGAGCCGGACCTGCCCAAGGGGCACTCCCCCACGACCGCGGAACTGGTCCGCCAGTCGCTGATGAACGCGGAAGGCCCCCTGTCCGCCCAGGAGATCGCCGAGCGGACCGGGGTGAGCCGCCAGACCGCCCAGCGCTATCTCAAGCTCCTGGAGCGCACCGGACGGGCCCGCCTCACCCTCAAGTACGGCGACGCGGGTCGCCCGGAACACCGTTATGTGTGGGCGACCCGCGCCTGAGGCACGGCCCGTGGGGGCGGGGGAAGGAACCGTGCCTCCTCTACATACGGATGAAGGCGGCGCAATCGTCAGCCGACCGCGCGACGCTTTGCCCGAGCCGCCTGCGTCAGGCCGCTCCCGCACCCGTCAGCGACCGCACCTCCGTCTCCGCGTGCTTGGCCTCGTCGGGCAGCTCGGCGGAGGTCACCGTGCCGAGCCAGCCCGCGGCGAAGCCCAGCGGGATCGAGACGAGGCCGGGGTTCTGCAGCGGGAAGTACTGGAAGTCGGCCTCCGGGAAAAGGGAGTCGGGGCTGCCCGAGACCACCGGTGAGAGCAGCACGAGCAGCACGGCCGGGACCAGGCCCCCGTACACGGCCCAGACGGCCCCGCGCGTGGTGAAGTCCCGCCAGAACAGCGAGTAGAGCAGCACCGGCAGATTGGCTGACGCGGCGACGGCGAAGGCGAGGCCGACCAGGAAGGCGACGTTGAGGTCGCGGGCCAGGAGCCCGAGGGCGATGGCCACCACGCCGATGCCGACCGCGGCGACGCGCGCGACGGCCACCTCGCTGCGGGGCTCGGTGTGTCGTCGGCGCCGCAGGGAGGCGTACAGGTCGTGGGCGACGGAGGCCGAGGAGGCGAGGGTGATGCCGGCGACCACCGCGAGGATGGTGGCGAAGGCGATGGCGGCGACCACGGCGAACAGAACCGTTCCGCCGGTGGAGTCCGCGCCGCCGCCCAGATCGAGGGCGAGCAGCGGTACCGCCGTGTTCCCGGCCGCGTTCGATCCCCGTACGGCCTCGGGCCCGACGATCGCGGCGGCCCCGAAGCCCAGGACGATCGTCATCAGGTAGAAGCCGCCGATGAGTCCGATCGCCCAGACCACCGAGCGCCTCGCCGCGCGGGCCGTGGGCACGGTGTAGAAGCGGGAGAGGATGTGCGGCAGCCCTGCGGTGCCGAGGACGAGCGCCAGGCCCAGGCTGATGAAGTCGAGCCGGGCCGTCCAGTCACCGCCGTACTTCAGCCCGGGCGCGAGGAACGCGGAACCGTGGCCGCTGCGCTCGGCCGCCGTGAGCAGCAGCCGGTCGAAGTCGCCGTGGAAGCGCACCAGGACGAGCGCGGTCAGGGCGACGGTCCCGCCGAGGAGCAGGACGGCTTTGACGATCTGGATCCAGGTGGTGGCCCGCATCCCTCCCAGCGACACGTAGATCACCATGAGTGCGCCGACGCCGACGACGGCCCAGGTCCGCACCGCCTCGCCCGCACCCCCGACCAGCAGCGCGACCAGGGTGCCGGCCCCCACCATCTGCGCCACCAGGTACAGAACGGACACGGTGACCGAGGAGGTTCCCGCCGCGATCCGTACGGGGCGCTCCCTCATGCGCGCGGCGACCACGTCGGCCAGCGTGAACCGGCCGCAGTTGCGCACCAGTTCGGCGACCAGGAACAGCACGACCAGCCAGGCCACGAGGAAGCCCACCGAGTACAGCAGTCCGTCGTAGCCGAAGAGGGCGATGAGTCCGGAGATGCCGAGGAAGGAGGCGGCGGACATGTAGTCGCCGGCGAGGGCAAAACCATTCTCCATGGGCGAGAAGAGCCTGCCGCCCGCGTAGAACTCCTCCGCCGAACCCTGCCTCCTGCGGCTCACCCACGTCGTGATCGCCAGGGTGACGGCGACGAACACGCTGAACAGGATCAGCGCCAGCCTCTGATGCTCTCCCGTCACGAGGCACCGCCTTGTGTGACGCGCGTCAACTCCTGGGTGTCCCAGCGCAGTTCGAGGGCCGCGCGGTCCCGGCGCAGCCGTGCGTGACGGACGTAGGCCCAGGTGAACAGGAAGGTGGTGAGGAACTGTCCGAGCCCCGCGAGCATCGCCACGTTCACGGCGCCCGCCACGGGCCGGGCCATCAGCGCCGGCGCGGTGGTGGCGGCCACGACGTACGCCACGTACCAGGAGAGGAACACGGCGACCGCCGGAACCACGAACCGGCGGTAGCGGCGGCGCACTTCCTGAAAGGCCGCGCTGCGCTGTACCTCCAGGTACACATCGCCCGCGACCGGCGGCGCCTCCTCGGGAGCGTCCGCACCGTCCGACTCCCCCCACCCGGCCGCCAGGGCGTCGTACCAGGGATCGTCGTACCGCATGTCTCTGGCGTCGCGGGGACGACCGTCGCTTGAGTACATGTCCAAGCATGGACAGAACGGAAGGATCCCGGACTCGGCTTCTTCGCACGCTTCACCCCATCAGGTGATTCACCCGCTGAAGCACGCATATGTCGTCCCTGCTGCGTCCGTACTCCGCGTACATACCGCTGGCGGACGGCGGGCACATAGCCCGCGAGCCACCCGCACCCGGCGACGAACGGCGCACGGACGGTGCGGGTGGGAAACCCGGACAGCACGCGAGCCCAGGCCGGGAGAACCGGCCTGGGCCAGGGCGCAGCGGCTACGCGTCGATACGGGACCGGTCCAACGTCGCCGCCGACCCGGAGATGAACTCCTTGCGCGGGGCCACGTCGTTGCCCATCAGCAGATCGAAGACCCGCTCGGCGGCCTCCAGGTCGGAGAGGTTGATCCGGCGCAGCGTGCGGTGGCGCGGGTCCATGGTCGTCTCGGCCAGCTGGTCGGCGTCCATCTCACCGAGGCCCTTGTACCGCTGGATGGAGTCCTTGTAGCGGATGCCCTTGCTCTGGAACTCCATGAGCTTGTCGCGCAGCTCGCGGTCCGAGTACGTGTAGACGTACTTGTCCTGGCCCTTCTTGGGCTGGATGAGCTCGATCCGGTGCAGCGGCGGCACCGCGGCGAACACCCGGCCCGCCTCGATCATCGGCCGCATGTAGCGCTGGAACAGCGTCAGCAGCAGGGTCCGGATGTGGGAGCCGTCCACGTCGGCGTCGGTCATCATGATGATCTTGCCGTAGCGGGCGGCGTCGATGTCGAAGGTCCGCCCGGAGCCCGCTCCTATGACCTGGATGATCGCGCCGCACTCGGCGTTCTTGAGCATGTCGGTCACGGACGACTTCTGGACGTTCAGGATCTTGCCGCGGATCGGCAGCAGCGCCTGGAACTCGGAGTTCCGGGCGAGCTTGGCGGTGCCGAGCGCGGAGTCCCCCTCGACGATGAACAGCTCGCTGCGGTCGACGTCGTCGCTGCGGCAGTCGGCGAGCTTGGCGGGCAGCGACGACGACTCCAGTGCCGTCTTCCGGCGCTGCGCGTCCTTGTGCTGGCGAGCCGCGATACGCGTACGCGCGGCGGCGACCGCCTTCTCCATGACGACCCGGGCCTGGGCGGCGGCGTCGCGCTTGGTGGAGGTCAGGAACGCCTTGAGCTCCTTGGAGATCACGGTGTTCACGATGCGGCGGGCCGCCGAGGTGCCGAGGACCTCCTTGGTCTGCCCCTCGAACTGCGGCTCGGCCAGGCGCACGGTGACGACCGCCGTGAGCCCTTCCAGGGCGTCGTCCTTGACGATGTCGTCCTCGGCGACCCTCAGCAGCTTCTTGGCGCGCAGCACCTCGTTCATGGTGCTGGTCACCGCCGTCTCGAAGCCGGCGACGTGGGTGCCGCCCTTGGGGGTGGCGATGATGTTCACGAACGACCTCAGGGTCGTGTCGTAGCCCGTGCCCCACCGCAGCGCCACGTCGACGTCGAGCTCGCGGGTGACCTGGGTGGGGGTCATCTGACCGTGCTCGTCGAGGACCGGGACGGTCTCCCTGAAGGTGCCCTGGCCGGAGAAGCGGAGGACGTCGCACACGGGCTTGTCGGTGGCCAGGAACTCGCAGAACTCACTGATGCCGCCATCGAAGCGGAACGACTCCTCACCCTTGCTGCCGCCCTCGCCGAGGCCGAACTCGTCGCGGACGACGATGGTCAGTCCGGGCACCAGGAACGCGGTCTGCCGGGCGCGCTGGTGCAGGGTGTCCAGGGAGAGCTTGGCGTCCTTGAGGAAGATCTGGCGGTCGGCCCAGTAGCGCG
The DNA here is from genome assembly GCF_042868655.1 of Streptomyces sp. NPDC007808. Classification (NCBI taxonomy): domain Bacteria; kingdom Bacillati; phylum Actinomycetota; class Actinomycetes; order Kitasatosporales; family Streptomycetaceae; genus Streptomyces; species Streptomyces sp. NPDC007808. The sequence goes on from NZ_JBIAEQ010000010.1 coordinate 272,284, forward strand.
TGCGGGTGCCGGTGCGGGTCTTGGGGATCTTCTTGGCCTTGCGCAGGCCGCCCTTGGCCTCGAACTTGGCGTTCGAGCCGTCCCCCGCGAAGACGCCGGGGACACCGCGCCGGAAGCTGATGGCGTGGGTGTGACCGGCCCGGTCCACCTCGATGTCCAGCCGGGCGGACAGGGCGTTCACCACGGAGGCGCCCACGCCGTGCAGACCGCCGGAGGCGGCGTAGGAGCCACCGCCGAACTTGCCGCCGGCGTGCAGCTTGGTCATGACGACCTCGACGCCGGACAGTCCGGTCTTGGGCTCGACGTCGACCGGGATGCCCCGGCCGTTGTCCCGGACCTCCACGGAGCCGTCGTCGTGGAGGATCACCTCGATGTGGTCGCAGTAGCCGCCGAGTGCCTCGTCGACGGAGTTGTCGATGATCTCCCACAGGCAGTGCATGAGACCGCGGCTGTCGGTGGAGCCGATGTACATGCCCGGGCGCTTGCGCACGGCTTCGAGGCCCTCAAGGACGAGCAGGTGCCGCGCGGTGTAGTTGGAACCGTCCCGGTCTGCTCCTGCCAGCAGCGCTGTGGACGGCACGGACGTCTCGGCGGTCACGCGGTTCGCTCCTCGCTGAATTTCAGATGACGCCCTGATGGGTAAGGGCGCGGCTTCGGTCGCCGTCAAGAGGGTACCGAGGCCTGGTAGAGCCGTTGTAACGCCACCCTCGTGCGAATCACAGACTAGTCCAGGCTCGCATACCTGTTCGATCCCTCGATGGGGTGAAGTACATATCACGTTCCCTTCGGGGCATGAACCATTTAGGCTCCGGGCACGTCCTCATGAACGAACCGGCAAGCCAGCCGGGAGGACCTGACCTTGACCGACAGCGCGAAACCGTAAGCAAGACAGAGACGCACTACGGCACATTCGCCGCCACACCGGCAGCAGCCAGCCCCCTCGGAAAATTTCACTGAGGGAGAAGCCACGAGCGGGAACGTTTTGGGGCTGGTTGGATGTTGACCCTGGTACGACAGCTCGTCGAGCTAGAGAAGAGGCGACGTGACTACTGTTCTGACCCCCGCGAGCCCGCTGACGGCCGCTGACCGCTGCGACCGCTGCGGCGCACAGGCATACGTGCGTGTCGTCCTGCTCAGCGGTGGAGAACTGCTCTTCTGCGCCCACCACGGCCGCAAGTTCGAGCCGGAACTCAAGAAGATCGCCGCTGAGATACAGGACGAGACGGAGCGGCTGACGTCCGTTCCGGCATCCACGTCCGAAGAAGAGCGCTGACCTCTCGCACCACGACGAGCCAGCCCCGGCACAGGCCGGTTGACGGGCGGCCGCCCCTGAAGAGCAGGGGCGGCCGCCCGCGCTCTACCCGCGAGCCCTCGGGTCCCGTCAGGCCCCCGTGGGAGCACTGCGCCAGCGCAGGGACCGCACGACCTCGGACACCCGCGTGTAGACGCCCGGACTGCCCGCGCGACCGCAGCCGCTCCCCCAGGACACGAGGCCGATCAACTTCCCCTGAGCGACCAGCGGCCCTCCGCTGTCCCCCTGGCAGGCGTCCCTGCCCCCTTGCGGCTCCCCCGCGCAGACCATGCTGTCCGCGAGGTACCTGCCGTCGCCGCCGCCCGGATAGGCCTCCTTGCACAAGGCGTCCGACAGCACACGCACGCGTGCCGCGCGCAGGCTCCGCGCGTAGTCGCCCGCGCCCGTGATGTCCCCCCAGCCGTAGACCAGCGCCGCCGTCCCCGGCGCATAGGCGGGGTCACCGGTGCCCGCCATGCCGATCACCGAGCCGGCGGGGAGGGGCCGAGTGAGGGAGAGCACAGCGAAGTCTCCGGCGTTGGTGGCGCTGTCGTAGGCCGGGTTCACCCAGGTGGTGCGGACACGGATCTCCTGTCCCTGGCTCGACAGCAGATCCGTACGGCCCGCGATGACGCTGAGGTCGCGGATGCGCTCCGGAGCACCCCCGAGGACCTCCTCGCTCATGCAGTGGGCCGCGGTCAGCACGGTGGAGCGGCCCACCGCCACGCCGACGCAGAACTGCCCCGCCCGCGTACCCCCGAACCGGTCACGGCTGGACAGCGCCACGGTCCACGGGCTCTGTGACACGTCGACCGCGAACCCCCCGACGACGACACTGTCGGCGGCCGCGGGAGCGGCGGAGACCAGCGGTATGGCGGCGGCGACGGCCGCAAGGGCCAGGGGCCGGGTCAGCGGCCGGGCAAAGGAACGACGCATGGACCCTCCTCACTCTGGGGTGGTCATGGGACACCCAGGGTGATTCAGCCCGCCGCGACCCGCACCCGCGCGAACAGCGCGATCGCCGCTGCCGCGACCTGCTGGTCCGCCGCGCGGCACGGGGCGCGGCACGGGGCGCGGCGACGATCTTCGCGGTCCGCCGCTCCTCGGCCCGCCGCCGCGGCGCCGGCTCAGCCGCCCCCGCCGGCCCTGTCCCGCACCGGCTCCGGCTCCGACTCCGGGGCCTTGCCGGGCCAGATGGTGGTCACCACGGGCCAGATCAAGCTGTACACCAGGACCTTGGTGAGCGGGTTGAGCCAGACCAGCAGCGGAGCACCTTCCTCCAGACCACCGACCAGCACCACCAGACCGAAGATCATGCCGACGCTGATCGCGTACGCCAGCAGGAACCTGAACCAGGACTTCCACGCGTCCGCCACGGCCGCGCGACCGTAGAGCTTGGGGCGCGGCGCGGGGGCGTCCCCGCCGAAGCGGCGCGCGAACTTGGCGTCGGCCCAGCGCACGGTCCGGTGGCCGTACACCACGGTGATGCCGAGATAGGCCGCGGACAGGCCGTGCCAGACGGTCGGCTCCGCCCCGTCCCGGACGCTGAGGACGGTGGCGGTCAGGAGTACGACGTCGATCAGCGGGACACAGACCAGCAGTGCGCCGCCCAGGAGCCGCCGGCCGGCGGCGTAGCGCGCCGCCAGGCCGCCGACGAGGAAGACCCAGAACAGCACGTCACAAGCGAGAATCAGATAGAGGATGACAGGCTCCCTTGCGCGAAAGTTCGATCGTCATTGTCCCGGGCGCCGCCCCGTCCGATATTCGGTTTCGGCCAGAGCGGCCGGCCCGGTTCAGGGCGCTGACGCCGCTTCCGGGGCGAGCAGAGTCGTCAGGACCGTGGCCACGGGCGCGCCGCGGGCGTCCCGCAGCAGACTGCGGAAGACGACGCGGTCGCGGCCGGCCTGGGTGTCCAGGGTCTCCGGAGTGACCTCGGCCCGGAGGGTGTCACCGGCGTGGATCGGGCGGACGTACTCGAACCGCTGCGCCAGATGCACCGTGCCCTCGGTGCCGAACCCGAAGGCCGGGTCCTCCAGCAGCGGCCAGTACGCGTTCCCGGCGACCAGCGCGGCGAACGTCGGTGGGGCGACCAGGTCGGGGTGGCCGGCCTCCCGGGCGGCCTCCGGACGGTGGTAGACGGGGTGCGGGTCGCCGATGGCGTCGGCGAACGCGCGCACCGCGGCGCGGGTGACCTCGTACGGCTCGGCAGCGGGGAAACTTCGGCCGAGATACGCCCTGTTGACCGCCACCGGGATCAGCCGCCGCCCACGGCGTGTGCGCCGCCGTCGACGTGCACGATCTCGCCGGTGGTGGCCGTGAACCAGTCCGACAGCAGCGCGACGCAGGCCCGCGCGGTGGGCTCCGCGTCCGCCGCGTCCCACCCCAGCGGCGCGGCCCGGTCCCAGAAGTCGCCGTCGAACCCGGGGACGCTGCGGGCGGCGGTGGTCGCCAGAGGACCGGCGGCCACCAGGTTGACCCTGATCGCGCGGGGTCCCAGCTCGCGGGCGAGGTAGCGGGCGCAGGACTCCAGCCCCGCCTTGGCCACGCCCATCCAGTCGTACCCCTCCCAGGCCCGGGAGGCGTCGAAGTCCAGGCCGACGACCGAGCCGCCCTCGCCCATCAGCGGAAGCACCGCCGTGGTCAGGGACTTGAGGGAGTACGTCGAGACGTGGACCGCGGTGGCGACGTCCTCCCACGGCGTCGACAGGAAGTTGCCGCCGAGGGCGGACGGCGGGGCGTACCCGATCGAGTGCAGGACCCCGTCCAGGCCGTCCACGTGCTCCCCCACCCGGTCGGCGAGGGTGGCGAGCTGGGTGGCGTCGGTGACGTCCAGCTCGATCACCGGGGGCGGTTCGGGCAGGCGTTGCGCGATGCGCCGCACCAGGCTGGGCCTGCCGTGCGCGGTGAGCACGACCCGTGCGCCCTCGGCCTGCGCGACGCGCGCCACGTGGAAGGCGATGGATGCCTGGGTGAGGACGCCCGTGACCAGGACGCGCCGGCCTTCGAGGATGCCCATCGAGTCTCCTTGCGGTTGTTACGGGGGCTCGGTGCCCGCTCAGTGCCCCATCGAGGAGCCGCCGTCGACCGGGACGACGGCTCCGGTGACGTAGCCCGCGCCGGGCGAGGCCAGGAAGCCCACGGCGCGGGCCACTTCCGCGGGCTGCGCCATGCGGCCGAGCGGGACCTGGCGGAGGTACTCCGCCAGCAGTTCCGGAGCCAGCCGGGCGGTCATGTCGGTCTCGGTCAGGCCCGGTGCGACGATGTTGACGGTGATGTTCCGCGGCCCCAGCTCGCGCGCGAGGCTGCGGCCGAAGCCGATCAGACCCGCCTTGGACGCCGCGTAGTTGGCCTGCCCGGCGGACCCCTGCAGCGCGACCACCGACGAGACCAGGACGATGCGTCCGCCACGCCGGCGCAGCATGCCGCGCACCGCGCGCTTCACCACCCGGTAGGCGCCGGTCAGGTTGGTGTCCAGGACCTCGGTGAAGCGGTGCTCCGGCATGGCGGCCAGCAACTGGTCCTGCACGATGCCCGCGTTGACCACCAGGACCTCCACCGCGCCCTGCTCGGCCTCGACCGCGCGGAAGGCGGCGTCGACCTCCGCGGTGTCGGTGACGTCGCAGCGCACGGCGAACAGTCCGTCGGGCGGTGAGCCGTTGCGGTAGGTGACGGCGACCCGGTCACCGGCCGCGCGCAGTTCCTCCGCCACGGCCCGGCCGATGCCGCGGCTCCCTCCGACGACCAGGCAGGAGCGCGGCATCAGGCGCTCCGGATCGCTTCCACCGCGGCGAGGCGCTCCGCCACGTGCCGGTTCAGCCGGTGGCCGCGCAGCGCCTGCGGGGAGGCGGCGCGCGCTCCCGCGACGGTGCCCAGGCAGTCGGCAGCGCCGCACAGGCAGTCGAACGGGGCGACCATGTCCCATTCGGTGGAGGGGTAGAAGAAGGCCAGCTCCTCCCCCGCAGCGACCGGCCGCAGGGCGCGTACGTCCATCCGCTCGGCGTCCACGTACACGTTGGGCGTGCAGGAGTGGTTGAGGTAGCGGACCTGGGGGCCGTCGATGTGCCGGCCGCCGCCGACGTCGATGGTGTAGACGGACGGGGCGTCGGCGATGACGCATTCACTGAGGTCGGCGACGGCCTCGCCCTCGGCCAGCGCTCGGGCGGCGACGACACCGGCTCCGTACGGACGGTCGTGGACGACGACGAAGGCGTTCTCGGACATGACGGTTTCCTTCTTCCCTCCACGGGCGGACGTGCCCGCGGTCTGTGTGCGAGGTGGGTGAGTGGGCGACGGGAGACGGCGGGGTCAGGCGGCTCCGGTCTCCTCCCGGTGCCGGAGCACGGCGTCGGCCAGGGCGGTCACCGTCCGGTGCGGGCTGATCGCGGCCAGGTTGAGACCGGGGGCCAGTGCCTTGAGGCGTCGTAGGACGGTCATGGTCATCAGCGAGTCCATGCCGTGGGCGTGGAAGTCGGCGTCGGGGTCGAGCGCCTGCGGCCCTTCGAGGTCCAGGGCGCGGGCGACCGTGGCCCGCACATGGGCCACGACGATCTCGCGGCGGCGTTCGGCGGTTGGCGCTGCGGCCAGCAGGGCCGCCACGTCGTCCTCGGCCAGGGGCTGCGGTCGGGTGTCCTCGGCCGTCGCCGGACCCGGCAGGTCGGGACCGGTCTCCTGGCGGAGGTCCGCCAGCAGCGGCACCGGGGTGCGCAGGGCGTAGGCGGCGGCGACGGCGGGCCAGTCGGCGTCGGCGATCACGAACTGCGCCGTGTCCGCGCCGAGTACGTGGTCCAGGGCGGCGGCGGCCCGCTCTCCCGGCATGAGGCGCATGCCGGTCGCGGTGATGGCCTCGTGGACCGCGGGATCCAGGCCGTCGCGCCACGGTCCCCAGTTGACGACGTGGGCGGGCGTTCCGGTACGCCGGCGTGCGTGGACGAGCGCGTCCATGTAGCAGTTGGCGGCGGCGTAGTGGGCCAGGCCCTGCGACCCGAGCAGGGCCGTGGTGGAGGAGAAGCACACGAAGTGCTCCACCGGGTGGCCTGCGCTGAGACGGTGCAGCAGGGCGGTGCCCGCGACCTTGGGCCGCAGCACGGCCGTCACCCGCTCGGGGGTGAGGTCCGCGAGGGGGGTGACGTCCTCCACGAACGCCGCCTGGAAGATGCCGCGCAGCGGGGGAAGTTCGTCGCCGAAGCGGTCGAACAGCGCGCGCAGGGCGTTCTCGTCGGCGACGTCGGCGGCGACCTCGTGCACGGTGGTGCCGGTGGCCCGCAGCCGCTCCACGGTCCGGGCCGCGTCCCCCGTCACGCCGCGCCGGGAGAGCAGCACCAGGTGCCGGGCCCCGAGGGCGGCGAGTCTGGTCAGCAGTGCGGGGCCGGTTCGGCCGGTGGCGCCGACGACGAGATGTGCGCCGTGCGAATCCAGCCGGGCGGCAGGGCCGCGGGGCGGGGCGGGCGGTCGTGCGGTGAGCCGGGGGACGTGGCGCACGGTGGCGCGGTAGGCGCTCTGCGTCCCGGTACCGGGCGCTGCGGCCAGTTCGGTCACCAGCGCCCGCGCCGCGGCGGCGGCGTCGGCTCCGGTGGGAGCCTCCAGGTCGACCAGGCCGCCCCATGCACGGGGGTGCTCCAGTGCGGCGCTGCGGCCGATGCCCCACAGGGCCGCGTGGGCGGGGTCGACGGGGCCGCCGCCCGTGGCCTGGGCCCCCACGGTGGCGAACCACAGCCGAGGTCCGTCGGCCTCGGTGACGGCGCGGACCAGCCGGACCGCGTCGAGGGTCAGCGCGAGGGCCGACTCCGGTCCGGTGCCGGGAGCGGGCAGGTGGACCAGGTGCCGGACGCCGTCGTCCAGTCCGAGGTGCCGGCGCAGTGCGGCGCCGGTGAGGTCGGCGGGGCCCGGACCGGGCACGGACCGGCATGTGACACCGAGGTCCGCGAGGCGCCGCGCCAGCAGGTCGGCGAGTTCACCGGATCCCACGACGACGACCGGGCCCTCCGGGACACCGTCGGGCTGCGGCGCCGACTGCCATTGCAGCCCGTGCAGCCAGGCCGGCTGCGGGGCAGCGGGCCGCGCGTCGGTACGGCGCACACGTACGCCGCGGGCGCGGGCGACCCGGGTGCCTGAGCGGTACCAGTCCAGCTCCGCCACGAGGGCCGGCCCGGCCGGGTCGCCGGAGATCCTGGCCCGGACCGTGAGGGGCCCGGAGGGACCGCCGGGACGCTGGACCAGGCTGTCGAACCCCGTGACGGTCCAACCCGTGGACGGCGGCAGCACGGCGGGCAGCGCCTGGAAGGCCGCGTCGAGTTCGGGCAGGGACCCGGCGGCGGTGTGCGGCTCGGCCTCGGCGACGGCGACGGCCCGGCCCGGGCCGCTGCGCAGTCGGCGCAGTGCGCGCAGAGCGGGGCCGTAGGTGAGGCCCGCCTCGGTCAGGCGTGCGTAGTACTCGACGGTGTCGGCTCCCTCGGCTCCCTCGGCGGCCTCGGCGGCCTCGGCGGCCTCGTCGCCACCGGTCCCCGCAGGCCGCCCGGTGACGTCCGCGCCGGGTGCCTCGTCGAACGGGGCGCCCGGGTCGTCGTGGATGCGGGCCGAGGCGTGCCGCTGCCAGTGCCCGGCCGGGTCCAGGGCGTGGATGTCCAGGTCGGCGGGCTCGCCGGGGGCGTCCCCGGTGCGCAGGGTGATCTGCAGGGAGCGGACCGTCCCGTCGAGGACGAGCGGGCTGTGCACGGTCAGGTCGCGTACGTCCGGGGCATCGAGGCCGGCTTCCCCGGCGGCGGCCAGGGCGAGGGCCGCGTAGCCGGACAGCGGCATGACCTCGCGGCCGTGCAGGAGGTGTGCGCGCAGCGGATCCCATGCGGGCCCGGCCGGCTGCGGTTGCCACAGCCGGGTGCCGGGATGGGCCGCCAGGGTGGTGACCGGGCCGAGCAGTCCGGTGCCGGACGGGGCCGGGGCCCCGGTGGGGGGACCGCTCATGGCCGTGGCGGGACTGCTCATGGCCGTGGCGGGACCGCTCACGGCCACGGTGGGGACGGCCGTCCAGTGCCGGGTCCGCCGCCAGGACATGAACGGGAGGTCGGCGGTGCGTCCGTCGGGGGCGAGGTGCGCCCAGTCCGGTTCCAGGCCGTGGCAGTGCAGGCGCCCGACGGCCGCGAGGAAGCTCTCCTGGGCGTCCTGGTCCCGGACGAGGGTGCCGGTGACCAGCACGCCGTCGTGGTCGCCGAGGGTGGCGGCCGTGTCGCGGGTGAGCAGCGGATGGGCGCTGATCTCCACGAAGGCGGTGTGTCCGGCGTGGAAGGCGGTGCGTACGGCGTCGGCGAAGCGGACCGGGGCACGCAGGTTGTCGCACCAGTACGCGGCGTCGCAGACCGGCGTACGGTCCGCTCGCCCCTCGACGGTGGAGAAGAAGGGGGTGTGGGGCGGGCGTGGGGCGAGGTCGGCGAGTTCCGCGACGAGCGGGTCCAGCAGGACGTCCATCTGGGGCGAGTGGGACGCCACGTCCACCTGGACCAGTCGGGCGTTGACCCCTTCCGCCTCGTAGGCGTCGGCGACGCGCCGGACGCCCTCGGGGTCACCGGCGATCACCGTGGAGCGCGGGCTCGGTACGACGGCCACGGTGACCGCATCCGCCTGAGCCGTCCGGTCCAGCCGGGCGGCGACCTCCTCGGCAGGACTCTCGACCACCGCCATGGCGCCCTGGCCCGCCACCTTCAGCAGCAGCCTCGACCGCCGGCAGATCACCTTGACGCCGTCACGGACGTCGAGGGCGCCCGCGACGACGGCCGCGGCGACCTCTCCCATGGAGTGCCCGACGACGGCGGCGGGCCGTGGTCCGTGCGCCCGCCACAGCTCGGCGAGGCCGAGCTGCACCGCGAAGATCAGCGGCTGCACGACGGAGACGTCGGTGGGCACCTCCGGCTCGTCGAGCACCCGGCGCAGGGAGAAGCCCGACTCGGCCGCGATCATCGGTTCCAGCTCGTCGATGACCCGCCGGAAGGCCGGAGCGGTGTCCAGCAGCGTGCGAGCCATGCCGGCCCACTGGGAGCCCTGGCCGGAGAACAGCCAGACGGCGCCCGGCGGTTCGGTGGCGGCCCGGCCGCGGGTGAGTCCGGGCACGGCGGTGCCGGCAAGGTGGTCGGCGAGCGCCCGACGCAGCCCGTGCGTGTCCCGGGCGGGTACGGTGAGCCGCTCCGGTTCGTGGGACCGGCGCAGGGCGAGGGTGTGCACCACGTCGTCGAAGGGCACGTCCGCGCCCTTGCCGGCCAGCCAGTCCCCGAGCCGGCGCAGCCGGTCGTCCAGGGCGTCCGCCGATCCGGCGGAGACCGGCACCAGGAGGACCTCATCGGATCGGGCGGGGCCGGTGCGGGGGCGGGGCTCCTCGGGCGGCGCCTCCTCCATGACGACATGCGCGTTGGTACCGCCGAAGCCGAAGCTGCTCACACCGGCCCGGCGGGGGCGCTCGCCGCGCGGCCACGGTGTGCGTTGTGTGACGACGCGCATCCTCAGCTCGTCGAAGGGGATGAGCGGGTTGGGGCGGTCGAAGTTCAGGCTGGCCGGCAGCGCGTCATGGCCGAGGGCCAGGACCACCTTGATGAGGCCCGCGACGCCCGCCGCCGCCTCCAGATGGCCGATGTTCGTCTTCACCGAGCCTATGAGGAGGTCCCGGTCGCGTCCGTCGAGGAGGGCGGCGGTCAGGGCGGCCGCCTCGATGGGGTCGCCCAGGGCGGTCCCCGTGCCGTGCGCCTCGACGTAGTCGAGGTCGTGCGCGGTCAGTCCGGCCGCGGCCAGCGCCGTGCGCAGCAGGTCCTCCTGCGCCTCGGGGTTGGGGGCGAGCAGGCCGTTGGACGCGCCGTCCTGGTTGACCGCGCTGCCCCGGATCACCGCCAGCACGCGGTCGCCGTCGCGTCGGGCGGCGGACAGCGGCTTGAGCACCACCACCGCGCAGCCTTCGCCCCGGCCGTAGCCGTCGGCGCCGGCGGCGAAGGTCTTGCAGCGGCCGTCGGCGGCCATGACCCCGGCCTCTTCGAAGTTCACCGTCACGGCGGGCGAGAGCAGCAGGTTCACCCCGCCGGCCAGCGCCAGGTCGCTCTCTCCCGACCGCAGGCTCCCGACGGCCTGGTGCACCGCGACCAGCGAGGAGGAGCAGGCCGTGTCGACGACCAGGCTCGGGCCGCGCAGCCCCAGGACGTAGGAGACCCGGTTGGCGATGACCCCGAGCGCGGAGCCGGCGCCGCTCCAGGCGTTGATCTCCGGAAGGTTGCTCATCTGCACGGCTCCGTAGTCGGAGGCCGAGGCGCCGACGAACACGCCGGTCCGGGAGCGGGCGAGGGAGCGCGGCGGGATTCCGGCGTGTTCCAGCGCTTCCCAGACGACCTCCAGCATGAGGCGCTGCTGGGGGTCGGTGGCGGCGGCCTCACGGTCGGACATGCCGAAGAAGGCGGGATCGAAGGCGGCCAGGTCGTCGCTGAGGTAGCCACCGCGGGCCGGCGTGCGGTCCAGCACGGTTCGGGCGGCGGGGTCCAGCGCCCCCAGCAGCTCCCACCGGCCGGGGGGCGGGTCGCCGACGGCGTCCCGGCCGTCGCTCAGCAGCTCCCAGAACGACTCGGGCGTGGCCACCCCTCCGGGCAGGCGCATGCCGAGCCCGATGACGGCTATGGGCTCGGCCTCCGGTCCGCTGGTGGGCCGCTCCGGGAGGGCCGGAGCGTCCGGCTCCGTCCGCTCGGCGGGGCCAGTCGCGAGGAGCCGCCGGGCGAGGGCCCGCACGGTCGGTGCCTCGTAGACCAGGGCGGGCGACAGGGCGCGGTCGAGGAGGTCTTCCAGGTTCCCGGAGAGTTCCACGATCTGCCGGGAGGTGAGGCCCATGCCGGCCAGGGGCCGGTCGGCGTCGATGTCGTCCTCGGTGACGTCGAGGTGCTGCGCCAGCCAGGAGACGAGCCAGGAGCGCAGGGTCTGCTCGTTCATGCGGTCCACCGCTCCGTTTCCAGGTAGTCCAGCGTCCCGAGGCGGTGGCGTTCCGCGCAGGCGTGGCGTCGTACCTTGCCGCTGCTGGTCTTGGGCAGGGCGCCGGGCCGCAGGAAGACGACCTCGTGCGGTTCGACGCCGTGGTGCTCGCCGACGGCGCGGCGCACGGACCGCACCGCCTCCTCGCGGGTGCCGGGCAGGTCGGCTCCCGCGGCCCGGCGCAGTTCGACGGCGACGACCAGCCGTTCCCCCTGCTCGTCGGTGACCGGGAAGGCCGCGGTGGTCGCGACCGGCATGCCGTCGAGGGCGGTGCCCACGGTGGCTTCGATGTCGGACGGGTAGTGATTGCGGCCGTCGATGACCACGAGGTCCTTGATCCGTCCGGTGACGAACAGCTCGCCCTCGTGGAGGAAGCCGAGGTCACCGGTGCGCAGCCACACGGGTGCGGTGCGGGTGCCGTCCCGGCCGAGCAGCTCGGCCCCGAAGGACCGCCGGGTCTCCTCGGGACGGCCCCAGTAGCCGGGCGAGACGTTGGGGCCGCTGACCCAGATCTCCCCGACCCGGTCGGCGGGCTGCTCGGTGCCGTCGTCGGCGATGCGCACCTGCACTCCGGGCAGGGGTGTGCCGCAGCCCACGAGTTGCCAGGCCTCGGGCGCGTCCGGCGGGCAGCGGCGGACCCGGCCCTCGGCCAGCTCGGCGCGGTCGAACGTGAGGATCGTGGCGCCGTCCAGGGCGGAGGTGACGCCCAGGGTGGCCTCCGCGAGGCCGTAGCCGGGGGCGTGGCCGGAGAGGGCGAAGCCGCAGGGCGCGAACTTCTCGGCGAAGGCCCGCACGCTCTGCGAGCGGACCTGCTCGCTGCCGTTGCACAGGGTGTGCAGGGTGTCCAGGCGCAGGGACGTCATGTGGTCGCCGGTGATGCGGCGTACGCACAGGTCGAGGGCGAAGTTGGGGGCGGCGGTCCAGGTGCCGCCGTAGTCGCTGATCAGGCGGAGCCAGCGGTACGGCTGCTGCACGAAGGCCATCGGCGTCAGGTGCACGGCACGGGCGCCCGCGAGCAGGGGCATCGCGATGCCGGTGATCAGGCCCATGTCGTGGAAGTACGGCAGCCAGGAGACGATGACGTCCTGTTCCGTCAGGCTCGACTGCTCGGCGCTCTGCCGGGCCGCCGCCACGAGGTTGTCGTTGCCGATGAGCACGCCGCGCGGGGACTGGGTGGATCCGGAGGTGTACTGCAGGTAGGCGATGTCGAAGGGGCCGGTCGGCCCGGCGGCCTCGGCGGCCCGGCCGTCGGCCGTCCCCAGGTCGTCCAGGAGCAGTACGGTCGTGGCCTCGCCGCAGGTGGTGCGGGTCAGCGCGGTGACCCCGTCGGCGGCTGCCCGGGTGGTGAGCACGCAGGACGGTCCGGCGTCCCGCAGCACGGCCTCCAGCCGGTCGTTGCTGCGGAACAGTTCCGGGGCGTAGAGCGGCACGGCGACCGTACGGGCGTACAGGCAGCCGAGGAAGCCGACCACGTAGTCCAGGCCGTGCGGTGCCGTCAGCGCGACCCGGTCGCCGGGGCGGCAGTGCACGGCGAGGGCCGCCGCGACGGCGGACGCCCGCCGGTCTAGCTCGGCGTAGGTCAGGGTGGTGGCCACGCCCCTGCGGTCGGTTCCGTGGTCGACGAACGTCAGCGCCGGGGCCGCACCTCGGTCGCACGCCCAGTGCCGGACGGCGCGTGGCAGGTCGTGGAACCCGGTGCCGCGGACGGCGGTCACCGGTGCGTGGGAGGGCATGGGTGGGGCCTCTTTCATCCGGGATGCTGCGGTGCGCGCCCGTTCCGGCGCGGCTCAGCGGCGTTCGAAGACGTCGCGCAGGTATCGGGCTTCGGTACGGTCGAGGTGCTCCAGGAAGAGCCGCCGGGCCTCGTCCTTCTCGTCGGCCGGCACCACGTCGGCGGCCAGGCCGAGTTCGGAGGTGCGGGCCAGGGCGTAGAACTCGTCGCGCAGCAGGGAGCAGACGACGGCGTCCCAGTACCGGCCGTCGAGGAAGAAGTAGTCCCTGAGCACCCCTTCGAGGGTGAAGCCGCCGTGCGCGATGATCTGCACCATCTGCCGGTTGTGCAGTCCCAGGGTGAGCTGGACGCGGTGCGCGTTCTTCGCGTGGAACAGGTAGTTGAGCAGCAGGACGTTGGCCTCGACGCCGTGGCCCTGCGTCCACAGCCCGCTGGCGCCGATCGCGGAGCCGATGGTGTAGCTGCCCTCGTAGGCGAGGGGGCCCCAGTTGACCGCGCCGACCCGGGTGCCGTCGAGGGTGGCGATCATCAGGTAGTGCATGCCGCCCTGTTGGACGGCCTGGCGCAGCTGGTCGGCGGAGAGGAACTGCGGTGACCCCGAGGAGTAGGTGCTCACCGTGCTCGCGGACCAGTCCGCGATGAGCTGGAAGTCGTCGCCGGTGCACGCCTCCAGCGAGACGAGGTCGCCGCGCATCACGGCTCCCAGCGGCGCACGGCGAGTACGGCGTTGTGGCCCCCGAACCCGAACGAGTTGGTCAGCGCCGTGCGTACGTCGTGCCGCTGCGCCTCGTTGGGCACGAAGTTGAGTTCCGGGTCCTCGGGGTCGTCGCAGTTGAGGGTGGGCGGCACGATCCCGGTGGCCAGGGTGCGCAGCGTCGCGATGAGCTCCACCGCGCCGGCCCCGCCGATGAGGTGACCGATCATCGACTTCTGCGAGCTGATCGGGATGCGCGGGGCGTGGTCGCCGAACACGCCCCGTACGGCGGATATTTCGGTGGCGTCGTTGAGCGCGGTGCCGGTGCCGTGGGCGTTGATGTAGTCGACGTCCGCGGGCCCGATCCCCGCGTCGTCCAGCGCCATCCGCAGGGCGCGCTGGGCGCCGAGGCCCTCGGGGTGCGGGGCGGTGGCGTGGTAGGCGTCGGTGGTGGCGCCGTAGCCGATGATCTCGCCGAGGATCGGCGCGCCGCGTCGGACGGCGTGTTCGGCCTCCTCCACGACGACGATCCCCGCGCCGGCCCCGAAGACGAACCCGTCCCGGCCCCGGTCGAAGGGGCGGCTGGCGCGGGTGGGTTCGTCGTTGCGCCGCGACAGGGCGCGCACGTTGGACATGGCCGCGACGTCGAGGCGGGTGATCGGGTCGTCGGTGCCGCCGGCGATGACGGCGTCGACCCGGCCCGAGCGGATCATGTCCACGGCCTCGCCGACACAGGTGGTGCCGGTGGCGCAGGCGGTGATGATGGCACCGGTCGGGCCCTCGACGCCGTACCGCATGGCGATCTCGGCGGACGGGTTGTCCGGGGAGCCTCCGATGGCGTAGCCGGTGGGCACACCGCGGGGGCCTCGCTCGCGCAGGCGGTCGACCGCGTCGATGCCGGCGATGTTCGCCCCGTACCCGGAGCCGACGAGGGCGCCGATCCGGGGGCCGAGGCCGTGTTCCGCGGTGAGCTTGGACTGTTCCATGGCCTCCGCGGTGGCGGCGACGGCGAACCAGGCGAAGCGGTCCATGCGCCGGGCGGCGATCCCGGTCATGTACCGGGTGGGGTCGAAGCCCGTCACTTCGGCGGCGATGCGCGTGGGCAGGTCCGAGGCGTCGAATGCGGTGATCGGCCCGACGCCGCTGCGCCCGTCGACCAGCGCCGACCAGTACTCGTCGACGGTGGAGCCGGTCGCCGTGACCGCTCCCGCGCCGGTGATGACGACGCGCCGGCGCGGCACACCCTCAGCGTTGCGTGACATGGGACCTTCCATTTCGTTCGTTCCGGTCCGGACGGGCCGCCGGCACCCGGATCCGCTGTTCCAGGGTTCCGACGACGCGGGCGGTCAGGGCGGGCACGTCGACCTTGCCGCGGTGGGTGACGGGGAAGCTGTCCACCACCAGGAGGTGGTTGGGCTGCTCGAAGGGGGCCAGAAGGGCGCAGATGCGTTCCCGCCAGTGCCGGGCGTCCCCGCCCGCGGGATCCGCGACGACGAAGACCAGCTCGTGCCCGCGCCGTGCGTCCTCCAGCGGGATGATCTTCACGGGCCGTCCGCAGGCGGCGGCGCGGTGCTCCAGTACCTCGGGGTACAGGGTGTGGCCGAGCCGGTGGACGGCGGACGCGCGGCCCAGGACGAAGAGGTTGCCGTCCGCGTCCAGCCGGCCGAGGTCGCCGGTCCGGTACGGCCCGGCCGCGGGCGGGTCGAGGGTTCCCGCCGTGGTCAGGTAGCCGGCCATCAGGTCCGGGGTGCGCAGCCTGATCTCCCCGATCTCGCCGGGCGGCAGCGGGGTGCCGTCCTCGCCGGTGACGAGCACCTGGACGCCGTCCAGCACGCGCCCGCAGCCGACCGGGTTACCGGGCGTCGCGAAGGCCACGTTGCCGGCCTCCGTGCTGCCGTAGCCGTCGAGCAGGGGCGCGCCGACGGTGGCCGCGAAACGCCTCCCGAGGCCGCCGTCCATCGGAGCGCCGCCGGTGCACCAGAGCCGGACCCGGTCCAGCGCGGCGAGGAGACCGGGCCGGCGGTCGTCGAGGTTGAGCATGCTGAGGTAGGTGGCCGGGGTGGCGTCGACGACGGTGGCCCCGTGCTCGGCGCCGAGCCGGAGCGCCCGGTCGAGACGGGTGTAGGGGGTGATCAGCAGGTCGGCGCCGGCCATGCGGGCGAGCAGGAGCAGGGACAGCCCGTACTGGTGCGAGAAGGGCAGCAGCGGCAGGAAGGCGTCCTGCGGCCCGTAGCCCATCAGGCGCCGGGTGCGTTCCAGGTTCTCCAGGACGGCCCGGCCGGACTTGACGATGCCCTTGGGCTCGCCCGTGGATCCGGAGGACCACAGGACGAGGGCGTCCTCGCGCGTCCGCCAGTCGCTGTCCGACAGCGCTGTCACGGGGGCGGAGGGCAGGCGCGCCGCGGCGTCGGCCGCCAGCTGCGCCGTCGACACGGCGGTGACGCCCGCGGGTGCCGGGTCCGTGCAGTCGAGGACGGCGTGCCGGACCCGGGCCAGGGCGGCGAATCGCTCCGTGGCCTGCGGGGTCTGCTGGCCGTCGAGGAGGACGACCGAGGTGTCGAGGTGGATCAGCGCGAACAGCAGTGCCGGGTACAGGGCGGAGTTGCCGGCCTTGACCAGGACCCGGTCGCCGCGCCGCACACCCCGGTCGCGCAGAGCCCGCGCCACGGCCGCGGCGTACGCCTCGGCGTCGACGCTTGCGTGGGGCGCGAGGGGATCGACGATCCTGGTGGTGGCCATGGGGCGGTCGCTTCCTGCTTCCTGGGTGGTACGTGGCCGGATGACGGGGATGCTGAAGGGGCGGGCGGGTATCCCGCCCTGTAGGGATGGCGTGAGCCGAAGTGCAGCCGGCTCACGCCATCCCGCGGTCCTGCTAGTGAGCTGTCGCTCAGCAGTGCCAGCTGGACGCGCTGGCCGCCATCAGGGCGGTCTCCTCCTCGGAGGTCTCCAGCTCCTGAAGGTCGAGAATCGACTCGGTCATGTCACACACCTCCTCACGGGTCTCGGTGGTCCGTGCCGGGCGGGCGGCCCGGCCTGCCTCAGCACTCCCGGCTGGTGGCGTCGGCCGTGGTCAGGGCGGTCTCCTCGTCAGAGGTCGCCGGCTCCTGAAGGTCGAGAACGGGCTCGGTCACGGTCGTGCGCCTCCCTCCGGGGCCGTGCCGCCGCGGTGGGTCACCGCGGCGACTCAGCAGTGCCAGCTGGACGCGCTGGCCGCCATCAGGGCGGTCTCCTCCTCGGAGGTCTCCAGCTCCTGAAGGTCGAGAACGGACTCGGTCATGTCACACCTCCTTTCGCATGCCGATGGGTGCCGAGCCGGCCGGCGCGGCAGGTCTGTGGGCGGTCGGTGGACGGGGCCCTCACGCGGACCCGTCCACCACCGGGCGGGGAGTGAAGAAGGGCAGGAAGGGGCCGGTGCCGTCCACCGCGGCCCGGACACCGAGGAGCACTCCCGCGTTCCCGGTCGCCAGGTCCATCGAGAGGCGGTACGTCTGGTCGCCGGGAAAGGCGAGCCGCCCCCGGTAGGCGAGCTTGTGCCAGGTGAGCGCCTTGAGGTGGCGGCGCACCGCGTCCCGCGCCTCGGTGCCGGGGTCCCGGTGTGCCAGCCGTGCGGCGGTCGCCATCAGCCCGCTGCGGCCGTTGAGCAGGTGCGGCTCGGCCACGTACTCGGTCTGGCAGGCGCGCCGGACGGCGGGGAGAAGTTCCTCGATGCCGGGGTCGGGCCGCGCGGTGAGCAGTTCGTCCGCCACCAGGGCGATGCCGCCGCTGCCCACCTCCAGGTACGCCAGCGTGCGGATCCCGCGGTCGGCCACCTGCACGCTGCCGTTGGACCGGGTGACGCACACCTCCAGGTCGCGGTGCAGCGCCTGGAACGCCAGGTCGAGGTGGCGGGGATCGCCGTCGGCCTCGTACATGCGCTGCAGGAACAGTGCGCAGCCGGACCAGCCGTGCATCAGTCCCGCTCGGGCCGCCGTGGGAGCGGCGGGATGGCCGGGCTCGTTCAGCAGGCGCTCGATCCGCCCGGCGCGGAGCCGGGCCTGTTCCAGGTGCCCGGCGTCGTCGTACCGGTCGGCGAAGTACAGATGGGTCAGGCCCTCTCCGGCCGTGCCGCCGTACAGTCCGGCGTCGACGGTGGGCGGGGCGTCGCCGGCGTCGGCGAGCAGCTTGGCCGCCTCGTCGGCATGCCCGAGCTGGTCCAGGACGTAGGCGATGCCGTACCGGCCGCTGTAGAACCCGCGCCGCAGTACCGGTCCCCGGGCGAGGGCGTCCAGGAGCCAGCGCTCGTGCTCGGGGAACCGTCCCGCTCCGGTGGCGTGCAGGGCCCAGAGCACTCCGGCCGCGCCGTGCGCGAGGTTGAGCCCGTCGTGCAGGAACTGTTGGACGTCGCCCGGGAACAGCCGGTCCGTCCGCTCCGGCGTCGCGCTGAGCAGGATGGCCTCGGTCAATGACCTGCCGACGGCGTCCCAGTCCGGCTCGGGGGCGTCGAGATCCACGTCGAGCGGTGCGTCGAGCAGCTCGCTGCGGCGTCGCACCAGGGCGGCGGGCAGTGGTGAGGCTGCCGGGGCCGTGCCGGGTCGGGCGGGTACGGCGGTGTCCTCGCGCAGCCGGGCGATGAAGCCGTCCGGCAGGTCGGCGAAGCGTCGCTCGACGGTGTCGATGGTCTCCGCCAGCTTGGTCCGCGACAGCGGGAAGAGGCGGTTGACCGGGAGGAACAGCCACAGCCGCAGCATGGCGAGGGCGTAGCGGTCCACAGCGGTTCCGGTGACGCCGGGGGGCGCCAGGAAGCCCTGGGCGCCGAGCGCGGGGCGTGCGGACTCCTCGGACGCCTCGAAGGCCGCCTCGAAGTCGATGAGGGACAGCTCACCGTCGGGGGTGATCAGGACGTTGCCCGGGTGCAGGTCCCCGAAGACCACGCCGCGCTCGTGGGCGGCGGCGAGGAGCGCTTCGAGGCGGTCCGCGACGTCCACCGCCCTGGCCGTGTACGCGGCCTCCTCCGCACGCCCGGTCCCGAAGTGGACCATGGGGTGGTAGGTGGCCAGCCACAGCCACAGCACGTCGCCCGCCATGTGTTCCATGGCGAGGAAATGGTGGCCGTCGGCCTGGAAGCTGTCGTGGAGCCGCGGGATGCCGGGGATGCCGGCGAGTCGTTCGAGGGCCCAGCGCTCGCGCTCCAGCCGCTCGACGGCGTCCCGTCCGGACATGTCCAGGCCGGCCCCGGGGCGCGCCTCCTTGAGCACGACCTGCCGGTTGTCCGACAGCCGCTCGGCGAGGTAGACGCCGCCGCCGTTGGAGAAGTGCAGGGCGCGCAGCACCCGGTAGGGGAAGCTGCCGCTGCCGGACCTGCGGCGCTCCAGGTGGGGACGGAGGAAGTCGGGGACCTCCACCCACGGTGGGGCGTAGTGCCCGGGGCGGCGTTCGTCCGGTACCAGCGTTCCGTCGGCGTCCTCGATGGCGAGGACCCGATCGCCCTTGGCATCGGTACAGAAACGCGTGCGAAACCCTCCGTACCGGACATGAAGCGGGCCCTCTCCCCAGCGCAGGTCGCTCAGGATGTAAGGTCCAGAGGTGCCCTGGAGCAATGACGCCAGCTCTTCCAGCGTGCGCCGGAGCTGTTCGTCGTCCGCAGGGTAAATAGTGACGAGTTTCCCGCTCGCCTGGCGCGGCATGTACTTCGAGTTGTACATCCGAAACAGGTGTCGGTCGCGCAGGAATTTGAAGGGTATTTCCCGCTCGACGCAATAGGACCAGGTCGTTTCCACTATCCGTTCGGCATCGGCCGCCACCGCGGAGATGTGAATTTTCCATCCCTGCGCGGGAAGCTCGACACCCTCCGGCTTGAGGGACACCCAGACGTCCTGCCCGGTGCGGGCCCAACCGGCCGGCGGCTCACGGTCAGCCGCAGCGAATCGGTCCTGGTCAGCAGCCCATTGAGCGGGCGTCTCATAGAAGACGAGGTCCGCCCAGCCGTACAGCTGGCGCTGCTCGATCACTTGGCCTCCTGACAGGTCCATGACGCATTCCCCCGGCTGCGCGATGGGGACCGCGTTCCGGCGCCTCTGTTTTCCAGGCAGACATAGCCTGCAGTTTCGCGGGGGCTGGGCGCGTCATTCCGGCCAGTGAAGTCGGCTAGTTCTTAGGTTTACATTCCGGGTCACCCGGAAGGAGGATCCCTTCACCGAAAGATCATGTTGTGATGATCAGAGATGGGCGCACCGGACCCCTCCACCCCACACGGGGCTTCACGGTGGGCCCTCGACTCGGGGGTTAGTTCAGTACATGACCATTCGCATACTCGTGGCGCACACAGAAGGACTCGCCAGAGCCGGCATCGTCCGGATCCTCCACAGCGACGAGGAAATAAGCGTCGTGGCCGAGGCCGCGTCGGGCAGCCAGGCAGTGCACCTCACTCGACGTCTTCGACCGGACATCGCCATCATCGACGGCGGCCGGCTGGGACTCGGCAGCCCGGACGTGATCAGAGACATCGCCGACCTCGGTACCACCGATGTCCTGGTGCTGACACCGAACCAGGTGGACGGCGCCATCCTCCAGTCACTGAGCGCCGGTGCCGTCGGTTTCCTGCCGATGGACACCGACGCCCAGCAGTTGATCCACGTCATCCGGCTCATCGCCGACGGACTGGGCTTCATGGATCCCACAGTCATCAGGGCCCTGGTGAACGCCGCGGCCAACGTGGGACCCGAGGACCTGGTCACGCTGGACGACCGGTTCGCCCGCGTGCTGACCCCACGCGAGCAACAGGTACTCGCCTACGTGAGCCAGGGCCTTTCCAATCTTGAGATCGCCGCCCTCCTGACCGTGTCCGAGAACACGGTCAAGACCCATGTCAGCCGCGTCCTGGGAAAGCTCGGCCTGCGCAGCCGGGTGGAGGCGGCACTCAGCGTTCGTGACAGCTGGGTGAGACAGCGGGCCAGCTGACCACCCCGCAGGAACCTCAGCGCCCCAACCGACGCACGAAAAGATGGGAACGAAAACATGACCACTCAGTCCACCGAGACCCTCGACCAGGAACTGTTCGGTGCCGTCGCCGACCTTCTCGTGGAGATAGCCGAGATCCCCGCCGGGGACATCACGCCCGAGGCCCGCTTCCGTGACGACCTCGACGTCGACTCCCTGCTGATGGTGGAGTTCGGCGTGTCCATCGAGGACCGCTTCGGAGTGGCCATCCCCGACGAGGAGTTCACCCAGCTGCACACCGTCGGTGAACTCGTCGCCTTCGTCCAGCGGCACAAGTCCGCCTGACCCGGCCGGGGTTGCCGCGGTCCACGGGTGTCTGCCCGGCCAGGGTCGCCACGGTCCGCGGGTGTCCGCCCGGCCGGGGTTGCCACGGTCTCCGCGGGTGTCCGCCCGGCAGGCGCCCGCGGATCCGAGTGCCCGCCGGGCGGTCACGCCACGAGGTGCGCCGCGCGGTACTGACGCCCGCTGTCGACGAGTTCGCCGGCGAGGCGTCCGTACAGCTGCCACCACCGCGGCCGTCGGGCGCGACCTCCTTGACGCAGACCGCGCCGACCGACCGGCACCGCCTCGCCTGCGCAACGCCGGCCGACCTCCGTGACACGGCCGTCCCACCCGCTCGACGGGGGGCGGCCCGCACGACGCCGACGCCACGGGACCGGCCGGCCCATGGGAGGCGTGGGGAACCTCGCACCTCCCCGGACCGCAGCCCACGGCACGCCACGGCAAGGCAGCGCACCGCGGCGGCCACCTCGCCCGGCACGTGGCGTGGCACGGACGCCTGGACTTCGAACCCGAGCACGGACGCCTGCACTTCGGGTCCGGGCACGCCCTGACTTCGAACCCGGGCACGCCCGGACTTTGAACCCGGGCACGCCTGCACTTGAAACCCGGGCACGTCTGCACTTCGAACCCGGCCCCCGAACCGACCGACCATCGGCTCGGGGGCCCGGCGCCCTCGACCGGGCCCGCACCCTGCCTGTGGGCCGGTCCAGGGGGTGTCTCGAAGTTCCCGCTCAGCACGCACGGCGCCCGGCACGCCCTCTGGCCGCACCGGCCGAAACAGCGCGTACGTCCGGTGCGAGGGCCTTCGGCGGGGCACCCCAAAGCACGCGCCGGACACCGCGGTCATCGCACAGGGCTGCCCCAACAGCGCACCTAGGCCAATACGGAGGGATCCGCGCCGCGCGCCGCCGCAGCATCGGGCCGCAGAACGGCGGCGGCGAAACGCAGCGTGGTGTTGATGTCCGGCATACCTGCGGCCACCCCCACCTTGGCCTTGTGGACGGAGACGCCCGGCTGCATGGGGGCCACATGGAAGCCGTCCTCCGCCAGCCGGCTGAGGTTGCGCTGCACGGACGGCCGCTCGAAGGCGCCTTCGGGGATGCTGGGCGCCAGCACCACGGGCGCCCGCGTGGACAGTACGGTGCTCAGGGCGAGGCTGTCCGGCATGCCGAGCGCGCACTTGGCGACGAAGTTGGTCGTGGCCGGGGCTACGATCACGAGGTCGGCCCACTCCGCCAGTTCCTGGTGCGGTGTCACGCCACGGGCGGTGTCCCAGTCGGGGCCCTCGACCGGAGCCTGCGTGGCGGCGGCCAGGGCCTGCGAGGACACCAGTTGGGACGCGGCATGCGTGAGGCAGGCCCGGATGTCCCAGCCGTACCACATCCTCATCAGCACCGCCCAGCTCGGCAGAGCCGTGACCCCGAACGCTCCACAGCCCACGAGCAGGAGCCGTGAGCGGGGCAGGTCGATGACGGGAGGACCCGCCTTCACGGTGCCGGCGCGGCTCTTTTCCGGTTCTGCGGCCATGTCACTCCTCGGGACTCCCTGATTGTTCCGCCCCATTCCATCGAAAGGCAGATAATCCCCGGATCCCTCGCACGCATGACTCCGGCGTCACCTTTGGAACTACCTGTCGCCAACCTTTCTATGATTCGTCGCCGAAGACCGGGGGACGGCTTGCCCGTTGCGCGCCGACCGGCCTAGTGTTCGAGTGCACCGGGCCAGATGAATCCGTTCAGCACATGTCAGGAATGAGACCGGTCACCAATGAATTCCATTGATTCCGCAGGGGATTCCCGAATCTTATGGGAGCTTGAGGAGGTCGTCGAGAAGGAGCTCAACCGGCACCTTTCGGCGACCCGGGAATGGTTTCCGCACGAGTACGTTCCATGGAGTCGCGGCCGTGATTTCGACAGCCTGCCCGGCGGCGAGCCATGGTCTGCGGAGCAGTCCCCGGTCGGTGAACTGGCCGCCGTCGCCCTCAAGGTGAACCTGCTGACCGAGGACAACCTTCCGACGTACCACCACCAGTTCGCGACGCTCTTCGGGGAGGACGGCGCCTGGGGCACCTGGGTGCACCGATGGACGGCCGAGGAGGCCAGGCACTCGGTGGTGATCCGCGACTACCTGCTCACCTCACGCGCCCTCGACCCGGTCGACCTGGAGCGGGCCCGCATGGCGCACATGTCCACCGCCCCGCCCAGCAACGACGTCGGAGTGCTGGAGAACGTCGCCTACGTCGCCTTCCAGGAGCTGGCCACCAGGATCTCGCACCGCAACACCGGCCGGGTGTCGGGTGATCCGGTCTGCGAGCGGATGCTCGCCCGGGTCGCCATGGACGAGAACCTGCACATGGTCTTCTACCGCAACGTCCTGGCGGCGGCGCTGGATCTCGCTCCGGACGAGACCATGCGAGCGATCACCAACGTGGTGTCGTCCTTCGCCATGCCGGGAGCCGGCATTCCGGGATTCACCCGGGCCGCGGCGCGCATGGCCGTGGGAGACATCTACAACATCCGGATCCACCACGATGAGGTGCTTCAGCCGGTCCTGCGCCATCTGAACGTACTCGACCGCCATGGACTCGGTGCCGAGGGCCGGCGATTCCAGGACGAACTGGGCCGACATCTGGAGGCGGTGGACGCGCAGGCGATCCGCTTCGACGAAAAGCGGGCCACCGTGCTGGCCCGCATGGCGGACCGGGAAAAGCAGGGCCGGTAGGCCGGCACTTTCAGACGTGAATGCGAGATCCCCATGTCACGTGTTCACCGTGCGCACGGCGACGTACTGCACGCCGTTCTCACACATATCCGCATCCGACTCCGAGGAGATATCCGTGGACGTAGCCACCCAACTGAACAAGCAGGCCGAACTCCGCAGCGTGGCCATCGACGACGAGGAGGGCGTGGTCTTCAGCCGCCAGGAGCCGGTGCTCGCCACTCCCACCCTCATCATGGCCGCCCGTGTCGCCGTGGCCACGGCCCTCGTCTACACGGCACGCCGCTGAGCCCGTCGCTCGACGAACGACCTCGATGGGCCGCCCCGTGGACCCGCCGCTCGCCGAGCCGTCGGTCACCGTGCGGGTCGCCGTGGCGGCCGGGGCCGGTGTGCGCACCGCTCCCCGGGGGTCCCAGGCGATCGGCTGACCTCGCCCGCGGCCTCCACCGCGGGTGAACCCCGCCGGGCCGGGCCACTGGTCCGGCCCGGCGGGGCGGGGCAACGCGTGCGGCCCCTCGTTTCCCCTTTTCACCGCTCGTGGTTCCGGAGGCCACCCTGTGAGCATTGCCAGAAAGATCGCCTCGGCGTTCCTCGGGCCGATACCCGTGTCCCGGGGCCGCGCACTGGGCACCTCGGAACGGCTGGCCGCCGCGACGGCCCTCACCTCCTCCCTGGAGTACCTCTCCCAGCGCAGGCAGATCCGCAAGGGAGGATTCAACGACTGGTCCGTGGCCCGCCGGGCCCACGCCGACTCGTCCCCCGTCACCCGCAAGCTGCTGGACCTCGTCAGCGGCGAACGGACCACCACCGCCCTGCACATGGCCAGGGTGGCGGTGAGCGCCGGCCTGCTGCTGCCGGGCGACAGCCGGCTCCGCGGCGCGGGCAGTCTCTTCCTCGGCGCGACGGCCCTGGCCCTGTACCCCCGGCACCGCTACGGCACCGACGGCTCGGACCAGGTCTCGACGCTGGTGCAGACCGCCATGGGCGCCGCCCGGCTGTCCCGCTCCCCGACCACGCAGGACGCCCTGATGTGGTACGTCGCCCTGCAGGGGAACCTCTCCTACGTCGTCGCCGGCTGGGCCAAGCTGCTCGGCACGTCCTGGCGGGACGGCACCGCCCTGGGCGGCATCATGCGCACCCGTACGTACGGGCACGGCCCGACGTACGCGCTCACGCAGAAGCACCCCCGAGCCGCGAAGTACCTCACCCACGGGGTGCTCGCCCTGGAGTGCCTCTTCCCGGTCGCCTACCTCGCCGGTGGCCGACTCGCGAAGCCGGTGATCGGCGCGGCGGCCGGCTTCCACCTGGCGAACGGCTTCGTCATGGGGCTCGGCCGCTTCGTCACCGCGTTCGTCGCGATGCACCCGGCGATCGCCTACACGTCGGCGCCGAAGGACCATCCGTCCGTCGCCGGCCGCGACGACCGGGTCCTGAAGACCGCGGCCGTGGTGTTCGCCTCGGCCGTGTCCGCGGCCGGAGCCGTCGCCGTGCACCGGCGGCTGCGGGCGATCGAGGGCTGGCCGCGTTCCCTTCGCGCGACCACCCGGCACGGCAACGAGCTCCAGTACGAGATGAACCCCGGGGAGCCGGACCGGCCGGTCCTGGTGTTCGCCACCGGCATGCTCTCGACCTCCGAGCACTTCGGCTGGATCACGGACACCATCCGTCACGACGGCAGGTTCGGGTTCCTGACCTACGCCCGCGCCGGGTACGCGGGCAGCCGGTACCGGAGCAAGGCCCCCTACCGACTCGCCGAAGCGGTGGACGACCTGGTCGACCTGGTCGGCGCCGCCGTCCCGGCCGACCGCGACGTGGTGCTGGTCGGCCACTCCCTGGGCGGCGAACTGGCGCGGCGCGCCGCCGCCCGGCTCGGCGAGCGGGTGCGGGCGGTGGTCTACCTGGACTCCTCTCACCCGGGTGAGCTCAACCGCTCGCAGCAGCAGAGCGCGTCGGCGAAGCCGCTGGGTGCCTCCCTCTCCCTCATGGTGTGGTCCCTGCGGTGCGGCGCGGGCGTGCTGCTGGCCCGGCCCGGGTGGCTGGAGGCCCTCCCCGCCATGTTCCGCAAGCGGGTCTTCGACCAGTACGCGGACGCCCGGATGTGGGTGGCCGGACACCGCGAATGGAAGGCCGTGGAAAGCGAGTTCCGGGCCCACACAGGCGAACTGGCTGCCGTGACCAGCCACGCCCTGGTGGTCTCGGCGCAGCGGACCGTCGACAAGGATCCCGAGCATCTGCTCATGCATCACGAGATCGCCGACGCGCACCGCGGTGCCGGGCGCACGGTCGAAACCGTCGTGCTGGAAGGGGCCGACCACGACTCCCTGCTGACCGACGGCCGGTACGGCGTGGAGGTCGGCCGTCTCCTCCTGGACTTCGTGACGCGCACGGCCGAACCGGCGAAGACCTCCGAGAGGAAGGAGCAGACCGCATGAAAAGGATCCTCGTCGACGCTTTCCGCGGCCCTGGTGCGGCGGCTCGTATCGCCGGGACCGCGCTGCTGCTCGGAACCGTGGCGATCCAGCACCCCAACTCGGCCTTCAACCGCCTGGAGGCCAGGGACCGGTTCTCCCTCCTGCCCAACTGGCGCTTCTTCGCGCCCAATCCGGCGACGTACGACTACCACTTCTTCTACCGCACCCAGGACTCCTCCGGTACGACGTCCGAGTGGCGCACGGTCGACGTGATCGAGGGCCGCAAGATGCACCAGATCTTCTGGTTCCCCGGGCGGCGGCCGGAGAAGGCCGTCTTCGACATCTGCTCCGAACTGCTCGGGCCCATGAACGCGGGCATCGACGCGATGACCGAGACCACCGGCTACGCCGTGCTCGTCGCCCACCTGCGGGAGCGGATCCGCGCCGAGAACGCCCCGGACAGCGTCCAGGGCTTCCAGTTCGGCCTGGCCCGCGCCGCCGGATTCGCCGAGACGGAGCCGGAGACGATCTTCGTATCGCCGTTCACCCCCATGGACCCCCGCCCCACACCCCCGCGCGTGCGCCCCGAAGCCCCCGCCGCGCACGCCTGAGAGGGAAGCACGCCTTGAGCACCATCGACGACATCGGCTACGGCCGGCAGTTCAGCGGCTGGTACGACCGGATCTTCCCGCGCGACGAGTCGGCCCGGCTGACGGCACAGCGCCTGGCCGAGCTGCACCCGGAGCCCGGCGCGGCCTGTCTCGAACTCGGTGTCGGCACGGGCCGGATCGCCATCCCGCTGGCAGGACTCGCCGGGCCGGTGACCGGCGTGGACTCCTCCCCCGAGATGCTCGCCGTCCTGGCCCGGGAGGCCGAAAGAGCCGGCGCCGC
Source organism: Streptomyces sp. NPDC007808 (assembly GCF_042868655.1). Lineage (NCBI taxonomy): Bacteria > Bacillati > Actinomycetota > Actinomycetes > Kitasatosporales > Streptomycetaceae > Streptomyces > Streptomyces sp. NPDC007808. The sequence goes on from NZ_JBIAEQ010000010.1 coordinate 299,259, forward strand.
GGTGACGGGTGTCGTCGGCGACATCCGCAGGCCGACCGGTGACGACACGTACGGGCTGGTGTACTGCGTCTGCGCGACCCTCTCGATGCTGCTGACCGCGGAGGAACAGCGGGCCGCGGTCGGGCACGCCGCCGCCCGGCTGGCCCCGGGCGGCCGGCTGGTGATCGAGACGCACAACCCGGCCGCCGTCGCCGACCTGCACGAAGGACAGCGCAACATCAGCTACTTCGTCCCGTACCCGGAGCCGGGCACCGGTCTGCAGACCTACTCGACTCTGGTCCCCGACGCCGGCCTGTGGCACGTCTCCCACATCTGGCACGAGAAGGACGGCACCACCCGGGTGGGCACCGAGGCGAGCCGGCTGACGACTCCGGACGAGGTCGACGCGTACGCGACGGCCGCCGGGCTCCGCCCGGCCCACCGGTGGTCCGACTGGCTGGGGACACCCTGGGACGGGGGCGGCGCCCTGTTCGTCAACGTCTACGAGCGCCCGGCATGAGCGGGTGGGCCCTCGCCCGACGGCACGGGCGCCTGCTGGCTCTCGGGGTCGCCGTCGGCCTGCTCGGGACCGCCGCCTCGCTGGCGCAGCCGCTGGTCATCAGCGACCTGATCGACGCCGCGGGCGGAGGCAGGCCCCTCGCCCCGGTGATCGCCCTGGTCGCCGCCCTGTTCTGCGCCGACGCCGCCCTGGCCGCGCTGGAGGCGTACCTGGTGGGCCGGGCGGGCGAGAACACGGTCCTCGTGATACGCCGCACGCTGACGGCGCGGCTGCTGCGGGCGACCCTGTCCGACTACCGGCGCTTCGACCCCGGCGACGTCTTCACCCGCATGGTGGCGGACACCGCCCTCGCCAGGATCGCGATCACCCAGTCGCTGTCCCAGATCACCACCAACGCCTTCATGGTCGTGGGCGGCATCGTGCTGATGGGGTGGATCGACCTTCCCCTGCTGCTGCTGACCCTGCTGTGCCTCGGTGCGGCGGCCGCCGTCTCACTGCTGCTGGCCCGCCGGGTCCGGGTCGCCGCGACCGACAACCGGGAGGACACCTCACGGTTCGGCTCCGCACTGCAGCGGGCGCTCGGCGCCCTGACCACCGTGAAGGCGTCACGCGCCGAGGAACGGGAGACCGAGCGCATCGCCGGCCTGGCCCGCGACGCACACCGGTCCGGCGTACGGGTCAGCGCGTACTCCGCGCTGCTCACCCCTGCCATGAACGTCGGTACCCAGGTGGCCCTGACCGCCGTGATCGGCTGGGGCATGACACGGGTCGCCGCCGGACACCTGTCCACGGCCGACCTCACCGCGTTCATGATGTACCTCTTCTACCTGATCTCCCCGCTGGTCACCCTGTTCATGGCCATCGGGCAGTTCCAGCAGGGGCGGGCGGCCGTCGACCGGCTCACGGAACTGGCGGAGATCGAACAGGAGGAGGATCCGCGGCACGGAAGCCACCCGGATCCGACGGACCGGGGCGGCGCGCCCGCGCCGCCCGCCGACTCGGAGGTTTCGGCGGTCGAGTTCGACGGCGTCACCTTCGGGTACGGCGCCGAACCCGTGCTGCACGAGGTGTCGTTCTCGGTGCCCGCACGCGGACTGACCGCGCTGGTGGGCCCGTCGGGCGCGGGGAAGACCACCGTCTTCCAGTTGATCGAGCGCTTCCACCAGCCCGATGCCGGCACGGTGCGCGTCGGCGGCGCGGACGTGTCCACCCTGCCCCTGGACACCCTGCGCGGCACGGTCGGCTACGTGGAGCAGGAGCATGCCCTGCTCAGCGGCACCATCCGCGAGAACCTGCGCTACGCCGCACCCGACGCCGACGACGCCGCGATCGCCCTGGCCCTGGACCGGGCCGGGCTCACCGAGCTCGTCGCGCGGCTGCCCGACGGGCTCGACACCGAACTCGGCGACCGCGGCACCGGACTGTCCGGGGGGCAGCGTCAGCGGCTCGCCATCGCCCGGACGCTGCTGCAGCAGCCCTCGGTCGTCCTGCTGGACGAGGCCTCCGCCCACCTCGACGGGGAGACGGAGGAGTCGCTGCGCCGGGCCGTCGCCGAACTCGCCCGGCACTGCGCGGTCGTCACGATCTCCCACCGCCTGTCGAGTGTGACCGACGCCGACCAGATCGTCCTGTTGGAGGGTGGCCGGGTCCGGGCGGTCGGCGTGCACGGCGCACTCATGGCCGACGACCCGCTGTACCGCCGTCTGGCCGGGACGCGGCTCGCCGTCGGCGGTGACGACCCGGCCGCCGGCGCCGGGGCTGCCGTCGCGGAGGCGGTCCGGTGAGCGCCGTGGACGCCGCGATCGTGGGCACGGGTCCCAACGGGCTGGCCGCCGCGGTGACGCTGGCCCGTGCCGGGCTGCGGGTGGAGATGTACGAGGGGGCCGACGAGATCGGCGGCGGTCTGCGGACGCGCCCGCTCTTCGACTCGGACGTCGTGCACGACATCTGCTCCGCCGTCCACGCGATGGCCCTCGCCTCGCGGTTCTTCCGCGAGTTCGACCTCGCCGCTCGTGACGTCGAACTGCTGCGGCCGGACATCTCCTACGCCCATCCCCTGCCGGACGGTCCGCCCGGGATCGCCCACCGCGACCTGGCGCGCACCTGCGCGGGTCTTGGCCCCGACGGGAAGCGCTGGCACCGGCTCATGGCACCGCTGGTGGAGCGCGGAACCGCCGTTGTCGACCTGGTCCTGGCGGGGGGCCGCGCGCTGCCGGGCGATCCGGTCGCCGCGGCCAGGCTGCTCACCCGGGTCCTCGCGCACGCGACGCGGTTCGTCCCGGACGGGTTCACCACCGAGCGGGCCGCGGCCCTGCTCACCGGGGTGGCCGCGCACGCCGTCGGCCCCCTGCCCAGTCCCTCCTCGGCGGGCGTCGCGATGCTGCTCGGTCATCTGGCCCACAGCTCGGGCTGGCCCCTCCCACGCGGCGGCAGCGCGTCGATCGCCCGCGCCCTCGCGGCCGACGTACGGGCGCACGGCGGCGTCCTGCACACCGGCACACGCGTCGACGACCTGCGGGACCTGGGCGCCGTGCCCTTGGTGCTGCTGGACACGAGCCCGAAGGAATTCCTGCGCATCGCAGGTGACCGGCTGCCGCCGGGCTATGTCCGAGGGCTCCGGTCGTTCCGGTACGGACCGGCGGCGGCCAAGGTGGACTTCCTGGTCTCGCGGCCCGTTCCGTGGCGGGACCGGGAGGTCGGCCGGGCCGGCACCGTCCATCTCGGGGGTACGCGCGCCGAGATGGACCGCCAGGAGACGCTCACCGCCCGCGGCACCCCCACCGATCGTCCGTTCGTCCTCGTCGTGGAGCCCGCGGCCACCGACCCCGGCCGTGCCCGGCCCGGGAAGTACCCGGTCTGGGCGTACGCGCACGTCCCCCACGGCGACGACCGGGATCCGACGACGCTCGTCACACGGCGGATCGAGCGTTACGCCCCGGGGTTCGGCGACACCGTGATCGCGCGTCGAGCGGTCACCGGCCGGCAGTTCGAGGCCTACAACCCGAACTACGTCGGCGGGGACATCGGCGCGGGAGCCATGACCGTACGACAGAGCCTGCTGCGTCCCACGGCCCGGCTCGACCCCTACCGCACGCCTCTGCCGGGTGTGTACCTCTGCTCCGCCTCCACGCCACCGGGGCCCGGGGTGCACGGGATGAGCGGCCATCTGGCAGCCCTGTCCGCCCTGCGCCGCACCCACGGTGTACGCCGGCGGCCCTCGCTGGCGCCTGTGCCGCCCGCGGACCGGTGAGAGGACCTCAGTGGGACCCGGGGCAGGGGCGGTGAGCGGCGCGGCGACCGTGCCGGAGAGGTTCCGGCGCGCGGCGGGCCGGGGCGGCCTGGAGCTCCTGGTCGAGCCGGGCGCGGAAGGGGGGTACCTGAGCGGACCAGGTGCCGCGGATGGTGAGCGCGGCCTCGACGCGGCTGCGCAGGCCGAGTTTGGTGAGCATGCGGCTCACGTGGGTCTTGACGGTGTTCTCGGAGACCAGCAGTTTCTTGGCGATGTCCATGTTCGACATCCCTTGCCCGACGCACACGAGGACCTGTTGTTCCCGAGGCGTCAGCACCCCGGTGAACTCTTCGCCGAGGGAGTCCGCCCGGGGCGGGGTGTGCCGAGCCGCGGCCCGGACCAGTGGCCGGACCACGGTCGAGTCGAGGAAGCCGCCGCCCTGGGCGATCAGCCGGACGGCGTGCAGGAGTTGGTCGGCCGCCGCGTCCATCGGGAGAAGGCCCACGACGCCGACGGAGAGGGCACGCCACAGGGTGGCACTGTCGGCGTCGGCGGGCGTCAGCAGGAGTACGTCCGTCGACGCGGGTTCGGTGATCGACCGGACCACGGCGGGCTGTTCGAGCTCCGCGCTCGTGCCCTCCAAGACGACGACCTGCGGTGCGAGCTGTCGGCTCAGTCGGGCCGCCTGTGCGGCATGAGCGGCCTGGCCGATCACCGAGAGGTCCGCCGCGCTGTCGAGTATCCGCACGATTCCGGCTCGCGCGAGGCCTCCGGCGCACGCGACCAGCACTTGGATTGTCATACCCCGTTGACCTGTCAGATGTAGGTTCGCGCCTGGAGGCGATGGTCACTCGCCGCGGCCGTTCCGCACTGTGCGATGTTCATCCCAACACGCCCCGGTGCCCGCGTGATCCACCTTGAGGATGACCCCCCGGGTAATCCAAAGAATTAGAAAAGTTCACTGGTCGGAGGGATGCCGGCGGCCGTCCCGTGCCGAGAGGCTGAGGTCGACGAAGAGGGTGGCGGCCCGTACGTCCGGACCGTGCTGCGGCACTTCGACCGGATCCGGGGGGAAGCAGGAGGGCAGGGCGCGCACGCCGGTGAGAGGGGGCGCTCGCCCCACGCGTACGTTTCGCTCCGCACGCCTCCGTCGGCCAGTGATCGCCCCGTCGGCCGCGGCCGCCCGTGCCTGCGCCACGCCCGTCGTCTGTCGACGTCCGTGCGACGGCTCGAGCACCTCGAACCGGCTGCGGTCGGGCCGGTACACGATGCGCAAGGGAGTTGGCATGACACGTGCCCACCATCTGACCGTCCAGTGGTCGGACGCGGTCACGGGTGCTCGGGGCTGGCTCGTCATCGACCGCCTTCGACGCGGCCGCGCCAGTGGCGGGCTGCGGATGCGCCCGGGGTGCACCCTTGCCGAGGTGAGCGATCTAGCGGCCACCATGAGCCTCAAGGAGGCTCTCGTCCACCACCCGGACGACCGCTACCGCCCGTTCGGCGGCGCGAAGGGCGGGATCGACTTCGACCCCGCCGATCCGGCCGCCGAGGGAGTCCTGCGCCGGTTCCTGCGGGCGGTACGCCCGTTGGTGGAGAGTCACTGGGCCACCGGAGAGGACCTGGGGACCCGGCAGTCGCAGATCGACAAGGCCGTGACGGCGGTCGGTCTGCGCTCCTGTGTGCAGGCCGTCCTGCCCCTCGTACCGGACGGCCCGGACATCGCTCTGCGCAGGGTGGAGGACGCCTTCGCCGCCCAGGTGGACGGCCTGGGGCTCGGCGACACGGTCGGTGGCTACGGCGTGGCCCAGGCGACCCTCGCCACGCTCGCCGAGTACGGGGCGGACCCGGGTCGCCAGACGGCGACCGTCCACGGCTTCGGATCCATGGGAGGCGCCGCCGCACGCCATCTCGCGCGTGCCGGGGTCAGGGTCGGCGCGGTGGTCGACCGGCTGGGTGTCGTACACGACGACCGGGGGCTGGACGTCGAGCGGCTGCTGGCCGTCCGCACCCCGGACGGTGTCATTCCCCGTACGGCGCTGCCCGCAGGCTCCTCCACCCTGCCGCTCGATCACTGGACCGCGGTGCCCAGCGACATCCTGGTCACCGCCGCGACGTCGTACGCCGTGGATGCCTCCAACCACCACAGTCTCACCTGCCGCTACCTCGTGGAGGCCGCCAACGTGTCCGTGGTGCCCGAGGCGGAGGCCGCCATCACCGCGCGTGGGGTGACGGTCGTACCGGACTTCCTGGCCAACTCGGCGGCGAACAGCTGGTGGTGGTGGACGCTGTTCGGTGACGTGTCCGCCGACCCCGACCAGGCCCTGGCCAAGATCGAGTCGACGATGCACCGGCTCGCGCACGAGGTGTTCTCGGTCGTGCGTACCACCGGCCTCACCGCCCGCCAGGCCGCCACGGCCCTCGCCGAGGAGCGTGACGCCGCCCTGCGGGCCCTGGAACCGGCCGATCCGCTCGACGGGTAATTCCGGGTCAACTTTAGAACCAGGACCACTCACACCTCTTTACGATCTCTCTCCGCAGCACTGACGTCGCAATCACGAGACGGATAGCGTTGCCGCGTCCTCGTCTAAGCCTTCGGCTTTCTCCGGAGAGCCGGACGACAATTCCCGGGCGCGGCCCCACGGATGAAGATCCCGGCACCGCACCCAAAGGACACGACACAGTGCGAGAAAGGAACCATGCGCTCATGCAGGACATAGCCGAGTACATGAACAACCACCCCGACCTCCAGGGCGACATCGTCGACGCCGACGGTGCCGTCCGCACCGAGATGCTGCCGGTCCTGGCCACCCCGGCCGTCGTCGCGCGGACCGTCCTGGCGACCGTCGCCGCGTACACCGTCACCAGGAACCACATCGGCTAGCAGGCGGCGTCCGCTCATGAACAATCCGTCGGGCCGGAAGCGGAAAAGGCTTCCGGCCCGACGGGCCGGGGAGAATTCCGTGAAACTCGTAAAAAGACTCGGCTCACTGCTTCTCGGGCCGATCCCGGTGTCGCGTGACCGCGCCATCAGCATCTCCGAACGGCTCGCCGCGGCCACCACTCTCACGTCGTCGGTCGAATTCCTGGCGCAGCGCGAAGAGATACGTGAGGGTGGGCTCAACCACTGGGACGTCATACGGCAGGTGAACGCCGAGTCCTCGCCGATCACACGTCGGCTGCTGGACCTGGTCGCCTCGCCTCGCACGACGACCGCCCTGCACCTGGCGCGCACCGCGGTCAGCGCGGGTCTCCTCCTGCACCCCGGCAACAGCCGCTGGCGCGGTGCGGGCAACCTCTTCCTCGGCCTGAGTTCGGTCGCGCTGTACCCCCGGCACCGGTACGGCACGGACGGCTCCGACCAGGTGGCGATCCTCACCCAGCTGTGCACCGGCCTGGCCCGGACCTCCCGATCCCCGCAGACCCAGGACGCCCTGCTCTGGTATCTGGCGGCCCAGTCGAACCTGTCGTACGTGGTCGCGGGGTGGCTCAAGCTCGTGGGCGAGTCCTGGCGGGACGGCTCGGCCCTGCCCGGGATCCTGCGGACCAGGACGTACGGACACGAGCCGTCCTACCGGCTCACCCGCAGGTACCCGCGCGCGTCGAAGGCGCTCACCCACGGCGTACTCGCGCTGGAGTGCCTGTTCCCGCTGGCCTACCTGGGGGGCGGCCGGCTCGCCCGGCCGGTGATCGGCGGCGCGGCCGCGTTCCACGTCACCAACGGCTTCGTGATGGGACTGGGCCGCTTCGTCACGTCGTTCCTGTCGATGCACCCTGCGGTGGCCTACACCTCGGCTCCGAAGGACCACCCGGCCGTCGCCGGCCGCGACGACCGCGCGATGCTCGCCAACGCCCTGCTGATGGCGGGAGCGACCGCGGGGGCCGTCGCCGTCGGTGTGCATCGGCGCCTGCGCGTGGTCGCCGGGTCCGGCTCCTCCCGCCATGTCACGACGCGTCACGGCAACCGGCTGCAGTACGAGTCCGTGGGCGGCGAGGCGAACCAGGAGCGTCCCGTCCTGGTCTTCGCCGCGGGCATGGCCTCGACGCCGGAGCACTTCGCATGGCTCGTGGAGAAGATCGTCGCGGAGGTCGACTGCGAGGCCGTCACCTACGCCCGCGCCGGGTACGCCGGAAGCAGACGCGGCGCCACGACCCCCTTCCGGCTGAGCGAGTCGGTCGACGATCTCGTCGACCTCGTACGAAGCGCGGTGCCCCCGCACCGCAAGGTCGTCCTCGTCGGTCATTCGCTCGGCGGGGAACTCGCCCGGCGTGCCGCCGTCCAGCTCGGCGATCGACTGCACGGCATCGTCTACCTGGACCCCTCCCACCCGGACCAGCTGAACCGCTCGGCGCAGCAGAGCGCGACGGCCCGCAGCTTCGGTGCCTCGCTGTCCCTGATGATCTGGTCGCTGCGCTGCGGGCTCGGTGTGCTCCTGTCGCGCCCGCAGTGGCTCCAGGACCTGCCGCCGAGGTGCCGGCGACGTGTCTTCGACCAGTACGCCGACAGCCGTCTGTGGGAGGCGGGCCGACGCGAGTGGCGTGCCGTGGAGGAGGACTTCCGCGGCTTCACCGGTCCCGTCGGACCCACGCCGGTGCACGCCCTGGTGATCTCCGCCCAGCAGACGGTGGACCGGGATCCGGAACAGTTGCTGATGCACCACGAGCTGGCCGGGGCGCACAGCGGTGAGGGCCGCCACGCCCGGACCGTCGTCCTGGAGGGGGCGACCCACGACTCGATGCTGACGCACGGCAGGTTCGCCACCGAGGCGGGCCGCCACGTGGTCGATTTCCTCAACAGCACGGCCCCGTCGCCCCACCACGCCGGCACGGACGCGGAGAAGGAGCCCCGGCCATGAAACAGCCTCGTACGCTCAGGTCCCTGGCCCGGACCGCGTTCGCCACCCCTGGCGGTGTCGCGCGGGCGGTCGGCGCCGCGGCGCTGGTCGCAACCCTCGCCGTACAGCACCCCAACTCCGCCTTCAGCCGCGTCATCCTGCGGGACAGGTTCTCGCTGCTCCCGAACTGGCGCTTCTTCGCACCGACCCCCGCGATGCACGACTTCCACCTCCTCTACCGGACGCTGGACCTGCAGGGCCGGACGTCGTCGTGGAAGTCGGTGGACGTCATCGAGGGACGGAAGCTGCACCAGATCGTCTGGTTCCCCGGCCGCCGCCCCGAGAAGGCGGTGTTCGACCTCTGCAGCGAACTGCTGCCCGTACTGGACCAGGGCTTCACACAGCTGAGCAAGGCGCCCGCCTACCAGGTGCTCGTGGCCTACCTGCGCAGGTGGATCCGCGCCGACGGGACACCCGCGGCCAAGGGATTCCAGTTCGCGCTCACCCAGGCCACCGGCTTCGACACCGGACACGAACCGGAGATCATCTTCGTCTCCCCGTACCTGGAGACGAGCCCCGACCCGGCCGGCGCCGCGTCGGCACCCCCGAAGGACCGCGCGTACACCTGAGCACCGCCTGTCGGCCCGACCACCGGGCCCGATGAACACGCCGCCCAGGGCGTAGGGGCCCTGGGCGCAGCTACTGCGACCGCGACGCGACGCCAAAGCGCCCCCGTCCTGCAAAGGAGCAGGTCAGGGGCGCTGAGTGGGGTCTGGCTCAGTCCCGTAGGCGCGACGGGATCAGGCCTGCGAAGAGTAGCCGCTGGCGACCAGGCTCCCGTAGGGGATGCCGTTCTTGTAACGCTGGATGGTGACCGAAACCCAGTAGTCCTCCGACACGTCGAAGTTGCAGATCGAGTAGCCGTCAGACGTGTCCTGCGTGGTGGTCGAGTCCGAGCAGGTCCGGATGTCATCCCGAGACCCCTCCCCAGGGAGGTCCCGCCAGAGCGTGGCCTTCACGGAGTAGCCGTCCGCACTCTTGTCCTTCACCCACAGATAGTCGCCATGGGTCTTGAAGGTTGCCGTGCCCCAGCTGGCGGTGGCGGTCACATCGGGCCCGTCCGCGTAGGCCGAGCCCGTCGTTCCGACGGCGATGACGACGCTCGCCGCGATACTCATACCAACCTTTGCCCACATGCTGCGCGTCACGAAATGTTCCCCTTTTTCATGGCAGCTCATCACTATCGAAATGATCTAAGCCGCGCCCTTGACGGCCTGTCAACTAAGGGCAGAACAGCGACGCTTGGGACATCGGCGGGCGAGATCGACTTCTCGCACCTCAGGCACCACGAGCAGACCGACGACCAACGACAGGATCGGCGAGCATCTGAATCTGCTGCAGACACAAGCTGCTTTGAGACAGCCGTATCGTCCCTGAGCGTCGTCCCGAAAATGATCTCTGACGTACCGCATCACCTGCTGGATTCTCCGTCACCCGGTGAGGGTGAGGTTGCGCAGGCGCGCGATGCCGAGCATTGCCGGCGGAAGGCGTCGTGTTCCTCTTTCCGAGCCGGCAGGCCGCCTCTTGCAGATCGCCAGGATTTAGGCGTCTTTGCATGCCTTGATCAGCCCTCGAAGCTGGTCACCATCCAGCTCTGGGATCGCCTTGTGATCGAGCTCGGGCGGCTTCAGGTTCAGGAGCTGGTCGCTGTCGCGAAGACGCTGGCCGTTGGCCGCTCGCGAACCGGGCGCGGTCTGCCTCTGCCTCCTCGCACCACCACAGGAAGGCACGCACCCCGTCGCCCGTAGACCCTCAGGGTCTGCGCACTCTTCCGCTCAGCGGCGAGGTGACGTGGCCAGAAGTCGAGGCGTGAGGCTCTATCCGGATATACGAACGCACCGCAAGCATGCCAGGGCTGATATCGGGAGTGGCAGCGCCGTGCTGGCACAGCAAAGCGCCCCCGACCCGCAAAGCAGCAGGTCAGGGGCGCCGGAGCGAATCTGGCTCAGTCCAGGTAATCGCGCAGTACCTGCGACCGCGACGGGTGGCGCAGCTTCGACATGGTCTTGGACTCGATCTGGCGGATGCGCTCACGCGTGACGCCGTACACCTTGCCGATCTCGTCGAGGGTCTTCGGCTGACCGTCGGTGAGACCGAAGCGCATCGAGACGACGCCCGCCTCGCGCTCGGACAGGGTGTCGAGGACCGAGTGCAGCTGCTCCTGGAGGAGCGTGAAGCTGACCGCGTCGGCCGGGACGACGGCCTCGGAGTCCTCGATGAGGTCACCGAACTCGCTGTCGCCGTCCTCACCCAGCGGGGTGTGCAGCGAGATGGGCTCGCGGCCGTACTTCTGGACCTCGATGACCTTCTCGGGGGTCATGTCGAGTTCCTTGGCCAGCTCCTCCGGGGTGGGCTCGCGACCCAGGTCCTGGAGCATCTGGCGCTGCACGCGCGCGAGCTTGTTGATGACCTCGACCATGTGCACCGGGATACGGATGGTGCGGGCCTGGTCGGCCATCGCGCGGGTGATCGCCTGGCGGATCCACCAGGTGGCGTACGTGGAGAACTTGTAGCCCTTGGTGTAGTCGAACTTCTCGACCGCGCGGATCAGACCGAGGTTGCCCTCCTGGATGAGGTCCAGGAAGAGCATGCCGCGGCCGGTGTAGCGCTTGGCCAGGGAGACCACCAGACGGAGGTTGGCCTCCAGGAGGTGGTTCTTGGCGCGGCGGCCGTCCTCGGCGATGATCTCCAGCTCGCGCTTGAGCTTGGGGGCCAGCTTGTCGGCGTTGGACAGCTTGTCCTCGGCGAACAGACCCGCCTCGATGCGCTTGGCGAGCTCGACCTCCTGCTCGGCGTTGAGCAGCGGGACCTTGCCGATCTGCTTGAGGTAGTCCTTGACCGGGTCGGCGGTGGCGCCGGCCGCGGCGACCTGCTGCGCGGGCGCGTCGTCCTCGTCCTCGTCGGAGAGCACGAAACCGGCACTCTCGGTGCCCTCGGGCTCCTCGCCGGGCTTGGCGTCCTCGAGGACCTCGTCCTCGATCAGCTCGACGTCGTCCTTCTTGGCGGTGGTCTTCTTGGCCGCCGTCTTCTTCGCGGCCGTCGTCTTCTTCGTGGCCGCCTTCTTGGCGGTCGTCTTCTTGGCGGCGGCCTTCTTGGCCGGGGTCTCGTCCTCGGCGGCGGTTTCGGCGGCGGGCGCCGCAGGGGTGGCGGCGGCGGTGGCCTTCTTGGTGGTCACCGTCTTGGCCGCGACCGTCTTGGTGGCGGTGCGCTTGGCCGGACTCTTCGCTGCGACGCTCTTTCGTGTGCGCTTTGGTTCCGCGGCACTGACCATCAGCGTCACACCCTCTTCCTCGAGGATCTGGTTGAGGCTGCGCAGTACGTTCTTCCACTGAGTGGCCGGAATCTGGTCGGCTTCGAAGGCCCGACGCACATCGTCGCCGGCGATCTGCCCCTCAGCCTTTCCCCGCTCGATCAGAGCCATGACAGAGACGGACTCGGCGATCTCCGGCGGGAGCGTACGGGATGTGCTGGCCGACACGAACAACCTCTCGGAACGTTGGAAAACGGCTTCCGGCCCCGTCCACGATGGACAGGAGCCGACCACCGACCTGGGGATGGGCCGACGGCGCGGGCGGGGGCCGGGAAGATGCACAGCGCCTTGAGCGGCGTCCGTATTCCCTCCTCGGCTGTCACCTCTTAGGTCATCGCGTTGTTTCCCCGAGCGTTACGCCCAATCTGCGTGGCCCGAGTCACATCCCGTAACCGATCAAAAACGATCAGACGTAGACATACCCGGTCATTCACAGTTTGCCCCATGCACTGTACGGCGATCCACCGCCTCGTCGCGCCGTCGGACCCGCAGGATCCGTGCTGGATCCTGCGGGTCCGACGGGAGAGGGTACGCAAACCGATCGACACCCCAGGAGGGGGGAGGCGTCCTTCAGTCGCGCACCCCGGGGGTGAGGTCAGTGCTCACGGGGTGCGGGCACCACGCGCTCGACCTCGGGGTGGACCGTGAGCAGCTGACGCATGGCGGTCTCGGCGGCCGCTCCGTCGCCGGTGGCGAGGGCGTCGACGATCCTGCCGTGCAGCGCCAGCGAGGTCTCGTTCGGCCGGTCGCAGCCCGTGACAGGGCCGCCGGAGACCTGGAGGGCGGCCGAGACGATTCCCGACAGGTGCTCCAGCATGCGGTTGCCCGCCACCTGGATGAGCAGCGAATGGAACTCGGCGTCGGCGCGGGAGAAGGTGAGGACGTCACCCTGCCCCATCGCGTGACCCATGATCTCGACCATGTCGCCCAGCCGCTGCTGGACGTCGTCGCGCCCGTGCCCGGCGGCGAGGCGGGCGGCCAGCGGCTCGATCGTCCAGCGCAGCTCGCTCAGCTCCCGGCGCTGGTCGTCTCGCTGCGGCCCGAAGGCCCGCCACTCGATGATGTCCGGGTCGAGGAGGTTCCAGTCACTGACGGGGCGCACGCGCGTGCCGACGTTCGGCCGGGCGCTGACCAGGCCCTTGGCCTCCAGGACGCGGAGCGACTCGCGGACGACGGTGCGGGAGACCTCGAATCGCTGCCCGATCTCCTCGGGCACGAGCGGACGGTCGGCACCGAGGTCGCCGGAAACGATCATCTGGCCGAGCTGCTGAACGAGTTGGCCGTGCAGCCCGCGTCCGCGGCTGCCCGCGGCACGCCGGCCGACACGGCCCAGCTCCGGGTCCGCGCTCTCCCAGGCGGATGCTCCGACGCGGTCGGCGACGGATGCCTCGGCGTAGGGGTAGCGGTCGAGATCGCCCGGGCCGGCAAGACCGGAGTCGGTGGCGCGGGCGGCGGTCATCATGGTGTGCGCAAGGGTACTCACGGATCCTTTGTCGGCGCCGTCTCCAACTCCCTTGAGGTCTTTGGTGAAAAGCACACGAAAGGGTGATCGCTCACCCCGTCGCAATTGACGCCTTATCGGAAAGAATTGGGCTTTCCCGGGGAGTTGTGCGCAGGACGGAATCAGGCAGGGGCGGGGACGGTCGTCATCGGACCCTGCTCCGCAGGGTCGTGAGCAGATAGGCACTGAGCAGGGCGGCCAGCGACAACGTCAGCGCACCACCGACGGGTTGGGCGATCACGCGTGCGACGGCGGCCAGGTAGCGCTCGCCCCCGAAGGGCCACTGGGAGAGCAGCACCTCTCGCACCCGCAGCGGGAACCCCGCCGCCGTCCGCACGGACGGCCCTTCCATGATCTTCTGCACCAGGGGTACGAGGAGGACGGGCACGGAGACCACCGCGGCGAGCCCGGCCGTGGTCGAGCGGAAGAGGCCCGCCGCCAGCACGCCGGCCCACGCGCAGCCGACCATGAGCCCGATCCAACTGACGCTCAGCGAAAGCCAGTCCGCGGGAACCTCCGCGAGCTCCCGTCCGTAGACGAGGTAGAGCATCTCGATGTCGCAGCCCACGGTGAGGACGGCCAGCACCAGCGCGGCGACGGAGGTGACGAGCAGCTTGGCGACGAGCAACCCCAGGCGGCGGGGCACGGTGCCGCGATCCGCGGCCAGGGCGGGGTGGCGGAACTCGTCGCCGAACGCGATCGCACCGAGCAGCCCGGCCCCGAGCGCCGCGGGCGGCAACGGCAGCTCCTGCGGCCACGCCACGTACAGCCGCGGCCGCGGAGTGTGTCCGACCCGGGCCAGCAGGACGGCGGTGACGGCGGACACCACGAGCACGGCGGCACAGGTGAGAAAACCCGTACCGACACCGGCGGCGCGACGGATCTCGTAGCGCAGGGGTCGCAGGGGGCTGGGGGCGGAGCGGACGGAGATGGGAGGCGGCAGATCGGGAAGGCGGTCGGCGGAGGAGGTCGACGAGCGTGAGCCGGAGGTCTGGGTCTTTGTCGCGGTGCCTGTTGCGCAGCGTCCCGCCGTGTCCGTCCCCGCATCGGTCGCCGACTCGTCCGGAGTCGACTCGGTCTCGCCGGGGATCGGCTCGGCCTTGGCGGGGATCGGCTCGGCCTTGGCGGGGATCGGGTCGGCCTTGACCGTGGCCGTCGCTGTGGCCGTGAGCTCGTCGACCCCGGCCTCCGTGGGGGCGTCCGCCGGGCGGCTCGGCCCCATGTCGCCGATCTCGTCCGCCAGTTGATGCACGAGCACTCCGTGCCGAAACGCGATCTCCCCGATGGCGGCGCAGGTACTGCCGTACACGGAGAGCCGGTTGCCGCCCTCGCGCACCACCTCGACGCTGCGCCGTGCAGCGCGTGCCTCCTTGGTGAGCAGGGCGGCGAGGCGGGAGGCATGCGGGGTGCGGACGGCGACACGGGGGCGCAGCCGGGTTCGCGCGAAGTCGGCGGCCTCCTGGTCGGCGACGAGTCTGCCCCGTTCCAGCGTGACGACCCGGTCGGCGGTGCGTGCGGCCTCCTTGGGGTCGGTAGTGGTCAGCAGGACCGTGCCGCCCTGGGTCGCGTGCGCCCGCAGCATGCCGTACAACCAACGGCTCTCACGTGTCGAGAGCCCGTCCGCGGGGGCGTCGAGGACGAGGGTGTGCGGGTCTGCCAGCAGGGCGCAGGCCAGGCCCAGCCGGCGGTCCATGCCGCGCGAGAGGGTCCCGAGGCGCTCGTCCCGCAGACTGACGAGACCGACCACCTCCAGGACTTCGTCGGCGCGGCGTGCCGGAACGCCCGCGGCGGCACACAGCATGCGCAGATGGCCGCGGACCGTGCGGGCCGGGTGGCCGGGGACGTCCCCCAGCAGTACGCCGACCTCACGCGACGGATGGGCGATGCGGTGCAAGGGGCGCCCCCTGAAGTAGGTGATCCCACGGCCCCGTTGAAGTTCGAGCATGAGTCTGAGCGCCGTCGACTTACCCGCACCCGACGCCCCGAGCAGCGCGGTGACATGCCCCGCGCGCGCCTCGAAGGAGACGTCGTCGACGGCGGGAGGAAGCTCCTTGCGAGGGTCGCTGGTCAACCCGATGGCCTGGATCACCCTCAGCAAGATAGCGCGTTATGTCCGTTTTTCCGGGCAGCGCAAGGCCCGCTACCCGGACGGCAGGTCTGTCCGGCCGGATCCCTGCCCGGCCTTGTTCGCCCCCGACGACGCCCTTCGCGGGCCCGGATCGGCACTCTTCCATCCGGCCCGGCGTGGGTTCTGGGCTGCGGTGTCAGACCTCGGGGCGCAGCATCGGCGGGTTGAGCAGCGTCGCTCCACCGGCCCGGAAGAGCTGGGCGGGGCGGCCGCCCTGGCGCGTGGTCGTACCTCCGGTGGGGACGAGGAAGCCCGGCGTGCCGGTCACCTTGCGGTGGAAGTTGCGGGGGTCAAGGGCCACACCCCACACCGCTTCGTAGACCCGGCGCAGCTCCCCCACGGTGAACTCGGCGGGGCAGAACGCAGTGGCCAGCGACGAGTACTCGATCTTCGAGCGGGCTCGCTCCACCCCGTCGGCCAGGATCTGGGCGTGGTCGAAGGCGAGCGGCGCGACCGGTTCGCCGTCGCGGCCGTAACCGCCCTGCTGCAACAACTCGTCCACGGGCGCCCAGCGGGCATTGCTGGCGTCGCCTCCCGCCCGGGGAGCGGGCAGGTCTGGCGCGAGCGCGAGGTGGGCGACGCTGACCACACGCATCCGCGGGTCCCGCTTGGGGTCACCGTAGGTCGCCAGCTGCTCCAGGTGGGCGCCGTTGTCCTGCACGGGGACGGAAGGGTCGTGGGCGCGCAGCCCGGTCTCCTCGGCCAACTCGCGCGCCGCCGCCTGCGCCAGATCCTCGTCGGCCCTCACGAACCCGCCGGGCAGTGCCCAGCGCCCCTGGAACGGCGGTTCGCCCCTGCGTACCGCCAACGCGCACAGAGCATGGCGGCGCACGGTCAGCACGACCAGGTCCACGGTGACGGCAAAGGGCGGAAAGGCTGACGGGTCGTAGGGCATGCCGCGATCATAGTCGTCTGCTTGACGATAAACACTCCCTTCACTGGCCTCAGCGGCGGCTGATCCATTTCCGTCCGGTATGCGCCCCGCCCTCTCGTCCTGTGCTGCGCTGTGTGGTGTCGTCCGAGGTCAGACCCGCAGTTGCAGCCCGTCGGCCGCCTCCTCGACCATGGCGAGACCCAGCCTGCTGACGCGTACGGCGAAGGGCGCACCGGCCACCCGCAAGCCCGTCAGGACGATCTCCCCTACAGGCGCGCTGCGCATCGGCCGCAACGTCACCGTCCCCCCGGGGACGTCCGGGCGGATGCCCGCGAGCGTCATCAGCAGCAGCACCCCGGCTGCCGCCGCCGTGGCCGCAGGACGACAGGCCGCGGGATGCGGGAGCGGGGCACTCCCGTCGGTGCGCTGCTCCCCCGCGTACATCTCGGGCAACCGGTGGTCGAACGACTCCGCCGCCGCCAGCACCCCTCGCAGCAGTGCGCTCGCCTCCTTCTCGTAGTCGGCGGCGGCCAGGCCCGCCACGGCGAGGGCCGTCTCGTGGACCCGCACCGCACCGGTGCGATGACCGAACGGGTTGTGGCCCGGCTCCTTGGCACCCAGTCCGCGCAGGCCCCAACCCGAATCCATGGCCGGACCGCCGAGCAGCCGGGCGAGCTGTTCCGTCCGCACCCTGTCGAGCAAGCCGGGCGCCTGCTCTCCCCCGCCCAGCAGACCGGTGTCGAGGAGATGGGCGGCGGCAGCGCCCAGATGCGGGACGAGGCGTCCGTCGGGGGTTCGGGCAGCCGCGGGGCGCCCGCCGCCCACGTCGTCGATCCAGAAGTCCTCGCGGAACGCCGACCGCAGCGCACCTGCCCAGGCGCGCAGCTCGGCACCGCCCGGTCTTCCGCAGGCGTCGAGGAGGTCGGCACCGAGCAGGGCCGCACGGTGGGCGTGGGCCTGGGTCTCGCAGCGGACGGGACCATCGGGGTGCGGGTCGCGCAGATACGTGCCGTCGCCCGTGGTCGTCCGCAGCCAGCTCAGGCATCGCTCGGCCACGGGGAGGAGCTCCTCGGTGTCGGCGTCGGACATGCCCCAGCGTCGGGCCTCCGCGAGCAGCGTGGGAAAGAGCAGCGTGGCCTCCGTACCCGTGCAGCTCGGCGGCAGATGCGTGCCGGCGTCCCGTATCGGGCCGGGAATCATCCCGAACTTGCGCCCCTGCGTTCGGTGTTGGCTGCGGGCGAGGGTGCGCAGCGTGCCCACCGCAAGCCGGGTACCCAGGGGCAGGGCCACCCGGGCCGCGGCGAGGGCCTCAGCCGGAGCCATGCCGCAGCGCCAGGGCACCCCGGCGGCCAGATGCATGTCGGCGGGGTGCGCGGGGTCGCGCAGCAGAAGGGCCTGGAGGTCCTCGATACTCGTCCGCAGGAGTGCCTCCACCCTGGGGTCGTCACCGGTGGCCCGCGCGGGCGCCAGCGGGCTGGTCGCCGCCCGGCCCACAGCCCGCACGGGGCCCGCCCCGTCCTGGCGAACGCGCAGCTCGATGGTCGCGCTGCCGCCCGGGGTCAGGGCCAACTCCCAGCGCAGCAGCCCCGCGGAGGCCAGCGCGTCGGTGGGGGGCGGGTCGGCCGTCACCGCCGCGCAGCCCACCGAGGACGTCCAGCGCAGACCGGAGTCATGGACGGTGGCGGCCAGTTCCGGCCCCGTGTTGCCGCAGGCGATCGCGCCCAGATCGGCCAGGTCCGTGCCGAGGGAGATCTCTACCGGCACGCGCAGCGGACGCAGGCCCGTACTGTGCAGCACGATTCGCTCGCTGCCGTCGGCGTGTCGGGTTCGCTCGACGACGACGTCCGGGTCGGGTCCGGCCTGCGGAGAAACGCTCAAGGTGCCCACGAATCTGGCGCAGTCGGCCGACATCATCCGTGCCTGCACCGGGAGTGGTTCTCGCCCGGCCACCCGGACCCGGCAGCGCGAGAGAACGCGACGCCCCGCGCGATAGAACCCGTCCAACCCGTGTCCGGTCAACTGCCCCGAATGCGTGGAGATGGCGAGACCCGGTAGGGCGACGCAGATCATCGCGTCGTGGGTTGAGGGCAAGGAAGCGGGTCGCCGAAAGCTCGACGGTGGACGAGGCGAGGGCGCGCTTGTCGGTGGGGAGGAGCCCCAGTCGTAGCGGGCCTGCGGTGGTGATGTGTCGCCCTGGCTCGGGGATGAGCGGGGTGTCGGGGGCTTCGGAAGGCTCGGGGGGCACGGGGGGCTCGGAGGGGGACTCGGGGCCGGGAGGGTGGCGGGGTTGGGCGAGGTCGCTGAGATGGCAGGAGGGGCTGGAGAGGCCGCGGCGCTTGGAAAGGCAGGAGGAGCTTGAGAGGCATGAGGGGTTGGAGAGACCGCGGTAATTGATGTTGGCGACCTCGCCGGGCTTGTGGGCCTTGTCGGCTGCAGCGGCAGCGTGGCGCGCCCCTGCCGCGAGTATGGGCGAGCGTCCTGACCGGCCGACGGACGCCAGACCGTAGAGGGCGTTGGTTCCGTCGATCCGGCCGCGAGCCACCGTGGCTCCTCGGTTTCCTCATCAGGTCGCTGCCCGTGCGCCGCCGAAGCCTGAAGGGACCAGCCCCGGCCGTTCGGCGCCGAACCCTGCGACGGCTCGCTCGGCGACCTGGGCGGGAGCGTCGCTGGGGAGCCCCCGGCCGAAAGGTGCCCCGTATCCAGCCTGCGGGGGGTCATCGATCCGCCGGTCGTCTCGCGATCGTCGGCGGCAGGGGAGGCGGGAGTCGGCTGTGGCATGGGGCGGCTTCCTCTGCGCTCGTCGCGCCTCGGGCGTCCGCGGCGCCGGCTGGGGGATCCGGAGTGACAGGGGCTGTGAGGCGGCACGGCCGGTCCGGGCGTTCCGCCACTCAGGTGAACGGGGAGGAACTCCTCCAGGTCACGGGCGGGACGGAGTGACCCCTGCGCACGCAGCTGGCCGTGGCGCCCGGGAGAGCGGACGCCGTGCCGGAGCCGCTCCACGAGGAGGGCTCCTTGCACAAGCCGGAACAACGGCCGCCGCTTCTCGGCCCGCGCCGACGCGTCGCCCCACAGCCACCACGTGCGGTTTGAGTCAAGTCGCCACGTGTGCTGTCGATCGGGCCGCCGCGTGCGGTGTCGACCAGGCTGCCGCAGGGTGTGTCGGCCGCCCCACCGGGTGAGGTACCGACCAAGCCACCGCCTGCGGCAGACGTCATGGCGCGGAAGTTCGTCAACTGTCCGCTCATACCGACTCACGTCTCCCCCTCGTCGCTGAGCGCTTCGGGACGGATGACCTCGGATCGCGCCTGACGCCGGCGCTCGGGCCCCTTCTTCGGGCTACGCTGAGCCGGGTTCTTGGAAGCGCGTGGAGCGGTGCCGGCACCCGGCCGTTGTGCTCCGAGACGCGTACCCGAGGCACGCGTGCGAGTGACACCCGCGGCCCGCGCCCGCCCGGCTGCCCCGGCGGGGCGAGGGGAACCGCCGGTCGAGGCCGAGAGCTGCACGGACCGTGGACGACCACTCTCCTCGCACGGTGCGGGCGTGGCCTTCACTGCCCGGCCCCGTACGGGCTCTTCGGCGTCCTCCACCTCATCGAGCCGCCTCTCACCCGCCGGCTGAGCGTCCGGTCGCTCGGCTTCGGTCCGCCCCGCACGCGCTGCCACCACAGTCGTCGACTCCGCGGTCGTACGCCCGGCGTCCGTCCGCTGAGCCGGCTCGTTCCCCTCGCGGCTCAGGCGTTCCCTGCGCAGGCAGCGGCGGATCGACTCCGGATCGAGCCCCTCGTTGCAGGCCTGGTGCAGGAGGCGGGCGAAGAGGTATTCGGAGTCGGCGCCGAGCGCCATGGCAAGGGCTTCCCTGGCCTCCAGTTCGTCACCGGTGGACCAGGCGACCCAGCCCGCGAGCGTCAGTGGCGGCGCTGCGTGCTCGCTGTACGGTCCGACACAACGGCGCGCAAGGGCCCGCCAGAGTCGCAGGGCCGGCCCGGCCTCGTCGCCCTCCATCCACTCGGCCGCGCGGTCGCGGGTCGTACGATCCTGCAGGCCCAGAATGAGCCTCGCGGCTTCGTCGTGCGTGAGTAGTTCGTCGTCGCGCAGATCAGCGGCGAGGGTCCCCGAGACGGGCGTGGCCGCGGCAAACCGGCTCATGAGCCGCTCGGCCAGACTCAGCGTCTCCTCCGCCACACCCATCCGTGCGAAGTCATCGAGGATCCTGGGGACCAGCGCCATGCCCGCAGCGTCGAGGGCGACTTCCTGTTCCAGGGCGGCAGCGGTCTCCCAGGGCATCAGCCTGGCCCGCAACTCGCGCAATGTACCCCGCACCTGAAGTCCGGCGTATGTGGCTGCGGCGGCCAGCACGGACGTACCGGGTAGGCCCATCGGCCGCCCCTCGGGCGGGCAGCACTCGACCTTGTCGCAGCAGTAGGACCAGAAACGGCCGTCCGAGATGCACAGCGCCTCGATCACCGGAACATCAAGGCTGCCGCACGCGATGCGCATCTGCTGGGCCAACGGGCGCAGCCGCTCCATGACCTGTCGGCCGGTTCGGCCCTGCGGTGGTTCCTGACACAGGAAGGCGACCATCTGCTCAGGTCGGGCTCCTCTGCGCTCGCTTCCCCTCATCAGTCCGTGAACCAACTGCCGGGCAGCAGACTCCCAGTCGTCCGCGTTCGCGGGGATGCCGAGCCGGGCGCGACCGCCGAACCGGCCGCGGCCGTCCCGCTCGTGCAGGGCGACGAGCACGATGCTGTCCTCGGGGCGGTATCCGAGGAGATACGGCAGCGCGTCGGCCAGTTCGTCCGGGGTGCGCAGGGTGACTTGATGCTCCGCCGGGTGTTCGCCGAATGCGGCCACGTCGGGCTGCTCGGCTGGTCGGGAGCACCCGGGGGACTTGTCACAACCCTGCGCCTCATTGCCCTCATTGGGCTCATGCCCCTCGCCCTCGTGGAACTTACTCGGCTCATGCCCGTCGAGCGCTCCAGCGGACGCGTCCTCAGAGCGCTGACCCACCTCCTCATGCGCGCGGTCCCGATCGGCCGCCCCCGTGGCGGACTGCCGTTCAGAGTCCACGATGTCCTCGTTCTCAGAAGATCCGGTCGTTTCGCTGTGCTTCGTCATGCACCGACGATCTCGCGGATCGCGAGGCTCCGCTTTCCCCTGTGGATAAGTCCGACCAGGGACACGACAACCCTGTGATCCACAGGCACGGCAGTGAGCAACTTCCCGCGAACAGAGGCCAGTTCAGTAAAAGCCGAACGGAAGGACCGGGCCGGGGCATGCACGCTGGTTCCGACAGGTTCGATCTGGACATGACGCGTGCGCACCGGAACCGCGCCGGCCCACTGGCTACGGCCTCGTCCCTCGACCCCTTCAGCGAGCGCCACCTCATTGGATGTCTCTGACCGATCGGTGATCTTCGACATCCTCACCGACTCGACGCATGGTGGCGGCGGGTTGCGGGGACTTCGCGACGCTCAAGGAGCGCACACTCCGAGACCGCCCTCAGGCCACCCTCAGGCCGCCCCTCCTGCCCTGGATGACTAAGGGTGTCGCCCACCAGACCGCCGACCGAAACAACAGTCGGGGCGCCAGACAGCGGTGGCCGCCTTCAGGACTCCTCGTAGGTCAGCCCGCGGCTGCCAGTACCAGCGGGAGCACCCGTTCACTGCCGGCCTGTCGCAGCAGTCGCGCTGCGACCGCGAGTGTCCAGCCGGTTTCGGTGTAGTCGTCCACGAGCAGGACCGGACCACCGGATAGGGCCAGAGCCTCGGACAGCTCCTCGGAAACGGTGAAGGCGCCGAAGAGCCCGCGGAGGCGTTGGGCGCTGTTGCTGCGACGTGCCGCGTGGGCGCCGCTCGTTCCGCTGTACGTCAGGGTGCCCAGGAAAGGCAGGCGGCCGATGGACGCGATGCCCTCCGCCAGCGAGCCGACCAACTGCGGGCGGGTCATGGAGGGTACGGCGACGACCCCCACCGGCCGGGCGGAGGCGTCCGGGACGTTCGGCGCCCAACCACCCGGCGAGCGGGCCCAGTCGGCGAGGACCGCGACCGCGGCCCGCAGGACGTCGTCGGGGACAGGCCCGTCGGGCGCGTTGTCGGCCAGCAGCGGGCGCAGGCGGTTGCCCCAGCCGATGTCGGAGAGCCTGCCCAGGGCCCGCCCGGTGGAGCACTGCTCGTCGGCCGGGATACGGCCCTTGAGTTCGATGCCCAGCGCGGGCATTCCCGTGGGCCACATCCGGCGCGGCTCGATCTCCACCCCTGGGCGATCCAGCTCCTTCTCCGCCCCGCTCAGCGTCTCCGCCGAGACATGGGATTCGACCCACGCCCCCGCGCAGTTGTCGCACCGGCCGCACGGGGCCGCCCCTTCGTCGTCCAGCTGCCGACGCAGGAACTCCATCCGGCACTGGGACGTACTCACGTAGTCGCGCATGGCCTGCTGCTCCGCCGTCCGCTGCCGGGCGACCCAGCCGTACCGCTCGGAGTCGTAGACCCACTGCGCGCCGGTGGAGATCCAGCCGCCCTTCACCCGTTTCACGGCCCCGTCCACGTCGAGCACTTTGAGCATGCTCTCCAACCGGGTGCGTCGGAGGTCGACCAGGGCTTCGAGGGCCGGCACGGACAGTGGCCGTCCCGCGTCGGCGAGGGCCGACAGGGTCTCGCGCACCTGCGTTTCGGGAGGGAAGGCCGTCTCGGCGAAGTATCGCCAGATGGCCTCGTCCTCCTTGCCCGGCAGGAGCAGCACATCGGCGTGCTCTACGCCGCGCCCCGCACGCCCCACCTGCTGGTAGTAGGCGATCGGCGAGGACGGTGAGCCGAGGTGCACGACGAAGCCCAGGTCCGGTTTGTCGAATCCCATGCCCAGCGCCGACGTCGCGACCAGGGCTTTGACCCGGTTCTCCTGCAGATCGGTTTCGGCCTGCAGTCGGTCGGCGTTCTCTGTGCGCCCCGTGTAGGAGGCCACCCTGAAGCCACGCTGCCGCAGAAAGGCAGTGGCCTCCTCGGCCGCGGCCACCGTGAGGGCGTAGATGATGCCCGAGCCCTGCAGCTCGTCCAGGTGCTCCGCGAGCCAGGCCAGACGATGCGCGGCATCCGGCAGCCGGACCACGCCCAGCCGCAGGCTCTCCCTGTCCAGCGGTCCGCGCAGCACCAGAGCCTCGCCGCCACCGGTCCCGAGCTGCTCGGCCACATCCGCGGTGACCCGCGCGTTGGCGGTCGCGGTGGTGGCCAGGACCGGCACACCGGTGGGCAACTCGGCGAGCATCGCCCGCAGCCGCCGGTAGTCCGGGCGGAAGTCATGGCCCCAGTCGGAGATGCAGTGCGCCTCGTCGACCACCAGCAGGCCTGTCGTGGCCGCCAGCTTGGGCAGTACCTGCTCGCGGAAGTCGACGGCGTTGAGGCGTTCCGGGCTGACGAGGAGGACGTCGGTCTCGCCGCGCTCGACCTCGTCGTAGATGACCTTCCACTCCTCCGGATTGGCGGAGTTGATGGTGCGTGCGCGGATACCGGCCCGCGCCGCGGACTCGACCTGGTTGCGCATCAGCGCGAGCAGCGGCGAGACGATCACCGTGGGCCCGGAGCCACGTCGGCGCAGCAGCGCGGTGGCGACGAAGTACACCGCCGACTTTCCCCAGCCGGTGCGCTGCACGACCAGCGCACGTCGGCGCTCCTCCACCAGAGCCGCGACCGCCTGCCACTGGTCCTCCCGCAACCGCGCAGGACCGCCGGGGGCACCGACGAGCTCGGCGAGGATGGCATCGGCTTCGGCACGCAGCTCCGTAACGTCCATACCCCCATGCAACCCGACGGCACTGACAATCGCCCACTCACGGCCCTCGTCCTGGGCGAAGTGCTCCCCCACCAGGCCTCATGATCCAGGCGTTCGCCCAGGTCAGGGGCCGGCCGGCGAGGCTGCCGATTGGGCGCGTCCGGCACGGGCACCCCGTACGGGGAAGGTCGCGGGGCACCGGCCGAGGCCGTCCCGTGCATCGCACCGTGACGCACTGGGTAGGGATATAACCCGCACAGCATCAGATATCGGGCGGCGGGCCCAATTGCTCGTTGCCGCAACCAGGTTCGACAGGAAGAATTGAAGTCCGCTCCCCGCACGGCCCACTCGTGATCCGGTAGGGCTCTGTTGCGGTGCGCGCTCCCCCGATTCCGACCCCGCCCCGCAGTGTGGGCGCGTAGCCGAAGGGAGGACCGTGACCTTCGGATTCGCTCCGTCCTCCGCGGCATCCATGTCGACCTCAGTCGACCTGCCCGCCGCGTCCGCCAACCCCCTGGCCCGCATGCTCGAACCCGCCGAGTGGGCCGCTGCGGGAATCCCCCTGCTGCGCAACCCACGCGAGGTCGTCAGCGGTCTGCACTCACGGCACCGCCCCAGACCGGCGACCGCGATCGTGGCCGTACTCGACCCTGACGAGCGGCTGCGGGCCAGCGCATCGTTCACTCGCCGCCCGGCTCCGGCCGATGGCTGGACGTTCCGCAACGCGCTGCTCGCGCAGCTGCGTCGCGTCATCCCGCACGACCTGCGGCGCCGCACCCCGGTTCGCACCGCGGTGCTGCTCTACTGCCGTGAGGGCGACGGTCGTTGGACGGAAGAGGACGGTGCGTGGATGTGGGGGCTGCGTGACGCGTGCACCTTGCACGGTCTGCGCTGCGGTGCGTACATCACGCTGACACGCGACGGCTGGCAGGTCCTCGGCGAGAACCGCGGCGGCCGCCGCCCCAACGCCGACTCATCGCCGGAGCCCTTCGCCACCTCCGAGGCACCACTTCCGATACCCCGCACCGGCGGCGCGGCGTCGGAGGTCATGCGACGCGCGGCCGCCCGCTGAGGACGCCGTCGGGATCAGCGGCCCGGCGGCCTCGCGCGGGAGCGCCCATGCGCCACGGTGGTCTGGCATCCGCGTACGACGCCGAGCGCGGCCGACAGCGCTGCCTTACCGCCCGCCGGGGGCATCGCGCCGTCGAACCGGCCCGCAGCGCGCCCGCCGGAGCTGCACGACGTGAGGCGAGGCGACGCGCCAGGGCTCGATCAGCTCACTCGGTGAACCGGGCCGGGCACGTCGTACTTCCCCACGTATCCGCGCACGGCGAAGGCTTCTCCGTGCAGATGCCACTACGGTGGCGTCCTGCCCCCCCCACCGTCCCGCGGCGCGTGCCCCGGGACAAGCGGTAGGGCTCAAACGCCTGCGCCGAGCACCGAGTTGATCCGCTGCGGATCACCGCAGACGATCAGCAGGGCACGTGCCTGGCTGAGGGCCAGAGGCAGCACGGTGGCCGCGGTGGTGTCGGATCCGCCGTTGACCGCCACGACGACGACCGGGCGCCCAGTGGAGCGTGCCGCGGCGGAGGCGTCGGCGTAGAAGACGTCGTCGCCGGCGTCGTGCTGCGCCCAGTAGGCGGCTTCGCCGAAGGACAGCTCGTGGGCGGCCCACGGGTGCTGTTCACCGGTGGTGATCACCAATACGTCGCCGGGGGCTCGTCCCGAATCCAGGAGCAGGTCGACGGCCTCCTCGGCAGCGTCGAGCGCGCCCTCGGGTGAGGCCGGGATCAGCTGGATCTGCGGAGTCGCCACGGCTTCGGCAGAGGCGGCAGGCGTAGCCGGGCCGGCAGGACCGGGCTTGGCCAGGGCCGTGTCACGCGGCGTACGTTGCACCGGCGGCGCGGGCCGCGGGGGCCCGGGTCGGCCGGGGCGCGACGGAGCCGCGGGGCGGGGGCCGGGTACGGGACGGGGGGTCGGCGCGGTACGGCCGCTGGCCGGAGTGGCGCGGGGACCCTGGGCACTCTCGTGAATCTGAGGCTCCTCGGGAATGAGAGGCATGAGCTGATGTTTATCAAACGCTGGTGCGGCTCGCGCCAGCGGGTGGCACACAAGTGCGAGTGGAATCGTCAGAAATCGAAGCCGAGCTGCCCTTCGACCTCCGGAACGCTTCCTTCCATCCAAGTGCGGACCTTCTTGAGGTGCCGCCACTGGGGCAGCGCATCAAGATACGCCCACGACAACCGGTGGAGCGGGGTGGGCCCCCGCTCCGCCAGCGCGGCCTTGTGCACGGGCGATGGATACCCGGCGTTGTCCGCAAAACCGAAGTCTGCATGGTCGATACCCAGTTCGGCCATCATTTTGTCGCGCTGAACCTTGGCGATCACCGAGGCCGCCGCGACCGCCACGCACGACTGGTCGCCCTTGATCACGGTCCGGACCCGCCAGGGGGCCCCGAGGTAGTCGTGCTTCCCGTCGAGGATCACCGCGTCGGGGCGGACCGGCAGACCTTCCAGGGCCCGCACGGCGGCAAGCCGCAACGAGGCCGTCATCCCCAGTTCGTCGATCTCCTCCGGGGAGGCGTGCCCCAGGGCGTACGACGTCACCCACGTCCGCAGTTCCTCGGCGAGCGCGGTGCGCCGCTTGACGGTGAGCAGTTTGGAGTCGGTGAGACCCGTGGGAGGCCGGCGCAGTCCGGTGATCGCCGCACAGACAGTGACGGGGCCGGCCCAGGCGCCGCGCCCCACCTCGTCGACACCGGCAATGATCTTCGCTCCGGTCGTGGCTCGCAGGGAGCGCTCGACGGTGTGGGTAGGCGGTTCGTACGGCATGGCGCCCTTAGCGTACGCCGCCGGGAACCCGCTTCGACACCCCGGTTCACCGAACCGGCGACCGGCCCGGCAGAGGCATGATTCACATGCCGGTCGGACGCAGCAACGGGACCATCAACTGGTCGATCATCTCCTCCAGCTCATGATCGCTCCATTCGCTCGCGCACATCTTTGATCGGTACATCATCATCGCTGGAACGGCGTCGAAAACGTAACCGTTCGCCGCGTCGGTCCGCACCTCTCCCCGCTCGATTCCTCGTGTGATGACCTCCTGGAGCAGCTTGATCGTCGGCTCGACGACCCCCTTGAAGATCACACCGTGAAAGCGCTCGGCCTGCAGACTGTCGCACTCGTGAATCACCGACCGCAGCGCGAAACCCGAGCGCGAGAACATCGCCTCGCGCACTTGCCGACACAGGTCGAGCAGATCCTCGCGCACACTTCCATGATCGGGAGCCGCCTCGAAGCGCGGCAGCCCCGCACGCAGGGCGTCGGCGACGAGGTCCTCCTTGGAGGGCCAACGGCGATAGACGGCAGCCTTCCCGGTCTGGGCGCCGGTGGCGACGCCCTCCATGGTGAGGCCGCTCCAGCCGACGGTACTGAGCTGCTCGAGCGCGGCGTCGAGGATCGCGCGTTCGAGCACGGCGCCGCGCCGGCGAGGGGAGGCCGTCCGAGCAGGGGTGGCCGTCCAGCGCGAGGTAACCATCTGTACGTCTCCAACGGGCAGGTGAAGCGGGCGAATTACGGGGACCGGGGAACACCGTGCGGCGACCGACGGGGACAGGGCTCACCGCAGGGCAAGAACGTGAGTGAACGCTTGCGTTCACTACCGGCGATTCACTACGGTTGACGCGACAGTGAACGCGAGCGTTCACTAACGCTCTTGTGGGGGACCCATAGTGACAACCTCTCAGTTGACCAAGGATCACAAACCAGGTGCGGCTCGCCGGGAGGGGCATCCCGGCATCGCGCTCGCCGTCATCGCGGCCTGCCAACTCATGGTGGTACTCGACGCGACGATTGTGAACATCGCGCTCCCGCACATTCAAGACGCACTCAAGTTCAGCACCACCGACCTCACCTGGGTCGTGAGCTCCTACACGCTCACCTTCGGCGGCCTGCTGCTTCTCGGCGGCCGTGCCGGTGACATCCTGGGCCGACGCCGAGTCTTCATGACCGGCATCCTGCTCTTCACCCTCGCGTCGCTGCTCGGCGGACTCGCCCAGGAACCGTGGCAGTTGCTGGCCGCGCGCATCCTGCAGGGCGTCGGCGGCGCGATCGCGTCGCCGACCTCGCTGGCGCTCATCACCACGACGTTTCCCGAAGGTCCGGAACGCAACCGGGCGTTCGGCGTCTTCGCCGCCGTCTCCGCCGGAGGAGGCGCCATCGGCCTGCTCGCGGGCGGCATGCTGACCGAGTGGCTCGACTGGCGGTGGGTGCTCTTCGTCAACGTCCCCATCGGCATCGTGATCGCCGTGCTCACCCCGCTTTTCATCACCGAGTCCGAACGACATTCCGGCCGCTTCGACATAGCGGGTGCCCTGACCTCCACCGTGGGCATGGCGTCCCTTGTCTACGGCTTCATCCGCGCGGCGGACGAGGGCTGGCGGGACAACCTGACCATCGGGTCCTTCGTCGCTGCGGTGGTCCTGTTGCTGGCCTTCGCGCTCATCGAGTCGCGGGCCAAGGAGCCCATCACCCCGCTCAGGATGTTCGCCGACCGCAACCGCTCGGGCACCTATGTGATCATGCTCAGCCTGGCCGCGGCCATGTTCGGCATGTTCTTCTACATCGTGCTGTTCGTGCAGAACGTGCTGGAGTACAGCCCGATCGAAGCCGGTCTGGCCTTCCTGCCGGTGACGGTCGTGATCGCGCTCGGCGCGGGCTTGTCGCAGCGGTTCCTGCCCACTCTGGGCCCCAAGCCCTTCATGCTCGTGGGCTCCGCGCTCACCATGATCGGTCTGGCCTGGCAGAGCCTCATCAGCGCCGACAGCTCGTACGCGGGCGGAGTTCTCGGGCCGATGCTGCTGTTCGGCTTCGGTATGGGCCTGAATTTCGTGACGTTGACGATCACAGCGGTCTCCGGAGTGGCCCAGCACGAGGCCGGCGCCGCGTCCGGACTGCTCAACGCGACCCAGCAGGTGGGCGGCTCGCTCGGCCTGTCCATCCTGACGACCGTGTTCGGCTCGGCGAGCAAGGACGAGGCGGAGAAGCAGGTGCCGGCCTTCATGGCTGAGGCATCGGCGGAACAGAAGGCGGAATTCGCCAGGACCCAGCAGTTGCCCGGCCCGTGGGGGCATGAGGTGCTCACCCAGGGCATTTCGATGGGCTTCGTGGCGGCCGCCGCGATGGCCGTGCTCGCCCTGGCCACCGCATGGTTGGTGATCCGGGTCCGCAAGAGCGACCTGGAGGCTCTGGCCGGGACGGCGGGCCCCATGGCCGGCTGAGGCCAAGACCTCGAAGGGCAGTGGATGGCCGGATCGCGTCTGGAGGACACCCGGTGAGTACGACGAGCCGGCCATCCGCACCGCTCCCGACACCACCGGCCTCGGGGAGACCCGGGCAACGCGGGGACAGGCTCGTCGTGATCCTCTCCAGGCTGATGCCGCGAGGACGATCAGTGCACCCAGCACCGACATGAGCCCCATGGCTGCACACCCCCGCACCCCTCGTGTATCACCTGAGCGTCCGGCCTCGGCGGCCGCACCTCGACTGCCATGACAACGGACGGCCGGTTACGCAGAGTTCCCAAACAGGTGCAGAAAGTCATCGACGGTTCCAGTTGCCGCCGGAATCGGGCCTACACGGACGTCGGCACCCACTCCGGGAGAGCCTCGGTCCTCTCCGACCACTCGACCGGCACCGCCCCGGCCTTCCCGGCACCGATCACCCCGCCCACGATGGCGCACGTGGTGTCGACGTCGCCGCCGACCTGCGCCGTCGTCCAGAAGGCATGCTCGTAGTCACCCAGACCCCGCGCCGCCGACCACAACGCGAAGGGCACGGTGTCGTGAGCCGTCGTACGCCGCCCGCAGCCGAGCACGGCCGCGACGGTGGCCGCGTCACCGTAGTCCAGCATGTCCCGAGCCCGTCGCAGGCCGGCCCCCACCGCACTCTTGGGGACGAGGGCGATGACCTCGTCGAGAAGTACCTCAGGGCTCGGCGCTCCCCCGGGCGCTGCGGCGAGCGCGGCGGCCGCGGCGACGGCCATGGCTCCGACCACGGCCTCACGGTGCTGGTGCGTGGGATAGGCCGAGATCTCGGCCTGGTGGGTCGCCTGCTCGGGGTCGCCCGCGTACCAGGCGCCGAGGGGCGCGATACGCATCGCCGCGCCGTTGCCCCAGGAGCCCTGCCCCTTGAAGAGTGCGGCGGAGAGTTCGCGCCAGTCGCCCCCCTCGCGGACCAGCCGCAGCAACCGGTTGACCGCCGGACCGTAGCCCCGGTCGAAGTCGTGGTGTTCGGCGAAGGAGCGGGCCAGAGCGTCCTGGTCGATGCGGTGGTGGGCCGCGAGGACGGCCACCACGGAACAGGCCATCTCCGTGTCGTCCGTCCACTGCCAAGGCCCGGACGGCAGCTCTTGGCGCTTCAACAGCGGATAGTTCACCGGCACGAAGAACTGCGAACCCAGCGCGTCCCCCACCGCGAGTCCACGCAGGCTGGCGAGGGCGCGGTCCAAGCGCCCTTCGAGAGAGAAATCAGCGGTCATCGCCCTGCCACTCTATCCGGTGACCCCGTACGGCTCCGGATCTCGCCAGCGTTCGAACGGCCGGTCAAGCGTGTACTTGCCGTCGTCCCCGAGAACGAGCATCCGCATCTCCGCGTTCCCGGGGTTCGCCAGTGACTCGAATTCCGCGACCGTCCAGTGGAACCAGCGCATACAGAACAGCCGCATGGCCAGGCCGTGGGTCACCAGCAGCACGTTCGGCGGGTGGTCGGGCGCCTCGAAGCTGCGGAACAGGCTCTCCAGGAAGCCGCCGACCCGGTCGTACACGTCGGCGCCGGACTCGCCCTGGGCGAAGCGGTAGAAGAAGTGGCCGTAGGCGTCCCGGTAGGACTTCTGGAGGCGTACGTCGTCGCAG
Source organism: Streptomyces sp. NPDC007808 (assembly GCF_042868655.1). Taxonomy (NCBI): domain Bacteria; kingdom Bacillati; phylum Actinomycetota; class Actinomycetes; order Kitasatosporales; family Streptomycetaceae; genus Streptomyces; species Streptomyces sp. NPDC007808. The sequence goes on from NZ_JBIAEQ010000010.1 coordinate 330,362, forward strand.
TCCTGCCAGTTTCCCCAGTCCTGCTCACGCAGGCGGGGCTCCTCGCGCACCCGTACGAGATCGGGGTCGAGGTGGAAGGCACGCAGCGTCTCGTGCGTGCGACGGTAGGGAGAGACGTACACGCTGACGCGCTCACGGCCGAACACCTCCCGCAGCCGTTTGCCCGTCTCCTCGGCCTGCTGCCGGCCCCGCTCGGTCAGGGCCAGTGCGTGGTCGGGCACACGCTCGTAGACGGTGTCATCAACATTGCCCGTTGACTCCCCGTGCCGGACAAGGACGATGCGCCGTGGTCGTGCCATGCCAAAACCCTAGATCGGGTGACGGCTCTTCGAGCACTCGTGTGGACGCTATACGGCGTAGGTCACACATTTCCTGCACCATTGGGCACACCAGCCACACCAACGACGGTTTGAAATTCAAACTATCCAGGTGGGTTCGAGCTCCACGATGTCACCCGTGAGGGCCGCGATGTCCGCCTCCGTCTGAGCCCGCAGGGCCAGTCGCTCCACGCGCTCGGTGCGGTACTTGCCGTGCTCCGCGGCGGACCGCCACATCGACAGCACCAGGAACTCATGACCTGGCGCCTCACCGAACAGGCCGCGGATCATGCCGGGAGAACCCGCCATGGCCGGGTTCCACACCTTCTCCTGCATCAGCGTGAAGTGCTCGGCGCGGTCCTCGTGCACACGGCAGTGAGCCACCCTGACGAGGTCGGCGTCGGTGAAGCGCGGTTCGAAGCCGGTCTTCACGTCGAAGCGGTAGTCGAAGAGTTTCGCCTGGAGGTCCTTGAAGGTGCCCGACTGGGCCGCCGCCAGCCTGCCGTGGGAGCGGGCCATGAAGGAGTCGTAGAAGGAACGGCTCTCCCAGAACGAGAAGATGTGCACCACCCCTTGCCGCCCCCGACTCCACCCACCACCCTGCCCCCGAAACCCCGGCTCCCCCAGAAGCCCCGCCCATTTTCGCTGCCCGCGCTCGAAGCCGCGGCGGTCCACCACGGTGCAGCGAATCCACTTGACCAGCACCGCGCCATGGTAAGGCCACCAGCGTGGCGCCGGTCACTGTCGGGCGCAGAGCTCACCGGCGCACGCCCCCGCATGCATGGCAGGATGGGCAACCGGTCTCGTCTGCTGGGCAGTTCGGGCCGACGGCATTCGCGGAACGGGGAAGGGGACGCCTGGTGAACGCCATCAACAAAGGGATCCGGAAAGTCGAGATCTCGGTCAAGTGGGACCCGAGTCCCGCCGGGCAGCCACCCACCGATCTGGACCTGATCGCCGCGACCTACCTGACCGACGATCCGTACGGTGATCCGGCCTACGTGGTGCACTTCGACAGCCGCTCTCCGGACGGGACCATCACTCTGAACCGGGACAGCAAGGACGGCAAGGGCTTCGGCTGGGACGAGGTCCTGACCGTGGAACTCGACAGGCTCGACAGCCGGTACGCGCGCGTGGTCGTCGGAGTCGTCATCCAGCAGCGTCCCGCTGAGCGCACCTTCGTCAGCGTGGTCCAGCCCGCCCTGCGTATCCGCGAGGGCTACACCGTGCTGGCCGAGGACGACTTCGGCGGCGTTCTGGGATCGACGGCGGCGACGGTCGCGGAGTTCGTGCGCGAAGGATCGAGTACGTGGGTCTTCCACCCCGGAGTTCACGGCTTCGAGGACGACCCGGCGACGTTCACGTCCGCCATGGGAAGGCCACAGCCGCACTGAGGATCGCCCGCACGCTCGCGGGCCGTACGGCAGTCGGGGGCGCCGACATGTGGTCGGCGCCCCTCCTCATGGGCGACGTGTGCACCGGCGGTACGACTCTTGCCCGCGCCGAGCCCATGCGCGAAGATCAGCGCATGACGAAGCGAAAGGACACCCGGGCCCCCGTCCGGTGAGCCTCCCCCAGACCTGGGACCTGGGCGGCACTCTCAGTGGTCAGCCCTCCCTCTACAGCCACGCCCTCGCAGTCGAGCAACAGCCTCCAGGGCAGCCCGAGTGCCGGCGGCTCCCTCGGACGTGGCCGCAGACCAGCCGCCGCGCCAACCGTTCGAAGGACGCGGCCGCGCGGATAGCCGCCACCACCTCACGTCTGATCCGTTCTCGTACCGACCGCTCGACAGCGTCCGTCCTGGACAGACAGCTTCGGCGCATTGTGTGGCGGGACCATGAGCGTGCCCTCGAAGCACAACTTCGAAGGCGCCTTCTCCCTTCCGACGGGATGCGCCAGTTGGGCCGGTGGTTCGCGACGCACGGCGAGCACCCCAACGCCGTTCAGTTCGGCATCCTGCTGCTGGGCATGACCGGAACCGACGAAGACAGTGACGTCCTGATGACGCTGGGCACCTTCTCGATGTTCTCCAGTGAGGCCTGTCATGCCCTGGTACGGTCCCACACCCACCCTCATCAGGCTGTGTTCGAAGTGGCCCGGCGGGCGGAAGGGTGGGCCCGCGTCGACGCCATCGGACTGCTCAAAGGTGCGTCGGACCCCAGGATCAGCAGGTGGTTGATTCGTGAGTCGTGCACGGGCGACGTGTTGGACAGCTACTTCGCGCTGACGGCCGCCGAAGTCGGTGATCTAGCCGGTGCCCTGGCCTGCGAAACGCTGGACGAGGAAACTCTCGGCGGCGCGGCAAGACTCCTCGAAGCGCTCACCGATGTCGACGGGCCGGGCCCGGCGCTGGCGTCGTACACCGACGCGGTACCTGCTCTGGACGGATTTCTGTTCCACTGGACGGCAGGCGCCCTCACTGTGCGGCGGCTTTGGACTCTCCTGTCGATCAGCCGATGTCTGAACGACCTCTGTATGAGCGGGCCACGGCGGGAAGATCCGGAGTGGCAGCGCATTCGAGACCGATACAGGAATCTGGTCGCCGATCCGGCCTCACGGGTAGTCGTGCTCGCCGGCCTCACCGACGAGGACCCGGCGACGTTCCGTCCAGCGGCTTGGGCGGCTGGGCTCATGGACATCGACGCCCGCCCAGCGCTGCTGCGAAGGGTGGAGGCCGACCCTTGCGACAGCACCAGCTGGTTCCTGCTCATCGACGGCTGTCCGAGTGAGCACATCGCGGCTGTCGTCGACGCGGCGGTACGCCTGCTGCCCCTTCAGGATCTGCGCACCGGTCCGACAGCCGAACTGGGTCTCGGAACGGAGTTCGAGGTCGACCGCATCCTCGACTTCATCGTGAGTCGGTTGGAAAAGCATCCCGGCCACGGCTGGGAACTGATCGAAACAGCGCTCCACAACCGGACGACCAGGAACCGCCGTATGGCGCTCCGAGCGCTCAGGGCATGGCCTGCCGAATCCCTTCCCTCTGCCGCGCGCCAGATCCTCCTTGCCGCCGCGGCAAGAGAGCCCGTTCCCGAGCTGAGTGAGGAAATGGTGCAGACGGCCCGGCGCCTGTGAAACCGCACAATGCGCCACGAACCGAAAGCCGCGTGATGCGGGGAAACCTCCGAGAGGTTTCCCCGCATCACGTCACGCACTGGCGCTCAAGGCGCCCGGGATCAGCTGCAGCCGCTGGTCGAGCCGCAACCCTCGCAGATGTAGCAGGAGCCGGCCCGCTGCATCTTCGTACCGCAGGAGAAGCACAGCGGAGCATCGGCCTGGATGCCCAACTGCATCTCCACCAGCTCGGCGCTGGTGTGGGCCTGCTGCGGAGCGGGCGTGGCCACCGACGCCTCGGCCTTCGGGGTGGCGACGGCCTTCAGCTCCTGGGCGCGGGGCGCCGACTGGGCCAGACCCTCGACATCGACCTCGTCGTCGGCGGGCTCGTACGAACCCGTCTCCAGGTGACGCTGGCGCTCCTCGGCGGAGTGGATGCCGAGGGCGGAGCGCGTCTCGAAGGGCAGGAAGTCGAGCGCCAGGCGGCGGAAGATGTAGTCGACGATCGACTGCGCCATCCGCACGTCCGGGTCGTCCGTCATACCGGCCGGCTCGAAGCGCATGTTCGTGAACTTCGAGACGTACGTCTCCAGCGGCACGCCGTACTGCAGACCCACCGAGACGGCGATCGAGAAGGCGTCCATCATGCCCGCGAGCGTCGAGCCCTGCTTGGACATCTTCAGGAAGACCTCGCCGAGACCGTCGTCCGGGTAGGAGTTGGCGGTCATGTAGCCCTCGGCGCCACCGACCGTGAAGGACGTCGTGATGCCGGGGCGGCCCTTCGGGAGGCGCTTGCGGACCGGGCGGTACTCGACGACCTTCTCGACCGTCTCACGGATGGTGGCCTCGGCCTTCTCCGTGATCTCGGCCTTCTCCTTCTCCTTGGTCTTCGCGGAGAGCGGCTGGCCGACCTTGCAGTTGTCGCGGTAGATGGCGAGCGCCTTGACGCCCAGCTTCCATGCCTCGAAGTAGATCTCCTCGACCTCCTCGACGGTCGCCGACTCCGGCATGTTGACCGTCTTGGACAGGGCACCGGAGATCCACGGCTGGATCGCGGCCATCATGCGGACGTGGCCCATCGGGGAGATGGCGCGCTCGCCCATGGCGCAGTCGAACACCTCGTAGTGCTCGTGCTTGAGGCCCGGGGCGTCGATCACATTGCCGTGCTCGGCGATGTGGGCGACGATCGCCTCGATCTGCTCCTCCTGGTAGCCCAGGCGGCGCAGGGCCTGCGGGACGGTGCCGTTGACGATCTGCATCGAACCGCCGCCGACCAGCTTCTTGAACTTGACCAGTGCGAGGTCGGGCTCAAGGCCGGTGGTGTCGCAGGACATCGCGAGACCGATGGTGCCGGTCGGGGCGATGACGGACGCCTGGGAGTTACGGAAACCGTTCTTCTCACCGAGGCGCAGCACGTCCTGCCATGCCTCCGTCGCGGCGGCCCACACCGGCGTGTCCAGGTCGTCCATGCGGACGGCCTCGGCGTTGGCGTCGGCGTGCTGCTTCATGACGCGCAGGTGCGGCTGTGCGTTGCGGGCGTAGCCGTCGTACGCGCCGACGACCGCGGCGAGCTCCGCGGAGCGCCGGTACGACGTGCCGGTCATCAGGGAGGTGATGGCGCCGGCGAGGGCGCGGCCGCCGTCGGAGTCGTACGCGTGTCCGGTCGCCATCAGCAGGGCGCCGAGGTTGGCGTAGCCGATGCCGAGCTGGCGGAACGCGCGCGTGTTCTCACCGATCTTCTGCGTCGGGAAGTCCGCGAAGCAGATGGAGATGTCCATCGCGGTGATGACGAGCTCGACGACCTTCGCGAAGCGCTCGACGTCGAAGGACTGGTTGCCCTTGCCGTCGTCCTTCAGGAACTTCATCAGGTTCAGCGAGGCGAGGTTGCAGGACGTGTTGTCCAGGTGCATGTACTCGCTGCAGGGGTTCGAACCGTTGATACGGCCGGACTCCGGGCAGGTGTGCCAGTGGTTGATGGTGTCGTCGTACTGGATGCCCGGGTCGGCGCAGGCCCAGGCGGCCTCGGCCATCTTCCGGAACAGGGACTTGGCGTCGACCTCTTCGATGACCTCGCCGGTCATCCGCGCGCGCAGGCCGAACTTGCCCCCCTGCTCGACGGCCTTCATGAACTCGTCGTTCACGCGGACCGAGTTGTTCGCGTTCTGGTACTGGACCGAGGTGATGTCCTCGCCGCCCAGGTCCATGTCGAAGCCCGCGTCACGCAGGGCGCGGATCTTCTCCTCTTCCTTGACCTTGGTCTCGATGAAGTCCTCGATGTCGGGGTGGTCGACGTCGAGGATGACCATCTTGGCGGCACGGCGGGTGGCACCGCCCGACTTGATCGTTCCTGCGGAGGCGTCGGCACCGCGCATGAAGGAGACGGGACCGGAGGCGTTGCCGCCGGAGGACAGCAGTTCCTTGGAGGAACGGATGCGGGAGAGGTTCAGGCCGGCGCCGGAGCCGCCCTTGAAGATCATGCCCTCTTCCTTGTACCAGTCGAGGATCGACTCCATGGAGTCGTCGACGGACAGGATGAAGCAGGCGGAGACCTGCTGCGGCTGGGGCGTACCGACGTTGAACCAGACAGGGCTGTTGAAGCTGAAGATCTGGTGCAGGAGGGCGTAGGCCAGTTCGTGCTCGAAGATCTCGGCGTCGGCGGGCGAGGCGAAGTACTTGTAGTCCTCGCCGGCCTTCCGATACGTCTTCACGATGCGGTCGATGAGCTGCTTCAGGCTCACCTCGCGCTGCGGGGTGCCGACCGCACCGCGGAAGTACTTGCTGGTGACGATGTTGACCGCGTTCACCGACCAGAAGTCGGGGAACTCGACGCCGCGCTGCTCGAAGTTGACCGAGCCGTCGCGCCAGTTGGTCATGACGACGTCACGGCTCTCCCAGGCCACCTCGTCGTACGGGTGCACGCCGGGGGTGGTGTGGATGCGCTCGATGCGCAGCCCCTTGGTCGCCTTGGTGCCCTTGGCGCGGGAACTCCGTGCCGGACCGCTCGCCGTCTCTGTCATGCCGCCTCCCTGTTCGGGCTAAAACGCCCTGAAGTGCCCCGATGTTCCCCGTGGCACGGTGTTCTGTCTGGTGTTGCGGGCACCCTCTGATCGCCACCCGCAACAGGTCTTGTGCCGCCGCCTCACGTCCGGATCCGCACTCCGAGAACGGATCCGGCTCGCCTCAGTCGGCGGCGCTTGCGGGCACGGGGACCTGTGCAGCCCCTCCGGACCCGCGGTCGTCTTCCCGGCCCCCCGCCACAGCTCCTGCGTCGTCTCCGCGGTCGTCGTCGTCCGCGGCGGGGCGTCCGGTCGCCTCCCTGAGTTCCGCGATCGCGGCCTCGAAGTCCTCGAGCGAGTCGAACGCCCGATAGACGGAGGCGAACCGCAAAAAGGCGACGAGATCGAGCTCCTGCAGCGGGCCGAGTATGGCCAGTCCCACGTCGTGGGTGGTCAGCTCGGCGCTTCCGGTGGCCCGCACCGCCTCCTCGACCCGTTGGCCGAGCTGGGCCAGAGCGTCCTCGGTGACAGGTCGCCCCTGGCACGCCTTGCGCACACCGTTGATGACCTTGGTACGACTGAACGGCTCGGTGACTCCGGACCGCTTGATCACCATCAGTGAGCAAGTCTCCACGGTCGTGAAACGACGGGAGCAGTCAGGACACTGGCGGCGCCTGCGGATCGACGTGCCGTCGTCGGTCGTACGGCTGTCGACGACACGGCTGTCGGGGTGCCTGCAGAAGGGGCAGTGCATAACTCCCAACCCTCCTCACAGCAGACTCAATAGCCTCGCCGGCCTCATGGGCCCCGCGAAGCAGCCCCAAGCATAGGCGATCTCCGAACGCCCGAAGACCCGGGGGACCACAACTTCTGGGCTGCTGCCGCAATCCAACCACTACATGTGGGGATTGGCTCATACACACAGGCAGTACGCGCGTGTCGCGTTCGGACGCAGCGCTCCACAGAACCCGCCCGGCACGCGGACCTCATGAAGGCACGGCCGCACCACTGCGCCACATAGGGAGATACCGCGAGCGCCACACGAAGGCGACGTGGGACTCCCGCACAGATGGAGGGTCGGATCGCGGTCGATCCACCGACGGATGGCAGACTGAGGCGACGGCCCACGAGGCCGCACACCGACGGTGAAGAGTACAACAATCGACCCTTTTGCCTGCCGGACTGCGCGTCAGCCATACACCCAGACACATGATCGCGTCAGCCGATTCGCGAAATTTCACTCGAACGTGTGTTTGGCGCAACCTTTCGAAAGCAACTACCGTTGTGCAGCAGGGAGACCATCGAGAGGGGCCGACGTGACCACCACCGCAGACAGTGCCACCATCACCGCCCAGGACCGCTCCCAGGGCCGACTCGAGCCGGTGCATGCGATGAACGAAGCCGTGAATCCCGAGGGACACAAGCGCTCCCTCCCAGGCCGACCTCCCGGCATCCGGGCGGACAGCTCGGGACTCACCGACCGGCAGCGCCGAGTGATCGAAGTCATCAGGGATTCCGTGCAGCGGCGTGGCTACCCGCCGTCGATGCGGGAGATCGGTCAGGCCGTCGGCCTGTCCAGCACGTCCTCGGTCGCACACCAGCTGATGGCACTGGAGCGCAAGGGCTTCCTTCGCCGTGACCCGCACCGCCCGCGCGCCTACGAGGTCCGCGGCTCGGACCAGGCCGCCTCCGTGCAGCCCACGGACACCGCCGGCAAGCCCGCCGCGTCGTACGTCCCGCTGGTCGGCCGCATCGCCGCCGGTGGCCCGATCCTCGCGGAGGAGTCCGTCGAGGACGTCTTCCCCCTCCCCCGGCAGCTGGTCGGCGACGGCGAGCTGTTCGTCCTGAAGGTCGTCGGAGACTCGATGATCGAGGCCGCGATCTGTGACGGCGACTGGGTCACGGTCCGCCGCCAGCCGGTCGCCGAGAACGGCGACATCGTCGCCGCGATGCTCGACGGTGAGGCCACGGTCAAGCGCTTCAAGCGCGAGGACGGCCACGTCTGGCTCCTCCCGCACAACGCTGCGTACGAGCCCATCCCGGGCGACGACGCGACCATCCTGGGCAAGGTGGTGGCAGTGCTGCGCCGCGTCTGACGGCCGCGGCGAGCGAAGCCGAAGGCGTCGCTCCCTGAACCGGGCCCCGGGACCCCTGCGCCGGTTCCGGGGCCCTGTGCTGTCCGGGTCCGTTCGTTGGGTCCTGGCCCCGTTCCTTGTGTCCCGGTCCCGCTTCCCTGGGTCTCGGCCCCGTTCGATGACATGTGACACGCCGTGGGACAAGGACCCACGTCAGTGGAACGTGATCGAGGGCCGGCCCGGCTGCCGTCCGCCGGACCCACCCTCGCTCACTTCGCCTACTCCGCCTCCGCTTGCTTCGCCGCGGCGTCGATGGCCGCCAGCGACTTACGCACCTGGTTACGGTCCGTCGTGTACCAGAAGTCGGGCAGTGACGCTTTCAGGTAGCTCCCGTACCGGGCCGTCGCCAGCCGCTGGTCCAGCACGGCGACCACGCCGCGGTCCCCCGACGCCCGTACGAGCCGGCCGGCGCCCTGGGCCATGAGAAGCGCGGCGTGAGTGGCGGCGACTGCCATGAAGCCGTTGCCGCCCGCGTCCTCCACGGCCTTCTGTCGAGCGCTCATCAGAGGGTCGTCCGGTCGTGGGAACGGAATTTTGTCTATGACGACCAGCTGGCAACTGGGACCGGGGACGTCGACGCCCTGCCAGAGAGACAGCGTGCCGAAGAGACACGTCTCGGGATCTGCAGCGAAGTTCTTGATCAGCTCACCGAGCGTCTCCTCGCCCTGAAGCAGGATCGGGTACTCCGGGATGCGGGAACGAAGCTCCTCGGCCGCCAGCTGGGCGGCCCGCATCGACGAGAACAGGCCGAGCGTGCGGCCACCCGCTGCCTGGATCAGTTCGGTCAGCTCGTCGAGCATGTCGGCGCGATCGCCGTCCCGCGCGGGGCGGGAAAGGTGCTTGGCTACGTAGAGGATGCCCTGCTTGCGGTACTCGAAGGGCGAGCCGACGTCCACGCCCTTCCACTGAGGAAGATCGTCACCCTCCGTGCCCTCGGGGGCGAGGCCCAGGGACGCGCCGACGCCGTTGAAGTCTCCGCCCAGCTTCAAGGTCGCGGAGGTCAGCACGACGGAACGGTCCGCGAAAAGCTTCTCCCGCAGGAGCCCGGACACGGACATGGGAGCCACCCGCAGCGACGCACCGAACCGGTCGTGACGCTCGTACCAGACGACGTCCCACTCGGAACCGTTGGTGATCCGCTCCGCCACGTCGTGGACCGTCTCCACCGAGGCCAGCGCCTGCTTGCGGACCGCGTCCTCGTCCTGCACGGACTTGTCGCGGGTGGCGCCGATCGCGGAGATGACCGTGCGGCAGGCATCCCGCAGTGCCATGAGCGCGTAGGCGAGGTCCTCGGGGATCTCCTCCAGGCGGCCCGGCAGAGCCAGCTCCATCAGCCGTTCGAAGCCCTCGGCAGCGGTCTGGAGCTGGTCCGCGGCCTTCTCGTTGACGAGCTTCGCGGCGCGGCGCACCGCCCGGTTGACCTGGCCCGGAGTGAGTTCGCCGGTGGCGACTCCGGTGACCCGTGAGACGAGCTCGTGTGCCTCGTCGACGATCAGCACCTCGTGCTGAGGGAGGACGGGCGCGCCCTCGATTGCGTCGATCGCGAGCAGCGCGTGGTTGGTGACGACCACCTCCGAGAGCTTGGCACGCTCCCGAGCCATCTCGGCGAAGCACTCGGCGCCGTACGCGCATTTCGAGGCTCCGAGGCACTCCCGGGACGAAACCGAGACCTGAGCCCAGGCGCGGTCGGACACTCCGGGCGTCAGGTCGTCACGGTCACCCGTCTCGGTCTCGTCCGTCCAGTCGCGCACCCGCAGCAGATCCTGCCCCAGCTTGCTGGTGGGCGCGGCCGCCTCGAACTGATCGAAGAGTCCCTCCTCCTCGTCCTGTGGCACGCCTTCATGCAGACGGTGCAGACACAGGTAGTTCGACCTGCCCTTGAGCATCGCGAACTCGGGGCGGCGGCGTAGCAGGGGATGCAGTGCCTCGACGGTGCGAGGCAGGTCCCGCTCCACGAGCTGGCGCTGCAGAGCCAGGGTGGCCGTCGCCACGACGACGCGCTCCCCGTGCGCGAGCGCCGGCACCAGGTAGCCGAGCGACTTTCCGGTGCCGGTGCCCGCCTGGACCAGTAGATGGGAGCCGCCGTCGATCGCCTCAGCGACGGATTCGGCCATGGTCACCTGGCCAGGGCGCTCCGTGCCGCCGACGGCAGCGACGGCAGCATGCAGGAGTTCGGGGAGTGAGGGCTTTGTCATAGCGCGACCACCCTACGGCTCTGCACTGACAAACGGGTGATCGCGGTGGGGACGGGGGGTGGGATCAAGACCGGGGGTTCCTTGAGTGGAGATCGGAGTGGTTCGGATGTGAGTGGGATCGGTTCGGGCGGGCGCGCGGCTGGGTCGGGTGAGTGCCGAGCAAGTTCGGGTTGGTGGCGGGGCCGGTTCGGTTTGGTACGGGGTCGGTTCGGGTCGTGAGGGGTCAGCTCGGGTTCGCACGGGGTCGACCAAGTTCGCGCCGGGCCGGGCCTCGTTCGTGCCGAGCCGGGCGTGCCGGGCCGGTCCTGTCCGGGTCCGTGCGGGGCAGTGCGGCGCGGACTTTGGCCGGCCTAGGAGGCAGTGGGGGGTGCGGTCAGGGCCCGCTCGTAGGGCTGGCACTTGCGGAGGAGGTCGGCCGTGGGCAGAGGGGAACGGGTCCGGGAAGAAGGCGCGCGGCCAGTTTCGGCTGGTTCCGAGTCGGCTGCTCGACTCGGCCAGCGGAACACCCTGGTCACCACCGAGATGGCTTGACTCGAATTTGGTTCGTCGATGACGGGAACCGGATCGACGCGAGCGGTGTACCAAAAGTGATGCTGCTGCGACTTGGCGTCACAGCAGATGGCGCAGGGTCCGGTCTCTGACCATGAGAGCGGCTCGCTTGGCGGGCAGCTCGATCTCGGCAGAAAACCGGAAGCCGGCGCTGAGGAACGCGGCGACGGAAGGGGTGTTGCGCATGTCCGGTTCGGCAACAACGCGAGCACAGGCGGGCCGCCTGTCGAGTACGAGATCGGCGACGGCTCGCAGCAGGGTTCCCCCGAGCCCTCGTCCCCGATCGCCTACGGCACCGATGAGGACATGGAGACCGGTGTCATGGGGACGTGCCGGGTAGTGCCGGGCCAGGGGGTCCAGGTCGGCTCGGTAGATCTCCCAGTAGCTCATCGGCGTGCCCTCCAGCATGCCGAGACACGGAACGCTGCGGCCGTCGCCGGCGAGCTGGGACCGCAGATGAGCCTCGGTCACGTTCGGCGGGCCGGCAAGCCCCCAGAACGCCGCGACCGCAGGGTCGTTCATCCATCGGCTGACGAGCGGGAGATCGCTGACGAGGCCGACAGGGACCAGGTGAAGCAGCCCCGCCGGTGTGCTGATCGGCCCCCAGTCGGCCACGGTGTCGAGTAGATCGTCGGTGTACCGAAGGGCAGAGGGCCGGAGGGCGGAGTGCCGAAGGGCGGATGAGGGTGCGGCCTCGTTTGAATAGCCTGGGTTCCGCCCCCCGTCGGCGTCGGAGGTCTCCGCAAGGAGCGCGAGAAGTTCTTCGGGCAACCCCAGATCCAGCGTGTCCTCGGTGTCCGCATCCGTGTCGTCCGTCTTGTCGACGGGGGACCCGAGATCACCCGCTGTCGTGACGCCGCCGATATCGGTGACGGGGGCGGTACCGGTATCAGCACTCGTCGAGTCGGTCGGCGGCACGGCGGCAGTCCTCTCGGGCGGTGGGCGCGCGGGGCATGTTCCTCGGCGACTTCGTGGGTCGGTGGAGAGCGGTTGGTGAAGCGAGGCAGTGACGGTCAGGGACGCACGGTCAGGAATGCAGGGGGTTGGCAATGGTGACGTAGACGGACTGGGTGTCTACCGGGCCGACGAGTTCGTCGAGGCCGTACAAGCGCGTCAGCAGGTTGGCCTTGCAGCGCAGGACCGGTGAGTCGAGCAGGAGGGCAGGCAAGGACGTGCGCAGACGGGCGGGACCGGAGGCCACCTCTCCCAGGAATCGGCGGAATGCGGCGAGCAGCAGCCGTTCGTCGGCGAGTCGCTGGGAGCCGAACGCGCCGATGAGACCGAGCACGTTGTTGATCGCGAGGTAGTACGCGAAGCGCTCGTCGGTGACCTCGTCCGAGACGAAGGTGTCGCTGGCCCTGCCGATTCCGGGCATCCGGGCTTCGAGTTCCGCTCGCCGGGATTCACGGAAGTAGTAGCCCTGGTTGTCTCGGTACCGGCCGCCCGAGGGCCAGCCGTCGCTGTCCAGGAGAAGCAGGGTGTTCTGCTGATGTGCCTCCAACGCAACGCCCGCTTCGGCGTCCAGCCAGAGCACCGGCCGGACTACGTGTTCGAGGTAGCGCAGGAACCACTCCGCGGTGACCGCTCCACGCGGGCGTCCCGTCCTGGCGGCAAGCCCCTTGATCACGTCGGCAAGACGGGACCGCAGGGGCCGGCTGTCCGACCCAGGCTCGTCCGGGGCTCCTCCGGTATGCGTCTGAGGACGGGGCGAGACGAGTCCGGCGACACATGACACGTCGTCGCTCGACCGGAAAGGGTTGTGCCGGATCATCACGTCGAGGCCGGCCACTGGGGCACCCTCCGGCGCGTCAACGGCGAGCCAGGCCGGGTCACGAACGATGTCGAATGCCGGGTGGGCGGCCTGCCACTCGGCCGAGAGGCCGCTGCGCAGAAGTCGATGGACCTCGACGCCACGGTGCAACTCCTTGCGCAGGTTCTCCCGTCGGGAGTTGGTGATGCGCAGGCCCAGCGACAGTTTGAGCATGGCGGCGGCGTCGGACCGATGAACGGTACGCACGGAGGAGGTGGGATGCCACGGGGCACCGTGGGAGCCGAGATCTCGGAGCAGTCCGGCTTCGAGCAGCGCCGCGACTTCGGGACGTTGGCGGACCTCGCGTGCCTGCCAGGGATGCAGAGGCAGTGCGGCGTACCCGTCGGGCAACGGCAGGTCATGCGATGCCAGTCGGGCCGTGAGCTGGACCGCGGGCACGACGCGCCCGTGCTCGGTCCATGCCGAGTCGGTGGCGAGAAGGGAAGGAGCGACAGCGAGCCAGTGCAAAGGGAAGGAGCCGCGCAACTCAGGTGAGTACAGCTGTGCTTCGACCTCGGAGAGTCCCTCGCGGCTCTTCGGGGTGGGGTGGAACGGGTGTCCGAGCATGAGCGCCTGCTCGGCCGTGAGGAAGAGGTCGGCGCCTTCGTCGGGGTCGTTCCGGCGCTCGGTGAGGAAAATGACGGTTCGTCGGAGGGAGTCGGCGACGCGTACGACGAGGTCGGTAGTGGCGGACGTGGCCTTCGCTTCCGCGTCAGGCCTTGGTGCCGCGTCCGTGACCGCCTTTGTCTCCGCACCTGATCCCGCGCGGACGCCCGCGTCCCTTTCGGCGCACTCGACAAGGCTCTCCCGGGCCAGCAGTGCTGTGAGCGTGACTGCGTCGATCGGCGGCGTGTGGTCGGCGGCATTGGCCAGTCGCGGGAGGCCGAACCGATGCCACCCTGTCGGGGACCAGTAGTGGACCGGGACCAGCAGGGCCGTGCCGGTGGCAGGAGTGGGGATGCGGAGGAGCCCGTCCTCAGGGGCCGACGCGTTGGTCTCCCGGACCCAGCAGCGCAGCAGGTTCTCCATGGCGGCGGCCTGGGCTGCGGTGTTCGGGTCCGGATGCTCCAGAAGGTCGGCGGGGTCACCGTGCAGGGCGGCGTGCTCGCTGGCCGGGGCACAGGCCTGCGCCGACGTTCGGACCGGCGACTGCCCCCCGACAGTCCCCTGCTCAGGGACGCTTCGCTGCTGCGCGCCTCCCACTGGCGCCGGAGTGTCTGTCGGCGGGTGCGCGCGAGGCTGCACGCCTGCGGCCGGCTGTGCGGGTACAGGCGTACCCGCAGGGACGGAGGACCCCGCCTGAGCGTTTCCGTGACCGGCTCCCTGACCGGGTGCAGCCGACGCGATCGTCGATACGGGCGGCTCCTGCTGAGGGGCGTGTGCCTCGGAGGAACCTCGTGCGCGGAGGTCGGCTTGTCCGTCGGATACAGGGCTGGTGATCAAGGCTGGTCCTCTGAGGTGGTTCGGCTCGTGCGGCGGTGGTTTCTGGAGGTGGGCGGGCATGGGCCTTGCGCGCTTTATGGGGAGAGCAGTTGGAGAGGTGTGTCAGGTCGAGACGGTGGTGGGGAGGGTGGTGCGGTGTCATCTGGATGAAGCTGTGCCTCGGGCCCAAGTCACTCAGCCTCTGTCCCATGGCCTCCCGCAGCCATCCGTCCCAGGGCCTCCCGTCACTCAGACCTCGGTCACCTGACCTCCTCGCATCCATTGGCCGAGTGTCACTTGACCTCGCCCGACGTGAGACTGAGGCCATCAGCACCGATACAAGGGCGTCGGCCGGTACGCGCACGCTGGCGCCCCCGGCAGCCGCCGTGCTACCCCGCCCGATCCGCCCGGACCGCCCGGCCCGCCCGACCCGACCCATCCGCCGGGTCCCCTCCGTCCACCCGGTCACCGTGCCGCGGTCGGTGTCGGCTTGGCTGGAGCGTCCTGTCCGGACCTGCGTGGGCGCGGGACACCGCGTCCACCGCGTCGGCGAGCCGGTCCAGTACCGCGGCGGCCTGTTCGTCGCTGATGGTCAGGGGTGGCAGCAGCCTGATGACGCTGGAGTGGCGGCCTCCGAGCTCGACGATCAGGCCACGTCGCAGGCACTCCTGTTGGATGGCAGCCGCAAGTTCGGGTGCTGCCGGACGAGGGCGATGTTCCGGGCCCCGCCCATCCGCCGTGCCTGCTTGTCGCGGGGCGGCAGGAAGGTCCGTCGACAGGCCGTGCGCGTTCCCGTCGGGGTCGAGCCCTGCCGACACGCCCCTCTCGCCCTCGGCCCACCCGGCTCCGGCGGCACCCCGGCCCTGCAGGTCGGGGACACCCCCGCTCCCTTCACGAGCGCCACGCACCCCCTGGCCTTCGGTCATGCCCTCGCCGGTGTCCTCGATGGCAGCGAAGGCCGCAGGCAGCTCGTCCGCACGTGCGGGACCGCCCTCCGGCTTCACCACCTCGACCCCGATCATCAGCCCCCTGCCACGTACATCGCCGATGCACGCGAAGTCCGTTGCCAGTGCGGAGAGTTGGCGCAGCATCTGCGAGCCCAGTTCGGCCGCCCGCTCGGCGAGCCGGTTCTCGCGGACGTAGGCGAGTGTGGCCGTGCCTGCGGCCATGGCGAGTTGGTTGCCGCGGAACGTTCCGGCGTGGGCTCCGGGTTGCCAGGCGTCGAGGTCGTCACGGTAGACGATGACGGCCAACGGCAGGCTGCCCCCGATGGCCTTGGAGAGGACCATGACATCAGGGGTGACGCCACTGTGCTCCACGGCCCAGAAGGAACCGGTGCGCCCGACGCCGGTCTGGACCTCGTCGGCGATGAGTGGGATGGAACGGTCGGCCGTGATCTCCCGCATGCGTCGCATCCAGCCGTCCGGCGCCGGGATCACCCCGCCCTCGCCTTGGACGGGTTCGAGAATCATCCCGGCGGGACGCGGCACACCCGACTTGGGGTCGTCGAGGACGGACTCGGTCCAGCGGGCGCCGAGTTCGGCACCGCGTTCACCTCCGACGCCGAAGGGGCAGCGGTAGTCCTGCGGGTAGGGCAGGCGCGCGACCCGTACGTCCAGGGCACCCCCGGAGGCTGCGAGGGCTCCGGCTGTCATGCCGTGATAGGCGCCGCTGAAGGCGAGGATCCCGGTGCGTCCCGTCGCGGCACGGACGAGCTTGAAGGCGGCCTCCACGGCGTCGGTACCGGCCGGTCCGCAGAACTGCACGCGGGCGTGGCGCGCGAGACCGGGAGGCAGAGTGTGGAACAGCTCGGTGATGAAGGCGTCCTTGACGGGTGTCGCCAGATCGAGGACATGCAGCGGTGCGCCCGAGTCGAGGACCTTGCGAATGGCGTCCAGGACGACGGGGTGGTTGTGTCCCAGCGCCAACGTGCCGGCACCCGAGAGGCAGTCGAGGTAGCGGCGGCCGTCCGCCCCTTCGATGGTCATCCCGCGCGCCCGTACCGGAACGATCGGAAGGGCACGGGCGTAGGTGCGCGCCGCGGACTCGCGTGCCGACTGCCGCCGCAGGATCCCTTCATGCACGGCACGGGCCTTCGCCGACTCGGTCGTCCCCCCGCGCACAGATTCAGTCACTGCCATGGCTCCCTGTCCTCCCGCTGTCCAGGGGCGAGCAGGTGTGACGCATCCTCGCCCGCCCCGACATACGAAGCCCCGCGAGCGTCCACTCGAAACTCCGGGGAACTGGGCACTGGGGGCCGCTCACGGGCAGCAGGCACCCCACGGCTACCAACCGCGGACGGTTCACCGGGTTACGGGTTGCTTCAAGATCCTTGCTGTAGCGAAACCGTTGCCGTTCCGTCGGGTCTCCCCCACAGCGACCGCATAGTGTGTGATGCCGTCCCAACGCGCCCTGACCTCACGCGGAACCCATGCGTGACCAGCGGGAGTTCATGGCAGCGGCACCACACTGTCACTCCAGGGGGAGTCAGATCATGCGATCGATACGGCCGTCGTCCACCGCTCGCCGCGGGAGGAGCGCGCGCCGCACAAGGTCCCCGCTGCCCGTGGTCGCACTCGCGGCCGCGCTGGCTCTCACCGTCACGGCCTGCGAGTCGGGCGCCGAGGCTGGCGGCGACGCCACCGCCTCGGCGGCGGCCGGAGGTGAAGGCAAGATCACGATCCCGGACGACATCAAGGACAAGCTCAAGGAGCACGGGATCGACCTCGACAAGTGGCGGGGCGGCGCCTGGAAGCAGTGGGACAGGGACGACTGGCTGCGCGAGGCCCAGGACTACATCAACCCGATCATCGAGGGGCTGTGGGATCCGGACCGCATGCGGGAGGCCGAGGACCCGGACCGGAGCGTCGACGACAGCGACATCTCCGGCGACCAGGGCGTGAGCGACCCGACCCCGCAGCCGGTGCAGGCACAGGCCGTTTCGCCCGAGTACCACGCCAACGCCCCAGAGGCGGGCAAGGTGTTCTTCGACTCGCCCAAGGGCACGATGGTCTGCTCGGCGACGGTCGTGCAGGACCCGGCCAACCCCGGCAAGTCCAACATGGTGTGGACCGCGGGCCACTGTGTGCACGCGGGCAAGAGCGGCGGCTGGTACCGCAACATCGCGTTCGTGCCGTCGTACAACAACACGGGCATGGGGAGCGCCGAGTTGGAGGGTGTGGCCAGGGAAGAGGTCGCTCCGTACGGGGTGTGGTGGGCCGACTGGGCGCAGACCTCGGAGCAGTGGATCGAGCAGGGCGGCGCGACGGGCGGGGACGGGGCGCCGTACGACTTCGCCGTGCTCCATGTGAAGCCGGAGGAGGGGAGCAACGGCAAGTCGCTTGAGGAGACGGTCGGTTCCGCCCTCCCGGTCGACTTCAACGCCCCGGCCGTCCCCGAGGTGGACAGCCTCAAGGCGATCGGCTATCCGGCAGCCGCGCCGTTCGACGGCCAGAAGCTCTACCAGTGCCAGGACAAGCCAGGTCGGCTGTCGCTCAGGTCCTCGGATCCGACGATGTACCGCATCGGCTGCACCATGACCGGCGGTTCGTCCGGGGGCGGGTGGGTTGCGACCGGCTCGGACGGCAAGCCGGCGCTCGTGTCCAACACTTCCATCGGTCCGGTGAAGTCGGGCTGGCTCGCAGGGCCGAGGCTGGGCAGGGAAGCCAAGGTCATCTTCGACTCGGTGAGCGAGAAGTTCGCCGGTCGGTGACGCCCCGGCGGCGGGGCGGTGCGCATGAACCTTCACCGCCTCGCCGCTGTTCGCCCTCAACCACACGGGCACAGTGGCGCGTCGTATCCGAGGGGTCCGCAGCGCAGCGCGCACGCGCCCGGGGTCGTGGATGCCGAGTACGTGCCCATCGGGCGGCCCGGGCGGCATCGAGGCAGCCGGCACCACTGCAGAGCACGCATCAACGGGTGGTCACCGCACCATGCGTGCTTGGGGTTACCCGGCGGCGCCGCCCTACAGCGGGCTGCAGATGTTCAAGTGCGTCGATCGGCCCGGGCGCTTCTCGCTGAGCCCGACACTGCCGACGATGTACCGCATCGGCTGCACCATGACCGGTGGTTCGTCGGGTGGCGGCTGGTTCCGGGTGGTGGACGGCGAGACCAGGTTGGTGTCGAACACGTCGATCGGCCCGGAGGACAGCACCTGGCTCGCGGGACCGCAGTTGGGGGCGAGCGCCGAGGCGCTGTACCTGAACATGAGCAAGATGTACGGCGGTCGGTGACAGCCTCGCACGCAGACGTACCGAAGGCCCGTCCCCTGCGGCAGGGGACGGGCCTTCGGCGTTGGCCTCGGCGTTCTACGGCAACGAGGACCGCAGTGCCATGACGGCTCAGGCGCTCGGCGCCGGAACGTACGGCGCGAGATCCGCCGCGAGCTCCTCGTGCACCCGCACCTTGAGCAGCGTGCCCTCCGGGGTGTGCTCCTCGGAGATCACCTCACCCTCGGTGTGGGCACGCGCGACCAGCTTGCCGAGCGTGTACGGCACGAGCGCCTCGATCTCGACCGACGGGCGCGGCAGCTCGTTGTCGAT
The DNA here is from genome assembly GCF_042868655.1 of Streptomyces sp. NPDC007808. Classification (NCBI taxonomy): domain Bacteria; kingdom Bacillati; phylum Actinomycetota; class Actinomycetes; order Kitasatosporales; family Streptomycetaceae; genus Streptomyces; species Streptomyces sp. NPDC007808. The sequence goes on from NZ_JBIAEQ010000010.1 coordinate 349,381, forward strand.
CAGGGCGAGCAGCTCGTCGATGCCCCGGCCGGTGCGGGCCGAGACCGCGATGGAGCGCTTCTCGATCCGCAGCAGCCGCTGGAGCGTCAGCGGGTCGGCCGCGTCCGCCTTGTTGATCACGACGATCTCGGGCACATCGGTGGCACCGACGTCCCTGATCACCTCACGAACGGCGGCCAACTGCTCCTCCGGGTTCGGGTGCGACCCGTCCACCACGTGCAGGATCAGGTCGGACTCGCCGACCTCCTCCATGGTGGAGCGGAACGCCTCGACCAGGTGGTGCGGCAGATGCCGTACAAAACCGACCGTGTCGGCCAGTGTGTACAGCCGGCCGCTCGGGGTCTCGGCCCGGCGCACGGTCGGGTCCAGGGTCGCGAACAGGGCGTTCTCGACCAGCACACCCGCGCCCGTGAGGCGGTTGAGCAGCGAGGACTTGCCGGCGTTGGTGTAGCCGGCGATGGCGACCGAGGGAACCTTGTTGCGCCGGCGTACCTGGCGCTGGATGTCGCGGCCGGTCTTCATCTCCGCGATCTCCCGGCGCATCTTCGCCATCTTCTCGCGAATCCGCCGCCGGTCCGTCTCGATCTTGGTCTCACCGGGACCACGGGTGGCGAGGCCGCCGCCCTTGCCGCCGCCCATCTGCCGGGACAGCGACTGACCCCAGCCTCGCAGCCTCGGCAGCATGTACTGCATCTGCGCGAGCGCGACCTGCGCCTTGCCCTCGCGGGACTTGGCGTGCTGGGCGAAGATGTCGAGGATCAGGGCCGTACGGTCGATGACCTTGACCTTGACGACATCCTCCAGGTGGATGAGCTGACCCGGGCTGAGTTCACCGTCGCAGATGACGGTGTCGGCTCCGGTCTCCAGCACGATGTCCCGCAGCTCGTCGGCCTTGCCGGAGCCGATGTAGGTGGCCGCGTCGGGCTTGTCGCGGCGCTGGATCACACCGTCGAGCACGAGCGCGCCCGCGGTCTCCGCGAGGGCGGCGAGCTCCGCGAGGGAGTTCTCCGCGTCCTGTGCGTTCCCGGAGGTCCAGACGCCCACGAGCACGACCCGCTCCAGGCGGAGCTGGCGGTACTCGACCTCGGTGACGTCCTCGAGCTCGGTGGAGAGGCCCGCCACACGGCGTAGAGCCGCGCGGTCGGAGCGGTCGAACTGGTCGCCGTCCCGCTCTCCGTCGATCTCGTGGCTCCAGGCGACGTCCTCTTCCATCAGGGCATCGGCCCGAAGACCTTCGGGATAAGTGTGCGCGAGGCGCTGACTGTCCTGGGAAGAGGAAGAAGAGGAGGTCATTGGGTCCTTACGTCGATGGGAATCCGTTTGCGGCGACGGTGGCCGTGACGCTTCGGAACGAGCCCTTGCGCCCGAGACCGATCCGTCACTGTTCACAACGCACGAGTGCCCCGGGAGATTCCCGCGCCCCGTGCCGCGCCGACCAGAAGATGGTCGCACGGCACGAGCCGTCTCGTCACCGTCTTATTTCTCGGTCCGACCGTCCCGCGCAGCGGGGTCCGCACCCTCCTGCGTCGCGGTCCGCACCCTCCTGGCCGTGCCGACAGCGCGCTCCTGCCATGCGGTCCGCTCGGTGCTGCCATGCGACCGCGCGGTGCCGCCATGCGGACCGCTCGGTGCTGTTTCGCGGTCCCGCGGTCCTACTTCACGGTCGCCCGCGGTGCGGCGGACGCCCTGGTGGGCGCCTTGGCGGGCGTCTTGGCGGGGTCCATGGACCGCCACTCCGGCTGCCCCGGCATCGGCGGGGTCTTCTTGCCGTACAGCCAGGCGTGCAGGAACCCGTCGAGGTCCCGTCCGGAGATCTCCTCGGCGAGCGCCACGAAGTCCGCGGTCGAGGCGGAGGTGTCCTGGTGCCTGCTGACCCAGGCGCGTTCCAGACGCTCGAAGGCGGGGGCTCCGATCTCCTGGCGGAGGGCGTAGAGGACCAGGGCCGCGCCGTCATAGACGTTCGGCCGGAAGATGCCGGTCTTCTTGCCGGCGGTGGGCGCCTTGGGGGCGGCGGGCGGTCCGCCGGCCGCACGCCAGCGGTCGGAGGCGGCGTACGCGGCCTTCATACGGGCCTCCAGCGGCCTGCCCGCCTTCTCCGCCGCGTACAGGGCTTCGTACCAGGTGGCGTGCCCCTCGCTGAGCCACAGGTCGGACCAGCTGCGCGGGCTGACACTGTCGCCGAACCACTGGTGCGCCAGCTCGTGCACCATGATCGCCTCGACGTACCACTTCGGGAAGGCGGACTCGGTGAAGAGACCCCGTTCGAAGAGGGAGAGGGTCTGGGTCTCCAACTCGAAGCCGGTGGCGGCGTCGGCCATGAGCAGCCCGTACGTCTCGAACGGGTAGCGGCCGAGCTTGCTCTCCATCCAGGAGATCTGGTCCGGGGTCTTCTCCAGCCACGGTTCGAGCTGCTTGCGGTACTTGGTCGGTACGACGTCCCGTACGGGCAGTCCGTGCGGGCCGGTGCGGTGAAGCACCGTCGAGCGGCCGATGGAGACCTGGGCGAGCTCGGTGGCCATGGGGTGTTCGGTGCGGTACGTCCAGGTCGTCGAGCTGCCCGCCCGGTCGACGCCGGCCTGCAGGCCGTTGGCGACGGCCGTGTAGCCGTTGGGCGCGGTCACCCGGATGGTGAACATCGCCTTGTCCGAGGGGTGGTCGTTGCAGGGGAACACGACGTGGGCGGCATCGGCCTGGTTGGCCATGGCGAGACCGTCGGCGGTCCGCACCCAGCCGCCCTCCCGCTTCTCGCCGTACACGGGATCGCTGGTGTGCCGCACGGTGATGCGCGTCCAGTTGCCGTCGGACAGCGGCTCCGCCGGCGTGACCACGAGGTCCTCACCGGCGGTGCTGAACGACGCGGGCATCCCGTCGACCTCGACGGACTCGACCTCGCCGTGTGCGAAGTCCAGGTTGATGCGTTCCAGGTCCGCCGTCGTCCACGCGTCGATCCGGGTCACGGCCCGGAGGGGCTTGCGGTTGGTGCCCGGATAGGTGAAGGAGAGGTCGTACGACATCACGTCGTAGCCGGGGTTGCCCAGGTGCGGGTAGAGGCGGTCACCGACACCCAGGGGCGTGGCGGGGGCGCCGGCAGCGACGAGGCAGGAGGAGACGGCCAGGGCGAGCAGCGCGGGCACCCGGAGGCGCCGACGGGTTCGGGGACGAGGACGGGAAGCGCCAGGGACTGGTCGCTGAACCTTGGTGCGGGGGGTGAGCAGCATGCACCACGGCTATCAGCGCGAGTGCGCGGGACGTCGACGACGCGCGACCGGCCCACCCGAACGGGTAGGTCCGGTGGGTGCAGTGCTCGGGTCCGGCGAGGCGGTCGGGCCTACAAGGAGGCGGGGGAGGCTGCGAGCCGCTGTCCGGGGCGCGGCTGCCGTTACGCCCCCTGCGTCATCGGTTGCGCCCTGCTCACGTCGTACACGCCCGCCACGTTGCGCATGGCCCGCATCAGCCCGGGGAGCTGAGCCGCGTCCGGGAGTTGGACCGTGTAGGTGTGGCGCACGCGCTGTTGAGTCGGGGGCTCGACCGTCGCCGAGACGATCTCCGCGCCCTCCGTGGCCATGGCTTCGGTGAGGTCCGCCAGCAGATGCGGGCGAACGAACGATTCGGCGACCAGGGTGACCCGGCACTCGGTGGTTTCCCCCCAGCGCACGTCGACCTCCGAGCGCCCCGCGTCCTTCATGCGCGCCACCGCCGCGCACTCCACGCGGTGCACGGTCACCACTCCCCCGCGCACCGAGAAACCGGCGACCTCGTCGGGCGGTACGGGGGTGCAGCAGCCGGCCAGGCGTACGGTCGCGTCCGGCCGGTCGACGAGGACGTTGGCGGCGGCGCGGCTCACCGCTCCCTCGAAGGCCGGGCGGGGGCCCGCTTCGTTCCCGGCAGCATCGAAGGCCGGGCGGAGGCCCGCTTCGTTCCCGGCAGCATCCTGGTCGGCCGACGCGTCCGCCGTGGCCCGGAAGGGCACCGTCCCGGCTGCGTCGCCCGCTTCGGCGGAACTCTCGCCCTGCGGCGCATGGGTGGTCAGCCACCGCTGGATGGCGATCCTGGCGGCAGGGGTGTGGGCGTGCTCCAGCCACTCCCTGGAGGGTTCCGAGGCCGGGTCCTGCCCCATGAGGAGCTGGACGGTGTCACCGTCCCGCAGAACCGTGCTGAGGGTGGCCAGCCGGCCGTTGACACGGGCGCCGATGCACGCGTGCGCGTCCTCGCCGTACTGCGCGTAGGCGGCGTCCACGCAGGTCGCGCCCTCGGGGAGGCCGAGTGTGCCCCCGTCGGGCCGGAAGACGGTGATCTCGCGGTCCTGGGCGAGGTCCTCGCGCAGGGTGGACCAGAAGGTGTCGGGGTCGGGTGCGGCCCGCTGCCAGTCGAGGAGGCGGGACAGCCAGCCCGGGCGGGTGGGGTCCGCGCGCTCGCCGTCGCCGGCGGCGGTCTGCTCCTCCGAAGGTGGGGAGTAGGGGTTGCCGAGGGCGACGACACCGGCTTCGGCGACCTTGTGCATCTGGTGGGTTCGGATGAGCACTTCGGTGACCTGGCCGTCCGCACGGGCCACGGCGGTGTGCAGCGACTGGTACAGGTTGAACTTGGGGACGGCGATGAAGTCCTTGAACTCCGAGACGACGGGCGTCATACAGGTGTGCAGTTCACCCAGGACGCCGTAGCAGTCCGCGTCCTCGTTCACCAGCACGAGCAGCCGGCCGAAGTCGGTACCGCGCAGCCGTCCGCGTTTTCGGGACACCCGGTGCACGGAGACGAAGTGTCGTGGCCGGATCAGGACTTCGGCTTGGATGTCGGCCTCGCGCAGGACCTTGCGCATCTCGTCGGCCGTCTCGGCGAGCGGGTCGTCCCCACGGGAGGCGTTCTCGACGATCAACTCCCGGGTGTGCTCGTACTCCTCGGGATGCAGGATCGCGAAGACCAGATCCTCCAGTTCGGTCTTGAGTGCCTGGACACCCAGCCGTTCGGCGAGCGGGATGAGGACGTCCCGGGTCACCTTGGCGATGCGGGCCTGTTTCTCGGGGCGCATCACACCGAGGGTGCGCATGTTGTGCAGCCGGTCGGCGAGTTTGATCGACATCACGCGGACGTCGTTGCCGGTGGCCACGAGCATCTTGCGGAAGGTCTCCGGCTCGGCGGCGGCGCCGTAGTCGACCTTCTCCAGCTTCGTCACGCCGTCGACGAGGAAGCGGACCTCCGCGCCGAACTGCTCGCCGACCTGATCGAGGGTCACATCGGTGTCCTCGACCGTGTCGTGCAGCAGAGAGGCCGTCAAGGTGGTCGTCTCGGCGCCGAGTTCGGCGAGGATCAGGGTGACGGCCAGGGGGTGGGTGATGTACGGCTCGCCGCTCTTGCGCATCTGGCCGCGATGCGAGGACTCCGCCAGCACATAGGCGCGGCGCAGCGGATCGAGGTCCGCGTCCGGGTGGTGGGCGCGGTGGGCGTCGACGACATGGCCGATCGCGTCGGGCAGCCGGTCGCGTGAGGCGGACCCGAGCAGCGCGGCTCGGCCCAGGCGGCGCAGATCGAGGCGGGCGCGGGCCTTCCTGCGGGGCACGGCAGGCGTGGCAGGGCCTGCTACCGGGCCTGGCGTCGCGGGGTTAGTGGCCTCCGCACTCATGGGCACCTCCGGCTGCGTGGACCGGCGAACGGGGTGCCCCATGGCGGACACGGCTCAGGGGATGGCGACTTCTCCCCCGTCCGGGCCGGTGCTTGATGCTACCGAGCCCATCACGTGCGACTGACCGCCTCTCGCCGAGCGTGAAACGGATCACCCATTCGAGCGAGGGTTTGCAGGTTTACGGTTTCGCGCCATGTAACGAGCAGGAGTTCGCGATTCCGAACGTCTACGGCACCCCGGACGACCTCACATCCAGGTCATGAGCCGCTCAGGGCTTTGATGCCAAGCCCGAAGAGGGATCAACGAGCGAGCTGTTCCAGCCACTCCGAGTCGATCTCACCCTCGGCCACGATCACCGCGGGACCGGTCATCTCGATCTCGCCGTCGGGCCGCTCCGTGATCACCAGGGTGCCGCCGGGCACGTCGACGGTGTACGTCACGGGGGTGCCGGTGACCGACGGGTCCGCCCCGTCCCGTCGCGCGGTGGCCACGGCGACGGCACACGCGCCCGTGCCGCAGGAACGGGTCTCGCCGGAGCCGCGCTCGTGCACGCGCAGCGCGACATGCCCGGGCCCCCGGTCGACCACGAACTCGACGTTGACCCCGTCCGGATAGGCCGACGCCGGGCTGAACGGCGGCGGGGAGAGCAGGTCGCCGGCGTGTGCGAGGTCGTCCACGAAGGCGACGGCGTGCGGGTTGCCCATGTTCACGTTGCGCGCGGGCCAGCTGCGCTCGCCGACGCTGACCGTGACGTCTCCTGCGGGGAGCAGGGCCTTGCCCATGCCGACCGTGACGTCACCGTCCTTGGCGATGTGCACGGTCTTCACGCCCCCGCGCGTGGCCACCGTGAGATCCCCCTCCACGACGTGGCCGGCACGCTGGAGGTAGCGCGCGAACACGCGCACGCCGTTGCCGCACATCTCCGCGACGGAGCCGTCGCCGTTGCGGTAGTCCATGAACCACTCGGCCTCGGCCGCCATGTCCTGGGCCTCGGGGTGCGCCGCGGACCGCACCACGTGCAGGAGCCCGTCACCACCGATGCCCGCGCGGCGGTCGCACAGCGCGGCGACGACGGCCGGGGGCAGGTCGATGTCGTTCTCGGGGTCCGGGACGATCACGAAGTCGTTCTCGGTCCCGTGACCCTTGAGGAAGGCGATCCGCGTGCTCATCCCTCGATCGTACGGTGCCGCTACGACAGTGCCGACCCAAGACCCGACGGCCGCCTCAGCGCAGGCGGGCCACTCGCCACACGGCCAGCACGACGATCGCGGCGACCACCAGGCCATAGGCCAGCACGACCCGCCAGTCCGGTCTGCGCCCGGAGCCCCGCTGCGGCAGGCCGGGCCAGGTATGGCCCACCCGGCGGGCGGCCATCATGCCCCAGCCGGCCGCGCAGGAGCAGATCAGCAGCCCCAGCATGGCGATCACGGCGCCGCTGTCGCCGAAGTCGAAGGCGAGCGGGAACGCGAACATCAGGGAGCCGACCGCGGCCAGGGACACGATGGGCGCGAGCTGCCAGATGCGCAGGCGGCGCTGCGGGCGCAGCTCGACCTCGACCTCCGGGCCGCTCGCGTACATCTCCTCGGGCTCGGGGCCGTCGTCGGTGACGCCGCCCTCCGCTTCGTCGGGCATCTCAGGGCTCAGACGGTCGCGGTCCTGCTCCGGATCGCCCGCGTCGGCGGTGACGTTCTCGGTGCTTCGTGCGGTGTCGCGAGGGCCGGCCTCCATCGCCACGCGCCCTCCCAACTCGGACTCCACTTGGTCGATCGAAGCTCGATGATGGCACGACGCGGGAGGCCGGGATGACGGCCGGAGCGTCCCGATGCCATCACGTGATCAGGCTGTAACCGGTCGTTCGACCAACGCCAGTGCCAGCTGCGGAAGTTCCGTGAGGTCCGCCGCGGCCCCACTGAGCCAATGCACCCGCGGGTCGCGCCTGAACCATGAATCCTGGCGGCGCGCGAAGCGCTTGGTGGCACGTACGGTCTCGGCCCGCGCCTCTTCGAGCGTGCACTCCCCGGCGAGCGCCGCGAGGACCTGCTGGTAGCCGAGCGCGCGCGAGGCCGTACGCCCCTCACGCAACCCCTGCGCCTCCAGCGCGCGCACTTCCTCCACGAGCCCGGCGTCCCACATCCGGTCGACCCGGCGGGCGATGCGCTCGTCCAGCTCGGGGCGCGCCACGTCGACGCCGATCTGGACGGTGTCGTAGACCGAGTCATGGCCGGGAAGGTTGGCGGTGAAGGGCTTGCCGGTGATCTCGATCACCTCCAGGGCCCGGACGATACGGCGGCCGTTGCTGGGCAGGATGGCCTGCGCGGCCTCCGGGTCGGCGGCGGCCAGGCGGGCGTGCAGCACCGCGGAGCCGTGCAGCGCGAGCTCTTCCTCCAGCCGGGCCCTGACCTCGGGGTCGGTGCCGGGGAACTCCAGGTTGTCCACGGCGCCGCGGACGTACAGGCCGGACCCGCCGACGAGAATCGGCCAGCGCCCTTCGGTGAGCAGCGCGTCGATGCGTTCCCGCGCGAGCCGCTGGTACTCGGCGACGGACGCCGCGACCGTCACGTCCCAGATGTCCAGAAGGTGGTGCGGGACTCCGGCGCGCTCCTCGGACGTCAGCTTGGCGGTGCCGATGTCCATCCCTCGGTACAGCTGCATGGAGTCGGCGTTGACGACCTCGCCACCGAGCCGCTGGGCCAGAAAAACGCCCAGATCGGACTTTCCTGCCGCAGTGGGTCCGACTACGGCGATGACACGGGGGGCGGAGGGTGCGCTGCTCACCGACCCAGTCTCGCAAACCCCAGGGGGTGGACTCGAACGGGTTACGTGACGGCACGGGCTCGGGGTCGTTGCCAGTTGCGAGGTTCTCGCCGCCGTTTCGCGGAGGCGGCCACCCGGGGGCGCAAATGGACGCACCGGACGACGCGGGATTTCGACCGCACGAGTAACGTATGGAGTTGATATGGGCGTTTTCGCACGACTTTTCCGGAGGTCAAAGGCCACGGAGGAGGCGTCAACCGCCGAGGCGCAGGCCGACACACCATCGGCCGAGCCGGCGGCGGAGGGAGCGGCACAGGCGCAGGAGTCGGCCGCGGCCGAGGTCGAGGAGGCGAAGACCGAGTCGGACAAGGACCGGTCCACGGCGGCGGAGTCCGTCGACGCCGACACCGACGACGGCGTCGAGATTCCCAAGCAGCAGTCCGCCGACGAGGCGGCCGACAGCGAGGCCGGCGAGGGCGCCCGCACGTAACTGCCCCGCGCGGGAAGGTGAAGCATGGGTCTGATGCAGAATTTGAAAGCCAAACTCGCCCCGGCCAAGGACAGGGTCTCCGACTTCGCGCAGCGACATGAGGAGCAGGTCCACCACGGTCTCGAGAAGGCCGCGAAGGTCGTCGACGAGAAGACCAAGGGCAAGTACAGCAACAAGATCCACACGGGTACGGGCAAGGCCAAGGGCGCCATGGACCGACTCGCGCACAAGGGTGGCGACACGGCGACGGACAGGAGCACGCCGCCGCCGGACGCACCCCCGCCGACCACCTGAACGGCGGAACCGGCCCGAACGGCGCTTCAGCCCGAACGGCATACCGACGGACGGCCGAGGAGCTTGACGGCTCCCGGCCGTCCGCCGTTTCCGCGGCCCACTCCACGTCCGGGTGGCGGCACCGGCCCGCTACGACAAGGGCGAGATCGGCCCTCTGGGCCCGGCCGACGGCACCAGCCCTCCACCGACCGGGTATCGGCACGGCCCCTTCACCGACCGGGTATCGGCACGGCCCCTTCACCACAAGGCGGCGGCACCGCCCCTTCACGACCAGGTGGCCACCAGGTACCCCACACCGTACGGCGCGTCCTCGTGCAGCAGCGTTCCGCCGAGTCCCGCGTCCTCGGCGGCCCCCGCGAGGACCTGCCAGGGGGCCCGGCCCAAAGCCTTCAGCTCGCGCGCGAGCCCGAGGTCGAGCGCCTTGAGAGCGGCGACGTCCGCCGTGCCCAGCGCACGCGCGACGGACGCGTCGAAGGGTGCCGCCCGCTCGTCGAGGTAGCCGGGCGCCTTGAGCGTGCGGCAGGCGCTGGCGTCGCCCATCACCAGCAGCGCCACCCGCTCGGCCCGGGCGGCGAGTTCCCTTCCGATGTCGATACACCGCTCGGCCCCGAGAGGTTCCCCCACGGCGAGTCCCTCGATCGGGGCGTCCGACCATCCGGTCCGCTCCAGCAGCCAGGCGGCCACGGCCAGCGAAGCCGGCAGCACGCGCTGCGGCCTGTCGTCCTGCCTCGCCCCGAGCCGTACGTCGACATCCACGCCGAACCCCCGGAACGAGCCCGGCGTCCCTTCGGCGTAGGCCCCGTGCTCGCTCTCCTCGGCGGGCGCGACGACCACGAGACGGTCGGGCCTGGCGGCAGCGAGGACGCCGAGCGCATCCGCGCAGGCGGCACGCGCGGCGTCCAGCTCGGGCGCGGCACCCGCGGCGACCTCGGGCACGAGCAGGGGCGGGCACGGGCACACGGCGGCGGCGACAAGCATGATCGGCAGCCTACTGGGACGTCCCGGAAGGGACCGGGACGTGTCCCGTGGTCGGATCAGTCGACGGCGCAACCACCGGTGACCACCGGCAGCGGCTCCGGAACGCCCACCTTGGGCAGGCCGAGCATGACGCCGGCCGGCTTGGCCGCCTCTGCGGCGTTGCGCTTCTCCCAGGCGTCACCCGCGCGCGTGCGGCGCACGCCGAGGACGGCGCCCTCGGCGAGCAGGTGGTGCGGTGCGGCGTAGGTGATCTCGACCGTCACCACGTCGCCGGGGCGGACCTCCTGCTCCGGCTTGGTGAAGTGGACCAGCCGGTTGTCGGGGGCACGGCCGGACAGGCGGTGGGTGGTGTCGTCCTTGCGGCCCTCACCCTCGGCGACCATCAGCTCCAGCGTGCGTCCGACCTGCTTCTTGTTCTCCTCCCAGGAGATCTCCTCCTGAAGGGCGACGAGACGCTCGTAGCGCTCCTGCACGACCTTCTTCGGGATCTGGTCGTCCATGGTGGCCGCGGGGGTGCCGGGGCGCTTGGAGTACTGGAACGTGAACGCCTGCGCGAAGCGGGCCTCACGCACGACGTGCAGCGTCTGCTCGAAGTCCTCCTCGGTCTCGCCGGGGAAGCCCACGATGATGTCGGTGCTGATCGCCGCGTGCGGGATGGCGGCGCGGACCTTCTCGATGATCCCGAGGTAGCGCTCCTGCCGGTAGGAGCGGCGCATCGCCTTCAGGACCGGGTCCGAACCGGACTGCAGCGGCATGTGCAGCTGGGGCATCACGTTCGGCGTCTCGGCCATGGCGGCGATGACGTCGTCGGTGAAGTCACGCGGGTGCGGGGAGGTGAAGCGGACGCGTTCCAGGCCGTCGATCTTTCCGCAGGCCCGCAGCAGCTTGCTGAACGCCTCACGGTCGCCGATGTCGGAACCGTACGCGTTGACGTTCTGCCCGAGCAGCGTGATCTCGCTGACGCCCTCGGCCACCAGGGCCTCGACCTCGGCGAGGATGTCACCGGGGCGACGGTCCTTCTCCTTGCCGCGCAGGGCCGGGACGATGCAGAAGGTGCAGGTGTTGTTGCAGCCGACCGAGATGGAGACCCATGCCGCGTACGCGCTCTCGCGGCGCGTCGGCAGCGTCGAGGGGAACGCCTCCAGCGACTCGGCGATCTCGACCTGCGCCTCCTCCTGCACGCGCGCGCGTTCCAGCAGGACGGGCAGCTTGCCGATGTTGTGCGTGCCGAAGACGACGTCCACCCAGGGCGCCCTCTTCACGATGGTGTCGCGGTCCTTCTGTGCGAGGCAGCCGCCGACCGCGATCTGCATCCCGGGTCGTGCGGCCTTCTTGGGGGCGAGGTGGCCGAGGTTGCCGTACAGCTTGTTGTCGGCGTTCTCGCGGACCGCGCAGGTGTTGAAGACGACGACGTCGGCGTCACCGTCGGACCCCTCGGGGGCGCGCACGTAACCCGCGTCCTCCAGCAGCCCTGACAATCGCTCGGAGTCGTGGACGTTCATCTGGCACCCGTAGGTGCGCACTTCATAGGTCTTGGATCCCTGAACGTCCACTGCGAGGCTCCGGTCACTGCTGCTGGTCATGCCCTCAAGGGTAGGCGGTCCCGGGGGCCACCCGTCCCGGTGCGGCCTCCGAACCGATCGCCGGCCGGAGGCGAAGGCGTCACCCGCTCTCGGCCACCCATCCCTGGCGGCGCAGCACGGCCGACACGTCCGGTGCCTCGTAGTGCTCCCCCTTGAGCACCTTGCCGTCGGACCGGCGGGCGACCTGGCCGTCGGGGCCCAGCTTGGTCATGTTGGAGCGGTGGATCTCGGAGAGTACGGCGTCCAGGTCGATCCCGTGGACCAGGGCCGTGCCGTACGCCACGTAGACCACGTCCGCCAGTTCGTGCGCCAGCTTGTCGAGCGGGCCGGTGACGCAGACCTCGGCGACCTCCGCCGCCTCCTCGGCGAGCAGTTCGCCCCGGTGCGCGGCGAGCTCAGGGGAGACCCGGGTGGGCGTGGTGCGGGCGTCGAGCCCGAAGGCCAGGTGGAACTCACGGACGAGGTCGGCGGGCGAGGAACTCATGCGCCGACTGTAGCGGCCGGGTACGACAGTGCCCGTGCCGCGGGCGCCCGGTGCCGGGGGCCGCCCGCTCCCCCGGCTGTCTCTGTGACCCCTGCCCTGGTCAGCACCCCGCACCGGCTGGCAGGATCTCGCCCATGTCCAAGGCACTCACCCGTATCACCGGACGCCGGGCCCTGCAGGGCGCGGCCGCCGGGTTCGTCGCCTTGGGACTGCTCCTGTGGTGGCTGCTTCCCCTGGGAGAGGAGCCGCCGAGCGGGACGATCACGTTCAGCACGGGCACGCGCGCGGGGGTGTACCAGGAGTACGGCGAACGGCTGCGCAAGGAGCTCGCCAAGGACATGCCCCAGCTGAAGGTGCGGCTGCTGACGAGTGACGGGTCGCAGGAGAACGTCGAGCGCGTGGCGACGGGACAGGCCGACTTCACGATCGCCGCCGCCGACGCGGTGGACACCTTCAAGATCGGCGGCCGACCCGTCACCGACGAGCTGCGCGGTGTCGCCCGCCTGTACGACGACTACGTGCAGCTCGTCGTACCGCCCGACTCGGACATCCGTTCCGTCGCGGACCTCAAGGGCAAGCGGGTGGCCATAGGGCTGCCCAATTCCGGCGTACGGCTGATCGCGACCCGCGTGCTGGAGGCGGCCGGCATCGACCCGGAGAAGGACATCACGCCGAGGTCCGACGGCATCGACACCGGCCCCGAGCGCCTCGGGCGTGAACTGGACGCGTTCTTCTGGTCGAGCGGGGTGCCCACGGACGGTCTGGAGGAGATCGCCAAGACCTCCTCGTTCCGGTTCGTGCCGATCGACGCCGACCTCGTCGCCAAGGTGCACGCGCAGGGCGACGCGGCCCACTTCTACCGCGCGACCAACATGCCGGAGTCGGCCTACCCCAGCGTCCAGAACGGCGACACGGTGCCGACGATCGCGGTCTCCAACCTCCTGATCACCCGCAAGGACATGGACCCGCGTCTCACCGAGTGGCTGACCCGCACGGTGATCAAGAGCCGCGACGGCATCGGCGCCCACGTCCACTCCGCGCAGCTCGTCGACCTGCGCACGGCGATCTACACCGACCCGCTGCCCCTGCACCGGGGCGCCAAGGACTACTACCGCTCGGTCAAGCCGTAGCTGCTCGGCCCCCTGGTCACCGGGGCGGCGCGGTCCTGGGCACGGTCACCGTCACCCTCAGTCCGTGCGGCTCGTGACGGCCGTACGAGATGGAGCCGCCGCACGCCGCGAGCAGTGCCCGCGAGATCGACAGCCCCAGTCCGGAGCCCTTGATGTTCTGGTGCCGGCCGCTGCGCCAGAAGCGGTCGCCGACCCGGGCGAGCTCCTCGTCCGTGAGGCCGGGGCCGCGGTCGGTGACCATGATCGTCGACGCGCTGCCGTTGGAGGTGACGGTCACCTCGACGCGCTCGTCCTCCGGCGTGAACTTGACCGCGTTGTCGATCACCGCGTCCAGCGCGCTGGACAGCGCCACCGGGTCGGTCCAGGCGGTGGTGGGCGGGCAGTTCCCCACCAGCCGTACGCCCTTGGAGTTCGCGGTCGGCGCCCAGGCGGCCACGCGCTCCGCGGTCAGCGCGCCGACGTCGGTGAGCCGCAGGTCGGCTTCGGTGTGCTCGGCCAGGGCCAGGTCGAGCAGGTCGTCCAGCACCTGGGCCAGGCGCTTGCCCTCGGTCTGGACCGACGCGATCTCCTCATTGCCCTCCGGTAGTTCGAAAGCGAGCAGTTCGATGCGCAGCAGCAGCGCCGCGAGGGGGTTGCGCAGCTGGTGCGAGGCGTCGGCGACGAAGGCGCGCTGCTGCTCCAGCACATCCTCGACGTTGTCCGCCATCTCGTTGAACGACCGGGCCAGCCTGCGGAGTTCCGGCGGACCGCTGGCCACCGCCACCCGGGATTTCAGGCGCCCGCTCGCGATCGCGTGCGTGGTGGTGTCGAGCACGCGGACCGGCTTCAGCACCCAGCCGGTCAGCCGGAGGGCGGCCCCGACGGCCACCAGCATCGCGGCCGTCAGGCCGGAGCCGATGATCAGCCAGCCGTCCAGGATCCGCGAACGCATCTGCTCGGTGGGAGAGTCCGTGACGACGACCGCGACGACGTCACCGTCCCGGATCACCGGCGAGGCGATGACGAGACGGCCGTGCTGCCAGGGCCACACCTGCTTGGGGTCATGGCTGCGCCGGCTGAGCAGCGACTCCTCGAAGGCGTCACGCACTTCACCGGTCTCGGGCAGGGACCAGGTCGCGGGTCCCTTGGTCAGGGACGTGTCGTCGGGGAGGAAGACGCCCGCCCGGATGCCGTAGACGTCGTAGTAGCTCTCAAGCTCCCTGCTCAGGATCCGCCGCTCGTCGCGGGAACCGGTCGTGGCGTCGGCGGCGGGTCGCGCGATGGCCGCGAAGTACGCCGTGTCGTCGATCCGGTCGACGACCACCTTCTGCTGCTGGGCCGCCGCGAGGCTGACGGCGAGCGGTACGCCGAGCGCGAGCAGCACGGCCGCCATCAGGACGATGAGCAGCGGGAGGAGACGAGTGCGCACCCTTGCCCGCTAAGCGGCCGGGGCGACGAGTCGGTAGCCGACGCCGCGTACGGTCTCGATCAGCGCGGGCATGCGGAGCTTGGCACGCAGGGAGGCCACATGCACCTCAAGAGTGCGCCCCGTCCCCTCCCAGCTCGTACGCCACACCTCGCTGATGATCTGCTCCCGGCGGAAGACCACGCCGGGGCGCTGGGCGAGCAGGGCGAGGAGGTCGAACTCCTTGCGCGTCAGCTGGACGACGGAACCGTCCACACTCACCTGACGGGTGGGCAGCTCGATGTGCACCGCGCCCAGACGCAGTACCCCGTCGCCTCCCGCCGTCGGGTCCTCCTGCACCTTGCGCCGGCTGACCGCGTGGATCCTGGCGAGCAGCTCTCCGGTGTCGTACGGCTTCACCACATAGTCGTCGGCTCCGAGGTTGAGGCCGTGGATGCGGGAGCGGACGTCGGAGCGGGCGGTGACCATGATGACGGGCGTACTGGTGCGCTTGCGGATCTTGCCGCACACCTCGTAGCCGTCCTGGTCGGGCAGGCCCAGGTCGAGCAGGACGACACCGAAGCCGTTGCCCTCCGGGACGAGTGCCTGAAGAGCCTCCTCGCCGCTGCGCGCGTGGGTGACGTCGAAACCGTGCCGTGCCAGGACCGCGGACAGCGCGGCGGCGACATGGTTGTCGTCCTCGACGAGGAGCAGTCTCACCCCGGCCTCCTTCGGTTCATCGGCCGTACGATTTTGGTGGATACACAGTGCGTGCACGCGCGCGCGTGCACCATGGCAGTCACGCTGATGGACGAGGACGCCGTCAAGGGGGTTCCGGCTGCTCGCGGCTTCCGTTATCCAGCCGGTACGCGCCCCGCTGTCAAGTACTACGACACGTGTCCGATTGCTATCGGATCGTGATGCTCAGATTCACCTCAGAACTAATGACGCAGGTCGGATACGGTTATTACTGTCCTCCGAAACCGAGGAGGACGGAGCCTGAGAGCGATGACCGAAGTATCGGTGGTCAAGGAAGACATGGCCGCGACCGGCGACCTGGTCGTCCTGAAGAACGTGAACAAGCACTTCGGCGCGTTGCATGTACTCCAGGACATCGATCTGACGATCGCCCGCGGTGAGGTCGTCGTGGTCATCGGACCCTCCGGGTCCGGGAAGTCCACCCTGTGCCGCACCATCAACCGCCTCGAGACGATCGACTCCGGCTCGATCGCCATCGACGGCAAGCCGCTGCCCGCGGAGGGCAAGGCGCTGGCCAAGCTGCGCGCCGACGTCGGAATGGTCTTCCAGTCCTTCAACCTTTTCGCGCACAAGACCGTGCTCGAGAACGTGATGCTGGGCCAGATCAAGGTCCGTAAGAGCGACAAGAAGAAGGCCGAGGAGAAGGCTCGTGCCCTGCTCGACCGGGTGGGTGTGGGCAGCCAGGCGGACAAGTACCCCGCACAGCTCTCCGGTGGTCAGCAGCAGCGTGTGGCCATCGCCCGGGCACTGGCCATGGACCCCAAGGTCATGCTCTTCGACGAGCCGACGTCGGCCCTCGACCCGGAGATGATCAACGAGGTCCTGGAGGTCATGCAGCAGCTCGCCCGTGACGGCATGACCATGATCGTCGTCACCCATGAAATGGGCTTCGCCCGTTCGGCCGCCAACCGGGTGGTGTTCATGGCGGACGGCAAGATCGTCGAAGAAGCTGTGCCGGACCAGTTCTTCAGCAACCCGCGCAGCGACCGCGCCAAGGACTTCCTGTCGAAGATCCTGCACCACTGACGAACACGATCCTGCACCACTGACGGACACGATCCGGTACCACTGACGGACCGCTTCACGCACCGACGACCTGCGTCACCCGTCGCTGACGGGACCGCATCTCTTCATCACACAAAGGATGTTCACCATGAAGCTCCGCAAGGTCTCCGCCGCGGCGGCCGCTGCACTCGTCCTGTCGATCACTGCTACCGCTTGTGGTGGTGACAACGGCAACGACGAGGGCGGCTCGGGTTCCGGTGGCGGTGACAAGATCAAGATCGGCATCAAGTACGACCAGCCGGGTCTGGGCCTGAAGGAGCCGGGCGGCAAGTACTCCGGCTTCGACGTGGACGTGGCGACGTACGTGGCGAAGGAGCTCGGTTACGAGCCCAACCAGATCGAGTGGGTCGAGACCAAGAGCGCCGACCGTGAGAACGCGCTGGCCCGCGGCGACGTCAAGCTCATCGCTGCCACGTACTCGATCACCGACGAGCGCAAGGAGAAGGTCGACTTCGCCGGCCCGTACTTGCTGGCCCACCAGGACCTGCTCGTCAAGACCGACTCGGACATCACCGAGGCCACCGACCTCAACGGCAAGAACCTGTGCTCGGTGACCGGCTCCACCTCGGCGCAGAACGTCAAGAACGACTTCGCGCCCAAGGCCAACCTGAAGGAGACCGGCGGCTACTCGGAGTGCATCGCCGGCCTGCAGAGCGGTGCCGTGGACGCCCTGACCACAGACGACTCGATCCTCGCCGGCTATGCCGCGCAGGAGCAGTACAAGGGCCAGTTCAAGCTCGCCGGCCTGAAGCTGAGCAACGAGAACTACGGCATCGGCGTGAAGAAGGGCGACACCGAGACCGTGAACAAGGTCAACGCCGCCCTGGAGAAGATGGTCAAGGACGGCGCCTGGGACAAGGCCGTCGCCGACAACTTCGGTCCGGCCAACTACAAGAACGAGCCCGCGCCGAAGATCGGCGTCATCGTCAAGTAGCGCAGGAATCCATCGGCGCGCCGCCGTCCACCGCGATCAGGGCGGCGGCGCGCCGCGCTATCCACGTACGCCACCCACCCGGAAGCGCGGGAGATCGTGTTCGACTTTCTTTCTGACTATGACAACCCGACCTTGTTGGGTGCCTTCTGGATGACGGTGAAGCTCACCTTCTTCTCCGGCATCGGCTCCCTGGTCTGGGGCACCCTGCTGGCCGCGATGCGGGTCAGCCCCGTCCCGCTGATGCGTGGGTTCGGCACGGCCTATGTGAACCTCGTCCGGAACATTCCTCTTACGGTCATCATCATCTTCACCTCGCTGGGCCTGGCCGACATCTTCGGTGTGACGATGGGCACCGACAACTTCCCGATCCGGGGCTTCCGCCTGGCGATCCTCGGTTTCGTCGCCTACACCGCGGCCTTCGTCTGCGAAGCGATTCGTTCCGGCATCAACACGGTGCCGCTCGGCCAGGCCGAGGCGGCCCGTGCCATCGGGTTGACCTTCAGCCAGACCCTCCGGCTCATCGTCCTGCCACAGGCGTTCCGGTCGGTCATCGGCCCGTTGGCCAACGTGTTGATCGCCCTCACCAAGAACACCACGGTGGCGGCCGCGATCGGCGTGGCCGAGGCCGCCTACCTGATGAAGGAAATGATCGAGAACGAGGCTCAGACGGTGCTCATCGGCGCGGTCTTCGCCTTCGGTTTCGTGGTACTGACACTGCCCACCGGCCTCTTCCTCGGCTGGCTGAGCAAGCGACTGGCGGTGAAGCGATGACCTCCGTTCTCTACGACGCTCCGGGACCCCGCGCCAAGCGGCGCAATGTGCTCATCTCGGTGATCTTCTTCGCCCTGCTGGCCCTGCTCGTGTGGTTCCTCTACGACACCATGGACGAAGAGGGCCAGCTGAAGTGGGCCCTGTGGAAGCCGTTCACTCAGTCGGAAGCCTGGACGACCTACCTGCTGCCGGGCCTCGCCAACACGTTGAAGGCCGCGGCCCTGGCCATGGTGATCGCCCTTCCGCTGGGCGCGTTGTTCGGTATCACGCGCCTCTCCGACCACCGATGGGTGCGGTTGCCGGCCGCCTGGGTGGTCGAGTTCTTCCGGGCGATCCCGGTCCTGCTGCTGATGCTGTTCGCCAACGAGTTCTACGACCGCTGGACGAACGTCAGCAGTGAGCAGCGGCCGCTCTACGCGGTCGTCACCGGCCTGGTGCTCTACAACGCGTCCGTCCTCGCCGAGGTCGTACGAGCCGGCATCCTCTCTCTGCCCAAGGGACAGACTGAGGCCGCCAAGGCGATCGGCCTGCGCAAGGGCCAGACGATGAACAGCATCCTGCTGCCGCAGGCCGTCACCGCCATGCTGCCGGCCATCGTCAGCCAGCTCGTGGTCATCGTGAAGGACACCGCACTGGGCGGCGTGATGATCGGCTTCACCGAGCTGCTCAACTCGCGTGCGACGCTGGCGGCCTACTACGCCAACGTCATCCCCAGCTTCATCGTGGTGGCGCTCATCTACATCGTCCTCAACTTCATCCTCACCAGCTTCGCGAGCTGGCTGGAGCAGAGGCTGCGCCGCAGCAAGAAGAGCACGGGCGCGGTCCTCAGCGCCGAGGACATGGAGGAACTGAACCCGGCGGCTGTCGGCGGCTCCTTCGGAACCGGCGGCGAGGGCGGTGGCCTCCCAGGCACCAGGACCTATACCCGATGAGCAGTCAAATAGCATGAACGCACGGAGGGCAGTGGCATGATCGCCACTGCCCTCCGTCACTTGACGCAAGCACCGGCAATGGGTTGCATACGTTCTGTGATCGTGCACCCTGCTCCAACTTTCTGTTCACTTGCGTCCCTCGGGACACCACTGCGGGCAGGGGGCGCCGCGCCGTGGACCCGGTGATCATCGTGGGAGCGGGGCCCGTCGGGCTCACGCTCGCCTTGGCGCTGGCCCGCCAGGAGGTGCCGTCCGTCGTTCTGGACGAGGGCCCCGGCAAGGACGAACCCCGCCTCGCGCGCACCGTCGTCCTGCGTGAGGACACCGCCGCCCTGATGGAGCGTCTGACAGGTACGCCGCTCACCGAAGCCGGGGTGCACTGGGCCGGATGGCGGGCGATGCGGCGCAAGCAGGTGATGCGCGAGATCACGTTCGACGACGCCTCACAGGCGCCCGGGGGCGGCGCGCGCCCCGCCCCCCTGCACATCGCCCAGCACGTCCTGACCGGCGCCCTTCGCGCGGCTCTCGCCGACGAGCCTCTCGTCAAGGTGGCCGTGGACAGCCGCCTGGATGCCGTCGAGCAGGAGCCCTCGGGCGTCACCGCTCACACTCGGGGCCCCAAGGGCACGTGGTGGCGCGGCAGCTATCTCGTCGGCTGCGACGGCACGCGTTCGACGGTGCGCAAACTCCAGGACATCCGTTTCCCCGGACGTACGGCGGTTGAGCGACACGCCGTGGCCGCCCTGCGCGCGGACCTTCCCTGGGACGGCCAGGCGTTGCTCCATCGGATGCCGCCGTGGAGAGCGTCCGGGCCTTCGGGCGGGGAAATCACGGCGCGTCCGCTCCCGGACGGGGTGTGGCGCCTCGACTGGCTGCTGCCACCGGGCAAGGATCTGGTGACGCCGGACGTGCTCGTCTCCCACATCCGGGAGACCCTCGCCGGCTGGACCGGCGGGCAGACACCGTCGTACGAGCTTCTGGACACCGGTGTGCACACGGTTCATCACCGGCTGGCCCGGCGCTGGCGCGTGGGCCGTGTCTTTCTCGCCGGGGACGCGGCGCACTGCCTCGGCGCGCTGGGCACGCACGGGCTCGACGAAGGGCTGCGGGACGCCGACAACCTCGCCTGGAAGCTGGCACCGGCCTGGCACTACGGGCCACGTGAGGCGCTGCTCGACAGCTACCAGGCGGAACGCCGCGCGGTCGTCGCCGCCCGGCTGCGCGCCGCCGACCAGGCGCTGCCACTGCTGCGAGGTGGCGGAGGGCTGCGCGCGTACGTCCCCGGCTCCACGCGGGGGCACGACGCGCTGCTGACGGACGGCCACTTGGGGCATGGAGCGATCGGTGCGCCGGGGGCGTACGCTGATTCGCCGCTGACGCCCCGCCAACTGGAGGGCGAGACCTCCGTGGACACGCCGCGCGGTGCGCAGGTCATGGACGTGCGCGTCACCGCGGAGGACGGCTCCTTCGTGCGGCTGCGGGACCGGCTCGGGCGCGGCGCGCTGCTGGTCGTGCTGATCGCGCCGGGCACGGGTGTGTGGGAGCGCAAGCACTGGGCGACCGCCGGGATCATGCCACGGCTGGCGGCCGCGGTCACGGCGCTGCCCTATCGGGCCGAGCTCCTGGTCGCGGAGAGCTATCCGGGGGCGGCCGCGCACACGGTCCTGCTGGTGCGGCCCGACGGCCACCTGGTCACGGCACTGAGTGGGGTGCGGCCGGCCGATCTGTACTCGGCTGCCGAGGCAGCGCTGGGCGGGCCGGTCGAGACGACGGCCGCAGCCACCGCGGAAGCCGGGGCCACGGCCGGGTCGCGCTGACACCGGCGTGAAGGAAGTACTCACCGTCACTGTGTGGTCCGCATAGTGACGGTGAGTTGACCGGTCCGCACCGCCATGGTGTACTCCGGATCGTGACCGACACCTATGTGCGCCTGTGGCGGAGGGTCCATATGGACCTCGTCCGCTATGCGGGCTGCGTGTGTCGTCCGTCCTGCTGAACTCGCACCCTCTTCATCCGCGCGCGCCGCGATCTCACCCTGTGCTGCCGCGCGCTCTTCGCGAACTCACTTCAGGACGGTGCCCCTTGTCTGTCCCCCATGTCTCCGTGGCCGCCTCTCAGCGGGTCTCCGCGTCGGCCGGCTCCTCGGCCGCTGCTCAGGCGTCCGCGCCGACGCAGGCGGACCTCCTCGACTTCGTACGGCGTACCGCCGCCGACGCCGAACTGATCGCCTCACTTCCCCTCGATCCCCAGGGCCGTACCTGGGTACGGCTCGATGGCCCCGGCGGCAGCGAGGCCTGGCTGATCGGCTGGCCGCCCGGGACCGGCACCGGCTGGCACGACCACGCCGACTCGGCAGGCGCCTTCGTGACGGCGGCAGGCGAGCTCAAGGAGAACTCCCTCGCCGTGCGACTGCCCTCCGACGGCTGGAAGACGCTGGAGCTGACGGACGGCGTGGACCGCGAACGCCGGCTGCCGGCCGGCAAGGGCCGCTCCTTCGGTCACCACCATGTGCACGAGGTCCTCAACGAATCAGCCGACCAGCACGCGATCTCCGTTCACGCCTACTACCCGCCCCTGCCGCAGATGCGCCGCTTCAGCCGCACCGGGCCGATCCTGCGCCTGGAACAGGTGGAGCGGCCGGAGGACTGGCAGTGAGTGGCGTGGACGACGTGACCATGACCGACGGCGTGGGCGAACGGCCCGTCGGTATCGACGAGTTGCTGGAACGGGTGCGCGCGGGCTACGGACGTATCGAAGCGCGCAGGGCGTACGAGGCCGCTCAGGCCGGTGAGGCCCTGCTGGTCGACATCCGGTACGCGGCCCTGCGCGAACGGGACGGGCTGATTCCCGAGGCCCTGGTCGTCGAGCGCAACGAACTCGAGTGGCGGCTCGACCCCCAGGGCAGCCACCGCGTCCCCGAGGCAACGAGTCATGATCTGCGGGTCGTGGTGATCTGCAACGAGGGGTACGCGTCCAGCCTGGCGGTCGAGTCGCTCCGACGACTGGGACTGCACCGGGCGACCGATCTGGTCGGGGGGTTCCAGGCTTGGCGGGCGGAGGGGCTTCCGGTGACGGGGGGAGAGTGAGGGAGGCCCCCCTTCAGCAGCCGCCCCCCTCAAGCCCTCGAACCCGGCCCCGCACGCGATGGGCGCCCCCGCGCGTCCACCGTGTCCGGCGCCGGAAACCGAGGTCACCGTCCTTGCCCCGCTCCCGGGCTTCTCAGCACGCGGTGGGCTGTCGGGATCAGTACCCCTCGTCCCCCGGGAACTCCGTGTCCTCCCCCTCTTCCTCCAGTGCCTGCCGCACCACCCGTAGGGCCATCCCCTCGGAATAGCCCTTGCGGGCGAGCATGCCCGCAAGGCGGCGCAGGCGTTTGTCGCGGTCGAGGCCGCGCGTGGCACGCAGCTTGCGCGCGACGAGTTCCCGCGCGGTCTCCTCTTCCTGCTCGGAATCCAGCTGTGCGACGGCCGCGTCGATCAGCGTGGAGTCGACGCCCTTGGTTCGCAGTTCCCGAGCGAGAGCGCGTCGGGCCAGGCCACGGCCGTGGTGCCGGGACTCCACCCAGGCGTCCGCAAACGCGCTGTCGTTGATGAGGCCGACCTCCTCGAACCGCGACAGCACCTCCTCGGCGGCGTCGTCCGGGATCTCCCGCTTGCGCAGGGCGTCCGCGAGTTGCTTCCGCGTGCGCGGGGTCCCGGTGAGCAGGCGCAGACAGATCGCCCGCGCCTGCTCCACCGGGTCCGCTGAAGGCGCCCCCGTCTCGGCCCTCGACGAGGAAGAGGCCCCTCCGTCCTCACCGGACGGCTCTGTGCGACGGCGCCGACGACGCCCGCGCGAACCGGTCGTACGGTCCGAGCCGCCCGAGGTGTTCCTGCCTTGCGTCAGGCCCGACTCGTCGCCGTACATCCCGTACGACCCGCTCCTGTCGTACGGCGCCGAGTCGTCGTTCCCCCTGTCCGTGCCATGGGCCGCGTCCCCTCCGTGAACGCCACCGTCCATGCCGGAGGAGGAAGGCCCGTGGCCGCCTCTCCCCCGCTGGTGCGGAGCGTCCGGGTGGGCGGCGTACTCGGCCCAGTCCGTTCGCCGTGTCACCGATCAGCTCTTGGCCGCCGCGGCCTTGCTCTTGGCGGCCTTGGTCGCCGCCGGCGCGGGCACTGTCTTCGCGGTGTCGTCCGGGGTGGCGGAGACCGCGGCGTCCGCGCCCGGCTCGGCAGCCGGCTCCTCCGGCCGCACGCCGACGCCCAGCTTCTCCTTGATCTTCTTCTCGATCTCGTTGGCCAGGTCGGGGTTGTCCTTCAGGAAGTTGCGCGCGTTCTCCTTTCCCTGGCCGAGCTGGTCGCCCTCGTACGTGTACCAGGCGCCGGCCTTGCGGACGAAGCCGTGCTCCACGCCCATGTCGATCAGGCCGCCCTCGCGGCTGATGCCCTGGCCGTAGAGGATGTCGAACTCGGCCTGCTTGAAGGGCGGCGCGACCTTGTTCTTGACGACCTTGCAGCGGGTGCGGTTGCCGACCGCCTCCGTGCCGTCCTTCAGGGTCTCGATGCGGCGGATGTCGATACGCACCGAGGCGTAGAACTTCAGGGCCCGGCCACCGGTGGTGGTCTCCGGCGAGCCGAACATCACGCCGATCTTCTCGCGGAGCTGGTTGATGAAGATCGCCGTGGTCTTGGACTGGTTGAGCGCGCTGGTGATCTTCCGCAGGGCCTGGCTCATCAGACGGGCCTGCAGACCGACGTGACTGTCGCCCATCTCGCCCTCGATCTCCGCTCGCGGGACGAGCGCCGCGACGGAGTCGATGACGATGAGGTCGAGTGCGCCGGAGCGGACCAGCATGTCCACGATCTCCAGCGCCTGCTCGCCGTTGTCCGGCTGGGACAGGATCAGGTTGTCGATGTCGACGCCGAGCTTCTTCGCGTACTCGGGGTCGAGGGCGTGCTCCGCGTCCACGAACGCGACCTGGCCGCCGGCCTTCTGGGCGTTCGCCACCGCGTGCAGGGTCAGGGTCGTCTTACCGGAGGACTCCGGGCCGTAGATCTCCACGACACGGCCGCGCGGCAGACCGCCGACGCCGAGGGCCACGTCGAGTGCGGTCGAGCCGGTCGGGATGACCTCGATGGGCTCCTTCGACCGCTCGCCCATGCGCATGACCGCGCCCTTGCCGAATTGCCGTTCAATCTGTGCGAGCGCGGCGTCGAGCGCCTTCTCGCGGTCGGTTCCTGCCATGGGTTCCACCCGGTTTGCTTGAGTCGATCGCTTCACGTCAAAGACGCTAACGCCTGCCACTGACAATGCGCCCCGACGCCCGTCCGGCCTGTGGATAACTCGGGCACATCCAGGTCGAAACCATGAGGAAACGCCCGCCGAGCGCCTCGCCGGAGCCTCCATAAGAATGGATGTTCGATTTTTGTGTCAAGCGCACCACGCGGCACCTACGACCCTACGCCCGGGGCCCGACGACGCCCCTGATTCCGCCCGGCCGCCGTCTTCGCGGCCCGGCCCGCGCAACCGGGTCAGGCGGAACTGCCCCCGGAGTTCCCGTTCTGCGTCGGGGGCGGCTCCGCCTGCCGTCTCACCCACAGCCCCCGCGCGCGGGTGAACAGGCTGCGCCCCGTTCCCCGTCCCCGGTGTCCGTGGACACGCGGGTCGTCCGTGACGTCGTACCGCTTCACGTACGCCCCCAGGAACGCCTGCAGCGTGGCGATCGCCGGGATGGCGATCAGCGCGCCCACGGCACCGAGCAGGGCGGTACCGGCGACGACCGAGCCGAAGGCGACCGCGGGGTGGATGTCGACGGTCTTCGAGGTCAGCTTCGGCTGCAGCACATAGTTCTCGAACTGCTGGTAGACCACGACGAAGATCAGCACCCACAGCGCGTACCAGGGATCGACCGTGAAGGCGATCAGCATGGGCAGCGCGCCCGCGAGATACGTGCCGATCGTGGGGATGAACTGCGAGACCAGACCGACCCACACAGCGAGCACGGGCGCGTACGGCACCTCCAGGCTCGCCAGCAGGATGTAGTGGGCTATGCCGGAGATGAGCGCCATCAGACCGCGTGAGTACAGGTAGCCGCCGGTCTTGTTGACGGCGATCTCCCATGCGCGCAGCACCTCGGCCTGCTTCGCGGGCGGTAGTACGGAGCACAGCGCGCGGCGCAGTCGTGGGCCGTCCGCGGCGAAGTAGAACGAGAACAGGGTGATCGTCAGCAGCTGGAAGAGACCGCCGAGGACCTGTGCGGACACTGCCAGGACTCCGGTCGCGCTGTTCTGCACGTAGTTGCGCAGCCAGTCGGAGCGGAGCAGGCCCTCCTGGACGTCCACACGGCGCAGCTCGGTGTTGAAATGCGTGTTGATCCAGTTGATGACGGAGTCGATGTAGGCCGGGAGATCCTCGACGATCTTGATGATCTGGCCCGCGAGCATGGAACCGAGCAACGTCACGAACCCGGCTGACACGACGATCACGGCGAGGAAGACGACGGCCGTGGCCAGTCCCCTGCGCATCCCTCGCGAGGCCATCCAGCTCACCGCGGGCTCGATGGCCAGGGCCAGGAAGAAGGCGATGACGATGTTGATCAGGAGCCCGGTGAGCTGGTGAAACGCCCAGCTGCCCAGCTGGAACACACCCACGAGCGCCAGGGCGAGAACCATGGCACGCGGCAGCCAACGCGGCATGCGGGCGTTCGACCCGGCGTCGCCCGCGCCCGGCGGTGGGGTGGGCGGCGTGGGGCCGGACGGGGATGCGTGCCGGGCGGGCTGCCCGGTCTCGTCAGTGCGTGCCACGGTGCAAGTCTCGCCCACGCCACCGACAACCGGCTGCCGTACTGCGATCTTCGTGCCCGGTCAGCGCTTCTCCCCCGGAACGTTCATGACAGTGCAGACCACACGCCACACGTCCTTCGCGTCCCAGCCGGCATCCAGCGCCCCGAGGACCGTGCGCCCACCGAGTTCCGACATCACGTGGTCGCGCGCGAACGTTTCGGCGTATCCAGGACCGAAATGGTCCGCCATCCGCTGCCAGAAGACCGTCAACCGCATGCATCCAGTATCCCGCTCCTGAGGGTGGGCCTGCGCCGGGACCGCTTGCCGAGACCGCTTTCCGCCCTACGGTCTGACGCATGGCCGTAACAGGAGCTCCCCCACTCCCCTCGACGCCCCCGTCGCATTCCCCGCTCTTCCGCGCCGAGCAGTTCGTCTGGCTCACCGCGCACGCCCTGGAGCAGCGCCTCTTCTCGTATCACTTCCTGAACGGCGCCGCCGACCCGGTCGAGAGGGCTCTGGACGCCTACCGCAACGAGGACGGCGGATACGGCCACGCCCTGGAGCCGGACCTGCGGGGCCCGGTCAGCCAGCCGCTGCACGCCGGTCACGCGCTCCACGTGCTGGACGCCATCGAACGCTGCGGCGGGCAGCGCGTCGACCGTGTGTGCCGGTACCTCACATCGGTCTCCACTCCCGAGGGCGCCCTCCCGGCCGTCCACCCCAGCCAGCGGGGCTACCCCACGGCACCCTTCGTGCCGATCGTGGACGACCCGCCCAGCTCCCTCCTGGCCACCGGGCCGGTGGTCGGTCTGCTGCACCGCAACGAGGTGTGGCACGCCTGGCTGTTCCGGGCCACGGACTTCTGCTGGCAGGCGGTCGAGTCCCTGGAGGAGTCCCATCCGTACGAGATCCGGGCCGCCGTGACCTTCCTGGACTCCGCTCCCGACCGCACGCGCGCGGAGGCGGCCGCCGACCGGCTGGGCCGCTTGGTGCGCGAACAGCGTCTGGCGGCACTGGAGCCGGACGACCTCGGCGCGTACCCGGTACCGCCCGGCTACGCCCCGGGCGAGCACCACTTCCCGCACGACTACGCGCGCACTCCGCGGTCCCTCGCGCGCGCGTGGTTCACGGACGACGAGATGAACCGCTCCTTGGACCATCTCGCCGGCGGGCAGCAGGAGGACGGCGGCTGGCCCGTCCTCTGGCAAGAGTGGGCTCCTGGCATCGCCCTGGAGGCACGGCCCATGGTGACGATCGAGGCGCTGCGCACGCTCAGGGCGTACGGCCGGCACATCGGCTGACCCGCCTCACCCGCCTCACCCGCCCAGCGCCCGCACGCCCGCCGTCACGACCACGGCTGCCGCGACGACCAGGAGGAACGGGGCTCGCAGGACGAGCGCCACAGTCGCCGCAGCGACACCGGCCACCCTCGCGTCCAGTACCAGCGCCTGCCCGTCGGCGAAGGTCTGCTGCGCTGTGAGGGCGGCAAGGAGGGCGACGGGCAACAGGGCGGCAAGACGCCGGACGAGGGGCCGCTCCAGGGCACCCGCGGGCACCAGCAGCCCGACGAGTTTGACCGCGTAGCAGCCGAGGGCGGTGACACCGATCGCGATCCAGACGCTCACCGCTCCCCCTCCCGCCCGTCTCCACGGCGCCGCCCCTGCGCCCACAGCACGACCGGCGCCGCGAGCGCGGCCACCAGGACGGGCACACCGGCAGGCAGCACAGGCAGCAGTCCGAGCCCCAGCACCACGGCGAGCCCCGCGACGGCACGCTCCGTCGCGGACGTCAGCATGGGAGCGAGCAGCGCCAGAAACACCGCGGGCCCGGCCGCGTCCAGCCCCCAGGCGTCGGTGTCCCCGATGGCTTCGGCCCCCAGCGCACCGAGCAACGTGGTGAGGTTCCACAGCACGTACAGGCTGAGCCCCGTCACCACGAACCCGACCCTGGCGCTACGCCGCGTCGGCTGCGCCAGGGCTACGGCAGCCGTCTCGTCGATCACCCATTGCGCGGCGAACGGCCGCACCGCGCGCGTGAAGGCCAGCAACTGCGACAGCCGCAGCCCGTAGAAGGCGTTGCGCACCCCCAGGAAGAAGGCCCCCGCGGCCGCGGTCAGCGGACTGCCGCCGGCTGCCAGCGCCCCCACGAGCGCGAACTGGGACGCTCCGGTGAACACCAGCAGGCTCAGCGCACAGGTCTGCAGAAGGGTGAGCCCACTGCCGGCCGACGTGATCCCGAAGGCGAACCCGGACAGCCCGACGGCGACGCCGACGCCGAGGGCGTCCCGGACGACCACGGCATCGGGCCTTCCTCCGTCGACGCTCGGATCTGCGAGAGTTCTCCGTTCTGCCACGCCCGCGACATTAGGACGGCCACGGCGGCCCGTCTTGTACGTTCTTGCGCTCCCGCTGGTAGGCCCCCGGCGGAACGCCGACGATCCTGCTGAAGTGCCGGTTCAGATGCGGCTGGTCGGCGAAGCCCACCGCGAGGGCCGCCTCCGCCGGCGCGCTCCCGGCGTCCAGCAGATGCCGGGCCTGCCGTACCCGCGCGTCCGTCAGCCAAGCGTGTGGCGGCATCCCGTACACACCCCGGAAAGCCCGCAGCAAGGCGAACGGACTCGTACCGAGATCCGCGGCCAGCCGCTCCAGGCTCGGCGGCTCGGCCATCCGCTCTTCCAGCACCTCACGCGCGCGTACCGCGATCCGCGCCCCCGCCGTCCGCACTTCCCGCCGCGGCAGGGCGCCGCCGTTCAGCCGCAGCAGTCGCGTCACGGTGACTCTGAGCATGGTGTCCGCGGCCAGCGCATTGCCCTCGTCGACGGCACGCAGCACCTGGTGCACCAGCCTCACGCCGTACGGGTCGTCCAGCACCGGCGCGACGAAACCGGGTGTCCCCCGGATCGAGATGGTCTCGGCGGCTATCTCGGCGACCACCTCGGGCGACGGATACAGGGCCCCGTACCGCCACCCCTCCGGGACCCCGGCCCGTCCGGTGTGCGGCGTGTCGGGATTGACCAGGGCGAGGGCACCGGCCCCCGCGTACTGGTCGGCACCGCCGTGGTGGAAGACCTCCACGCCATCGGCGACAGCGGCTATCACGAAGTGCTCATGGGTGTGCCGTACGAATGTTTTCCGCACATACCGGGCGCGCAGGAGATCGACACCAGGCAACTCGGAGTACTGCCAGTGCCGCGCCCGCTCACCCGAACCAGCCATGGCTTCATTCTCCGGCAGGGCACGGTGAGACCCCACCGTCGAGCGGCCGGCCGCCGACCGGGGCAAGGGACCGTGTCGGGGGGCCCGCGTTCAGCGTCCGACGTCAGGAAACGGCACGTCCCGGCCCCTGCCGACCGCAGCCCCGGGGGAACGGACCCCCCGGCACCGCCCGCCCCTCGCAGACGCTGCACGCCCTCACCCAGCCAACACTGGCGCCGCAGGACCCACCCAGCCCCCGCCGCCACCGCCGAGCCGCCACACGGAGTCGACGCGCCCCCCAGCACCCGCAGTCGCGGACAATCCCCAGCTCAGCCGCATTGTCAGTCCCCGGGTGCAGGATGGACGCATGGTCAGCAAACCGCACCGAGCCCTCGACGGCTTCTCCCCCGCGACCCGCGGCTGGTTCACGGGCGCCTTCTCCGCGCCCACCGCAGCCCAGGCCGGCGCGTGGCAGGCCATCGGCGAGGGCTCGGACGTGCTGGTCGTCGCCCCCACCGGCTCCGGCAAGACCCTGGCCGCCTTCCTCGCCGCCCTCGATCAGCTCGCCTCCACACCCCCACCGGCCGACCCCAAGAAGCGCTGCCGAGTCCTCTACGTCTCCCCGCTCAAGGCCCTGGCCGTGGACGTGGAGCGCAACCTCCGCAGCCCTCTGACGGGCATCCGCCAGGAATCCGTGCGCCTCGGCCTCCCCGAGCCCGAGGTGAAGGTCGGCATCCGCTCCGGAGACACCCCGGCCGCGGAGCGTCGAGCCCTGTCGACCCGCCCTCCGGACATCCTGATCACCACCCCCGAATCCCTGTTCCTGATGCTGACGTCGGCCACCCGCGACGCCCTGACCGGCATCGAGACGGTGATCCTCGACGAGGTCCACGCGGTGGCGGGCACCAAGCGCGGCGCCCACCTCGCCCTCACCCTGGAGCGCCTCGACGAGCTCCTTCCGAAGCCGGCCCGGCGCATCGGCCTCTCCGCGACCGTCCGCCCGGTCGACGAGGTGGCCCGCTTCCTCTCCCCCCGCCGCAAGGTGGAGATCGTCCAGCCGAAGTCGGGCAAGGAGTTCGACCTCTCGGTCGTCGTCCCCGTGGAAGACCTCGGCGAACTCGGCGGCTCACCGGTGGCCGACGGCTCCGAAGGAGCCGAACGCCCGTCGATCTGGCCGCACGTCGAGGAGCGGATCACCGACCTCGTCCAGTCCCACCGTTCCACGATCGTCTTCGCCAACTCCCGCCGCCTCGCGGAACGCCTCTGCAACCGCCTCAACGAGATCGCGTACGAGCGTGCCACCGGCGAAACCCTGGACGAGCACCACGCCCCCGCCGAGCTCATGGGCGGCTCCGGCGCGGCCCAGGGCGCACCCCCGGTCATCGCCCGCGCCCACCACGGCTCGGTCTCCAAGGAGCAGCGCGCCCTGGTCGAGGAGGATCTCAAGGCCGGCCGCCTCCCCGCGGTCGTGGCCACCTCCAGCCTCGAACTGGGCATCGACATGGGCGCGGTCGACCTCGTCGTCCAGGTCGAATCACCTCCCTCCGTGGCCTCCGGCCTCCAACGCGTGGGCCGCGCGGGCCACCAGGTGGGTGCCGTCTCCACGGGCGTCGTCTTCCCGAAGTACCGCGGCGACCTCGTCCAGGCAGCCGTGGTCACGGAACGCATGCGCACCGGGTCCATCGAGTCCCTCAAGGTCCCGGCCAACCCCCTGGACGTCCTCGCCCAGCAGATCGTCGCCATGACGGCGATGGACACCTGGCAGTTCGACGACCTGCTCGCCGCGGTCCGGCGAGCCGCCCCCTTCGCTTCCCTGCCGGAATCCGCCTTCACGGCGGTTCTCGACATGCTCGCCGGCCGCTATCCGTCCGACGCGTTCGCGGAGCTTCGCCCGCGCGTCGTCTGGGACCGTGTGACCGGCACGATCACCGGCCGCCCCGGCGCCCAGCGCCTCGCCGTCACTTCCGGGGGCACGATTCCCGACCGCGGGCTGTTCGGGGTCTTCCTCGCCGGTTCGGACCCCAAGAAGGGCGGTGGCCGGGTCGGCGAGCTCGACGAGGAGATGGTCTACGAGTCCCGCGTGGGTGACGTCTTCACGCTCGGCACCAGCTCCTGGCGCATCGAGGACATCACCCGCGACCGCGTCCTGGTCTCCCCCGCCCCGGGCGTACCGGGCCGCCTCCCCTTCTGGAAGGGCGACCAGCTGGGACGCCCGCTCGAACTGGGTCGCGCGGTGGGCGCGTTCCTGCGCGAGGTCGGTTCCCTCTCCAAGGACGACGCCCGCCTGCGTCTGCTCGCCGCAGGTCTGGACGCGTGGGCGGCGGACAATGTCCTGGCCTACCTGGACGAGCAGCGCGAGGCCTGCGGCCACATCCCGGACGACCGGACCATCGTCGTCGAGCGCTTCCGCGACGAACTCGGTGACTGGCGCGTCGTCGTGCACTCCCCCTTCGGCGCACAGGTCCATGCACCTTGGGCGCTCGCCCTCGGCGCCAAACTCTCCGAGCGGTACGGCATGGACGCGCAGGTCATGCACGCCGACGACGGCATCGTGCTGCGCCTGCCCGACGCCGACCTCATGGGCCTGGACCTACTGGACCAGGAACCGCGAAAGGCCGGCACGGAGTACGACGCCGACCAGGCGCCTGTGGGTGCGACGGACGTCGTCTTCGACAAGGGCGACGTCGACCAGATGGTCACCGACCAGGTGGGCGGCTCGGCCCTGTTCGCGTCCCGCTTCCGCGAGTGCGCCGCCCGCGCGCTGCTGCTGCCGCGCCGCAACCCCGGCAAGCGCACCCCGCTGTGGCAGCAGCGTCAACGCGCCGCGCAACTGCTGGAGGTAGCCAGCGAGTTCGGCTCGTTCCCGATCGTCCTGGAGGCGGTCCGCGAGTGCCTTCAGGACGTCTTCGACGTCCCCGGACTCATCGAGCTGATGGGCGACCTGGAGTCGCGCAAGGTACGCCTCGTCGAGGTCACCACCCCCGAGCCCTCGCCCTTCGCGCGCTCCCTCCTCTTCGGGTACGTCGCCCAGTTCCTGTACGAGGGGGACTCGCCGCTCGCCGAGCGCCGCGCCGCCGCCCTGTCACTGGACTCGCGGCTGCTGGCCGAGCTGCTCGGCCAGGCGGAACTGCGCGAGTTGCTCGACGCCGAGGTGCTGACCGAGTTGGAACGGGAGCTGCAATGGCTCACCGAGGACCGCAGGGTGAAGGACGTCGAGGGAGTCGCGGACGTTCTCCGCCTCCTCGGCCCGCTCACCGATGCCGAGCTGGCCGAGAGGGGCGCCGAACCGTACTGGGCCCAGGAGTTGGCGGCCGCCCGGCGTGCCATCAAGGTCCGTGTCGCCGGCACCGACCACTGGGCAGCCATCGAGGACGCCGGCCGCCTGCGCGACGCGCTCGGCACTGCCCTGCCGGTCGGTGTCCCCGAGGCCTTCACCGAGCCGGTCAAGGACCCGCTCGGTGACCTTCTCGCGCGCTACGCCCGCACCCACGGACCGTTCACCTCGGCCACTGCGGCGGCCCGCTTCGGCCTGGGCGCGGCGGTCACGGACGGCGCCCTCCAGCGGCTGGCGGCGAGCGGACGCGTCGTGCAGGGCGAGTTCCACCCGGCCGGCATCGGCCAGGAGTGGTGCGACGCGACGGTCCTGCGCCGTCTGCGCCGCCGCTCCCTCGCCGCCCTCCGGCACGAACTGGAACCGGTGCCGCCGGCCGCGCTCGCCCAGTTCCTGCCGCAGTGGCAGCACATCGGCAGGGGCCACGGGCTGCGCGGCATCGACGGGCTGGTCCGCGCCATCGAGCAGTTGCAGGGCGCGTCCGTGCCCGCGTCCGCCCTGGAGAAGCTCGTCCTGCCGTCCCGCGTCGCGAACTACACACCCGCGATGCTCGACGAACTCACCTCGGCCGGCGAGGTCGTCTGGGCCGGGGCCGGCTCGCTCCCCGGCAAGGACGGCTGGGTCTGTCTCTACATGGCGGACGCGGCCCCCCTGCTCCTGGCGCAGCCCCACCCCTTGGAGCTGACGGCGCTGCACCAGTCCGTCCTGGACGCCCTGTCCGGCGGCTACGGCCTGTTCTTCCGTCAGATCGCCGACCAGATCCGCGCCACCACCCACCCCGAAGCCACCGACCCCCAGCTCGCCGACGCCCTGTGGGAGCTGGCCTGGTCCGGCCGTCTGACGAACGACACGCTCGCCCCCCTGCGCTCCCTGCTGGGATCGGGCCGCACGGCGGGCTCGACGGCGCACCGCGCCAAGCGCACCGTCCCGCGCGGCCGCTACGGCTCCCTCACAGCTGCCGCTCGGACAGCCTCCCGCACCGGCCCGCCGACCGTGGCCGGCCGCTGGTCGCTGCTCCCGGTGCAGGAACCCGACCCCACTGTGCGCGCCCATGCCCTGGCCCGCACCCTCCTCGACCGGCACGGTGTGGTGACCCGGGGCGCGGTCGCAGCCGAGGGCGTCGAGGGCGGCTTCTCGGCGACGTACCGCATCCTGTCCGCCTTCGAGGAGACCGGCCAGGCGCGGCGCGGCTATGTGGTGGAGGGTCTCGGCGCCGCCCAGTTCGCCATGGACGGCGCGGTGGACCGCCTCCGCGCGGTGGCCAACGCCCGCGAACGCGGCGACGGCCTGTCCGCCCCCGCCGCCCCCGGCAACGCCGACGCCTCCGACCGCCTGGGCGCCTCCGCCGGCTTCGGCACACGCCAGGACCCCCCAACCCCCGACACCGACGGACCCTACGAAGCCGACGGACCCGACGGACCCGACGGACCCGACGGACCCGACGATCAGCCGTACCACCTCCCTGGAGGCACCCCCACGGGCGCCCACCCCAGCGGCGCCCCCGCGTACGACATCCCCGACCTCGACCACGACTTCCTGGACGCCCACCTCGGCCCGGGCGACTACGTCTCTCCCCGCGACCGTGCCGCCCAGGACGGCCGACGCCCGCCGCAGAACGCCGCGTGGCGCAACGGCGGCGCACCGTACGGCCCCGGCGCCGCCCCGAGCTTCGGATCCGGCGCCGCCCCGGGCTTCGGATCCCGCCGTGCCCGCCCCGCCCCCGACACCAGAGCCGTCGTCCTCGCCGCCGCGGACCCGGCGAACGCTTACGGCGCCGCCCTCCCCTGGCCCGAGCCTCCCACCGGTGCCGGGCACAAGCCGGGCCGCAAAGCGGGCTCCCTCGTCGTGCTCGTCGACGGCGAGCTGACCCTCTACATGGAGCGCGGCGGCAAGACCCTGCTGGCCTGGCCTGCGGGCCCTGACGCCGAGCCCACCGACGACCCGCCCCTGCGCGCGGCGGCGGAGGCCCTCGCCACGGCGGCCCGCGCAGGCTCCCTCGGCACGGTCACGGTGGAACGCGTGAACGGCGCCTCGGCCCTGACGTCCCCCTTCGGCACCCTCCTGGAAGGAGCGGGCTTCATCGCGACCCCACGAGGGCTTCGGCTACGCGCCTGAGACGAACCCCGACCCGACCGACAGACGTCCGCCTGCCCTCAGCCAACACCCGCGTGACTCGACCGCACGACACCCGCCCCAGCCCACCAGCCCGGCCACCCGACCACCACCCAGCCACCCTCAGACCGCTCCACCCCACTCCCCCATCCATCCAGCCCCCTCAGACCGCCCCCATGCCACCCTGGACCCATGCCCGAAGGAGACACCGTCTGGCAGGCCGCGAGACGGCTGCACACCGCCCTCGCAGGCAGGACGCTGACCCTCAGCGACTTCCGGGTCCCGAAGTACGCCACGGTCGACCTGGCGGGCCGTCCCGTCCTTGACGTCACCCCGCGCGGCAAACACCTCCTCGCCCGCGTCGGGGGCGACCTGACGATCCACACGCATCTGGGGATGGAGGGCTCCTGGAAGGTGTACGCGGACGACCAGCGCTGGACGGGCGGCCCCGCCCACCAGATCCGAGTGGTCCTCGCCGTGGCCCCGGACGCGGAAGCCCCCGACGCCCGACCCGCCCGCACGGCCGTCGGCTACCGCCTCCCCGTCCTCGAACTTCTGCGTACCGCCGACGAAGGCCGCGCCGTGGGCCACCTGGGCCCTGACCTGCTGGGCCCGGACTGGGATCCCGACCGCGCGCTCGCCAACCTGCTCACGGACCCTGACCGCGCCCTCGGCGAAGCCCTGCTGGACCAGCGCAACCTCGCCGGGATCGGCAATGTCTACAAGAGCGAGCTCTGCTTCCTCCTCCGTGTCACGCCCTGGCTCCCCGTCGGCGCGCTCCCCGCCGAGCACACCGCTCAACTGCCCGTCCTGGCGAAGAAGCTCCTGGAAGCCAACCGCGAGCGTCCGATCCGCAGGACGACGGGCCACCGCGGCCAGGACCTTTTCGTGTACGGGCGCGCCAGGCGTCCCTGTCTGCGCTGCGCCACCCCGATCCGCGTCGCCGACCAGGGCGACGGCTCCCGCGAGCGCCCCACCTACTGGTGCCCGAACTGCCAGGCGGGCCCGGCCCCGGGCACGGCGCGCGGCCGGCCCTCCCTCTACAGAGCCCAGCACCGCCCAACCAATTGACGGACCGTCAGAAACCTTCGTACCGTCCCTTCATGGCCGTCAAGGCGTACGACCTCACCGGACGCACCGCATTCGTCACCGGCGCGGCCAGTGGCATCGGCCGCGCCTCGGCCGTTCTGCTCGCCGAGGCCGGCGCGGTCGTGCACTGCGCCGACCTCGACGCACAGGGCCTGCAGGACACGGCGGCTCTGATCAAGGCGAACGGCGGCGCCGCCCGTACCCACCACCTCGACGTCACCGACCGCGACCGGCTCCGCCAGGCCGTCGCCTCCTGCGAGCGGCTCGACGTGATGGCGGCGGTCGCCGGGATCATGCACAGCAGCCCCGTACTGGAGACCCGCGACGACGACCTCGACCGCGTACTGGACGTCAACTTCAAAGGGGTGCTGTACGCCTGCCAGGAGGCAGCCCGCGCGATGCTCGCCCAGCGCGTCAGGGGCAGCATCATCACGATGGCCTCGGGCGCGGTCGACACCGGCGGCCCCGGCCTGCTCTGCTACGGCGCGGCCAAGGCGGCCGTCGTACAACTGACGAAGACACTGGCGACCGAGATGGGCCCGCACGGCATCCGCGTCAACGCGGTCGCCCCGGGCTGGATCCGCACGCCCATGACCGACCGCCACGACACCGCGGCGCAGACTCGGGCCGAGGCGCTCATGGCCCGGATGTCGCCGCTGGGCCGGGTCGGCGAGCCGGAGGACATCGCGCACGCCGTGCTGCACCTGGCATCCGACGCCACGTCCTTCACGACGGGGCAGATCCTGCGTCCGAACGGCGGTGTCGCGATGCCGTGGTAGTCCGCTCCACCCGCCAGGCCACCGCCCAGCGTCGCGCATCGACCGCTCCCACCGCCCGCCGCTTCGGCACACAGTGCACCGGCAGCAGGCTCAGCCCCCACCCGCCGGCGGCCACGGCCCCCTCCAGCGCCCCGGCATCCGGCACCAGCGCGAGCCGCAGCACGGCCCACCACCACAGCGCCCCGAGACCGAGGAACACCCCCCAGCGCGCTATCGGCCGTGCCATCCACCCACCTCCAGCCCGAGGCTAGGCCGCCCGTTCACCCGCCGGGAGGGCGCATCAAGGGCACAAGGATGCAGCGCGGGCCAACGTCGTCACGGCGAGTCAGGCGCCGTCACACCCTCCACGATGGCCTCCGGGCCACCGCCCGGCAAACGGGACCCCGACGGGCCGGGCATGCCCCGCACAGCACGAAACCCCGACCGCGCTCCTCCAGATCTCCCTGGAAAAGCCCTGGCCGGGGCCTCACACAACTCCCTCAGCGCATGGTGGTCAGCCCACACGCGTGAGCGTCACCGTCACGCGGCGACCACGTCCACCGCCTCGGAAGGCGCCTTGATGGTCACTCGTTCCGGTGGCACACCGGTCACCGACACGGAACCCAGCATCGGACGGACCGACGTGGGCACAGGCTCGCTGGGGGTGGCCGCAGCAGACTGGGCCAGCTCGGCGAGGGCGAGTTCGTCGCTCACTTCCCGCATGAGCTCGGACATCCGTACGTCCAGCGCGTCGCAGATCGCGGCGAGCAGTTCGGAGGAAGCCTCCTTCTGCCCCCGCTCCACCTCGGAGAGATAGCCGAGTGAGACTCGGGCGGACGAGGAGACTTCGCGCAGAGTACGGCCCTGGCGCTGGCGCTGCCGACGCAGCACGTCACCCAGCAGGCGACGGAGCAGAATCATCGGTGGCTCCCTCCTCGGACCGCGTAGCCGCATCCTTCACGCCCCACCGTACCGCCTTGCGCCGCGGCCGTGCGGGGAGCGATGTCGTGTTCACTCAGGGCTGCAAACATCAAAACCCCCCGTTCTGTTCCGTATCCTGTGTCCGCTCATTCCCACTGTGTTCGCTCGCAAGCTCCGTCAGAAGCAGTGCGAGTACGCTCCGTACACTCTCCATACGAATTTCCGCACGGTCGCCGTTCAACCGCAGGGCCTCTACTTTTCCGCCACCGGCGGAACCGGAACCCTGGTCGAAGGGCCCGTTCACGGCAACGAAAACCGTGCCCACGGGGTGGCCGTCCTGTCTCTCGGGTCCCGCGACACCGGTCGTCGCAATTCCCCAGTCGGACCCCAGAGCCTTCCGCACACCGACCGCCATCTCTGCCGCGACCTGCGGATTCACCGGGCCGTGTTGCTCCAGCAGGGTGGCGTCGACGCCGATCAGCCGATGCTTCAGCTCGGTGGCGTAGGCGGTCACCGACCCACGGAAGACCTTGGACGCCCCGGGGACCGCTGTGACTTCCGCCGCAACGAGCCCACCGGTCAGCGACTCGGCGACAGCGAGCGTCTCACCTCTCACCGTCAGTAGTCGCACCACGTCGGCGGCCGTGGAATTCACGCTTCCGTCTCCTCCGACGCGGCCTTGCGCGCGGCGATTCCCCGCCGACGCAGCACAATGGCTTGTCTCACATAGTCGAGCCCGGTCACCACGGTCAGGACGACCGCCGCGGCCATCACCCACCACCGCAGCGTGGCCAGCCACCCCGTCAGCGCGAGGATGTACATCCCGACGGCCACGCCCTGTGTGAGGGTCTTGAGCTTGCCGCCACGGCTCGCCGGGATCACGCCGTACCGGATGACGATGAAACGCAGCAGAGTGATCCCGAGTTCCCGGCCGAGGATGACGCCCGTCACCCACCAGGGCAGATCACCCAGTGCGGACAGGCAGATCAGCGCCGCCCCCATGATCGCCTTGTCGGCGATGGGATCGGCGATCTTCCCGAAGTCGGTGACGAGGTTGTACGCCCGTGCCAGATGGCCGTCGAACAGGTCGGTGATCATGGCAACGGCGAACGCCGCCCAGGCGAAGGAACGCCACGCCGGGTCGTATCCGCCGTCGGCCAGCATCAGGGCGACGAACGCGGGCACGAGGACCAGCCTGAGCATGGTCAGCAGGTTGGCGATGTTCCAGACACTCGCCTGGTTGACCGCCGCGGCCGCGATCTTCCCCCCACGCGGCGACTTGCCACCACCCGGGACACCGGCTTCGTCGCCGCCCGCCTTCGGGCTACCGGCCTTGGACGGACCGGCCGGCCCCACCGTACTCGCCTGGCCCGCCGGACCCGTCTTGGAGGAACCTCCCGCGGCGGACGCCGGAACTCCGGTCATCTGCCCGCCTCCTCACTACACGCGAGCGTGCCCTGCAGCGGCTCGGCCACCAGGTCGACACCTTCCGTACCGACCACCTTCGCCTCGACCATACGACCGATGCTCAGGCCCGCGCCGCTCGTGAGCAGCACCTGCCCGTCCGTCTCGGGCGCCTGGTGCGCGCCGCGGCCGTGGGCGCCCTCCGGCGCGTCCTCGGCGCCCACCGACTCGACCAGCACGTGCACGGTCTCGCCGACGCGCTCCTCGGCCCGCTGCGAGACGAGTTCCTCGGCCAGCCGGGAGACATGCGCCAGTCGCTCGGCGACGACGTCCTCGTCCAGCTTGTTGTCGTACGTCGCCGCCTCCGTGCCCTCCTCGTCGGAGTAGCCGAAGACCCCGATGGCGTCCAGCCGCGCACCGTTCAGGAACCGCTCCAGCTCCGCCAGGTCGGCCTCGGTCTCGCCGGGGAAGCCGACGATGAAGTTGGAGCGCACACCGGCCTGGGGGGCCTTGCCGCGGATGGTGTCGAGCAGTTCCAGGAAGCGGTCGGTGTCGCCGAAGCGGCGCATGGCGCGCAGCACGTTCGGGGCGGAGTGCTGGAAGGACAGGTCGAAGTACGGGGCGATCTTCGGCGTCGAGGTCAGGACGTCGATCAGCCCGGGCCGCATCTCGGCCGGCTGGAGGTAGCTGACGCGGACCCGCTCGATGCCGTCGACCTCCGCCAGCTCCGGCAGGAGGGACTCCAGCAGCCGGATGTCGCCCAGGTCCTTGCCGTACGACGTGTTGTTCTCGGAGACCAGCATGATCTCCTTGACGCCCTGCTCGGCGAGCCACCGCGTCTCGTTCAACACGTCGCTCGGGCGGCGCGAGATGAAGGAGCCGCGGAAGGACGGGATGGCGCAGAAGGTGCAGCGGCGGTCGCAGCCGGAGGCGAGCTTCACCGAGGCGACCGGGGCGCCGTCCAGACGGCGGCGCAGGGGCGCACGGGGGCCGGAGGCCGGAGCGAGTCCCTCCGGGAGGTCGGCGGGCGCGTGCCCGGGCAGGGCGACCTCGGCTGCGGACTCCTGGCGCTCGGCCGGGCTGATCGGCAGCAGCTTGCGGCGGTCGCGCGGGGTGTGCGAGGCGTGGACACCGCCGGACAGGATGGTCTGGAGGCGGTCCGAGATGTCGGCGTAGTCGTCGAAGCCGAGCACGCCGTCGGCCTCGGGCAGGGCCTCGGCGAGGTCCTTGCCGTACCGCTCGGCCATGCAGCCCACCGCCACGACGGCCTGGGTTCTTCCATGGCCCTTGAGGTCGTTGGCCTCCAGGAGCGCGTCGACGGAGTCCTTCTTGGCGGCGTCGACGAAGCCGCACGTGTTGACGACGGCCACGTCCGCGTCCGCGGCGTCCTCCACGAGGTCCCAGCCGTCCGCCTCCAAGCGGCCTGCGAGCTCCTCCGAGTCCACCTCGTTACGGGCGCAGCCAAGAGTGACGAGTGCGACGGTACGGCGTTCAGGCATGGGCTCAAGACTACTTTGTCTCACTGACGGCCCACGTCGACGGGGTTGGCCGATCTTGGCCAACCCCGTCCGTGCTCAACCCTTCGGCCGGACTTATCCGGCCTGCGGGTCGCCCTTCGTGTAGGTGAGGCGCTCCACGGCGCCGGGCTGCCAGTCGTCGTCGATCTTCTTGCCGTTGACGTACAGGTCGATCGCACCAGCGTCGCCGAGGACGAGGTTGATCTTCTCGCTGTCCTGGAAGGTCTTGGAGTCACCCTGCTTGAGCAGGTCGTCGAAGAGCAGCCGGCCGTTGTGGTCCTTGACCCCGACCCAGCTCCTGCCGTCGACGGCGCTGACCTTCACGGTCACCTTGTCCTGGGGGACGGCCGCGATGGCGCTGTCCGACGGCTCCGGCTTCGGGTCCTTGGGCTTGTCGGTCTTCGGGGTGGGCTTGGTCTTGTCGGCCGTGGGCACCGACCCGCCCTCGGCGACGGACGACTTGCCGCCCTCGTCCTCGCCCTTGAACGCGGTGAAACCGACGAACCCGATCACCGCGACGATCGCGGCGACCATGGCCGCGGTCCAGTTGGGTCCGCGCCGCTCGGGACGGATGCGCTCCGCCTCGAACAAAGGGGCGGCCGGGGTGGGCGCCGGTCGACCGCCGTGCGAGTCGTCGTACTGGGCGAGGAGGGGAGCCGGATCGAGGTCGACGGCCCTGGCCAGGGTCCGGATATGGCCTCGGGCGTACACGTCGCCGCCGCAGGGAGCGAAGTTGTCCGCCTCGATGGCATGCACGATGGCGATGCGGACCCGGGTGGCACTGCTGACGTCGTCGACGGTCAGCCCGGCGTCGATGCGCGCCTGCCTGAGGGCACGGCCGATCGAGGGGCGGTCTTCGTCGTGTACGTCTTCGAACGGACGCTCGTCTTCAGGGGAGTTGCCGATGGACACGGGGGCGCCTTTCGAGCGTTTAAGCCACCTGTGCTGGAGGTTCAGTCTAGGGGGGGTGCAAAAGGGTGGGGCAACCGGGCGGTGGGACTTTGTACGCCATCGGAATGGCCGGACACGCCGATGGTGGACTACGGGTTTGTCACTTCGCTCAACTTGACGTACGCCGAAGGAAAAGGGTTGCTCGAAGATCCCTCACGGGTGGATCACGATCGGGCATCGAACCATCGCCCACCCGCCCGCAGGGCGGCCACTGCCTCCTTGTTTCCGCTCCTGACTGCTTTATGCCTCCCCGCGGATGACCGCGAGCACGCCGTCCAGGTCATCAGCTTTCACAAGAACGTCACGAGCCTTGGAACCCTCGCTCGGCCCAACGATGCCCCGCGACTCCATGAGGTCCATCAGCCGCCCGGCTTTGGCGAACCCGACCCGCAGCTTGCGCTGGAGCATCGAGGTCGACCCGAACTGAGTGGAGACCACCAGCTCGGCCGCCTGGCACAGCAGGTCGAGGTCGTCGCCGATCTCCTCGTCGATCTCCTTCTTCTGCTTGGTCCCCACGACGACGTCGTCCCGGAAGACGGGTGCCATCTGGTCCTTGCAGTGCCGGACGACCGCCGCGACCTCCTCCTCGGTCACGAACGCGCCCTGCATACGGGTGGGCTTGTTCGCACCCATCGGCAGGAACAGCCCGTCGCCCTTCCCGATGAGCTTCTCGGCGCCGGGCTGGTCGAGGATGACGCGGGAGTCGGCGAGCGACGACGTGGCGAACGCGAGCCGTGAGGGGACGTTCGCCTTGATCAGACCGGTGACGACGTCGACCGACGGACGCTGCGTGGCGAGCACCAGGTGGATGCCGGCCGCGCGCGCGAGCTGCGTGATGCGCACGATCGCGTCCTCGACGTCGCGGGGAGCGACCATCATCAGGTCGGCGAGCTCGTCGACGATCACCAGGAGGTACGGGTACGGCTGGAGCTCGCGCTCACTGCCCTCGGGCGCCTTCACCTTGCCGCTGCGCACGGCCTCGTTGAAGTCGTCGATGTGCCGGTAGCCGTACGCCGCCAGGTCGTCGTAGCGAAGGTCCATCTCCCGTACGACCCACTGGAGCGCCTCGGCGGCCCGCTTGGGGTTGGTGATGATCGGCGTGATCAGGTGCGGGATGCCCTCGTACGCGGTCAGCTCGACGCGCTTGGGGTCGACGAGCACCATCCGGACGTCCTCCGGGGTCGCCCGCATCATGACCGAAGTGATCAAGCAGTTGATGCACGACGACTTACCGGAACCGGTCGCACCGGCGACCAGCACATGCGGCATCTTCGCGATGTTGGCCATCACGTACCCGCCCTCGACGTCCTTGCCGAGCGCGACCAGCATCGGATGGTCGTCCTCCGCGGCGGCCGCGAGACGCAGCACGTCACCGAGGTTGACCATCTCACGGTCCGTGTTCGGGATCTCGATGCCGACGGCGGACTTGCCCGGGATCGGGCTGATGATCCGCACGTCCGGGCTGGCGACGGCGTACGCGATGTTCTTCGTCAGCGCGGTGATCCGCTCGACCTTCACAGCGGGCCCGAGCTCGACCTCGTAGCGCGTGACCGTCGGTCCCCGCGTGAAGCCGGTGACGCGGGCGTCGACCTTGAACTCGGTGAAGACGGTGGTGAGCGACTCGACGATGGCGTCGTTGGCGGCGCTGCGCGACTTGCCGGGGCCGCCGCGCTCAAGGAGGTCGAGCGACGGGAGCGCGTACGTGATGTCACCGGCCAGCTGGAGCTGTTCCGCGCGCGGCGGCAGGTCCCGGATCTCCTGCGGCGCGGCCTTGGTCAGGTCGGGGACCCCGGACCTGGCGAGGTCCGGCGACTCGGCCCTGGTGCGGTCCACGGCCTTGCTCTTCGGCGGCTTCTCCTGCTTGGGCGGCCGCGCGGCCGGAACCGGTGTCGGCACCGGCGTGGTCTCCGCCCGGTCGCCCACGCTGACGCCCTGAGTGAGGTCGGCGACGATCGGCGACGGCGGCATTCCGTGCAGGACGGCACCGTCGAGAGCCGCCGCCGCGGCCGCTGCGACGTCCACAGCGTCCATGGGGCGGTCCATCTCGGGTTGCGGCACCGCCGAGCGCCTCGGGCGGCCACGACGCCGCGAGAGGGCCTCCTGTTCGGCGCCGTCGGGGTCGTACGCCTCAGGGGCCGGCCCCCGCCTGCGGCTGCGCGACGCGGGCAGCGATTGGCGCCACTGGTCGTCGTAGCGCTGGTCGTCGTCGCCGAACTCGTCGTCCTCGGTGGGATCGGGCAGGATGCCGAGGCGCACCCCGAGCTGCCGCAGCCGCTGCGGGATGGCGTTGACCGGGGTGGCCGTGACGACCAGCAGACCGAAGATCGTCAGCAGTACGAGCAGCGGTACGGCGAGGACCTCGCCCATGGCGTACGTCAGCGGAGTCGCCGCGCCCCAGCCGATGAGCCCGCCGGCGTCCCTTATCGCCTGCATGCCGTCACTGCGGGCGGGCGAGCCGACGGCGACGTGGACCTGGCCGAGCACACCGATGACCAGCGCCGACAGTCCGATGACGATACGGCCGTTGGCCTCGGGCTTCTCGGGGTGCCGGATGAACCGTACGGCGACGACCGCGAGCAGTATCGGCACGAGCAGGTCGAGCCGGCCGAAGGCACCGGTCACCAGCATCTCGACGAGATCACCGACGGGACCGCGCAGATTGGACCAGGTACCGGCGGCGACGATCAGCGCGAGGCCGAGAAGCAACAGCGCGACGCCGTCCTTGCGATGGGCGGGGTCGAGGTTCTTCGCGCCCTGCCCTATGCCGCGGAACACCGCGCCGACGGCGTGCGCGAGCCCGAGCCAGACGGCGCGCACCAGCCGGTAGACGCCCCCGGTGGGATTGGGTGCCGGTTTCGGCGGCGCGGCTTTCTTCGCCGCGGCCTTCTTGGCCGGCGCCTTCTTGGCGGGGGCTTTCTTGGCGGCGGCCTTCTTCGCCGGAGCCTTCGCGGAAGCGGCCGCCTTCTTCGCGGGCGGCTTCTTGGCTGCGGAGGGACGTGAGGCCATGGAGGTGAGGTTACCGGTGGAGAAGACAGTGGACACGTGTGCCCACTGCTTCACCCGTTCGTGTCGCCCTTGCTCGGGCGCGGAACTGACGCCGGTTCACCCACCGGTCACGGGCAGGACGACTCGACACCGGCCGGCAACGCCCCGTACGGCGACGTCAGTTCTGCGAGGACACCGACGAGGTGCTTCCGGTGCCGGGCTCCAGGGCGTCCAGCGCCCGCCGCAGACCCGTGAGTTTGCGTTCGAGATGGGCCGCGGTGGCCACCGCAGCCGCGTCCGCCGACTCGTCGTCCAGCTGCTTGGACAGCGCCTCGGCCTGCTCCTCGACCGCCGCGAGCCGCGCCGACAGCTCCGCCAGGAGGCCCGCGGGCTCCTTGGCGTCCGCTGCCTTG
Source organism: Streptomyces sp. NPDC007808 (assembly GCF_042868655.1). Classification (NCBI taxonomy): domain Bacteria; kingdom Bacillati; phylum Actinomycetota; class Actinomycetes; order Kitasatosporales; family Streptomycetaceae; genus Streptomyces; species Streptomyces sp. NPDC007808. The sequence goes on from NZ_JBIAEQ010000010.1 coordinate 393,992, forward strand.
CCGCCGCCCTCCAACTGGAGCCGCAGCAGCGCCGCCTGCTCGCGCAGCTGGCAGTTCTTCATGTACAGCTCGACGAACACCGAGACCTTGGCCCGCAGCACCCACGGGTCGAACGGCTTGGAGATGTAGTCCACCGCGCCCGCCGCGTACCCGCGGAAGGTGTGGTGCGGGCCGTGGTTGATCGCGGTGAGGAAGATGATCGGGATGTCCCGGGTCCGTTCCCGCCGCTTGATGTGCGCGGCGGTTTCGAAACCGTCCATTCCCGGCATCTGAACGTCCAGCAGAATGACCGCGAAGTCGTCCGTCAGCAGTGCTTTGAGCGCTTCCTCCCCGGACGATGCCCGCACCAGGGTCTGATCGAGCGCAGAGAGGATCGCCTCCAGCGCCAGCAGATTCTCCGGCCGGTCATCGACCAGGAGGATCTTGGCCTTCTGCACCATGGCCCGCCCTCCTCGCCCCGGCAGTGCACCGGGCTCCGCCCCAGGGGACGGCTCCCTTACGCCGCCCGCCCTCGTGCCGGTCATGGTAGCCGCACCCCGCCTGTCGCCACACCCTGTCACCGCGATGTCACTGTGCACGTAGCAGAAACGCGGCAGGAGACCAGAAGGTTCCCCGAATCCCGCGCTTCTACACGACTTCGAGCACACTGAGTCAGCAACTTTGTGTGCCCACCGTTCGTTCCCGTCACTGCTCCCTCATCCACTGGTTCATCACCGCCAGCAGATGATCGGGGTCCACCGGCTTCGTCACGTAATCGGACGCGCCGGATTCGATCGCCTTCTCGCGGTCGCCCTTCATCGCCTTGGCGGTCAGCGCGATGATCGGGAGACCAGCGAACTGCGGCATCCTGCGGATCGCCGTGGTCGTCGCGTACCCGTCCATCTCCGGCATCATGATGTCCATCAGGACGACCGCCACGTCGTCATGCTGTTCGAGGACCTCGATGCCCTCCCGGCCGTTCTCGGCGTACAGCACGGACAGGCCGTGCTGCTCCAGAACGCTGGTCAGCGCGAAGACGTTGCGGATGTCGTCGTCGACGATCAGCACCTTCTCGCCGCCGAACCGGATGCCCCGGAACGACTGCGGCGCCGAGCCCTGCTCCGCCGCCGACCACTGCTCCTGCTGCGCCGGGCGCTGCTCCAGCTCGGTCGCGGCCCTGCGGCGGCGCCTGAAGAGCGCGGCGGCGCCGTTCTGCGTCTCCCGGTACGACCGCACCTCGGCCGGCGTCTCGACCTCCACGTCCGCCAGCTCCGCCAGCTCGGCCGCCGAGGCCACCAGGTCGCCCGCGTCCAGGGGCGGCAGCTGCTGCTGGTAGCCGTGCGGAGGCAGTTCGCTCGGATGCAGCGGCAAATACAGCGTGAACGTCGAGCCGCGCCCCGGCTCGCTCTGCGCGTGGATCTCCCCGCCGAGCAGCTGGGCGATCTCCCGCGAGATGGACAGCCCCAGCCCCGTACCGCCGTACTTGCGGCTGGTCGTGCCGTCCGCCTGCTTGAACGCCTCGAAGATCACCCGCATCTTGCTGGCGGCGATCCCGATGCCGGTGTCGGTCACGGAGAACGCGATCAGGGGCGCGTCCGCCTCGGCGAGGGAACCGGCCTCCAGCAACTGCTCCCGGATCTTCTGCGGCACGTCCGTACCGGCGGGCCTGATGACCAGCTCGACCGACCCCGAGTCGGTGAACTTCACCGCGTTGGACAGCAGGTTGCGCAGCACCTGCAGCAGGCGCTGCTCGTCGGTGTGCAACGTGGCGGGCAGCTCCGGCGAGACCCGTACGGACAGGTCCAGGCCCTTCTCCGCGGTCAGCGGGCGGAAGGTGGCCTCCACGTAGTCGACGAGCTGGACGAGCGCGATCCGGGTCGGCGAGACGTCCATCTTGCCCGCCTCGACCTTCGACAGGTCCAGGATGTCGTTGATCAGCTGGAGCAGGTCGGAGCCCGCGCCATGGATCGTCTCGGCGAACTCGACCTGCTTCGGCGAGAGGTTCCCCTCGGCGTTGTCCGCGAGCAGCTTGGCCAGGATCAGCAGCGAGTTGAGCGGCGTACGCAGCTCGTGCGACATGTTCGCGAGGAACTCGCTCTTGTAGCGCATGGAGACCGCGAGCTGCTCGGCCCGCTCCTCCAGCACCTGCCGCGCCTCCTCGATCTCGGTGTTCTTCACCTCGATGTCGCGGTTCTGCTGGGCCAGCAGCTCGGCCTTCTCCTCCAACTCGGCGTTGGACGCCTGGAGGGCCTTCTGCCGGTTCTCCAACTCGGCCGACCGCTCGCGCAGTTGCTCGGTCAGCTCCTGCGACTGCTTCAGCAGCACCTCGGTCTTGGTGTTGACGGAGATGGTGTTGACGCTGGTCGCGATCATCTCGGCGATCTGGTTGAGGAAATCCTTCTGGATCTGCGTGAAGGGGGTGAAGGAGGCCAGCTCGATCACGCCGAGCACCTTGCCCTCGAACAGCACCGGAAGGACGATCACCTGCGCGGGCGGCGCCTCGCCGAGCCCGGAGGAGATCTTCAGATAGCCGCTGGGCGCGTTCTCGACCAGGATCGTGCGCTTCTCCATGGCGGCCGTCCCGATCAGGCCCTCGCCTGGCCGGAACGACGTCGGCATGGATCCCATCGAGTAGGCGTACGACCCCAGCATCCGCAGCTCGTACTGATCCTCCCCCTCGGCGCTCATGTCCTTGCCGTCGACCAGCGGCATCGCCAGGAAGAACGCGCCGTGCTGGGCGGACACGACCGGCGTCAGCTCGCTCATGATCAGCGAGGCCACGTCCTCCAGGTCGCGGCGGCCCTGCATGAGCGCGGAGATGCGGGCGAGGTTGCCCTTGAGCCAGTCCTGCTCCTTGTTGGCGATCGTGGTGTCGCGCAGGTTGGCGATCATCTTGTTGATGTAGTCCTGAAGCTCCTGGATCTCGCCGGACGCGTCGACATCGATCTTCAGGTTCAGGTCGCCTCGGGTCACCGCGGTCGCCACGCGCGCGATGGCACGCACCTGCCGAGTAAGGTTTCCTGCCATTTCGTTCACGGACTCGGTCAGGTCGCGCCAGGTGCCGTCGACGTCCCGCACGCGTGCCTGTCCACCGAGCTGCCCCTCGGTACCCACCTCGCGGGCGACTCGGGTCACCTCTTCGGCGAAGGACGACAGCTGGTCGACCATCGTGTTGATCGTCGTCTTCAGCTCCAGGATCTCGCCACGCGCGTCGATGTCGATCTTCTTGGTCAGGTCACCCTTGGCGATGGCGGTGGTGACCATGGCGATGTTGCGCACCTGACCGGTCAGGTTGGACGCCATCTGGTTCACGGACTCCGTGAGGTCCTTCCAGGTGCCCGCGACGCCCGGAACGTGCGCCTGACCGCCGAGGATGCCGTCCGTGCCCACCTCACGGGCCACCTTGGTGACCTGCTCGGCGAACGAACTCAGCGTCTTCACCATGGTGTTGATGGTGTCGGCGAGCTGCGCGACCTCACCGCGCGCCTCGATCGTCACCTGGCGTGTCAGGTCGCCGTTGGCGACCGCGGCCGACACCTGGGAGATGTTGCGGACCTGGATGGTCAGGTTCTTGGCCATCAGGTTCACGTTGTCGCTCAGGTCCTTCCAGATGCCCGTGACACCGGGCACATGGGCCTGACCGCCCAGGATGCCCTCCGTGCCCACCTCACGGGCCACCCGGGTCACTTGCTCGGCGAAGCTGGACAGCTGGTCGACCATGGTGTTGACGGTCGTGACGAGTTCGAGGATCTCGCCCTTGGCGTCGACGGTGATCTTCTTCGACAGATCGCCCTTGGCGACCGCCGTGGTGACGTCGGCGATGGAGCGCACCTGAAGGGTCAGGTTGTTCGCCATGCCGTTCACGGACTGGGTGAGGTCCTTCCAGGTGCCGGAGACACCCTGCACCTCGGCCTGGCCGCCGAGCTGGCCCTCCGTACCCACCTCGCGGGCGACCCTGGTGACCTCCTCCGCGAACGACGACAGCTGGTCGACCATCGTGTTCAGCGTGTTCTTGAGCTCCAGGATCTCGCCGCGCGCGTCCACAGTGATCTTCTGCGACAGGTCACCCCGGGCCACCGCGGTGGCGACCTGCGCGATGTTCCGCACCTGGGCAGTAAGGTTTCCTGCCATACCGTTCACGGAGTCGGTGAGGTCCCGCCACACACCGGCGACGCCGGGCACCTGGGCCTGACCGCCGAGGCGGCCCTCGGTACCCACCTCGCGGGCCACCCGGGTCACCTGGTCGGCGAAGCCGGAGAGCTGGTCGACCATCGTGTTGATGGTGTTCTTCAGCTCCAGGATCTCGCCACGCGCGTCGACGTCGATCTTCTGCGAGAGGTCACCGCGGGCGACGGCGGTGGTCACCTGCGCGATGTTGCGCACCTGGGCGGTGAGGTTTCCTGCCATTCCGTTGACGGAGTCGGTGAGCTCCTTCCACGTGCCGGCCACTCCGGGGACGACCGCCTGGCCACCCAGCCGGCCCTCCGTGCCCACGTCCCGGGCCATCCGGGTCACCTGATCGGCGAACGACGACAGCTGGTCCACCATCGTGTTCACGGTGTTCTTCAGCTGGAGCATCTCGCCGGAGACGTCCACGGTGACCTTCTGCGACAGGTCACCGTTGGCCACCGCCGTCGTCACCTGGGCGATGTTCCTGACCTGTCCGGTGAGGTTGCGGAACGCGGTGTTGACGGAGTCCGTCAGGTCCTTCCACGTCCCCGCCGCACCCGGCACCTGGGCCTGCCCGCCGAGCTCACCCTCGACACCGACCTCACGAGCGACTCGCGTCACCTCGGAGCCGAAGGACGACAGCTGGTCCACCATGCCGTTGACGGTGTTCTTCAGCTCCAGCATCTCGCCGGCCACGTCGACGGTGACCTTCTGCGACAGGTCACCGTTGGCCACCGCCGTCGTCACCGCGGCGATGTCCCGCACCTGAATGGTCAAATTCCGGAACACCGTGTTGACGGAGTCCGTCAGGTCCTTCCACGTCCCCGCCGCACCCGGAACGTTCGCCTGACCGCCCAGCTGCCCCTCGGCCCCGACTTCGTTGGCCACACGCGTGACCTCGTCGGCGAAGATCCGCAGCGTCTCGGTCATCTGGTTGATCGTGTCCGCGAGCTGCGCGACCTCGCCCCGCGCCGACACCGTCACCTTCTGCGACAGGTCACCGTTGGCGACCGCGGTCGTCACCTGGGCGATCCCACGCACCTGCGCCGTCAGGTTGCCGGCCATCAGGTTCACCGAATCGGTGAGGTCCTTCCACACACCGGCCACACCGGGCACCTGCGCCTGCCCGCCGAGCTCGCCCTCGGTACCCACCTCACGGGCGACCCGCGTCACCTCGGAGGAGAAGGACGACAGCTGGTCCACCATCGTGTTGACGGTGTTCTTCAGCTCCAGCATCTCGCCGGCCACATGAACCGTGACCTTCCGTGACAGATCACCCTTGGCGACCGCCGTGGTGACCAGCGCGATGTCCCGCACCTGAGCCGTCAGCCGGTACGCCATCGTGTTGACGGAGTCCGTCAGGTCCTTCCACGAACCCGACATGCCACGCACGCGTGCCTGCCCGCCGAGCTTGCCCTCGGTGCCCACCTCACTGGCCACACGCGTGACCTCGTCGGTGAACGTCGACAGCTGATCGACAAGGTTGTTGACAGTCCGCCCGACCTTGAGGAACTCGCCCCGCAGCGGATGCCCGGTGCCGTCCGGCGCCTGCGTCCGCAGCTCCATGCGCGGCGAGAGATCACCCTCGGCCACCGCGGACAGCACCCGTCCGACCTCGGAGACCGGCCGTACCAGGTCGTCCACCAAGGCGTTCGAGTTGTCGACGGCCGCCGCCCAGGAGCCCTCGCAGGCCCCCGTCTCCAGGCGTTCCGTGAGCTTGCCCTCACGTCCCACCATGCGCCGCACCCGCGCCAGCTCACCCGTCAGGTGGAGATTGCGGTCGGCCACCTCGTTGAAGACCGCGGCGATCTCCGACATCACGCCGTCGCCGGACACCGTGAGCCGCTTGCGGAAGTTTCCGTCGCGCATCGACACCAGGGCCGCCAGCAGCCGGTTCAGGGCAGCCGTGTCCACGGCAGTGGTCCCGCCTCGCGCCTTGCGCTCGTTCTTCAGGGACGGTCCGCCTTTCGCGCGCGTCTTAGTGCCCCGCGTCGCTGCGCCAGACTCCACTGTGTCCCTCCCGCAGGGGTCGACCATTACTGCTGTGCTCGGGTGCTACTGCTCGGCGTACCCGTTACTGATGCGTATTCCTGCCGGATATACCAGGCCACTCCACGTGCTGCTGCCCGCGGTACGTGAATGACACTCAGCCTGCCCGGACCTTCACAAGAAGCTTGCCCAGTGTTTCACCCCGGCTGAACCCGGCCATAACAGTTCGGCAGCTTCGCACATCGTCCGCACACCCTCCGGACGGAAACACTGCAGACCGGCATCCGCATCGACGGCGAAGGTAAGTAACCTTGCATGCGGCTGTCCAGCCGCACCGGTCCGTCCGGCCTGGGCGGTGGCAGGAGTACGAGCGGGCATCGGAGGGACAGCCGGACATGACCACCGGACTGATCCCGGGGGGACAGCCCCCGGACGGGCCGAACGGCACACAGCTGCCGCACCAGCGGCACGAGCCTGCCGGCCCGCAAGCCCTGCACGTCGACAATCGGTCGAGGAGTTCTGTGATCACCGCGCGCGCGGCAGCCAGCTTCGATCCCGTCGGGCGATCGGTGGCGAGCGCCCGCTCCTTCGTCCGCGACACCCTCCAGGGCTGGGGCTTCGCCGACATCGTCGACGACGCCGTCGTCCTCACCAGCGAGCTGGTGACCAACGCCGTGGTGCACGCGGGCACCTCTGCCGACGTGCTGTGCCTGCGCAGCGACGACGGTGTACGCATCGAGGTGGCCGACCGCTATCCCGAGCGCGAGATCCCCCTCCAGGGATCGCCCGTCAACATGGGCAGCCCGGACCGCGAGGGCGGCCGCGGCCTCCAGCTCTGCGCGGCCCTGGCCGGACGCTGGGGCGTCGAGTACACGCCCACGCACAAGCAGGTGTGGTTCCAACTCGACCTTCCCGAGCGCCCGGTGGGCACCCGCGCCGCAGGTCCGTCCCTGCCCTCCGACCTCCTCCCGCTCGCCGACGGCCGGGTCCGCGTAGCGGTGATCCAGATCGACCGCACGGGCTCCATCTCGTCCTGGAACGAGGACGCCGAGGACCTCTTCGGCTACGCCCCTGAGCAGGTCGTCGGAAAGCCACTGACCGACCTCGCCGCCTGGCCGCACACCCCCGGCACCAGCACGGGCATCGCGGAGGCCCTCCAACTCTCCCGCTGGGAAGGCAGCTACGGCATAAGGGGCGCCAACGGCCGCGTCACCCCGGTGTACGCCTCCCACCTGCGCGTCCGCGACACGGGCGGCGAGCCGTCCACGGTCTGCCTCCTGGTGCGCGACCACGAACGCGCCGTATTGCAGACCCCGTTGCGCGTCCCGGCCTCCGACACCTCCACCACCACCGAGGCCCAGAGCACCGACCCCTTCGAGGTCTTCATCGGCTCCCCGGCCCCCGACGACCTCGACGGCCTGCTCCAGCGCACGGTGGAACGCGCCCGCGACATGCTCGACGGCGACTCCGCGTTCCTGCTCCTGGCCACCGACGACGAAACGGAGCTGGAGGTCCGCGCCTCGACCGGCCTGCCCTCCGCCCGCCAGCGCTTCGCGCGCGTGCCCGTCGAAGCCGGTCCCGGCCGCTACGGCTCCGCCCGCATGCCGTCGGTCCACGAGGACCTCACCATGGTCCCCGGCGCCGTCCCCCTGCTGAGCGGTACTGGCATGCGCTCCGTCGTCACGGTCCCCCTCAAGGTCGAGGGCCGACTCACCGGCTCCCTCGGCGTCGCCGCCGAAGCCCCCGGCAGATACTCCAACGAAGAGGCCCTGCGCCTCCAGTTTGCCGCCGACCGCATCGCGCTGGCCGTCGAGTCCGCCCGCCTCGGCGAACTCGAACGCCTGCGCCGAGGCTCGCTCAGCTTCCTGGTCGAGGCCTCCGACCTCCTGGCCGGCACTCTGGACCGCGACCAGACCCTGGCCCTGATGGCCCAGATGACGGTCCCGACCCTGGCCACCTGGTGCGCCGTCTACACGATCGCCGACCAGGCCTCGGAGCCCTACCTCTCGTACGTCCTGCACGAGGACGAGGAACTGATCGACGGCATCAAGTCCCTGCTGTCCAAGATCGCCCCGCCGGACCCGGTTCCCACCCCCGGCGCCCGCGTCTGGTCGGCCCCCGCACAGGCCGCTCACCAAGCGGCCCTGCGCACCTCGATGCGCAGCCTCGGCCTGGGCGAGCCCCCGCATCGAGTCAGCGGGAACATCGGTATCGGACCGACCCTCGCCACCGCGTCCGCGGTCGGCGGCGAGACGGTGGTCCTCCCCCTGGTCGCCCGCAACCGCGTCATCGGCATGCTGACCCTCGGCAAGCCCACCGACGAACACTTCCGCCAGGAAATCCTGGAACTCGCCGAGGACTTGAGCCGCCGAGCCGCCCTGGCCCTGGACAACGCCCGCCTCTACTCCGAGCGCACCGCCATCAGCCAGTCCCTCCAACGCAGCCTGCTGCCTCCGGAGCTGCCCGAGATCGACGGTGTCGAGGTCGAGGTCATCTACCGCGCGGCTGGCGAGGGCAACGAGGTCGGCGGTGACTTCTACGACCTCTTCCCCATCAGCGACGGCGCGTACGGCTTCGCCATCGGCGACGTCTGCGGTACGGGCCCGAACGCGGCGGCGGTCACGGGCCTCGCCCGGCACGCCCTGCGCCTCCTGGCACGCGAGGGTCTCAGCGGCCCCGCGGTGCTGGAGCGCCTCAACTCCGCGATCCTCGACGAGGGGGCCCGCAGCCGCTTCCTGACCCTGCTCTACGGCGAGTTGAGGCCGCAGGAGGACGGCAGCGCGGAACTGAAGGTCGTCTGCGCCGGCCACCCGCTCCCCCTGCGCCTGCGCCAGGACGGCACCGTGGAACCGGCCGCCGATCCCCAGCCGCTCCTCGGCGTCATGGACGACCTGGAGCTCTACCAGCAGACGGTCACCCTCGATCCGGGTGACGTCCTCCTGTGCGTCACCGACGGCGTCACCGAGCGCCGCGAAGGCAGCCGCATGCTGGGGGACGACGGCCTCGCGGACGTCCTCACCACCTGCACGGGCCTGACCGCCGGCGCGGTCGCCGCACGGATCATGCGCGCCGTCGAACGCTTCGCCTCGGACGCCCCCTCCGACGACATGGCGATCCTGGCCATGCGCGTACCGGGCCTCCACAAGGACTGAGGAAGGACACCACGGACGGACACGAAAAAGGCCCCACCCGAAAGGGTGGGGCCTTTTTGTCTGGAGCCCCCAAACGGAATCGAACCGTTGACCTTCTCCTTACCATGGAGACGCTCTGCCGACTGAGCTATAGGGGCCAGCTGCCTTTTGCGAAGTTCCCCTCGCGGCAACGGAATAGATCATACCCCGAACACGCCCGTGCTCCCAAACTCGCTAGAAGGCAGGTTGGAGCAGCCCCCCGAGCGCGTTGCAGGCGGACACGATCCGCTGCATGTCCCGCTTGGTCAAAGCGGCATCGACCGGAAGAGCCAACGTTTCATCCGCGGCTCGCTCGGTCTCCGGCAGGGACACACACCGCCGGAACTCCGGCAGCCGGTGCACAGGCGTCTTCACCGGCACCCGGCACTCAACTCCCTTGGCCCGCACGGCTCGGGCAAACGCGTCCCGATCCGGCCGCCCGTTACCCGGCACCCGCACGACATATTGCTGGTAGGTGTGCCCGTCACCACCATCGGGCGTGCGCACACCCTTCAACTTCGCATCCAGATACGCGGCCCGCTGCCTGCGCTGAGCCACCTCGTCGTACGGCGCCTCGGACTCCCCCTGCTCCAGGATCAACAGCCCGTGCCGCTGCCCTGCCGCGTGCAATCCCGCGATATCCGCAGACCGACCGAAACGATGTACGGCGACGACGGCCGCCGTCCGTGGAGTGACGACCGCCTCGACCGCGGCGGCATCCAGGCAGTACGTCACCGGATCTATGTCGGCGAAGACCGGCAGCGCCCCCGCCGATATCACGGACACGGCGACTTCGACGTTCCCGAAGGCCGGTACGACAACCTCGTCGCCGACTCCTATGCCGGCGGCCTTGAGCATCGCAGCAGTACCCATATCGGCGATGGTGCTTGCGCAACGTGAACTTGAGGTGACGGAGAACAAAAAAGGGCTGGACTCCGAACCGAAGTTCAGGATCCAGCCCCTTAAAAGGAGTTCGGCGGTGTCCTACTCTCCCACAGGGTCCCCCCTGCAGTACCATCGGCGCTGTAAGGCTTAGCTTCCGGGTTCGGAATGTAAC
>NZ_JBIAEQ010000011.1:0-389790 GCF_042868655.1 Streptomyces sp. NPDC007808
GATGACGCCGTCGACGATGTCGCCGTCGTTGAAGTACTTGATCGTCTCGTCGATCGCGGCGAGGAAGGCTTCCTCGTTACCGATGTCGTTGACCGACACCTGCGGGCTGAGCGCGGACGACGGCCGCAGCTGAACTGCCGCACCCGACGCGGTCAGGAGGTGGCGAGGTGCTGCCGCGGGCGGGGGCGCGAAGTCCGAGGGTCTCGCGCTATCCGCTGGTGTGGTGCGTTCGTACCGTGCGGCCGGGCGCGGGGAGGCGGTTTGCCGGTCCTTGCCGATCTTCTCCGCCAGCCGCTGACACACCTGGTACGACGCCTGCACCAGGTGGGCGACGGGGTGGTCTTTCCCGACCAGTGCCGTCACGTTCTGCCACTGCAGATGCAGGTCCTGGAGGACGTCCGCGGTACGTGTCCGGTCGTAGTCGACGCGTGCGCACTCCAGGCGGGCGACGGCGAGGTTGCCGACCGCGGCGAGCGCCTGCGGGTGGCGGGCGCCGACGTGCCGGTTCAGCCGCTTGCAGATGAACGCCAGGTGGGTCGTGGCCTTGACCAGACGCAGGGGCGACCGGGCGGCACGGGCGCATTCGACGTGGACGGCGGCAAGTTTGCCCTGCACCACGAGGGCCCGAGGGTGGTCGGCCCCGAGCATGGCGGAGAGCCGCTGGCTGGCTGCCTCCAAGACGTTAGCCGCCTGTTCGAGGCGGGCGTTGGCCCGTGCGTCGCGTGCGTTCTCGATGACGGCCAGTGCGAGCTGCGCCACGATCAGGTACCCCTGCGGGTCCCGAGGATCCAGTGCCTCGATCGCGGCCAGGGAAGCGCTGCCGAACTCGGCCATCGCTCCCTGGCCCACCGGGCCGGGTGCCTGCCTGCGGGCGAGCAACACCTTTACTCCGGCCAGCAGTTGACTGACCTCGACGGGGGGTGTGCCGACGGCTTCCGCCACTAGGAGGTCGGCCTGCGCCAGCCAGCGTGCCGCCTGTTGTGGCTGCTCGGTGCCGACGCTTATGGCGGCCAGGTTGGCCGCCGCACGCACGGCGGCCCAGTCCTGTCGATCGGAGACATTCCGATTCGTGCTGCCGGCGACCGGGGCGGAGCCGTCCGCCGTCCCGTCCGCGGCGGATGCGCCGCCGGGCTCCTCTTCCGTCATGGTCGCGTCGACTTGTGTCGCTTGACGACTGGTCAGCAGACGGTGCGCCTCATTGGGATGGCCGAGACACGTGAGCAGCACCGCACAGCGGTTGGGGTCCCCACCCGGAGGGTAGCCAGGAGGAGGATCGGTGACCAGACGCTGGACCAGGGAGTGCGAGGAGGTGTGCAGACCCATCTGGTAGAGGAGCCACGCGAGTCTCAGCACGGTCGCGAGGTTCGTACCGGATACGGGTACTTCTCCGGCGGCGCATCGGTCGGTGAACGCCTTGAGCGAGTCGGGCACGGCCGTACGGTGGGTCTCACGCAGGACTTCTTCCGCGCAGGCTACGGCGTCTTCGTATGAATTGATCACGCTTCACCTCCCTTGTCCTCAGCGGCCGATCGAAGTGTGCGCAGCGCGTCCGTGAGGTCGTCCACCGACCGTACGCCGAAGGCGGTCAGGTCGAGCGGGTCGACCAGTTTCGTTTCACCCAGGTAGGCGAGAAAGCGCAGGTAGTCCTCTGTTTGTGCGCAGAGCGCGTTCAGTACCGGATCCCTGATCTCTTGCGGTGACCATGCGGGGAGGTCTGCCGTGGGTGATATGTCCAGCATCGAGGTGCTGAAATCCCCTTGGCCGTGTTCCGGCGGGGATTGAAGGTGTGCACCGGCGTGCACGGACGCTTCGGGCGCCCTTCCTTCTTGCGCCAGCGCCGGCACTTCGGTGGCGTGCACCGGTACCGTCGCGGTGTCGTGTGCGCAGGACTGGCGTTCTCCCGCGAGCAGGCTGGTCGCCAGTCCCAAAGCCGAAAGGCCGGGGAAGGCTTCCATCGCGCTGTCTATGGATGTGGCGATCATGCTGTGGGGAGGGCTGGGGGAGAACCGCGGGAAGTCGGGCGACATCAATACGCCGACCAGCGGGCTTTCCTCTGCTTCCTCGGTGATGCGTTCCACCGGCCCGCCACCGAAAGTGGCGTGGTTCCTGACCGGGCTGTCGGTGGCGAGATGGATGGCGACGCGGCACGGACTGTGCGGTGAGTGATCGTGGACGACGTCGTCGACGGTGCCCTGCAACGGCCGTCTCACGCGTGGGGGCGTGTAGGGGGCGCGCCAATCGTCCCCTTTGGTCGCGTGATCCATACGGGGCGTGGGAAGAACCTGGCTGGGCCGGGCTATGACGGATATCAGCGCCAGACCGGCGTCCACCTGCACGTCGACAACTTCACCGTGGACGTCGTCGCTGCGTTCGTCGACCATCCTCAAGGTGACGCGGGCACCCGGCTCCAGGTCTGCGACGCAGTCGGTGAGAGTCATCGCGTAGTAGCGGGTGACGAAGAAGGCAGCCCCCAGCAGGTCGTCGTCCCCGTACAGGTCCACCCAGTACTCGTCGTCGCTCTCACTCATCCGTACCTCTGGTCGGTTCGGGTGCCGGTCACAGCCCGAGAAGCTCAACTGTGCGTCCACCAGCTTTCCGTAGGCGCCCCGTGTGCATGGAACTCACAACGCTGCCGTGTTCCGGCGTGATTTCGCTGCTCGGGAGAGAGAAAAAGTGAGGCGCACGGCAGCAGATGCGGCGCACAACGGAGCGTCTGACATCTCGCGCGCGCCCCTTGTCACCCACGCCCGAGTGCGCGGCTGGCTCCTGAGATGACCGCGGTGGCGAGCAGCCACCCCGACACGATCAGGAAGACGGCCACCGCCTTGTCCGCGCCGACGGGGTCGAACGCCGAACGGTAACCCAGGGAGATGACCGGTATCAGGAGGTCAATGCAGTACAGCACCGGGTCGAAGGCGCGCTGGCCCGACCCTTTCACGGGTGCGGGCGCATGCACGGAGAACCAGCTGGAACCGGCTGCCACCAGCGCCAGCAACCACAGCAACGCCCGCCGCGGGGCGTAGCCGTAGCCGAACAGCACGTCCTGCACCGCTCCCCAGACGCGACCGGTGAGCCTGTCCGCACGGCGCAGATGTCGCTCGCGTGCGTGCCGCACGGTCCGGACCGCCCGCTCGTCGCCCGCCGCCTGATAGGAAGCAGCCAACTGCTCGAACACGCTCACTCCGGCGTCCCGGTCCAAGGCGAGCCAGGCCAGCCGGTCCTTGACCGAAAGCGGGGTGAGGGAGCCCAGGCGTTTGTACACGAGCCCCTCGATGTCCAGACGGCCGGCCGCCGGCCATGTGGCGGAGTCGTCGACCAGTGCCCCGACCTGGGCGTCCCGCAGCACGATGCGACCTGGCGGAGAGGCACGCAGGTCGAGCCGCAGCCGCGGAGTCGTCAGCCTGCTCAGGATCAGCTCCCCGTGCTGCCCGGCCAGGGTGGCGTCGTGAAACGTGACCACCGATTCCACGACGGCTCCCCGCAGCAAGACCTGCCCGCGGGACCGAAAGCCCCAGTCGGCGTAGAACCCCCGACCGCACGAGAGTCCGGTGGCGTCGATGCCCCCGACCTGTGCTTGGTGGAAGTACACGGCGTGCGCGACCCTGGCGTCGCGCAAGTACACCGCGCCGTCGGCCTGGAGCGCCCTCCCCTGCACCGCGCCGTCGACCCTCAACCGCGGGGCGAACAGGGACCACAGGCCGCTGGAGTGGACACGCAGTCGCTCCGCGGCGAGACTGCCCGAGATCCGGGCGTCCGCGAGGCGCAGTGGCGCCTCCGTGGACGGCTCGGCCACCCTGCGGGGGCCCTGTACGCCGTCACGTACAGTAGCGGTCTCCGAGCCCAGGGACATGGACTGTCCGGGTGCCGTACCGATGACACAGCCCGACATCGTGACGTCGCCGTCCACGGACAGGCCGTCGGCGAGGACCGCGGGTGCACGCGAGTCGCTCAGATCGAGCGACGTCGCCTGCAGACCACGCAGATCGATCGGACCGAGGAAAACGCACCGGACGAACTCCAGCCCGAACTCCAGCTGCCGGTGTGAGAGCTCCACCGGTCCCAGCACCCGAGCGCCCTCGACTCGGCAGGGCCCGGACCCCGGGACATGCTCGGCCACGGCCTCCTGAAGGAAACGCCCGTTGACGGGCCTGCCTCGTGCGATCGCGCGCTGCACACGGCGCATCGCCCCCGTCCACGCCATCCCCGGCTCCCCCTGCTGCTCACCTTCCGCAGGCATATCACCACAACCGGCATCCGTATGGACGCGGTTCGGACAGACTGATGCCATGAGCGGGTTGACGTACTTCGGCGCTGAGGCGGACGCACAACTGCAGCGGTGGCAGAACAGCCGACGCAGTCTGGCGTTCGCCGAAGAGCTTCCCGACGGCGGCAGCGGAGCACGCCTCGCTTTCGTCTACCACGAAGGAGACGCCGACCACCGCCAGCAGAAGCTGCTGCTCAAACTCTGCGCCGACGAAGAAGGGGCCACCACCGAACCCAACGACCTGGAAGCGGCGTGGAGTTCGGGTCCCGCGTTCCACCAGGGTGGGCCCACCTTCGACTTTCCTCGTCGCCGCTTGATCCGCCAGGTCTATCCGCCCATCCCCGTCGGCAACACCTGGCTGATGTTCCTCCAAGTCGCCCTGGACGAGCGGGCGCGCCACCCCTTGCAGCCGTTGAGCGTGGTTGAACCCCGGGCGGCGAAGGCCAAGGTGGCTGCCGCCGTCATCCACGCCGTCCTCGCGGAGTGGAATCCCGACCCGCGCGCCGACCACGAGATGGCGGCCTCGACGTTCCTCCAGAAGGCGCTGGGCCACCGAGCCGATCCAGAAAGTCGACTTTCCCGCGCCGCCGAACAGCTTCTCGGCCCCGACCGGCACAGTCCCATGATCACATTGCCGGGGCGGCCGGACCCTGTGCCCAACCCGACGCCGTTCTGCTACCCGCATGCCCTCGACGGTCTGAAGCCACCCACCGTGGCGCTGGGCCGCGCGCACTACGACCTGCACCCCGGGAACATCATGGTGGCCACACAGCCGTCGCTGAGGCCCGACTCCTTTCGACTCGTCGACCTGTCCCGCTTCCAGGAGACGGGCCTGCTCCTGCGTGACCCCGTGCACCTGATGCTCTGCCTGGTGTGCGACTACCTTCCCGGGCTGGACGAGCAGGCGAGCAGGGAACTGGCGCACATCCTGCTGGTTCAGGACGAGGACAGCGTGGACCCGAACGAGAGCCTTCTGCCGGGCGGGCTGCTGGCCACCGTCCGGCTCCTGCGCACCGCCTCCGACCCATGGCGCCAGGAGCGCGATTACGCCCATTCCGACTGGCACCCCCAGTACCTGCTCGCTCTGCAGGCCTGCGCGCTGATGTTCGTGACGCGCCGCACCCTGGCACGGGAACAGCTGTGGTTCCTCGGCCTGGCGGCCGACGCCTGCGCGGCCTTCCATTCCGTCGCCCGCCCCCTCTCCCGGAGCGTCCCCGCACACGAACCAGCCCGGGACATGAGCGCGGCCGGGCCTGCCGTCCTCGGCGACCCGGCAGCAGGGCTTCCCCCGGAACTGCAAGCCGAACTGGTTCGCCACGAGCGGCAATTGCGGCACCTGCGGGCGCGCTGCGGCGACCCGCGGTTCGACAGCGTGTTGACCGACAACCTGCGCATCGTTGTCAACCGGTGTGCCAGGCTGGCGGATCTGGCGGACGACGGTCCTCCGACCGAAGCCGCGCTGACCCTCCAACGGCAGGCCTCGGACGTACTCGAAGCCGCCGACGCCTTGGCGGCGGAGCGAACGGGCCGAGTAGACCGAACGAACCGAGCAGGCCGAACGGACCGAGCAGATGGGCCAGACCGGACGGGGCGAGGGAGTCATGACGGCCCCGCCCACGCCGACGGCGCCGGGACGGCGCGTGACGCCTTCGTCGCCGCTTTGACAGATCTCCTCGAACATCCCGGCCGTATCGCTCAAAGCCCCCCGTACGGCGCCCCCGACATCGCGCGTCCACCCCGCCCGACTCCGGCCGAGCCGCCCACCGCCAAGGTGCTCCGGCTCCCCCTCGCACAGTGGCGGGGCACCGGTGCGGCTGCCGAACTGGCCGCGCTCCTCAAAGACATCGACCGTCTCCCCACCGATGCGAGCGGCCCCCGGACGGCTTACCTGGCCCGGCGGCTGTGCGACAGAGCCGCCCGGCTTGCGAACGTCGTGACCGGCCTGGACGCCACCTTGCTGCGCAACCAGCTCGTGGAGAGCGGGGAACTGATGCTCCGGTTCGACTCCACCACCGCGCCCGAGGAGACCCTTGAAATGCTGCGACGGGCCGGGCGGCGCTTGCGCGCCTACGGTCACGAGCTCTGGCCCCACGAGATCGACTGACCCGCTGCCCAGGCCGCGCAGTGAGCAGAGAGAGCGTCGCGTTCGCAGGGTTTCTCCAGGCGTGGCAGGCAGACGTGGACAAGAACCTGGACGCCTCGCAGAGCGCGATGAGGGCGAAGAGCTACGACGAGCAGCTCCAGAGGGTGCAGGCCGCCGCCCAGAACCTCCACGAGCTGTGCGCAAATCTGGAGCAGAGCCTACGGAAGGCCATCCGGTCCGGAACGATCGGCACCGACCTCCGTGACCTCCACCAGAGATGCAAGGGCGCCAGAGGCGAGCTGGATCACCTCCTGGCAGCCGTGGCCGAGGCGCAGGACGGTCGCATGGCGGTCACCGGAGAACAGCGGGCCAATGCCAACCTGCGCCAGATCCGCGCGGAGATCGTCACGCTCAAAGGGCAGATCGAGAACGGCACGGAAGAACTCCTCGACTTCGTCGAAGACGTCCGACGGGATCTGTGCGCGGAAGGCAACAGCCGTCCCTCGGCCTCGATCCGCCGGGCCGAGGTACACCTGCAACTACCCGAGAGCGACTCCTGGAACGACCGTGGGGCTTCCGCTTGATCCGGCGGAACCGCTGTCCGCCGTGATGCCGCTCGGCAGCGTCATGCAACAACAGCAGTGCACCGCGGAGCAAGCCTTCGACCTGCTGCGCCGACTGTCCCAGCCGACCAACCTCAAGCTCCGTGACGTCTGCACCCGCCTGCTCACCGACATCGCCGGCCGGCCCCCCGTTCCCAGCCCGCCCCTGCGGCCCCAGCCGTGACGTCCCGGGCCGGGTGACGGGTGTCTGTTGGACGCGGCTGTCGGGGCAGGGGCCGACGGTATGTGCCGGGCGGATAGCCGATGTTGCGGTCCGGCCGCGACCTGTCCCGGGACGTTGCCTGTGCGGCCGGCCCCGAGTTGGACCGCGTATGAAAGACGCCTTCGCAGCACTGGACGGCGCGTACCGAACGCACCCCGACCCGCTGCCCTGCCCGTACTGCGCCAGTCTCCTTGCCGCCCACCGCAGAGGTGATGCCCCGCCCGGCGCGGGGGAGGAGGACGACGGCAGCACCTTCGTGGCCTGGCTGAGCGTGTGCATGGCGCTCGTCGCAGGGGTGAGCGTGTTGCTGACGTTGGCCGGAGCGTTGGCCGGGTGACTCCCTCGCGCGGGACGGTCGCGAGGGGCTGCCTGGTCGCCGCGGCCAGCCCCCACAGGCTGTCGAACGCCAGCGCCATGAGGTTGAAGACCAGGCCCAGCAGCAGCATCTGCGCCCTGGTGCTCCCGCCCTCGCGTTCGGCGAACTGGGGTAGTACGGCAGCGAAGAAGACGATGGTCTTGGGGTTGGACACCCCGACGAGGAACCCCTCCCGGAGCGTGCGCAGCACGCCGCCCGAAGAGCTGTCCGCGACGAACGAAGCACGCAGGGACCGTCGTTCGCTCAGGGCCTTGACCCCCAGGGACACCAGGTAGGCGGCACCGGCCAGCCTCAGCGACAGGAAGACCACCGCCGACCGCTCCACGACCGAACCGATTCCGCACGCCACCGCCACCACCAGGACGTACGCGCCGACGGTATTGCCCACCACGGTGGTCAGCGCGGCACGGCGGCCCTGCTCAGGGCGCGCCCGATCACGAACAGCACGCTTGGCCCGGGCATCACGATCAGCAGGAACGACATGGCCGCGAAGGCGAGGAGACGGTCGGTGGGAACCATGCGCACACGGGAGCACACCTGCCCCGTTCTGCTCAATCCCCGGGGTGAGATCGAGTAGCGGTTACTCGGCCGCGCCTTCAGGTGGGCCGCCGGGGAGCGGGGAGCTGAACGGCGCGCCACGAGACCGGTGACATTGCCGGTCCGCACTCGGGGGCCGGTCCCCGACAGTGGCTGGGCCAGCCCAACGGCGGTGCCCCACCGCGCCACGCGGCCGACTCCCCATGTCCCGCATGCCCGCGGCCAACGGGCCACCCGCCACGACAGAGAGGACGACTCGTCGTGCGACTCCCTCCCCACAGCGACTCCCGCACCCATGCCTGCGCTGCTCCCCGGCGCCGGACCGGACGACTGGCCGGCGCCGCCGCGGCACTGGCCGCGGTCGTCGGCCTGGGCACCCTGGGCAGCCCGGGCGCCCGGGCGGCGGACAACCCCTACGAACGCGGCCCGGCCCCCACCACGGCCGGCATCGAGGCGCCGCGCGGCCCGTACGCCGTGTCGCAGACGTCCGTCTCCTCGCTGTCCGTCACCGGGTTCGGAGGCGGCACCATCCACTACCCGACGAGCACCAGCGACGGCACCTTCGGCGCCGTGGCCGTCTCGCCCGGCTACACCGCCTACGAGTCCTCGATCGCCTGGCTGGGACCGCGTCTGGCCTCGCACGGATTCGTGGTGTTCACCATCGACACGCTCACCACACTCGACCAACCCGACTCCCGCGGACGCCAGTTGCTGGCCGCCCTGGACCACCTCACCCAGCGCAGCTCCGTGCGCGGCCGCGTCGACGCCGGTCGCCTCGGCGTCATGGGCCACTCGATGGGCGGCGGCGGCAGCCTGGAGGCAGCCAAGTCGCGACCCGCCCTCCAGGCGGCGATCCCGATGACCCCGTGGAACCTCGACAAGTCCTGGCCCGACATCAGCACACCGACGCTCATCTTCGGAGCCGACGGCGACACCATCGCCCCGGTCTCCTCCCACGCCGAACCGTTCTACTCCAGCCTGCCCGCCGCATTGGACCGGGGCTACCTGGAACTGAACTCGGCGACCCACTTCACGCCCAACTCGTCGAACACGACGATCGCCAAGTACAGCATTTCCTGGCTCAAGCGGTTCATCGACAACGACACCCGCTACGAGCAGTTCCTGTGCCCGTTGCCCCGGCCGAGCCTGACCATCGAGGAGTACCGCGGCAACTGCCCGCACACGTCCTGACGCCACCCGCCGCACCTGCACCGGCAGCCGGGACAGCTGGGGCATCCGGGGCAGTCGGAAGAACCGAGGAACTCGTGGGAACGGTGGCGGACGCGTGCCGTGCGTCCGCCGCCGACGCCCGAGCGGCAGCCCCGACGCCGGCGTCAGGACACCCGGACGTCAGCCTTCCACTCGGCGATACGCGCAAGTAACGTCCCGGGAATGACCGGAGACACGAGCGGTGTTCCGGCGGTTCCCCCGTCAGGGAGCCGGCGGACAGGAGACAGTGCCGGCTCCGATCCCGTCAGCCGCGGTCTCGCCGAACTCGCTCGGGGCAGTCGGCAGTTGGCGGACGGGCCGGTGGGTGACGCCCGCGCGTCCCTGCTGCTGGCCGCGTCCCTGCTGGCCGCCGAGGCGCCGGATCGGGCCGAGGCCGCCTGCCTCCTCGCCGTGGACGCCGCCTGGGCGGCGGGAGACGTCACGGCCTGCCTGAGCATCCTCGACGGCACGGACCACGAGGGGCGTCACGGGGGTGACGCCGGACCGGACACCGGCGCGGGCAGCGACGCCACTGGAGACACGGCACGCACCCCCGCAGCCGTACCGAACGGCGACCGCACACCACCGCCCGAGTCCTGCGACCGTCCGCAACAGCCTCCGGTCCGCCCCGCGTACGTACGGGACTACCGTGACGGAATGCGGGCCTTGCTGGCCCGGCAGCCGGACCGTGCCGCCGGGCCGCTGCGGCGGATCCTGGAGCACGCCCGCGCCGACGACCGGCCGGATCACCTGCTCCGCGCGGCTGCGGCCGCCCTGCTGCTGGGAGACGTCCACGCGGCCCGTACCACGGGGGCCCGCGCGCTCGCGGCCGCCCGCACCGCCCACTGCGCCGCTTTCGAGGCCCGGGCCCTCGAGTACCTGGCCTACGGCGAACTGCGCGCCGGCCGGCACGCGCAGGCGCGCGCCCACGCCGAGCAGGGCGTCCGGGCCGCGCGGGTGGCCGGACACCGCAATACGGCGGCGAGCCACCATGCGATGCTCGCCCTCTCGGCCTCGATCGAAGGAGACACCACCGCGGTCGCCGGGTACGCCTCGGCGGCGCTGACAACCGCCCGCCGCCACGGCCTGACCCAAGCGGCGACGCTCGCCGAATGGGCCATCGCCCGCGCCGACCTGGCACGCGGCCGCCCTCTGGAAGCCGCCGACCGGCTCCGTCCACTCGTCGGGTCCGGCACCCGGCGCGGCCACTTCGCCGTCTGGATGCTCGCCGTGCCCTGCTTCGTGGAGGCCGTGGCACTCGCCGGGCGCCCGCAGGACGCACGGCCGGTCGTCACCGACCTCGCCGTGTGGGCCGCCTTCGGCGCCGACCCGCACGCGCCCGCCCAACTCGCCCGCTGCCAAGCCCTGCTCGCTCCCGGGGACCTGGCCGACGACCTCTATCTGCGGGCGCTGGCCCTGCACGACGAGTACGACGGCGGCGACTTCGAACGCGCCCGCACGGAGCTGCTGTACGGGCGGTGGCTGCGTCGGCGCCGCCGGCTGCGGGAGGCCCGCAGCCGGCTCGGCGCCGCTCTGGTCGGGTTCGAACGCTGCGGAGCCGGGGCCTGGGCCGACCAGACACGCGGCGAGCTGCGGGCCAACGGAGCCGCCGCGTCCGGGAAGGAGGCGAGCGCAGGACTGTCGGCGCTGACCCCGCAGCAGCTGCGCATCGCACGGTACGTGGCCGAGGGCGCCACCAACCGGGAGGTGGCGCAGCGGCTGGCCGTCAGCACCCGTACGGTCGACTACCACCTGCGCAACGTCTTCGCCGCCCTCGGCGTGCGCTCCCGCGTCGAACTGGCCCGCATGGTCGACCAAGAGGGCCGCTGATCCGCGCGGGCGAGCGCCGGGGCCGTGACGGTGTGTGACGGCTGGCGAGAGCCCGCCGTTACGGCCCGCGAAAGCCCACCGTGACGGCCGGCCGGAGCCCGCCGTGAGCAGGGCGATCACCCGGCAGGGGGATCCGAGCCCCCCGCAGGCATAGACCTCTGCGCTCGGGGCACTTGCAGATCCGCTCGACGCCGCCCGGTGCCGAGCAGCGGTGCGAGGGGGGGCAGGCCCAGGCCCCGTCCCTGCGCGCACCGACCCACTCGCGAGCCGTGCCCCGAGAGAGGAACCGCCATGCTCCTTCCGGCTGAGAAGCAACTGCGCGCCGGGTTGGCCCAGTACGCCCAGGCGTGCATCGAACACGATGTGCTGCCCAGCGGTCGCACCAGCCGCGCCCTGGAGGACGCCACCCGCACGCTCTGCGCCATGACCGGGGCCGCCGACGCCGCGCAGGCTCTGCTCGCCGCGGACGCGCTGCTGGACCGGTACCGCGCCGACCGTCGGAGCACTCCGAGAAGAGGAGGGGCACTGGCCGCATAGCAGCCCGGCGGCGGGAGCCGCGACCCGCCCCGTCCGGCTCGTGAAGCACGGGTGAAAACCCTGTGGAAGCGGTGTCGGTGGGGCCGTTTATGCTGCACCCGAAGATCACGCGGGACCAGGGGAGGGCGCGGCATGTTCGGCAAGCTGTTCGGCAGGGGTGCGGAGAGACCGGTGGCGGATCCGCACGCCCTTCCCGTCCCGCGCAGACAGAAGCACGGGATGTACACGCTGCGTGCGCTCGGGGACACCCGGGTGCTCGCGCTGGTGGAAGCGGCCGACGCGGGTGACTGGGAGGCGGTCAAGGCGGCGCTGGCCCCCTTCGATCCGGGCCGCGACCACCAGGTCCTGGGCGAACTCGCCGACCTGGACGGGGTGCAGGACTGGATCGGCAAGGCCGTCGACGAGGACAAGGAGCACCGGGCGACAGCGCTGCTGATATCCGGTGCGCGCCACATCAGCTGGGGCTGGGAGGCACGCACCGCCGAGCGTGCCGTGAACGTCACGCAGGAGCAGTGGCGGATCTTCCACGAGCGCCTCCACATCGCCGAGGAGCACCTGCTCGAAGCCGCCGAGCTGCGACCGGAGTGGGTCACGCCGTGGCGCCGTCTCCTCACGTCGGGCCGCGGCATGTCCCTGGGCTCCGCGATCAACGAGACCCGGCGCGACGCCGCCCTGCGCCGCGATCCGCTCGACCTGGAGACGCACCTCGAGTGGGTGTCGCAGCTGCAGCCCCGGTGGGGCGGAAAGCCGGGGCAGGCCCTGGCGTTCGCGCAGCAGTCGTTCGCCCGCGCCCCCGAGGGACACCGCCTCGGCTGCGTGATCGCCATGGCGTACATCGAGGAGTGGGTGGAGTCGGACCGCGGGGACTACCTCGCGACCGACGAGATCCGGGCGCAGTTGCGGGAGGCGGCGGACCACAGCATCCTCCACCCCGCCTACGTGTGGCGTCCTGGCTGGCAGCAGGACTTCAACGTGTTCGCCATGGCACTGTCCCTGGCGGATGAGCGCCACACGGTCCGGCGCGTCTTCCAGACGCTGGACGGCGCCTACACCACCTGGCCCTGGACCTACTTCGCGGAGCCGGAGAAGCAGTTCGCGCGCCACCATCGCCGCGCCTGAGCGGACGCGATCTCCGCCGCGCCCGAGCGGACGGGATCTCCGCAGCACCTGAGCGCGCGCCACCATCGCCGCGCCCAACCAACCTGCCACCACCACCGCCGTGCGCGAGCGCGCTCCACCGTCACCGCGCCCGAGCACGCGCCGAACCGCCGGGCCCGCCCCGCGCCCCGATCCTCACCCGCCGCCCTTCCCACCCCGGACTGCCCGATGACACTGCCCCACACCGCCGCCAACCCGCCCGGTACCGACCGCACCTTCCAGGTGGATCTGCGCGGCCTCGTCGATCTCCTCTCCCACCACCTCTACTCCAGCCCCCGCGTCTACCTGCGCGAACTGATGCAGAACGCGGTGGACGCGCTGACCGCCCGGCACGGCCTCGAACCGTCCGCCCCCGCCGACGCCTTCGGCGTCCGCCTGTACGCCGACGGTTCGGTGGTACGCGTCGAGGACGACGGCGTCGGTCTCACCGAGGCCGACGTGCACACCTTCCTCGCCACCATCGGCCGCAGCAGCAAGCGCGCCGACCGCATCGCCGAACAACGTGCCGACTTCATCGGCCAGTTCGGCATCGGCCTGCTCTCCTGCTTCCTGGTCGCCGACGAGATCCACGTGGTGAGCCGCTCCGCCCG
The DNA here is from genome assembly GCF_042868655.1 of Streptomyces sp. NPDC007808. Classification (NCBI taxonomy): domain Bacteria; kingdom Bacillati; phylum Actinomycetota; class Actinomycetes; order Kitasatosporales; family Streptomycetaceae; genus Streptomyces; species Streptomyces sp. NPDC007808. The sequence continues at coordinate 13,410 of NZ_JBIAEQ010000011.1, forward strand.
CACCCCTGACGCGCCCGCCGTGGAATGGCGGGGCCGCGGCGACGGCAGTTACACCGTCCGGACCCTGCACGCCTCCGCCCGCCCCCGTCCCGGCACCACCGTCACGCTGACGCCGCGCGCCGACGCGGGGGAGTGGACCCGCCCGGCGCAGGTGCACGCGCTGTCCCGCCACTTCGGCTCCCTGCTGCGCCACCCCGTGACCTTCGACGACGGAACGGGCGGCAAGGACGGCCCCGGCGGGCCGGGCGTCCGCGTCAACCCCGAGCCCGCCCCCTGGGAGCGCACCTACCCCACGCCCGGCGCCCGTTCCCGCGCACTGGCCGCGTACGGCGAGGAGGTCTTCGGCTTCACGCCGCTGGACACCATCGAGCTGGACCTGCCGGCCGTCGGTCTGAAGGGCATCGCCTGCGTGCTGCCCGAGGCCGTGCCGGCCGGGCGCCGCCACGGCCACCGCGTGCACGTCAAGGGCATGCTGCTGTCCGAGCAGGCCGAGGAGATCCTGCCCGACTGGGCGTTCTTCGTCCGCTGCGTCGTCGACGCCGAGAGCCTGCGCCCGACCGCGTCCCGCGAATCCCTGTACGAGGACGACACCCTCGCCGCCGTCCGCGAAGCCCTCGCCGAGCGGCTGCGCGCCTGGATCGCCCGAGCCGCCGCCAGCGACCCGGACCTGCTCCACCGCTTCCTCCAGGCCCACCACCTGGCCGTGAAGTCGCTCGCGGTGCACGACGACGAGATCCTGCGGATGCTGCTGCCCTGGCTGCCGTTCGAGACCACCGACGGGCACACCACCCTCGACGAGTTCTCCCGCACCCACCGCACGGTGCTCGTGACGTCGAGCGTGGAGGAGTTCCGGCAGGTCGCGGCGATCGCCTCGGCCGCCGGTCTCGGCGTCGTCAACGGCGGCTACACCTACGACCGCGAACTGGTCCACCGGCTGCCCGAGATCCGGCCCGAGGCCACCGTCGCCGACCTCGACCCGGCCACCCTCACCGCCCACCTCGACCCCGTCGACCGGGAGACGGAACTCGCCGCCGCGGCCTACCTCGCCCAAGCCCGCGACGCCCTCGCCGTCTTCGACTGCGACGTCGCGCTGCGCACCTTCCACCCGGCCTCCGCCCCCGCCCTCCTCGTCGACAGCCGCGAGGCCCGGCACGAACGCACCCGCTCCCAGCTCGCCCGTGAGCAGGAAGGCGGCCTGTGGGGCGACATCCTCGGCGCCCTTCGTCAGGAGGCCCCGCGCGCCCAGCTGATCCTCAACCAGCTCAACCCGCTCGTCCGCACCGCCGTCACCATCGACGAGCCCGAGCTGGCCCGCACCAGCGCCGAAGCCCTCTACGGGCAGGCCGCGATGCTGTCCCGGCGCCCGCTCAGGCCCGCCGAGTCGAGCCTGATCAACCGCTCCTTCCTCGACCTTCTCGCCCACGCCCTCCGCAAGGACAGCTGACGATGCCCACCACACCCCATCCCCAGAACACGGACGAGCTGTACCAGGCGCTCCAGGAGAACGACCGGCGCCCCTACGGCCGCACCCGCACCGTCATCGCCGAGGAACTCGTCGAGGCCGCCGAGCAGTTCGCCGAACCCGTCCCGCTCGTCCGCGCCCTCCTGGAACTGCAGGAGGCGTACACCTACGGCTCGGAGCCGCGGAAGTCACCCGTCGTCTTCGCCCGGCTGCTCACCCTCTTCGACGAGCAGCCCGACGTCTTCGACGACGGCCTGCGCCACATGCTGTTCTGGCGGTTCAAGTGGGTGGCCAACGCCCTGCGCCACCTGCCCGAGATACCGCTGCCCAGCCTGCGCCAGTGGCTGACGGAGATGCGCGACCGGTACGAGAAGGCCGGCCTCGGGCTGCAGCCCTACTACGGGCAGGCCTACCAGCTCGCCGCCCACGTGGGCGAGGACACCACCCTCGCCTACGAGCTGTGGGCGGGCCGCACGCGCACCCGGCTCAGCGACTGCGAGGCCTGCGAGATCTGCGAGCGCGCCCTGTACCACCTCGCGGCGGGCGACGACGAGCGGGCGCTGCGCGCCTGGGACCCCGTCCTGAACGGCAAGGAGTCCTGCCAGGAGGAGCCCGCCCGCTCCGTCTCGTACGCCCTGCTGCCGCTGCTGCGCACCGGCCGCACCGACCAGGCCCGCGCACTGCACCTCACCGGCTACCGCGGCTGCCGCCGCAACCCCTCGATGGCCGGCGAGGTCGGCCGGCACCTGGAGTTCTGCGCGCTCACCGGGAACGAGGCACGCGGCCTGGAACTGCTCGCAGAGAACCGGAACCTGTTCGACGAGGTGGACTCACCGCTGGACCAGTCGGACTTCCTCACCGGTGTGGAGGTGCTGCTGCAGCGCGTCGAGCTGCTCGGCCACGGCGACCTGCCCGCCGCCGGATACGCGGGCCGCACCTGGACGGTGACCGCCCTGCGCGCCGAGGTGCGGGGCCGCGCCGACGACCTGGCCGCCCGCTTCGACGCCCGCAACGGAACCACGGCCCACACCGACCGCCGCAGGGCCCGCCTCGACCGTGCCCCGCTCCTGGACGCCCTGGAACTGACCCTGCGCACCCGCAGCCTCGACGAGGTGGCCCCGGCCGCCCCCCTCGCCGCGCCCGCTCCCCGCGCCTCGGCCGACACCGCCGAGGCGCTGCCCGAACTCATCCTCCGGGCAAGGGCGTTGGAGGAGCAGGGACATCCGGAGGCGCAGGCCTGCTGGGCCCGGCTGCGTACGCTCGCCGGCGCCGGCGACTACACCCACCCCGACGACCCGGCCGTGGGCCCGCTCGGCCGGCTGCGCGCGGACCTGCTGGCCGACGAGGCGAGCCGGGCCGGAGAGAAGGACGACCACGCCACCGCCGCCGACCTCCACGAGGAGGCCGCGGGCCTGTACGACGACGCCGGGCTGCCCGGGCACGCCGCGGTCGCCCGCGGCTGCGCCCTGCTCGCCACCGCCGAGATGCCCGCGGAGGACGCCGACGAAGCCGAGGCGAAGGTCGCCGCGCTGACCGCCGCCCACGCCCGTCTGGTCCGGCTGCACGAGGAGACCCCCGGCCTCGCCCCGTACCAGGAGGCTCGTCTGCTGCGCCTGCGGGCGACCGCGCTCGGCCTGCGCCTGCAGACCTCCGGCGACGAGGAGCACGTCGCGCCCGTCTTCGCCGAAGTGGAACTGCTGCACGCGTTCGCCACGCGCCACGACGTCGCCGGGCAGATCTCCGGGGCGCTGCTGCTGCGGGCCAGCACGCACGCCATCTCCGGCGATCTGCCCGCCGCGGTCGCCGAGATCGACGCGCTCCTCGACCGGCTGAAGGCGCACGGCCCCGCCTGGCACCTGCCCCGCACCCTCGGACTGCGCGGCCGGCTCCAGCTCGGGCTGCGGGACGCGCAGGCCGCGCACGCGGACCTGGCCGAGGGGCTGCGCCTGGCCGCCGACTGGCAGGGCGAGACGGTCGACACCGCCCGTCTGCACGGTGACCTGGCCGAGGCCTGCATGCACCTGGGCCGCACCGACGAGGCACTGCGGCATCTGACGCGCTCGGCGGAGCTGGAGCTGCGCCGCGGCAGCCGGACGGACGCGTTCTGCACCTACAGCAACGCCGCCCAGCTCACCCTCGACCTGGGCCGCGTGGAGGACTGCATCGCCCTGCTCGACTCGCTGCTGGCCGAGCCGGACGTCACCGCCGGTGAGCTGGACGACCGGCTCGTCGCCCAACTGCGCCTGACCCGCGCCCGCGCCCTGTACGCGGGCGAGGACCTCAAGGCCGCCACGGCGGAGTTCGTCACCCTCGCGGCCGAATCGGCCGGCTGGGACGACGACCCCGGCAGCCACGCCATGATCGCCGCCGAGACCGCCGTACTCCTCGGCGAGTCCGGCGAGTTCGACCGGGCCCGTGAGGCCGCGGACCAGGCGATCGCCGCCCACGCCCGGGCCCCGCGCTACGAGCAGCTCAGCAACTGCCTGCGCGAACTCGCCCGTCTGCAGACCCAGCGGCAGGGCCCCGACGGCCTGCCGGACGCCCTCGCCTACCTCGCCGACGCCGGCCGGATCGCCGACGAGGCCCGCGCCGCCGCGTACGAGGCTCACGGCCGCTCCCTGGACACCGCCCTGGCCTACGAGCACGGGCGGGTCAACGCCTACGCGGGCGAGTACGAGGACGCACTGGCCGCCCTGGAGAAGGCCCTGGCCCTGCTCGGCGAGCCGGGACCGGAGGACGGGCACGCCGGCGAGTGGGCCGAGTGCGTCCGCCTCGCGGGCGCAGTCGAGGGCCTCTACCTGGAACGCCCCGCCCCCGCCCTCACCCGCCTGGACGCGGCGGCCTCCCGCCTGTCCGCCCTCGGCCACACCGAGGCGACCGAAGCGCTCACCTCGTTGGCGGCCCGCCTGCGCGACGAGGAGTGACCCGGCGGACGACGGCGGTCCACCCCTTGCGGGTGTGACCGCCTCGCCGAACGGGGGACGGCCGTACGGGCCGGTGTCGGAAGTCCGAGGACGTAGGGGGAGGTTCACGGGGCATCCGGACCGGTAGCGGCCGCAGAGCAAGGAGCGTTGACGCCATGGGTACTGCCGTCCACGTCCCGCAGACCCGGGACATGATCGGGGACGAGCTCTCCGGAGACGAGGCGCTCGGCGCGTTGCGTCACTACGGGGGGTTGCGGCTGCTGGTCGATTCCTTCACCCGGTTCCGGTACGCGGACGGCTTCACCAACGCGCGGGCGCTCGCCTTCCAGGTGGTGCTCGGGCTGGTTCCGTGCACCGTGGCGTTGGTGGGGCTGGCGACCTCGGTGCACACGGAAGCCGTGGGCCGGATCATCGAGCTCACGCTGGGCCGGATCGTGCCCGGCGCCAGCGCCGATATCGTCCAGGACGCGTTCGAGGGGACGCGGCGCACCGCTCACGGCGACGTGTGGAGCACGCTCGCGCTGTGGCTCGGTCTGGGGTTCGCGCTGGTGAACCTCGCCTCGGCCATGGGGCAGATCGAGCGCGGCGCCAACCGCATCTACGGCATCGAGCGCGACCGGCCCTTCCCGCGCAAATACGCACGGGCGGGCGTCCTCGCGCTCGCCGCCGGTCTGCCCCTGGTGCTGGGGTTCGTGGTGCTCGTCGCCGGAGAGGCCGTGGGCGACGCGGTGGCGCGGACCGTCGGCCAGGAGAGCGGGGGCCCGCAGTGGTGGGCCGTGCTCGACCTCCCGGTGGGGCTCGCGCTGGCCTGGGTCGCCTCCGCCGTGATCTTCCGTTGGTCACCCCGCCGGGTGCAGCCCGGTTACACGTGGCTGGCCTTCGGCTCGGCCGTGCACCTGCTGCTGTGGGTGTCGGCCACCTGGCTGCTGGCGCTGTACGTCGAGCACAGCGGGGCCTTCGGCGCCGTGTACGGGCCGCTCACCGCCTTCATCGCCCTGCTGCTGTGGGCCAATCTCACCGCCGTCGCACTCTTCCTCGGCATCGCCTTCGCCGCCCAGCTGGAGGCGGCCCGCGCAGGCATCGAATCAGCCGTCCAGCCGGACCCCGGACCAGGCGCGTAGACGGTCGCGGCCGGCGCACTTCGTGCGATGCGATGCAATGCAATGCAATGCGGTGTGATGCGGTGCGCTGTGGTGCGGGCGACGGTTTCAGGGGGCGGGCCTGGGGTCGATCCACAGCGCTTCGGAAAGGGCGCACACGTCACCGTCCGCCGTGGCGAGCGCCACCCCCATCGTGTGCTTGCGGCCGGACTCCGACAGCAGCCACGCGTAGGAGACGTACGGCTCACCCGCGACGACCGGCCGCAGGATCGTGCCCGTCAGGGATGCCGTGACCGCCCCCGGTTGCTGGGCGCCGAGGAAGCGGCCCGCCCAGTGCCCCGGGCAGTCGAGAGCACCCCAGACCAGCGGGGTCGGGAGCAGGCCGTCCTGACCGGCGAAGACCCGGGACGGGACCCAGGCGGAGGCCACCAGAGCGCGATCCGGCACCGGGGTGCCGTGCACGCGAAGACCGCGGTCAGCCGCACGCAGACCGCAGCCGAAGCAGTCGGCCACACCCGATGGCGGCGCCGCCCGGAACCTCTCGGCCGCCGCGTAAGCCTCCTCCCAGGAGGGCGCGGCCGGCGGGTCGAGCCGCAGTTCGGCCGGGCGCGCCGCGGTGAGGCGCCGCTCGGCCTCACCCAACTCAGCACCGCCGTTCGCCGTTGCGGCGATCCGTACGGGGACGTCGAGCGGCACCGGCCCGCGGAAGTCCACCCGCACCGTCGGTGCCCCCACCCTCTGCGCCAGCAGGCCGGCGACATAGCCGCCGAAGGCCACCCGCGGGTAGCCGGCGTACAGCTCCGGCACCACGATCGTGTCGCTCGTCGTCATGATCACCAGTTCACCACACCCGGGAATCGCGCTCACCCCGATCGGGCGGTACGCCCGCCGTCCGCTCCGCGGGAGACGGAGGCGACGCCCACGGGGCCGAGGGCTTCGGCGCGGCGGCCTCAGCCGGCGGGCGGCATGTCCGTGGGTTCGGAGTCGAGTCCGGGGCGTCTGCCGGCCCAGGCGCCGCGGGTGAAGTCCGGGATCTCGACCGGGCGGCCCTGCCTCGCCAGCGACGCGGCGCTCAGCGGGACCGCCGCGCACCACGCCGCCGAGTCGTACACGTCGATGTCCGGTACCAGACCGGCGCGCATCAGCTGGACGGTGCGCCACTGCAGGACGTAGTCCATGCCGCCGTGGCCGCCGTTGTTCGCGGCGTCGTCGCCGACCTTCCGCCACAGCCAGTGGTCGAACTCCTTGCGGTAGTCGGCGAAGTCACGCCAGGTGTGGCCGCCGTGGTCGGGTTCGAGGTAGACGCGCGCGCCGGTCGGGGCGGGCCCCACGTAGTCCTCGACGATCCCGCGGCTGCCGGCGACGGTGTTGATCCTGCTGTACGGCCGCGGTGAACTGACGTCGTGCTCGGCCCGGATGACCCTGCCCCTCTCCGTCTCGATCAGGCAGGTCACCAGGTCGCCGTTGATGTACGTCTCCGTCCAGGACGGGTGGTCCCGGGGGACGAAGCGCTCGCGGTAGTCGGCCAGTCCCCTGGGCGCGGTCGCGGTGGCGCGCAGGGTGGTCATCCGGTCGCCGCGGTTGATGTCCATGGTTGCCGCGATCGGAGCGAGACCGTGCATCGGGTAGAGGGACGCGGTGCTGCGGGTGTGCCACAGCCGCCGCCAGGAGTCGGTGTAGTACGTGTCGGAGAAGAGGAGTTCACGCAGGTCGTGCAGATAGCCGCCGTGCCCGTGGGTGATGTCTCCGAACAGCCCGGCGTGCGCCATGCGCAGCATGGCCAGTTCGTTGCGGCCGTAGCTGCAGTTCTCCGCGAGGAGCAGGTGCCTGCGGGTGCGCTCGGAGGTGTCCACCAGGTCCCACAGCTGGCGCAGTTCGGTGGCGACGGGAAGTTCCACCACGGCGTGCCTGCCACTGTGCAGCGCGGCTCGGCCGTGTTCGTAGTGGAACTCCCAGGGAGTGGCGACGTACACGAGGTCGATGTCGTCGCGTCGGAGCATCCGGGCGTAGGAGTCCGCTGAACCGCCGTATTCGGCGGGGCGGGGCTCACCCTTGCTCACCAGCCGGTCGGCGGCGCGTCGCGCACGGTCGGCGCGGATGTCGCAGACGGCGGTCACGGTGCAGCCCGGTACGGCCGCCCAGCCCGTGATCATGCCTGCGCCGCGGTTGCCCAGCCCGATGACACCGACGCGGACCGTTTCGTGCGCCTCGAACGGCACGCCGATCATCGGCTTCTGTCCGGGACGCCTGCGCGGAGTCTGTCCGGTCGCGGCGGCCGCGGCCGGGGCCGAGGAGGCGGCCATCCCGGCCGCGAGCGCACCGCCGGCGACGGCTCCGCCCAGGAGCAGTCGGCGGGAGACAGCGGGTGTTTCGGACATGACGGCAACACTCCTCGTGGGGTGGTTCGCATCACTGCCGGGGCACTGTCGGGACGTTCGGGCATGACTCTGCGGGCTTCGACGGGGGCATGTCAATACGTGCTCGATGGAAAGCAGTTTCGAGCATGAACGAGCATCAGGAACAGCCGACGGCCGTGCGGAGCCGGCTTCTCCGGCGGAGGACGACCACGAGCTTTTCGACAACAGGTGCAGAACGCGGAACGGGGGTACCCGCGCACCCATGACTTCGCAAACCGATCACGCCGAATCCGTACGAGGCCTGCGCCAACTGCGCCGGATCCGTGTGTTCTACGCCGGGGGCGCCGTCCTGTGGGCGGTTTCTGCCGCATCGGCTTGGTGGGAGGAGCCCGGGAGCCGACCGATGTGGGTGTCGGTGCTGTTCCTGGTGGTCTTCCTAGGTCTGCTGTCCCTCACGTCCCTGTGGCTGTCCCAGCGGCAGGGCGCCCGCACGGGTACCCCCGTGCACCGTGCCGCGCCGCGCGGGATGGCCTGGCGCCACCACGCCGACGCCTGACTGCGGGGCCCAAGCGCCCGTTGCCCGCTGTCACCTGCAGCCCACGTCCCCGTCCGGGGCGTGGGCTGCAGGGGCGTGGGCTGCAGGTGGTCGGCAGCGGTCACCGGCCGAACCGGCGCGCCAGGCACCGCCGTCGGGTATCCGGCACAGCGGCCTCCACCATCCGATCCGGCCGTGCCTCCGGGGGCGACCCGAGCGCGCCCATGGGCACCGGGCCTCTTTCGCGCCCTGCTCGGGGCAACGATCGGGCCGGTTCGGCGGTCGTAGGCGGTGACGCACTTGTGTCACCCGCGCTCGCCACCAACCGCCGCCGCTCGCAGGGCGATCGGCGGCGGGCCTGTCATCCATGGGAGGAACCATGAGCAGGTTCGCTGCTCCGCTCGGCGACAGGCGAAGGGACGGGCGGCCCCTCGCCCCGTCCGTCACCGCCACACGTGCCCGTCGACCCGAGCCCCCGGGCGGCGCGACGAGCCGCGGTGTCGTGACGGGGGTGGCCGTCGTGCTGCTGGCGTGGGCCGGCACCTCGGCCGATGCCGCATCCGTCACCTCGCCCGGCACCCCTTTGGTCAGCGGTGCCACCGTCAACCTGGGACGGGACGTCATCGTGGGTGTCACGAACGACGTGGTGTTGCCGGTCACCGTCGCCGGATCGGATGACTCCGGCCTGTCCCACGTCGATGTGGACCTGAAGGGGCCGAGCGGCGGTTTCTCCACCACCGACGCGTTCTGCGAGAGCGCGACCACCTGCACGACGGTGTTCACCGTCAACGCCCACCCGGCCCCGGGCAGCGACGATCCGGTGGACCTGGCCAACGCGAACGCGGGCACATGGTCGGTCGACGCCTCGGTCGAAGCCGACGACGGCGATTCCGCCTTCGCCCCGGGCGTGGGCTCGTTCGGTCTCAAGCGTGCCGCGCGCCTCGCGGTCGACGCGTCACCCGAGCCGGTGGCCAAGGGCGCTTTCATCATCGTCACCGGCAGGCTCGTACGGGCCGACTGGGACACCTACCGGTATGCGGGATACGCGGGCCGGGCCGTGAGGCTGCAGTTCCGCCCGAAGGACAGCGGCACCTACACCACGGTCGCCACGGTGAGCACCAGCGCCACCGGCACCCTGCGCACCGCGGTCAGGGCGGTGCAGGACGGCTACTGGCGTTGGAACTTCACCGGCACCACCACCACCGGCCCGGCCAAGGCATCCGGCGACTACGTGGACGTGCGCCCCTGAGCCGCAGGACACCGTCACCGCGGCCGCGTTCACGCGTCCACGCCCGAGCCCCGCCGAGCCACGAGGTCGGCCGCCGCCGGGAGCGCGTGCTGTGTCAGTGCGGTGCGCTTCACTGTCCACCATGGACACGCAATCGAGCGTCGACGACCTGCTGACCCGACTCGGCCCCGGGAGCGGCTGCACGTACCTGTCCGCCGACCTGGACCCGCAGGACCTGACCGAACTGCTCGAAGGCAGATACGGCGCACCGCGCACCCTGGTCCTCGACGGCGTCACCGATCCGACGGTGGACGAGTCGAGCGGCGCGGCCCTTCTCGCCCCCTTCGACGACCGGGCCGTGACCATATGGGCGTGGGCCTACGGGAATCAGTGGGTCGGTACGGGTACGGCGCGTGACACCGCAGGAACCGAGCGGCCGGTGCTCGTGGTCGCGCGCAGAGAGGTGCCGCAACCCGCGGCGCTCGCTCAGGGCGAGGGCCTCGACTGGATGGAGCGGCTCAGGGGCATCACCGGCTGGACCGGTCCCGACCGGCGGCCGGACATCGACTGGACCGGGACGCAGGCACGGCTGGGCACCGCGCTGCCGAGCCAGTACAAACGCATGGTCGAGACGTTCGGCGAGGGCGCCTTCGACGGTTTCCTGAGCTTGCACCAGGAGCCGTGGACCCATCTCCGGGAGGAGGGCCTGCTCGTCTGGGCGGGCACCGAGCGCAAGAACCTGTACTGCTGGAGGGTCGACGACCACCCCGATCGCTGGCCCGTCGTCGTCCGGTCCTTCGACGGCGAGGACGTCTCCTTCGACTGCCGGACCGCGGAGTTCGTCTGCCGCGTCCTCACCGACCCGCACCACCCGTTCACGATGGCCCGCTACTTCGACACGCACTGGTTCATGAACTACCGGGGGACCGACTGACCGAACAGGGCGGGAACGCCTTGTGAGCGGATCGCCGGAGAAGCGCCGGCCGACGGCGCTACGCTGCTGTGCCGTGCAGCAGACGCGCCTCGACACTGCTCGGATCCGGGCGGCCCGCCGGGTGATCGACCCGATGTTCCTCGACACCCCGCTGTACCGCTGCGAGGCGCTGGAGCCCGTCCTCGGGTGCACGGTGAGCGTCAAACTCGAAACGGCCAACCCGGTCCGCAGCTTCAAGGCCCGCGGGACCGAGGTGGTCGCGAGCCTGCTCGCCGAGCAGGGGCCGTCGGCCGTGGTGTGCGCCAGCGCGGGCAACCTCGGTCAGGCCCTCGCCTGGTCCGGTCGCGGCCGGGGGCTCGACGTCACCGTCGTGGCATCCCGCTTCGCGACCGCGGCGAAGCTCGATCGCATCCGTGCGTTGGAGGCCAGGCTGGAACTGGTCGACGGCGACCACGAGTCGGCCCGGGAGCGGGCGGCGGCCATCGCGCGGCACCACGGCATCAGGCTGCTCGAAGACAGCCTGGACATCGAGACCTGCGAGGGCGCGGCGACCATCGGCCTGGAACTGGTGGAGACGGTGCCGTCGTTCGACGCCGTCCTCGTCGCTCTCGGCGGCGGGGCGCTGGCCACCGGTGTGGGTCATGTGGTGAAAGCCATGGCGCCCGCAGTGGAGGTGATCTGCGTCCAGCCGCTCGGCGCACCGGCGATGACACACTCGTGGCACAGGCGCCGCGTCGTCACCACCGACTCGGCCGACACCATCGCCGACGGCGTAGCCGGCCGGTACCCCATCCCGGCCGTCCTGGACGACCTCCTCCTGGTCGCCGACGATGCCGTCCTGGTCCGGGAGGCGTCGATCACCGCCGGTATGCGGATGCTCCTCGAACACGCCGGCCTCGTCGTCGAACCGTCGGCCGCGCTCGGCGTCGCGGCGGTCCTCGAAGACCGCGACCGCTTCGCCGGCCGCCACGTGGTCACCATCGTGTGTGGCAGCAACGTCGACGTGGACGCCTATCACCGCTGGGTCGGCGCGGCACCCCAGCACGGGGCGTGACGCAGCGGTCCTCGTGACCGAAGGGAGCCTCTGAGAGCCCCCTGCTCCACCTGCCCGGTTCCCCGGGCGAGGCCACGGGGTCGCGACGGCGGTCGAGCTGCGCGTCCCTCTGGCGTGTTCCCCGCGGACGCGGCGAGCGATCCGCGAGTCGCCGATCAGGAGACGGTGCCCGGAAGGAACGGCGCCCACGCCTGCCGGGTGCCACGGTTCGCCGCCTGAGCCGGCTGTGGCCGGCCCGCGCTCGTTCGACCGCCGTCCGCGCTCGTTCGACCGCCGTCCGCGCTCATTCGACCGCCGTCGGCGACGGGCACCGCGGTGCTTCCGAGTCCGGACCGCGCTTCCTGGCGGCCCCCGGTACCGCGACGCCGGTGCCGCGACGCCGGTGCCGGGGAGTGACGACCGCGTACCCGCAGCTCCGTCTCCGGGACACCGGGATCGCAACCCCGCACGGCTGCGTCCCGTTGTCGGTGCGAGACCCGAAGGGCTCAGGAAGACTCGGGAACAGACCGGCGGGCGCCGCACAGTCAGGAGACAGACGATGGACTACTACGACCTCGGCACCTACAGCCGCCCCGTGACCACGTCCTCCGACCGGGCCCAACTCTGGTTCGACCGCGGACTGAGGTGGACGTACGCCTTCAACCACGAGGAAGCCGTCGCCTGCTTCGAGGCCGCCGCCGCGGCCGACCCCGACTGCGCGATGGCCCACTGGGGCATCGCCTACGCCCTCGGCCCCAACTACAACAAACCGTGGGAGTTCTTCGACGAGCAGGACCTCGCCCGCACCGTCGACCGCACCCATGCCGCCGTGGAGCTGGCCCACGAGCAGGCCGCGACTGCCACCCCCGTCGAGCGGGCGCTGATCGGCGCACTGCGCGCCCGCTACCCGCACGCCGAGGCCGTCGAGGACTGCTCGATCTGGAACGTCTCCTACGCCGACAGCATGCGCGCGGTCTACGAGCTCGCTCCCGACGACCCGGACGTCGCCACCCTGTACGCCGACGCCCTGATGAACCTCACCCCCTGGCAGCTGTGGGATCTCACAAGCGGCGAACCGGCCGAAGGCGCCCGCACGGCCGAGGCCAGGGCGGTCCTCGAACGGGCCCTCGCCACCGACGCGGGGAGCCACCACGCGGGCATCGTGCACCTGTACATCCACCTGATGGAGATGTCCCCGACACCCGAGACGGCGCTGGCCGTCGCCGACCGGCTGCGCGGTCTGATGCCCGATGCCGGGCACCTGCTGCACATGCCCTCCCACCTGGAGGTGCTCTGCGGCGACTACCGGCGGGTGGTCTCGGACAACACGTCGGCGATCGCGGCCGACGAGAAGTACCACGCGCGGGCCGGGGCGATGAACTTCTACACCCTGTACCGCTCGCACAACTACCACTTCAAGATCTACGGTGCGATGTTCCTCGGCCAGTCCGAGGTCGCTCTGCGGACCGCCGCCGAGCTGGAGGCGTCGATCCCCGAAGAGCTGCTGCGGGTGCCGAGCCCGCCCATGGCCGACTGGCTGGAGGCCTTCGTGGCCATGCGGGTCCATGTACTGATCCGCTTCGGCCGCTGGGACGACATCCTGGCCCTGCCGCTGCCCGCCGACCCCGAGCTGTACTGCATGACGACCGCGATGATCCACTACGCCCGCGGCGTCGCGTTCTCCGCCACGCACCGCGTCCCGGAGGCCGAGGCGGAACGCGGGCTCTTCCAGGAGGCCCGCGCCCGTGTCCCCGAGACCCGCATGCTGTTCAACAACACGTGCGCCGACATCCTCGCGATCGCCTCGGCGATGCTCGACGGCGAGCTGGAATACCGCAAGGGCGACCATGACGCCGCCTTCGCCGCGCTGGAACGCTCCATCGAACTCGACGACAACCTGCCCTACGACGAACCGTGGGGCTGGATGCAGCCCGCCCGGCACGCCTATGGCGCGCTGCTCCTCGAACAAGGACGCGTCTCGGAGGCCGAGGCCGTCTACCGCGCCGACCTGGGCCTGGACGGCACGCTCCCGCGAGCCCTGCAGCACCCCGGCAACGTCTGGTCGCTGCACGGTCTCCACGAGTGCCTGACGCGGCTGGGCAGGATCGGCGAGGCTCAGATGGTGTCCCAGCAGCTGCGGCTGGCCGTCGCGCTGGCGGACGTACCGATCGACGCGTCCTGCTTCTGCCGGCTCGACACCCACCACGGTGCCGCCGCCGAGAGCGGCTGCTGCGCCGACTGACCCTCGGGGTGCGGCGCGCTTCGGGCCGGCCCGTGCCCGCCCGGAGCGCGGCCTCAGGCCCGCCCGTGCGCCTCCTGCGAACGGCGTGACAGCGCGTCGATCACGACGGCGGCGAAGAGCACACCGCCCGTGATCATGAACTGGACGGCGGTGGGCGTGTCCGTGATCACCATGCCCGAGGCGATCGACTGGATCACCAGCATGCCGAGCACCGCGGACCACGTCGTCCCGCGTCCCCCGAAGAGGCTGGTGCCTCCGATGACGGCCGCCGCGATGGCGTTGAGCAGCAGGATCCCCGAGCCCGCGCCCTGGCTCACCGAGGTGATGCGCGAGGCCAGGAACAGTCCGCCGAGCGCGGCCATGGTGCCGGAGACGGCGAGCACCGCCGTCTGCACCCGCGTCACGCTGAGGCTGGCACGGCGGGCCGCCTCGATGCTGCCGCCGAGCGCGTAGACCTGCCGCCCGTAGTGCGTGCGGCGCAGGACGACGTCCAGACCGGCCACCACCACGAGGAAGATCAGCAGGGCGAGCGGCAGCCCCTGGAACCGATTGAGCAGGTAGGCGGCGATGAACGAGACCGCCGCGAGCACGGCCGTGCGCACGATGATCCCGCGCAGCGAGCGGTGCCGCATGCCCATGGCGTGGCGGCGCCGCCGCTCCTGCCAGGACACGAGGAAGACCAGTCCGGTGCCGACGGCCGCCACGGTGTACGCGGCGGCGTCATGGGTGAAGTAGTGGCTCGTCAGCTTGGCGACCAAGCCGTTCTCGTCCAGGTTGATGGTGCCGCTGGTGCCCAGGATGTAGAGCATCAGGCCGTTGAAGGTCAGCAGCCCCGCCAGGGTGACGACGAAGGCAGGCACCCGCGTCTTGGCGACCGAGTACCCCTGGACGGTGCCCGCCACGGTGCCCGCGAGCACCGCCACCACGAGGGCGAGCCACTCCGGCACGCCGTTGTTCACGTTCAGTACGGCGAAGACGGCGGCGGCGAGACCGCTGATCGACCCGACCGACAGGTCCAGCTCGCCGAGGAGCAGCACGAAGACGATGCCGACCGCGATCAGTCCGGTGCCCACGATGTCCACGCTGAGGTTGGACAGGTTCCGCGGCGACAGGAAGCTGTCGTTGAGGGACTGGAAGGTGATCCAGACCGCGGCGAGGACGAGGACGACCGGGAGTGAGCCCAGTTCGCCGGCGCTCAGCTTGCGCCGCAGGACGGCGACGCCGCTCTCCGCCAGCCGGGCGACGGACGGTCTGCGGGCAGGCCTCCGGGGGACCTCGGGGGCGGGCTCCTCGAGGGCCGTCCGCGTGCTGTCGTCGCTGCCGTGCATCCCCTTCACCACCCTGCCTCCCGGTGGGCCATCCGGCGGGGCACGTTCTCCGTGGCGCCGGTGATGGACGCGATGATCTGCTCCTGCGACGCGGTGTTCACGTCGAAGAAGCCGTTGTTGCGGCCGAGCCGCAGCACCGCGGCCCGGTCCGCGAGGGCTTTGACATCGCCCATGTTGTGGCTGATGAGCATCACCCCGAGGCCCCGGTCGCGCAGCTGGTCGACGAGGTCCAGGACCTCGCTGGTCTGCTCGAAGCCCAGGGCCGCGGTCGGTTCGTCCAGCAGGAGGATCCTGGGGTCGCCGAGGAGGGAGCGGGCGATGGCGACCGTCTGGCGCTGGCCGCTGGACAGGGAGACGAGGGGCGCGCGCAGATCGGGGATCCCCCGCGTCAGCCGTTCCAGCAGCCGGCCGGTGCGGCGCTCCATCTCGACCTCGTCCAGGAAGCCGTACCTGCGCAGCTCCCGGCCGAGGAAGAGGTTGCCGACGACGTCGAGGTTCCCGCACAGTGCGAGGTCCTGGTAGACGGTGGCGATGCCGAGGTCCCGGGCGTCGTGGGGACGCCTGATCTGGACCGCCCGGCCCTCCCACTCGATCAGGCCCCGGTCCGCGGGGGCCACCCCGGAGATCACCTTGATCAGGGTGGACTTGCCGGCCCCGTTGTCGCCCAGCAACGCGACGACCTCGCCCGCGCGGATCTCCAGCTCGATGTCGGTGAGGACCTCGACCGCACCGAAGCGCTTGCACACGCCGCGCAGCCTCAGCAAGGGGGGACTCGGCACGAAGGACCACTCCTTCCCATGACCGGGACCGGCCCGCCGCGGAGCCGGCCCCTCAGGTGAGTCCGGCCTTGTCGCAGGCGGCGGCGAGTTGCGGGGCGCAGATCTCCTGGACGGTGTACACGCCGTCCTTCACCAGGGTGTCCCCGATGGTCTCGGCGGTCACGGAGAACGGGGTGAGCAGGACGGCGGGAACCGTCCGCCCGCTGTCGGTGCGCACGGTGTCCTTGGCGACCCGGTCCAGGTCCTCGCCGCGGGCCGCGGCCACGGCCAGTGCGGCACCGGCGGAGGTCTCCGGCCGGAAGGGCTTGTACACGGTCATGTACTGTTCACCGGCCACGATGCGCCGCAGCGCCGCCAGTTCGGCGTCCTGCCCGGTGATGGGAGGCAGCGGAACGACCTTGTTGGCCTTCAGCGCGGCGATGCTGCCGGCGGCGAGGCCGTCGTTGGCGGCGTAGACCCCGTCTATGCTGTCGGCGCCCAGCGCGGAGATGGCGCCGGACATGTTCATGTGGGCGACCTCCGGCCTCCACTGGCGGGTCTCGTACGTCTTGGCGATCTCGACCTTTCCCTCCAGCACCGACAGCGCGCCCTTCCGGAACGACACCGCGTTGGGATCGGTGGGGTCGCCGTTCATCATGACGATCCGGCCAGGGGGCTCCCGGTCTCCCATGGCCTCCAGCAGCGCCCTGCCCTGGAGCCGGCCCACCTCCTCGCCGTCGAAGGAGGCGTAACCCGAGATCGGGCCCTGGGCGAGGCGGTCGTAGGCGATCACGGGAATGCCCGCCTCGTCCGCCTTCTCGACCGAGGGGCGCATCGATCTGGAGTCGACGGCCACGAGCAGGATGGCATCGACCTCCTCGGCGATCATGGAGTCCATCTGGGCCTGCTGGATGGCGACGTCGTTCTTGGCGTTGGCGTGCTCCACCCGGCACTCGGCGCACATCTCCTCGATGTGCCGGTCGAGCAGCGGTCTGTCGCGGGTCTCCCAGCGGGCCGTGGTGGAGTCCGGCAGCAGCACGCCGATCCTCGGCTCGTTCACCCCGTCGGAGCCGGTCGACCCGTCCTCGCCGCAGGCCGCGAGTGCCGCGGCCGTGGCGGCCGCGGCCACAGCAGCGACCGCCCCCCGTACGCGGGCCTTCATGCGCGAGACCTCCCAACGGGCACGAGGTCTGGGTGTCGGCGCCGGGCGTCCCGCCTGGGATCAACTGGCTGAAAGGCGCCAAGACGGTTATGTCGTAAGTGTGACACCGGCCGAAGTGAACTGCGAACGCGGCCGGGGGAGGGCCCGGCGGCGGGCCAGAGTGGGTGATATGTACGGATCTGTCCACTTCGTTCTCATGTGAGACGCTGGTAGCTGAGCGCCCCGATCTCAAGCCGACGGCACCTGTGGCCCGGGCGGGAGGAAGGTGCGGACATGCCTCATGACGGCGGTGCCCGGGCCGGCGTCTCACAGCTGCGGGCATCTCAGCCCGGGGCCGCGAGCACCGGTGCAGCGCCTCCGGCGCGTGAGGCCGTACCGGGGGAGCGGGCCCTCACGTTCGCCGGAGCGGCGCTTGCGGCTGTCTACGCGCCCGGTGCGGGGCAGGACGAACTCCTGTTGCTGGAGACGGCCGGAGACGGCACCGACCGCTACCGCCTGCCGGAGCGCCTGCCCCTGGCCGGTGGCTCGGCCGCCGCGCGGGCCTTCAGCGGCGGACGCCCGCTGTGGCTCACCCCGGCGGCCCTCGCCTCCTACGAAGGCGGACCGACGCCGTCAGGAGCACAGACCTCGCTCTCCGCACTGCCCCTGACGGCCGAGGGCAGGACCCTGGGCTGCCTCGTCGTGGTAGGGGCCTCGGCCGACGGATTCGAGGCCGGGCAACGACGCTTCCTGACGCGGTACGCCGACGCGGTCGCCGACCTGCTCCGGGCCCGGGCCGACCGACCCGCGGCACCGTCGCTGCTGGGCCCCGCCCTGCGCGCGCTGAGTGTCGGCTCCTTCGTCCTGGTGCCGGACTCCGGAGTGATCGAGGCCGACGAGACACTGCTCGACCTGGTCGGCCTCACACCCGACGAGTTCGACGGCAAGGCGGACAGCCTGATCGCCAACGCCCTCCCGGAGGACATGCACGCGCTCATGTCGGTCCTGGAACCGGCCACTCCCGCCTTCGCCCGGCGGGAGCTGGAGTTCAGGGTCCGCTGCCCCACCGGTGAGATGCGCTGGCTGAGCCTGAGCTGCCGGGTGCCGGCCGGCTCCGGCGACCGGCCGCAGCAGGTCCTCGGGGTGGTGACGCCGACCTCGGTCCAGCGCCGCGGCGCCGACGACGTCTCCCGCATCCAGTGGCTCACCGCCGCACTCGACGACGCCACGACCGTCCACGACGTCGCCCGCGTGGCCGTCACCGCGCTGCGCGAGCCGCTCTGCGCCGACCGCGTGGCCCTCGCCGAGCTGCGGGAGGACCGGCTGATCGTCATCGTGCTCGATCCGCCGCAGCCCGCCGCCTGGCCGGAGACCTGGCGCTCCGAATGGCGCTCGGAGTGGCCCGACGCCCCGGTCCGCGCCCTGCCCACCCTCCAGCTGGCCCTGCGGGACGGGCGTATGGACCTGTGGCCCGCCGGCACGCCCCTGGAACCGCAGCTCGCCGGCATCGGCGCCGGCGGCCTGGCCGTCATGCCGCTGCCTGCCAAGGGCGGGGTGGTCGGTGTGTGCCTGGTCGGCTGGGACCAGCCGCACGAATTCGCCACCGAGGAACGGTCCGTGCTGACCGCGACCGCGGCACTGATCGGGCAGGCCCTGGAACGCGCGCACGCCTATGACGCCGAACAGGAACTGGCGACGCTGCTCCAGCGCAGCCTGCTGCCCCGGCGCCTGCCCGAACTGCCCGGCGGGACGGCCGTCGCCCGCTATCTGCCCGCCCGGCGCGGACTCCAGGTGGGCGGTGACTGGTACGACGTCATCGTCATCTCCGAGGACCGGGTGGCGCTCGTCATCGGGGACGTGCAGGGGCACAGCGCCGGAGCCGCGACGATCATGGGCCAGATGCGCACCGCGGTCCGTGCCTACGCGGTGGAGGGCCACCCGCCGGACGTCGTCGTCTCGCACGCCAACCGGCTGCTCGTCGGCATGGAGACCGACCTCTTCGCCACCTGCTGCTACGTCGAGCTGGATCTGGAGGAGGGCAACGCCCTCTTCGTGCGGGCCGGACACCTCGCCCCGCTGCTGCGCCAGCCCGACGGCACGACCGAGGAGGTGGAGGTCGAGGGAGGGCTTCCGCTGGGTGTGCTCGCCGAGGCGGAGTTCCCCATGACCGCCGCCGCGCTGACCCCGGGCACGGTGCTCGCCCTGGTCACCGACGGCCTGGTCGAGGCGGCCGACCTGCCCCTGGACGAGGGGATGGACCGCACCCGCGCGGCGCTCGCCGCGGCCGACCCCGCCGACGCCGGGCGGATGGCCGACGAACTGCTCGGCGACGCCGGCCGCCGGGAGGACGACGTGGCGCTGCTGCTGCTGCGCTACGACGGTATGACGGTCAGGCCGATCCGGTCCGGCTGGGTGGTGTGGCGGCTGCCCGACGCCGTCATGCACGCCCGCCGTTTCACCGCGCGCACCCTGCGCCGCTGGAAGGTCGCGGAAGTGGCCGACGGTGTCCTGCTGGTCGTGTCGGAACTGGTCACCAACGCGCTCGTGCACACCCAGGGGCCGGTCCGACTCGACCTGATCCTGCGCGGCGACCTGGTACGGGTGTGCGTCAGCGACGCCTCGCCGCGCGCACCGGCCAAACCGGTGATCGTCGACTGGGAGTCGACCGGCGGCCGTGGCCTGCTGCTGGTCGAGGCGATGTCGGAGTCCTTCGGTTCGGTGCCGGTCGCCGGCGGCAAGCAGGTCTGGAGCGAGATCCGGGTGCCGCGCCGCGAGCCGTCTCTCATGGGCTCGGCGCCCCGAGAGGAAGGCGGGGGTCCGCCATGAACACCCGGATCCGTGTCCGGCACCTCGTCGCCGCGTTCGTCGCGGCCCTCATGACCGTGTCACTGACGGCCTGTTCGGAAGACGACGGCGGGCCGGACGCCTTCGCGGTGGGCCTGCTGCTTCCGAGCCGGGCCGTGCCCCGCTGGGAGAACTCCGACAAGCCGCTGATCGAGCAGCGGATCGACGCGCTGTGCCCCCGCTGCACCGTGCAGTACGCCAACGCCGAGAACGACGTCTCCCGGCAGCGGGAACAGATCACCTCCATGATCACCAAAGGGGTCCGGGTCCTGATCCTGGACGCCGTGGACAACAAGGCTCTGCGCTCCTCGATCCAGGAGGCGCGCCGGGCGGACGTGCCCGTCGTCGCCTACGACCGGCTCGCCCAGGGCCCGATCTCGGGCTACGTCAGCTTCGACGGGGGGCAGGTCGGCCGACTCCAGGGCAAGGCGCTGCTGAAGGGGATGGGGGAGAAGGAGACCAAGGGCAGCGTCGTCATGATGAACGGCGATCCGTCCAGCCCCAACGCGGCCTGGTACCGCGAGGGCGCGCTGTCCGTCCTGCGCGGCAAGGTCAGGATCGGCAGGTCGTACGACACGCTCGGCTGGAGCACGGACAACGCCCACGCCAACATGGCCGCCGCCATCGCCGCCCTGGGTCCGGACCGGATCGGCGGCGTCCTGGCGGCCAACGATGCCATGGCCGCGGGCGTCATCGCGGCGCTGAAGAACGCCGGTGTCGGACGCATGCCTCCGATCACCGGCCAGGACGCGGACCTTGAGGCCGTACGGCGCATCGTCAAGGGCGAGCAGTACATGACGGTGTACAAGCCGTTCAAAACGCAGGCCTCCGCGGCCGCCGCCATGGCCATGGCCCTGGGACGCGGCGAGGACATCCGGGACGTCGCCAGGATGACGGTCGACAGCCCCACCACCGAGGACGTCCCCGCCGTCCTGCTCGCCCCGCGCACCGTGACGGTCGACAACATCCGGCAGACCGTCGTCAGGGACGGCGTGTACACCATCGCGCAGATCTGCACGCCGCCGCTGCGGCCCGCCTGTGTGCAGGCCGGGCTCCTGTCGTGACGGACGCCCACGCGTAAGGCCGACACCACGTCAAGCGCCGCGCTCCGTGCAACCCTTCGGCCTCGACAGCAGTCTCCTGTGCGGGGGACACGTGTTCTCCCGCAGTTCATGCGTACGTCACTGCCGTTCAATCAGAGGATCCCATGCCCCGACCCGCCACCGGCCGCCGCGTGTTCCGACAGACCGCGGGCGTGATCGGCGCCGCCGCCATGGTCTCGCTGGGCGCCACGCCCGCCTTCGCCGAGGACCCCGCGCCCACACTGGTACTGGGCGAGATCGGCCCGTACCAGTCAGTGAAGCCGGGCACCACCCTCAAGGTCCCCGCCGCGTTCACCAACACGGGCACCCAGGCCCTCGACAAGGTGTGGATCACCTACGTCGTCAGCCACGGACTGAGCCAGGGCGAACTGCCCTCCAACTGCACGGCCTGGAAGATCTGGGGATTCGACGAGATCCCGGTCAGCACCCAGGCGGTCTGCGCGTTCGACCAGACGGTGAAGCCCGGCGTCGTCTACGCCCCCGAGGGGGGCCTGCGGGTCGACGTACTGGACAGCGCGCTGCACGACGCCCTCACGGTGATGGTGACCGAGCACGACAACCCCCCGTCGGACGAGGCCTCTTCGGGGCCCGTCAAGGGCACCGGCCCGGCCCTGAAGCTGGCGGAGCAGCCCGACGCCACCACGGCCGACCTCGGCACCGCGGCCGAGGACCCGAACGTTCGCCGGGTGCCGGTTACCGCCGCGAACACCGCCGACTTCAAGGTCGCGGGAGACCGGCTGAAGGGCCGCGTCGGAGACACCGTGGACCTGACGGTCGAGTTCACCAACGCCGGGCCGGCCTGGTACCGGGGTACGGCTGGCACACCGGCCACCCGCGTCCTGATCAAGATGCCCGCCGGCACGAAGGTGACCAAGGAACACGCCTTCTGCAAGAAGGTGTCGTCCGGCACCTACGAATGCGGCACCAGCCAGGCTTGGATCAACGAGGGCGACAGCCAGACGTACACCTTCAAGCTGAGGATCGACAAGGCCGTGCCGGGCGCCAAGGGCTCGGTGGCGCTGGAGTCGGAGCCCCGGCCGTTCGACAAGAACAAGGGCAACGACAGGGCCGACATCACGCTCGACGTCGCCGGCACCGGCTCCACGGGCGGCAGCGGCTCGACGACCTCCGGCTCGGGCTCCGGTTCCTCGTCCACCGGGGGCTCCGGTTCCACCGGCGGTTCCGGGTCCACGGGTGGCGGTTCGGCCGCCGGCGGAGGTTCCGCCGACGGTGGCACGTCGACGACCGGCGCCACCGACTCGACCGCCGTCTCCGGCGACCTGGCGAGCACCGGTTCCGGCTCCGCGCTGCCGCTCGCGGGTGCCGCCGCCGCGGCCGTCGGCGTCGGCACGGGCGCGGTGCTGCTCGTACGCCGCCGCCGCGCGGCACGTCAGTAGCGACCGGCCGGGCAGGCGGGCGGCGGACCATGTCCGCCGCCCGCTCGGCCCGCCGGTCAGGGCAGTTCGACCCGCGCGGGGCCCTCGTCGAGGAAGCCGCCCGACTGGTGCTGCCACAGCTTGGCGTACGCGCCGTCCAGCGCGAGGAGCTCCTCATGGGTGCCCTGCTCGACGATCCGGCCGCTGTCCAGGACGACGAGCCGGTCCATGGTGGCGACGGTGCTCAGCCGGTGCGCCACCACCAGCGCCGTCCGGCCGTCCATGAGCCGCCACAGCGCCTCCTGCACCAGGAGCTCGCTCTCGGAGTCCAGGGCGCTCGTCGCCTCGTCGAGCAGCAGGATCGGCGCGTCCCGCAGGATCGCCCGGGCGAGGGCGACCCGCTGGCGCTGGCCACCGGAAAGCTTGACGCCACGCTCGCCCACCATGGTGTCGAAGCCGTTCGGCAGCGTGTCGGCGAACTCCGTGACATGCGCCGCCTCGGCCGCGCGGCGGATCTCGGCGTCGGTGGCGTCCGGCCGGGCGAAGGCGATGTTGTCCCGCAGGGTGCGGTGGAACATCGCCGGGTCCTGGGGTACGTACGCCATCAGTGCGCGCAGGTCGGCCTGGCGCAGTGTGCTGATGTCCTGACCGCCGATCAGGATCCGGCCGGCATCGATGTCCGTCATCCGCAGCAGCAGCCGGGTCAGCGTGGTCTTGCCGCCGCCGGACCGGCCGACGAGACCGATCTTCGCCCCGGCGGGCACGTTCAGGTCCAGTCCCTCGAACAGTGGCCGGCCGCCGGAGTGCGCGAAGCTCACCCGCTCGAAACGGACATCCGTGGCGCCGGGCGGCAGCGGCTGCGGCGACGGCGGATCGAGCACGGTCGGCGGAGTCAGCAGCAGCTCGGTGAACTGGGCGGCCTCCGTCATCGAGCTCTCCAGCCGACGGTAGATCTGGTTGAACTCGAACATGATCCGCGTCGCGTTGGTGTAGTACGTGAAGGCCACCACGACCGCCTCCACGCCGTGCTCGCCCCCGCTCAGAGTGACCGCGAGCAGCAGCCCCAGGGCGTTGGTCAGCACGGACATCGGCGCGACGAACGTGTCGATGCGCAGATTGCCGTAGTCCCAGGACCGCAGGGTCAGCCGCCGCGACGTCGCGACCCGGGAGCGGTGCTCGGCGGCCTCGCGCCCCTCGGCGGCGAACGCCCGCACCGTGTCCATGTTCATCAGGCTGTCGGCGACATGGCCCGACACCCGGGCGATCGCCTCCTCCCGCTCGTCGACGAGCGCCTGTCGGCGCCGGATCAGGGGCACCACGCACACCGCCGTCAGCGTGATCATCACCAGCAGTCCGACCACGAGCAGCGGTTCGTAGCGCCACAGCACCACCGCACCGAAGGCCAACGGCACGAAGCTGCCCACGATCTGGAACGTCAGCGTGTCGACGAACTGCTCGAAACGCGAGGCGAAGCTCAGCACGCGCTTGGTCAGCGATCCGGCGAAGTTGTCGTGGAAGAACGCGGCGTCCTTGGCGAACAACTCGTCCATCCCGATCACGTACAGATGCTCGATGCCCAAGGCGTCGAGACGGTTGAGGCAGTGCAGGGCGATGCGCCACAGTGCCTCCGAGAACAGCAGCACACCGGCGAACCCGAGGACGTACGGCAGTGTCGAGGCGACCGTGACGTCCTCGTCGCCGGCCAGGTCACCCACGAGCTTGGCGACGATGAGCGGCGCGATGTAGTTGATTCCGATGTTGCCCAGCGCCGAGAGCGACATCGCGGGTACCGTCAGCCGGCGGAGCCGGGCCAACTCCCGTCCGTAGTAGCGAAGTGCGAGCAGCACCGAGCGTTTGCCCGGCTGAACCCTGCGAGATTCGGACGTTCCCATCCCACCCCTGGTTTTGTCCGGCGGCGGAAGCCGGCCACGCGCTACCGCGGGCAGGGGCCATCGCCGCGACGGTCGTGTGGATTTCGGTTCGAGTCCGGCAGTGTCCCGCGCCGACGCGGGCCGCGTCCAAGCGTTTTCCGGCCGCTCCGGCACGGTGCGCAGGGATCCACCGGGCCACGCAACTCCCCCGTACCGAACAGGACTTCGCGCGACTCCTGCCCCACGCGCGCTGGTTGGATCACGGCCGTGTTTCGGGCCCCTGCGAGCCACCGGTGCCGCGCCGACGCGGAGGATCCGGAGACGTCGGCCTCGGCCACCGCGCGCCCGTCCGCGGCGACCGGCGGACCAGCGCCACGGCGGCCATGATCCGGCCGGGCCGGCACGGCCACACTGCGCCACGTCGTGGTCGAGGGCCGCAGAGCCACGCCCCTCGCATCGGGTGCGGCCCCGCGCCCACCGTTGCCGGCACCCGGTGACGCGCCCACCGTCCCCGGCCGCCCCGTGGCGCGCCGTCGTCCAAGCCGCTGCCGTGAGGCGCCCTCCGGCTACGGCCAGTTGCCCCGGGCAGGGCTCACGCTCCCGGTGCCGCCGCTGCGGGACGTCACGGCAGGACGGCCTCCCAGGTGTCGACGGCGAAATGCACCGCCATGCCATGGCGGGCGTAGAGAGCCGGAGCGCCGGTGGCGTTGGAGGTGTCCACCCCGAGTCCCACCGTGTCCCGCCCGCGAGCGGCGAAGGCCGCGAACGCGTTCCGCAGCAGCAGCCCACCCAGACCCAGCCCACGAGCCTCACGCACGACGCCGAGGCTCCTGATCCAGCCCATCGCCTCACGGTCGTTACGGGCGAGCAGGAAGCCGACGTCCCCGAGCTCCTCGGTAGCGGCGATCCACACCAGCGACCAGTCGAGCACATCGGCGTCGACGTCCTGCAGCCACTGCTCGTAGCCGCGGGGCTGGAAGTCGAAGTGCTCGGCGAAGCTCGACTGGTACAGGGCATGGACGCGCGACCGGTCCGCCTCCTCGACGCACGACCGCAGCCGAACACCGGACGGCACCTCCGGCACGAGGTCCACCGCGGGATCCACCGGCCGTCGCAGCACGTGATAGCGGCGTACGACGGACCAGCCGCGCTTCTCGATGAGGCCCGTGTCGAGGGTGGGCTCGGTGTTCAGGTGCAGATGCACCACCGCCCTGGCCGCCCCGTTGCTCCGGGCCCTGTCCAGGGCGCGGACCTCCATCGCGTCCAGCAGGAGCTGCCCGGCGTGCTGGTGCTCGGGCAGCACGTAGTGGTCGATGTCGACGCGTTCGCCCGCCGACTCGTCCCACAGCAGCCCGTAGGCCACCAGCCGGCCGTCGTGGAAGGCGAGCCAGGAGTCGCGCTCCAGATCGACGTCGGGCCGTTTCAGATCTGCCTCGACGGTGTGCAGATCGGTCTCGGGCCGGCCTATCTCGATCCGGTCGACCTCGTTGAGCAGGTCGGTGATGGCGGCCGCGTCGGTGAGGCCGGCCGGGCGAAGGGTGTAGTGCATGGGCACAGCGTCCGGGGCGAGAAAGGCGGTCGCAACGCATTTTCCGCGCGGGCCCGGCAACCGAGGGCGGCGCAGAACCGTCCTCGATCACATCATGGTCACCACAAGCGTCACGGGCCCCATGGCCTCATCGGTTCGTCAACTGCTCGACTTCGCGTGGACACAGACCCGGGCGTGCGCGTTCGCCATCGCCCTGCTGTCCGGCGTGGCGGCGTCCGCACTGCTGCCCGGCCTGCCCATAGCCCGGTACGACCTGCTCGTCGCCTACGGTGTGCTGCTCACCCTGCTGTTCTGGCTGCGCGGCTGGGAGAACGGCCGGGACGTGGCGGTGATCGCGATCTGCCATGTCATCGGCCTGGCGTTCGAGTTGGTGAAGGTGTCCCTCGGGTCCTGGAGCTACCCGGAGCCGGCCGTCCTGAAGTTCGCGGGCGTCCCGTTGTACGGAGGGTTCCTCTACGCGGCCGTCGGCAGCTACGTCTGCCGTGCCTGGCGCCTGTTCGACCTGGAGCTGGTGCGCTACCGCCCGCGCTCGACGGCCCTGGTCGCGGCGGCCGTCTACGTCAACTTCTTCAGCCACCACTGGCTGCCCGACGCACGGTGGCTCCTGGCCGGCCTGCTCCTCGCCGCCACCGCGGGCACCTCGGCGCGCTTCACGGTGCGCGGCGCGTCCCGGCGGATGCCGCTCGCCCTCGCCTTCTTCCTGATCGGCTTCTTCCTGTGGGTCGCGGAGAACCTCGCCACCTACCTGGGCGCCTGGCGCTACCCCTACCAACTCGACGGCTGGCAGCCCGTCGGCGTGGACAAGATCGTCGCCTGGTCACTGCTGATCAGCGTCACCGTCGTCCTGGTGGCGTGCAGCCGACCGCACCGCGGGGCCAAGGGCCGGGCCCTGTCGCCGAGTTCAGGGCGCTAGGAGCGTGTCTCGGCACCGGCTACCCACCTCGGAGTGCACCCGGACGCACCCAGTCACGTACAGCTGATTTCAGCTCCGCCGTCTGTACGTGCCGGGGGCCGTCCCGTACGTGCGCTTGAACGCGTTGGCGAAGGCGAACTCGGAGGCGTAGCCCACCTGGGCGGCGACGGATTTCAATGGTGCGTCCGATGTCCGCAGCAGGCGCGCGGCCGTGGTCATCCGCCACCAGGTCAGGTAGCCGAGGGGCGGTTGGCCGATCAGTGTGGCGAAGCGCCTCGCGAACGGTGCGCGGGAGAGCCCCGCTTCCGCGGCGAGTTTCGCCACCGTCCACGGCGCCGCCGGGGCCCGGTGGATGGCGTGGAGGGCGGCGGTGACCGGTGGGTCGTTGAGCGCGGCGGCCCAGCCGGTGGTGTCGCCCCGGGCGGGCTGTTCGTCGAACCAGATGCGCAGGATGTACAGCAGCAAGGTGTCCAGGAGCGCAGGGACGGCCGCGTCCGTGCCGAGGCGCGGGTGCTCCAGTTCGGCGGCCAGTAGCCCCACGGCCGAGCGCAGTTCCGGGTGGCGATCCGGGTGCGCGGGGAGGTGGATCCGGTCAGGCAGGTCACGCAGCAGCGGGTGGGTGCGGGACGGGTCGAGCCGGTAGGTCCCGCAGAGCACGACGGTGACCGGACCGCGGTCTCCGGTCCGGTCGACGCTGTCGGACGCGTAGGGCTCGGACCATCGGGGGTCGTCAGGGTCGCAGGCGGGGGCCGTCGCCGAGGTTTCGGGGCTGTCGGCCAGGGTGTGCCCACTGCCGTGGGGCAGGAACACCACGTCGCCCACGCCCAGCCGGACGGGCTCTGCGTCCGGAGGGAGTAGCCAGCAGGAGCCGTGCAGGATCACCTGAAAGCCCGCCGACCCCGGTACGGAGGCGAACTCCTGCCCCCACGGGGCATGCCACCGCACATGCGCCGACCGAGGCCGCCCGGTCCGCATCACCGCGATGACGTCACTGAGCACATCCATGCGGTGAGACTACGCGCGCGAGACGTACGCGTATGAACTGGGGACTTTGCCGCATGGATCGTCTCCGAGCGCGCCCGTAGATTCGCGGCATGAAGATGAAGAGCGCACGTATCCACGACTACGGTGACGCGTCCGTGATCCGCTACGACGACGTTCCGCGCCCTGAGCCTGCGTCAGGTGAAGTGCTCATCCGTGTCGCCGCAACCTCGTTCAACCCCACCGAGGCCGCGTTGCGGGGCGGACTGCTGCGGGCGTTCCTTCCCCTGGACCTGCCCTACACGCTCGGATGGGACCTCGCCGGCACGGTCGCCGAGATCGGCGCGGGTGCGGAGGGGTTCACCGTCGGCGACCGGGTCATCGGGCGGCTCGACAGCGCGGGTGCGGCCGCCGAGTACGTACGGGCGCCCGTGGCCACGCTGGTCACGGCTCCCGACTCCGTCCCTCTCGCGCACGCTGCGGCCCTTCCCGTGGCCGGACTCACGGCGTGGCAGGCGGTGTTCGAGCACGGGAAGGTGGCCGCCGGTCAGCGGGTACTGGTCAACGGTGCGGGCGGAGGCGTCGGTGGCTTCGTGACGCAGCTCGCCAAGTACGCGGGAGCCGAGGTGATCGCCACGGCCGGCGCCCGCAGCGCCGAGGCGGTCCGGCGGCAAGGGGCGGACCAGGTGATCGACTACACCGCCACGCCGGTGATGGCCGCGCTCGACGGCCCGGTGGACACGCTGCTCAACCTTGTCCCGCTGAGCCCGCCGGACACCGCGGCTCTGGCGCCGCTGGTGCGGCCCGGCGGGCGGATCGTCTCGATCGCCACGCCGATCGAGCCGCCTGCCGACGCCGGGGTGACCGCGATGCACATGGTCGCCCGCAATGATGTGGAGCATCTGGCGGCGCTGGTGGAGCTCATCGACGCGGGTGTGATCACCATCGACATCAGCGAGTCACGCCCACTCACCGACCTCGCCGTCATCCACCGCCTCAGCGAGGCCGGCCGGATCCGAGGCAAAGTCATCATCGTTCCTTGAGCCGCCGACGGCCGGGCCTTGCCTTCAGTCTCCACGCCCCCTGCCCTGTGGGCGGCTTTGTGGATCCCATCGATCACGGTCAGCCGGCCGCTTGCCCGTTTCCGGCCCACGCTCCCAGCCACGAAGGGTCGCCGATGCCCACCGAACACCCCACGAAGAAAAGGGCGTTGGCCGCTGTGGGAGGGGAGGGGAGGGGCGAAGCCGCGCTACCGGTCCGGTCGGCGAATACGCACCGTGCCTTTGTCCAGGTCCACCTGGAAAGGCGGGTCCTGCGCAGGCCTGACGTTCTTGCGCACGCGCTCCTGCTCCATCGCCCGCTTGACGGCCTGGGACCCTGGAGCGATCTCCTGCGCGATGTCGGCTCCGATGGAGGACAGGGTCTTGGTCCTGCGCCAGTAGACCCAGCCGCGAGCCTCCAGCGCGAGCAGCGCCCGGTCCGCCAGAAACGCGGCGACGCCCAGCGCGACGACGCCCGCGCCGACGAACAGCAAGGCCCGCATGGTCAGCGCCTCGCCCTCGGAGCGAAGGTGATCGGAAAGGGTAAGGGAGCGTCCATGGAGCCGACCCTACCGGTCGCCCGCGAAACCCGACGAGGCCGGCCCGGCCCGTCGACCGGTCGGCCCCACCGGGCCCGCAGCGAAAGCGTCAGCCGTTCTTCGGTGCCGCCTGCTGGACGACCTCGAAGGACCACAGGGTGGATCCGCTCGCCGCCGGCTTCGGCCGGTCCGCGCTGTCCGCCCCGCCGCCCTGGTGGGCGGCCTTCATGGGGCCCTCCATCCAGGCCTGGAAGGACTCCTCGTCACGCCAGCGCGTGTACACGAGGTAGGTGTCGGTGCCCTCGACGGGACGCAGGAGTTCGAACCACTCGAACCCGTCGGAGCTCTCCACGGCATGCGCACGGGAAGCGAACCGCTTCTCGAGCGTCTCGCGCTGCTCGGCCGGGACGGTGAGTACGTTGATCTTGACTACGCTCATGGATCTCATCCTGCCGTACGGCTGCCGTAGGCAGGGCAGCGGCTCGGGCTTGTGGCCGGCGGGCCGGACGAAGAAGCCGTTTCCTTCGTCCGGCCCCCGGGTCAGGCCGTGTGCAGCCGCAGCCCGTACCGCGCGAGGATCTCGTTGACGGGCTGGAACCACGTCTGGCCGCCGCCCGAGCAGTTGCCCCAGCCGCCCGACGTGACCCCCTGTGCCTGGTCGCCGCTGATGAACGAGCCCCCGGAGTCGCCGGGTTCCGCGCAGACGCTGGTCTTCGTCATCTGGTGCACCGCGCCCTGGCTGTAGTTGACCGTCTCGTTCTTGGCCAGCACGGTGCCGCAGTGCCAGCGCGTCGTGGAACCGGACCGGCACACGGAGGTCCCGACGGGGGCCTCGGCCGAGCCGCGCACGAGACGGTCGGGGACGGTGCCCCAGCCGAGGACCACCGGCACCGTCCACCAGCCGCTGCCGACGCTCACCCAGGCATAGTCGTTGTCCGGGAACGAGGAGCCCTGGAAGGTCCCGATGTGGGAACCGTCCCAGCCCCTGACGGACGCTCCCTGCCGACCGCAGTGCCCCGCGGTGACGAAACCGCCGTGCACCGAGAAGCCTATGGAGCAGCGGACGTTGCCGGTGTAGTACGGGTCGCCGCCCACCGTGCCCGCCGCGAAGGTGCGCGGCGCCGCGGCCACGGTGCCGACGGTGACGGGGCCGGCTTCGAGGGCGCGCGCCACGAACCGCCGGACATCGTTGTCCGCCCGCCGGTCCCGGACGACGTTCACGACGACCGTGTTGGCCACCGGATCCACGTGCCAGCCGCTCACGCCCGACGGGGCGGAGAGCCGGTCGATGCGGGCCCGGGTCGCGTCGAGTTCCCGCGCGCTGTGCGTGACGGTGCGCACGGTCGCTCCGGTGGCGCGTACCTGCCGTACGGTCGCGGGCGGCGCTTTCGAGGTGACGGCCACGGTGAGCCGCTCGCTCCGCGCGTCGAACCACGAGCCGCCATAGGCGGATCCGGCCGCCTCGCGTGCCTTCGCCGCGATGTCGAGGGCGACGCGTTCCGCGGCCAGTCGGGCCTCGGCCCGTTCCTTCGACAGGCCGAGGTCCCGCTGCATGGCCTGCAGCATCCCGGCGGAGACGGACGCGGATCCGGCGGTCGTCGCCGCGGAGTCGTTCGCGGAGGCCGGTCCGGCTCCGCCGGTGGTCCAGCCGCCGAACGCGAGCAGCGCGGCGAGGCCGGCGTACGTGAGTCTGGTGCGTCTCATGGGAGTTGCCCTTCGTCGTTCCAACGAGGTGGGGTGGAACAACCGCAGTCTGAGAGCGCTCTCACTCAGTTCGGGGCAGAGCTTATCGCCGTGCACCTGTCAGGTCCATACCAACAGCACGGTTGAACGGCGGACCGCTGAGGCTGCGTCGGCCGGTCGCCGACACGTTCCACGGCGGTGGCGATCCGTCCCTCAGCGGATCCGGTGCTGCTTCCAGAACCCGCTCAGATCCTGGTCCGTCACCGACTGCGCGGCCTTCTTGAAGTCGGCCGTCGTCGACACGCCGTACCAGTGGTCACGGGCGTACTGACGCAGGAGCCCGGCCATCGTGTCGGCACCGAGCGTGCGCTCCAGGTCCGCGAGGGCGCAGGGGCCGGCCGAGTAGATCAGGTGGTAGTCGCCCGGGTTCTCGGCCCAATACGCCATCGAACTGGTCAGCGCGGTACGGCTGCTGGGCCACTGGACGTCCGACCAGCAGTCACCGGTCTCCCAGCCGTAGAACCGCGCGGTGGCGTACTGCGCGAAACTCTCGTCCAGCCAGGGCGCCCGGTACTCGTCGTTGCCGACGATCCCGTACCACCACTGGTGGGCGACCTCGTGGACGACCGCGCTGCCCTCGTCGGTCGTGCCGAGGAGGACCAGGCCGGGATACTCCATGCCGCCGCCGAACCGGCTCGTCATCACGAGGTCGATCTCACCGTACGGGTAGCGGCCGAACTCCTCGCCGAAGCGGTCGACGGCCGTGGCGCCCTCCTCGCGGCTGAGGCGCACCCCCTCGGCGGAAGTGCCGGGAGCCCAGAACGACCGCACCCGCACACCGCCGGGTGTGGTCTCCTCGGCGGTGCGGAACGGGCCGGCGGCCCAGGCGAAGTCCCGTACCCGGTGGGCGATGCTCAGCGTGAGGCTGCGCCCGTGCTCGCCGGTACGGGTCCAGGTGCGGCCGGTCGCCGGAATCTTCAGGGCGGAGGGGTGGTCGAGCGCCACCCGGAAGTCGCCGGCCAGGGCGTAGAAGCTCTCCCCGGTGGACACGTACGGGTCCAGGTGCCATCCCGTGGCGTCGCGCACGGCGAGTACGGGCAGCGCGTTGCCCAGGAAACGGAAGGCGCCCTCGCGGCCGAAGCGGTCGTTGCGCTCAGGCACGGTGACGGACACGTCGAAGGAGACGGCGGTGCGCTCGCCGCGCGTGAGCGGCTTCGGCAGCGCGATACGCAGTGCCGTGCAGCCCACACTGAGCCGGCCTGCGACGCCCCCGCGGACCCCGGTCACCCGGACCGGAGAGGGCCCGCCGGGCCTGCCGCACCCGTCCACGCCGTTGCCCCACAGCCGTACGTACACCTCACGCAGCGGCCGGTCGGAGGCGTTGCGGAACGACACCCGCTGCCGTCCCGTCCAGCGCGAGCCGTCCGCGTCGGCGCGCAGCGCCACGTCGTAGCGCGGCCGGTCGGGGGTGGCGGCGCCGGTGCTCCGCGCCCCGGCCGCGGAGGCCGGGGCGGCCCCGGCCCGGGTGCCGCCCTGCGCCACGAGCAGCACCAGCAGGACACTCGCCAGCAGCGCAACTCGCCAGCGGACGACGGGACTTGACGAGTACGCGGATAACGAGGACATGACAGCGGATGATGTCACACGGCCGTCGTACCGCGACCGGGATTTTGGCACCCGCCCGTTCAGTTCCGCGGCGGCGTCAGGGTGGCGGGCACGGGTCCGTCGGGGCGGACGGTGAGGCCGAACCGGGCCTTCGTGGGCGTGGCGGCGAGGACCGGGGTGTGGACCGGCAGCAGGTGCTCCAGCAGGACGGTCGACTCCTGGAGCGCGAACTGCAGGCCGAGGCAGGCGCGTGGACCGATACCGAAGGGGAAGTAGGCGCCCGGGTGGCCGGGCCGCCCGCCCGGTGCGGTGAAGCGCCGGGGGTCGAAGTGCTCCGGATCGGGCCACAGTTCGGGGTCGCGGTGGGTCAGGTACGGGCAGACCAGGACGTCGGTGCCCGCCTCGACGGTGTATCCGGCGAGGAGGTCGTCCTCGGCGGCGTGGCGGGGAAGCAGCCACGCCGAGGGGTAGAGCCGGAGTGCCTCGTGGACCAGGGCCCGTACGGCCTCGCGGCGTTCCGCCGAGCCTTCCTCGCCCGCGTCGAGGGCTTGTTCGCGGGCGGCCGGGTGCCTGTCGAGGAGAAGGTGGAGCCAGGTCAGGGTGGTGGCGGTGGTCTCGTGCCCGGCCGCGAGCAGCGTGACCAGTTCGTCGCGGATCAGCCGGTCGGTGTACTCGGGGCGTTCACCGGCGGCGTCGACCAGGACGTGCAGCAGGCCCGGACCGTCCGGTCCGGCCGTCCCGCGGCGGGCGGCCTCGATGGCGCGCCGCGCGACCGCGTCGATCCGCGCGAGGTCGGCGGCGACGGCGGCCTCGGCGTCCGTGACGTCCGCGGGCAGCGTGGGGAGCGCGGCGCCCACCGCCGAGACGGCTTCCAGCTCGCGCTCGGTCCCGTCATCCAGCGCGTGACCGGTCAGGGAGCGCCAGATTGCGTCCAGGGCGAAGCGGCGCATCTCCTCCCCGACGTCGAAGGTCTGTCCGGTACGGGCGTACGACTCCCAGCGCTCGGCGGCGGTCCGGGCCGCCTCCGTGATCCGCCGCTCGTAGCGGCGCATCCCGGTACCCGTGAACTGGGACTGCAGCAAACGCCGTTGCCGCTTCCACGCCTCACCGGTCGCGGACAGGACACCGTCGCCGACCAGGAGGCGGGCGCGGTGCGAGCGCTTGACGTAGCGGTCCGGGTGCCGGGCGAGCACGTGCTGGACGGCGTCGGGATCGGTGACGAGCACGGTGGGGTTCGGCCCGAGGCGGAAGGCGGCGACGCCGCCGACCTCCTGGCGCACCTGCGCCAGCAACTCGACCAGTTGACCTCCCCCGGCCTGCCACGACCGTACGAGCCCGGCCTCGGCTTCGGGGACCGGACGCTCCGTCGCGGGAGAGTGCGGGAGGGAGCCGAGGCCGGCTTCGGTGTCCATAAGTCGTCTCCTGGTGGGGGCGGGCTCACCGCCGGGTCTGCCGCGCGGAACACTGCTGCCACGGACTGGCGGAACACTGCTGCCACGGACTGTACGGGAGCGGACACGTCCGGTGTCACGCCGTGCGGCCCGCCGTGACGCGCCGCCCGACGGTCCCTCAACGCCCGCCGCCCACACAGCGGTTCAGCCACCGGGACCGGGTGGCCCGTGCGGCCTCAGTGGCTTCACCTGAAGGCATGACGGGCGCGGCCGTACCGGACGTGCGCGACCCGGTGCGACCGACGCCGCCGCGACGGCTGTGAGGACCCGGGGAGTAGACAGCGGTTGCTGCGCGGCCCTCCGCGTCACGCGGAGAGTTCGCCGGTCAGAGCGGGTACGGGGGGTGCGAGAGGTGTCGGTGCCGGCGGCTAAGCTCCCGCCCATGAGTGAGGGTGACAGAGGTCCCGGCAGACGCGTCGTCGACGGGCGCTTCGAGTTGGAGGGCCGCCTCGGGGGCGGCGGGATGGGGACGGTCTGGCGGGCCAGGGATCTGGCGTTGCACAGGCTGGTGGCGGTCAAGGAGGTCCGCCCGCCCGACGTGGACCTCGCCGAGTACGATCCCGACGGCGCGCGGATGCTGCGCGAGCGGGTGCTGCGCGAGGCGAGGGCCCTGGCCCGGATCGACCACCCGAACGTCGTCACCGTCCACCACATCGTCGACGGCGGCGAAGGCACCTACCCGTGGATCGTGATGGAGCTGGTCAGCGGCGGCTCGCTGGCCGACCGGCTGGCTCAGGGGCCGATGCCCCCGGCCGAGGCGGCACGGATCGGCAGGGGAGTGCTGGCCGCCCTGACCGCCGCGCACGACGCCGGCATCCAGCACCGGGACGTCAAGCCCGCCAACGTCCTGCTGCGGCCCGACGGGCGCCCCGTCCTCACGGACTTCGGCATCGCCGCGATCCGTGAGTCGACCAGCCTCACCGCCACCGGCTCCATCATCGGCACGGCCGACTTCATGGCACCCGAGCGCATCTCGGGGCAGGAGGGCGGATCCGCCTCCGACCTGTGGTCGCTGGCGATGATGCTGTACACCGCCGTGGAGGGCAGCCACCCGCTGCGCCGGGGCACCACCCTGGCCACGCTCGCCGCGGTGCTCCACGAGGACGTACCGCCGCCGACGCGTGCCGGCGTCCTCGGCGACGTCCTGATGAGCGTGCTCGTACGGGACGCGTCGGCGCGGCCGTCCGCCGCCGAACTGGACCGGAGACTGGCCGAGATCGAGTCGGCGCCGTCCGGTGGCCAGGTCCGCGAGGAGCCGACCTCCTTCCCGCTGATGCCGCCGTCCGGCACGGCCCCTTCGGCCACGTCGTCGCCGCCGGCAGCCGCCTCGCCGACCACGTTCGGGCCGTACGGCGGTGTCACGTCCCCCGGGTTCGGCGCAGCCGCCGCCCCCGGGGTCCCCGACCCACGGCAAACGGCCGCCCCCGTCGGCTTCGGGCCGCCGCCGGTCTACCCAGGACCCGGACAGGTACCGCCCCAGCCGATGACCACGCCGGTGCGACCGGCAGGCCGGGGCGGCCGCCGCCCGGCCGTCGTGCTGGGCGTCTCGGGGACCGCGCTCGCCGGCGCCGCGGCCCTGCTGTGGTGGTGGCTGCCCCTCGGGGGCGACGCGGGTGGCTCGAACAAGGGCGCCACATCGCCCTCGAAGACCTCCTCCGCCCGCAAGCCGACCGATTCGCCGACCACCCCCGTGCCGACCACCCCCGTGCCGACCACCCCTGTGCCGGCCGCCCAGCAGCCGGAGAAGGCGGACACCGCCAGCATGCTCACGCCGGACCGCATCCGCGCCGCCATCGAGGCGCTGAAGAAGGAGACCGGCCGGGACAGGTTCGGGGACTTCACCGTCTACGACGACTACGTGTCCGCCGAGGTGATGGTGAAGGGCAGCGACACCAAGCACGACTCCTACACGTACCGTCCCGGATCGGGCGTGGAGAAGGGCATCATCAGCGGCACCCTGTTCCCTGGCGATAAGCCGGTCACCCTCGACGAGTTCGACTGGGACAGGGTTCCGGCGCTCCTCGAAGAGGCGAAGAAGAAGCTCAACGTCGACAAGCCGAACCTGCGCTACGTGACGGTGAGACTGCCCGACGACCTCTCCGGCCCGGCGGGAATGGCCGTCTACCTGACCGACGAGTACTCGACCGGCTTCCTGGAGACCGACACCAAGGGCAAGGTGACCCGCGTCGTGCCCGCCGAGGACTGAGCCGGCCCGGCCCTGTCAGCACCTGCGGCCGGCGCTCAGTTCCAGTCGCTCGCCCTCGAACCGCCGCCGGAACCCGCGGTCGTGCGAGACCGCGACGACCGCCCCGGGGTAGCCGGCGAGTGCCGCTTCCAGGTCCTCGACCAGGTCGAGCGCGATGTGGTTCGTCGGCTCGTCGAGGACGAGGAGATCAGCGGGCCGGGCCACCAGGCGCGCGATCTGCAGGCGCCGCTGCTGTCCGGCGGACAGCGCCGCGACCGGGACGTGCAGATCCTCCTCGCGGAACAGGCCCATCGCCAGGAGCGCTTCGGCATGCTCCTCCGGCGCTCCGGGCCGCCCGGCCGCGAACGCGTCGAGCAGCGGCAGCGGGGTGGAGCGCGCGGGCAGCTCCTGCGCCAGGTACCCGATCCGGGCGGGGCGGGACACCGTGCCCGCATCGGGTTCCAGGTCGCCCGCCAGGACCCGGAGCAGGGTCGTCTTGCCCGCCCCGTTCCCGCCCGTCACCAGCAGCCGCTGCCCGAACGCGATCCTCAACGGCCCGTCCAGACGCAGCCGTTCGCCCACCACGACGTCGTCCAGCTCGGCGAGCGGGCGCTCGGCGGGATGTTCGCCGCCCGCAGCGGTCGGTGCCGCCGTGAACCGCAGTGGTCGCGGCGGCGCCGCCACCGGGTTGCGCCGCAGCTGGGCCAGCCGCTCGCGAACCGCCCGCACCTGTCCGCCGAGCTTCGCCTCGTGCGAGCGGCGGTGCTTGCCGAAGCCCTGCTGCGGATCCTTGCCGGTGCCGGCCAGCCGGCTTCCGGCGGCCTCCAGCAACTCCTCGGTACGGGCCAGGTCCTCGACCCAGTCCGTGTACTCCCGTTCCGCGCGGCGTCGGGCGGCGGCCTTCGCGGTGCGGTAACCGGTCCAGCCGTCTCCGTAGCGGTGCACCGTGCGCGCGTCCCGGTCCACCTCCAGGATCGTGGTGGCGATGTGCTCCAGGAAGCCGCGATCGTGGGTGACCGCGACGACGGTGCCGCGGTGCGCGCGCAGATGCTCCTCCAGCCAGCGCACGGCCGCCCCGTCGAGGTGGTTCGTCGGCTCGTCGAGAAGCAGCAGCTCGGGGGCGGCGGCCAGGACGCAGGCCAGGGCCAGTCGCGACTGCTCGCCGCCGGAGAGCGAGCCCAGAACGCGGTCGCGGGTGATCCCGGCCAGCCCGAGTCCGTGCAGGGCGGCGTCGACGCGGGCGTCCGCCTCGTACCCACCGCGCTCCTCGTAGGCCAGCAACAGCTCGCCGTAGGCCGCGAGTTCGTCCTCGGACGCCGCACCGAGCGACTGTTCCGCCGCCCGCAGACGGCGCTCCATGTCACGCAGGTCCGCGAGAGCGAGGTCGACCGCATCCTGCACGGTGCGGTCCGGGTCGAGGTCGAGGGTCTGGGTGAGATGGCCGACACCGCCGGGGAAGCCGACGGTGATCTCCCCGGCATCCGGCGCATCGAGGGCGGCGAGCAGCCGGAGCAGGGTGGACTTTCCGGATCCGTTCTCGCCGATCACGGCGGCCCTGTCGCCCGGGCGGACGGTGAAGGAGACCTGGTCGAGAACCGTCCGGGTGCCGTAGGACTTGCTGACGTCCTTGACCGACAGCTGCGCCACGGCGGCGGGCGTGGCGAAATGAGCGCGTTCGCGCATGTGACTTTCCCTGGGGATGAGAGGTGTCGACGGGCAGCGGAACGGCGGCGTCCGCCGTGCCCGGACTCAGAGAAAGCAGAAGAAGACCATGCGCCCACTCTAACAAGACGAACCGTATCGTTTCAAGCGGGTCGGCTGACATCCCGAGGGCATCCAGGCCGTCTCCTGACCTGGAGCACCCTACGGGGGCCCTGTCGCCGCGTTCCAGGGCCGCCGACCGAGCACCTCGTACGGCCTCCGCATGGACCCCGTCGGCGTGCGACCCGGTGCGAGGTGTGTGACAACGGGCCTAAGCCCCGGCAGATCAGGAGTCCTCCGTGCCCTTCGTACCTTGCATCAGTGTGTCCGACACGGCCGCCAGCCTGGCCTTCTACGGCAAGCTGGGCTTCGACGCCGACTCCAGCACCGCGCGCCCGGGGGACGACATCCACATGCTCCTCCACAAAGGGGAGTTCGCGGCGATGATCTACCGCAACGCCGACCTCAAGCAGTGGCTCCCCGTTCTGCGGGACCAGCCTCTCGGGTTCGCCGGCATGTTCTACTTCGCCGTCGACGACCTCGACGCCTTCCACGCCCAGGCTTCCAAGCACGCCGAGGTGGTCAAGGAGATGACCACCGACGAGACCGGTCAGCGCATGTTCTACATCCGTGACCCGGACGGTTATGTCATCGGCTTCAACGACAAGGCCGCACTGCGGTCCAGCGAGGTCGGGGCCAAGTACGCCGAGTAGACCGGCGGCACGCCTGCGGGCAGGTGGCCGTCCCAGGGAGACCGGACCGAGGGCAGAACAAGGGCCGCCCGCGTGCGGCCGGCGCCCGCTCAAGCGGCGGCGACGGCCGGCCGATGGCAGGGGCATGGAAAAACGTTCTTCCCTCGCCGCGCCCCGTCTCGTACCCCGCCGGCCGTTCCTGGCCGCCGCGGGGATCCTCTGCGCCCGGTGGGCACTGCCACCGTGCGTGCCGGGCCTGACGGACGTCCCGGACCAGGCTGACTCCCGGGATCAGGCTGACCTCCGGGATCGGGCTGATTTCCGGGATCGGGCTGGCGCCCTGGACCGGGCTGACGTCCCGGACCGAGCTGACGTCCCGGACCGAGCTGACGTCCCGGACCGAGCTGACTCACCGCGCCGGGCGGTGGCCGCGGGTGAGGAGGGCCTGCGGGCGCTGTTCGGATCGGAGAACCGCCGGGTTCGCACCCAGGACCGGATCGCCGCCGTGACCTTCAACGCCGCCTGGAACGACGCCGGCCTGGACCACACCCTCGGTGAACTCACCCGCCGACGCACCCCGGCCACGTTCTTCCCGACCGGCGACTTCGCCGACCGGCACCCCGCGGCGATCAGGAGGATCGCGGCGGCGGGGCACGGCCTGGGCAACCACTCCTACAGCCACCCCCGTTTCCGGGACCTGACCGCGGCCGCGCGGCAGCGCGAGGTACGGTCAGCCGACCAGGCCCTGCGCGCGGCCGGGGCCGGACGGGCCCTGACCCCGTTCTTCCGGTTCCCCTACGGCGAGACCGGTCCCGACGAGATCAGGGAGGTCAACGCCCTGGGGTTCGCGGACATCGAGTTCACCACTGACACCAACGGGTGGATGGGCACCGAGGGCGGCATGACCGTGGACCGGGCGGTGCGCAGGGCGCTGGACGCTTTGCGCCCAGGAGCGATCCTGCAGATGCACGTCGGCGCGTCCGAGGGTCGCGCCGACGTGATCGACGCTCAGGCACTGCCCCGGATCCTCGACGGCGTCGCGTCCCGCGGCTACCGCGTCATCGACCTCCGCAGCCTCCTCGCCTCCCCGGCCCACCCCGCTCGCTCGCCGAGGTGACCCCGCCGCCACGATCCGGTCGGCGGCTCACGGCGCGGCGCCCCCGGCCGGGCGCACCGTGAACAAGCGGTCCCGACCGACCAGGGACAGGGCGCGCAGCAGATTCGGCGGTACGCGCTCCAGGACGACGTCGGCCTCGGCTGCCAGGGCGTGCCGGCGGGCGGCGAGCAGGGCGGTGATGCCGCAGGAGCCGAACCCCGGCCACCGGCCGCGCAACTCGTCGCTGGGCAGGACCCATTGACGCGCCGTCGACTTCAGTGGTTCAGTGGCTCATCCACTGAGCCACTGAACCACTGAGTCGCTGAACCACTGGGCCACTGAAGGAACGGGGAGAGCCGAGATGCCCGCACTGCCACGCGAAAGCATCGTCGATGTCCTGGAACAACGCCTGCGCGAGCAGATCCTCGCCGGGCAGCACCCGGCCGGCGCCTACCTGCCTCCGGAACGCGAACTCGCCGACGAGTTCGGGGTCAACCGCACCACCCTCAAGCATGCCTTCGGCCGGCTGGTGCACGCGGGACTTCTGGAGACACGGCACGGAGTGGGGACCCGCGTACGGGACTTCCTGCGCCTCGGCGGAGCGGATCTGCTGCCCATGCTGGTCCGCCACAGCCCCGACTGGATCGGCGAGATCTTCGAAGTGCGCCGCAGCATCGGAGCGTTGATCGCGGAGCGCGCCGCCGCCCGCGCCACCGCCGCCCAGGTCACCGAACTGCGGCTGCTGACGGCGGCCGTGCGGGACGCGGCCGGTGGCGAGGACGTGCAACTGGCGGACGCCGAGGTGCACCGGGCCCTGGCCCGTGCCACCGGCAACCGGGTGTACGTCCTGCTGACCAACACCCTGTTCAACGCCTACCTGCCGGTGCGCGCGGCGCTGGTCACGCCCTTCATGGACGCGCGGGCCGCATACGACCGTCTGGCACCGGTCGTCGAGGCCGTGGCCGCCGGTGACCAGGAAGCGGCGCGCGTCGCCGCGGGCGCCTACCTCTCGGCGACCGAGCGCATCATGCTCGAAGGGCTGGCAGGCCCCCGCGGACACCGGGACGGTGCCTCGTGACCGCACGCACGACGGTCTTCCGGGAGACACTGCTGGGCCGGGTGCGCATGGCCGACGAGGAGCACGAGCGCCCGGTACGACTGGACCTCGTGGCCCGGGCCGACGCCGTGCCGCTGCCCCATCGCACGACGCGGGCGCGACTGACGGGGCGGATACGGGTGGCGGGGCGGGCGGACGACGCCGAAGCCCAGGGGGAGGTGGAGATCTCGCCGCTGGCCCGCCGCAGGATCCGCTACCGGATCACCTTCACCCTGGAGGGCAGGCGCCTGGAACTGGACGGCTGGAAGTCCGTCAGGCCCGCGCGTCCGGTCGCGTCGATGACCGTCCTGCCGTACACCCTGTACGAGGACGGCGACCGGGTGGGCGAGGGCACGCTGCGCTTCCCGCTCGCCACCGGCCTGCTGCCCTTCCTCGCGAGCTTCCGCTTCCCGCGCCCGACCGCACCGGACGCCGATCGGCACCTCATGGCGCGCTGGGACGGGAAACCCGGGCGGACGGAGGTCTGGTACACGACCCTGACCGATCCGGCGACCGGGAGCGGAGTCTGGCTGCACCACGAAGTGGTCGCGCCCTCGGACGGTTCCGGGGCCGAGGCGCACGGCTGGATCGCCGTCTTCCCCAAGGACGGCCCCGTCGAACACGCCCGCTTCGGGCCCGTGCCGTTCACAGCGGGACCCCAGGGCTTCGACATCGACGGCGTCGAGGTCGGTCCCGGTCGACTCACCGGATCAGCCGGGAAGTTCAGCTGGTCGCTCACCGAACATCCCGAGGGCGCCCCGCTGCACACCTTCCCCCGCTGGTCCTGGCGCCGCCCCTGGTTGCCGGCCAGCCACATGCTGCCGTACGCCCGTTGCCGCTACGACGGACTCGTCCGGTACGGCGACGAAGAGCTGCGGCTCGACGGGGCCGTCGGCGCCGGCGCCCGTATCTACGGGCACGGCAACGCGCGGCGCTGGGCCTGGCTGCACGCGGACCTGGGCGGCGGTGACGTCCTGGAGATCGTCGCCGCCGTGTCCATGCGGCCCGGCCTGGACAGACTGCCCCCGCTGGTGTTCCTACGGCTGCTGCGTGACGGACGCGTCTGGCCCGCGCGCGCGGAGCGCACCGCCGTGGGCTGGGCGGGCGCCGGCCGGTTCCGGGCGGACATCGCACTACCCGAGTGGCGTGTGGCGGGCCGCGTGGGCAGGCGTCGCATCCGGGTGCGGGTGACCCAGCCGCCGGAGCGGACGCTGGCGCTCGACTACACCGACCCCGACGGTTCCCGCGCGGTGTGCCGCAACAGCGAGACCGCGGACGCGGTGGTCAGCCTGGAGCGCTGGTGGGGCAGGTGGCGGCAGGAGGCCGAATGGCGGCTCCCGGGCACCGCGCACGCGGAGGTCGGCGACCGATGACCCCCGCGCCTGCCTCCCCCCTCGCCGCACTCGCAGCGGCCCTGCTCGCCGACGACGGCTCGGCCGAGTGGATGCGAGCCGTGCCGCGCCGCCTCGAAACCCTCCTGGCGGCCATGCCCGCCCCGGTACGTACAGCCGTACGCGGCGCGACGACGGCGATCGACGGCTACGCCGTGGCCCGCACGGGCCGTCGGCTGAGCTCGCTCGGCGCCGCCGAACGGGACCGCCTCCTGGCCCGACTCGCCTCCCACCGCGCCCTGCTGCCCCTCCTGGACGCGGTCAAGGTGCCGGTGCTGCTGGCGGCCGGCACCGAACGGACGCTGCGGCACGGCCCCCCGCCCTCGTCCGCCGCCCCCGACGACCCGCCGCTCGACTGCACCCCCTCGCAGGCCTGGCCGACACGTTCCACCGCCGACGCCGTCGTCGTCGGATCGGGGGCCGGCGGCGCCATGGCCGCCCGCACCCTGGCGCGCGCCGGGATGCGCGTCGTCATCGTCGAGGAGGGAGAGCACCACACCACCGCGTCGTTCGGGCGCAGAACCCCGCTCGACCGCTTCACCGACCTCTACCGGGACGGCGGAGCCACCCTCGCCCTCGGCAGCCCTCCGCTGGTCCTGCCCGTCGGCCGCGCGGTCGGCGGCACCACCGTCGTCAACTCCGGAACCTGCTACCGCACCCCGGACCACGTCCTGTCCCGCTGGACGGGCCGCCACGGATTCGCCGCCGCCGAAGACCTCGACGCACACCTCGACGAGGTGGAACGCACCTTGCGGGTGGCGACGCAGCCACTGGACGTCCTCGGCGACAACGGGCTGCTGGCACTCGCCGGCGCGAGAAAGCTCGGCTGGGCCGCGGCCCCACTGCGCCGCAACGCCCCGGGCTGCCGAGGCTCCTGCCAGTGCGTCGTCGGCTGCCCCACCGGCGCGAAACAGAGCGTCCAGCTGTCCGTGCTGCCGCAGGCGTGCGCGTCCGGCGCCCGTATCGTGACCGGCGCCCGGGTACGCAGGATCCTCACCGATCCCGACCGGCCCGGCGGGCCACGCGCCGCCGGAGTGGCCGTGAGCCGCCCCGACGGCAGCGAACTGGAGATCCTCAGCCCCCTCGTCGTGGTCGCCGCCGGCGCTCTGCAGACCCCGCCGCTGCTGCGCCGCTCCGGCCTCGGCAGCCACCCCCTGACCGGCCGGAACCTCAGCGTGCACCCGGCCATCAGCGTGGCGGGCCGATTCAGCCGCCCGGTCACCGGCTGGGAAGGCGTGCTGCAGAGCGTGGGCGTGGAGCAACTGAGGGCCGACGGCATCCTGATCGAGGCCACCGCGGCGCCCCCGGGCATGAGTTCGTTCGTGCTGCCGGGCGTCGGACGCGAACTGCGCCGCGAACTGGAGGACACCGAGCGGCTGGCGACGCTGGGCGCCATGGTCGCCGACCGGCCCTCGGGCCGAGTCCTCGGCCGGGACCGTACGCTGCTGCGCTACGACCTGGCACCGCGCGACGCCGGCCGTCTCCTTCGCGCCCAACGAGCCATGGGCCGCCTGCTGTTCGCCGCCGGAGCCGAAGAGGTCCTCACCGGCGTCCCCCACGCTCCACGCACCCGCACCCAGGCCCAACTGGACGCCGTACTGTCAGCTGTGACGGCACGTCAGCTGCAT
Source organism: Streptomyces sp. NPDC007808 (assembly GCF_042868655.1). Taxonomy (NCBI): domain Bacteria; kingdom Bacillati; phylum Actinomycetota; class Actinomycetes; order Kitasatosporales; family Streptomycetaceae; genus Streptomyces; species Streptomyces sp. NPDC007808. Next base: position 57,196 of record NZ_JBIAEQ010000011.1, read on the forward strand.
GTCTCCGCGTTTCACCCCACGGGTACGGCCGCCGCCGGCGCCGACCCCGAGCGGTTCCCGGCCGACCCGGAAGGGCGTTTGCGCGGTGTGCGCGGCGTCCTGATCGCCGACGGATCCGTGCTGCCCAGCTGCCCGCAGGTGAATCCGCAGCTGAGCATCATGGCGGCGGCCCTGGCCGTCGCGGACCGCTGGGTGACGAGCCCGTGAGGCCCGGTGCCGACACGCCCTGCGGGCCGGCGGCCGGCTCGGCCGTCACGCGTCGTCCCGGTCGCGGGTGACGGGCAGGTCAGGTCGTGGGAACTGCGGCCCCGGAGGCCACTCACCAATCCCGCCCTGCGGGGGGCGTCGCGCGGCCACCCCGGGACGGCCGGATTCGCCGCGCGGCCGGCCTACGGGATGTCGTACTTCTGCATCGCCATCGTGTCGGGTTGCTGCGAGTGCAGAACCCGCTGCAGGGGAGGCGGTCAGGTTGCGCATCCCGTCGGCCTGCGGTCCGCCGGGTGGTCCGGGGTGCACGTCGAAGAGATACCGGCCGATCAGTTCCTGTCGGGTCCGGCCGGTGCCCGCCGCAGACATGCCTCGGTCGACCACGGGGGCCTGCTTCCGGCGCCTCCCGCCCCTCGGCGCAGGCCGGGCGGCGGCACGGGGCACCGCGCCGCCGCCCGGCGGTGGGATCAGGGAAGCTTGACCGCGAGGAGGTCGACCGGGCGGATGTCCGGCGCCTCACTGAGCATGGTCTCGGCGGCTTCCATGAGCGCGCCCGCGATCCGGCCCTTCAGATGTCCCTGGCGTCCCTGCTCGTCGTCGAAGGTGTCGAAGACACCGAAGGTCGTGGCGCCCTGCCGGAACGCGAACCAGGTGACGGTGTGGTCCTCCTGTTCCGCGAGCCGCACCGCGTCCCGCAGCAGGGCCTCGACCTTCTCGGCGTACTCCGGCTTGGCCTCGATGCGGGCCAGCAGCCCCAGCTTCGTCATGTTGCACTCCTGTGTCTGTGATCACCGAATGAACGGGTGGTGCTGGTACCGGGCACCCATGTCGTCCGGACACCACAGAACCTAGGCCGCCCCCACAGCCACGCCCAGCGTCGCAAACGACTCTTCCGATACCGTTTCCGTCATGGATGTGGCTGTGCTGACGTACGACGGGGTGTTCGACTCCGGCCTCGCCGCCCTGCTCGACGTGCTCGACGGGGCCAACGCCATGCGCGAGGAACTCCCCGAGCCCCAACCCGCCTGGAACGTGTCCACGGTCGGGTTCCGCCGCCGCGTCCGCACGGGCGCGGGACACGTGGTCGAGACCCTCCCCGCCGACACGGCGAAGGACGCCGACCTGCTCCTGGTGCCGGCGCTGGCCGAACGGCGGCCCGAGGCCCTGGTCGCGCATGTCTCGGGCCCGGAGTCCGCGTCCGTGCGCCGACTCGTGGCGCAGACACGTGAACGCCGCATCCCCGTCGCTTCCGCCTGCACCGGCACGTTCCTGCTGGCGGAGTCCGGAGTGCTCGACGGGCGCCGGGCCACCACGAGTTGGTGGCTCGCCCCGTACTTCCGCAAGCGCTACCCGGCGGTGACGGTCGACCAGACCCGTATGGTCATCACGTCCGACGGGGTGACCACGGCCGGCGCGGCCTTCGGACACGTCGACCTCGCGCTCGCGGTCGTACGGATGAACAGCCCGGCCCTCGCGGAGCTCGTCGCCCGCTACCTGGTCGTGGACGAGCGGCCCTCGCAGGCGGCGTACACGATCTCCTCGGCGCTCGCGCAGAGCGATCCGACCCTGGCGGCCTTCGAGCGCTGGGCCCGGTCGCACCTGGACCAGGCCCTCTCGATCGCCGACGCGGCACGGGCCGTCGGGGTCAGCGAACGCACGCTCCAGCGCTCCGTGCGCCGCACGCTCGGCACCTCGCCCGTCCGCTTCGTCCAGGACCTGCGCGTCGAGCGCGCCTCCCACCTGCTGCGCACCACGGACCTGCCGCTGGAGGTCATCGCCCGCAGGGTCGGCTACGAGCACGCCAACACCCTGCGCATCCTGCTGCGTGAGCGCACCGGAGAGACGGCGAGCGCACTGCGGGGGCGATGACCCGTCGGCCGGAGGCAGGGCGCGGACAGCCTGCTCCTGTAGCTCCTGTAGCTCCTGTAGCTCCTGTAGCTCCTGTAGCTCCTGTACCCCTGGAGCCCGTGGAACCCGCAGGCCAGGCCGTCAACGTCCGCTGTACGCAAGGTGGTTGATGGCGCACCAGTTTTGGTAATCAAATATAACTTTGCCATTTCTTGGTGTAGGTCGGCCGATGATTACGTGAGCCTCATGGGCATCAGGCGGTGACCGCAGCCCCGCCAGAACCGAGGGCACCACGGTCACCGTCCCCCCACGTAGGTGAAAGGCACCAACGATGACGATGAACCGCGCCCTGCGGTACGGCGGCCGCACGCTGGCGTTGACCGCGACCGCTCTTGGGACGATCGCGGCGGCGGCCGTGCCCGCGGCGGCCGAGGAACAGCCCACGGCGGAGCAGATCGTGGCCGACTGCGCTTCCGGGGAGGGCAAGTGCACCTTCAACTCCCCTGAGATCGGTGAGGCTTACCTCGGCGAGCCCCGCCAGGTCTCCGAACTGCTCTACAACTGCACCGACTCGCCCGCGTCCCAGTCGATGTCGTGGGCCGACACCGTGGGCTCCTCCCACTCGGTGGGAGGCTCGGTCACCGTCGGCGGCGGCATCGAGGGCATCGTCACCGCCAGCGTGACCGCGACGTACAACTACACCTGGCAGAGCTCGCGCACGGAGACCAGCTCCTTCACGGTGTCCGTGCAGCCGGGCGAGGTGGGTTGGATCTCCCGCGCCCAGGTGATGCAGCGGATAACCGGCACCTGGCAGACCCACTACGACGACCCCAAGTGGGGCCACTACTACTGGTTCGTACCCGATGTGATCACCGGCCCCGCCCCGAACGGCACGGACGGCAAGCACAACGCGGTCGTCGTCAAGTCCCGCAAGATGACGGCCGAGGAGAAGAAGCTCTGCTCCAACGGCTCCACCAGGAACGAGGTCTTCACCCGGAGCGCCTGACCGGCAGCGCCGGTTCCCCGGAGGGGGAGGGAACGGAGGGGCCTCGCCGCCGGAGCGGAAACGGCGGGGTCCCTCCGGCGCGATGCCGACCCGCGAGATCGGCCGGCGAGATCGGCCCGCGAGAATGGTCGCCGACCTCGGGCGCGGCGTCTCGTGCGCGGGGGAGTGGCCGGACCCGGGGACCTGCCGTCGGGAACCGCGCGGTGGCCGCGGGCCGCGAAGGCCGACCACGGCCCTGGAATCCGATTGCCGCTTCGACGTGGGCCGCGCATCCTGCCAGGATGCGCTTCTCCGTCAACATCCCCAACTTCGGCGACTTCGCCGACCCCCGCAACGTCGCGACCGTGGCGAGCGCCGCCGAACAGGCGGGCTGGGACGGGCTCTTCGTCTGGGACCACGTGCTGCACCGGTATCACCAAGGGCGCCCCTTCGCGGACCCCTGGATGCTCCTGACGGCAGCCGCGCTGGCGACCTCCCGGATCCGCCTGGGGACTTTGCTGACGCCCGTCCCGCGCTACCGTCCGCAGCAACTCGCCCGACAGGTGGCCACGTTGGACCATCTGAGCGGCGGCCGGGCGATCTTCGCCGCCGGTCTGGGCGGCCCCGTCGAGGACGAGTACGGCAGCTTCGGCGACAGCACCGATCCACGTATCCTCGCCGAACGCCTCGATGAGGGACTGGAGTTGCTCAGGCGCTTGTGGTCCGGGGAACCGGTGGAACACCAGGGGCGGCATTACGCGGTTCGTGACGTGACGCTGCTGCCCGCCACCGTGCAGCGTCCCGGCCCGCCGGTATGGATCGGGGGATTCTGGCCGCGGCGTCCGCCCATGCGGCGGGCCGCGCGATGGGACGGAGCGGCACCCCTGTTCGAGACGGCCCGGCATGGTCAGGTGCCCGACGTCGCCCATGTGCGGGACCTCGTCGCCTACGTACGCAAGCACCGGACGGCCGAAGCCGAGCGGCCCTTCGAGTTCGTGCTCGGTGGCGCCACACCGCCCGACGCGACCCGGGCCAAGGACCTCATCGGCCCCCTGTACGAGGCCGGCGCCACCTGGTGGGACGAACGACAGCTCCAGACCGGACCCGAGCTGGACCGCCTGGCCCCGGTGCTGCGCCGGGTCGAGGCGGGTCCGCCGGTGCTTTAGCCAGGGCAGTCGCCCGCCTGCTCGGCGACCCAGACGCCCGGCACCACCCGGCGGGCCGGGCGGTTCGATGCTCAACTCATTGACAGGTCCGGACCAACACGCAACTCTGAGAGCGCTCTCAGAGCTTCCTGAATCGGCCGACGTCGAACGGAGACAGAGCATGTTACGAACACTGGGGCGCCGCGCCGCCGCCGCGGCCTTGTCCCTGGCGACCGCCGTCGCCGGCGCACTGCTCGCCACCGGAGCGGGCACGCCGGCCCACGCCGCCGTACCGGCCACGATCCCTCTGAAGATCACCAACAACTCGGCCCGTGGCGAGCAGGTGTACATCTACAACCTCGGCACCGAACTGTCGACCGGACGGCAGGGCTGGGCCGACGCGAACGGCACGTTCCACCCCTGGCCCGCGGGCGGCAACCCACCGACTCCCGCGCCCGACGCGTCGATCCCGGGCCCCGCGGCAGGACAGTCGAAGACGATCCGCATGCCGAAGTTCTCCGGCCGCGTGTACTTCTCCTACGGCCAGAAACTGGTGTTCAGGCTCACCACCGGCGGCCTGGTCCAGCCGGCCGTACAGAACCCGACCGACCCCAATCGGAACATCCTGTTCAACTGGTCGGAGTACACACTGAACGACTCCGGTCTGTGGATCAACAGCACACAGGTCGACATGTTCTCCGCGCCCTACGCCGTCGGCGTGCAACGAGCCGACGGCACCACCGCCAGTACCGGCCGGCTCAAGCCCGGCGGATACAACGGCTTCTTCAACGCCTTGAGAGGACAGCCCGGAGGCTGGGCCAACCTGATCCAGACCCGCCCCGACGGCACCGTGCTGCGTGCCCTGTCGCCGCTGTACGGACTGGAGACCGGCGCACTGCCGACCACCGTCATGGACGACTACATCAACCGCGTCTGGCAGAAGTACGCCACCTCGACGCTGACGGTCACGCCGTTCGCCGACCAGCCGGGCACTAAGTACTACGGCAGGGTCTCCGGCGGCGTCATGAACTTCACCAACGGCGCCGGCGACACCGTCACCAGCTTCCAGAAACCCGACGCCTCCTCGATCTTCGGCTGCCACAGGCGGCTCGACGCCCCGAACGACCTGGTCCGCGGCCCGATCTCACGCACCCTGTGCGCCGGATTCAACCGCTCCACCCTGCTCGTCAACCCCAACCAGCCCGACGCCTCAGCCGCCGACTTCTACAAGGACCCCGTCACCAACCACTACGCCCGCAAGATCCACGCCCAGATGGCCGACGGCAAGGCGTACGCGTTCGCCTTCGACGACGTGGGCCACCACGAGTCCCTGGTGCACGACGGCAACCCGCGCCAGGCCTACCTCACCCTCGATCCCCTCAACTGACCGCCCGCCGTGGGCCGACCCTCCGCTCGCCGGGCCACGCGCGTTGGCCCGACAGGGTGGAGGTCGCCGTATTGCTCGGCTTGTATGCCCAGGTGGTCGCCATGGTGACTGCTAGCTTCGCCTGCTGTTGACAAGGGCCCGGGTTCTGTCCAGTCCTGGTGGACCCATGGCTCCCGACCGAGGCGAGGGTGACGGGTATGAGCGAAGAGTCGGGCAGCCCGGCGGTTGCTCCTCTCAAACGCAGGAGTTTTCTGGCGTCGGCGGCCCTGGCGGCCGGTGCGCCCGCCGCGGTCGCCGGCGCTGCGGAGGCGGCCGCGGCGCCGGCGACCGCGCCGTCGGCAGCGCCCGGCCTCGGGTCCGTGGCCCGGCTGCTGGCCGTTTCCGAGGACGCCCGCGGCGTCGCCTGGATCAGGTCGGCCCTGCAGGTGGCCGTAGGACTCGAACTCGCCACCATTCCGCCGTACTTGTGCGGCTGGTGGTCCGTCAAGGACCGGGGCAGCGAGGTGGCACGGATGATCCGGCGTATCGCCGGTGACGAGATGTACCACCTGGGCATCGTCTGCAACCTGCTCGTGGCCGTGGGTGGCAGGCCCCGTATCAAGGCCGCGGCGCCCGTCTACCCGGGCCCGCTGCCCGGAGGGGTGCGGGCCGGCATCACGGTCTACCTCTCCGGTCTGACCAAGCCGTTCGTCCGCGACGTGATGATGGCGATCGAGGCCCCGGAGGAATCGCTGGTCAGAAGCGCCCAAGCGGCGCCGACCGTCGGTGAGTTCTACGCCGGACTGCAAAGGGCCTTCCAGGTCGTGCGGCCGGACCTGTCCGTGCGCGGGCAGTTGTCCGGGTACGTCGGCGGTGACGACCTGCGACCGGCAGAGAGCCTGGAGGACGTCGAGCGCGCCATCGGGATCATCAGGGAGCAGGGGGAGGGCACCGCCGGCTCCCCGGCCGACTCCTTCGAGGACGACCACCCCGCGCACTACTACGCGTTCGGCGAGATCTACCACGGCCGGGAGCTGCGCGAGACCGACGAGGGCTGGAAGTACGTGGGCGGCCCCGTGCCGTTCCCCGACGTGCGCCCCATGGCCCCGGTCCCGGTGGGCGGCTGGCCCCACCCCTCAGCGCGTGTCGGGCAGCTCCTCTACCAGTTCGACGCCACGTACAGCACGGTCCTGGACACGCTCGACGCGGCTTGGGCCGGCGGCGGCCACCGCACGCTGGGCGCGGCCCTGCACGCGATGCGGGGCCTGGAGGACCCGGCCGTGGAACTGATGGAGACCAAGATCCCCTACGCCCCGGGCACCTACGGCCCCCAGTTCCGGGCGCTGCGCAGGCGGAGCCAGGCGGGATGAGGTGGCGGTCGAAGCCGCTTCGGGCACGGCTCGCCGGGAACACGGCCTCCCGGCGGGCCGTGCCCGGGCCGAAGTGAATCTCGACGCGTCCGAAAAACGTGTGTTCGACGGGCTCGCCCGATCGTTGGGCTGAGGGACACCGCATTTCGCGCGACCTCAGGGGGACACGGTGGCGACGGCTCACGACGACGTACGCACGCCCACCGGAGCGGGTGGCTCCGACCCGGCCCCACCACCGGAGCCGGAGAACGCCTCGGTCCTCGTCGCCAATGACGACGGCGAGTACCTGCTGCACCTGCGGGACAACCTGCCGGGCGTCTGGGAGCCCGGCGCCTGGTCCCTGCTCGGCGGGGGGCGGGAGCCGGGCGACCGGTCCTTGGAGGAGACGGCGCGCCGGGAGCTGTGGGAGGAGGCCGGCCTCGTGCTGCCGCTGCTCCAGCGGTTCCGTGTGGAGCTCGTGACGGCCCTGGACGGGGCGACCGTCCCCGTCCAGGTTTTCACGGCACGCTGGAACGGCGACCCCGACTCCCTGCACCTCACCGAAGGGGTCATGCTCCGCTGGTTCGCCCCGGAGATCATGCCCAGGCTGCGGCTGAGCCCCTCGACACTCGACCTGGTGCGCGACCACGCGGCGCACCGACCGGCCGCACCCCGGAGCACCGTGGCGGACGCACCCGTCCCGCCCGAGGCACAGCGACCGGCCGAGGGCGCGGACCGTCGAGGCGTCCCCCACGTGGTCGGCGTCCACCTCTACCTGGAGAACGCGCAGGGCGAGGTTCTGCTCGGTCTGCGCCACCCCGACTGCGCGTTCGCGGGCGGCCGGTGGCACTTCCTGGCCGGGCACGGTGAACAGGAGAGCGCGATCGCCTGCCTCGTACGGGAGGCGTACGAGGAAGCGGGCCTGCTGATCCACCCCCGCGACGCCGAACTCGTACATGTCGTCCATCTCTGCGACGCGCCGGGCAGCCGACCGCGCCTGCAGCTGGTCTTCCGGGTACGGCGGTGGGCGGGGGACCCGGTGATCCGCGAGCCCGACAAGTGCCTGACCTGGCGCTGGTGGAATCCCGATGCCCTGCCGGAGCCGATCGTGGCCTACACCCGCACGGCCGTCCAACGCCTCCGGGAAGGCCACCTCTACACCGAGACGGGATGGGCGTGAACCCTCACCGTCGACGCCCCCGTGCGGATCGCGACTGGGGCGTTGTCAGTGGTGGCAGGCAGGATGACAGGCATGACCACACCAGTTGCGCAGATCGTGGACGCCGTCGGCTACGCGCGGGCCGTCGAGGACGTCGTGAAGGCCGCGGCCGCCTACTACACGGACGGCACCTCCCCCCTGGACGACGACACCTACGACCGGCTGGTGCGGGGGATCGCCGCATGGGAGGCCGAGCACCCCGACCAGGTGCTGCCCGACTCACCGACCGGAAAGGTCGCCGGCGGCGCCGTGGAGGGCGACATACCGCACACGGTCGCGATGCTGAGCCTGGACAACGTGTTCTCGGCCGAGCAGTTCACGGCCTGGACGGCGTCGCTGGCCCGCCGCATCGGACACGAACCGGAGCGGTACAGCGTCGAGGCGAAACTCGACGGTCTCGCGATCGCGGCCCGCTACACCCGAGGACGCCTGACGCGGCTGATCACCCGTGGCGACGGGACGGCCGGGGAGGACGTCTCGCACGCGATGGGCACCATCGAAGGCCTGCCAGAGACCCTGAACGAGCCGGTCAGCGTGGAGGTGCGCGGCGAAGTCCTCATGACCGGTGCGCAGTTCGAGTACGCCAACGAGGTGCGCACCGCACACGGCGGACAGCCCTTCGCCAACCCCCGCAACGCGGCCGCGGGCACCCTGCGCGCGAAGGACCGCGCCTACACGGTCCCCATGACGTTCTTCGGCTACGGCCTGCTGCCGCTGCCCGACACGGACGACGCCTCGGCCGCCCGGCTGGACGCTCTCGCGCACAGTGAACTCATGGCGTTCGCGGGGGAGCTGGGGGTGAACACCACCGCCTCCACGGCAGTGCCCGGTGTCACCGCGGCCACGACCGACGAGGTCCTGGTCCGGGTGCAGGAGATCGCCGCGCTGCGCGCGGGGCTGCCGTTCGGGATCGACGGGATCGTCGTCAAGGCCGACCTCGCCGCCGACCAGCGGGCCGCCGGCTGCGGATCGCGGGCTCCGCGCTGGGCCATCGCCTACAAGCTGCCCGCCGTGGAGAAGATCACCCGGCTGCTGGAGGTCGAGTGGAACGTCGGGCGCACCGGCGTCATCGCCCCCCGAGGCGTCCTGGAACCGGTCGAGATCGACGGCTCCACCATCACCTACGCCACCCTCCTTCTGTGGGGGAAGCGTGACTCGGCGAGGCTTATTGACCCTCAAAGGATGCAGCTCAGATGCCTTGTGAGATCGAGGCTATCGAGCACAACAGCTGTGGTGCAAGTGGGCTGTTGATCGGCTACGCCATCACGTGGGACGTCATCCGTCGTCCCGTCGCCGTCGTGGTACGCGCCCCACCGAGGTGCGCTACCTGGCGTCCCGTCTGCCTTGGGGTATTGCGGAGGCGGTCGGCGTGGCCAGGAACTCGGGCAGGCGGCTACAGCGCCAGCAGCTGCCCCAGCTGGGACTCGGGGTACCGAGCAACGATCGTGACGATGCGTGCAGGCTGCGGCGTATGCCGACCTCGGTGAGCACGGAGAAGACCGAGCCGAGAGGGAATGCAGCCGCTGGTCACGATGGCATGGTTCGAATGGAAGATTGCCGGATCGGCGTCATGACTCCTTCATGGTCCACAGCCACGCTCCACGCACCCCTCTTTCCTTTGTGATTGCATCATCAGCGGCTAGCTCATTCAATAGCTTTCTCGCGGTAGAGGGGGAACACTTGAGAATATTGGAAATTTCCTGAGATGTCATCGATCGATTCTTCAAATGTGCAAGTATCAGCATCTTGTACGGCTCCGACGAATAGCCCTCCAATTGATTCCAGAACGCTTCATTTCTTGACTTGGATCTAGACATGTACCCGGAAAGGATGTTGATGGAGATACCCGCTTCCGCGCCTAGCGCGCCGGTAGCGATATCTCCCCAGTCTCCGTTGGCGGCACCGGCGCCCCCACCAATGAGTGCCGCCAAGATGATCGCCAGGACGCTTCTTCGCCACCGCGTCTTGGTGACCTCTATCGGCATCTGGTCAGGGAACGGCTGGTGACTGCTCCACGTTCCAACGGATAGTAGGGCGGAGCGGAACAAACCTAGCGCGAAGTGATCTTCTAGAGGGATCCCCAACCGTGCAGCCAGCAATTCAATGGCTTGATCGCGCGAGTCGAGTTCCTGCAGCATTCCGGTCACGTCAGTGACGACAATCTCATCGTCGTCAGCTACCAGATCCAACTCCGAGGCTGCGGAGATATCGGCCAAGATCTCCTGTAGCCTTGACTCAGCGTCTCGAATTCCTGGGATAGAAGCAGCCTCGGCCATCGCCTTGGTTCGAAGGTCCTTAGCCATAGCGCGGCAGCGATGTGAGTCTTCGTCGCAGTGTCCAGCATAAGCCAAGGATGCAGCCTCGTAGGCTCGCGCTTTATCTTCGAGGAATGGGAGCTGTGCTGCGGTCTTCTCGATGGCGCGTCCTTGACGGCGCTTCTCCAACATTATGGCCGTTTGAGTGTCTGATATCGCCGCTACCACTTCCGCATGGCGATCTGCGTCTGAGACCTCCAGGAAGAGTGAGTCAGCCTTTCGCAGGGTCGTGAGCCTCTCTTCGTCGTATTGGGTGTCAGCTTTCGCGACATACGTTGATGCCAACGATTTGGTCAATATGTTGCGCGCCTCTGCAGTCCTGGACCGGAACTGTCTTAGACAGCGCTTGAGCAGAATTTCTCGATCATCAACGGAAATATCTTTCGAAGCTTGCGTCAAACTGGTAACCGTGTGCAATTGCTCTTGTTCATCGCCAGCAGCGACGGCAGTGCGCACCGCATTCCACAGAAGGTCAATTTTGTGATGTATTTCAGTTGCAGACTCTGCGGCTTCCATCCATAGCAGCATTGCAGCCAACGCGGTTTCTGTACGTCGGGCGTCGTCACCTGCAAGGCCATAGTTATTTGCCGCTGACAGCAATGACTGCGCCTTATCAGTAAGGGAACGTGCACGATTGGCGGCCAACACGTCGGTGTCGGCCGCTTGGCGAACCTTGTTTTCCCTCCAGAGGCGCTTAGCTCTTCTGGTGAGTTCCTCGTAGGACTCCTCGTCGCCCTCCATAGGGGTCAGCCTACTTCCGTCCCTGTTTCAAGGGGGCGTGGTTCGGCTAACTGGCCGAATCGATCGACCACTCGTGGAAATGCTATGCCGGGGCAGCGGGTCAACGCCGATACTGCGGGACCGGTTGATCGACGTGCCGCGCCCGCAGTTATCTAGGGTTCATCGGCTGTCCGAGCAGGTCAGCAGGCATCTGGAGTCGCTAGGCACATAAGGCACATAGTCAAGCCTCCGATCGGTCAGTACAGAGACGCTGTGGCAGCATCACCGGGCAGCGACTGAACTGCACCTATGAGACTGAACAAGAGCCGGAAGGCCCTCGCACTGGCGGAGAAGCACCTGGAGATCCTGGAGGAGCTCGTCGACGACCAAGAGGAGTTCCAGGACTCCTTCGTCGGTGCCATCGCCGTGATCCGCAGAGTCGGTCACGTGATCGAGTCCGAGTCGAAGACGTTGGGGCGGACGTCCAAGTTCGATCAGTGGTGGCGGCTGACCGCCGCCCAAGACCGTCGGTTCAAGTGCGTCAAAGGCGCGAGGGACCTGGTACTCAAAGAGGCGGAGGAAGCGGCCCAGGTCCAACACAAGGCTGGCGTCTCCGATACGCCGACGGTGCGCGTGACCGCCTACAACCCTTCGGTGATCACCGAGTCCCACATCGACGTCGTGAGAGAGGGAACCGAATCAGCGCGGTACACCTTCAGCGCGCCCTCGACGTCCCCCACGGACAGCGGCGCGGCTGCTGAGACCTACCCTCGAACATGGGTCTTCGCAAGCGGGGAATGCGCTGGCGAAGAACTGATCCCCGCGCTGCGCCGGTTCCTCACCTGGATGCGCGACGAAGCCATCCCCAAAGCTGAGGATGCCTGATCCCCGCGGTGCCAGCGACCCGCCGGGCCGTCAGCTGATCGGTGGCTCCGTCAGGTGGTCTGAACGAACCGCCGGATCGTGTGAGTATGCGGTTCGTTCAGACCGGCTACTGGAAGAGCGCGAGCATCGACGGCACGTGGCGGCCACCGGTATACGGGCCGCACGAGTACAGCAAGCCCGAGCACCAAGGCGTCTTCGTGGTCCCGGCCGAACGCCTCCACCAGGCTCTTCAGCGGACCCGAGCCAACTGGGAGGCCGCGTGCCGACAGTGGAACCGAGAGAACCCGGACTTCGCAGCAGAACTCGCCCAGGTCGCCGAACACGCGCGCCTTTGACGTGCCGTACATGCCTGACGAACCCCCGGATATCTGTAAGGCACGGACTGATCAGGCCCACTTGCCTTACTTGCCTTCTCTGAACTAAGCGTTGTCCCGTAAATGATCTACGACGTGTTTGGTGACCTGCCTGCTTCTGCATCAACCGGCGAGGGTGAGGTCGTGCATCCGGGCGATGCCGAGCATGGCGTGGTGGACTCCGTCGCCTTTGAGACGGCAGTCGCGGAGGATCTTCCAGGTCTTCATGCGGGCGAAGACGTGCTCGACGCGGGCGCGGACCTGTTTGTGGGACTTGTTGTGTGCTTCCTTCCAGTCCGGAAGGTCTTCGCCCTTGCGTCGGCGGTGGGGCATGACGAGCCCGGTGCCGGGAAAACCGCCGTCGGCGATCGTCATGGTGTTGCCGACGGCGGCTTTGGCACCGGATTCCTCCAGGCCTTGCAGTCGTTGCGGTTTCCGGCGAGAGGCCGGCCCACCACGACGACCAGGCGGGTGTCGGCGTCGATGACGACCTGGTGGTTGGTCGAGTACCGGTAGTTCTTGGACTGTTCCGCCACCGTGTGGTCCCGGATGGGGACCAGGGTGCCGTCCACGATGAGCACGGTGTCCTCGGCGAACCGCTTGCGCGGCTGGAGCGCGAGCATCGGCCCGAGGTGGTCGATGATGGGGTCAGCTGCCGACTTGGACATCCCGAAGAGCGGGGCGAGCTGGCGCATCGTCAAGTTCGTGCGCCAGTACGCCGCGACCAGCAGAGCTCGGTCCTCCAGCGGGAGGCTCCACGGCCGGCCCTTGCGGACCGCATCCGCACCCTCGCGCCGCAGTACGGTCACCAGCTTGCCGAAGAGGCGGGGGCTCAGCCTCGTGAACGGGGTTATCCAGGACGGCTCCGACGCCGTGATCACACCAGTCACATCAAGATCATCTCACCTGTTACCAACAGTTACGGGACAGCCCTTACCAGGCAGAACCTTGCGCCTCGCCAAGCCACAAGCCTTGGCCAAAGGCCGCATAACGATGGACGTTGAACGTGGTCCCGTGCTTCTATGCGATCAGCGGCGCGTGATCGGAGGCAGGTTTGAGGCAGTCAACGCGGGTGCTGAAGCGAAAGGCTCTGGCCTCGCTCAAGAGAATGACCGTCGCGTTCAACGCCATTGAGGACGATGGCCGAACTTCATCCGTCTTGCTAAGCCTCCAACATTCTTTCGAAATGCTCCTGAAGGCGGCCCTGGTCCACAACAATGTGCCGGTCTTCGACAAGAAACTCGGGCGGTCCATCGGCTTCGAGAAATGTTTGGAGCTATCTCGCCAGGAACCGAACATCAAGCTCACGGACGCCGAGGCGGGAACTTTGCGAGCAATTGATGCTCTGCGAGACGACGAGCAGCACTGGTTCAATTCAGTAAGCGAACCCATCTTGTTCATCCATGCTCGCGCCGGCGTCACGCTCTTTGATGACCTCCTGAATCGGGTCTTTGGGGAACGGCTAGCAGACAATCTCCCGCTACGAGTCCTCCCCATTTCCACGGAACCTCCGATGGGGCTCGATATCCTCATCGATCAAGAGTTCAGTCAGATCCAAGATCTGCTGCAGCCGGGACGTCGAGCAAGGAACGAGGCTCGAGCCAGGATCCGCACACTATTGGCTATCGAAGGGCACGCCTCGGAAGAGAGCCTCGTCAGCGAGAAGGACGTGGATCGAGTCGAGAAGGGAATAGCTCAGGGAAAGCCTAGGAATGCCGTCTTCCCGGCTTTGGAGCAAATCTCTACCGCGTTTTCTGGAGAAGGGCCAACGCTCACCGTCCGATTCGACCAGAAGGGCCCGCCGGTCAAGTTCGCTGACAGCGATTCGGACGCTGCAGCAATTCGAGAGATTGACCTGCAGAAGAAGTTTCATTGGTCGGCAACAGAGTTGGCGAAAAGGCTCAACCTCTCCCTGCCCAGGTTGCTGGCTCTGCGCCAACACCTAGGCATCGACGATGACCCGAAGTGCTTTTACGTTTTCGAGATGGGCTCGCAGAAGCATCCGCGATTTTCAGACAATGCCCTCAAGCTAATGAGGGAGTCCGTGAAGGCACTAGACATGGACGAGGTATGGGAGACGCACAAGCCAATAGGCAGAGGAAAAAGCCCTCGTGAGTGCCCCATCGAGGGTTGCGCCCAGTCCACGAAGAAGTGACCTTCTTGAGACCTGGAGCCTGGATGAACTTCAAGAAGCGAACCGTTATGCAGCTCGCCGACATGGTCTGCGGTAATACACCAGACGGCAGGAAGCACGAAGAAAACTATTTCAAGTACCGGAGCAGCATGTACTTGACCGAGTTCTTCGCGGACGTAGAGACAGACTTCCAGCACGACGGATCAACGCGCAAGATATGGGTGGCAGACACATTGGAGGTCATCCTGTCGGAGCCACTTGCCAGTGCGCATACCGTTCCGGAAACCTTTGCTCGCGTGATTTCTAGACTCATGGATCCCGATGATGCCACCAACGAAGGAGACGACCGATCCAAGGCACTAGCAGACTTGAACCGGGCGCTCGCGCGGGAAGGGCTCGAAGCATTCTACGGGGACGACAAGCAATGCTACTTGCGGAATTTGAAGACGAACACTGTACTCACGCCCTCACCCAATCCGCACCGCCCATTCACCAAGTCAGAAATTGAACGACGCGAGAAACTATCACGATACCTTGACAAAGCGTCGGAAGATGCTTTGATCGAGGAAGTACTACTCCCGCTATTTCGCCAACTTGGGTACCATCGCATAACTGCCGCCGGCCATAAAGATAAGGCACTGGAATACGGCAAGGATGTATGGATGCGATACACCCTTCCCTCCCAGCACTTGATCTATTTTGGACTGCAAGTGAAGAAAGGGAAGCTAGACGCATCCGGGGTAACCAAAGGCAGCAATGCCAACATGGCCGAGATCTACAACCAAGCCCTGATGATGCTCGGCCACGAGATCTTCGATCCCGAAATCGGCAAACGTGTCCTTGTGGATCACGCATTTATCGTGGCTGGTGGAGAAATAACTAAGGCTGCCCGGAACTGGTTGGGTAACAAGTTAGATGCTTCTAAACGAAGCCAGATCCTTTTTATGGATCGCGACGACATCCTGAACCTGTTCGTCGTCACAAATCTCCCATTGCCGGACGCCGCTTGGCCTAGCGGAACCAATTACCCGGCCGAACCTCCTTTCTGAGTCGCAACAGAATCAGAGGTCCTGGTCTCGGAGGCTTGCTTGGCGTGAGCGCCCTGGCAGGTGTACGCAGGGCAGGTCTTCTGGCCGCCAAGGTCTGGGACAAGCATCACTCACAGTTGGAGTCAGATCGTTCCGAGAACGAGTGGTCAGCTTGTGATCGCGTCACGCACCCCGCGCTGTCGCCAATGTCGCTAGCGAGTGAACCAAGATAGTTTATCTGTGGGGCACGGACTTCAGCGACCACTTGCCTCAACATGCCTAACGGCTCCTGAGCACCCCAGATAACGTCATAGTTCAGTCCGATGCGTGCGGGCTGATCGGATACAACCTCATCGCTTGCTCGCCTTGGTCACTCTGGAAGAGCCACACCCAAGAGCGATGGCGCGTCCCCGAGTCTGGGGAGGCGCCATCATTCATCTTTGGTTAGTCGGCCTGGTTGAGGGCTCTGGTCAGCTCGCGATTTGCCGCTCGCGAGGCCTCCAGATCCTCCAGGGCCTCCTCGAGCTTGAGCTTGAGGTCGCCCTTCTCTTGTTCAAGCTGGACGACTCTCTTCTGGATCTGTTCGACGCTGTCGGGGGCGCCCAGACCGGAATCCCTCCAGGTCTGCTCGCCCATCAACTGCGACAGGCGTTGTTCCAGGAGAGTAATCCGGCCCGTCAGTCGCGCATTGCGCTCATGGGCGGCGGCCAAGTCTGCCATCAACGAGGCCCGCGAGACCGCCGCTCCCACCGCAGCGCCTCCGGCTGGCGTCTGCTCGGCTGTGTGGATCTGCGTCAGGAGATCTCGGTGGCGGTAGAGGAACGTGCGGTCCACCCCCGCTCGCCGGGCCACTGCGGTCACCGACACCTCCTCGCCTGAGGCCTGGAGATCGCGAAGCGCCTGGCCAACCCGAGCGCGACGGCGCTCGGTGTCGGCTTGGCGGCCAAGGACCATCGCTTCGCTGCGACGGGAGCCGGGCTTGCTCATCGGTCAGGGCCTCTCCGGTCGAACGTCTGGCACCGGTTGGCCGACGCGGGGCATGCCGAGCATGACAGCCCGACTTTTGCGGATGGTCACCATCGCCTCCTGTACTCGGTCCTGCTCGTCCATCTCAAGCTCAGCGAGTGATTCCTTCACGTTGGCGATCAGACGGCGCACTCTACGGATCTCGTGCTCTGACGGCATCGCCTCGGCCTTGGCCCACTCGTCCGCGGTGGTCAGCGCCGCGATCCGCTCGCGCGTCTGAAGCAGATCGGACAGGTAGCGCTCCAGGTCCGGAAGGTAGGACACGTCGGTGTTGAAGTGGTCGCAGCCCACGCACCGGAACCGGATCGGGCACTCGCCCCCACCGGCCTGGACGTTGAATGGCTCCTCGCAGGCGCCGAACGGCACCGGGACTGACTCCAGGCCCCGTCGCAAATGCTCGGATTCCATCAACTGGCGGGCCTCGCGCCAGATACGGTTCCCGTGCCGGTCGAAATGGAACCGCGCGACCGTGTCAACCGCCTTGCGGGTTCGCTCCTCCGTCACCCTGTAATACCGGCGTGTCGACTCCAGAAGATCATGATCCATCAGCTTGCGGAGCTGGTCGATCGGCACGCCCGCGTCAGCATGGCGCTGGGCATAACTATGCCGGTACGCATACATGACGACCTTGGACCGGTCGAACTCCGTCTTGCCGTCCTCCATCAGCAGCGGAGGCATCTCGGCGACCCACTCCGAGTGGCGGTCCCCAACCGTGCCCATCGCGACCGACCGGGTCCCACGCGGGTTGCGAATCGGGGCCGGCAACAGCACCAGCTCCGACAGCGGAGTGTCCGGGAACCGCGTACGAACTCGACGTTGCTGATCCCGGATCACGTCGACGGTGGCCTGGGCTATTGGCAGACGAATGCCCAGGCGGTTGCACTTGATGTTTGTCCAGATCAGCTCGTGCTTGCCTTTGGAGTCCGTGGCCAGGCAGTCCCACTCCAGCTTGCAGATCTCATCGGGCCGACGCCCAGTGTCGATCATCAGGTCGATGGCCACCCGGACCTCACGCGAGGCCATCTTCTCCAGCCCGTCCAGCTGCCCGCAGACCTGCCGCATCACCACCGCCGGCAGGTCTCGGGGCTTCTTGCGCTTGTCTTCCTTCGGGATGTCCGACTCCCGCAGCGCGAAGTCCTCCGAGACGCCCTCCATCGGGCCGCCCGGGCGTGACGCACCGAGCGCGCGGGTGCGGTTGAGGAGCTTCCGCAGCATCCGCAGGGTGTTCCACCGCAGGTTCTCGGTCATGTCGGCGTCGTGCTGGCTAACCTGGAAGCTCAACCGGCCAAGGAAGTTCTCGATGTCCGCCCGGTCAACGGCGGTCGGGATTTCACCACGGTCGTCGCGGAAGGCCCGCAAACTCTTCGACAACCGGCCGACCGCGCCGATATGGGCCTGCAGGAACCGGGTCGCGTTCTTGCCATAGTGACGCGGCAACTCCTCGACAATCCACATCATCACCGCCTCACGCAGCCACTTCTGGGTGATACCGGTGAAGTCCAGCACTCCGCGGTGACCCCACGCCCGAGCGTCCCAGCGGTCCGGCTTACGCCGTTCCACCTCCGGGTCCAGGAGCGCGTGAACCACATGATCCCGCAGCAGCCGGGCATGAATGGCCGCCGTGTTCTTCTTGCCCGTCCGCTCGCTATCGGGCACGTCCATCAAGGACCAAAACTCCTGCCGGCGAAGCCAGTTGACCGTCGACCGCAACTTCTGCGGCGACACCTTCACCTCCTGTCCAATCCGCTCCTGCAACGCGAACAGCACCTCGACGACCAGCAGCGGTGACAGCCCCAGCAGCGGCACCACCCCCGGACTCGTCAGCGTCGGCGCCTCCGTCCGGGCCCAGCGTGCCTCGTCCGAGGCCTCCGGCTCACCGTCCCGCACCAGGCGCTTCCACTTCGTTTTGTGCGCCTGGCAGTACGGGCTCGTGGTCAGCTCCCGCTCGCGCGAGCACGCCACCACGCCGCAAATCCCCAACGGGGGCATCGGTTTGACCTGCGGGTGCGCGAAGAATTCCTCCATCGACAGACCCAGTTTGCGAAACCGCGAGCGGTGCGGCCCACACAGTTTGGACACCGAACTGCTCCACATCCGGGCGCAGTTCAGAACCGAACAGCGGTCCCGAGGCATCTTTTTCTCCGCCTCCGCACTGCCCAGGAACTCGTCCAGGGACAGTTTGGAACGGTTCCACCTGTCGTGGCAGAGATTGCACAACCCCGACGTCAAGATTGCCTCGGCAGAGCAGACGGTATTGACGCACGGTGTCCACGCCAGCAGCGGGTGCCCCGGCGGAATCGTCAGCGTCAGGCCGTCCTCGTCCCAGCCTGCCGCCTCCACCAGGAACTGGGGATCCAGGAGAGCTCTGAACCGCTCCACCTCCGGATCGGCTCCGCCGGAACGCTTGCTCTCACGTACTTCGGCGAGTGTTGTCATCACTGGCCCGCCCTGTCCGTGGTCAGCAGCCGCGGTGAGGGAACCCGCTCGACAACATTCCTCAAGGCCTGCGGATCGGGGTGCAGATAGGGGACAAGCGACTCGGGCGAGTCGTGCCCCATCAGCTCGGACAGCTCATCCCAGTCAGCTCCCGCCGCCCGCGCGTTACTGGCAAAGGCGTGACGGAGCTGATGCGGCCGGACCCTGCGTGCCAGGCCAGCCCGCTCGCTGAGCGCGGTCATCAACTCATTGACCGCTCGCGGCGGCATCGGTGCCCCCAGCGGCTCCCGCTGCAGGTTCACCAGCACGAAGTCGCACGCATCGGCCGCGCGGCAGGCGATCCGCTCCATCACATAACGGTCGTGCGCCTGCACCAGCAGCCGATCGACCGGGACCACCCGCTCGCGGCGGGACTTGGCCCACGCTCCGTTCGGGTTCAGCTCGCGCCGCACCACGTGCAAGTGCGGTCCGGCCACCGCGCAGCCCAGAGACACAGAACTGAGCAGGAAATGGATGTCTTCTCGCCGCAGCCCGACCAGTTCCCCCCGGCGCAGGCCGCCCCTGCCCATGAAGAGGAGCATCATCCGGTCCCGCGCCGTCCGGCAGGCCCGCAGCAGCGCGAGGATCTCCTCATCGCTGGCCCGGTCCACCGGTCGCTTCGGCTCCTTCATCCGGTGCCGTACTCCGAGACGGACCCCCGCCGTCGAGCCCTCGCCCCTTGCCGCGGCCGGCAGATCCGCCGTTGAAGCCAAGTCGAACAGGACCGGCAGTACCCACTGCGGCGCGTCACCGTGTGTCACCGCGTGCGCGACCATCCCACGCACCGCTGTCAGTACCCCGTTGACCCGTTTCTCACCGCGCGCTGGCTTGCGCCCCGGCCCGACCATCAGCGCCGCCCCCGGCGACGGCTCGATGCCCGACATGCCCTTCGGCGCGTGCCGCAGCCACGTCATGAACAGGCCCAAGTCCGGTGCCGCAGTGCGCCAGTCCCTGTCCGTGCGCAGACACCAGCGCAGGAACAACGCGAGCGCGTACGCGTAGGTCTCCGTAGTCGACTCAGCCTTTCCCTTGCCGAACCGCACATGCTGCAAGAACCGATCCGCAGCCGCCACTGGAACGAACAGCTGGTCCAACACCGTCCAGTACCTCTGCCCTGAAGGCAAGGTCACAGGAAACGCTCTCAACCTGGTGCTCTCTCTCAACTGATGTACGCCATGCAACGTGAGCTACACCCCGACAGGTGTGTTGCGCACCGAATCTTGAGAGACTGTCATGCCACGTCACACCACAGAACATCACCCCCTACAAAACTCTCCACAACCCCGCCGACATCACCCGCCGCGACCTGCGTCTGGGCGACCAGGTGATGGTGCACCGCGCCGGTGACGTCATCCCGCGCATCGAGGCCCCGGTCGCCCACCTGCGCACCGGTGCCGAAGTACCGATCGCCTTCCCCGAGGTGTGCCCGCGCTGCGGGTCGGCCATCGACACCAGCCAGGAGCGCTGGCGGTGCGAGCAAGGCCGCAACTGCCACCTCGTCGCCTCCCTCTCCTACGCCGCGGGCCGCGACCAGCTCGACATAGAGGGCCTGGGTGCCACCCGTGTCGTCCAACTCGTCGAGGCCGGCCTGGTCACCGACCTCGCCGACCTGTTCACCCTGACCCGCGACCAGCTTCTCGGGCTGGAGCGGATGGGTGAGACCAGCACGGACAACCTGCTGGCCGCTCTGGCCACGGCGAAGACGCGGCCACTGTCGCGGGTGCTGTGCGCCCTCGGTGTCCGTGGCACCGGCCGCTCCATGTCCCGCCGTATCGCCCGGCACTTCGCCACCATGGACAACATCCGCGCCGCCGACGCCGACCAACTGCAGCAGGTCGAGGGCATCGGGGTCGAGAAGGCACCCGCCATCGCCGCCGAACTCGCGGAACTCGCCGAACTGATCGACAGACTCGCCGCGGCCGGGGTGAACATGACCGAGCCCGGCGTCACCTTCCCGCCGGCGGACGCCACCACCGCCGACGACACCACCGCCGACACCGGCGCCGGGCCCGCCGTGACCTCCCCCCCGGCCGCCGCGGGCCCGCTGGCGGGGATGACCGTCGTGGTCACCGGCGCCATGACCGGACCGCTGGAGAACCTCACCCGCAACCAGATGAACGAACTCATCGAACGGGCAGGCGGCCGCTCCTCCTCCAGCGTGTCCAAGAGGACCAGCCTCGTGGTCGCCGGAGAAGGCGCCGGATCCAAGCGCGCCAAGGCGGAGGATCTCGGCGTTCGCCTCACCGCACCCGATGAGTTCGCGATCCTCGTGGCCGACTACCTCGACGCATCCTGACGGGAGGTCCCGCGCCGCCGCCCGGGGGTCGGCAGGCAGAGCGCCCGGGGCCCGAGTGCGTACCCGGGCCCCGGCCCGCAGGGCCGTGCCCTACGCGGGGCGGCCTGCCGTCAGCACGTGCGGCCGACGTAGTGAGCGCCCTGGATCTTGTCGGCGGAGCCCAGCCAGGTCTTTCCGGGCGCGACGCACCGCTCGTAGTCGGGCGCGAGGGCGACCCGGACCTGGATGATCACCCGCGAGCCGTCGGAGGTGCAGTGGTTGTACCAGGCGTCGGAACTGGTCTCGTAGAAGCCGCACGGATCGGCCGCCGCTGGGCTCGACTGGGCGGTCACCGCGCCGAGGGACGTGAGCACGAGAGCGGCGGCTCCGAGAGCGCCGGTCACCATACGACGAAGACTCAAGGGAACTCCTTGGCCAGTGGCGGCAACAGGCCGTGAGAGCCCTCGCTCGCCGATGAGTTGGATACGGCACAAGGATGGCGGCGTCCCTCGGCGCCATTGATCGGATATCGGGCCGTTCACCTGGTGAATCGTTCGTCCTGTACGTCGATGGGATGATCTTGCTCCGGGTGCCGGTTCCGGGCCGAACAGGCTGGGTACCTGCGGCGCACTCGCGGTCTTCTTTTGCGACCATGACCGTGTGGACGGTGATGCGGCCTTCGGCACCGGCGATCCCCGGGGCGCGCTCGACGTGGCGCCCACGGCCCGGACGGCCGTGGCGTGGCTGCCGCCGCGTGAGGTCTGGCCGGTGATCCAGGACATCCGCTGGGAGCACGACCCACAGGTACGGCGCTGGCCGCCGCATGTGAACCTGCTGTTCGGCTTCGTGCCCGAGGAGGAGTTCGGCCGGGCCCTCCCGCTGCTCTCGGCCGGGGCGGCGGCGAGCAGGGCGTTCCCGGCGCGGCTGGCCGGTGTGCGGTACTTCCGGCACAGGCGCTGCGCGACGGTCTGGCTCGATCCGGCGGCGGCCGGCCTCGCACCCTGGACCCGGCTCCAGCGGGAACTGCAGCTGCGGTTCCCGCGCTGCCTCGCACGCGGTGGCCGTTTCACCCCGCATCTGTCCCTCGGCCGCACCCATGACCCGAAGCGCCTGGCAACCGAGTGTGCCGCCCGGCTCGGCACGCTGTCGGCGGTGGTCGGTGAGGTGGTCGTGCTCTCCCGGCGGGACGAGGACCCCATGACGCCCCGGGCCGTGATCGAGCTGGGCACGGGCGAGATCCGCCACCCGCGCACGCCGTGAGGAGTACGGGACCGGGCGGTGGGCGAGGGAGTCCGCCGCCGTACGGACGGCCGCGAGTCAGGGTGACCGCTGGAGGAAGGCCATGAGCGCGGCGGTGAGTTCGGCAGGCGCGTCTTCCTGCACGAGGTGGCCCGCACCGGCGATCGGCTCGAAGTGCGCTCCAGGGATGCGGGCGGCGAGTTCCCTGCCTTTCGCCAGGGGGATCCAGCTGTCGTCCTCGCCCCAGCACACCAGAGTGGGGATGCCGATCTCGCCGTACCGGTCCTGCACCTCGTCGGTGTACCGCTGGTCGGCCTGAGCGATCTGCCGGTAGAAGGCCGCCTGGCCGAGGTCGTCGAGCCAGGGCCGGACGAGCCGGTCGAGCACGTCCGGACGCAAGCCGGGGCTGCTGGCGGAGCCGACGTACTCACGCACGAGTGCGCGGTGCAGCGGGGGCGGCAGCTGTTCGAAGACCTCGGAGTGCGCGCCGACGAGCCGGAAGAACGGGGAACCCCACGGGGCGAGCGCCACCGGATCGACCAGGGCGAGCACACGGTAGCGGGCCCCGTGCAGCAGATGCGCGCGCAAGGAGAGGGCACCGCCGAAGTCGTGGGCGACCACCGACGGTTCTTCAAGGCCCCAGTGGGCCAGCAGCTCGGTGAAGATCCGGCTCTGGGCGGCGAGGGAGACGTCCTGGTCGGCGGACTTCTCGGAAGCCCCGTAACCGGGCATGTCCCAGACGAAGACATGGTGGCTGCGGGCGAGTGCGCGGGCGATGCCGCGCCAGACGTACGAGGAGAACGGGGTGCCGTGCAGGAGCACGACCGGATCTCGGCCGGGTGTGCCGAGGCTGCCCCAGCGGACGTCGCCCGAGGTGCTGTGGAAGGTCTCGGGCAGGTGCCATTCGGTCACGGTGCGGTTCCTTTCGGCTGTGTGCGTGCCCCGGGCCGGTGAGCGGACCGGTCGTCGGTGATCCGCGTCGACCGTGGTGACGAGGACCGTGCTCTCGTCGTACCCGCGCCGCACGGGCGGTCAGGGGTGTCGCTTGCCGGTTGTGGTGATGCGGGCGATGGCCTCCAGGGTGAGAGCGCGGTCATGAGGCTCGCGGGACAGCGCGCGGTGCAGGGTCAACCCCTCGATGAGAGCGTCGAGTTGGCGGGCGGTGTCGGGGTCGAAGTGCTTCTCCAGGTGGATGCGGCTGCGTCGCATCCATTCATGGGTGAGTTCACGGTACGCGGGCCGGCGGGCGGCGAGCGTGTACAGCTCCTGGGTGAGCACCAGGTCGCGGCCGCCGCCTTCGGACAGGGCGTGGACGAGGTCGGCCACCGCCTGTCGTGCCTGGTCGGGGTCGGACGGTGCGGAGAGATGGGTGTCGAAGACGGCGACGATGTGGTCCGTGAAGTGCTGGAAGGCTTCCCGCAGAAGCGCGTCCATACCGCTGAAGTAGTACGTGGTCGACCCCAGCGGGACGCCTGCACGTGCGGCGATCCTGCGGTGGGAGACGTGCTGGATGCCTTCCTCCGCGATCAGGTCGAGGGCGGCGGTGAGGATGCGTTCGCGGCGCTGGGGGTCGGTGTGTCCGGTGGCCATGGCGCGTGGTTCACAGGGTGCGGACGGGGCGCGCGGGGTTGCCGACGGCCACGGTGTTCGCGGGGACGTCCTTGGTGACGACGGCACCGGCACCGATGACGGAGTTGTCCCCGACGGTGACCCCGGGCAGGACGATGGCGCCGCCTCCAAGCCAGACGTTGTCGCCGATGGTGATGGGTCTGGCGGCTTCCAACTTGTCGCGACGCGGCTGCGGCTCCAGCGGATGGGTGGGGGTCAGCAGCTGCACGCCGGGGCCGATCTGGCAGTCCTCGCCGATGGTGATGGCCGCGACGTCGAGTGCGGTCAGGTTGTAGTTGACGAAGGTCCGCGCCCCGATGCTGATGTTGCTGCCGTAGTCGACGTACAGCGGCGGCCGCACGTGCGCCTCCTCGCCCAGGGAGCCGAGGAGTTCGGCGAGGATCAGCTGTGCGGCCTCGACATCCTCGGCGTAGGTGGCCTGGTATCGCGCGGCCAGGCGCACGGCCTGCTGCTGCCTGCGGGCGATCTCGGGGTCGTCGGCGATGTAGAGGTCACCGGCCAGCATGCGCTCCAGGTTCGTGCGCGGATCCTGCGCGAAGTAGTCCGTCGGCATACGGGCGAGCGTACCTCCGTGAGTGTACGAACGTACATTCCCCGGTCGATTCTGTTGCGACCCGTCACTTCCGGCGTTTGCGTATAGGAGTCGTGTGCAAGTGATCAGGGGGTACCCGGTCGGTTCGCGTCCGCACATGAAAGGAGCTGCCGCATGCGCATCGATCTGAAGGGCCGTACCGCCCTGGTCACCGGTTCCACCCAGGGGATCGGCGCGGCGATCGCCGCCGGCCTGGCCCGCGCCGGGGCTCGCGTCGGGGTCAACGGCCGTGACCCGGAGCGTGTGGAGCGCAGTGTCGCCGAACTGGCGCAGGAGGTGCCCGCAGCGGAATGGGTGCCCGTCCCGGCGGATGTGAGCACGCAGGCAGGCGCCGACCAGGTCGCCGAGAGGCTGCCGGAGGTGGACGTCCTCGTCAACAACCTCGGCGTCTTCGCCGCCGCCGACCCCCTGGAGATCAGCGACGCCGAGTGGCGGCGCTACTTCGAGGTGAACGTGCTCTCCGCCGTACGGCTCACCCGGCAGTACCTGCCGGGCATGACCGAACGCGGCTGGGGCCGCGTGCAGTACATCGCCAGCGACTCGGCGCTCGTCACCCCGGCCGAGATGATCCACTACGGCATGTCCAAGACGGCGTTGCTCGCGGTGAGCCGGGGATTCGCCAAGCAGGCCGCCGGCACCGGGGTGACGGTGAACTCCGTCATCGCCGGGCCCACCCACACGGGCGGCGTGGAGGACTTCGTCTACGAACTGGTCGACCGCGACCTGCCCTGGGACGAGGCCCAGCGCGTCTTCATGCGCGAGCACCGCCCGCAGAGTCTGCTGCAACGGCTGATCGAGCCCGAGGAGATCGCCCACATGGTGGTCTACCTCAGCTCCGACCAGGCGTCGGCCACCACCGGCGGTGCCCTGCGGGTGGACGGCGGATACGTCGACTCGATCCTGCCGTGACCCGACGCGCGGGGGAGGGGGCAGAGCCGCGGATCAGGTCAGGGTGACTTCTTCGACCGATCCGGTCGACGCCAGGGGCCGGCGTCCGACGCCGCGATGAGACAGCGCGAACGGGGTACCCGTCCGCACTGTCTGGAGGACCTGTGCTGTGGAACTGACCGACTGGCTGCTGACCTCGGGCGAACGCGGCAACAGTGCCACACGTCTGGACAGGCGCCGACCGGACCGGGCGGCCTGGTCGCACGGAAACCTGGTGCGGCCCCTCGTCCACGGCGGGACCTACTTCGCGGCACTCCACAGCGCGATCCGTGAGCAGCGCGCCGGGGACCTGCTGCTGTTCACCGACTGGCGTGGCGACCCCGACGAGCGCCTCGACGGCCCCGGCAGCGAGATCGGCAAGGTGCTGGCGGAGGCGGCCGAACGCGGGGTCATCGTCAAGGGGCT
The DNA here is from genome assembly GCF_042868655.1 of Streptomyces sp. NPDC007808. NCBI lineage: Bacteria > Bacillati > Actinomycetota > Actinomycetes > Kitasatosporales > Streptomycetaceae > Streptomyces > Streptomyces sp. NPDC007808. The sequence continues at coordinate 83,339 of NZ_JBIAEQ010000011.1, forward strand.
GCTGTGGCGCTCCCACCTGGACCGCTTCCAGTTCAGCGAGGCGGAGAACCGCCACCTGGGCGAGGAGATCGAGGCGGCGGGCGGCGAGTGCCTTCTCGACATGCGGGTGCGGCCCGGTGGCTCGCACCACCAGAAGCTCGTCGTGCTGCGGCACCCCGGCCGCCCCGAACGCGACATCGCCTTCGTCGGCGGTATCGACCTGTGCCACAACCGCCACGACGACGCGAGCCACGCAGGCGACCCGCAGGCACTGCCCATCGCCACCGCGTACGGACCGCATCCGCCGTGGCACGACGTGCAGCTCGCGATACGCGGGCCGGCCGTCGGCGACATCGAGGCAGGGTTCCGGGAACGCTGGGAGGACCCCGCCCCGCTCACCCGCAGCCCGCTGGTCCGCCTGCGGGAACTCGCCCATCGTGAGGACACGTACGCCGACTCGCTGCCTCCGCAGGCGCCCGACCCCGAGCCGTGCGGCACCCATGTCGTCCAGGTCCTGCGCACCTACCCGAACCGCTTGCTGCGCGGCTACGCCTTCGCCCCCGACGGGGAACGCAGCATCGCCCGCGGCTACCGCAAGGCGCTGAGACGGGCCCGAGCGCTGATCTACCTGGAGGACCAGTACCTGTGGTCCCCCCACGTGGTCGAGTGCTTCGCGGAAGCCCTCACCGCCAACCCCGATCTGCACCTGATCGCGGTCATCCCCTCCGTGCCCGAGCAGGACGGCAGGATCACCCTGCCGATGAACCTCATCGGGCGGGTCACGGCCCTGGACAGACTGCGCCACGCCGGTGGTGGGCGCGTGGCGGTGTACGGGCTGGAGAACCACGCCGGCACACCGGTCTACGTCCATGCCAAGGTGTGCGTGATCGACGACGTGTGGGCCTCGGTCGGCTCGGACAACATCAACCTCCGCTCCTGGACGCACGACTCCGAACTCACCTGTGCCGTCCTGGACGAGAGCCACGACCCGCGCGAGCCGCGCGACCCCGGTGGTCTCGGAGACGGGGCGCGCCGCTTCGCCAGGGAGCTGCGCCTGGAACTCGCGCGCGAGCACCTGGACCAGGAGGCACCCGGGGACGCGCAGGCACCCGACCCCCTCTGCGACCCCCGCAAGGCGTTCGAGACCTTCGCGGCGACCGCTGCCGCCCTGGACGCCTGGTACGACAACGGCCGCCGCGGCCCGAGGCCGCCCGGGCGCTTGCGCACGTACCGCCGACCGAACCTCTCGCGTCCGGCCAGGACGCTCTACGCGCCCCTGCACCGCCTCCTCGTCGATCCGGACGGCCGCCCCTTCCTGCTGAGGCGGCGCAACGACTACTGACGACCACCGAGGGCTACCGACGCTCGACACCTGCTCAGCGCACGGCACGGCGCAGCGCCGGGCCCGGGAGCGCGGATTCCTACGGGCCCTCGTGGTGGGCCGACGCTTCCGCGACCTTCTTGAGCGCCGACGTCGTCTCGGGGTCACCGACCTTGGCGGGCTGGTCGTGCCTGCCGTTCTCCGCGTGCTCGGGATGGAAATGGGAAGGGGACAGCCGGTCGCCGGGGCCCTGGGACTCCGACCGGCCGCCCGGGCCCTCCGAGGGCGCAGCGGCAGTGCGCCCGTCGCCGTCGACCGGCTCCTGCGGAGCGTCGCGGTGGGGGCGCGGCTGGGTCAGCCATGCGACGGCCGCGCCGGTGAGAGCAAGCGGCCACTCCACCACGCCCGCCACGCCGAGCACACCGGCCCCGGTGTAGACCGCCATCCGGCGGCCACGTGGCGAGACCGCCCCGATCCGGTCCAGCGCACCGTCGGCGACCTTGCTCACCTGCTCTGCTCCGGGCAGGCGGCGGATCCCCGAGCCGAGGGTCCGGAACGGCTGAGGAAGATCCGACGAACTCGTCCTGGCCTGGCTCATTTCGAACTCCCTCCGCGTGTCTTCGGGGTATTCCGCCCGAGTTTCCCCTGTCGCGGCACATATGCGGCGTTCCAGCCTCGCGTGGCCCCTGGACCTGGGACCGCCACCGCGGACCGCGACGCCCTCAGGGCGGACGGCGACCCGTCGGCGTCCTGCCTCCGGCTCAGCCAGTCCCCTGGGGACGTACGGGCTCAGGAAGCAGGACTCCGGGATTGAGGACGCCGCCCGGGTCGAGAGCCGACTTCGCGGCGGTGAGCGCGGCGGCGAAGGGACCGGGGCGCTGGCGGTCGTACCAGGGCCGGTGATCGCGGCCGACCGCATGGTGATGCGTGATCGTGCCACCGGATTCCGCGATCGCCTCGGACACCGCGGTCTTGATGTCGTCCCACTGGCGGACCATGCTGCCCCAGCGGCCGGGCGCGTACACGCTGAAGTAGGGCGCCGGGCCGTCCGGGTAGACATGGGTGAACCGGCAGGCGATCACTCCCGTTCCGGCGACCTCGTCGACGGCGCGCCGTGCCGCCTCGGTGACCGCTTGGTGCAGGGCGCCGAACCTGTCCCAGGTGCACGCCGTCTCGAAGGTCTCCGCGATCACCGAGTGGCGGGCCAACGCGTCCCGCTGATAGGGCATCCGCAGGAACGACGAACGCCATGTCTCGGCGGCGGACCCGTCCCTCCCGCGACCGTCCGACCCGCCTCGCGCCCGCCCGTCGCCGGCCTCTCCCGCAGAGTCGACGGACGGCTCGCCGCCGTGGTCCCGGCACAGTTCCACCGCTCGCTCCAGGCTGCCGCCCACCGGGTGGTCCGCCGACTCGAAGCCGAGGACGAGGAGGCCGCCGCCCACGCTCACCCCCGCGTTGATCAGTGCCTCGGTGGCGTCGAGGAGACGGCAGTTCGCCGGGTTCAGTCCGCTCTGCGCGACGGCCCGGGTGGCCGCCACGGCCGATGCGTAGTCGCCGAACCGCACGGTGGTGCCGGCGCGCAGGCGCGGGCGCTCCTGCAGGCGCATCCACGCCTCGGTGATGATCCCCAGTGTCCCCTCACTGCCCAGGAAGAGCCGGTCCGGTGACGGTCCCGCGCCCGATCCCGGCAGTCGCCGCGACTCGCTGATCCCGACGGGCGTCACCACACGCATCGATTCCAGCAGGTCGTCGATGTGCGTGTACCGGGTCGCGTAGTGACCGCCCGCACGAGTGGCGAGCCAGCCGCCCAGTGTGGAGAACTCGAAGGACTGCGGGAAGTGGCGCAGCGTCAGGCCGTGCGGCCGCAGCTGGTCCTCCAGCCGCGGTCCGAGCACCCCCGCCTGGACCCGTGCGGCCCGGCTCGTGGCGTCGACCTCCAGGACCCTGCTCAGCCGCCCGAGGTCGAGGGTGACGACGGCGGGATGGCCGTCACCACGCGGCTCCACGCCGCCGACCACCGAGCTGCCGCCGCCATAGGGCACCACCGCGATGCCCTCGCGCGTGCACCAGTCGAGCAGGTCGGTCACGTCCTGCTCGTGGCGGGGCCGGGCGACGAGGTCCGGTACATGGCGCAGATCGCCCTGCAGATTGCGCACCACGTCCCGGAACGCCTTGCCGTGCGCGTGCCCGGCCCGGTCGGTGGGATCGGCCGAGCACAGGCCCGCGAGCGAGGCCGGTGGGCTCACCCGGGGCTCGGGCAGGCCGAGTGCGGCGACGCTCGGCGGCTCGTGGTCGGTCAGCCCGCCCGGCAGCAGTGCTCGCACCCGCCCCAGCAGCGCGTCAAGCTCAGCGCCGCGCACCGCGTCCTCCACGTTGCCCCAACCCCACCACGACCGCGTCATGCCGCCCCGCTCTCCGGCCCGTGGGCGGACCACGAACCATGGAATTGACCACTGGGTAAATTACTCCGGGGTCATATCGTTGGCTAGGATGGGGGCATGGGCAAGGCCGGGACCAAGGGCGTCTCCCGACTCGACCGGGAGCGGCAGATCATCGACGTGGCCGTGGAGGAGTTCGGCAGACACGGATACGCGGGCGTCTCCGTCGCCGCCGTCGCCCGGCGCGCCGGCATCTCCAAGCCGCTGGTGTACAGCTACTTCGACTCCAAGGACGGTTTGTACCTCGCCTGCGTCCACCAGGTCGGCGCCCTCCTGGTGGACGCGGTGGCCGCCGCACGGTCCCGCAGCGGTTCGACCGGTCACGCCGCCGACACCCTGGCGGCGATCTTCACCGCCGTGGAACACCGCCGGTACGCATGGTCCGTGCTCTACGACCCGGCACTCCCGCCGGCCGGTGAGCTGCGCGACGCCGTGAACCACTACCGGGGCCGACTGGCCGCCATGGGTGCCGCCGGTGCCGCGCAACTCCTCGCCCACGCCGGGCACGACGACCCGCTCGACCACGACCTGCTCAACCATGTGTGGCAGCACGCCGTCACCGCCGTCATGCGCTGGTGGTTCGAGCATCCGGACCAGAGCACGTCCGAGATGACGGCCCGGTGCGCCCGCCTCCTCGCGGCGCTCGGCACCGAATGACCCGGGTACGCCGTCACCGCACAGGGCCGTTCGCCTAGCCGACAGGCGGATGCGCCGGACCCGGCCACACCTCCTAGCGGGCGATCGCGTGTACGCCGGCCTGCGCGAACTTCTCGTCCAGCGCTCCGGACGGGGCGCCCGCGACGCCGATGCCGGCGATCGGCGCCTTGTCGGCGGTGACGGGCACACCGCCCGCCAGGAACAGGGTGCCGGGGATGTCCTTCAGGTTGGGCGCCTGCTCCAGGCGCTCGGTCAGCTGGGAGGTGGGGGCGTTCCAGGCGACCGCGGTGAACGCCTTGCGCTCGGCGGACTCGTAGGACTGCGGGCCGGCGCCGTCGCCGCGCAGGGTGACGACGGTGTTGCCGTTGCGGTCGACGACGGCGACCGTGACGCGCTGGTTCTCCTGCTCGGCGGCGTCGAGCGCGGCCTGCGCGGCCCTGGTGGCGGCGTCGATCGTCAGGTGGGTGGAGGTGGTGGTGGCCCGGGCGGGGGCACCGGCCGAAGCGGCGGCGGTGGACGTCGTGGCCGGCGCCGAGGCGTTCGCGGACACCGCGCCGAAGCCCGCCAGGGCGACGACGGCGAGCACCGCCCCGCCGGTGGCGACGCGGGCACGACGGGAGAGGTTCTTGCGTACGCGGTTCATGGTCGGTCGACTCCTTCGGTGGGCGGGGCGGCCCGATTGCCGCCCCGCTTGGTCCGCTCTCCACCCTCGGCCCGCGACGGGGCCCCCGCGGTCGGCGTTCCGGCTGCACCGCTCGCACGCGACGGATGACACCGGGGTCATCCGATCGGTTGACATGCCGAGACTGCGCACCGGGCCACAATGAAGGTGTTTGCCCAGTTCAGCGCTGACGTGTGGAAGGGAGGCGACCCGCATGGGGGACCGGTCGCGCGCACCGGACACCGTGGACACGCGATGGCTCGGCGTCGTGATGCACGCGGCGTTCTTCCTGCTGCTCGGCGGAGCGCTGGCCCGCTTCCTGCTGCGTCACCCCGGCGAGCCGCGCACGCCGTGGATCATCGCGCTGTGCGTCGTACTCGCAGCGCTTCACCTGCTGGGCCCCAGGCCCGCAGACTCGACCGTGCGGCGCACCAGGCGGCACACCGCCTGGCTGACGCTCGTCGTCATCGTGTGGATGGTCCTCGTCGTCCTCGCGCCCAGCTTCGCCTGGTGCGCGGTGCCCTTGTTCTACGTCGGCCTGCGCACACTGCCGCCCCGCGCCGCCCTCGCCCTCGTGGCACTCCTGACCGTGTTCGTCGTCGCCGCCCAGGTCGAGCTCGCGGGCCGCTTCGATCCCAACCTGGTCCTCGCGCCGCCCGCCGTCGCGGCCCTCGCCACCGCCGTCTTCCTGCAGATGGAACGGCACACCGCCCGCCAGCGCGTCCTGATCGACGACCTGATCCGCACCCGGCACGAACTCGCCGCCTCCGAACGCCGCGAGGGCACCCTCGCCGAACGCCAGCGGCTCTCCATGGAGATCCACGACACCCTCGCCCAGGGCCTGTCCAGCCAGCGGATGCTGCTCCAGGCGGCGGACCGGGTGTGGGACACCGAACCGGCCAAGGCCCGCGCCCATGTCCGCACCGCCGCTTCCGTCGCCGAGCACAACCTCGCCGAGGCCCGGCGCTTCGTGCACGACCTGGCCCCCGCCGACCTCGCCCGGGGCGGCGGACTGGAACAGGCGCTGCGCACCCTGGCGGCGCGCGAGTCCGTGGCGCACCTGACCGTACGCGTCCACGTGGACGACGACGGCCGCCTGCCCGACCTGCCGGACCGGGTGCAGTCCGCCCTGCTGCGCATCGCCCAGGGCGCGCTGGCCAACGTCCGCGAACACGCAGAAGCCACCACGGCGGCCCTCACCCTCACCCTGCTGGACGACACGGTCGTACTCGACGTCACCGACGACGGTCACGGCTTCGACCCCGCCGCACCGCCGGTCGCTTCCGAAGGGGAGCGCGGCCACGGACTGCCCGCGATGCGGGCCCGGCTCCGTTCCCTCGGCGGCACCCTGACCGTCGAGTCCGCTCCCGGCCAGGGCACCGTGCTGTCCGCCGCAGTCCCCCTGGAGGCGCCCCGATGATCCCCGACCGCGCTCCCGTGCGGATCCTGGTCTGCGACGACCACGCCGTCGTACGGGCCGGGCTGCTCGCGCTGCTCGACAGCGCCCCGGACATCGAGGTCGTCGGCGAGGCCGGCACCGGCGAGGAGGCCCTCGCGCTGGCCGCGAAACTGGTCCCGGACGTGGTGCTGATGGACCTGCAGCTCGGTGCGGGCATCGACGGCGTGGAAACCACCCGTCGGCTCACCTCCGCCCCTGGCTCCTCGACCCATGTCCTGGTCCTGACCACCTACGACACCGACGCCGACATCACCCGCGCCATCGAGGCGGGCGCCACCGGGTATCTGCTCAAGGCCGAGCGCCCCGACGAACTCTTCGCCGCGATCCACGCCGCCGCCGCGGGACGCACCGCCCTGTCGGCGCCGGTCGCCGGCCGCGTCATGGCCCACCTGCGCCGGCCCCGCCCCACGCTCACCGACCGCGAACGGGACATCCTCGCTCAGCTCGCCCGAGGCATCGGCAACCGCGACATCGCCCGCGCCCTGTACATCAGCGAGGCCACGGTCAAGACCCACCTCCGGCGCATCTACGACAAGCTCGGCGTCGACACGCGCGCGGGTGCGGTGGCGGTCGCCAAGGAGCGGCGTCTGCTGCCGTGACCGCTGTCGGTGCGGAATTGAATGAACACGAATTTAAAACGAAATTGAACACAAAATTGAACGTGACATTGAACGTGTCATTGAATGTGGCATCAACTGTGGGAGTTGACAATCGAACGAGCGGGCCGCCCGTCACCGGGCGACCCGCTCCGTCGATGAGGCTTTACTGAGTCGCGTGACTCAGAAGGCGAATGCCGAAGCCCCCTGGGTTTCCTTGATGCATGAATTGGCGAAGGTGTGCTCGTAGTTCACGCGCGTACCACGCCAGACACCCTGAACGGTGACGACAATGGGGCGGTATTCGCGTGTGCAGGGCTGCTCATTTCCGCGGAGCGTGGCCAGGCGGTCGAAGTCCCCGTTCACGCGGTCCAGGTCCGCACAGGCCTTTCGGGGGGCGGGGTGAGTCCCGGACGTGGTGTACGCGCAGTTCACGGTCACCGCGCGCTCCGGTGTCGCGGTGGCGGCCTGCTCTCCCTGGCCGACGGTCATGACCAGAGCGGAAGGCGCGTACAGCGAAGCCGGGGCGCTGTGGGCGGGCACGCTCAGAGGGCCCGCGACAGCCGTGGTGAGCAGAGCTCCTGTCATTGCCCAGCGTGTCATTGGACGCATGGTGTGTCTCCTTTCTGTTTGTGGTGCTTCAACGCCACGCAGTACCCGCGTCGTCGCCGGCGTCTCAGGAAGGAAGGGTTCGAATGTTTCCCGGTGCTGCAATTCGGACCATATTGCTCGTTCAATCAGTGGCCTGATCGGTCGATACGGGCTCGCTACTGAGGAGGTGAGCGGCCTTGCATTTCGTTCTTCGGGGAAGGCGTGGCCGATGTGCCTGGGGTGGGATATGGCTCGAAAGTGGTGAGTTCGTTTTCGGCCCCGGGTTGCGCCCCCCGGGTTGTGCCCCGCAGGCGCGGGTCCGCTCCGCGGGCGGCCACACCGGTTCGACGAAGCCGGAGCGGGACAGCGGCGGTCGTCGTCCGCACACGCGGACGGGCCCCGCCCGCAGTCCCTGAAGGAGGCTGCGGGCGGGGCCCGTCCCGAGCGTCGAGTGACTCAGATCTCACTCGACGCCCACGCGTGCTGTGGCTCAGAAGTCGGTGGGCAGTCCGCTCACTTCGGCGATGCCCCGTAGCTCTTCCGTCTGCCGGTGTCGTTCCCTGATGTAGTCGGCGATCTCGGCAAGGCGGTCAGGGTCGGAAGCGGTACTCGCGTCCGTGACGATCCTGACCGGACCGGTGTCGTCGACGTCGATCTCGATCACTTCGTTGTCGAGGCGGCCGGTGACAGCGGTGGCGATGACGAGGGCGGCCTCGTCACGGACCTCCTGGGGCAGCTCGTCTTCGGTCCCGGTGTCGAGCGCGAGGTCGAGGCTGGAGAGGCGCTCCTCTTCGATCGCCTGGAGGACCGGTTCCACCATGCGCAGCAGGAGGCGGTAGTCCTCCGTCTCCATCCGGATGCGCAGGAGGTCCAGGTACGCGTCCACGGGCCGGCCGTCGCCATGCGGAATCTCGGAATCGCTCATTGGCTCCGTGTTCCCCGTGAGACGCCACTCAGACCCTTCGCCAGCGAGCCATGGCGAAGGAGAACACTCCGAACAGCACCAGACCGGCCGCAACGCAGACCAGCAGCCAGGGGCCGAGCGGAGTGTCGGCGAAGGTACGCAGCGTGTCGTCCAGCCCCTTGGCCTGGTCGGGCTCGTAGTCGATCGCCGCGCGGACCGCGAAGACACCGGCCACGGCGAACACCATCCCGCGGGCGGCGCCGCCGGCCACGCCGGTGATGTCCACCAGCTGACGTGTCCGGTGACTCATCTGCCCGAGCCTGAGCTTGTCGTGGTACTTGCGCAGGACCGCCCGTACCCCGATCCAGCAGCCGGCCGCTACGACGCCGATCCCCGCCGCTCCGACCAGCCACTGACCGGCTGGTATCTCCAGTGCCCTGGCGGTGGCGTCCCGGGACTGCTGGTCGCTTGACCCGCCGCTCTGGTTCCGGCTCACCGCGAACGTGAGCACGGAGTAGGCGACGAAGACGTAGAACGCGAAACGGACGGCGGCCAGCAGGCGCTTCCGGGCGCTGCGGCCGTCCCGTCCGACGGAACCGAAAAGCGCTTCGGACAGCCGCCACAGGGCCATGCCGACCAGCCCGATGCCCAGCGCCCACAGCAGCACCGCACCGAACGGTTTCTGTGACAGCTCCGCCAAGGCGCCCCCGCGGTCCGCCTGCTTGTCGCCGTCACCGAACGCGATCTGCAGCGCCAGCGCACCGACGAGCAGATAGATCACGCCCCGAGCCGCCAGACCCGCCCGTGCCGCCGTCTCGGTGGCCGAACCCCGGGCCGCCCGTCGGGCCCGCAGTCGCCCCGTCCCTGCCAACGCACTCGTGTCCATGTAGACCTCCCGGCAGTCCGGATGCCCCGGCTCGGCCGCCACACACGCGGCTCGTCCGCCGTCGAGCCCCCGCCCTCCCTGCATCGATTGCGATTCCCGGATGCTCACATTCCGGTTCTTCTCCGGCAGGAATCCCCACTGTCCGACTTCCCGCACCTCACCACCATGAACATGGGGAAATGTCCTAAGGGTCGACCAAGAACCTCGAAAACAGGTCAAGTCTCCTTACCTGTGGACGTATTCCCTCCAGCCGGGGCACTCGCGCCGCAACCGACGACACGTCAGACCCAGGCGGTCATCGTGAGGAGAGAGGGAATCCATGCGGAGCACGAGGGGGATGGTGAAGGCAGGCGCGATCGGTACGGCCCTCCTGATGGGGAGCGTCGTACTCACGGCCTGCGGGGACGACGGTGAACCCGAGGCCGACCGGCCCGCCGCTTCGGTGAGCGCGAGCGGAGACGCCCGGAACGAGAGCACGACGGCGGTGCGCAGCGCCTACGACAGGACCGCGGAGGCGGAGACCGCGAGGATGACGGTCAAGGTGCGGGCCGCGGCGAACGGCGAAGCGGTCACCTCCGACGGCGAGGGGGCCATCGACCTCGACGACGGCGACAGCACCATGACGGTCAAGGCCGAGGGCAGGACCGTCGAGCAGCGCGTGGTCGACCAGGTCCTCTACCAGAAGGCCCCTGGCCGGAAGGCGGCCGGCGGCAAGCCCTGGATCAAGATCGATCTTCAGCAGGTCACCGAACGGCAGGGCGTGAACCCCGACCAGATCGGGGACCCGGCCCAGAGCGCCGCCTATTCCAAGGCGATCAGTGACGACGACGTCTCCAAGGTGGGCACCGAGACGATCGACGGAGTCGAAACCACCCGGTACAAGGTCTCGGTCGACGTCGCGCAACTGCCCGGCGGCACCCGACTGCGCGAGCAACTCGGCCCCACGATGCCGATGGAGATCTGGCTGGACGACGACGGCCGCATCCGCCGCCAGCAGGTCGACATGACGGTCGAGGCCCCGGCGTCCGCCCAGCCGGACACCGGCGCCTCGCGCCAACAGGTCAAGGTCAGCACGATGATGGAGTTCTCCGACTTCGGGACGGAGGTCGACGCCGAAGCCCCGCCGGGCGACAAGGTCGCCGACATGACCGACCAGGTGCTCCGAAACGGCCAGAAGGAGAGCTGACCTGGCGAGGGCCCGGCCGAACGGTGCCGGGCCCGCCCCAGGTGCGCGGGCGGCGGGCGTCGGCCCGCCTCGGGCCCTTTTCGGCCCCGGCGCACCGGCCCCACCCTCGGCGGCGTGCGGCCGGCCGACGTCGCTCCGTTGGGCCGATGGGCTCGGACCCGGCGCGCCTCGGCGGTGACAGCGCCCGCCGCAGGAGGATCGGTGCGAGGGCGGTCCGCGACCGGCCGCCCAGGCACCGCCCCACCCCGTGAAGAGGTCCGGCCATGAACCTGTTCGACCATCTCGACGGCACCTTCAAAGCTGAGCGGGCGGCGGCGTGACGGCCGCGTCGGGCGGGGGCGCGTCGGACGGCGGCCGTTACGGCGAGGCCGTCTTCCGGCCTGAACAGGCAGGGGAGGGCGAGCGCATCGACTTCGGGGCCCTCGCCTACGACGACGTCACCATGGCGCGGTTGCGGGCGCTCGGGGCCGGCCCCGGATGGCGCTGTCTCGACGTGGGCGCAGGCACGGGCACGGTCTCCCGCAGGCTGCTGGACGAGGCCCGGGTGGCGAGCGTGCTCGCCGTGGACCGCGACGCACGTTTCCTCTCCGAGCGGCCCGCACCCGGCCTCGACGTGCGGGAGGCCGACATCACGGCCCCCGACTTCGATCCCGGACGATTCCACCTCGTCCACGCGCGTTTCGTACTGATGCACCTGCCCGAGCGTGAACGTCTGATCAGGGCCCTGGCCGAACACGTGGCGCCCGGCGGAGTGCTGGTCCTCAGCGACGCGATCGACCTGACGAGCGAACGGGCGCCCAGCACGCCGTACACGGTGGCGATGCGGGCGATGTGGCAGGGGCTGCGGGCCACCATCGGTACCGATGTCTCCTGGGTGCCCACCTACCCGCAGCTGCTGCGCGGGACGCAACTCGTGTCCGTCGCCGCCGAGATCCATGTGCCGCCGCTGCTGCCGGGCAGTCCCATCAGCCGCTTCTGGGCGGACACCTGGGAGCGGAGCAGGTCGGCGATGCTCGCCACCGGCCTGGTCGACGACGCGGCCGTCGACGCGGCGGTCCGGTACCTGGAGTCCGGCGAGTGCGCCGCGCTGTCAGCGGGGATGCTGACCGTCTGGGGATGGAAGCCCGAGAGGTGAAGCCCGTACGCCGCCTTGAGGTGAGTTGGCCGCTCATCCGGACGCCTGCCCCATGATCCCCTGACGAAAATTGGGTGGGCGGCCGCGAGGGCTCAACCGATGATGTGGGTATGACCGATGCGCCGGCGATCAGCACTTTGACCTTGCGGCACAGGATTCCGGAAGACTGGGCGGCGGGCCCCTGGGCCGAAGTGCGGCCTCTGATCGACGGCGTCGACGTCCTGAGGGAGGTCCACCCGGAAGGCACGGCGTCCAGTTGCCGGGACTGGACGGGGCCGGCCGAGAGTTGGCCGCTGGCCGTCTCGGAGAGACCCCGCAGGGTCATGATCACCGAGCCGACGTGCACGGCCGGTTGTTGCGGTGCCCTGTACGTCACGATGCGCCGCGAGGGCGACCGGGTGGTCTGGGACGCCTGGGAGAACACCAGCGACACCGCTGCCGTGCCGGCCGTTGTGCGCTTCGACGCGGCCCAGTACGACGCGGAACTCGCGCGGGCCGCGGCGGACCGCAGTTGGGAGGAACCGGTGGACACCGTCGCCCGGCTCCTTGAGCGGACGCTCGCGGACAGCCGATGGTTCGAACGTTGGGGCTGTGTCCTCACGAGTGTCTCGCCGCGACGCGCGGAACCCGGACTCCCCGAGGCGCTGACGAGCCCCGAGGGAGTCGATGTCGAGTTCCGTCAGACCGAAGGACCGGGCAGGCCCGCAGTCGCCTACCGGTACGAGTTGTTCGTCACCCGCGGCGAGTCCGCGGAGGCGCAGGTACGCAGGCTCGCCGACGGCATTCTGGCCGACGATCCGCGGAAGACCGCTGAGAGGGAAGGCTGAGGCACGCTGACGCAGAGGCCCTGGGTCCCGGACCGCCGGGAAAACCGTCCGAGGACGTCCCTCAGGTGAGGTCCAGGTCGGTGTGCAGCAGATGGTGATCCGAGTACGGGGTCGGGCGCACCTGGTGCCTGAGTGGGACGATGCCGCGCAGGAAGATGTAGTCGAACTTGCTCTGCCAGTCGGTCGTCGCCTTGCAGGTGCCGGTGGGCAGGGGATGACACCGGCCGTCCGTGTCCGCGGCCAGTGCCCACATCCTGCTGAGTTCGGGTGCGTCCGGAACGGCGTTGAAGTCGCCGAGGACGATCGCGCGTTCGTGCCCGGCGACGTCCGCGGCCAGGACGCCGGTCTGGTCCGCTCGGACCGCCTCCTGACGGCGTTGCGCGAGGTGTGTGTTGAAGACCCGCACGCTCTCGCCGCCCACGGTCGTGGTGACCGCCATGTAACCGCGGTCCTCGGAGCCGCCGTCGGGGTATTCCACGTTCACGAGATCCGTCATCGGTGCCGCCGAGAGGAGTGCCTGGCCGAACCCCCCCGGGCTCCACGGCGCTCCTCCGCAGCGGCTCCAACTCTGCAGAACCGTCCCGTACTCGACGTGGTAGACCAGCCCGTGGAGGTGCTCCAGATAGTCCCGGATCCTCTCCACGTCACGCACGCACGCTTCTTGCAGACCGATGACCTGGGGCGCGTACGCGGCGATCTGCGCTGCGCGGTCGACGTTGCTCGTGTCGCAGGGATTGCAGATGTTCCAGGTCATGACCCGGTTCGCGACGACATCCCTGGCGGATTCGACGGGCTGTGACCTGGCGGCGAGGGCACCGCTCGGCGCACTGGGGCCGACCAGCATCACGAAGACCGCGGTCAAGACGGCCGCGAGCAGCCGTGTGCTTCTTCCGAGCACTGTCCCCTCCTCACCGTGGACATCCATGGCATCCGATGTCCTCCCGCATGAGGTTATGGGACGAGCCTGTGAGCGACGCGTGCCGGTGCGCCCGGTCCCATGAGGCGGAAGGCGCTGCGACGCACCGCCCGGGCCAGGGCCGGGAGCCACGGCCGGCCCACACACCGCCTTGTCGCACATGACGTACGCCGGCCCCGCACCGCGGGTGCTCACCGGCTGAGCTCCGGCCGCCGGCCGGGCAGGCCGGCCCTGTGCGCCTCGCTCCAGGTCTCGGCGAGGCTGCGCACCGGGGTACTCGTGAGCGTACGAGCAGACGTGCGGCCGCCGTTGCGCCGATGCCGGTTCTCAAGGCAGGACCGGGTACCCGTCGCAGCGGGTGGCGCGGGACGAAGCCCGGCGAGGGAGCCAGGTGAAGGGGCCAGGTGAGGGAGCCTGCCCCGCCAAGATACCCCCGGGGGTACTTCTCGTGGGTGGACCACTGAGACCCCCGGGTACACCGTTCAAGAGGAGTCGTGATCGTGTTCTTCGTCGACACCTTGGAGTTCGAGGGACTGGGCAACCGCAGCTACCTGGCCGGCGGCGCCAGGGCGGTGGTCGTCGTCGATCCGCCGCGCGACGTCGACCAGGTCATCGCCGCCGCGGCCCGACGGGGAGTGCGGATCGCCCTCGTTGCCGAGACCCACGTGCACAACGACTACGTCACCGGCGGCCTGGAGCTGGCCCGGGTGACCGGGGCCCGCTACCTGGTGCCCGCCGCGGCGTCGGTCGCCTACGTCCGCACCCCCGTCACCGACGGCGACACGTTCACCGTGGACGAGGGCTTGGAGCTGCGGGCGATGGCAACGCCGGGCCATACCCCGCACCACACCTCCTACGCGCTTCAGCGGGACGGGCGGGCGGTGGCGGTGTTCACCGGCGGCTCGCTGCTGATCGGCACCGTGGGGCGGCCGGACCTGGTCGAGCCGCGGCTGACCGAGCGGCTGGCCCGCGACCAGCACGCCTCCGCCCGCCGCTTGGCCGACGAGTTGGACGACGAGGTGCAGGTGCTGCCCACCCACGGCTTCGGCAGCTTCTGCGCCTCCGCCCAGGCCGCGGGGGACACGACCACGATCGGCGAGGAGCGCCGGACCAACGACGCGTTGACCCAGGACGTCGACACCTTCGTCGCCCGGATGCTCGCCGGACTGGACGACGTGCCCGCCTACTACGCCCACATAGGCCCGGTCAACGCCGACGGCCCCGCACCCGTCGACCTCACCTCACCCGAGGCCGCGGACGCCGAGGAGATCGCCGCACGGCTGGCGGCGGGGGAGTGGGTGGTGGACGTACGCAACCGGGTCGCGTTCGCCCAGGGGCATGTGGCCGGGGCCTTCAACTTCGAGGGCGAGGGCAAGCTCGCCACCTACCTCGCCTGGCTGATCCCTTGGGGCAAGCCCGTCACCCTGCTCGCCGACACCCCCGAACAGGTCGCCGACGCCCAGCGGGAACTGGTGCGGGTGGGCATCGACCGCCCGGCCGCCGCGGCCACCGGCGACCCCACGACCTGGATCCGCTCCGACGAGCAGCTCGCTTCCTTCCCACGTGCCCGCTTCGCCGACCTCGCCGAAGCGCGCGAGAGCGGCGAGCGGGTGGTGCTGCTGGATGTGCGCCGGGACTCCGAGCGTGCGGACGGCTATGTCGACGGCTCGGTGCACATCCCGATCCACCAGCTGTACGGCCGTCTCGGCGACGTCCCGGACGGGCTGGTGTGGGTGCACTGCGCCGGCGGGATGCGTGCGGCCATCGCCGCCTCCCTCCTCGACGCGGCCGGCCGTGACGTGGTCGCCCTCGACGACGGCATCGCCGCGGCCGCCGACGCCGGCCTCACCCTCGCCCGCCCCGACACCACCCACTGAACGACCCGCCCGCACCCCGAGCACGGAGATCGCACCATGCTCCCGCTCGGGCGCCGCGGCCTGGGCCGTGCGGCGTGGAGGGCGGTGCCACAGCTCTCGGGGACGGTCGCTCTCACGAGCCGGGCGGGGTGACCAGGCCGGATTCGTAGGCCAGGACGACGAGTTGGGCCCGGTCGCGCACGTGCAACTTGGTCATGGCCCGGTTGATGTGGGTCTTGGCCGTCACCGGGCTGATCACCATGCGGCCGGCGATGTCATCGTTGGACAGACCCTGGGCGACGAGGACGACGGCCTCGCGTTCGCGGCTGGTGAGCTCTCCCAGCGCCTTCGTGCTGTCGGCGGGGAGCGGCTGGGTGACGTACCGGTTGATGAGCTTGCGCGTGATGGACGGTGCCAGCAGGGAGTCGCCGCGCGCGGCCACACGGATGGAATGCAGGAAGTCCTCCGGCAGGACGTCCTTGACGAGGAACCCGGCGGCGCCGGCGCGCAGCGCGTCGAAGACGTACTCGTCCAGGCCGTAGTTGGTCAGGATGACGACGTGCACCTGGGACAGTGCCGGGTCGGCGGCGATGCGACGGGTCGCTTCGATGCCGTCGAGGATCGGCATCTGGATGTCGATCAGGGCGACATCGGGCAGGTGCTTCCGGGCCAGGTCCAGGCCCTCCTTGCCGTCGGCGGCCTCGGCCACCACCTCGATGTCGTCCTCCAGGTCGAGGAGGGCGCGGAATCCGCTGCGGATGAGCGGCTGGTCGTCGACGAGCAGGACACGAATCATGGCGTCCGGTCCACGGGGAGTTCGGCTTGGACGGTGAAGCCGCCCTTGCCGCGCGGTTGTGCGCGCAGTCGGCCACCGAGGGCGGTGACGCGTTCGCGCATGCCGAGCAGGCCGAGGCCCGGTGACGGGGTGGTGCCCGGCGTCGCTGTGCCGTCGTCGTCGATGCGTACGGCGAGTGCGTCCGCACGACAGTCGATCCGCACCGACGCCGTGCTCGCGTCCGCGTGCCGGGTGATGTTGGTGAGGGATTCCTGGACGATCCGGTAGACGGTCCGGGCCACCGCTGCCGGCACGTGGTGCCGCTGCCCCTCGATCGTCAGTGTCGCGTCCAGACCCGTGGTGCGGGCCCGCTCCACCAGTTCCGGGACGTCGTCGAGGCCACGGGGCGGAGTCGTGTCGTCGTCGCGCAGTGCCTCCAGCGTCGCGCGCAGTTCGCGGGCCGCTTCCCGTCCGGCCTCCTGGATGGCCAGCAGCGCCTGGGGCACCTCCTCGCCGCGTCGGCGGGCCACATGCACGGCGGCTTCCGCCTGCACCTTGATGACCGAGATCTGGTGGGTGAGCGAATCGTGCAACTCCCGTGCGATGCGCAGCCGTTCCTCGTCGGCACGGCGTAGCGCGGTTTCCTCGCGGGTGCGTTCGGCCTCGTCCGCCCGCCGTTCGGCCTGCCGCAGCGCCTCACCCGCCGCGCCTGCCGCGACCAGCCAGGCGATTTCGAGGGCGCCTCGGGCCTGAGCGAACGCCTCGCTCGTGCTGTGCGGGCCCGAGATCAGGGCCGCGACGGGCAGAGCCGTCAGCATGGCCACGCTCGCGGTCACCGTGACGATGCGGTGTCCCGCCCGCATCGCCGCGTACACGGCGAACAGGTAGGCCACGGCAGGCACATCGAATCCGGCCGCCTGGTACCCCACGGCGCACACCCCGGTGGCGGCCAGGACGGCGACCGGAGTCCGGCGGCGCGCGACCAGCGCCAGCCCGCCGGCCGTCAGCAGCGCGTACCCGAGCAGGTCCGAACTCGCGGTGGAACGCTGCCCGGACAGCCCGGTCACCAGCAGCGCCACCGCCACACCGACAGCGATGACCCGGTCTGCGACGCGGGCCCGGCCATCGGTTTCCGCTGCACTCATGCGCGCACCCTAACCGGCCGCCGTCGCGGGCGAGTCAGCCTCGTGGGGGAGGGGCCCACTACCGCGTACGCAGTACCTTCGGGGCCCGTGCGGCGTGCGCGGCAGCCCGATGCGCGATCGGCGGCAGCGTGAAGTGCCCGCGTTCGCCGGACGACTTGGGGTGGGCCCGGCCGACATGCTCGGCTGACACCCACTCGTAGGAAGAGAAGGAGCCCTTCGATGTCTGCTCGCCGTCTGCTCTTCGCCGCCGCGTTCGCCCTGCTCGCCGGCATCGTTCTCGCCGCACCGGCGGCCGCACAGGCTTCGGCCCACCCCGTCGCGGCCGGTGCCTACGAGTTCGGTGCCGGGCGAGTGGGGGCCGTGACGGGCGCCTTGTCAGGGCTCGCCGGCGTACTTGTGGCCTGGCTGGCGCTCGCCCGCCCGTCCGGTCGCCTCGGCACCGGCAACGGATCACTCGGCGGCATGCTGGCCATCGTGACGGGGCTGGTCGGTATGGCTCTCGGCGGCTTGGTCGCGGCCACCGCCGACGGAGGTCTCGGCACGGGCAACGGGTTGGGCGGCGCCTACGTGGCCATGGTGACGGGGCTGATCGGTACGGCCCTCGGCGGGCTGGCCCTGACTCGTTCCCGCCGAACCGGCTGACCTTCACGAACGCCGGCGCGGCGGACCGCCGCGGCACCCCGTGGCCTCGGCAGGACCGGGCGGAGAGCCAGGCTCAGCGACTCACTCGACGTGCCCGCTGCGGGGCGCGTGTTCGAGTGAGTGCTCCCGGCTACGCCATCGGACGGGTTGCCGCCGGAGCACGCATGGCGGGAGGCTGCTCCGACGCAGAGCCATCGGCGGGAGATTGGTGGGCAACCCATGACGACGGCGAGCAAGGCGGTGCGCACGGGCACCGTGCTTCCGGTGGCTGCGGCGCGCCGGGCGACGTGGGCCTTCGTCATCGCCAACGTGGTGGTGGTCGAGGCACTGTTCCTCAGCGCCGACGCGGGCAAGAACCAGGTGCTCACGGTCGCCAGGTTCTTCGGCGTGCACGCGGCCCTGCTGCTGGTGTTCCAACTGCTGCTGGTGGCCCGGCTGCCGTGGCTGGACCGCCGTATCGGGACGGACCGGCTCACGGTGTGGCATCGCTGGGTCGGCTTCCTCCTGCTGTGGACCGTCCTCACTCATGCCACGTCGGTGGTGCTCGGCTACGCGACACTCGACGACACGTCCATGGGGAAGACGTTCGTCGCCCTGAGCGGTGTGCCGGCCTCCCTGCTGGGCATGCTCGCCGCGGCCGTGATCGTCGTGATCGCCGGGCTCTCCACCCGGGCGCTGCGGCGACGGCTGCCGTACGAGGTCTGGCACGGTCTGCACCTGTTGCTCTACATCGCTCTGGGCCTGTCGTTCGTCCACCAGTTGCTGGAGACGACGACCTTCACGTCCTCCGCTCCCGCCACGGCCTACTGGTGGATCCTGTGGCTGTTCGCCTTCGGCGCGCTGCTGACCGGGCGTCTTGCCCTGCCACTGTGGCGCAACGCCTATCACCGTTTCCGCGTCGCGGCCGTGGTACCGGAGTCCGACGACGTGGTCTCCGTGTACGTCACCGGTCGCCACCTCGACAAACTCCCCGCTCGGGCAGGCCAGTTCTGTATCTGGCGGTTCCCCGGGCACCACCACTGGTGGCTGGCCAACCCCTTCTCCCTCTCGGCGGCGCCGGGCGGTCAGGGACTGCGCCTGACGGCGAAGGCGGTGGGCCGCACCAGCGCCGGCCTGCGCGGCGTCGCGGTGGGCAGTCGCGTCTTCGTCGAGGGCCCGTACGGGGCGTTCACCTCGTTGCACCGGACGCGCCCCAAAGCCCTGCTGATCGCCGGCGGGGTGGGGATCACGCCGGTGCGGGCCCTGCTGGAGGAACGGACGAGCGGCGATGTCGTCGTGCTGTACCGGGTCCGTAGCGAAGCGGACGCCGTACTGCTGGACGAGGTGCGTGACCTCGTCGCGCTGCGGGGCGGACGCTTGCACCTGCTCACCGGCCCGACCGGCGAGTACGGCGTCGCCCCGTTCGCCGCGAGCAGCCTGCACCGGCTGGTGCCCGACATCATCGAACGCGACGTGTACGTCTGCGGTCCGCCCGCCATGACCAAGGCCGTGCTCGGTGGCCTACGTGACCTCCGGGTCCCCGCGCGGCAGGTGCACGCCGAGAAGTTCAGCATGGCCTGACCGCGGCGCGCCGTGCGGGTTCACCGGACCTTCACGCCGGACGGGCCATGACGCACACCCTGGCGGACACCCGGCGGATGGAGTCGGCCGGCGGAGCCCGCGCGGCGGCGTACCGGACGGCTCCGGGTGCAGCGCGTGCCGTCGCAAGAGCAGGCACGGTCGTGATGACGAGGAAGGAGTGAGGGAGAGCTATGAGCACGCTCACCGGATGGGAGCGGGCCCTTGAGCGCGCCGAGGGGGCGCTTCTGGCGCAGATCTTCCACAGGGAACCGATCGAGCTGGTGGACGCGCTGCGGCGTGAATGTGACAGCAACGCCGTGGTGTGCAGCCAGACCCGGGTCGTGGTACCGAACGCGTACGAGGTGGAACTCGCCGAACACGTCCACGACGAACTGGCCCGCCGCAAGGGCGAGGTGGGGCAGGTCCTCACCGACAGGCTGGCACAGTACGGAGAGCGCCGGGGTTACGAATGGGCGGGGCCGTTGGCCGTCCACGTCACCAGGTCCCGCGACGTCCCCAACGGCCGATATCGCGTGACGAGCACGGTGATGCCTCATGTCAGCGCCGACGGTTTCCAGCCCTCGCGCGACTGAAGGAACTTCGCCGCGCGCGACCGGGTGGAACGCCTTGTACCGGTTGCGCGGATGATCTTCGGCTGCATAGTGTCCCTCGTTGATGTCGGACATCCGTTCGTCAAGTTGCGGGGGAAGCCTCGTGGGCGTGCCGCCTTGGTGGGCGGAGGCCAGAAGGTGAGTAGACAGATGCAGCCGACGTTCGTGCTGGTTCACGGAGCGTTCGCGAACTCCTTCTCGTTCGCGCCACTCCAAGCCGAACTCGGCCTTCTCGGACACCGTTCAGTCGCTGTCGACCTGCCAGGCCACGGTTTCGGGGCGACTTACCTGCGTGCCTATCAGGCGCCGCAGGATCTCGAAGGGCTCGCGGCCGCACCCGGCTCGATCAAGGGTGTCACGCTCGCCGACAACGTCGCCCATCTGACCGGCATCCTGGAGCGGGCCAAGGAGAACGGGCCCGTCATCCTGGTCTCGCACAGTCGTGGCGGTGTCACTGCCACCGCCGCGGCCAACGCCCGGCCGGACCTGATCGACCACATCGTCTACGTCGCGGCCTGGTGCCCGGTCGAGCTGGATGTCAACGACTACTACGCCGAGCCGGAGATGGCCTCGGTCGACGCCGCTTCGCTGGGTCTGGCGATGGTCGGGAACCCGGCCGAACTCGGCCTGCTGCGGGTCAACTTCCGCACCTCGGACCCCGATGCCCTCGCGGCGTTCAAGGCTGCCTTCTTCGCGGACGGCACCGACGACGAGTTCCTGACCTTCCTGAACACCTTCCAGCCCGACGAGAACCTGGATGTCGGCACGTCCGCCGACCGGGCGCAGGCCGCGAGCTGGGGCCGTATCCCGAAGACGTTCGTGCGTCTGACCGGCGACGCCAGTCTGCCGCTCGCCCTGCAGGATCGACTGATCCGCGAGGGGAACGCGCTGACGCCGGACAACCCGTACGACGTCCGTACCCTGGAAGGCAGCCACTTGAAGTGGCTGGTCGACCCGGCGCCGGCGGCCCGCGTCCTGGGGGAGCTCGCCGCGCTCACGGTCCGCACCGACTGATCACCGGTCCGACCCGGAGCGCCTCCGGCGGGCGTACGCGGTGTGTGCTGTCAGGAGCTGCCGGGGGTGGTCCGTGCGGGCACGGGGTCGGTGCCCGCCTGCCGTCCGGTGGGGCGCGGGGCGCGGACCGGTGCCGCGTAGGCGAGATGCGCGAGCCTCGACTGCTCCTGACGCATGTGCATGAGTGATTCGAGGATGTATCCCACGAGCAGGACCAGCGTCGCGATCGTCATGATCGCGGCCGCGAGGATCGCCGTGGGGATGCGCGGCACGGTGCCGGTTCGGACGAACTCGGCGATGACGGGGGTCCCGAGGACGACCGAGACGAAGGCCAGGAGACCTGCGAGCACGGTGTGGACGAGCGAGGGCCGCTCGCGCCGGGCGAGATCCAGAATGGCCCGCAGGATGCGCCAGCCGTCCCGCCAGGTGCGCAGTTTGCTCTCGCTTCCGGCGGGCCTGACGCGGTAGTCCACCACCAGCTCCGCCGTGGGCAGGCGCAGGTGGAGGGCGTGGATGGTCATCTCGGTCTCGGTCTCGAACTCACGGGCCAGCGCGGGGAAGGATTTGACGAACCGTCGCGAGAAGACCCGGTAGCCGCTGAGCATGTCGGTCACGTCGTTGCCGAACAGGAAGCGCACCGCGCCCGTCAGCAGCCTGTTGCCGGTGGCGTGGCCGGTCCGGTACGCGGCACTGACCGTCTCGCGGCGGGCGCCCACCACCTGGTCGTACGGCCCCTCGAAGAGCAGGTCCACCATGTCACGGGCCCTGGACGCGTCGTAGGTGTCGTCACCGTCGATGATCAGCAGGACGTCGGCGTCGACATCGGCGAAGGCCCGCCGGATGACGTTGCCCTTCCCCTTGCGCGGCTCTTCCCGGACGATCGCACCCGCCTCACGGGCGGCCTCCACCGTGCGGTCGGTCGAGGCGTTGTCGTACACGTAGATGTCGGCCTCGGGGAGGGTCGCCCGCAGGCTGCGGACCACCTTGCCGACAGCCGCCTCCTCGTTGTGGCACGGCACGACGCACGCGATGGTGGGTTCCACGGCCACTCCTTACCCGAACCGGTGCCGGATACAAGAGGAAATAATGCGATATGAGCGCGTCCGGGCGGTGAGGGCGCGCCGTGTCGTTACTCTCGCGGTGTGCCCGTCCTCAGATCCATGACGCTGCGTGTGCGTGATGCCGTCCGGGGCGTCTGGCGCGAGGCCGCCAAGTTCGGAGTGGTCGGGCTCCTGGCCTTCGTCGTCGACCACGGTGGCTACAACCTGCTGGTCTTCGGTCTCCCCGGCGGCACGCCGGGTGGGGTGATGCGGGCCGCCCCCGTCCAGGCGTCGCTCGTCGCCACGGCTGCCGCGACATTCGCCGGCTGGGTGGGGAACCGCTACTGGACCTACCGCCACCGTCATCGCGAGAAGGTGGGGCAGGAACTGGCCCTGTTCCTCTGCGCGAACGTCGTCGGCGTCGTCATCACGGCCGGCACGGTCTTCGCCTCACGACATCTGCTCGGGCTGGACTCGGCGCTCAGCGACAACAGCGCCCGTCTCTCCGGCTGGGTCCTCGCCACCCTGTTCCGCTTCTTCGCCTACCGGCGCTATGTCTTCGTGGCGCCCTGATCCGGACGGTCCGGCCGCCACTGCTAGCATCCGCCATATGGGACAAAATGTATTAAACCGGATTGAAAGACGCTGGGTTTGGGTGCTGGCCGCGCTTGCCGCGTCGTGCTGGCTGGCCACCACCGTCGTCTTCGCCCCCGGGTACATGAGTCCCGACAGCATCGACCAACTCCGTCAGGCCATGGGCAGGAGGCCACTGACCGACTGGCACCCGCCCGTGCTGAGCCTGGTGTGGCGTGCTCTCATCGCGGTCACCGGCACGTCCGCCTCGATGGCCGTCCTGCAGTCGGCCCTCTTCTGGGCGGCGCTGTGGGTGGTGGCGTGGTGCGTGTGGGCCATGACCGCACGACGCGGCGGTTCGCTCGCCGTCCTCGCCCTCGGTCTGACACCCCCCGTCCTGACGTTCGTCGGAGTGGTCTGGAAGGACGTCCATGTGGCCGTCGCGCTGCTCGCCGCCTGCGCGGTGGCCTTCGTCGGGCTGCGACTGCGCGACAGCCGTCCTCCCGGCGCGATGCGCTGGGTTCTGCTCTGGCTGGGCGTGCTCTTCCTCGCCTACGCCGTACTCGTGCGCAAGAACGCGTTCTTCGCGGCGATTCCGGTGTTCGTCCTGCTCGTCCGCGCGCTGTGGCAGGCACCCGGGCGCCGCACATGGGCCATGTGCACGGTGGCACTCGTGGCCGGTGTCGTCCTGCCCGCCGTCGCCATCTCCTGGTTCGCGCGGCCCGTACAGACCAAACAGGCCGCACAGATCATGATCGACGACCTGGTGCACGTGCTGACCGCTGAGGAACTGCGCTCGGCGGACGTGCCACGGGATCTCCGGAACCGCCTCGTGGCGGCAGCGGAGAAGTGCGAGCGCACCGGGACCCTGTCGGACGCCTACTGGGCCTGCTACGAACGCCCGGCCGCGGGCCTGACCGAGGACTCGGACCGGATCAGGTCCCTGTGGCTGCGCGAGATGAGCGCACACGTCCCCGAATATCTCCAGTACCGGCAGCGGCTCTTCGCGGCCCTGCTCTTCGAGACCGGCTACCCGTACCACCCGGGGGTCAGCTCCAACGACCTGGGGATCGAGGTGACCCACCCCTGGCTGGAAGACACGCTGGACGCGTACGTCAACGGCGTCGTCGCGGATCTGCGACCGCTCTTTCGGGGCTGGTTCTGGCTCGCGGTCGCGCTCGTGCTCGCCGTCCGTCCTGGACGGGGAGCCTTCCACCTGCCGATCCGGGCGCTGGGCATCAGCTCGGCGGCCTACGTGCTCGGCTACCTGTTCATCGTGCCGGCGACGAACTACCGCTATGTCTACTGGCCGGCCCTTGCCTGCACACTCGGTCTCGTCCTCCTCTGGACGGGCCGAGACGACACCGCTCCGGCCGGAGCCGGGGGAGAGCGGGTCCACGTCGGCCGAGAGCGATCCGAGGCGGTCCCCCTCAAGCGCCGGCCGCCGGCGTCGCCGTAGCCGCGTGAATCAACGCCGGCCGCACGGCCGGACCGGCGTCCGCAGCGGCCGGCTCAGGTGCCGACCGCTCAGGGCAACGGCGTCACGCGGCGTTGCGGTGCCTCCCGCGCCGCGCGCTCGGACGGCGGTCGGCGGACGAACGCTTCGTCGAGTGGACCAGACGCAGATGACGGCGCCCGGCGTGGCGTGCCGTACGCGGCTCGCCGAACACCCAGTCCTCGACACGATCCATCCCGTACAGCAGCAGCCCCAGTACCGGCAGCAGCAGAACAGCAACGATGATCACCAGCAGCCCCTCCCCGCCGTGGACACCCGCCGGGTGCCCGCCACGAGTGGGACCATCGCCCGCAGGATGTGAAGGGGTCGTGACGGCCGTACGCCTGGACACCCCGCCGCGCGCCTCACCGACAGCCGCACCGAGGCGGTTCTCGACGCTACGGCGTGACCGCGCCTTGACCTTGACACCGTGACAAGGTCTTCACTGCGGCCAGGAGGTGGTCGCGATGACCATGCTGAATGACGACACGAACCTGGCGCGAGCTCTCCGAGGGCTGGAGCGCGGCAGCGCCTCGGTGCGGCTGAAGGCGGCTCTGGCGGTGGGCACGGCCCCGGACCGGCGGTGCGTCGACACACTCGTCGAGCGTTGCGCGGTCGAGCCCGATTTCCACGTGCGCGAAATGCTGACGTGGGCACTGACTCGCCACTCGCCGTCGACGACGGTTCCGCGGCTCGTCGACGAACTCCGCTCGGAACGCGCGCAGGCACGGAGTCAGGCGTTGCACACGCTGTCCAAGATCGGCGATCGGCGGGCATGGCCGGCCATCACTCGGGCGCTGCTGACCGACGCCGACGACGAGGCGGCGCGCAGCGCCTGGCGCGCAGCGGTCGTGCTCGTGCCCGAAGGTGAAGAACCGGAGCTGGCCCGGGTGCTGGCGACGCAGCTGGGGCGGGGTGAACGGCAGATGCGGCTGAGCCTGAGCCGGGCGCTGATCGCGCTGGGTGAGGTGATCATGCCGATCCTGCGCGCCTCGATGGCGCATCCCGACCCTCGTGTACGGCAGCACGCGCACGCCACGGAACGGCTGTTGCGCGACCCCGAAGCGGGATTCGACTTCGCGATCGAGGAAGCGAAGCGCACCCTGGTCCTCGGTACGACCGGCCAGGAGGAGTGACAGGCAGTGTTGATCGGTGATGTGGCCCGACGGTCCGGGGTCAGCGCCCGCATGCTCAGGCACTACGACACGCTCGGCCTGGTGCGTCCGACCGGGCGTACCGACGCCGGCTATCGCGAGTACTCAAGCGCTGACATCCGGCGCATCTTCCATGTCGAGAGTCTGCGGTCACTGGGGCTGTCGCTGCGCGAGATCGGGCGTGCGCTGGACGAACCCGGCTTCGAGCCCTCGGAACTCGTCGACGACCTCATCCGCCGGACGCGCGAACGCATCGCGAGCGAGACGGAGCTGCTCACGCGACTGAAGCGGATCGGTGCCGCGGAACCCTCCCGCTGGGAGGAGGTCCTGGACGTGGTGGCGCTCCTCCAGGCCCTGGGGTCGGAGAGCGCAGGCAGGCGCCAACGCGCGGCTCTGTCCTCCACCGGGAAGGATCCGGTGCCTGTGGAGGCCCTGGTCGAGGCGGTACTGAGCGAGACGGACCCGAACGTCGCCGGAGCCCTCCGTTGGGCACTGGCGCGATCGGGAGAGGACGGACTGGCACTTCTGGCGGAGGGCCTCGACTCACCGGTGGCCGAGGTGCGGCTGCGTGCCGTCCAGTCCATCGCCAAGATTCCGAACGGTGGGGCCACCGCGCTGCTTCGGGACGCCCTCACCCACCCCGACAGCACAGTCCGCAGGCGTGCGGCTCTGGCGCTCGGGGCGCGTGGCGTGGCTGAGGCGGTACCGACGCTCATCGAGATGGTCGTCCAGGAGACGAACGACGCCGACGCGACGGACGCGCTGACCGCGTTGGCCGGCGATCCCGCCCTGACGGATCGGATCGCCACCGGGCTCGTCGACTGCCTCGACCGCGACACCATCGGATCGTCCGCACGGCGACGGCTCACGGAGGCGCTCGCGGACATCCCGTGCGGCACCACGACACGTGCCCTCGCGGATCTGTCCCACGACGAGGACCCCGCCGTCGCGCTCACGGCGAGGTACGTTCTCGAACTGCGCGACGAGCGCTGACCGCCCCCGGGGAGCCAGGCGCGTGGCCGGCCGAGCGGCGCGTCGCGCGCGGGGGTGCGGCGCCCACCGGACACCGCTAACGAGGGATCGGCTCCGCCATGCGTTCGGTCTCGTCCCGTACGAGCAGGGAGAGCAGGGAAGCCACGGTGAGGCCGGCTTCGGCCGGGTGGCGCAGGACCTTGTCCGGCTCGATGCGGTAGGTGTTGGTGCGTCCGTCCCTGGTGCGGGAGAGATAACCGTCCTGCTCCAGATCCGAGATGATCCGCGCCACGGCGCGCTCGGTGAGCCTGCAACGGGCGGCGATGTCACGGATGCGGACGTTCGGCCTGTCGGCGATGGCCGCCAGTACACGCGCGTGGCTGGTGATGAACGTCCATCCGGTATGAGATTCGGGCACTCCAACCATGTTCCGCATCTTAAGGGGGCACCGTTGCCTGAACCCAGATACATGACATACTTTTCAGGCAACCAATGACGTGCTCCCGCTGGGGGAGCCGCAGAAGGAGCCCGAAGGTGCCCTGGGACGAGGCCGTCAAGTCGACGTTCATGAGCAACACCGGTGGGAGGCCGCTACCGGAACAGGACGGTGCGTCCGTCTCGGTGGGCGATGGCGTGCTTCAGTACGAATGGCGCGGAGCCTGGGTCGTGGTCGCCCATGGCGAGTACGACATGGACTCGATCGCGCCGTTGACGGACGCGCTGGAGACCGCCGTCAGGAAGCACGCGACGGTGGTCCTGGACGCCTCAGGCGTCGCCTTCGCGGACTCGACGCTGCTGAATCTGCTCATCCGCACCCACCAGGCGGGCACCCTGCGCGTGGCCGCCCCGTCGCCACAACTTCGGCGGCTCTGTGAGATCACCGGGGCCGACACGCTGCTGGAGCTGCGCGGCTCGGTGGACGAGGCTGCCGTCGCCTGAGGCACCCGGGACGCCGGACCGGGCAGGGGTGCGGAACGGGGCGCTGACCGGCCGGGCAAGGTCGCTGACGAACTCCATCGGCGCGGTGGCCGGCTGGAAAGCGGGTGACAGCGACACCTGTCCTGACCGAGTATCGTCCCGTGACGCCTGACCTGCAGATTCTCTCCCTTCACGTCGTGGTTCCGGAGCTGCCGTCGCGTGGGGACGTGGTGGAGGTCCGCCCTCTTGTCGATGGGCGGGACATAGTGGCCGAAGCCTTCGACGAAGGTCCGGGCGAGGACCCCCGTCGCCTCCTGAGCCCGAACGGTCCGCTGGCAGCCGACAGGGAACCGCGCGAGGTCCGCCTGGCCGAGGCCGGGTGCACCGAACGGTGCTGCGGAGCCCTCTATGTGACGATCCGTCGTGACGGCGACCAGGTGGTCTGGGGCTCATGGCGCAACCCCGACGAATCCGAGGTCGATCTCCCGGAGTTCAGATTCGACGCTCAGCAATACGGAGCAGAGGTGCAGCGAGCGGCGTCGGATCATTCCTGGGAATGGCCGGCTCGGACCGTGGCCCGACTCCTTGAGGGCGCGCTTCGGCAGCGCACCGCCTGGCTGGAGCGCTGGGAATGCGAACTGGGAGGTGTGTCCGCTTGGCTCTGGGAACCGGAGCGGATCAATCTCTTCTTCTTCCATCCAGGTCGTTCCGCCATCAGGGAAGACCGTCCATGGCTCCAGTTCCGCATGTCTCTGGCCGTCTCCGGTGACGCACCGGCGGACCAGGCCGAGCGGCTCGCGGAGCGGCTCACGGCCGGCGACCCGCGCCGGACGGCGGAAGTCTGCGGCGGCGCACCGGAGTTCGCGCGACAACTCGGCTACCCCTGGCCCCAGAGGCGCAGAAGCTGATCCGCCGGTACGTGCTCAGGAGCCGCAGCAGCCCCCGCCCGCTGCCTCCGCGTCGGCGCCTGCTGTGGCGGGTGCGCTGAGCCGGATCGGCTGCGGGGTCGGGGCGCAGCAGCCGCCCCCTGTCTGCTCGCTCTCCGGGGTGTCGAACAGTCCGGCCCCGCCGCACACCCCGGTTTCGGGGAGGGTGAGTTCGACGCGGTCGGCGGCCTGCAGGTCGCCGGCGAGGGCGGCGACGACGGAACGGGCCTGCTCGTACCCGGTCATCGCCAGGAAGGTGGGGGCGCGGCCGTAGGACTTCATACCGACGAGGTAGATGCCCTGCTCGGGGTGGGCGAGTTCGCGGTGGCCGTGGGGCTGGACGGATCCGCAGGAGTGCCGGTTGGGGTCGATCAGAGGGGCGAGCGCGCGCGGGGCCTGGAGGCGCTCGTCCAGACCGAGGCGGATCTCGGAGAGGAAGGAGAGGTCCGGGCGGAACCCGGTGAGTACGACCACCTCGTCGACCGCGTCGAGACGGCGGCCGTCCTCGGCGGCCAGGACCAGGCGGCCGTCGGCGTCCCGTTCGATCGCCTCGGTCCGGAAGCCGGTGACCGCTTCCGCGTGGCCCGCGTCGACGGCGGCCTTCGCCGCGAGTCCGAGCGCGCCGCGTGCGGGGAGCTGGTCGGCTTCGCCGCCGCCGAAGGTGGAGCCGGAGATGCCGCGGCGCAGGACCCACAGCACCCGCGTTCCCTCCCCGTCGTCGGCCTCGGCCAGCTCGGCGAGGTGAGCCAGCGCGGTGAAGGCGGAGGCGCCCGAGCCGATCACGGCGGTGCGCCTTCCCGCGTACCGGGCGCGTACGGCCGGGTCCTTGAAGTCCGGGACGCGGTAGGTGATCCGGTCGGCCGCGGTGTGCTCTCCGAGGGCGGGGAGCCCGCTGCCGCCGGCCGGGCCCGGGGTGGTCCAGGTGCCGGAGGCGTCGATGACCGCACGGGCGAACAGCCGCTCGTGGCGGCCGTCGGCGTGCGCGACGTGGACGACGAACGGCTGGCTCTCGCGGTCGGCGTCGACGATGCGATCACGGCCCGCGCGGGAGACACCCGTGACCCGGGCGCCGGTACGGACGGTGTCGCCGAGGGCGTCGGCGAGCGGCTGCAGGTACTGCTCGACCCAGTCGCCGCCGGAGGGGTAGGCCGACGTGTCCGGCTTGGTCCAGCCGGTCGGGGCGAGGAGCTTCTCGGCCGCGGGGTCGATGAGCTCGCCCCAGGCGGAGAACAGCCGGACGTGCGACCACTCGCGCACCGCCGCACCGGCGGCCGGGCCGGCTTCGAGAACGAGCGGGGTGAGGCCGCGACCCGTGAGGTGGGCGGCGGCGGCCAGACCGGCGGGGCCGGCCCCGATCACGATGACGGGCAGCTCCATGGCGGGCGCGTTCACGGCGACTCCTAGCGTGTTTCGACGTTTGTCGATGGCTTGTGCGGATCAGCATGGCGCTTGATTCGATGGTCGTCAACATAGACGTATACCGAATTCCGGAGGGTCGCTCGCGCGCTGTCGGCGTCGCCTTGCTCGGCCCGGGCCGTGGTCGCGGTCTCCGGGGTCTTCGAGCGCCCCCCCCGAGTGGGGCAGGGTCGAGGCGCTCCTGGCGGGGGCGGGCTACCGGCCTTACGGGCCCCGCCTCGCCCCGGCCGCGCCCCGCGAAGGTGCCCTCGACCGCCGGGGTGGCGGCCCCGCCGTAAGGAGGAGTGCCGCACGCGGCCACCCGGACCTCGTACGTTCGTCGGGTTGTCGTGGAGGTTGCCGGTCTCGATGTCTTCGCGTCGGCGGCGCGTTCTGCGGTTTTCTTCGAGGCGACGCGTGGGCCGCGGCGGGGTCCGTGTCATCCGCAACCCGGCTGGCGGTCGGGATGCGGCCCAGCCGACCCCCTCGCCCGCCTGGTTCGACGTATGTCAACATAGACGCATGTCGAATGGCAAGGTGCTGCCCCTGCTCGAAACCGCCGGCCAGAGCGCGGCGGCGTGCTGCCCGCCACTGACCGAGCGTCCGTTCACCGCGGAGGAGGCCGAGACGGCCGCGCGGATGTTCAAGGCCCTGGGCGACCAGGTGCGGCTGCGGCTGTTCTCCGCGGTGGCCTCGCACGAGGGCGGCGAGGCGTGCGTGTGCGACATCTCCGACGTCGGCGTCTCGCAGCCGACCGTCTCCCACCACCTGAAGAAGCTCAAGGAGGCTGGACTGCTGACCTCCGAGCGGCGCGGCACCTGGGTGTACTACCGGGTGGAGCCGTCCGTGCTGACCGCCATGGGGCGGCTGTTGAGCACCGCGACGACCGCCGCCTGACCGGGCGCTTGCCGAACAGGTCGCCGACCGCGCGGGCCGCTTCGCGGACGCGGCGGCCGACGCCGGTCAGGGTGGCCGGGGCCGGGGCCGGGCCGGTCGCCGTAGCCGAGCAGGGGCGGGCGTGGCTCGTCCCCGGCCCGTGGGCCGACGATGGCGACGTGACCGCGCCGGCCGCGCAGTTGGAAGCGGGGCGAGGTGCGACAGGGCCCGCCTGAAGCCGGTGCACCTGATGATCGCGTCCGCCTCGGCACGCGTGCTGTCGGCAGCTGTCCGCGGTTTCGGGCCTCCCGAACCGGATCCACGGCGACGATGTGCCCGAGTGAGGCGACCCCACCGGTGTCGGTGCGCGCTGCGCCCAGAGTCCGGCGGCCGACGGTGGCCGCGTCGATCGGCGCGCGGCCGTCGAGGTCGTCGGCGAGGAAGCGGGACGGGTGCTGGGTGACCCAGGCGGGTTCGGCTGTCGTACACGAGGTCGGCGACGATCCCGGCACCGGGGGTGCCGCCGCCGACCACGATCACACGGCGTCCGACGAGGTCTCGCGGGCGCCGGTACCTCGCCGTGTGCAGCTGCTGCCCGCCGAAGTGCCCGCTCCCGGGCACGCCTGGGAGGAAGGGCGCCACCAGATGCCGGTCGCGCTGATGCCGGCGCCGACTCGCGAGTGTCCGGAGTCGGTCCCCGCGCAACGGAGTTCACCGTCCCGGTGCATGCCCGGCACCCGTACCGGCCGCGGTACGGGCAGTTCGTACCCCTTCTCGGGGTCGTATGAGTGCGCCACCACGTGGCAGCTGCCGGGGTATGCCTCTCCCGGCTGGTGCGGCATGGGCCGTCAGGGCAGGGAGGAGACGCAGGATGTGCGGCCGAGGAGAACCGACGCAGGGAGTCCCAGGTGTGCTGCCGTGCCGCCGGGTTCGCTCCGGGCGTCGAGGGCGACGCAGTCCAGGCCCAGGCGACGCAGGTGGTGGCTCGGTGGTGAGCCCGGTCCGGCCGCCGCCGGTCACCACCACCTGGAACGTCCGCGTGACCGAGTCGACGTCGGGGGCCGGGGGGAGGATGCCGCTATTCGGCGGTTTCCCGGCCGGGCATGAAGATGAGCGCCACCAGGGCCAGCCCGACCGCCGCACCGATCAGTTGCATGCCGACGAACCCCGCGACCGATCCGGGCGCGATGCCCGCGAAGGTGTCGGTGAAGGCGCGCCCGATCGTCACCGCCGGATTGGCGAAGGACGTGGACGAGGTGAACCAATAGGCCGCGCCGATGTACGAGGCGACAGCCACGGGTGCGAACCGCAGCCTGTCGGTCCGGGCCAGGCCGAAGATCAGCAGGATCAGACCGGCCGTCGCCACGACCTCGCCGAGCAACAGGTGGCCCGCCGACCGGTCGTGAGTGGACCACTTCACCAGCGGCTCACCGAACATCGCGTCCGCCAGCACCGCGCCCGCGATCGCACCGACCACCTGGGCCGGGACGTAGACGGCCGCTTCCCGCGACGAGACGCCGGCGCCACCGCGCCGGGCGGTCCACCACTCGGCCGCGGTGACGGCGGGATTGAAGTGCGCACCGGAGACGGGGCCGAGCAGGGCGATCAGGACGCCGAGGCCGAAGACGGTGGCCATGGAGTTGGCCAGCAGTTGGAGGCCGACGTCCTCGGTCAGTTCGGTGGCCTGGATGCCGGAACCGACCACGACCGCGACGAGCGCCGCCGTGCCGACCAGTTCCGCGGCTGCCTTGGAGATCAGTGGCGGCGCCTTGGGCGGGGTGGCACCTGGGGCGGGCTGCGGTTCAGCGGCGGGAGCCGCGGCGTCCCCGGCTCCTGCGTCGTGCTCGGTGGTCTCGGTGGTGCTCAAGAGCACTCCTACGTGGTTAAGGATGGCGTACGGGACGCGGCGACGGACGGGTGCCGGGGATCAGGGACAGGACCGCTTGACGTTGTTCTCAGCGGTTGCGCGCGCGGTCTCCGCGAGCTCGGTCAACTGACCGGCGAGGGAGGCGATGACGTCGGGCCTGAGCCGGTAGTAGGTGAACCGCCCGCAGGGCTCCGTCTCCACGACGCCCGCCTCGCGCAGCACCTTCAGATGGTTGGAGAGGTTGGTCTGCCTGGCCCCCGTCTCCTCGGTCAGGTGCGTGGTGCAGAGCGTCTCCTCGGCGAGCAGGGAGACGATCCGGAGGCGGAGCGGGTCCGCGAGAACCCGCATCAGATCAGTGTCGACTGACGTCAGCATGGGCTGATACTGTCACATCACTCCGGGCTGATACCAGCCTGGACCGACCCCTTGGAACCGCGCTTCGCCTCCACGGCACCCCGTCACCCGGAGGGCGTACCTGACCGCGTCACCCCTCCCGTTCCGCCCGACGAAGGAAGAACCGATGTCCTCCCGCCCGCTCGCCTCCGTGCTGTTCGTCTGTGTCCACAACGCCGGCCGTTCGCAGATGGCCGCCGGCTTCCTCTCCCACCTCGCGGGCGACCGGATCGAGGTCCGCTCCGCCGGCTCCGTCCCGGGCGACCAGGTCAACCCGGCGGCGGTCGAGGCCATGAAGGAAGTCGGCGTCGACATCTCCGCGGCGCAGCCGAAGATCCTCACCACCGAGGCCGTCCAGGCGTCCGACTACGTCATCACCATGGGCTGCGGCGACGCCTGCCCGATCTTCCCCGGCAAGCGCTACCTCGACTGGGCCCTGGAGGACCCGGCCGGCAAGGGCGTCGAGGCCGTCCGTCCCATTCGCGACGAGATCAGGACCCGTATCGAGGCCCTGATCGCAGAGATCGACGCCGAGCGGGAGGCGTGACCCGAGGGCTGAGCGCCGCCGTTACGGACGCGCCGCACGGCTGTGCCCGGTGCCGCGGGAAGCGTCGGGCCCGGCCGTGAAGCCCGCGCTGTCCCGGGCGCCGGTTCACGCGAGGGTGACGCGCATCCCGCCCTCGGTCAGGATCTCGATCACCGTGGCGACCAGGTCGTACCGCTCGCCCTCCGGTGCCAGGAGGCGGGAGAGGTGCTCGCGTGCGGTCGCGGCATCCCGCCAGAGCAGGCTGGCCGGCGCGGTGTAACCGAAGTCGCCGCGCAGACAGTCCGCGAGAGCGTCCAGGCAGCCGCCGAAGTAGCCGCCGGGCCCGTTGACGGCCTCACCGAGCGCCAGATATAGCGCCGGTTCGTCGGTGATGTGCCGACCGTCCAGCTCGTATGCGTGCCCGGCCGGTCGGCCCCGGTGCCGGAGCCGGCAGCCCCGTTCGCGGACGAGGTCCAGCCAGGCCGTGCGCTGTCGGGTGTCGAGACCGGTCCACTCACCGGGGGCGTCCGGAGGGCCGGCCAGCCAGCGCTCCCAGACCCGCCGGGCGTGGGTCGGTACGGGTTCGAGCCCGCCGTCGAGTTCCAGGTCGACCAGGTCCGTACCCGACGAGGAGGGCTTGCAGGCGCGGACCTTGGGCCAGAGCAGTCGGTCGGTGAGCGGTTCGCCGCGGTCGTCCCGTATCTCCAGGCACACCTCGTCGAGGTGCAGAGTGCGCCGGTCGCTCGCCCGCCTCGCCCGTACGAGCGGATCATTCGGGGCGATCCCGCGCAGGACGAGCGAGGGCTCCGGGAGGTCGGGCGGCAGGATACGGGTGAACTCCCGGCAGGAACCCAACCACCGGTACCCGTCGTGCAGTCGGACAGGACCCGAGTGCGCTTCGGGCGGGCCCTCGTAGTCGTCCAGGCCCGTGAGGACCAGGCCGTCCGGCGCGTACGATGCGACGCACTGCGCGTCCTCCAGGAGCCAGGCGTCGAGCTTCCTGTCTTCCGGCACCAGCCACACC
This sequence comes from Streptomyces sp. NPDC007808, assembly GCF_042868655.1. Lineage (NCBI taxonomy): Bacteria > Bacillati > Actinomycetota > Actinomycetes > Kitasatosporales > Streptomycetaceae > Streptomyces > Streptomyces sp. NPDC007808. The sequence continues at coordinate 117,657 of NZ_JBIAEQ010000011.1, forward strand.
CGGTCACCGACCCAGCCGCGGACCTCGGCTGCCTCCGGAACCCAGCCGAACAATTCGTACGTCCCACGCCGCGGCTCTCCGAACAGCCCCTCCACCTCGGCGCAGACAGCCCAGACACGGCCGGTGTCGGTGTCCGTCAGCCTGTAACGCCCTTGTCCGCGACGGCCCCTGTCCTCATGCACGGGGGCATCATGCCCGGAACCGTGTGCGGACCGCGCCGCATTTTCCCCGGCCCTCGGCACCTGCGCCGACCTGCTCCAGCGGATCACGGGCGACCTCGCGCGGTCGGGCGAGGTGGCGTAACTCGGGGGTGACTGCGGGCAGTTGCCTCCTCACGCCACCCTAGACAGGCTGTATATAGGCTATGTAGAGTACGAGTATGGGTACCTTGCGTATGACCCTGCAGACCCAACTGGTCCTGCGGGCCCTGCTGGAGGACCCCGCCAGTCAGCGCTACGGCCTTGAGCTGTGCGACCTGGCGGGATTGCCGTCGGGCACGATCTATCCGATCCTCGCCCGCCTGGAACAAGTCGGCTGGGTGGACAGCACCTGGGAAGACCCTTCCGTACACGAGGAAGCGGGCCGTCCGCGCCGACGCTTCTACCGGATCACCGAGGACGGCGCCGAGCAGGCCCGCGACGCTCTCGCCCGGGCCTACCGTGCCCGCAAACAGCCCCTGCCGGGGTGGGCCGCCCGCCCGGCCGCCGACGGGGGAGTGTCATGAACGGCCCGCGCCGGTCGACGCGGCGAGCCGGCAAGCGCCGTCCCGCCACCACAACCCTGGACAGCCTGCTGTCCGTTGCGCGGACGCGCCACTCGGACGCCGGTGTTGCGCTGATCCGGCGCGCCCACCACGAGGCCGCCGTCTGGCACGAGGGCCAAACCCGCCGCAGCGGAGACACCGTCCTCAGTCACTGCGTCGCGGTCGCCGCCATCGTCGCCGAGGTCGGCATGTCGCCGTACGTGATTTGCGCGGCCCTGCTGCACGACATCGACGACACTCCCTGCCCGCCGAACCGTGTCACCGAACACTTCGGGCAGGAGATCGCCGATCTGATCTCTGCCGTCCGCACCGCCGAACTCGGCAGGATCCCACTGAGCGGCCTGACCTTCACCAAGGCGAGCCCCACCGTCCAACCGACCCAGGACGATGCCGTGCTGGCCATACGCCTCGCCGACCGGCTGCACAACATGCGCACCATCGCGTTCCTGGCCCCTGACAGGCAGTACCGCCGAGCGCGCGAAACCATCGACGTACTCGCGCCCATGGCCCGTGCGGCCGGCCTGACCGAGGTGGGTCGTGAACTGCACGACCTCTCCGCGGAGGTCCTCCGCCCCAAGACCTCCGCCCTGGCCGCCACCCCCCGCGTGCTGACCGCGCTGACCCTGCTGCTGCCCGCTCCGCAGCGAGCACGATGGCAGGAGGAATGGCACGCCGAACTCGCCACCCTCCCCGACCGCCGTGCCCGCGCGCGCTTCACCTGCCGAATCCTGCTCGGCACGCCCAGGCTGTCCCTGACACTGCGCCGCCCGGCTTTCCGGGAGCGGCGATGGTGAGCACCGCCGCCCGCCTGGGCGGTGTGCTGGGGGCGACGGCCGCTTTCGCTATCGCCATGGCACGCGGAGGTCTGTCCGCCTGGACGACCGGGATGCTCACGGCAGGCGCTCTCGTCCTGCTGGCCGTCGTCCTGTTCGTTCCGAGCGAGACCCCAGCCCGTCGACTGGGCCGGCTCATCGAGGCATGGCGCACCGCAACCGACAGCCCCGTCAGGTACGAGCCGGTGCAGCCTCCCGAGGCTCCCCCCTCTCCGGCCCGGGACGGCAGCTGAAACGGCCCGGCCCGCCCCGGCCTTGAGGCCCGGCCGACCGGCGTTCGTGGGAGCACGGAGCGGCGCGGTGAGACCGGCGGGCCGGCCGCCGACGACGAGACGGAGTCGCCGGCGGCAGCGGCTACGGGTGCAGTGTCGCCTCGCCGGTCACCCGGATCGCGGCCTCCTGGCCGGGGCCGACCCGCAGGGGGCCCACCACGCGAACGTCGACCGGCTCGTCGAGGCCTTGGACGGTGACGGTCACCTTCGCGTCGTGGCCGTAGTAGAACACGTCCGTGACGGTGCCCCGCACGGCCTCCTCCGCGTCCGGGGACGTCAGGTGCAGTTGCTCGGGGCGCAGTACGACGGTGCCCGTGCTCCGGTCGCGGCACGGCGCCGCCAGTGCCACGGTTCCCAGCGGTGTGGTGGCGGTGCTGCTGTCGCCGCCCACCTTCCCGGGCACCAGTACCGCGTCGCCGACGAACCCGGCGACCCAGGGGTCGGCAGGGCGGCGGTAGAGGTCCTGAGGGGTGTCGCACTGGGCGATGCGGCCCTGCCGTACGACGGCGACGAGGTCGGCGGTGGACAGGGCTTCCTGTTGGTCATGGGTGACCAGCAGGGCCGTGGCACCGGTCGCGCGCAGCGCGGCGCGCACGTCGGCGCGGACCCCGGCGCGCAGCGCGCTGTCGAGCGCGTTGAACGGTTCGTCGAGGAGGACGAGCGCGGGGCGGGGCGCCAGGGCGCGGGCCAGGGCGATGCGCTGCTGTTGCCCGCCGGACAGCTCGTGCGGCATCCGCTCGCCGTATCCGGCGAGTCCCACCAGGTCGAGCATGTCCTGCGTCCTGCGGCGGCGCTCGCCGCGGTCGAGTCCGGTCAGGCCGAAGGCCACGTTGCGGGCCACGCTCAGGTGCGGGAAGAGGGCGCCTTCCTGCGGCACGATGCCGATGCGGCGTCGCTCCGGGGGCAGATGGACGGCGGGGCCCGCGAGGGTGCGGCCGTCGAGTGCGACCGTGCCCGCGTCGGCGCGCAGGAACCCGGCGAGGATACGGAGCAGGGTGGTCTTCCCGCAGCCGGAGGGTCCGAGTACGGCGGCCAGCGCCCCGCCCGGCACGGCGAGGTCCACGCCCTGCAGAACGGGTGCTTCGGGACCGTACGCCTTGGTGAGTCGCTCGATGCGGAGTTCGTTGGGGTGCTCGTGGGGGTGCTCGTTCATGTGCGGTGCCTGCCCAGGAGGTAGGAGGGGACGGCGGCCAGGAGGATCAGGGCCACGGCGTAGGGGGCGGCGGCCGCGAACGAGCCCGCTCCGGTCTCGGTCCACAGCCGGGTGGCCAGGGTGTCCATGCCGGTGGGGCGCAGCAGCAGCGTGGCGGGCAGTTCCTTCATGCAGACCACGAAGGTGAGCGCGGCGCCGGCCGCCACGCCCGGCGCGGCCAGCGGCACGGTCACCTCGCGCAGCACCCGCAAGGGGGAGCGGCCCAGCGAACGGGCCACGTCCTCCAGCACGGGGGGCGCCTGCAGTACGGCGGCGCGGGTCGCCGCGACCGCGACGGGCAGGAACAGCACGGCGTAGGCGCAGATCAGCAGGGGGAGTTGCTGGTAGAGCGGATAGGCGTAGCGCACCGCGAAGAAGACGAGGGAGAGCGCGACGGTGATGCCGGGCAACGCGTGTCCGGCGTAGGCGGCCTGTTCCAGCAGCCCGGCCCCCCGGCCCCGGTACCGTGCGGCGATCACCCCGACGGGCAGCGCCAGCAGCGTGGTGAGAGCGGCTCCCGCGGCGGCGACGCCGAGCGTGGCCCAGGCGGCCTCCGCGAGCGCCCCGAGGTCCCAGGTCGCCGAGTTGCCGACGGCCAGCCAGTAGCCGAGGGTGCCGAGCGGGAAGACCACGGAGGCGGCCACCGACGCAGTGCACCAGGCGAGGGCGGGGATCCGCCAGCGTCCCAGGGGCACAGGGACGGCCGGGCGGGCGGTTCCGCCGCCGGTCCTGGCATGGCCCGCGCGCCCCCGGGTGCGTGCCTCGGCGGCGACCAGTGCCACCGTCATCACCACCAGCACGACGCTGAGGGCGGCTGCCGGGGTGCGGTCGAACGAGGCGCGGTAGGAGGTGTGGATGGCCCGGGTGAACGTGTCGTAGCGCATCAGTGAGACGGCGCCGAAGTCGGACAGCACGTACAGCGCGACGAGCAGCGCCCCGCCCGCGGCGGCCGGACGCAGTTGGGGGAGCGTCACCCGCAGGAAGGTGCGCATCGGCCCGTGTCCGAGGGAGCGCGCCGCCTCCTCCTGCGCCGGGTCGATACCGCGCAGCGCGGCGGCGACCGGCAGTTGGACGTAGGGGAAGCTGACGAGGGTCAGGGCGAGCGCGGCTCCCGCGAATCCGGCGGTCCCCGGTGCGGCGGCCAGCCACGCGAACGCGGCCACGTAACTGGGCACGGCGAGCGGCAGGGTGACCAGTACCGACCAGGCGCGAGCCCCGGGCAGGGCGGTGCGTACGGTCAGCCAGGCCAGGGAGACGCCGAGCACCAGGCACGCTGCCACGACGACGGCCGTCAGGCCGAGGCTGCGGGTGAGGAGTTGAAGGGTGCGTTCGTCGGCGACGACGTCCCAAGCGTAGCGCGGCCCGCGTTCGAGGGCGCGGACCGCGAGGTAGCCGAGGGGCAGCAGGGCGAACACGGCGGCGACGCAGGCGGGCACGAGCAGCACCCACGGGGCTCTGCGCCCGGCGGGCGGTGCCCCGCGCGTCGTACGGACGGGCCGGCGCCCGGCGGGAGCGGGGGCTCCGGCCGGGCGGCCTCCGGATGCCGGTGCGGTCACGTCGGTCTCACGGTTTCCGTCGGTCTCACGGTTTCCGTCGGTCTCACGTCGTCGTCCGTCTCATGTTTCCGTTTGCCTGAAGGTCCTCGGATTTCCGTTTGCCTGGGGTCCTCAGACCAGCCCGACGTCCTGGAGCATGGCCAGCGTCTCCTGGAGGGATTCGAGCTTGCCCAGGTCGATGTCCGGGGACTGCAGGGAGTCGAACGGCGGCAGGCCCTCGACGTCGCTGGTGACACCGGCGGCCAGCGGGTACTCCTTCGTCTTGTCGGCGAAGTAGGTCTGCGCCTCCTTCGACAGCAGGTAGTCGACGGCCTTCTGGGCGGTCGCGGCCTGCTCGCTGTCCTTGAGGATGCCGACGCCCGCGACGTTGATGAGCGCGCCGGGGTCCTTGCCGGGCAGGAAGTGGAGCTTGGCGCCGACCTTGTCCTCGCCCTTCTCGGCGACGCGCTCGTACCAGTAGTAGTGGTTGACCAGGCCCAGGGAGACCTCGCCGGACTCGACGGCGTCCAGGGTGGCGAGGTTGTTCGTGTACACCTTGCCGTTGGCCTTCAGGCCCTGGAGCCACTCGCGGGTGGCCTCGTCACCGTCCAGGACGCGCATGCCGGTGACGAACGCCTGGAAGGAGGCGTTGGTGGGCGCGAAGCCGACCTTGCCCTTCCACTCGGGCTTCACCACGTCGTGCACGCTGTCGGGGACCTTCGCCTCGGCGACCTGGTCCGGGTTGTACGCGATGACGCGCACCCGCCCCGACAGGCCCACCCAGTCGCCCGCCCCGCCACGGTAGGCCTCGTCCACCTCGTTCAGACTCGACTGCGGCAGCTTCGCCAGCATGCCCTCCTTGGACAGGGCGCCGAGCGCACCGGCGTCCTGCGAGAAGAACAGACCGGCCTTGGTGCGGTCGCCCTCCTCTAGGATCTGCGCGGCCAGTTCGGCACTGTCGCCGTAGCGCACCTCGACCTCGGTCCCGACGGCCTTCTCCAGCTTGTCGAGGATCGGCTTGACCAGCTTCTCGTTGCGCCCGGAGTAGATGACGAGGGCGGAGTCGCCGCCGCCCGCGGAGCCGCCCTTGTCGTCGCCGGAGCCGCAGGCGGCAAGGACGGGCAGGAGCAGGCCGGACGCGACGAGCGCGGTGATCCGGCGAGCCGAGGGGCGTCGCATGTGGTGTGCCTTCCTGAGTGGCTCGCCGTACGCCGCGGATCGCGTCGTCGTGTCAGCGAGCGGCGAAGCGATGCTTTCAAGCCAACTGTGAACATGCTATGAATAAGGTAAAGCTTGCCTAACCGTCAAGGGCTTGTGCTACTCGCGGACGCTGCCGCAGAAAGGTGACGCGCCCGTGATCGACCCCTTTCGCCCTCTGTCGGCCCCACTTTCCGTGCCGAAAGCGCGCTGCCGCCCGGGTCCGAACCCACAACCGCCCGTGCGGTCGCGCGGGGTGCCGTTCGCTCGCCACCTCTCCTCCTTCGGTGACCGCACCGCTTTGATCACGCCATCGGGCGAGGTGACCTACCGCGCGCTCGCCGAGCGCGTGGCCGCCACCGCCGAACGCCTCGGCCCCGCACGCCGCCTCGTCCTTCTGGCGGGCGCCAACCGGGCCGACGCCCTGGTCGTTTACCTGGCGGCCCTCGCCTGCGGCCACCCCGTGCTGCTCGTGCCCGGCGACAGTGCCGGCACCATCGAAGCCCTGACCGCCGCGTACGACCCGGACGTCGTCGCGCGCCCGGACAAGCACGGCGGCTGGAACCTCGACGAACGGCGCCGAAGGAGCGCCCACGACCTGCACCCCGATCTCGCGCTGCTGTTGAGCACCTCGGGTTCGACCGGCTCACCCAAACTGGTCCGGCTCTCGCACGACAACCTCCAGGCCAACGCCGAGTCGATCGCCACCTACCTCGGCATCGGCGACGCCGACCGCGCGGCCACCACCCTGCCCATGCACTACTGCTACGGCCTGTCCGTCATCCACAGCCACCTGCTGCGCGGGGCCGGACTGATCCTCACCGAGCGGTCGGTGGCCGACGCCGCCTTCTGGGAGGAGTTCCGCGCCGCCCGCGGCACGTCGCTGGCGGGGGTGCCGTACACCTTCGACCTGCTCGACCGGGTCGGCTTCGCACAGATGCGACTGCCCCACCTGCGCTACGTCACCCAGGCCGGAGGCCGTCTGGCCCCCGAACGGGTCGCGCGATTCGCCGAGTCGGGCCGGCGTTCCGGCTGGCAGCTGTTCGTGATGTACGGACAGACCGAGGCGACGGCCCGCATGGCCTATCTGCCCCCCGAGCTCGCGCCCGAGCGCCCGGGGGCCGTGGGCGTCGCGATCCCCGGCGGTTCGTTCCGGCTCCAGCCGGTGGACGGCATGGACGCGCCCGACACCGGTGAGCTGGTCTACTCGGGCCCCAACGTCATGCTCGGATACGCCGAGACCCCGGCGGATCTCGCCCTCGGCCGCACCGTGGAGGAACTGCACACCGGCGACATCGCCCGGCGCGCCCCCGACGGACTGTACGAGATCGTGGGCCGCCGCAGCCGGTTCATCAAGGTCCTCGGCCTGCGCATAGACCCGCACCGCGTCGAGTCGATCCTGGAGGGGCACGGCATACCGGCCGCCTGCGCGGGCGATGACGACGCGTTGGCTGTCCTCGCGGCCCGCACCGCGGGCACCGACGCACCGTCGATCCGGCGTCTGGTGACCGACGCGTGCGGTCTGCCGCCGCACTCCATACACGTCCGGCTGGTGCCCGAACTGCCGCGGCTCGCCTCGGGCAAGACCGACTACGAGGCCGTACGACGACTGGCCCGCGAGCCGCGGACGCCGACGCCGGGCCCCGGGGACGGCGACGACCTCTGCGCCCTCTACGCCGAGATCCTCGACCGGACCGACGTCACCGAGGACAGCAGCTTCGTGAGCCTGGGCGGCGATTCGCTCTCGTACGTGGAGATGTCGCTGCGGCTGGAAGAGGCACTGGGCGTGCTGCCCGCCGACTGGCACACCACTCCGATCCGCCGGCTGCGCGGCCCGCGTACGCCGGAGCGCACACCGGAGGCCACCCCACGGCGCGGGCTGCGCCGCAACCTGGAGACGGGAATCGCCCTACGGGCGATCGGCATCGTCCTCGTCGTCGGCTCGCACATCCCCGTCTTCCTCGTCCAAGGCGGCGCCCATGTCCTCCTCGGTGTCGCCGGGTACAACTTCGCGCGCTTCCACCTCTCCGCCGCAGAGCGCGGGCAGCGCCTGCGGAGGATGGCGCGAAGCGTCGCGCGCATCGCCGTCCCCAGCATGGTGTGGATCGCCTTCGCGCTGCTGCTGACCGGCGAGTACGACCTGGCCAACGTCGTCCTGGCCAACAGCCTCTTCGAGCAGGACAACTCGGACCCGGAGTGGCGTTACTGGTTCGTCGAGGCGCTGGTGTACTTCCTGGCCGGGCTGGCCGTTGTGCTGACCATCCCCGCGTTGGACCGGGCGGAGCGGCACAACCCGTTCGGCTTCGCACTGGCGCTGGTCGCCCTGGGGCTGGTCGGGCGCTACGACCCGTGGGGCCTCGCACACGTCCGCACGCATCTGAGTCCCACCGTGGTCTTCTTCCTGTTCGCGCTGGGCTGGGCGGCCGCACGGGCGCGTACGACGGGACAGCGGCTGCTGCTCACCGCCGTCACGCTCGTCAGCGTGCCGGGCCTGTTCCCCGGGGAGCAGACCCTGCGGACGTCGATCGTCGTGGGCGGGCTCGCGCTGCTGCTCTGGGTTCCGGCACTGCCCAGCATCGATCCGGTCAACCGGCTCGCGGGTGTCCTGGCGGGCAGCTCGTTGTACATCTACCTGACGCATTTCCACGTCTACCCCTACCTGCGGGACCACTCGCCGGTGGCGGCCCTGCTGGTCTCCTTGGTCTTCGGCGTGGCGTACGGAGCGGCGTCCACCCGTCTGACGCGCACGCTCGCGCCGAGGTTCCAGGCCCTCATGAGGTCCGCCGCGCAGGGTGCGCCACTCGCCCCCGGGCCGGTGCGTGCCGACGACGGCCGGCCGTACGGAAGCCGAGTCAGCCCGAACCGTCCTGGACCAGCAGCTCGTCGAGCCGCGTCAGGTCGTCGCGGACCGAGTCCCGTTCCTCGGCCGTGAGATGGATCGCGGTGGCCTTCGACAGTGCGGAGGCCGCTGTCTCCTCGTCACCGAGGCGCCTGGCGACGTCCGCACGCAGCACCAGCAGGCGCAGCGACTGCGCGGGCGTGGGCCGCTCGTCGGTGAGTCGCAGTACTCGGTCGAGGACTTTTGCGGCGGCCGCGGGATCGTCGCGGGAGTCCGCGAACAGTGCGACGTGGTGCAGGGCCCGGGAGAAGGTCTCCTTGGGCGCGGGCCGGTGGTGCAGGTCCTCGCTGATCGGCCGGCCGACGCGGATGCAGTTGCCGCCCGGGTCGGTCATGAGGAACTGGCGCATGCCGTGCGACGCGTCCCGCAGTGCCCCGATGCGGGGCAATCCACGGTTCGGAACCCTCCCGTACCGGGATTTGAGGCCGGCGGTGAAGGCCTCGTGCAGTGCGTCGACGTCGTCGGCGAGGACGTAGCAGGTGCTGTAGGACTGGGCCGGGTCGTACGTCTTCATCCCGAAGAACTGCAGCTCGATGCCGCCCCGAGCGACCACCGCGTAGGGATTCGGGCTCGTCTGCCGGAAGGTCACCTCGAATCCGAGGGCGGTGTAGAAGTCGAGGACGGGCTGGATGGTCCGGCAGGGCAGGATCGGGATCGTCTTCTCGCTCATACGGCGACTCTAGTCAAACTTGACTAGGTGCGGGAAGTGCTTGCGGTGATCGTCTTCCGGCTGAACGGGATGGTCGGTATCGGTCGATGTCGCGACTATGTCGAGAGAGAATCGCGCTACTTCATACGTAAGTTCACACCTTGCATCGAATGTCCCTGCGCGTGGATAGGTTTTGCGCAGGCTGGGCGTCTGCGAGGGGGGACGGTGTGCTCGATGCGCGGGAACAGGGACGGGGGCGACAGCCGGGGATTCGCCCGGCACATACCGCCTACCCGCGAGGCACCCTGCTGTGGGAGCTGAGCGGCCTGGCCGGCACGGACCCGGCGTCCGCCGACCACGCGCGGTCGGCCCTGTTGCGGGCCGGTACCGCGCGCAGCTACGAGGCCGGCGAGATCATGCTGCTCGAAGGCGCCACCGACACGTTCGTGCTCGTGCTGCTGAACGGCTTCACCAAAGTGACGACGACCGATGACCAGGACACGACCGCCCTGGTGGACATCCGTGCCGCCGGTGACGTCATGGGGGAGACCGCGGCCTTCGACAACGAGCCCCGCTCGGCCACGGTCAGGGCGGCCGAGCGGGTGTCCGTCCGACGGATATCGCAGGACGAGTGGCTGGCCTGGTTGGCCCGGTACCAGGCGGCCGGACTGGCCGTCAGCCGCAGCCTCGCCCATCGCAGCCGTACCGCGGTCCGTCGCCGCACCCAGTTCACGCGCGGTCCCGTCATCGCGCGCCTGTGTCGCGCCGTACTGGATCTGACGGAGCAGTACGGGACCCGGACACCGGGCGGCCTGTCGGTCAGGCCCGGCCTGACCCACGCCGAATGGGGCGAGTTCATCGGAGCGCGGGAACGGCGGGTGCAGCACGCGCTGCAGGAGCTGAGGGCCGCCCAAGCCGTCAGCTACGGACGCTGCCGCCTCACCGTCCACTCGGTTCCCACGCTGCGGCAGATCGCCGCCACGCCCTGACCCGCGGGGCCCGTCGGCGTCCAGTCGGCGGGTGTGTGCGGCCGGAACGTTTCCTTGGCCGGCGGTTCGTCCGAACCCGCACTGCGACCGGTTCGGACGACCGACGGAACGCTTCACTACCGGAAGGGGTACGGGGGAGCGTCCCGCACGGTTCGCCGTACTCGCTCGTGCGACAGGCGAGACCACCAAGTGAAGCCAATGCGAGGCACTGCATGCCGGCCATTCCCGTCACCGTCCTCGGCCCCGCCGAGTCCGGCAAGACCGTCTATCTCGCGAGCCTGTTCCGCAGACTCGCCATCCCACGACCGGACCTGGGATTCCACGTCCAGCTGCCACCGGAGCAGTCCACCAGGCTGAACCGCATCTACCAGCAGGTCACGAGCCCCGACGCCTGGCCGCTCCCGCAACGCCGCAACGAGATATCGGAGTGGGAGTTCACCTGCTCCGTGCGAACGGCGCGCAACGAGACCTACAGCCCGTTCTCCATCACCTACCTCGACTACTCCGGTGAGCACCTCACCGAACCGGACGGACGGGTGGAGACGGGCAACCGGGTCCTGAACCGGATCGAGCAGTCCGAGTTCCTCCTCGTCCTGCTGGACGGGGTCAAGGTGCTGCGGTTCCTGGACGGCGACCCGCGGCTGACGGAGGACCTCGTCGCGATCTTCAGCCACATGATGAAGAGCCAGGGCATCGTTCACTTCGTCATCACCAAGTGGGACGTCCTCGCGGCGGCGGGACACACCGTGCAGGCCGTCAAGGACAGCCTCCTTCGGCACCCGGACTTCAGGGACACGGTCGAGACCCTGCTGCGCTCCCCGACCGGTGCCACGGGAGTGCGCTTCATACCGGTCAGCTCGGTGGGCCTGGACTTCGCCGCCCTCGATCCCGACGGCGTGACGATGGTCAAGAAGGGCGGGTTCCCCGCACCGCTGAACGTGGAGATCCCGTTCATGGCCGTGCTGATGGACCTCTTCGAACGGCATCTCAAGGCGCTGGCGGAACAGGCCGGGCCCGGCACCCAGGAGATCGAGCGGCGCAGCCAGCGGCTCATGTGGGTGCGCATGGCCAAGGACAGGGTGCCGCTGGTACGGACGTTCCTGCGCGCGGCCGCTACTCGGTCACCCGTGATGCGGCTGGTGCAGGACCACATGGCCGAGGCCTTCCTGCAGTTCGTGGAGTCACAGGTGACCGCCTACGGCGACCGGGTCGAACAGGACATCACCCAGCTGCGGGACGGCATGCTGCGGGCCACGTCCGAGAAGGAGGCGCTCAACGGTCTGGTCGCACTGTTCCGCGCCAAGCTCGCCGAGTTCGAGGCCGAACACCCGGGCTCGCGGTTCATCGAGGGGGAATCGTCGTGGACGACGGCATGAAGCACTCCGCGCCCGTGCAGGTCTGGCCGTTCGCGCTCACTCGGTCCGTCAACACCGGTTTCCGGATCGTGGCCGCGCCGGACTTCCTCATGAACGGGGGCCGGTACTCCCTGCTCCACGACGTCACGGCCGGCGATCCCACCGATGACGCCGTCTACAGCCGCGAGTACCGAGGGCAGGGGCCCGAGGCGTTGTACCTGCTGTACCGGGTCGTTCACCTCAAGGCCCGCGACGTCGGCCTGGACGGCGAATACGCCATGAGCGGGCCCCGGCTCACACCGCTGGTCGAAGGGATCGTGTGCCGGACGCCCGCGGGGCCGTCGGCCACACAGGAACTCTTCGCCGAAGTCCATCGCCGCTGCAAGGCGGACGTACGAGCGTTCTTCGAGGCGGACACCACCGCCCATCCGGTGGCCCCCTTCCCGTCGTTCGACGCTCCGCAGACCGGTGAGACCGTCCGGGTCGTGGACCTCGACCCGTATGTCGCGGAGGACACCGCTTCGACGAAGGACCTCGACGAAGGGAGGACTTCGACGGCCCGCGCGGGCCGTCGAACACCGGGTGTCCGACGACTCGTCACAGCGGCCCTGTCCGCTGTCCTGTCGGCCCTCGGTCTGCGCACTGATCGACAAACTGGAACCGTTCCTGGAGACGGCGGACAAGGTCCTGTACGCCCTGAGCCGGCTCGCGGCAGCGGAGCGGGACTTCACGCGCCCAGCCGGACCCGGCGACTGGCGCGAGCCGCCGGAGCGGTCGTGCTGACCGTCCTGGTCGCCCTCGTCATCAGGAAGCTCAAGTGACCCACGAAGGCCGGCACACGGCGGACGGCATCCGGCTGCTCGTCCATCTCCTGATGACCGACCTGCGGGGCGTGGATCCCGCCGCCGTCAGGCCGCGACTGTGGGCCGAGCCCGTGCGCGGCTGGCTGACGGCGGGGGCCGCCCTCGCCGCGGGCGAGCCCAAGCGGGCGCTGGCCGCGCTGGACGACCCGGAACCCGAGGAGACGTACGACGACCTGGTGACGCGAACCCTGCGGACCGCGGCCACCGCCATGGACGTCAACTGGAGCCCCGGCGGCCCAGTCCCGTGGGCGCTGCCGCAGCGGGACGAGTCGGCCCTGCTGCACGCCTTGGACGGAACGCACGCCCGTCTCACCATCCTCGGCCAGGACCCCGGGCTGCGGCTCGCCGCCTTCCTCGCGGCCCGGTACCTTCCCGACCTGCTCGCCGCCCGTGCCGTCCTGGGGAGCGGGGAGATCCTCGACGCCCAGCCCCCCGAGGTCACCGCGGCCGTCGGAGGAGCCGCGGAAGTCGGTGAGGCCGTGCGGTGGTTCGACGAGGTGCCGCGGGAGATCGCCGAGGGCGGTCTCCCGGCCGCGGTCGCCTACCACCTGCTGATCGCGGGAGACGTACGGGCCCGGGCGGGGGACCGACGTGGCCGCGAGGCGCTGAGCGCTCAGGCCCTGCGGCTCGTGCCCCGGGACCCGGCCTTCGCCGCCATGGCATCCCTGCTGGCCGGCGACGCGGAACTCGGGGCGCCCGGCGCCGCGGAACGCTGTCTGCCGGTACCCGCCGCGCAAAGGACACTCGACCGTGCCGCGCGGCACTACACGGCGGCCGACACGCAGTTCCGGAAAGCCGGCGCGGACCGGGGCCGGGCAGCGGTCATGCTGCGCCTGGCCCATGTCGCCAGGCTCCGCCGCAAGCCCGCGGACCGCACCGCGTACGTCGACCGGGCACTGAGCCTGGCCGCGTCCGCCGGCGACCATGCGTGCGTGGCGCTGCTGAAGGCGCACCGCATGCTGGACGCCGTCGAGGACGGCCGGTCGCTGCCCGTCGGCGACGTGGCGGAGGTCCGCCGCTGGGCAACGACCGTGGGCAGCGGTTCCTGGCTCCGGGGCCTGGGCCACCTCGTCGCCGCCCGCGCCGAAGGCTGGACCCGGCAGGGTCACCTGGTCCTCGGGCGGGAGCTGGGTGCCCTGGCGCAGCGGCTCATGGAGCCGGTCGCAGCGCAGGACACGGCAGTGCCCGTGCCCGGCGCCGCCGGGGCGCCGGCCGGACCGGTGACGGGTTCCGTCGGGGGTTACCGCACAGCCCGTCACCGGTTGGCCTCCCTGGTCCTCGCGGACATCGAACTGCGCACCCGGGAACGGCAACTGGAGGACAGGTGCCGCATGGAGGCGGCCGACGGGCAGGCCACGGGCCCTGGCCCCGCGCCGTGGCGGATCACGGTGTCCCTGGCCAACGCCTGGCTGGCCGCGGCGGTCGCGGCCGAACTCCTCCTCGACGAGGCGGCGGGCCTGGGCGACCCGGATCTCGTCGCCACCACGCGGATGCGGCTCCAGCGGGTGATCCGCCTCGGGGAGCGTCTGCTGCGCGGGCAGGGCGGAGATCCGGCCGCGGCGCAGGCCGTGCGCGCCTCCCTGGAGGGAATGCGGGCCGGACTGCGTGCCACGCATGCCGTCGAGAAGCTGCACCGGCTGCGACGGCACAGGTCGGCAGGTCTGGCCGCCCCGGCGGCGCGTACCGCCAAGGAGGCCGAGGCGCTGATCGAGGACGGCGCACCACCCTCCCTCGCGCGCTGCGCGCTCCTGGTGGAGCTGGGCCGCCTGGAGGAGGCGCGGGCGGAGGCCGACGCACTGGAGACCCGGGGCGAACTCACGGCACTGCAGTCGGCGGCGCTCCGGTTGCGACTGCGACAGCCCGAACGGGCCGCGGAGGCGCAACGGCGCATCGGGACGGACGGTGCGGAACCGGAACACCCCTGGGACCGGCCGGCGATCGCGGCGGAGGCCTCGCTCGCGCTCGGCGAACCCCGGCGCGCCGCGCAGTGCGCCCTTGAGGCCGTCACCGCCTACGAGGAGCACCGGTCGCGGATGGGACGGGACACCCTGCGGGCGGCATCGGCCGACGACCCGGTGGTGGCCCGTGGCTACCACACCGCCGTACTCGCCCAATGGGAGTTGCCCGGCGGACAGGCCACCGCGTTCGCCACCGCCGAGCGCGCCAGGTCCGGGTTCCTCGACACCGTGCACTCCCTCGACAGCGCGGCCGGGCGGCCCGACGAGCGACGGGCGGTGCGGGGCTGGCTCCAGGCCGAGGCCCGCTGGGCCGCACGCTTCGAAGAGGCGGCCGACGTGCTGCGGGGCGAGGGGCACGCCGCGGCCGGGCATCCGCCCCCGCAGACGGCGGACGCGGCGGAGGCGGCGGACGCGGCGGAGGCGGGGGACACGGCGGACGAGCGGTGCGTGCAGCGCCGCCTCGCCGAGGCCGAACGGACCCTCGCCGCGGCCGAGGCCGAGGTGCGCCGGGTAGCCCCGCAGGCCCTCACCGCCCGGCGGGCGCTCGGCATGCTGCCCGACGCCGCCCTGACAGGCGCACTGCCACCGGACACCGTGATGCTCCAGTACCACCTCTTCGACCAGGACCTGGTCGGCTGGGCGGTGACCCGCGAAGGGCTGCTCGCCGACCGTCACCGGCGGTCGGCGGACGACCTGGTGGCGACGGCCCGCCGCTTCCACGCGGCCTGCGCGTCGGGCGGCGACGCAACCCCCTCGGGACGAGCGCTCTCCGACGCCCTGCTCGGTTTCTGCGCCCCGCTGCTGTCCCGCTACCGCACCATCGTGGTCGTCCCGCCCGCCCGCCTCGCCCTGGTGCCGTTCCACGCCCTGCCCATGGACGGTGCGGTCCTCGGCCTGACCCACGACGTCTCCTACCTGCCCGCCGTCTCCCTGCTCACCCGGCCCGGCTCCCGCTTGCCGGAGCCCGACTGGCGGGAGGCGACGGCGCTCCTGGTCGGCGCCCCCGCCACCGCTCCCGAACGCGCTCTGGCACATCTGCCGGGCACCGTGACGGAAGTCGCCACCATCGAACAGATGCTCCGTCACTGCCGGGTGCTCACCGGGCCGTACGCCGACCGGACGAGGGTCCTGCAACAGGCCGCGGGCTGCTCCGTACTGCACCTGGCGACGCACGGCGACGTCCGGGAACTGACCCCCTACCTCAGCCGCCTGGCGCTCGCCGGCCAGGACCACCTCGGCGTGGACGACCTGCTGAGCCCCGACCTCACCCCCGACCTCCTCGTGCTGTCCGCCTGCGACACCGGACGCGGCACCGCGACCGCCGGGGGCGATGTGCTCGGGCTGACCCGTACGGCCGTCATCAGCGGGGCCCGGCACGCGGTGGTGTCGCTCTGGCCGGTGGACGACATGACCGGATGCCTGGTGATCACGCGGATGTACCGGCATCTGACGTCGGCCGAACGCCCCCCGGTGGGTACCGCGCTCGCCCGCGCCCAGCGTGAGGTCCGGGCGGCCTCCCCCGACGAGCGGGAGGCGGAGTACACCCGACTCGCCGAGCGCGCCGGCCTGACCGCGGACCCCGCCGGCCCGCGGGTACGGGCCCGCGACAGCGGCCCGCGCCCGGCCGCGGCCACGACCGACCCGTACCACCCGTTCCACTGGGCGCCGTTCATCCACGTGGGCCCCAGCGGCGAACCCGCGGCAGAGAGGTGAGGAAACCGGCATGACGAGGCGTGCGCTGCTGATCGGTGCCCAGTCCTACGACCTGACCGGCGTGGCCGAGGACGTGACCGTCATGGAACGGCTCCTGGCCGACCGCGGCTTCACCGACCTGCGGGTCTGCCGCGAGACCGCCGAAACGGGCTACCACGGCATGAACGAGGCGCTGACGAAACTGGCCGAGGAGACCGGGACGGGAGACGCGGTCGTCGTCTACTACTCCGGCCACGGTGCCCTCCTGCCCCTGCCCCCGGCCCTGCGCGAGCACCACCCCGGCCGACCCGCCCACCTGCAGTACCTGGTGCCCAGCGACCACGACGCCGGCACCGCCACCGACTTCCGGGGCTATCTGGCCGAGGAACTCACCGCGGTGCTGCGGAGCCTGACGCGGACCACCCCGAACGTCACCTGCATCCTGGACTGCTGCCACTCCGGCGGGATGGTTCGCGCCCCGGGCAGACGGCGGATCAAGTCCGTGCGGTGCGACGTACCCGTCGAAGCGGGCGTGGAGCGGGCGGCCGGCCTGCTCACCGCACCCCGCCTGCCCGATCCGGACGTCGTGCGGCTGGTCGCGTGCCAGCGGCTGGGCGTCGCCTACGAGAACGAGCGGCAGGGCCTGTTCACCGCCGCGCTGGCGCAGGTGATGCAGGACTTCCGCGCGCGTCCCGTCCCCTGGTCGGTGCTGATCACCCGGATCCGCGACCACGTCCAGCTGGCGGAGGCGCTCCAACATCCCGACGCGGGCGGGCCGTCGGACCGGCTGCCCTTCTCACTCGACACACCCCCGCAGCCGGAGCGGCTGCGGCTTCGGGCGCACGGCGCCGAACTGCGCGTGTGCGGTGGCGCCCTGTTCGGGCTGCAGCCCATGGACCGCGTGCTGATGGTGTTCCCCGCCGACGGGACACGTCCCGGCGGGGAGGCCGAAGCGCGGGTGACGGCGGTCGACGGCGCCGACGCCGTGCTGGAGTCACCGCCCGCAGCGCCCGCGTCCCCGCTGCCGCCCGGGGCGTACGCGCTCCCGGTACGTGTCCACCGGCGTCAGCGCGTACGCATCGACATGGGCGGGCCTCTGGCCGATGCCCTCCGTGAGCGCCTCGCGTCGTCCCCACGGCTGAGGGAGGCCGACAGCCGGAGCGAGGCTCTGGGCCTGGTCCGGGCACGCGAGGGGAAGGTAGAAGTGGCCGACAGCGCGGGGCGGCTCCACCGCCGTCCGCAGGAGGTGCCCGGCCCGGCCGAGACACCGGCCGCCGCCAGGAGGATCGTCGCTCTGCTGGAGACCCTCGCCCGGGGCGAGCGGCTGCGCGCACTCACCGACCCGGGGCCCGACGGCTTCCCCTCGGCGGACCTGAGGGCCCGCATGGAGGTGGAGACCGAGCCGGGCAGCCACGACTTCCGTGCGTTCCGGTCCGGCGACGCGCTGCGTGCGGGGGACCGCTACCGCGTCGACGTCGCCGGCAGCGCCCGCACGCAGTTGTACGTCTGGCTGCTCGGTGTGGGACTGAGCGGTCGCACCACCCTGGTTAGCCACGACCAGCCCAGCGGCATCCCCATGGAGCCGGCCCACGGACACGACGGCGTACTCGCATGGCGGTCCCCTCCGGTGGACGTCTGGTGGCCCGAGGACGTGCCGCCCGAAGGCAGCCGACCGGAGAGCGTGCTGCTGCTGGTCGGCGACCGTGAGATGGACCTGAGCCCGCTGGGCGGTGCCGCACGCCGCCGCCGGTCGGAGCCCGCCGCACTGAGCGCCTTGCTGGACGAGGTCTGTGAGGGCGTCAGGGACTCACGCCTGTCGGTCACCGCGAAAGCGCTGCGGTACCGGGTGTTCGGCTGGCACACCACCGTCGAGCCGCCGACGTCAGGCGAGGACGAGAGCCGTTGAACACGGGAAGGAGCGGGCCCGTGGGCGCCCACCCGGCAGAACCACACGAGGTCTCCCACCGCCAGGTGCCGCACGACCTGCTGGCCACCATCGAGTTGGTGGCCGGCGGAGCGCTGAAGCCCAGGGACCGGCGACTGCGCGCAGGCGTCGCGCTCGGCCGCCCCCTGGCCTACGCCCTGCCCCGCGCCGCCGAGTCACCTCCGACGGGCGACATGACGGCGTTGCTGCTCTGCTTCCCGTTCGACCTGGAGGACATGCCGGCCGGGTGCGGCTACCGGCGGATCGAGCTGGCAGTCACCTTCGAGGACGAGCACCTGCGGGCCCTGGACCTGCAACCGGGACCCGGTTGGGTCGGCCCCGACGGAGCACGGGTGACCGCGTTCGGGCTCGGCCGCAACCGGCTGCGCTGGATCTTCCAGGCGCCCGACGCCGACGGAACGCTGTCCCCGGACGGCCGGTGGACGCAGGCCGTGCTCGCCTCGCCCGCACCGTTCACGCAGCTGTCGGGCCGCATCCAGGTACGAGGGGTGATCGAGCACCCGTTGCTGAGCGGGACCCGGGCCGAGGGCGAAGTGCAGACCCGCGACGACGTGCCCTTCCAGCTGTCCCGTGCGGACGTCTGGGCCGGAGCGCCGCTCGGACCACGGACGTCACGACCGGGCGCCTGGGCACTCACCGGCGTCGCGGACGCCGCCCCCGCCGACGACCCGCTGCCGCCCGGCCGCCGCAACCTGTGCCTGGCCGTGGACATCGAGAAGTACAGCACCCGCAGCAACGCCGACATGATCCGGCTGCAGCGCGCACTGCTGCGTGTGATGCGCGCGGCGTGCGAACGGGCCGCGGTCGACTGGGACGCGTGCGGCCGGCAGGCACAGGGGGACGGCTATCTGCTCGTCCTGCCCCCGGACACCGACGACACCCGTGCCGTCCCGCGTCTGCTGGACGGTCTCGCCGAGGCGCTGGCCGCGGTGAACCGGGAACAGCACGGCAGCGACTCCCAGCCGCAGGTGCGCACCCGCATGCGCGCCGCCCTGCACCACGGAATCGTCCACGAAGGCGAGAGCGGCTACGCGGGGTCCGCCGTCGTGGAACTCTTCCGCATCCTCGACTCCGACCCCTTGCGCGCACACCTCGCCGACGACCGGGCCACCGACCTCGTGGTCGCCCTGCACGACCGGATGTACCAGGACCTGGTCGCGCAGGGGTACGAGGGTCTGTCCCCCGTCGGATTCGTGCGTACCGAGGTGCGCGTCAAGCAGTTCGCCGGCGTCGCCTGGATCAGATCGCACGCACACGCCGGACCCGCTCCCCACGACCGCACCAGGGCTTTGTGAAGCGCGGCTCGGGCGGTGCCCGCGACGACGGAAAACTCATGAGCAGCAGGCCACCCCTTGTTGCTATGGTGCGCCGATGTCATCGATCAAGCAGTTCCAAGTCACCTTCGACTGCGCGGAACCCGAGCGCGTCGCCCGCTTCTGGTGCGAGGTGCTGGGGTACGTATCGCCACCGCCGAAGGGGTTCGCCACTTGGGACGATTACGATCGCTCGCGACCGCCCGAGGAAAAGGGTTCGTGGTTCGCGGCCAGCGACCCGTCGGGCGTCGGCCCCCGCCTGTTCTTCCAACGCGTTCCCGAAGGCAAGGTCGCCAAGAACCGGGTGCATCTCGACGTGCGGGTCGGCACCGGACTCGTGGGGGAGGAGCGCCTGGCCACGCTGGAGGCCGAATGCACCCGACTGGTCGCGCTCGGCGCGGTACGCGTGCGCCTGCTGTACGACGGCAACGATTCATGCATCGTGATGCAGGACGTCGAGGGCAACGAGTTCTGCCTCGACTGAACGGCTGCGCCACCAGTTCCGTGACGCACCCCCGGCCATGGTGTCCTGACGCTTCGACAGACGGCGTCCTGAGCACGGCCCGCCCGCCCACGTAGGCTCAACCGCACTGAGCCACGCAGGACTTGGAAGGCGGGACCATGAGGCGTGAGGAGCTGATCCGGCCGCTGCCGGAGCTGTTGAGAGAGCACGCCGAGAGGGCCGCGCAGCGGATCGCCTACTGCGATCCCTCGCGCAGCGTCACCTACGCCGAACTGGAGCGTCGCAGCCGCGCGCTGGCCGGGTACCTCACCGGGACAGGACTTCGCCGTGGCGACCGCGTCGCGATCTGTCTCGGCAACCGCGTGGAGACGGTGGAGAGCTGCCTGGCCGTGCTGCGCGCCGGGATGGTCGGCGTCCCCCTGAATCCGCGCTCCTCCGATGCCGAGCTGGCCCACTTCCTCCAGGACAGCGGTGCCGCCTTCGTCATCACCGACGCCACGCACCTCGTACGACTGCGGCGCCTGGGACCGCCGTACGACGGCCTGGACGTCCTGGTCACCGGAACCGGCGGCACGATCCCCGACGGTGCTCCGGCGTTCCACAGCGCGGCCGAGAACGACGGGGCCGCAGCACCCGGGGAGATCGACACGCTCGGGCTCGACGACCCGGCCTGGATGCTGTACACCTCCGGCACCACCCACCGGCCCAAAGGGGTGCTGTCCACGCAGCGGGCCGCGCTGTGGTCCGTGGCCGCCTGCTACGCGCCGATCTTCGGCCTCTCGCCCGACGACCGGCTCCTGTGGCCGCTCCCGCTGTTCCACAGCTTCAGCCACTCGCTGGCGATCCTGGGCGTGACGGCCGTCGGTGCGAGCGCCCGGATCGCCGGTGAGCTGCCGGGGCCCGGCGGTCTGCGGCAGGAACTGCTCACCGGGTACGAGGACCTCGGCGGGCCGTTCACCATGCTGGCCGGAGTGCCCGCCACGTATCACGGCTTGCTCGACCCGGCCGGTGAAGCCCCGCCGGCGCTGCGGATGTGCGTCGTGGCCGGCGCCCCGAGCGGCCCCGCACTGCGCGTGGCCGTGGAGGAGACCTTAGGGGCGCCGCTGCTCGACGCGTACGGCAGTACCGAGACCTGCGGCATGATCGCGGTGAACCGTCCCGAGGGCCCCAGGGTCGACGGCTCCTGCGGCCCTCCCGTCCCCGGCATGGACGTACGGGTCGTCGACCCGGGAAGCGGCGAGGACGTGCCGGACGGCGCCGAGGGCGAGGTCTGGGTGCGTGGGCCGAGCCTGATGACCGGGTATCACCAGCAGCCCGAGGCGACCGCCGCCGCGCTGCGGGACGGCTGGTACCGCACCGGGGACCTCGGCCGCCTTGTCGAGCACGGCCATCTCCGGCTCACCGGGCGGGTCAGCGAGCTGATCATCCGTGGCGGGGAGAACATCCACCCGGCCGAGATCGAGCAGGCCGTGTCGCAGTGCGCCGGCGTGGCGGAGGCCGTGGTCGTGGGCGCGCCGCACGATGTGCTCGGCGAGGTGCCGGTGGCCTTCGTCGTCCCGGGCCCCGGGTTCGACGCCGGGCGGGTGCTCGCCGAGTGCCGGACCCGGTTGGCCGACTACAAGGTGCCGACCGAGATACGCGAGATCGCCACGGTCCCGCGCACCGCGTCCGGCAAGATCGCCCGGCACCACCTGGTCGCCCCCGCGCCCGCGGCCCCGGTCGCGGGCGACACCGCCCGTCCACGCACGGACGGGCGCCGCCCCACTGCCCTGGGTGAGCGGCTCCTGTCCCTCTCGCCCGGTGACCAGGAGCGGGCGATACGGGAGTTGGTGCTCTCCGAGACGGCCGAGGTGTGCCGGCACGGACACGCGCCGGGCGATCCGCCCGACGCGGACAGCCCCTTCACCGATCTCGGCATGACGTCCGTCGGCGCGGTCGAGCTGGTGGACCGACTCGGTGCGCTCGCCGGCCTGACCCTGCCGGCGACGCTGGTCTTCGACCACCCGACACCGGCCGCGGTGGCCCGGTATCTGCGCGTCGCTCTCCTCGGAAACGGTCCCGGGGGACGTACGCGGGCGTACGCCGGACAGGACCGGCCCGCACCGGACGATCCCGTCGTGATCGTCGCCATGGGCTGCCGGTATCCCGATGACGTCAACTCACCCGAAGACCTGTGGAAGTTGGTGGCGCAGGGGCGGGACGCCGTCTCTGAGTTCCCGGCCGACCGAGGCTGGGACCTCGACGCCCTGTACGACCCCGATCCCGACCGGATCGGCACCTCGTACACCCGCCACGGCGGATTCCTGCACGGGGCCGCGGAGTTCGACGCCGCGCTGTTCGGTATCTCACCGCGCGAGGCGCTCGCGATGGATCCGCAGCAGCGGCTGCTTCTGGAGACGTCCTGGGAGGTGTGGGAGCGCGCCGGGATCGACCCGGCGTCGCTGCGCGAGAGCGACACCGGGGTGTTCGTCGGCGTGATGTACGCCGACTACTCCGCCCGACTCACCCGCCACCACGAGCTGGAGGCGCACCTGGGCCTGGGCTCGGCGGGCAGCGTCGCCTCCGGTCGTCTGTCTTACGTGTACGGTCTGCGCGGCCCGGCGATCACGGTCGACACCGCGTGCTCGTCCTCGCTCGTGGCACTGCACTGGGCGGCGCGTGCGCTGCGCTCCGGCGAGTGCTCGCTGGCGCTGGCCGGCGGAGTCACGGTGATGGCGACGCCCAAGCCGTTCCTGGCGTTCAGCCGGCAGCGCGGCCTGTCACCGGACGGGCGCTGCAAGTCCTTCTCGGCGGCTGCCGACGGCACGGCCTGGGGCGAGGGCGTGGGGCTGGTCCTGCTGGAGCGGTTGTCCGACGCCCGCCGCAACGGCCATCCGGTCCTGGCCGTACTGCGTGGCTCCGCGGTCAACTCCGACGGCGCCTCCAACGGGCTGACCGCGCCCCACGGCCCCGCGCAGCAGCGGCTCATCACGCAGGCGCTGGCGGACGCGGGGCTGCGCGCCGGTGACGTGGACGCGGTGGAGGCCCACGGCACGGGCACCCGGCTGGGCGACCCCATCGAGGCACAGGCCCTCCTGGCCACGTACGGCCAGGACCGCGAGGAGCCGCTGTGGCTCGGCTCGGTCAAGTCCAACCTCGGGCACACGCAGGCGGCGGCGGGAGTCGCCGGCGTCATCAAGATGGTGCAGGCCATGCGGCACGGCGCACTGCCCCGGACCCTGCACGTCGACGCACCGACCCCGCACGTCGACTGGGACTCGGGCCGGGTGGAGCTGCTCACCGCGCCCCGGCCCTGGCCGGCCTCGGAGCGTCCGCGGCGCGCGGGGGTCTCGGCCTTCGGGATCGGCGGGACCAACGCGCACGTGATCCTGCAGGAGGCACCGGAGAGCGAGCCGGCGCTCTTCTCGGAGGCCGCCGCGCCGCCGCCCGTGCCATGGCTGCTGTCCGCCGCCGACGAGAACGCGCTGCGCGCCCAGGCCCGACGACTCGCGACCGAGGTGGCCGACCGGCCGGAACTGTCGTCCGCGGACGTCGGCCACTCACTGGCGGTGTCGCGCTCCGCCCTCGCGCATCGGGCGGCGGTGCCGGCCGGTGACCGGACGCGGATGCTCACGTCGCTGAGGGCGCTCGCGCAGGGCCGGGACGCACCGGGAGTCGTACGAGGACTGGCGGACCCGGAGGTCCGTACGGCCTTCCTGTTCACCGGACAAGGTGCCCAGCGCCCCCGCATGGGCGCCGAACTGCGGGCCGCCTTCCCCGTCTTCGCCGAGGCCTTCGACGACGTCTGCCGGCACCTGGACGACCTTCTCCCGCAGCCGCTGAGCGCGGTGCTGTCCGCCGAGGCGGGCTCACCGCGAGCGGCACTGCTGGACCGCACGGACTTCACCCAGGCCGCACTGTTCGCCTTCGAGGTCGCGCTGTTCCGGCTGCTCGATGCGTGGGGGGTGCGGGCCGACCGTCTCGTGGGCCACTCCGTCGGCGAGCTGACGGCCGCGCATGTCGCCGGCGTACTCGACCTGCCCGACGCGGCCACGCTCGTCGCCGCACGCGGCCGGCTGATGGGGGCGCTCCCCGCGGGGGGCGCGATGGTGGCACTGGACGCGACGGAGGAGGAAGTCGACACGGCACTGGCCGGGTTCAGGTCACTGGTGGCCGTCGCGTCCGTCAACGGCCCCCGCTCCGTGGTCGTCTCCGGCGCGGAGGACGCGGTCCGCGTGGTCGCGGCCGGCTTCGAGGCGCGCGGCCGCAGGGCCGTACGGCTGAGGGTGAGTCATGCCTTCCACTCGCCCCTGATGGAGCCGATGCTCGACGAATTCCTCGGCGTCGCACGCGGGGTGACCTTCCGGCCGCCGCGCATCCCGATCGTCTCCACCGTGACGGGCCGGCCCGCCGAGCCTGCGGACCTGTGCTCGCCCGAGTACTGGGCCCGGCACGCCCGGCGGCCCGTACGCTTCGCCGACGCCGTGCGCCGGCTCGCGGACGACGGGGTCACGGCCTACCTGGAACTCGGTCCCGGCCCCGCACTCACCGCGGCGGCCGGGGACTGCCTGGCCGACGTGACCACGGGCGTGTCCACGGGCGACCCTGTTCTCGCCGTGGCCGCACGAGGCGGCGCGTACGAACCGGAGACGCTTGTGGCGGCCGTGGCGCGACTGCACGTGGCCGGCGCCGCCGTCGACTGGGCGGCGGTCTACGAGGGCTCCGGCGCACGGCGCGTGGACCTGCCGACGTATGCCTTCCAGCGGCAGCGGTACTGGCTGGACGCACCGCCCCCGGCGGCCGACACCGGGGCGCTGCTGAGCCCCGCGTTCCCGGTGCCGGACACCGAACGGACGGTGCTGACCGCCCTGTTGTCCCTCGGGACCCACCCGTGGCTCGCGGATCATGTCGTCGCCGGGCGGGTGATCGTACCCGCGACGGTGTTCGTGGAGATGGCCGTGCGGGCGGGCGACGAGGTGGGCTGCGGTGCCGTCGACGACCTCGTGATGCAGGCGCCGCTCGCCCTGCCCGGTTCCGCGGGGGTGCGGGTCCAGGTCGTGGTGGGCGCCCGGGACGACTCGGGCGTCCGGCCGCTCGACATCTACTCCCGCCCGGAGGAGCCCGCCGACGAGGACACCCCGTGGACCCGGAACGCCTCCGGCCGGCTGGGCCGCGCACGTCCCGCGCAAGGCGAACCGACACCGTGGCCGCCCGAGGACGCCGAGGCACTGGACCTCACCGGCGCCTACGCCGCCCTCGCCGACTCCGGGCCTACGGGCCCGCATTCCAGGGAGTCACCGCACTGTGGCGGCGCGGCTCCGACGTCTTCGCGGAGGTCCGGCTGCCGGCATCGCACACCTCGAATGCGGATCGCTTCGCACTGCACCCCGCGTTGTTCGACGCCGCGTTGCACGCACCCCTGTTGGCCGCACCGGGCGCCGACACGAGTGCGGTGCGCGTGCCGTTCGCGTGGAGCGGCGTGAGCCTGCACGCCTCGGGAGCCACTCGGCTTCGCGTCAGGGTGACGTCGACGGGCCCGGACACGGTCTCGCTGACCCTGGCCGACCCGTCCGGCCGGCCCGTGGCGCACGTGGACTCACTGACCACCAGGGAACTCCCGGCCGCGGCCGTGACCGACGGCACGACGCACGACCTCGTACGAAGGGCTCTGCTGCGCCCCGACTGGGTCGCCGTCGACGTCCCCGGCGACGACGTCGAGCGCGCCTGGGTGGTCCGCGGGCCGGACGAGCTGAATCTCGCCGAGTTCCTGCCGGGCGGCGCCGGGAACGCCGAACTCGTCGTCGTCACGGCGGTGGCCAGTACCTCGGGAACCGATCCGTTGCCCGCCGTGCACGAGTCGACCGGCCGCGTACTCGAGCTGCTCCAGGACTGGCAGGGCGATCCGGGTACGGCGGGCGCACGGTTGGTCGTCGTGACACGGGACGCCACCGGGCCGGTGCCGGATCTCGCCGGTGCAGCGGTCTGGGGGCTGGTCCGTACGGCACAGTCGGAGCTGCCCGGCCGTGTCGTGCTGGTGGATGTGGACGGGCGGCCCGAGTCGCTGCGGATGCTCCCTTCGGCCGTCGCCACCGGTGAGCCGCAACTCCGGGTGCGCGGCGGGCAGGTGACGGTTCCACGACTGGCCTCGGCCGGTGATACCTCGGCCACGCGGGCGGCCGTCTTCGGTGCGGACGGTACGGTGATGATCACCGGAGGTACCGGCGCCCTCGGCGCCGAACTGGCACGTCACCTGGTCGCCGAGCACGGCGTACGGCATCTGCTGCTGACCGGACGCCGAGGGCCGCAGGCGCCGGGAGCCCGGGAACTGAGCGCCGAGCTGGCGCAGTCGGGTGCGGAGCGGGTCCGCATCGTCGCCTGTGACGCGGCCGACCGTGTCGCGCTGGCCGAGGTGGTCGAGCGCTGCGAGCCGCCGCTGACCGCCGTGGTGCATGCCGCCGGGGTCCTCGACGACGGGGTGCTGGACTCGCTGACGCCCGAGCGGATGGCGGCCGTGCTGCGGCCGAAGGCCGACGCGGCCTGGAATCTGCACGAACTGACCCGGGACCTGGGTCTTTCGGCGTTCGTCGTGTTCTCCTCCGTCTCCGGTCTGCTGGGGCGGGCGGGCCAGGGCAACTACGCGGCAGCGAACTCCTTCCTCGACGCCTTCGCCCGTCGCCGCGCCGCCGAAGGACTGCCGGCGCTGTCATTGGCGTGGGGCCCGTGGGAGCACGCCGACGGCATGGCGGCGGAGCCGACCCGAGCCCGCCCGCGGCCACGCGATGTGTTCGTGCCGCTGTCCACTCGGCAGGGCCTCGCCCTCTTCGACGCGGCGCTGCGCTCGACGGAGCCGGTCCTGGCGCCGGTCCTGCCGGACCGGGCGGCGCTGCGGTCCGGCGCGGGGCACCTGCCGCCGCCGCTGCGGGGACTCGTCCGTGACAGGCGCCCGACCGCCGCGGCGGGGCCCTCCGACTCCGCCGGCCCGGCCGGGCAGATGCCGGAGCCGGGAGCCTGGCGGCCGCGGCTGGCCCGCCTGTCCCCGGACGAGCGGGAGGCGGCGCTGGTGGGACTGCTGCGGGGCGAGGTGGCCGCGGTGCTCGGATACCCGCACGCCGACGCCCTCCCGGACGGCAAGATCCTCGCCGATCTGGGGTTCGACTCCCTCACCGCCGTGCAGATCCGCAACCGGCTGAGCACGGCGCTGGGGCTGAAGCTGTCGGCGGCGGTCGTGTTCGAGCACCGCACGGCCCAGGAACTGGCACGTCACCTGCTCGGCCTGCTGGACGGCGAACCGGACGCCGCAGCCACCCCCGAGACCCCCGGAGCCTCGGGGGCCGCGCGGCCCGCGTACACCCTCTCCTCGCTGTTCCGTACGGTCAGCGCCGCGGGACAACCGGTGGCGGCCATGCACCTGCTCGTCACCGCGTCCTGGGCACTGCCCACCTTCACGGCCGCGCAGGGCCGCGAACACGCCCTGCCCCCGATCCGCCGCTCCCACGGCCGCCCCGGCTCCAAAACGCCGACGGTCGTCTACTTCCCGGCCTACCATCCCTCGCCCGCCTCGGACGGCGGAGACTTCCCACGCTTCCACCGCGCCTTCCACGACGCCCTGGACGTCCTCGAGTTCCCGCACCCGGGTATCGGCGCCGGGACCGCCGTACCGCAGGACCGCGCCGCGCTGGCCCGCACACAGGCCGACAGCGTGCTGCGGCACGTCGGGGACGGGCCCTTCGTCGTCGTAGGACGGTCGGCGGGCGGCAACGTGGCGCACCTGGTGGCCCACCGGCTGGAGGCCCTGGGGCGGGCTCCGGCCGGGCTGGTGCTCCTGGACACCTACCACATCACGGCGGACAACAGCAGCAAGGACTGGCTGCTGTCCCTGGCCGCCCCGCCGCAGCCGAGCACCGGAGAACCGGTCGCCGGCCCCGGGGGAGACGACACCGCGCTGGCCGCGATGGGGGCCTACAACCGGATCTTCCTCGGCTGGCAGCCCGAGCCGGTCAGCACGCCCACGCTCCTGGTGCGCGCGCTGCGGCCCACACCCGCCATGGCGGCTTCCGCGGACGCGGACGACTGGCGG
This sequence comes from Streptomyces sp. NPDC007808, assembly GCF_042868655.1. Taxonomy (NCBI): domain Bacteria; kingdom Bacillati; phylum Actinomycetota; class Actinomycetes; order Kitasatosporales; family Streptomycetaceae; genus Streptomyces; species Streptomyces sp. NPDC007808. The sequence goes on from NZ_JBIAEQ010000011.1 coordinate 145,631, forward strand.
ACGTCCTGGCCGTCGCCGCACGACGTCGTGGACGTCCCCGGCGACCATGTGACGATGATGCAGGACCATGCGGACACGACCGCGTCCGCGGTCCGCGCCTGGATCGACGCACGAACGACCGAGGGGGACCGGTGAGTTCGGCCAAGCCCGCACGAGACGTCGACGCACCGGTCAAGGACCGCGGCGCACGGTCGCGTGACGCGATTCTCGACACCGCCGGCGAACTGATGTCGAGGTACGGCTACGCCGCCACGTCCATCTCCATGATCTCGGCCGAGTGCGGTCTGCCGCCCAGCTCGATCTACTGGCACTTCGGCAGCAAGGACGGGATCTACGTCGCGGTGCTGGAACGCGCCAGGACCGCGCTTCTGGCCGCCCTGCCCCCGGCCGCGATACCGGGCGCCGACGTCGTACAGCGCCTGGACGTCTTCCTCGCCCATGTCGAGGAGGCCTTCCGACGCCATCCGCACGGTCTGAAACTGCTGTTGGGGCTGGGCATGGTGCAGCAGGACGCCAGCGCGGCGGCCGTGGCCGAGGTGCACCACTACCGCGACGCGCTGGTGGTCTGGGCTCGCGATTCACTGAGCGCCGTGTTCGGGCTGCACGACCGCCCGCAGGCCGCGGACGAACTGGCGCGCTTCACACTCCGCATGGCGAGCGGCACCGCCGTCGCCCGCTGGTTCGAACCGGGCGCCGTCCTGGAGACCGGGCCGTTGCGGGTCGCGTTGCTGGCGCTCGCGGCTCACCACGGCGTTCCAGGAACGCGGCCCTCGGGTGAGGGTGGCAGCCCCGGGTAGCTCGGTGTCATCGCCCGGCGCCCCGGGAAGCGGGGGAGGGGAGCCAGAAGCCGCAGTGGTGGTCGGTCGCGAATCCCGCGGTGGGTGCGACCCGGTCCGGCGCCAGCACCTGCACCCGGTCCCCTTCCGCTTCCGTCGTGTGACGGGGCCAGGCGGGCAGGCCGGGCACATGGGGGTCGCCGGTGGCCGCGAACCGGGCCCAGTAGGCCGTCATCGTGGCGGACAGCCGCTGTTGGGCGGGCGTCAGGCGCAGGGAGTCCAGGGGAAAGAGGTAGGCCAGTTCCGAGGCGTGGAACGCGCCCTGCGGCGTGTGCGGTGCCGGGATGAACGGTGGTGCCTGGGGGTCGTGGAACTCGTAGGCGTAGACGGGTGCCCGGGTGCTGTACAGGCGGCTGTCGGCCCGTGCCGGGCAGGCGAACCGTTGGTCGGTGTTGACGGCCGAGTACGCCAGGTTGGGGGACGGGTACGCCGACGCCGGATACGTGGCCAGGACGGCCGGTGCGCGGCCGCCGTACTGGAGGCCGACCGTAGTGGCGTACGAGGCGGCGGTGAGGGGGCCGCCCCCGAGCAGGTCCACGTACAGCGCCGTGAAGTACCGGTACTCGTCGTGGGTGGTGCCGTTCAGGGTCGGGACCGCGTTCACCCGGCCCTCGGCCCACGCCCGGTGCGGAGGGCGCGGCAGGATACGCGGCCCGGTGTTCGGGCTCCACAGGGAGCCGGTCCCGGTCCCGGCGGCGCGGAGGAGTGCGGTGGTGGGCAGGGCGCGCAGACAGGCCGCCGCGGTGGCCGGCTCCGCGCAGCCGACCGAGGCGGCGAAGTCGCGTCCCCTGTGCTCGGCCGCGCCCAGCGTGAGCGGTGTCAAACCGCCTTCCGAGGCGCAGCTCCCGCTCTGCTGAACAGCCCGCTGGAACAGGTCGGCGGCGGTCGGGGAGGCGATGTGGGCGCAGGTGTCCACCGCCCCGGCGGACTGACCGCCGAGGGTCACCCGGTCGCGGTCGCCACCGAAGGCGCCGATGTTGCGCCGGACCCAGCGCAGCGCGGCCTGCTGATCCATCAAGCCGTAGTCGCCGGAGGCGCGGTCCCCGCTCTCCTCCGACAGGGCGGGGTGGGCGAGGAACCCCAGTGCGCCCAGGCGGTAGTTGACGGTCACCACGAGCAGGCCGCGTGCGGCCAGCGCCGAACCGTCGTAATCGCTGCCCGCGCCGAAGGCGTTGCCCCGCCGTGCAGCCACACCAGCACCGGCAGGGGCCGGCCGCCGGTGCGGGCCGGAGTCCACACGTTGAGGTACAGGCAGTCCTCGGTCGTGCTGCCGGTGCGGTTGGACTCGCCGGGCAGGACGGGGCCGCCGTCGGGCAGCAGCGTCAGCGGGAGTTGGGCGCAGGGAGCGGCCGGAGCGGTGGCGTCCCGGACACCGGTCCAGCGCTCGCCGGGGCGCGGGGGACGCCACCGCAGCTCTCCTGTCGGCGGGGCGGCGAAGGGGATGCCGTGGAAGACCCGGCCGCCGGCACGGTGGAGGGCACCTCGTACCCAGCCGTGGTCGGTGCGCACGGTCAAGGAGCCGTGAGCGGTGTCGGCGCGGGCCGCGGGCGGGGGAGAGAGGAAGGAGGACGACAGCAGAGCCAGAAGCACGGTCAAGGCGCGGGCCAGGGTGTTGCGTGGACTCGGTGATCTCATCGCATCTCCTGATGCCGGTGTGGGCGGCGTGGTCATGGCGTGTGCTCGTAGGCGCCGATGTCGCAGGCGGCGCCCTGGGGGCGGGCGACACCGCGCTGATCGGTGGCCGGGCAGTCGGCGGCCGCGTCGAGGGCGGGGCTTCCCGGCAGCAGAGCGGCGGTGTCCGTGGGGCCGCCGTTGTCGGCGAGGGGACCGATCAGTGAGGGACGGCTGGGCAGGTCTCCCGGGGCGGTGAGTCGGCAACTCCCGTCACCGTCGAGGTTGTGGCCCTTCGACGCGATGGTGGCGAAGGCCCTCTTGCAGTCGGCGGCCTCGCCGCCGACGGTGTTGCCTGCCACGACGGAATTGCGCAGCGTGAGCCGCCCCAGCGGCAGATCCACGATGTCGGGGATGGGGGAGGGCAGGCTGTCGAGGTACGCGGGGGCGATGTTGATCCCGCCTCCGCCGTCGCTCGAAGTGTTCCCGTGAATGGTGGAGTTGAGGATCTCCACGACTCCGAGCCCGCGGATGTCGATCCCGCCGCCGTACCCGGCGAGGCTGCCGGGGCGGTCGCCCGGGTTCGTCACGCGGTTGCCGACGATGGTCGAGTTGGTCACGGTGCCGGTGTCGTCGAACCTGATGCCTCCGGCCTCCCCTGCGGCGTTCCCGCTGACGGTGCTGTCGATCAGATCCAGGTGCGAGCCGGGCGTGTTGAAGATGCCGCCGCCGTAGCCCGCGGAGTTCCCGGTCACGGCGACCCGTCGCAGCGCCATACGGTGTCCGTTGGCGATGCCGCCGCCCCCGGTGTCGGTGATGGGCAGTTCACGCTGCTTGGCCACGCCTCCGGTGATTGTCAGATCCGACAGTTTCGTGTCCGCCCGCATGCGCAAGGCGCGGTCCAGGCGATTGGCGTCGATCACGGTGGCCCGAGCGCCGGAGCCGCGGATCGTGGTCGGCGCGTCGACGTTCAGGTCGCCGGTGGTCGGGTCGGGGTTGTCGCCGACGATCAGACGGGGATCGGGCGGGATGGTCAGGCGGTAGCGGCCCGGAGGCAGCGTGATGGTGCTGCCGGGGCGGGAGTTGGCGGCCATCACCGCGGCGCGCAGGCTGCAGACACCCGACGCGGTGCGGCACAGGCCGTCCGACGGGTCGGCGTCGACGGCGTCGGCCGTGGAGTCCACGGCGAACTCCGCCGGTCCGTCGTCCGTGGGCGCGTCGGCTCTGGCGGTGGGGGCGGTCAGGACTGCGGCCGTGGCGAGGACGAGGGTCAGTGCCGCCGGCCTGGTTCGGATGTTCATGCGGTAACTCCTCTCGGCGAGCAGGGAACGAAGGACGGAACCACGAGCGAAGGCAGGGACGAAGGACGGAACCACCAGCGAAGGCAGGGACGGAGGACGGAACCACGAGCAAAGGCAGGAACGAAGGCAGGACGCATCGGCTGCTGATGTGGAAGCGGGGGGTGGGAGGGCTTGCGGAGCACTCGCAGCTACGAGGACTTCCCACTGATGCGAGGTGCGGCCCGCGCGGAAACACGGCCGGGCGCGTTCCGCTGGGGTGCTGGAGCGGCGAGGTGGGCCGATGCAGGGGAGTGCGGCATGTGAGCGGTGCCTGTACGACGGGGTCGCCGCCGTCGGCCGTGTGTACCGTCCGCGCTCCGCGCTCTGTAGGGAGCGTTCCATTCAAGGAGTTCCGTGTCCACCGGCCGGCAGGACAATGACCGGATAGGGACGGCGCCGCAGCGGCTCTCGCTCAGGTGGAAGCCGCCGCGGCACAGCCGAGTCCGCGCCATGACGGCGACGTGCGGGCGGCCGGGCCGAAAACTCGGCGCACACCTCTTGACCACTCGTACCTACTGGTCAGTACGCTCACGCCACCCTCAACGACACCCGGTGTCCTCCCCGTGCGGCCGTGGCGAACCGGCCCCTTCGGCACGCCCCCGTATGCCCGCAGGCACCTCCCGTGACCCGGGAGCTGCGCCAGGCGGGTCCGCTCAGAACGCGCCGTCGAGCGCCTCCCCGAACCCCACCTTGAGAGTCCCTCGTGAAGAAGTTCCTCATGACCGCTGCCACGACCATGGCCGGCGCCCTTCTCGCCGTACAGGCCCCAGGCCCCGCCCAGGCGTCCAGCAGCTCCACCTTCACCTCCGCCGGCAACCCCGTCCTTTTCGTGCACGGCTACACCGGTGACGCAAGCAACTGGAACGTCATGGCCGACCGGTTCAGAGCCGACGGCTGGCCCTCCTCCCACCTGGACCAGTGGTCCTACGACTGGCGCCAGTCCAACATCACGACAGCGCGGCAACTGGCGGCCGAGGTCGACCGACTGCTCGCGGCCACCGGCGCCACCAAGGTCGACATCGTCAGCCACTCCATGGGCGGGCTCTCCTCGCGCCACTACCTGAAGAACCTCGCGGGGACCTCCGAAGTCGACGCCTGGGTGTCGTTGGGCGGCCCGAACCACGGGACGGACAGCGCCAACAGCTGCTTCGACGCCTCCTGCACCGAGATGCGCATCGGCTCCAGCTTTCTCAGCGCCCTCAACTCCGGTGATGAGACGCCCGGTTCACCCCGCTACGCCACCTGGTGGTCGCCCTGCGACATGGTGATCAACCCCGACAGCTCCGTGTCCCTGTCCGGCGCGGCGAACACCAGGACCGCCTGCCTCAGCCACACGGACCTGTTCCTCGATGCCGTGGTCTACGCCCAGACCAGGGACATGATCAATAGCTGACGCCTCGTCAAGCCCGAGCGTCGAAGCGGCCCGCAGGACGGCCAGGAGGTCGGGCGGGCGGCCGGGTGCGTAGTCGCGGACCCGGCCGCCCGGCGCGTCGTACGCCGTGTCGACCTGGCGTCGGATCCCGGGGCGCAGGCTCCGTCAGTACGTGAGTGCGTCCTCGGCGGTGCCGAAGAAGCTGGTGACCTGACCGTCGTTGACCGTGACGGGGCCACCGTTGATCGGCACCGTCGTGGGGCTCTCGGCGGCGGTGAGCGCGATCTCCACCTTGTCGGCGCTCTTGCCGCCCGCGGTGTCGGCGCGCGAGAACATGATCCCGGCGTACGCCTTCTCGCCGGGCTTGAGGAGCCAGTCCTTGCCGTCGGGACCCATGTGCTCGGCGGCGCCGTCGAGCCCCGGGATCGTGATCACCAACTCGTTCGCCGGCAGCAGGCAGGGGTCACCGCCCTTGTTCACCGCGGTCAGCAGGGCGTGGTTGACGGGCTTGGACGCGACGGTGACCGTGAAGGTCAAGTCGGTCGTCTCGCACATGCCCACGCCTCCGTCCTGGTCGTCGTCGACGCCGGGCTCGGACGACGGCGGGGTGCTGCCCCCGCTGCCGGCGGAGCCCCCGCTGCTGTCGCTGCCGCCTGGGGTTGCCGTCGCAGGAGTGGCGGAGCTCTTGTCCGTACCCGCTGAGGACGCTTCCGCGGCTGGGCTGGGAGCGGCCGTGCCCTTGTCGGCTTCGCCCTTGCATGCCGTCAAGGCCAGGATGCCGAGTGAAAGAGTGGCCAGTACGGCGGTGGTACGGACCGAACGAGTCGCGTAAGCCATGAGAAGTCCCCCGGGAGTCGGAATGTTCCGGTGATCATGTCTCATGTCAGCCACGCTTTGGCTTGTTCACACCGAGTGGGAGCCGTTTCCTGACACGCCTGTGACACTGCGACGGCAACGAGGACAAGGCGACACCTGGGCGCGGCGGGCCGGGCCGTCGGAATGCACCTAACGCGCATCCCCCGATCGGCGTACGGACCTGACTTTCCGGCTGCGCCGCGGCGCTGGCTCATATCAACTGGTGCCAGTCCATCGGTGTGAGGAGCGGTATGGGAGCCCTGCGTCTCAAGAACGGCAACACGACCATCGATCCACGTCTTGACCGGGTCCCGCAGTTCGACGAGCGCAGCAGGGAGTATCCGATCCGCGCGTTGGTCGCCGAGCGAGCGCCGTTGCGCTCGGCCGGATGGGCCTGTCCTGGCTGGCTCGACCAGGGCCGCGAGGGCGCCTGCGTCGGCTTCGCCTGGTCGCATGAGCTCATCGCCACCCCCGTGCAGGTGCCCGGTGTGGACGACGGCTTCGCCCGCACGGTGTACCGGGAGGCACAGCGGCTCGACGAGTGGCCCGGGGAGGACTACGACGGCACGTCGGTGCTGGCGGGTGCCAAGGCCATCGCCGCCCGTGGATACATGGAGGAGTACCGCTGGGCGTTCGGTGTCGACGACGTGCTGCGCACGCTGGGCTACTTCGGCCCCGTCGTGATCGGAGTCAAGTGGTACGACTCGATGATGGAGCCGGCTCCGAACGGGCTGCTGGAGGTGTCCGAGGGTGGCTCCGGTGGCCATGCGATCCTGGTGCGCGGTGTCTCGCTGAAGGCGCGCCTGAACGGCCACAACGGCACGATCCCCGTGGTGCGGCTGCGCAACTCGTGGGGACGCGACTGGGGAGTCGACGGCGACTGCTACCTCCGCGTCACGGACCTGGAGAAACTGCTGGACGACGACGGCGAAGCGTGTGTACCGGTCACGCGCACGGCCGGCCCTCTGAGGGCTCCGGAGGCGGACCTCGACCTTCTTCGTGAGACCGGCGAAGTGGACTGAACCGCTGCACGAGCGCTGCCGCGCTGACCTGCGCCGCTCACCGCGCGCGGGTCAGCTGTCGCGGGTCGGCTCTGGACGCTGTTGCCGCAGTCCGGCAAGAGCATGTCGGGCCCGTATATGCCGCGGTGCCAGGGTGTCTGCCCGGGTGGACAACGCCCCGGCCCGACGCCTGCGGCTCTCGCACGTCAATACCGCTGTGCCTTGGCCAGACGGGGGGTGAGCTGTACGTCGGCAGGCTGCCGGCTGAAGGCGATGGGTTGTTCCTTATCGCCCGGGTCGAGGTTCTCCGCGCCCACGAACCTTGTCTCGACGACCTTGCCGGACGAGTCCTCGAAATCGATCTGCACGGCGTACGAAGCCCTGCTGTCGGTCTTGTTGGTGATCGTGACGAGCACGGCGAGCAGCCCGCTCGTCTCGTCCCTGGGCAGGCCCTTCATACCGACTTCTGCCACCGCGTTGCCGCGCCCCTCGACGTTCTCCAACGCCTTCTCAGCAGCGGCATTGGCCCGGGCGACCTCGGCGTCGACGGACGCCTCGAACTCGGAGGCGCGGGCACGTGCCGAGGACGCCGCCACCGAAGCCGAAGCATATGCGGAGGCGATCGCGGAAGCCGCCTGGGAGGCCAGTGCCGACGGCGGGACTCCGGAGAACGACGCGGCATCGGGGCTGCTCGTCGTCGGCGTAGGCGAGGGGCCGGTGTCCTGGCTGTCGCCGCACCCGATGAGTGTGACGGCGGACAGAGCACAGCCGAGGGCAGCCGCGACGGCTCGGTGGCCGCGGCGGGGGTGATCTCGCAGCAGCATCCTGTCACCCTCCGTCCGGCCCGGTCGATCATGTTCATCGTCCGTGCCATGCGGGGCGGCGCGCGAGTCTGATTGCTCCGTTCGTACGACGGTGACGCCGGTGGGGCCGGTGCAGCCGCCGGGCACCGGGTCCCGGGCAAGCCGGCGGCCGGCTCATCGGCTGTCACGAGCAGTCCGCGAGGACGACGCTCTCGACCTGGGCGACCCACCAGGTCGTTCACGGCCGTGAGCGCAGCCAAGGGAGCCCATGAAGAACGGCGTCAGGCCGCCCCCGGTCGTCCCCGCATGGCTCGGGCACTGGCGTTCGCGATGTCCCCCATGGGAGTGAACTGACGGGGTGTTGTATGTACGGATCGAAGGTGCGGGCATGCCCTGAATGGAGTATTCACGTCTTGCAGGAGGCTCCCATGCGCAGCCGCCGGATCAACGCCCTGATGGCCGCCGCCGCCCTCGTGGCGGCTCTGCTGACGCTGGCCGCGGCACCCGCCGCTTCGTCCCAGGAGAGGATCTGCGCCGTGGTCGATGTCGCTGACGTCAACGTTCAGGTCGGCACCGGGAGCGGACCGCAGGATGACTGCGTCCGCGTCGATGTCCTGTGACGGCGCAGGAGTTCGCGCGCCCTGCGCGATGAGAGGTCGACGTCGATCCTGAGAACGGTGGCGCTCCCCGGGCCGGTGCCCAGCAGCCCTCCGACGCCCCGTCAGGTGGAGCTCAGGCTCTTCACGGACGACGGTGATCGGCGTTGTGGTGATTCGCATGGAAGTACTAAGGTCAGTCAGGTGACTGCCGGGTCGGCCATGGGCCATACACGAGTGAGGCACCCGGCCTCGGCGTGAGCACGAGGCGGGCAAGAGCCCCGCCCCCTCTCCCAGTCTTCTCTCCCCGCGCCCCCCTGATGCGGCGCTCCACAACGGATCCAAGACTCGGAGACACATCCCACATGCCACGTGATGAGCAGCACCGGCCTGAACTCGAATCGTCGACCACCGTCCAGCTGAACCACATAGCCGTCTACGCCGCGGACCGTCAGCTGTCGGCCGAGTTCATCGCCGCGATCCTGGGGCTGAAGGTCGGCGCCCCCTTCGGGCCGTTCTTGCCCGTCGATCTGGGCAACGGCGTGACACTCGATTACTACGAGAAGCGCGACGAGCCCGTCCAGCCGCAGCACTACGCCTTCCTTGTGCCCGACGATCAGTTCGACACCATGATCGCCCGCCTGGATACGGTCGGGGTCACGTACTACGCAGACCCGAGCCACACCGAGCCCGGCCGGATCAACCGCCTCTTCGGCGGTCGCGGCGCGTACTTCGACGATCCCGACGGCCACAACATGGAGATCATGACTCGCCCGTACGTCCGGCCTTAGCGGGCCGCCGAGCGGCGTCGGGTGTTCCGCCCCCACGGGGTGTTCTACGCCAGTGACTCCCCAGCCCCCTCGCCACGGACCAAGGCCGGATTGTCGCCACGGACCAAGGCCGGGTCGCGAGACAACTGGGGAGTCATGTCGGGGGAGGCCCTGCTTCGCCGACGTCGAGCGCCCGTCGGCGAAGACCTCAGGACGTGAGCTCGCCGAACACCTGGCTGGACGGATACTGGTTGGCGTCGCACCGCTCAGCCGCGTCCGCGTGGGCCGTGAGGCGAGCCACCACTCCGTGGAGAAGCGAGTCCTCTTCGGTGTTGCACGAGCGGTTGTTGACGCTGGAGCTGCCGGTGGGAGCCAGGTCGGTGGCGTGGGCGACGGTTGCGCCTGTCAGGGCGAGGAGACCGGTGAGCAGAGCCGTGGCGGCGAGGTTCCGTGTGCGCATGAGTTGCCTTACTGCGGAGCGGTTGGGATACCTCCATCACACCGAGCGCGCACGCCGGATGCCTGCGGGGTTGCTCCGTTCGGCTCGCCGCGTGTACGACGCGGGGTGTGTCAGGTCCCCCGGCTGGCCGTATGCCTTCGGTTTCCCCGCCTTCCTCGCCTTCCTCGCCGGCGGCCCCGGCTTCCTCTGCGTCCATGATCACCAGCGGTGGCCGGGTAGCCTCCCGATGTGGCTGAGACCTGGGACGAGCAGCGGTTGATCGCGGACGGCTTCGAGCGTGTCTACGTGGACTTGGAGTGGTGTGACGGGCCCCGCAAAGGACTCGCGGTCATCGATGACGTTCCGCACTACTTCGAAGGTCGCGACTACGACCCCGACGACGAGGCCGACGAATACCTCGTGTGGGTGGCGAGCGAGGCGGCGGTGGTGATGGAGCGGGAGCAGTGGGCGATCTTCGCCAGGTGGAACGAGGCTTTCGAAGCCGGAAAAGTCGAGTTGCGCAGCCATCCGGGAAACGGGGGGATCGACGCCCGCTACGACGAACTGGACATCCTCCTGGCCCCACACCGTCAGATGCCGGAAGGTGTCCGGCGGTTGACAGGTGAGGTGCGATTCGACGCCGGAGACCGCTACCGGGTCGACGGGGTCGACTTCTGGTTCCGATGGCGTCCCACGGGATGAGACCGAACTCGATGGGCGACGCGGCCGGCCGTCCGGTCGCCTGAGCCGTCGGTCACGTGACGTGACTCTCTCCTCGCCACGCGACACGCCGCTCCTCAGGTTGAGCCGACGAATCATGAAGAGTTCCCATATTTTCGGACTGTTCTCCGCTTCCTCTCCCACGGAAAGGCCGCGGCCCGCCCGCCATGCCCGAAGGACAGCCCCACCGGACGTACGACCTGCGCGCGCACGCCCTGAAGATCTGCACCGCGACCGCAGTCCTGGCATCGCTCGCCGCCTGTTCGCCCACCGACATCACCCGGACCGCGCAGTCACCGTCCGTACGTCCGGCTGCAGTTGCGCCGGGGCCGCCGGCGCCCCGCGAGCACCTGAGGGACACCCTCGTGCGCGCACTCAAGCCCGTCCGCCCGGGCCGTCACACGCGACTTGCCGTGGCAGTGCTGGACCTGGACAGCGCCGACCGGGTGATCGCGTCGTACGGGCAGAGGGCGACGTTCGACACGGCGAGCATCATCAAGGTGGACATTCTCGCGACGCTGCTGCTCCAGGCACAGGACGAGGGCCGCGCGCCGTCGGTCGAGCAGCGCCGGATGGCCGAGGCGATGATCCGGAGCAGCGACAACGGCGCGACGCACGCCCTGTGGCAGGCGATCGGTGCGGCGGAGGGCCTCGACGAGGCCAACGAGCGGCTCGGTCTTTCCTCGACGCGGGGCGGGCACGGCATGCGCTGGGGGCTCACCCAGACCACCGCAACGGACCAGGTCCGCCTGCTGCGTGCCGTCTTCGGCGGAGGCGCGTCCGCCTCCGCCCGTTCGCCCCAGGGGTTGAACCATGCCTCCCGCGCCTACATCAAGAGCTTGATGGGCTCGGTGGAGGAGGAGCAGGACTGGGGGGTCTCCGCGGCCGGCTCGCCAGGCTCGCGATGGGCGCTCAAGAACGGCTGGCTGCAGCGGACCACCACCGGCTTGTGGGTCATCAACAGCATCGGTCAGGTCACGGTGCACGGGCGTCGGCATCTGGTGTCCGTCCTCAGTGACGGCAACGTGTCCATGGAGAGCGGGATCTCGCTGGTCGAGCGGGCGGCCAGAGCGGCGATCGGCGCGGCCAGCGCTCATGCCCGCCCTTGGCCCATGTGAGCAACACACCAGTTGCTGAACGCCGTCCTGGCCCGCCCTGGCCGCCGGAACCCCCCGAGGCATGCGCGGGCATCGCCGGTGCATGAGTGATGTCACGGCCCCGTACGCCGGTGTTCTAGCTCTGGCGTGTGCGGGCGCGCCGGTCGGCACGGCGTCGCAGGCGTAGCGGCAGCACGTACCAGCACAGGCCGAACCACAGCATGACCCCGCCGACGAGTACTTCGGCGAGAACACCGGGAACGACGAAACGCAGGATCAGCAGGAGTGTGCAGCCGATGGTCAGGGCGAGGAGGACCATGCCGCACATCATCAGGCGGCCGGCGGTTTCCACCACCTCGTCCTTCATACGTTGACCGGACAGGAAGCGGTGAATGGAGACGGGCGCTATGAGCGATCCGGTGGCCGCCGCGCCGAGGACCACGGTGGTGACGTAGATGGCGCGGTCCAGCGTCTCCAACTCCCTGAACAAAGGGGTGAAGGCCACGCTGAGCAGAAACCCGAAGAGGATCTGCACGCCGGTCTGGGTGACCCGCGTCTCCTGCAGAATCTCGTTCCAGCGTCGGTTGACCCGTTCCCGTGCCGTCTCGGGCGCTTCGGCGCCGGGCTTGTCATGCCGGCTGTCGTGCCGTGCGCAGCAAGTGGTGTTCATGCCTTCCGACTCGGCGGGCCGCTCCGTGATGGTCATGCATCCTCCCCATGTCAGAGGAACCGTTTGCCCGCTTGCGTGCCTTCAATGCACATGCAGGCAGAGAGGAGAAGGGGAGAGCTGCGGCCGGCATCCCCTCTGCCCGTGTCTCTTGTGTCGGTGGAATGAACGTCCAGCCGCTTCTTCATCTCTTGCATGGTGCACACCCCCCAATGCGAGGAGGAACGCGCTGTGCGCTCATACCGACGTATACGTACGAATCCTGCCGGACCCGTGATCTTGGTCCTGGCCGCGGTCGGAACGGTCCTTGCCGTGCCGCCGTCACCGGCCTGGGCGGCGGGACCGGCGGCTCGGGCTGATCTGCGCGCTGATGTCAACCGTGACGGGCGGGTCGACATCGCCGGAGGCACGGACGCGATAGGTGAGGACAGGTGGGTGGTGGGCCGGGGGGCGGTCTTCCTGCCCAACATCGACGACGACAGCAGGCGTTGCCCCGTGACCGGGCCTGGCGGCAGACCCCTGTCGGACGCGAAGCTGGCCGCGTGCAACGATGCCTCCGACTCGCGGGTCAACGGTGCTGCCGACGCCGCCGATCTCGCCCGGGTCCGGTCGGTACCGATGCGGGATCTGCCCTCGGACGCCAAGGGCAGCGTCAAAGTCACGACGGGAGCCGCGTCCACCCGTGTCTACCTCAAGCGGGCGGGCGACTGGGTCATGGTCACCCCGCAGACGAGATTGTCGGCCGCCGAGTTGCGCTCGGGCGTGGAGTTCGGGGTCGAGGCCACCGACGTGATCCGGGACAGCCGTACGTGGGACGGCAGAGCGGTCGTCCGCCTGACCGTGGCGTGGGGCGGGCAGACCACGTCCGACGCGGTCACCCTGCGCGTGGCACCGCTTCTGACCCACCATCACGTGCAGCAGGCCCAGCAGGTGATGGTGACCAAACTGGACCGTGATCAGGACTGGAGCGGGCTGCAGGGCAAGTTCGTCACCGATCTGAAGCGCGAGGTGGAGAAGGCCGGCATCACCCGGCCGCTGATCACGTTCGACAAGTACGGGGATTCCTGGGCGCAGGACTTCGTCGAGCCGGCCTATGTGAGCATGGCGGCAGCGGGCGGGCGCCGGCATGTGATGCGGGTGATGCTGCGCTCCGCGCAGCCGGGCCGTGAGGCCGGCCGGGAGCTGTTCGAGAAGGTGCGAGGACGCGACATCGGGGTCGTGCAGGCCTTCGACAGGTCGGCTCCGGCGGACTGGTCGCTGAACTCCATGGGGAACCTGGAGACCATCCCGCCCTACGCCTTGGGCGACCGTTCGTTTCCTGCCGGACGGATCATCATGGGGTGGCGCAAGGACACCGGGCAGCGGCCCTCACCGGCGATGCGTACGCTGCTGAAGTCCCAGGGACTGCAGGACCCGCTCCTGCTGGACACCTCCTGGCTGGAGGTCGGGCATGTCGATGAGTTCGTGCAGTTCCTGCCTGCCGACACCCCGCGCGGCTGGCGGATCGGCGTGGCCGACCCCGAAGCCGGGCTGCGGCTGCTGCGCGATGCCCAACGTGCGGGTCATGGCAGCACCAGGATGTTCTCCGTGCCGGGCCTGGGAGGCTCCCCGCCGCTTGAGGAGACCATCGACCAGGCTCTCGCCTCCCGGCACCTGGTGGCCGACAACACCCTGGCGGCCGAGCGGATCGCGGCCAACCTTCAGATCCTCAAGCGTGAGACCGGCGTCTCGGACGACGAGATCGTACGGGTGCCGGCCCTCTACACACGCGGCTCGATGGCCCGCACACAAGATGGGCAGAACGTCCCTGTCCCGCGGCTGACACGCATGGGTGGCACCGCGCCTGTGCCGGATGCGCTGAAGGAGAACGGCCAACAGCGGTGGGTGGCCGGCCAGGCGAACGCTCCGGCCGCGGGCGCGCGGGCGAGCGTCGCGACGAGCGCGTACGTGCCCGGCGCGGTCAACGGCATCCTCCTCGGCCGCGACCGTTACCTCGCTCCGCGCCAGTGGGGACCTGTCATCGGTGGCAAGGACATCTTCACCCAGGCCGTCACAGCGGCCTATGCGCGGGCTGGGCTGAAGGTGTTGTACATCGACGACTGGTACACGTACCACCTCGGTATGGGGGAGGTGCACTGCGGCACCAACACCCTGCGTGACGCCTCCGCCGCTTGGTGGCGGCATGCGGTACCGACGACGCCGTAGCCGCGGCGCGCCCCGGACGGCGGGTCCGTCCGGGGCATGCCGGACCGTGTCACCCGAAACCGCGGCGCGGGCCGGGTCACGTTGTTCGTCGAGTTCGTCGAGTTCGTCGAGACACCCGTCCGCGGCGGTCACGAGCGTGAAGTCCGTCGTGTGCATGTCTGTTGAGGCCGGCCCCGGGTACTCGGAGCGTGCACCGGTTCGTGTGTGGACGCAGAAGAGGTGGTCGGGGCCGTGACGGTGAAGGCGATGGGGTGGGCGCACTCTTTCCCCATGTCCCAGGGAGTGCGCGCGGGGCGGCAGTGGACACGAGCGCGGGTGGAGTCCCTGCCATGGGCCGCTTCCGAGCCGAACACGGTGGACTCCATCGTGCTGGCGGTGTCCGAGCTGATCACCAACGCGCACGTCCACGCGCACAGCGACGCCTATCTCGTCCTCACCTGGGACGGCGACTGCCTGCGCGTGAGCGTCCACGACGAGGACCCGACGCTGCCGCGTCGGCGCGAACCCGAGCCGGGGGCGGTCTCCGGCCGCGGAGTGGGCATCGTGCAGAAGCTCGCCGATGAGTGGGGGGTCCGATGCCAGCGGCACGGGAAGACGGTCACGGCGTGCTTTCGTCCCGCAGATGCCGACACCAACCGGCCTGACTCCAGCAGCAGTTGACTCCCGTTCACCGGTGCAGCACGTTCCTGGAGGAGAATGGCCGTGAACCTGGCACGAGCGTCGAGCGATGAAGATCCGTACGTCTGGCTCTGGGCCCTGGGCAGTCTCGCGCTGTATGCACTGTTGAGCTACGCGCTGGCCTACCGGACTCGCGCCCGGCGTGGTTCCGCACATCCGGCCCATGACGCGCTGCACGACCTCAAGGACCGGGAGGATCCCCAGCCGCCGGAACACCGCTTCGTCAGCCGCGTGATCATGCTGGGCGGAGCGGGGCTCACCGGTCTCGTCGCCTTGTCGACCAGCGGCGTCGCGCGAGTCCTTGCGGTCGGGCTCACCGCCGTGGTGGCGGTGACCGCATGGGCGTACTACGACCATCGCACGCAAGGGCGCGCCTCCGCGCGGCGATGACGCCGGATTCGATCGTGGGCGCGTACTGACGCGCAGCCCCCACGGGGGCGCTGCGGATCCGCCTGGGTGGACCTGACCCGTTCCCGCCGCCGACCGGTGCCCACTTCCCCCCGCGCCCCGGAGGGGGTCTCCCCGCATGCGGCGATGAGTTCATGTCCTCCTCATTGCGCTGTGCGAGAGGAGCAGTCATCATCAGGAATCCTGATACTTTAATGTTGTAGCGATTGGGGTTCCGTCATGCCGTTCAGCCCTGCGTTCCGGGCCAGAGGGGTCCAGCTCCTGCTCGGCCGCATGATGTCCCGCGTACACAAGGACCTGCGCTTCACCGACATCCCGACGCGCACCGAAGTCCTCCGCGTGGAGACCGGCGCAGGACCCGTGACCTGCACCGTCTTCCACCCGCCGGCCCAGAGTGGAACCGCCGCTCCCGTGTACGTCAACTTCCACGGTGGAGGCTTCGTGGTCGCTCGCCCGGAACAGGACGACCACATCTGCCGCTACATAGCGGCCACGGCCGGCTGCGTGGTGATCAACGTCGACTATGCCGTCGCCCCGCAACGGCAGTTCCCCGTGCCGGTCACCCAGGCCTACGACGTCACGGCATGGGCCGCCGCGAACGGCCCGGCGGGCGGCTGGGACGGTACGCGACTCGCCGTGGGCGGGCACAGCGCCGGGGCCAACCTGACCGCGGCGGTCTGCCGCCTGGCCCGGGACCGGGGCACCTTCGCGCCCCGGCTCCAGATCATCGACTCCGCGCCGCTGGACCAACTCGCCGACCCGGCCACCAAGCAGTCCCTCATCGCCAAGCCGCTGCTCACCCCACAGCTCATGCGGATCTTCACCGCTGCCTACGTCCCGGACCCGGCCGACCGCGCGCATCCCCTCGTCTCGCCCGCGCTGGCCGACGACCTCGCCGGACTGCCGCCCGCCCTGGTCATCACCGCGGAGAACGACCGCCTGCGGGACGAGGGCGACGCCTACGCCAAGGCGCTGGATGCCGCGGGCGTACCGGTCACCCACCGTGTCTTCGAGGGCGTCGACCACTACTTCACGCACACCGGCCCGGTGGCGCAGGCGAAGGAGGCCCTCCAGCTGATGGCCACCACGCTGCGTACCGCACTCAGTCCCTGACGCCTGCCACCAGCGGGAACGAGGGGTTACGAGGCGCTGCGGGCGCCGGATCCGCACCGGGCCGCGCTCAGCAGGCGGGGTGTGTCCTCGTCGAGCGGCGGCTCGCCGGTGGGCGACGGCGCGGGGCGGATGACCGTCGGCCGAAGTCCGCGGCGGACGAGCGGCTCCCGCCGGGTGGCACGAGCACCGGCCCCGCGGTCACGGAGGCCGCCAGCGGCGCTGTCACCACTGTGCGGCCTCCGGAACCGCGGGGCCGGTCCGGTGTCAGACACGGCTGCGGGTCACCGCGCGGCGAGCGGTGAGCGCGCCGGTGAGGGCGAGAAGGCCGCCTCCTGCTGTGTAGACCGTCCAGTTGTCGCTGTTGTTGGTCGTTCCGGCGCTCGCGCCCGAGGGCGCCGAGTCACCGGTCAGCGTCTGCACCTTCAGGGCGAGGTTCTTGTCCTGAGCGCTGCCCCAGGCGTAGACGATGTTGCTGCTCCCTTCGGCGAGTTCGAGGTCGGCGGGCCCGATGACCACCTCGTCGGTGCCGGCCAGCACGACATCCGCCGAGAGAGCGCCGGCGTTCACTTCGGCGGTGTCCTCCTTGGGGTTCTCCAGCCCCGTGAACACCGGCTGGCCGCCCGCCCTGACATCGACGGCCGGTGCGGCCGCGACATGACGAACGGTGAGTCGGGCCTTGCCGGCCGCCACCTTCGCGGTGTCGTTGACGAAGGCGTCCAGCTGCGGCTGGCCGTCGGCGTTCAGGTGGGCCACGACGGTCGCGTTGCTCCCCGCGGGGACCTCGACCGTCTTCTCGATGGCAGGCTCACCCTTCGGATCCGCCCCCGCTTCGAAGACCTTGAGGTCGTACGAGCCGGCGGGCAGGGCCTGGGGCTCGGTCAGTGTGCCTGGCTTGAAATCGGGAAGCAGTTCGTCACCGTTGGCGTACACATCGACCGTGAGGCCGGGGACTGCGTGGAATACGGAGACCATGGCCTGGTCGTCGTCGGCAGCGGCCGCGGCGCCGGCGCCGCTCAATGCGAGCGCGAACACGCCGAGGGAGGCCGTTGCGACCAGGGGGAGCCGAGAGTTCATGACTGTTGTCCCTTCGAACCGCTCACTTCCGGCGAGTGAGTTCACATGGTCTTCCTCGGGTGTCGCGAGAAAGGATGCAGGTTTTTTCCATAAGCCCGCATGCCTGGGCGAGGCTGGCGCGGGTGGGGAGGAACAGGGTTCGCCATTTCGATGTGTGAACGATGCGGGCGGCGATCGCGCACGGTGGAGGAGGCCGGAGGCCGGAGGCAGGGGTGCCCGGTGACCTCATGGCCTCCTCGGGCGTGCGGCGTCCGCTCACCCGTGGTCCGGCGTCCGTCGTCCGCTGACCGGCGCGCCCGTACGCATCGGGTCGGCGAGTGCCGCCTCGCCGGCTGAGGTGGACCGACTCGCGCACCGGGCCGACGCGGCTCGGCGCGCTCCGACTCATGTGCCGAATGTCCGGTCTCACCGCAGACAGCCGTGCTCGCCGACTGGACCGTGGGGGCATGGAGGCCTACGTACCGTGCCGTATCAGTGGGGGAGAAGGCTGGGAACTGGCCTGGAGGCCGCCCGACGCCCGGCTGCGGCCCGGGGTGCTGAGCTACCGCGGGTATCACATGCGACTGGGACGGCCGCGGAGCCGTCTGGAGCTGCCGACCGGGACCGTCACGCTCCTCTTCAGCTTTGAGGGACGCCTGCTTCTCACCGAACTGTCCCGCGGTGGCGGCGCCGCCACCGCGGGACCGTCCTCGGCGGCCACCGGGTACTCCTCGCTGGTCTCGGCAGTGCGGCCATGGGCGACGATCGGCCGTCATGACGGCCACCTCAGCGGCATCGAGGTCGTGCTGGAGCCGTGGGCGGCCTTCAACCTCCTCGGTGTCGCCATGCACGAATGGGCCGAGCAGGTCGTCGACCCGTGCCTGCTCACCGGCGAGCGCATGACCGCGGCGAACGACGCCCTCGCCGCGATGCGGTGCTGGGAGGAGCGCTTCGCGTTCCTGGACGAGACGCTCATACGGTGGGGGGCCGGTGGGCCGGCGTGCTCGGCCCGGGTGGTCTGGGCATGGCGGGAGCTGTGCCGCACGTCCGGTGACGTCCCGATCCGTCGTCTCGCCGAGCGCACCGGGTGGAGCTGGCGGCAGTTCGAGCACCGGTTTCGCGAGCAGATCGGTGCGACGGCGAAGACATCGGCACGGATCATGCGTCTGCGCAGGGCCCTGAAGATGCTTGAGGCCGGTCGGGACATGCCGCGGACCGCCATGGCTTGCGGCTTCTCCGACCAGTCCCACCTGACCCGGGAGATCCGCGCCATGACCGGTCTCACCGGTTCGCAACTGACCGCCGCACGGGGGAAGAGCGGTGAAGGGCCGCCCGCCGCGGACCGGGTGAGTGGTCAGGTGAGCAGTGTGCTGGTCTGACGGCACGAGGGGGGAGGGGCACGCGAAACCGGCCAGAGGGCGCCGCCCGCGTATTTCTTCAAGACGGTGCGAGGTCGGGGTGAGGAGGATGACGGTGATCTGCAGGCGTACAGAAGGGGACTGACATGCGCATTGCTGCGGCACTCACCGCGGTCGCTTTGTCCGGAGCGCTCGCCGGAGCCGGCCTCGCCGGCACGGCGAACGCCGCACCGAGCGACGGAGCGGGCGCCCTGGCGTGCTCGACGACGAAGATCAGCAGCAAGACGGCGCGCGGATGGTGCTCGGCCGGCTCGGCCTGGCGCGTCGGGGTGAAGTGCACGGACGGCAAGCACTACTACAGCGGCTGGGAGACCGACGCCCGCTACCAGTACGCCACCTGCGGCGCCGGCACGATCACCCACTACTGGATCGACCGCTGACCGGGCCGACGGCTCCCGGCCCGCCGAACCACCAGCAGGCCCGCGCTCGCGCGGGCCTGCTGCCGTGTGTCGTACGGACCGGCGTGGCAGGGGGACGTCGCCCGTCCACCCCACGTGCGCGCCGACGGGAGGTCATGTGCCGACTGCCGGGCCGTACCGCTGGAGGGCCTGGCCGGTGACGGCGGCGATGCACTCGAAGTCCCGGTCGCCGTACAGGAGGGCCAGTCCCTGCAACTCGGCCGCGGCGGGCCCCACCGGTGGACCGCAACCCGGAATGCCTCTGGTCCGATGTCGTCCGTCCCGATCCGGGGCCCGGACCGGCTACCGTCTCGGTCCCGCGAGGGCGTAGGCCGTGGTGCCGACGACCGTGAGGGCCAGGGCCGTCCAGGTGCCGGCTGCCGTGCCGGGTGGCAGCAGCATCCAGGTCGCCACCTGCATCGGCGTACTCGTGGCGGGTGGGGCGAAGAACGAGAAGGAGAGCCAGGTGAACGGCAGCGTCCATGCGTACTGGCCGCCCCAGAGCGCCGCGCCCAACGCGACCAGACCCATCAGGCCCGCACTGTCCCGCACGACGAACGCGGTGGTGGTCATGCCCGTGCCCATGGACTGCACGGCCAGCAGCACCGTGCCGACGACCGTGCCGGCGAGCAGGACGTGCGCCGCCCTGCGGGGCACCCAGCGGATCGCGGCCGTCCGGTCCAGCGCGAGGTCCTGCCCGCTGAGCCCTATCGAGGCCGCCATCGCCCCCGCGGCGAGGACGAGCACGGGCCACCGCGGATCCCCAGGCCCCTCGCCGGCGCCCCGGGCGAGTGCCCACACCGCGACCGTGCTGATCACGACCGCGGCGAGCGACGCCGGCACCTGCCGCGAGCGCGCGTACAGCGTCAGCCATCTCACCGGGACGCACCGCCCTTCAACGCGTCGAACGCGTCGCCCTCGCAGGAGAGCGCCGCGGTGCGCATCGCGTTGATCCGCGAGAGCTGTTCGGCCCGCGGCAGGGCTTCGAGTTCCTTCCACACCGGGCGGGTCTCGGCGTCGACCTGGCGGCGCAAACCCGCGGCCTCTGTGCCGGGTAGGGACCTGAGGTCCCCGAGGACCCAGCCCACCGCGACGGTCTGCGCGAACTCGTCTCCCCCGAAGCTGCTCCAGCCGACGGGGGCGCACCCCGGCACCATGCCTTTGGCGACCAGAGCCCAGGTCAGTTCCTCGCCCTTCGCGGCGGCGATGATGTCGTCGTCGAACTCGAAGAGCACGGTGTCGCGGGACCACCGCGGTGTGGAGCCCTCCGGCAGTACGGCGGTGTTCTCCCGGACCGAGACCGGCGCCTGGCCGCCCAGGGCACGGTGCAGCAGGCGCAGCGCCTCCTTGCCGGGTTCCGCCAGGTCGGCGAGTCGCGCCTGATGCGTCCTGGCCACGCACACGGGGCCGTCGCACACCAGTTCCGCGGCGGCCTTGTCGACGACATGGATGCGGCGCGGGTCGGAGGGGAGGACGAGCAGGGCGAGCGTCGCGCCCGCCAGGACGGGGGCCAGGGCCAGCAGCCGGGCCCTCGCGGTCGCGGCGACCAGCAGCGCGAAGCCGGTCGCGGCCATCCCGAGCAGCCAGATGGTCTGCCCGACGTGTACGGAGGCGGAGAGGGTGACGAGTGCGTCGCGCACCTCCACCGTCGGCGACAGCAGGGAGACCCGGTTGGGCTCCGTGCTCGTGATCCCCGCAGCCGTGGTCGTCTCCGTCCGGCCCAGCGACATGTGCATGAGGGCCGTGAAGACGAAGGCGACCATGGTGAGCGCGGGCGGGGTGAGCACGGACGGCACGGCCCGCCCGGCCCCCATGCCCAGCAGCGCACCCGCGACGAGGAAGAGTGCCCCCACCGACGAGATGGGCAGCCACCCGAGGTGGGTGTACTCGGTGTCGGCGAGCACCTGGACCCCGCCCACGAGGACGAGGAGAGCGAAGGACGAGGCCAGCGTGATGGCCGTCGCGCCCGCCTGCGTGGCAGCGCGGTGCCGGCCGGGCCTCGGTGTGCTCGTCAGCAGTTCGGACATCTTGGAGCGGTGGTCGCGCAGGCCCTGCAGCGCCCCCAACCCCACGGCGAGCGGCCACAGGTAGAACAGCAGGCCGCGGGTCCACAGGGCCAGGGACGTCCACTGGGCCGTCCACGCCGCGGTGCCGTTCCACCACGCGCCGTTCACCGCGTACAGGAACGCCAGCGCGCTCACCAGGACCACGGCGCCGGCCCACGGGGCGACGGAGCGCCTCAGCTCGATGCGCAGGACACGAAGGTTCACCAAGTACCCCTTTGCTGCCCGGGGTTGAGAAGCATGGCCGTGTAGCCGCGCTCCAGCGGGCTGTCACCCTCGTGCTCCGGGCCGCCCACCGAGGCCAGTTCGTCCGGCGGGCCCTGGAAGACCAGCCGGCCCTCGGCGAAGAGGATCACGTCGGTGCAGGCGGCGGCGACGTCTTCGACCAGGTGGGTCGAGACGACCACGCAGGTGTCCGTACCCAACTCCTGCAGCAGCTCGCGAAAGCGCAACCGCTGCGCCGGGTCCAGGCCGACCGTCGGTTCGTCGAGCAGCAGGATCGGCGGATCGTTGACGATGGACTGAGCGATGCCCACCCGCCGCACCATGCCGCCCGACAGTGTCTTCATCCGTGAATCGGCGCGGTCCGCCAGGCCCACCCGCTCCACGGCACGCTGCACCGCCGCCGGTATGTCCGCCTTGGGCACCTCCTTCAGCCATGCCATGTACTCGACGAACTCGCGCACGGTGAAGCGCTTGTAGTAGCCGAACTCCTGCGGCAGATACCCGATCCGACGGCGCAGCGCACGGTGTTCGCCCCTGCCGTCGACGGACTCGCCGAGCAGCTCCAGGCTGCCCTCGGTGGGGCGCAGCACGGTGGCCAGCGCGCGGATGAGGGTGGTCTTGCCCGCCCCGTTGGGGCCGAGGAGGCCGTGCACACCGGTGCCCAACGACAGGTCGAGCCCGTCGACGGCCATCCGTTTCCTGCCGACCCTGACCTTCAGCCCGGTGGCCCGGATCTGCCAGGCGTAGGTCGTCGGTGCGAGGTCGGCCGCGCTCACCGCGGGCATCATGTGAGGGTCCTTTCCGATGGTCAACGATGGGCTCCCAGCACGGAGTACGCGCCTCTGCGGGCGATCACGACACCGATGCCGAGGGTGAGGATCAGTCCCCAGACGGGCAGGCCGCCCGTCTGCAGGGCGAAGGACGTGCGGCTGGTGGCCAGGGTCGGCACCACGACCACGGCGGCCCACACGGCGGCCAGGGCGACGGCGGCGCGGGTCACACCGACGACACCGCCGAGGGCCAGGGTCGTCGAGGTGAAGGCCAGACAGGGCAGCAGCCACTGGGCGGCCGTCACCCCCGTCACCCAGCCGGCGACGAACAGAGCGGGGACGATCACGGCGAGCACGGACGCCGTGCGTCGTAGCACCAGGTGGAGCCCGGCCCTGGGCACCGACGCCGTCAGCTCGTACGCCGGGTCCAGGCCGCGCGACCACGACGCCGCGACGCCGAGCACCGGCAGGACCGGGGCGAGCAGCAGCACCAGCGACACCTCGCCGAAGCCCGTGCCGACCAGGTCGAGAAGCAGCGCGAGCAGGGTCACGCTCACGGCCATGGCCAGCCACGGCACCATCGTGGGCGTCAGCCCGCTCGACAGCCGCGCCGACCGGTGCCGTCGGTGCGGCACCGGGGCGGAGGCGGCCAGCCGGGGTTCGAGCTCGGACCACACGGCGCCCACCAGCGCCGTCACGGCCGGCGCCTGCACAGAGGCGGCCGCCGCCAGTCGGTCACGGCAGAACCGGCATGCCTCAAGATGGGCCTCCACGGCCCACACCTCGTCGGCGGCGAGGTCCGTGCCGCCGCGCGCGTAACCGTCGATGATCCGCATCGACGCGTGCTCCACTCTCATGTCAGCGCCTTCCGCATCGCGATCCGTGCCCTGCGGGCACGGGTCTTGACCGTGCCCTCGGGCAGCCCGAGCAGGAGCGCGGTCTCCCGGACGGACAGCCCGTCGAGGACCATGGCCTGCAATACCTGCCTGAGTTCAGGTGCCAGGCGCCGCAGCGCGTCACCGACGTCCCCGCCGACGGTCACCGCGAGCGCCTCCTCCTCGGCGGCGGGCGCCGCGTCGGCGAGAGCGGCGGCCGCCGGCGGCTCGGCATGGTGGGCCCTGCGCCGGAAGGCGTCGACGAGGCGGCGGGCCGCGATCGTCCACAGCCATCCGACGGCCGTCCCGCCCACCGCGGCCCCCGCGAACGCGCCGGCCGCGCGCCACACCGCGAGATACGTCTCCTGCATGACCTCGGCGACGATGTGCTCGTCGGCACAGCGACGGCGCAGCCGCACCGCCAGCCACGGCGCGGTGCGCCGGTACAGCTCCTCGAACGCCGCGCGGTCACCGCTGGCCACCAGCTGGACGAGACGCTCCTCGTCCAGCTCGCCCGGCACCTTCCTGACTGATCTCACACCCGCTAGACGCCGGGCCCTCGCGGCCGGTTTTCCTCACCGAGTGATCCCCGTCACATGTCGGCCGTGCCCGCCCCGCCGACGACCGTGCAGCCCGCTGAGTTCGAGCCGCCCTCGATGCACGGCCTGGTGAGCACCATGCCGGTGGGGGACCGCCGTACACCTTCCCTGGTCGGCGCGCGCAGCGGTTCAGGTGATGTGCGGGGTGTGCCGGGCCCGGGGCAGCCTGATCGTGAACACGCAGCCCTTGCCGGGCTCGCTGTCGACGGTGACCGTTCCCCCGTGCGCCTCGACGAACTGGCGGACGATGGACAGGCCCAGGCCGCTGCCGCCGGTACGTCGGCTGCGGGACTTCTCGGCTCGCCAGAAGCGCTCGAAGACGTGCGGGAGGTCTTCGGCGGCGATCCCGCTGCCCGTGTCCCGGACGGACAGGACGGCCACGTCTCCGGCTCGACGGGCGATGAGGGTGACCGTGCCGCCCGCCGGGGTGTGCCGGAGCGCGTTGGACGTCAGGTTGCCCAGGACCTGACGCATCCTCACCGGGTCGGCGTCCAGGACGATCCCGGAGTCGATGCGGGCGCACAGCCGGACCCCCGAGGACTCGGCCCGGGTGCGGTGGGCCGACACCGTCCGGTTCACGAGGTCGTGCGCGTGTACGGGTTCGCGGTGCAGTGCCAGGGTGCCCGCGTCGGCGGCGGCGAGGTCCTGCAGATCGTCGACGATGTGCTGCAGGAGCAGCGCCTCGTCGTGCAGGGAGGCGATGAGGTCCGGATCAGGTTCGAGCAGCCCGTCGCGGGTGACCTCCAGCCACCCGCGGATATTGGTCAGCGGGGTCCGCAGTTCGTGGGCGATGTCGCTGACCATGGCCTTGCGTTGGGCCTCCATCTGTTCGCGGCGCGCGGTGAGTTCGTTGAAGGCGGCCGCCAGGTAGCCGGTCTCGTCCTTGGTGGTGACCGCGACGCGGGTGTGCCGCTGCGGCGGCTGCCGGGCCGCGGCCGTCAGGGCCTGCAGGGGACGGACGAGGCGGACCGCGACCACCGTGGTCATGGCGACGGTGGTCACGAGAACCAGCCCCGCAACGCCGACGATCTTGGCCTTGTTGGCGGGGGAGAGGTCGAAGCCCACGGGCTGTCGGCCGAGGGCGCCCAGATACAGGCTCGCTCTGGGGGCGACGTACGGGTCGAGTTGGGTGCGGCGCGCGTCCTCGACACAACTCTGCGTCTGCCGACTGCCGCCTTGCCGGCGTCCGGAGTCCTGGGCCGCGGCGGTGAAGCCAGGGGTGACATCGATTCCCATCCCGGCCAGTGGGTTGGCGGCCCGTTTCTTCTCGCCGTCGAGGGTCAGACAGGGAACGGTCAGAGCGATGAGTTCGTCCAGGGCTTCCTTCTCGGTGCGGGTCGGGGTGTTGAGCGCTCCGTCCGCGCACTTCGGGGGCACGTATGCCGCTCCGCCCTCGACGATGACCATGGTGCGGCCGCTGGGAAGCTGCTGGAGGCTGCCGTCGCCCAGGTGGGTGCGCACGCACGCCAGACGCTTCTCGGCGAGCACTTTCACCCGTGCCCGTTCTGCCGCCGGGAGCCGGTACGGCCCCGCCGCCCGCGGGTCGATCCCGGCGAGTTGGGCGCCCGGTTCCGTGTAGGTGTCGGTGTTCAGCGGGTCGATGGTGGCCGAGGCGCGGGCGGGCAGGGCGGTGCCGCGGGCGGCGGAGTCGGCGATGACGTCTCCGGCCTCCGTCGTCAGGGCGATGCGCCGTCCCATGGTGCGCGAGAGGTCGCGTACCGAGGGCTGCACGCCGTCCCAGTCGGCATGGGTCGCGGCGAAGCCGCTGAGCTGCCGCAGGATGTCGGTGTCGTCGGAGAGCACCTGACCGCGCTCTTCCTGGATGGCTCGCTTGGTGGTCTGCACGGCCAGCCACGCGGTGGCGCCCACGGAAACCATGGCGATGGCGATGGAGGTGAGAAGCAGCCGTACCAGCAGGCTCTTGCGCCAGGGTATGCGGGGGCCGGGTGTCACGGCTGCTGCCCGCTGAGCTTGTAGCCCACACCGAAGACGGTCAGCAGCCGGACGGGTCTGCGCGGGTCGTCCTCGATCTTCTTGCGCAGGTTCATGATGTGTACGTCGATGGCGCGCTCGGTGGAGGCGCGGTCGTGGCCCCGGGTGTGCTGCAGCAGTTGACGGCGTGAGAAGACCCGGTCGGGTGCCTCGGTCATGGCGTGCAGGATGGCGAACTCGCCGGGAGTGCAGGGCACGGGGACGCCGTCGCAGGTGACCTCGTGCCGTTCGGGATCGACGGTGATGCCGCCGACGTGGAGCACGGGCGAGTCGGCCGCGGGGCGCTGGGTGCGGCGCAGCACCGTGCGGATGCGGGCCAGGAGCTCCCGTGGGCTGTACGGCTTGGTCATGTAGTCGTCCGCGCCGGTCTCCAGGCCGAGCAGTACGTCGTCCTCGGTGGAGCGGGCGGTCAGCATCAGGACGGGGATGTCCCCGTTCTGCCGCAGCACACGGCACACGCCGAGACCGTCGATCCCGGGCAGCATCAGGTCCAGGACGACCAGGTCGGGCCGACGGCTCGCGGCCTCGTCGATCGCGGCCCGCCCGTCGGCGACCACGACAGGGGTGTGACCCTCCCGAAGCAGCAGCCGCCGTATCAGCTCGGCCTGCATGGGGTCGTCTTCCGCGACCAGAATATGTGCGCCCACGCGCCCGACTCTAAGCGCGCGTGGCCGCTCTCCAGGAGCCATTGCGGGGCTTCCCACACCCTGACGACTTCCTGACAAGCGTGCCGGCCGGCCGGCGCTCCGGATCCTCGGTCCGAAGCTGACGAGTTCCTCACACGCCTCCTCCAGCATGACGATCATGGCTTCATCAACGCGTCGTTTCGGGATACCGGCGGCCGCCGGCCTGGCCCTGGTCCTCATGCTCGCCGGATGTGGCGGAGCGGGGGCGGGTGGCAGGACGGCCCACGCCGACCGGTCGGCGGCCGCCCGCACGCAGGAGGGACCGGGACCGGCCACCGAGTCCGTCGTCTCCCGTACGGCCCGGGCCAGGCCCGGGCCGGCGCCCTCGGACAGCGCCGGCCCCGCGCGGCTGCCGGGCCTCGGGCCCCGGACGCTGGCCCAAATCCCCGACAGCGCACGCCAGGTCGTCCTTGTCACCGGCCGGGACAAGAACTCCTCGACGTCGCAGGTGGTGCTGTATCGGCACACGGAGGCGGGCTGGGAACCGGGAGCCACCTGGCCGGCCCACAACGCACTCAGAGGCTGGACCGACGACCACCGTGTCGGTGATCTCCGCTCGCCCATCGGCGTGTTCGCGCTCACCGACGCCGGCGGGCTGCTCGCCGATCCCGGGACCAGGCTGCCGTACGACCAAGGGCGCGGATTCACCATCAACGGCACGGGCTTCGAAGGCGAGCCGCTCGCGGGGTCCTTCGACTATGTCGTGGCGATCAACTACAACCGCCGGCCCGGCACCTCACCCCTCGACTGGACCCGCCCGCTCGGCGCGGACAAGGGCGGCGGCATCTGGCTGCACGTCGACCACGGTGGGCCGACGCAAGGCTGCGTGAGCGTGGCGAAGCGGCACATGAGGGAGCTGCTGCGCACCCTCGATCCCGCCCTGCACCCGGTGGTCGTCATGGGGGATGCCGCGTCTCTCGCACGCTGAAGCGGGCGCCGAGGGACGATGCGGGAGGACGCCTCATAAGCCGAGGCGCTCGCCAAGTACCGGACGACAACTGATGGTCCGCACGGACGTGTCGTGATCACCGATGTGCGGGCAGGGCGAATCGCCGTCGCAGCCATGGCAACCGATGCGACGCCGGTGAGGGACGGGCACGTGTACGTCGAGAGCCTGACCCGCTCGAACGAGAGCACCTTCGGCGGTCCCGTGCGGCTCGGGGCTCTGCAG
The DNA here is from genome assembly GCF_042868655.1 of Streptomyces sp. NPDC007808. Taxonomy (NCBI): domain Bacteria; kingdom Bacillati; phylum Actinomycetota; class Actinomycetes; order Kitasatosporales; family Streptomycetaceae; genus Streptomyces; species Streptomyces sp. NPDC007808. The sequence goes on from NZ_JBIAEQ010000011.1 coordinate 173,392, forward strand.
GGGCGGGAGCTCTGGATGTCGCAGGACTCCGGCCCCGTCAGCAGGACCGGGTGGATCCGGGAAATCGCGCATGCTCCCCGAACTCGATCCACAGGTCCTGAACATGGCTCGCCTCTGCCGTGGCCATGGTGGCGAGTTGTCGGTCTGGCGAAGGATCTGTCGCGCGGTGGATGCTGCCGCTGTGGCGGACTTCTCACAGCGCGAGTACCGACGGATGCTCGATCTGGCGGTCGCGGTCCTGGAGAGCAAGGACCCTGAGGCCATGTGGCACATGGTGGGGCAGGAAGTACTGGAGATACTGCATGCCACCACCACCATCTTCGTCGAGTTGCGCTGGCGGGAGAGAACGGGGCGGGCTGAGGGGTGGGCGCCCGAGTGGGTGGGCGGCACTCCGCTTGCCGACCTCGTTGGAAGGCGGATGCGGCAGGAACACCCGCTGTTCCTCTACACCTCCAGCGGGCAGCGTGCTCCGATCACCGTGGACGAAGTAGCCGAGCGTTCAGAGTGGTTGAGGTCGGACTGCTACAACGAGGCGCATGAGATATTCGGGACCACGCGGCAGATGGCCCTTCCCCTGCTGACGACGAGTAATGTGGTGCGCGGCTTCATCATGGGGCGGCCCGGACAGAACTTCAGCGCGCGCGAGGTGGCTCTCGCCGCAGGCATTCAGCCCCTGCTTCATGGTGTGGACAGCCACCTCCGGGAAATTCGGCGACTGCGTCACGATCACGGTACAGACGGTGCTGAACCCGACCCGCGGCACCGTGCCGCAGAGATCGGCATCACGCCACGCGAACTGACCGTGCTCGCGCTCCTGGCCGAGGGACTGACCGCCGCTGCCATCGCTCGCCGTCTGGGTATTTCGACCCGCACGGTCAACACCCACCTGGAGAGGATCTACCGCAAATTGGGCACCAAAGACCGGCTGACCACTGTCCTGGTTGCCCGGAACCTGGGCCTGTGCAGGTGAGACGGGCGTAGGCAAGGGCCGGCTCGCACGGTGATAGGCGCAGGTGCCCGCTCCCCCCTTTTTTTGGCGGAGCGTCGCCCTGACTGGCCCGTGCCTGTGGCGGCATCGGGAATTCTTCCGATGGCAGCGTTGCACGGGAACCGCAAGTCTTCTGGCAGACGGCGGCCTCGCCGTCCCGATCCCAGAAGGAGTGACACATGAGGCGACAAGGTGTCCGCTGCTCAACACCCGAAGGCGGAAAGCACCGCAAGAACCGGGAAGCGACCAGGCTCACCGGCCTGGCGGCAGCCGGTGCTGTCGCGACCACCGCGATCCTGGTCACCGGTGCGCCGCCGGCATCGGCCGGGATCCTCCCCGGCTACCACCAGATCATGAACCATCAGAGTAAAGAGTGCCTGGACGTGACAGGTGCGGCGACCTACAACGGCGCGGAGGTCAAGATCTGGCGGTGCGTCAACGCCGACAATCAACGCTGGTCCCCCGAGCCGGTTTCGAACGGCCAGTCCAAGCTGCGAGTTGCTCACACCGGCAAATGCCTGTCCGTGCAATGGTCGGGCAGCGACGGCTACGGGTCCAACGTGGTGCAGGACGACTGTAACGACCCACGCACCTCATTATGGCGCTTCGGCGACGAAGGCAACGGCTGGAGCAGCATCGTCACCCAGAGGCCGGACACGCACGGCGGCCCGCTGGCCATGTGCCTGGACAAGTCAGGAGGAGACGTGACGGTGTGGGGTTGTCACTCCCCTTGGTGGCAGGAGTGGCAGTCCCTGGGATGAGCTCCGTTTCGGCACTCTCCCTCGCGCGGCGGAGCGAAGGGACCTGACTCTCTTGCCTCAGGGGCACCGAGGCGCACGGCGTCGGTTCCTGGCCATGGCTGACACGAGGCATGCCGGCCTATGAGCAGGAATCAGACCACAGTTCCGTCCGCGGGCCCCTGGCAGTAGCGGCGCGGCACTCACCCTGTTGTGCTGCTACCGCCGCCGGGGCCAAATCCCCAGCTCCATGGGCCTGGTTGTCACCCCCCGTCGGCGCCGTCGGCGTCACGGCCATGCGACTCGCTCGACGACGCACGGCAGGCCTCCCCTGTAGCCCTGTAGGCCGCAAGTATCGATGATCACGACATGTATTGCATAGAAGCGATCGTCTTGTCTGTAATTCAGTATCTATATCGGTAAGTATTGCAAAAGCAGCCCATGGAGAGCCCGGTCTTCCTACCGTGAGCGTTCGGCGCGTCCTTCCACGCGCCCGGCTGTCGTGGGGAAGGAAGTCTGCTCATGGACCCTGTCACTCTGGTCACCACCGCACTCGTGGCGGGCGGGGTCGCGGGCATATCCGGTGCGGCGTCCAGCGCGGTCCAGGGTTCCTACCAGGCGCTGTGCGGCGCGGTGCGCCGGAAGCTCTCGGGCGGCGAAGACGGCCCGGAGGGGCAACAGGAGCGTGCGGAGGTGCTGGACGCCTACCTCACCAACCCGGTCGGCCACCATGAAGGGCTGGTGCGTGCGCTGGTCGCGGCGCATGCCGACCGCGACCCGGAGCTGGCCGACGCCGCGCGGGCGGTCCTCGTACTGACCCATCCCGGCGTACAGGCCGACCAGCGGACCCTCCACGTCGATGCCCGCCACGCTCAGGGATTCATTGCGGGCGACCATGCCCGGCAGACCAACCACTTCTCCGGGTGACGGCCGCATGAGCCGCCGGACCGTCGGCGACCAGGACCTCCAGCCGGATCCGGACGGGCAGCGGCCCCTCGACCTGCGCGGCGCTCAAGGCGTGATCGTCGGTACCGGCCGCATACGCCAGCGCAACACTTTCATCAAGTACCTCGTGCAACTGCCGCGCGGCGTCCAGGTGCTCCTGGCCGTACTCCTCTGCCTGGCCGTCATCGCCGGCGGGTGGTCGATCTACTCGCGGTGGGTCGTTCCGGAGATCGCCCCCACCTACCGCACGCAGTTCCTCGTGGACGCGGCGAAGGGCGCGGACCCCCGCGGAGCGTCTGACGTCGCCGCCGCTGTGCGGACGACGGTGGGCAACTCCGGGGACCATGACGCGCTCGCCTTGCGCGCCTTCGGCGGTGCGTGCGGGCAGAGCGACAACACTCGGCGCCTGGCCGACTTCGCGACCGACAACCGGCAGGAACTCGTCCGTGCCACCGACGGCATCCGCGCGGCCGGGGAGCCCACCCTGGTGCGCGGCATCGTGGAGGCGGTGCAGGACTTCTCCCGGCCCTTCGACCTCGCTGCCACCCAGATGAACCGCGTCATCGTCATCACGCGTCACGGGGCGGACGCCTGTGACGACGACATCGCCTTCGTGGAGAAGGAGATCCGGGACCGGATCCGTGCGGCAGGGTTGCGCCTGGAGTTCCGCATGATCGGCTATCAGGTACCAGAAGCACAGCGTGACCGGCTGCGCCGGATCGCTGCGGGCACCGGAGCCCCGGATCCGGTGCTGGCCGACACACCGAGGGAGCTGGAGGCCGCGGTGGACTGGTACGCCAACGACGAACCGGTCCTTCTCGGTGCCCGGAAGGTCGTCGACGCGCTCAATCCCGCCGTCGAACAAGTCGACGCGGCCGTGCGGGCGATCGACGACGGCCGGTTCGACGCCGCCGATGAGCACCTGCGTACGGCTCGTGGGGCGGACGCCCGGGTCAGCGCGGTCTTCGAGGACCTGGCCGGCCGTACCAAGAACCCGACCGAACGCGACATTCACGAGCGCGCCGCACGACTTCGCGACCGGCAACGGCGTGTCATCGCGGCCGCCGGTGAACTGCTGGACGCCGAACGGTCCGCACCCGCGGGGAGTTCGGGCCCGAGGGCGGCCTACCGGAAGGCCGCTGACGCCTACAACACGGAGGTCGAAGCCTTGAACACGGCACTCGCCAAGCTGCGCGCCGAATCCCCGGTCGCCTCATGACGGGCCGGGGGCCTGCCCAGGACGCACAGGGCGCGGAGGGCGCGGAGGCCGGCAGGGTCGTGGAGACGGTCGCTGCCGGTGGTGCCGGGGCGCCCGTGGGGGCCGCGGCACCGCGAACCTCCCGGCGACGCAAGGTGATCACATCGCTGATCGCGGTGTTCGCGCTGCTCGTGGCGGCCGCCGTGTTCTTCGTGTACCGCTCCGTGCCGGACCACCGCACCGCGTTCCTCGTGGACGCGTCCGTCCCCGTGCCTGCCTCCGCGGCACGCCGGGGAGCGGACTTCGCCGCCGTGGCCGGCGCCGTAGGTTCGGCTGCCCAGAATTCGGGGGAGGGCGACGCTCTGTCGTTGCGCCGGTTCGGAGGCGACTGCGGCGCTCCCGGGAACACATCGCAGATCGTCGGGAGCGGTACCGGCCAGGGACGCGAGATCGCCGACTCCGTCCGTCGGCTGACGCCCGGCGGACAGGCGACGCTGGGCAGCGGAATCGCCGCGGTGATCCAGGACTTCGACGGTCTCTACCCGTTCCGGGGGGAGAAGAGCAACCGCATCCTCGTGGTCACGAGCAGCGGCAGGGATGCCTGCACGTCCGATCAGCGTGCCGTCCTCAGGGAGGCGCACGACAAGGCGAAGTCCGCCGGTCTTGAGCTGGAGTTCAGGTTCGTCGGCTACAAGGTGCCCGCCGGTGAGCGGGCCGACCTCAGCCGACTCGCGGCCGCCGTGGGCGCCCCCGCGCCACGCTTTGCGAGCACATCCGCCGCACTCGCCCCAGTACTACGGAAACTGATGCTGCCGAAGGAGTACGAAGCCCGCAAGGTGACGGTGCCCAGCACGCCCGGTGCACCGGAAACGTCCGCACGCCCGGAACACCCCTTCACGGTCGGGCTCTTCACCGGCTGGGCGGTGAACGTGACGGGCACACCGGTGCGCTGCGCCGCGGCGACCAACGCGACCACGGATCGGGAGTGCCGCTTCACGATGCGTGAAGGCGATCGCATCACTCTGCGGGCCGCCGTCAGCGGGCCCAACCCCAACCCGATGGGCGACCTGGCCGAGCAGAACAACCCGTACTACCGGGCACACAAGACGCCCTACTGGTACGGCTGCGACGAGGGCCCCCGGTCGCGTACCTGCACGATCACGATGACCAGGCAGCGGGTCGAGACCAGCAAGCGGTGGGCGGACGGCGCCTCCTCACCGACGGGCATGGCGGCGAGCCGACTCCTGGCCTGCGTGACCACCGAGGAGACCTCGGTGCTGACCCTCGCGCGCACCTGCGCCGCCCTGACCGGCTCCGAGGCGCCGCCGGAGCCTGAGATCACCTATGCCGACGGTTCGACGCAGTGAGCGGTGGCCGGGGGATGCGGCCCCGGGGCCCTGCCACCTTGCCTGGCGCGCTCAGCAGGTGCGCGCCATGCCCCCGCCGGGGCCGTCGGCGGTCGTTGCGGGCCGGGACGGTGTCACCCGGCGTCCCGGCGGGCAGCCACGGCTCGATCCGCTGGTGCACCCGGCGCGCGCTGAGTTCAGTCGGTCAGGGCCCGCTCGACGGTGGGATGGCAGGAGATGATCTCGTCGAGGCCGACAAGCTGCAGGACCCGCAACACCGGATCCGTGGCACCGGCGATTCGCAGCCACCCCTGCGCGTCACTCATTCTCTGATGGACGGCGATGAGGATGTTGATGCCGCTGGAGTCCAGAAAGGTCACGCCGCTGAGGTCGACCACGGTCCGGGCCGTGGTGTCCCCGTCGGGCAGCAGAGCCTCGCTGAGCTCGTCCTTGGCGGTGTGGTCGATCTCCCCGCGCAGGGTGAACACCCGGATGCCGTCGACGGTGGTGTGGTCGATCGACAGCCGGCCGGACCGGGCTGCTCCGTGGGCGTTGGTCACCGCTGTTCCTTCGACTGCGCTCGCTGATCGGTGCTCGGGCTCCGTGCAGGACGTACTTCGGCAGCCTGCCCCGATGCCACGGCGAACAGTCGTGAGACTTTCCGGCTGGATTCAGGAGCATGTGAGGCGTGGTGCGGGGTACGCGCAAGCGTGTGAACGGGGGAAACGGCGATGAATCAGGCGGAATCGGCCGTCGAGGGGAGGGCAGCGCGTTGCCCGGCACCGCTTCGGTCCAGGACACCGTCGTGCTGGACGGCGATGGATCCTGCATCGCTCAGGCACGGCACCGTGCGGTTGACTTCCTCACTCGTGCGGGGGCTGAGCACGGCCTGTTGATGTCCACACGCGCGATGGACCTGACCCAGCTGGTGGTCAGCGAACTGGTCACCAACGCGCGCAAGTACGCTCCCGGGCCGGTGCTGATGGAACTGCGCATCTCCGGCGGGATGCTGGAAGTGGTCGTATGGGACAGCGATCCCGTACTCCCGGTGGCCCGGGCTGCCGACCCGGGGAGAGTCGGCCAGCACGGCCTGGAGATCGTCATGGCCGTCGCACACGGCTTCGAGGTCCAGCGAGAGCCGGTCGGCAAACGGATCACAGTCCGTATCGCCCTGCCCGACGATCCCTTGGAGGCATGACAGGACGCCGCTGTCACCAGCGGCAGCCGACGCCCCCCAACCTCATGGCTCCCGGCGCGCTCGTGGGGAGTGGCAACCGGGGGAGGGCGGGTGTCACTCGTGGGGCGTGGCCGGGTCGGGAAATCGGGACGTGTTGCTCCGTCACACCGTCGGCATGCGGTGACCATGCGGAACGACGGTGCGCTCCGGCCCGTGGGCCCAGGTCACCCCGGCCCGTGGGCCCAGGTCACCAGTAGTGTCGGCGGCCTGCGACCGCATGCCCCATGGAGCCCATGATCCACAGGACCGCGCCGACGACCGCGAGGATGAGGCCGATCGTCCACAGGATCGATATGCCGGTGACGAATCCGACGACAAGCAGGACGATGCCGATGAGAAGCATGACCGCCTCCTGTGCGGAGTAGTACCGCTTTCACTGTGGACCGCAACGCCCGGTTTGGGAAGGGCTGCGCTCCGTGGTGCCGCCCCTGGCACGGACGCTCACCGGGCGGAAGGCGGCGGAGCTTCGGCTGCGGCCCCCTCTGTCGACCGCTGTCGGCCCTCGACGGATGGGACGGCGGCGGCGCCGGGCGAGTTCCGGCGCCTGCCGGCCCAACGGCTCAGTCAGTGGTGAGCATGCCCTTGCGCAACCGGGCCAAGGTGCGCGAGAGCAGACGGGAGACGTGCATCTGGGAGATGCCCAGGAGTTCGCCGATCTCGGCCTGGGTGCGTTCCTCCACGAACCGCATATGGATGATCCGCCGGTCACGCTCATCCAGTTCCGCGATCATGGGGGCCAGCGCGTGGAAGTCCTCCACCAGGCCCATCGCCGCGTCATCGGCCCCGATGAAATCCGCCAGCACCATCTCCCCGTCCGCGTCGCCGCCGATGGTGGCGTCCAAGGAGGCCGAGTTGTAGCCGTTGGCGGCCACCCGAGCCTCCAGGACCTCCTCCTCCGAGAGGTTCATCAGCTGGGACAGCTCGGCGACGGTGGGGGTGCGGCCCAGCCGTGAGCTGAGTTCCTCCGTGGCGCGGGCGAGTTCGACCCGGGCCTCCTGCAGGCGGCGGGGGACGTGCACGGCCCAGGAGGTGTCGCGGAAGAACCGCTTGATCTCCCCGACGATGTAAGGGATGGCGAACGAGGTGAACTCCACCTCGCGGGAGAGCTCGAACCGGTCGATCGCCTTGATCAGGCCGATCATGCCCACCTGGACGATGTCCTCCAGCTCGTCCGCGCTCCGGTTGCGGAACCTTCCGGCGGCGTAGCGCACGAGGGACATGTTCATCTCGATGAGCGTGTTGCGCGCGTACTGGTACTCCTGCGTGCCCTCTTCCAGCACCGCCAGCTGCTGAAGGAACAGCTTCGACAGTTCCCGTGCGTCCCTGGGCGCGATCTTCGCCGGCTCGGCGACCTCCGGCAACGACGCAGCCGTGCTCTGGACGGACCCCGTCTTCGACACCGTCACCACCGTCACGTCCGTTCCCTCCCCATATGTCCGCCTGACCTGCTCTGTCGCCACGTGAAGCGACGAAGCGCGCTTACCCGGACTCCCACCGACCATGCCTGCGCATTTCAATCTTGCGTCCACGTGAGGCCGCGACGGCTTGGGCTTCGGCGTCGGCTTCGGCTCCGGTGTCCGCTCGACCTGCGCAGGCGACTCCGGTCGAGGTGGCCGCCGCACGGGACGGCCACCGGCCACGGGCGCTTCACAGGGCCGGGCAGAAGCTTCATGGAGCCAGGTAGAAACGGACGACCGTGCCGTGGTCCGTCGTCTGCACCCGCACGAGGTCGGCCACATAGTTGACCAGCAGCAAGCCCCGGCCGCCGATCTGCCCGGGTTCCGGCGGCCTGCGGCCCGCGAGGGGGTCGGTCAAGCGCCCGCTGTCGCGGACCTCGCACACGACCTGTCCTGCCTCGCCCCAGACCCGCAGGGTCCCGTGTCCGCCACCGTGGCGGACGCTGTTGGTCGTCAGCTCCGCGACCGCCAGCTCCGCGTCCTGCAGCCGCTGCCCGGCGAGACCCAGCCGTGCGGCCTGCTCGACGGCGAAGTGGCGGACGGCGGAAAGCTCGCCCGAGCAGTAGGAGAAGGCGGCTGCGTCCGCGGCCGGCACGAGTTCCTCGTTGTAGCGGGCTACGACTGCCTGCCAGTCGTAGCCCTCACTGGCGGCCTCTACGCCCCCTTCGATGACCGTCGGATGAGTGAGACGCGCGTCGGCCACCACGTCCGCGTCCAGCCGGGACTCGTCGTACGGACACAGGATCGTCACCGCCCGCCCCACGAAGGCCGCGTTGATCAACGCCTCGTGCTGCGCACACGCCGGGTACTCCACTCGGCTGCGCCCGGCCCAGATCGGCTCTCCGATGATCCGCACACGCCCCTGCGGATGGGCGTCGGCGAACCCTCTGAGCACGCGGGGGATGATGCGCCCCGGATTGCGGCCCTCCTCGGTCATGTCCAGGAACAAGACGTCCTGGGCGTCCGCACCCAGTGCGGCTTGCAGAATCTTCAGATTGGGTCCGGGCACTGCCACCGCCACCGGCTCACCCGCGACCAGGCCCTCGCGCACGAAGGACACCGTCTGCTCGGCGTACTCCAGTTCGGTGCGGTAGAACAGCGCGGGGTGGGAGAACACATCGTCGACGGTCCCTGTACTCATCGCGGCGCCACCTCGATCCCCGGCAGACTCGGCCAGAACAAATCCAGCACCCGGAGCAGATGGGGAGGCGGCTCCTCGACCACGATCCGTCCGTCCGACAGATTCATGGCCGTGACCGCGAACGCGGACACCCCCGCGACGTCGACGAAGGCGACCTCTGACAACTCCATGTAGGACACGTCAGTGTGCCGCCGGGCCAGCTCGGTCAACGCCTCCTCCCAGGACGGGAGTGTGAGCGCGCTGATCTCGCCACTGACACGAATTCCGGGACGGCCCCGCAACGGTCTCACCTCCAGTACGGCGCCGCCCGGTACCGGAGCGGGCCCCCCACCCTCGTGCGCCACACTCACGCGCGGTCCCATCGATAGTCCCCGACCGTCTGTTCCCCGCACGCGGGGCCGGGCGGCCTCTTCCCAGCCAGGGAGCTTAACCCGGCCCGTCGGTGTCGTTGCCGTGGACCTTCTTGCCCGAGCAGGTCGAAGCATGCTTGAAGGCTCACGTCCGATCTCCACGGCTCGACGCGCACCTACCAAGTGAAGAGGGCGACTTGTGCCGGCGGGTGGAGGGCGAACCGGGCACCTGGCAGGTCGGCGAGGCCGTCGAGGAGTGGCTGCACGGGAGGCTGCTGCCGTCCGAGGGCTCCGTCATCGAGACGCTGCGGGATCGCCGCTGGGCGCCGCCCGAGGGCGCCGCCGCAGTCGTGCCGATCGAAGACGCGCGGCCGGATCGGGCCTCGGACGTCCACAGCCGCCTGGAGGCCGGACCCGGGCGACACGCGCCGTCCTCTACCCGAGTGCGAGCATCGCCTCGGTGACCTCACCGACCTCCGTATCGGGGATCGCAGTGGCGGCCTCCCGCAGGACGAGCAGGCGTGCCCCGGGGATCTCGCGTGCGATCGCCTCGCCGTTGCCGACGGGGAAGAACCGGTTGCGGCGGCCGTGGACGACGAGTGCGGGGACCTCGATCTCGGGCAGGCGCTCGCGCCAGCGGGGTGTGCAGTCGAGCGCGGCGAACACCATGCCCAACTGGTTGGCCATCTGGACCGGGGGAGCGGTGCCGGGCGTGCGGTCCCAGATACGCGCGGCGGTCGCGTGCGCGGCGACCGGGTCGTCGCCGAGGATGTCCGCGCCGGCGGCGACGAACCGGGCAACCTCCTCGCGGTCGGTCCAGTCGGGCATCGGGCGCGCGAACAGTCGGCTCATCGTCGCCTTGTCATGGTCGGGAAGGTCATCGTCGGGCGGGCCCGGGGCAACCGGCCGGGTGCCCACCAGGGTGAGCGCCGAGAACGCGCCCGGATGGTCGAGCGCGGCCACCTGGGCGACCATCCCGCCGACGCCGATCCCCGCGAGGTGCGCAGGCCCTCCGCCGAGCACGTCGACGAGGGCCGCCGCGTCGGCGGCGAGGTCGCGCAGCGTGTAGGCGGGCGCCTGGGGATACGTGGTCGTCGATTCCCCGCTGTCGCGCAGGTCGTAGCGCACCACACGGCGCCCGCCGGCGGCGAGGCGCTCGCACAGCGCGTCGGGCCAGGAGAGCATCGTCGTCCCGCCCGCGAGCAGGACGAGCGGCGCGTCGCCGTCACCGAACGACTCGATGCCCAAGGCGATTCCATGGGCGTTGACGGTGGTCATCGGGGTCACCGGACGACGTCGTAGGTCAGGTGCGTCGCGGTCGATGTCGGGACCACCTCGCGCTGCACCAGCGTGCGTGGCGTTTCACCGGTGAACAGCGGTGTCCCGGTCCCCAGCACGACGGGCGCGAGGTGCAACGTCAGCGCGTCGACGAGCCCGGCCTCCAGCGCCGAGCCGATCGTGGCGCCGCCGCCCATGAGGATGACGTCGAGGTCCTCGCCGCTGTCGGACGACGCCGCCTCGGCCCGCTCGCGTGCGGCGGTGACGGCGTCGGGCAGACCGGTGGTGACGAACGTCCAGTCGAGGCCGGCCGTCCGCACCGACTCCGGCGGCGAACTCGTGACGACGAAGAACGCGGGCTTGCCGACCTCGCCGGCGCCGTAGCCGGTCGTGTCGTCCCAGCCTTGCGGCCCGTCGACGATGTCGAAGAGGCGGCGGCCGAGGACGACAGCGCCGGAGCGGGCGGTCCCCTCACGCAGGACCCGGCGGTCGTCGGGGTCGTCGGAGAACGCCCACGTGTGCAGGGCCTCGCCGCCGGTGCCCAGACCGTTGTCCGGGCCGGGGTCGGGCCCGGTGACGAAGCCGTCGAGAGAGACCGAGATGTCAGCGATGATGCGAGTCATACCAAGGCAGACCCGATCGGCCGCCCGAACTCATCGCTCACAGCCAGACGTAGCGCGGGTGCGGAATCGCGCGCACGAGGACCGAGGGGGCCGACCTGGGACGCTCGGTCACCGCCCGGGGTCCTCCCTGCCTGTCGTGGTCGTGGTCGTGGTGGCGGTCGCGGCCTTGGCCTCGGCCGTGGTCCGCGGGGCGCTCGGGGTACGTGCCGCGGCGAATGCCACGGCGAACAGGAACAGTCCGCACGCCGTCACGATCAGCCATCCCGCCCGGGAGGCCTGTGCGAGCCCCGCCGGCGCGACCCCCGTGACCAGAGCTCCGGCGACGGCGATGCCGACTGCCGAACCGAGTTGTCGTGCGGTGGAAGTGATCGCCCCGGCCACTGCCGCTCTCGACGGCGGGAGTCCACCGACGGCGGTGTTGGTGAGGGGGGCGTTCGCGAACCCGAAGCCGATGCCGATGAGCAGGTAGGCGAATCCGAGCAGCACCACGCCGGTGTCCTGGTTCAGGCCCACCAGGCTCAAGCCCCCGGCGGCGATGAAGGCGCCGGCGAGGAGCAGCGGGCGGCGCGGCCCCATACGTCCTACCAGGACACCGGACCAAGGCGCGCACAAAGTGGCCCCGACGGCCATGGGGAGGGTCGCCGCGCCCGCTGCGAGCGCAGTCCAGCCACGGCCGTGCTGGAGGTAGAGCGTGGTGAGCAGCAGGCTGACGTTGAGCGCGACGAACACCGCTGCCGCGCCCAGCACCGCTGTGGCGAACGCCGGCCGGCGAAAGAGCCGGAGGTCCATCAGGGGTTCGGACCGGCGGAGTTCGACCCGGGCGAAGGCGGCGACGGTGACGGCGATCAGGGCACAGCCGGTGAGCACCGCCGTTGAGGCCCAGCCGAGGCGGGGGCCTTCGATGAGGACGCCGACGGTGAGGAGCAGGGCCGCCGTGAGCAGTGCCTGCCCGCGCAGGTCCAGCTGCCGGGCGCGCGCTCCGCGTGACTCGGGTACGAAGACGGCGACCAGGACGAGCGCGGTGACCACCACCGGAACATTGATCCAGAACACCGACCGCCAGCCGAACGCGGCGATGAGCGCTCCGCCGGTGACAGGGCCCGCGGCCATGCTGAGTCCGAACACGGACGCCCAGATACCGATCGCCCGGGCCCGCTCCCGTGGGTCGGGCATCGCGTTCACCACGATCGCCAGCGCCACGGGACTGAGCATCGAGGCCCCGATCCCCTGGACGGCCCGCGCCGCGACGAGAGCACCGAGCGAGGGCGCCAGCGAGCAGGCCAGTGAAGCCAGGCCGAAGACGACCAGTCCGCACTGGAAGACCCGCCGCCGTCCGAACCGGTCCGCGAGCGCGCCGGACACGATCAGGAGGCTCGCCAGGACCACGGTGTAGGCGTCCACGACCCATTCGAGCCCCCGGGTGCTGACGCCGAGGCCGTGCCCGATCTCGGGCAGGCCCACGTTGACGATGGTGGTGTCCACTCCCACGAGGAACAGGCTCAGCGCACAGACGGCGAGCACCGTCCAGCGCCGACGCGCGCCGAGCGAGGGTGGTGGGGCGGACAGGGTCGTAGTGGCCACGGAGGCTCCCCTTCCATCGAGCCGGGATCTTTCGCGAGCTCAGGCTCGGGGTCGGCAAGCGCGGCGGCCTACACTTTTTGCGAAGGCTGCAAAACGGCACGGGGCGCGGACGGGCGGTCATGGACGCTGAACTGGCGGAGATACTCGACGGCATCGGGCCACGGCTGCGGACGCTGCGGCGTGACCGCGGGCTCACCCTGGAGGCGGTCGCGGACGACACCGGCATCTCGGTGAGCACCCTGTCGCGTCTGGAATCGGGCCGACGGCGCCCGACACTGGACCTGCTCATCCCGCTCGCCCGCGCCCACCGTGTCGCTCTGGACCAGCTCGTGGCCGCTCCCAGCACCGGGGACCCACGCGTCCATCTGCAACCCCGCAGCCGCGGACGCGGCAGCGTTCTCGTACCGCTGACGCAGTACCCGGGCCGCGTACAGGTCTTCAAGCAGGTCCTCGCCCACCGCGAACCGAAGCTCGTCACTCACTCCGGCTACGAATGGCTGTACGTGCTCGCCGGTGAACTCCGCCTCGTCCTCGGCTCACGTGAGGTCGTCCTGCGGCCGGGCGAGGTGGCCGAGTTCGACACCACCGAGCCGCACTGGTTCGGTCCCGCCGGAACGGACGCCGTGGAGATACTGCACCTGTTCGGCCCGCACGGTGACCAAGCCGTCATCCGCACCGCCCCGTCGGCCCACGGGGCGAACACCTGAGCCTGTCCGGCCGCCGTCTGCCCGCCTTGCTCCGCACCGCTCAGGCGCGGTCGACGACCGCAGGGGCCTGCGGGACGTGGTCGAGCCCGACGGTGCCCACGACGTCGGCGCGGTGCGCCATGATCACCGTTCCTCCTGGTCACCCTGGCCGAAGGGTGCCATGGGCAGGAGACCGTCGCCCTTTCTGGCGATGAAGGGCAGTTCCCCCTCGTCCGGGAGGGCCGCTGGGGCACCGGTGCCGGGGAACAGGTGCCGGATCACGCGCATGGCCAGCTCCGACACGTGGGGTGGATTGCTGCCGATCGTCAGGGCCAGCATCGTCTGGGTCGCCGCGTCGCGGTCACCTGCTCGGAGCCTGACCAGCCCCGCGTGCAGGGCCAGCAGAGGGGTGAAGTCCGGTGCCAGGGACCGGCTGGCCTTCCAGGCGGCCTCGGCGCCGGCGCATGCCTGGTCATGCAGGCCGATGCGGCTGCGAGCCTGCGCGAGATTCGCGGTGATCACCATCCGGCCGACCTCGTCGCTCGGCGGACACCGGTCGAACGCCTCGCCGAGCAGGGTCGCGGCCGCGGGCATGTCCTGCCGAGCCATCGCACGCACCCACCCGGTGGTGTCACCGTACTCGACGAGGTCGATCACGCTTCGTCCCTCAGGCCAGTGGTGAAGGTAGCCGAGCCGGAACGCGCGCCAGGCCGAGGGCGACAACGACGGGAGCAAGGGCGCCAGGTCCGTCGCGCATTGGGCTGGTGTCGGCGGCCTGCACAGAAAGCGCGCGGCGTGCTCGATGATGACGGCCTTGCCACGCTCCGGAACCCAGCCGAAGCTCTCCCAGCGCGCGTCGCCGTGCAGGACGCCGTTGCGATGACCGGTCGCCAGCAGCTCGGCCACCGCGTAGGCGAGCACGCCGTGTCCGTCGCCCCGGCGCAGTCGTTCCATGACGCTCGCGGCCGGTTCCTCACCGTTCTCCGGCGCCCACAGGTGCGCCCACTGTCGAAAGTCGGCGCGCACCGGCCTTGACCGCCGCATCAGTGTGTCGGGGACGACCACGCCGCTGTCCGACAGCAGGGTGCGGACGGTGGCGACACCGGCGAGCAGGCATGGGAAGACCGCGACACCGATCAGCGGGGAGAACGCGCCGCCCGGCAGGACGCCGAGGCCGGCGGCCAAGCCGTCGACGACGCTCAGCGGTACGGCCGCGCAGTCCCCCACGGACTCCACGAGGCTTTCGAGGTCCAGGGGACCCGACGCCCCGCCCTCTTCCTCTTCGCGCAGGACAGCAGGGCGCTTCTGTACGAGCACCACCCCTCCGGTCCGGCAGATCCGCCCGACCGTGGACAGATAGCGATCGGCATCGCTGTCGTCGACCACGGTCGCCGCGACGGCCGCGGACCCGAAGGCCAGGTCGGTCGCGTACGTGGCAGCCGCCGGGAGGTCGTCCGGCGGCCAGCAGCGAGACTCGTCGTCAGCGGGCGCTCGGCCCGCTCCCGCCGCCCCCGGGCCGCTCACCGCCTCGCCCTCCGTCGTCGTCTCGGACGGCGTCGGCATGCCGGTCAGGGCGATCAGTCCCTGGCACAGCAGGAGGGCCTGCTCCATGCGGTCCGGGCGGTCCGACCGCTTGTTCACCTCCTCCAGGACCGAGGAGACCACGTGCCGGGCTCCCGGATGGTCCGGACGGTCGGGCGTCAGCAGGCCGAAGATGGTCAGACACACACCGACCGCCTCATCGAGGTCGGACTCGGCGCCCCGTGAGCGGTACCTCGCCAGCAGCGCGCGTACCAGGTGCAGGACACAGCTCAGGCGCTGTCCGCGGTGTGCCGTCACCTCGGGCTCTGTCCTGTTCCGAAGCTGATCGCCCTCGACCGACTCCGCGAGTGCGACGGCCTCGCGCAGGAGAGGCACGGCCTCGTCAAAGGCGCGGGTGTCGCCGGCGGACGCGCCGCTTGCTTCCGAGCCGACGAGGAGCGCGTTGCCCAGGACGGACAGTCCGATCAGCCTGAGGACGGGGCTGTGCCCGGTGGCGACCACGTCACGGGCGCACCGGATGGCCTCGTCCAGATCCGCATCCTCCTGGGACTCCCCGAACCGGGACAGGTGCACCCTGCTGGCGTGAGCCGAACAGAGAGGGCGGAACGGGTCGTTCTCGCTGATGTGTCCGGCCAGCCGCCCGAGATCGGCGGCCGCCCGGGCCAGGCCGACGCGATCCCGCGTGCGCAGCGCCCGCTCCGCGATCCCCAGGACGACCGGAGCGGCGGCTGCATCCGCGGAACCAGTCTCAGGACGGGACTCCCTCGGCCGGGCGGCGAGTTCGGCGCTCACCAGACTCGGAGCGACCTCTTCCAGGCCCACTCCCCACACATGCTCGAACAGTTCCAGTGCCGCAATCGTCTCCTTCGCGGCCTGCTCCTCGGGCAGTTCCCGGCCCCGGTGCCAGCGCAGCCAAGCGACCGCGTGCAGCGCCGCCACGGCATCCACGGGGTCCCCACCGGCCACGCGCGCGAGTTCCATGATCGTCTGGGCCTCTTCGGTCGCCCGCGCACTGAGAACCGGCCCCGGATCGTGCCGTGTGACGTAGACGCTCACTCGTCGGTTGACTGCCTCGGTGAGGGCATGCAGCTGCTCTCCGTCTGCGGGACGTGGCCCAGATGCCGAGGAGGCGGGGACCGGCTCCGCCTGGCCTGGGCCGAGAGGGTCGGGAAGGATGCGCGGTGGCTCGGGGCGTTGGGCATGAGAAGCAGGGACCGGGACGACCGGTTCCTGCTCGGACCATGCGGGAGATGGCCGATCGAGCTCCTCGCGGATGCCCGCGAGCCGTTCGGCCAGTTCCGGGTGCTCGGCCCACAGCCTCGTGAGGTCACCGCGCGTGGCGAGGAGTTGGCTCCACAGCACCGCGCGGCCCTGCTCCAGCTGCTCCACGGCCCGCCGGATTCGGCGGGCGTCGGTACTGGCCGCGGTCGCCTCGCGGACCAACCGGGGCCAGTGGCTCAGCAGACGTTCTCGGGAGGACCGCCCGAGCCCGTGCCAGGCGAGCAGCGGAAGCAGTTCCACCATGTCGTAGTCGTCCGCCGCCGCGCCTGGTCGCCCGTTGATGAGGGCGATGAGATCGCCGGCGGATCGGGCGGCGCTGAGCCGGGCGTACACGTCGGCCGTCGCATCGCGTGCGACGTCCCGGAGAAGTTCGACAGCGGAGAACGCGTCCGCGACGGTCGCGTTCCGCGCGAACCGGTCGGTGAGCGCATGGGCCGCTGCCATGGACTCGTAGGCGCGGTCGGGCCGTTCGGAGACTGGCGCCCGCAGCGCTGCCAGGGCGGCGTCGACGGCCTGGTCGAGATCATCGGCGCGGTCTTCCGCATGGAACCTGGAGCGCAGCAGAAGACTCAACTTGACGAGCATGGAGGGCCGGGCAGGGTTCTCGGGTGCGATGGTGTCCACCGCTGTCCGGACCGCGTCGATCGCCTCGGTGAGGTCTTCGGGACGGCCACTGAGATCGGCGCGGTGATACAGCGTCGAGGCGAGGTTGGACAGCACACCGGCGTGGTCGGGACCGCCGACCGGGCTGATGCGCAGGCACTCCAGCAGAGTCCGGTGAGCCCGCTCAAGGTCCTCGGGATCCTCGGTCACCGTGTAGCGGACCTGCAGCGCCGAACCCAGCGTGTTGAGGATGGGCCGCCGGTCGATGTGTGTGCTCGGCACGGTGCCGGCCGCTGACTGCAGCGCGTGGATCGCATCGTCGATGTCCTGCAGTTCCTGCAGGCGGATGAACCGCTGGTACAGAGCGCCTCCCAGCTGGCCGAGGCGGGAGTACCACCCCCGGTCCGCCGGTGACGCCGAATCAGCCGCCGCCCGAAGCAGCGTGATGCCTTCGTCGAGGTCCTGGGCCGAGGTCCGCTGCACGGACCGGTTGACGTAGGCGTTGCCCAGGTCGGCGAGGGCTGCGGGGCGATCGGGATGGTCGGCGGGCATGGCATCGATCGCGCCCCTGAGCAGTTCGATCGCCTGCTGGAGGTCGTCCTGTTTGCCGAAACGTTCGTAGCGGGTACGCAGGACGACTCCGAGATTGGTCTGCACCGCTGGCCTGCCCCCGTCGTCCGCCGGCAGTCCGTCCAGGGCCTGGCGCCCCAGGACGGCACTGCGGTCCAGATCAGCCGGGTTCCCGGTCGTCTCACAGCGCCGCAGCAGCGCGGTGGACAGCAACGAACGGGCCTTCGCCCTGTGCGGGCCGTCCGCCAGCAGGTCGATGGCCTCCTCGAAGAGGCTGATGGCCTGCTGCAGGTCGTCGAGGCGCCCGGTCCGCTCGAAGTGGTGCAGGAGGGTGGTGCCGTGGCTCGTCAGGACCGTCGTCCGGACGGCCACGTCGTCGACGCATGCGGCGAGAGCTTCTCGACCTGCGTCGATCGAGCGCCTCAGGTCGTCGAGGGATCGTGTGTGGTCCGCACGTGTCTTCAGGGCGACCGCGAGGTTCTGCAGCAGCGCCGCCCGATGTGGGTGGTCGGAAGCGGCGACCTCGACGGCGGCATGGCAGAGGCGGACCGAGTCGTCGAGATCGGTCCGTACACGCAGTTCCTCGAACAACTCCCCGGCGCGGTTGCCGCACCAGGACAGGAAGGCGGCGCGGTCCGTTCCGTCGGCCGACGTGGGCCGGCTGTCCGCCGCAATCCGCGGAGCCGGCTGTCCGAGGATCGCGCTCGCAGCCAGTGGCCCCCATGCGTCCGGGTCGGAACTGGCAATCACACTCGTGGCCATGAAAGGGCGCAGTTGCTCCGGCACGCTCCCGGGGTCGCGAGCATAGATCAGGGCGAACAGACCGGTGCTGGCATACAGATCGCCGATACGCCTCTCCGGATCGACGGAGTACCGGCACCGGAGGAGCTCGGCGAACACGACCACCACCCGAACAGGCGGTCCCCCGGGCCAGGCGGCCTGCGCGATCGCGATCAGACGTTCCCAATCCCGTGAAGCCTGCTCGTCGAGCACCCCCGCAGGGTCGGCGCCCCGCGCCCAGCGGTCCACCCGGGCCCGCAGCGCCGACAGCAACCGTTCCGCCTCGTCCCGCATACGCCGAGCCCCCCTCGTTCGACCGGGGCACACGCACGCTGAGCCCACCCCCGGTCAGCTCGCGAGT
Source organism: Streptomyces sp. NPDC007808 (assembly GCF_042868655.1). Classification (NCBI taxonomy): domain Bacteria; kingdom Bacillati; phylum Actinomycetota; class Actinomycetes; order Kitasatosporales; family Streptomycetaceae; genus Streptomyces; species Streptomyces sp. NPDC007808. Next base: position 192,096 of record NZ_JBIAEQ010000011.1, read on the forward strand.
CCGTCAAGCGTGATTCCCCGCCCCGGAACCGAAAGACAGGTCGATTCCGGGTGTCACCGGACATAAAGTAGCGGAGCGCTCACGCTGGCGCAGGCATCCGTTACAAAGTGCTCGCACGCCGTCAGGCCGCCACGGGCGGCCGCACTTCGTCCAGCGACGACGCTCCGGGTGCGCAGGAGTCGACGGCCCGCAGGCCGTCGGAACGGGTCAGATCGATCGTCACCTCGCCGCTTGCGGTCTTGAGGGTCAAACGCCCCGCGGTCATCCGGACCACCTCACCGCAGCGGGCGCCGGCGGGAGTGGTGACCTCGATGACGGGACCCTTCTTGGCAGGGCCGTACCAGGTCACTCCCACGGCCGTGACGAGCAGCGCGGTGCAGGAGAGCGACAACACCACACCCCAGAACAGCGCGCCCGCGGCGCGGAGGGCCTCGGTGTGGTCGGCGCCGATCGCAGATCCCCCGCTGTGGGCCCGGTACTCCTCGACCGTGGTCGCCGCGGGACGGCCGTGGGCGGCGCGCAGGAGCAGCACGGCCGCTGCCGTTCCGGCCAGCAGAGCCACCAGGAGCAGCAGACCGACCACCGCGTCGTACGGCGAGGCCAACTGCCCCACGTCCGTACGGCCTTTGAGCAGCCCGAAACCGATCAGGCCCGCAAGCAGGGCGCCGACACCGTTGCGCCAGGCGAGCGCAGCCGCCCGCACCCGCGGCAGCGAGTCCTTGACCAACTGGTAGTCCTGTCGCGCGGCCACTTGGTCGGCGGGGCCGGCCGGAGGGCCCGGCGTCACGCGGAGGGTCACGGTCCCACTTCCAGAACGACGTTCCAGTACGCGCCGCAGCCTTCCTGCCCCTCGGAACGACCGGGATGGAACACGGAGCATGTGCAGATCATGCGCACGACGGCGCGCTCAGCCGCTGCCGCCGGCTCGGGCCTCCGGCGCCGAAAGGACCGGACGACACTGCTGACGTACGGGTAGTCCATCGGATCGCCGCACCGTGGGCAGGGACCCTTGAGGATCACCCCACCATGGGTGGTGACGGCGACGAAGGAGGTCGCCTGCTCGGCGAAGGACGGGTGCGTGACCTCCTCGTAGGGCTCGGGATCCGCCGGCGTACCCCGACCGGCCGATTCCGGCCCGGGAAGCGCCCCGGGCCCACCCGGCTCCTCAGGAGGCGGGGACGCGTGCGGGGCCGGCGGCCGCGGCGCCGAGCTCGGGGCGGGCCGAGGAGCGGGCCGGGGATCCAACAAACCATCGGACATGGGCATTCCTCCCGTGTGTGTGGCAGGGGCCCTCACCGGCCCACGCGCTGCGAGGATCCGTCACGGGGCCTCTACGGCCCGATGTGGGTGAAGGGCGTCCACAGCCGGGGCTGGTCGGGCGCGTCGTCCCGTAGAGCTCGTACGGCCCGGTGAAGAGCCGGTGCGGCGGCCTCGGACCGCAGGCGTCCGTCGGTGATGACGTCCCTGTACAGCGCGCTGAAGACACGTGCCGCGACCTCGTCGTCGACGGACCACAGGGCCGCGACGACATGCCGGTAGCCGGTGTAGTGCAGCGCGGCCGCCAGCGTGATGCTCTCGTCGAGCAGGTCCACTCCGCCGACGGCGGTCTTGCAGGCGGACAGACCCGCGAAGTCCCCGCGGAACCGGCGGGCGGCGAGGTCGGCGATGCCGAGCATCCCGTCATGCAGCAGCAGACCTCCGCGGGACGGCTCGGCGAGGTCCTGGTCGCCGTGGCAGCTGAAGTGCACCCAGCGGTGTCGGCCGAGTTCGGCGTCGACGGCAGCACGTGTGGCGCCAGGACCCTCCAGGAGGGTGCGGCGCTCGGGCGGCAGGAGCGCCGTGAGCGCGTCGCGTTCCGCTGCGACGTTGCGCAACCGGGGTTGGCCCGGCGCGTCGTCCACGGAGACCACGAGCATGCGCTCGTCGGCGACGGTCCCACCCGTGGGGGAGTTCGCCGACGAGGTGTCGTCACCGGTGGGGGTACCGCCGGTGACCCGTCCGGCGCGCGCCTCCAGCAGCGCGCGCAGCGTCGGCGTGTACGAGGACACGACGCGGTCGAGCACCGTACGAGGAACTGCCTCACCGGCTGCCTCGGTGTGGTGTCCGGCAGTGTGGAGCGGGAGCAGGGTGAGAGGCCCCGTCGGGCACCACCACAGCCGGGGCCAGGGTGCGTTGGCGGGTGGGACCCGCTTCAGATCCAGTTCGTCGACAACGGGCCCGGCAACGCTGTCCCACAGGTCTTTCTGCAGCGTAGTGAGCATCTCGTCCGTGCGGCTCTCCGCCTCCAGCACGGCCCTCGCCGCGTGAAGTTCGGCCCGGATCGTGGCGGGGTTCGGGTCCTTCTCCGCCGAGTCCCGCTTCAACTGGTGGTCGTGCCGGGCTTGTTCCGCGGCATGGAGGACGTCCAGATACGTGTTGGTCCACTCGGTGGCCCGATCCAGCGTCAGATCGGGCAGTGCGCGGTCACGTACACCCTGTTCGGTCACGATCAGCGCGTCGCACCGCCATCGACTGACATTCACGATGACGACGGGGCCGCCGCTCGCGGCCGGTAACAGCCCTTCGAGGCGGGGCGGGCGCAGGAAGTCCTCGAACCCCTCCAGCTTGCGCACCCGCTCGATCAGAGCGTCCCACTCACGAGCCAGAGCCATGCGCCGGTCCACGGGCCCGCCCGGACTCGTCTCGGCCTCCGCCACGCGGTGCCCCCTCCCTCGTCCCGGAGGCTGGTCGGTATGCCGGGCCCCACTCCGGCCAGCGTAGGGAGTCCCGCACGGCGGCGTCGGTAGTTCAGCGAGTTGAGTGAGGCCGTGCGGATGTGCCGGCCGCGGCACGCCTCGGGCAGCGTTGCGGCCGCGGCGCGCGGATCAATGGTGGTGGCCGTCTTGGTGATCGGGATCCTCGGCGGGGTGGGTGCCGCTGGTGGGAGTGGTGGGCCGGGATGTCGGATCGGCGGGTGCGTCGGGGTCGGCGGTGCTGCTTCCTCCGCCGTCATGCCCTTCTTCGGTGCCCTTCTCGGTGACGGCATCGCCGTGGCTGTGGCCGCCTCCTGACTCGCTCACGCCGGGGGCGATGTGGCGCAGGCCGGCGAAGGTGAGAACGGCGGCAACGAGGACGGTGAGACCCATGAGACCGAAGATGCGCCGCCATGGCGTCTTGTCCTCTTTCAGGACGTAGGCCACGAAGGACAGGACGATGCCCAGCGGGATGAGGACGGAGCATCGGTCGGGGAGATCGGCGAAATGCTGCATGCCGCCGCTGAGCATGCCGAGGCCGAAGGAGAGCATCGTGGAGGTTCCGAGCATGCGCAGTGTCTTGCCCGGCGTGGGTTTCTCGGAGGTCAGGACGATCTCGTTGAGGACGGTTGCCACGAGGAACACCGCCGCGCCCGCTGCGGCGATCATCGAGTAGCGGGTGGGGTCCATGGGGTGGTGGACGACGGCGCCGCTGATAAGTCCCGCGCCCACGTAGTAGCCGACGTAGCCGAGGTAGCGCCATGACAGGGATGGGGCTTTCGGCCTCCTGCGACTGCGAGGGGCGGGCGACGGAGAGGAGGCGGGGGACGTGGCGGTAGCGGATGAGGAGGGCAACAGCTGGCCTTTCAGGGTGGGGCTGGATCGCAGGGCACACAGGTTCGCCACCTGTGGCGCGGCCCGCTGACGCGCAGGTCGAAGCAGGGCCGGGTGGGAGCGCGCCCGGGTCAGCCCGTGCTTCAGGTCATGGCGGGGACCAGCGAGGGGTCCAGCAGCCGAGAGGCGGGCGCGGGCGGGCGTGGGTAACGGATTGCCGGCGCGCGCCGGCTAGATCCGCAGAACCGTTGAATCCAGCACCGAGGCAGGCGCCCGTGGGGTGGCGGCCGGCGCGGTGATCAGCCTGACGGCATGGGGCGGCCGGACCGCTTGCAGCGGTGCCTCGCATGGGGCGGGCAGTTCGACGCCCTGCTGGGGCTGTGCGGACACGCACTGGTGAGCCGCGTGATCGGGCACGGGCTCCTCGTGGTGGCCGCCCGGCCGTCCGTCGTCGTGGGAGCTGGACCCGTGGTGACTGTGCTCGGTCCTCGCGGGCTCGTGCGCGGGCTCGTGCGCGTGCACCGTCGCCAGGGCGGACGCTCCCGGGTGAGCATGGCCTGCGGCGCCTTCTGCGCTGACACCGTGTGTGTACACCAGTGCGTAGAGCAGTGTGACCAGTCCCAGCAGCCGCCACGGACCCGCTGCACGAGAGCGGGACCGCAGCATGTGGAGGGTGGGCCGGGCCGCAACCATGCCGCAGAGCTTAGCCGCAGCCGGGGACTGCTCATCGGCTCCCCCGGGTGGCGAGGAACACACAGGCGAGGAGGTGTCCGGGCCGCCCGAGCCAGCCGCGGTGGTGGGTGGTCCCGCCGCCGTGATGCCACCGGCGGTGGGGGGCCGCACCCAGCGGTCACGCCATGTGACCGTAACGAGACCGACTCGAATCCACCTCCGCCGCACGTAGCCGCTCGGTGCTCCCCGGCTCGTCGCAGCCCCGTATATACCCTGGAGGAATACCCCCCTGGGGTATATCGTTTGCTGTGAGGGTCGGGCAGAGGCCACCCTGGACGGGAATGGGGATGAAGGTCATGGACCACACCGCTCACCAACACAGCACCGCACACGACCACGCCGCGCCCTCGGGTCATGCCGGCCAGGAAGGGCACGGCGGAGGATCTGCCGGAGCGTCCTGGAGCACGGCGGCGAAGGCGACCTTGCACTGCCTGACCGGGTGCGCCATCGGCGAGATCACCGGTATGGCGATCGGCACGGCCCTGCTGTGGGGCAACGTCCCCACCATGGCGCTGGCGATCGGGCTGGCATTCCTCTTCGGCTACTCGTTCACGCTGTTCGCCGTTTTCCGGGCCGGCCTGGACTTCAAGACCGCGATCAAGGTCGCGCTGGCCGCCGACACCGTCTCCATCGCGGTGATGGAACTGGTCGACAACGCGATCATCGCCCTCACGCCGGGTGCGATGGACGCCCACCTGGACGAGGCGCTCTTCTGGGGCGCGCTGCTGGGCGGCTTCGCCGTGGCCTTCCTGGTCACCACCCCGCTCAACAAGTGGATGATCGGTCGCGGTAAGGGCCACGCCGTCGTCCACGCCTATCACTGATCTCATCAGCAGCCGCCGGGCGCCCGGGAGTGACTGCCGGGGCCAACCGGTCCACCCGGGACCAGCCGAACGTCACAGCGCAGCCGGGCGCGGCAGCGGACGTTCGCGCTGACGGCGGCGCCCGTAGCGGGTCAAGCCGCGCGGTTTGAACACCGACAGGGCAGCCGCGGTCACCAGTGCCACCGCGGCGGCGGCCGCGTCCGCAATCAGCTGGATCCGCATCCCCTGTAGTTCGCCGCCGACCAGAGCGGCCCGGGCGGCGGCGTCGGCGACGTGACCGACCGGCTGCATATGGACCAGCAGCAGCGCGGTGGCGAGCATGGTGATCAACAGCTTTGCGATCACCCAGTAGTGCCGCCACAGCCCCCACACGGTGCCCAGCGACTGCACCACCCCGGTCACCAGTGTGAGCCCGGCCAGCGGCACGATCACCGCCCAGCCGATCAGCTCCATCGCCACGTACGCGCCTTGGACCGTCCGGGGCGCGGAGCTGACCAGCCCGGCCACGGCGAGTGCGAAGAACGCTGCGACGGCGCCGAGCCAGCCCAGCGAAGCGGTGACGTGCGCGGTCAGCGCCGCTTTGCGCAACGAGGCGGAAAACGGGCTCATGGCGTGTGCCCGGCCATGCCGCCGCCGGCCAGGTGGACGATCACGAACACCGCCACCAGGACCACGGCCACCGTCGCGGAGACTTTCACCCATCGCGGTGCCCGCTCATCGTCGGGCGCCTCGGGGCGAGGGGGCGATCCGGACATGGCGACCTCCACGGTTCGACGCACAGACACGATTTTTCAATACACAGTGTCTCTGGCCCGGCAGAGTGTAGCTAGTCTGCGACATTTGTATCCTTGAGAGGTGCCGAAACTGTGGAACGAGACCATCGACGCGCACCGCCAGGCGGTACGTGAGGCCATCCTGGACACCACGACCGAGCTCGTTGAGGGCGGCGGCCTCCGCTCGGTGACCATGTCGCAGATCGCCGAGAAGACCGGCATCGGCCGCGCCACCCTGTACAAGTACTTCTCCGATGTCGAGGCCGTTCTGCTGGCCTGGCACGAGCGGCACATCCAGGTCCACCTGCATCATCTGGCCAAGATCGCGGACCAGCCCGGCTCGGCCGTCGAGCGCCTGGGAGCCGTCCTCGCGGCGTACGCGGAAATCGCCCGCCGACGTCACGGCGGCGAACTGGCCGTCGTCCTCCATCAGGGCGAGCACGTCAGCCACGCCGAGCACCACCTCGCGCAGCTGGTTCAAGGCCTGATCGCGGAGGCAGCCGAAAGCGGCGATCTTCGCGGGGATGTTCCGCCCGCCGAACTCACCCAGTACTGCCTGCACGCGCTCACCGCCGCGGGTGGCCTGCCCTCGAAATCCGCCGTCGGCCGGCTCGTCGACGTCACCCTGCACGGTCTGCGTCCGCACGCCTGAACTCCCGGCCGCGCTCCCGCGCCCCCGCGTCGCGGGTCATCCTGCCGCCCCTCATCACGTGATGGGAGTGGCGATCACAGGTCGCGTTCTTCGGATCCGTACGGCGCTGGGTGAGTCGCCGATGACCGTGAGCTCGTTCTGGAGCCAGAAGGCATGGTTCCACCGGGCTTCCGCCTCGTCGGAGGCCTCCGCGATGCTGCGCCGGAACCGAGCTTCGGTGTGGTATCCGATGGTCAGGGTCGGCTGTCGTGGGTCGTCTCCGGGCGTTGTCGATGAAGAACGAGGCAGCACAGATGTCCCCTGCCTCGGCAGCTGGAGTACGTGTGCCAACCCGGCGCGCGTCCAACCCTGTTCGATCCGCTGCGACACGTCGATCCGACAGGCAAGACGCCAATGGTCCACGGGGCGCGACCGGCAAGGGGGCGTCAGGCCATCGAGAACTTGGCGACGTACTCGTCGAAGGGCTCGATGCCGACTGCCGCACGGAGTTCGTCCATGCGCTCGGGCTCTTCACAGGGCCACGGAACTGGCGCTCCGTCCTTCACACCGGCGATCTGAGTCCCGTAGACCTGCTTGCGGCCCTCATTGACCAGCGTGCGATCGCGCAGGAAGGCCAGCTCGCGCGGGCTGGCCGCGCCTGCCGACACCGCCTGCTGCATGAGACCGAGGGCGCGACGCTGAACGTCGAGCTGTCGGTCGGCGTGCTGCGCGATGAGCCACGCCGCGCGTGCGGCCTCCTCACCGACCAGTTCCGCCGTCGGCCAGCCGTACTCCTCCATGATCTCGCCGAGCCGGTCACCGTGCCGAGCGGTCAGCCGCCGCCACGCCAGCTGCTCGGCGAAGTCGTCGCTGTTCGCGTGGACTGCGCACTTGTGATCGGCCGCAGCCATCTCCGTCAACTCCACCGCCAGTGCGGCAACGTCGTGCGTCACTCTCAACTCCCCGATCGGCTCCATGGGTTGCAGCCGTCCAGCGTAGAGGCTGTTCCGTAACTGGTGGGGCGGTTGGTGCGTTGGCTGGGCATGGGTGCGGTGATCTCAGCTGATGATCCGAAGTGGATCGAGCCGTTCTTCGGACTGTTCGAGGTGCAGTTCGCCGGGCTGGTGGCGTTGCTGCGGCGTCGCGGTGGTGATGTTCAGCGCGGTCGTCCCTGGCGGCTGGCGCTGGAGGACCGAGTGTTGCTGTGGCCACGTACTGACGCACGATCCTGACGTTACGTCAGGTGGCGCCGCGGTTCGGGGTCTCGAAGTCCGCTGCCGACCGCATCCTCGATCACCTGACGCCCTGGCTGGCGATCGCGCCGGCCAGCCCCGCAAGGACACCGTCTACATCATCGGCGGCACCCTGGTGCCCACTCGTGATCGCAACGTGGCCGCGTCCGGCAAGAACTACCGGTACTCGGCGAACCTGCAGGTCGTGATCGACGCCAACAGCCGCCTGGTGTGGCGATCGGCCTGCCGTTACCCGGCAGCCGCAACGACTGCCGGGCGTTCACGGAGTCCGGCGTCGACCGTGCCTGCCGCGGCACACCGACCATTGCCGATGGCGGATACCAGGGCACCGGCCTGCTCATCCCACATCGCAAACGACGAGGCCAGGCACATCTCAGCCCGCGGCAGGAAGCGGAGAATGCCGTCCATCGCCGGGCCCGAGCCCGGGTAGAACATGCCCTGTCCCGGCTGAAGAACTGGAAGATCCTGCGGCACTGCCGGCTCAAGAGCAACGGCGTTCACCAGGTCATGCTCGGCATCGCCCGCCTGCACAACCTCGCATTGACCGTTTCAGCGGTTCCGGCGGCGGCGTGCTCAGCTCAGCGTCAAGTGCACCAGGTCGATCTCCTCGTCACGAGCCCGGGCGAAGCACCGGCTCTTCCCCGTGACGATGAAGCCGCACTTCTCCAGCACGCGGATGGAGCCGGCATTATCAGCGGCGGCGTCGGCGTGCAGCGGCCGCGCGGGCTCCAGCTTGATCAGCTCGGCAAGGGCCGAGGTGGCAATGCCCTGGCCCCAATGTGCTCGCCCGATGACGTACGTGACTTCACGCTCCGTCGGCGGGCCGAAGACAGCGGCGTGCCCTGCCACAATCCCGTCAGCGAGGATGGTTCGCAAGATCACGGACGAGTCCGAGCGCACCTTTGTCCAGTGCTGGTCGAAGTGGCCACGATCGTAGTGATACTTCCTGGTCACGGCTGCCATGTGCTGCAACTCGGAATCCGTCAGCTGCTGCCAGAAGATCGGCAGGTCACTGTCCTCAAGCTCGCGCAGGGATATGCCCATAGGCGCAGTCTCACTCTCCAGAAGATCGGTACACGGGTAGCTGGCCCAGACTAGGGCCTGTCCGATGGGTCTCTCGGAGCTGCCACCACGACAGACCTGCGAACGCGGACGCGGAGCCGCTCCTGACCGCCTTGGGAGGGTTCAATGACCAGGTGGTGAACTGGGCACAAATGCGCGACTGCAGATTCGACGTCGATCGCGTTCCTGAGCTCTTGGAGCGGGTGGAGCGCCAGGACGAGCCTGAAGCGTGGAAAGAGCTGGGTTGGCGGCTCGTCCTTGAGCACGACCTGCTGTCTCCAGCCAGTTTCGCGGCCTTGCCGCGCCTGGTGCGCCTTGCGCAACGCAGCGCGGAGGCGCGCGGCCTGGCCGGGAAGATCCTTGAGCGCGCGGCAGGGCAGCACGGCTGCGATGCTCTGCTGGCGGACTGCGCCGACGCGATCAAGGAGTTCCGTGAGGTGCTGGACCGGCACCTGCGGTCGCGGCCGGCTGACTACCTGGTGTCCTTCCGTGCCCTGCTCGCGGTCGAAGAGGAGTACCACTGGGCGAATGCTCTGGAGGGCTTCACGGACGACATCATTTGCGTGGACTGTCCTCACTGTGGCGTGGGCGTGACGATCGCCATCGGCGGCTTCGGGTGCTACTCGGAGGTGCGTGACGGGGATGAGGAGTTCCGACGGGACCTGCGTCCGGCGGCGGCCGAGGAACTCACCGGAACCGGCCGATGGATGCATGAGATGACTGTCCGCGACGGGCAGGAGGCGCTCGCCAACGGAATTGCCCACCTGTTCGGTAAAGCGGAATGCCCGCGCTGCGCCAGCGTCTTCACCGTCGCGGACGAGTACACGTCCGCCAACCGTCCGGTCATGCGGTAAGCCACGGCTACGAGCGGAGCCAGAGCCGGATCGCGGCGACGGTGACCGTGCCGTGGAAAATGCCCACCGACCCGGGGTGATCAGCAGAGGCAGGGGCGGCGCCCGCCTTCTCCGGCGAGGTGAATCCTGCGGGTGAGGCCGCCCCGAGAGCGTCCGAGTACCTCCTCAGGGTGGTACTGCCGGGGCGTGCGTCCTTTCCCGGCACCCGCGGTGGTTTCTTGCACGCTCCGGCAGCGTTGCTGGCGGGCCAGGCAGGTCGTGTAGTCCACGCTCACCATCGACCGGGCGATGCGGCCCTGGGCATCCGCGTCGGCTGGCACAGCCGGGTGGATGTTGGACCGCGTGCCACCCGCCGACCAGCGCCTGTGCCTCTCATTACGCGGCATTCCACTTGCCGAACCGCGCAGGCAGATCCCGCCACGGCACGCCGGTGCGCTGCCGCAAGAGGGCCCCGTTGATGTCCTGCGGTGGCTGGACCAACGCACCTCCGCACTGCCCGGCCGCCCGGACCTGTAGCTTGTCGATCTCGCCCATGAACACGAAGGCACGGGAACGTCGGACGGGCTGCAACTGCTCACCAGCGGATGCCCTGTGCAGATGACACGAGCAATCCGAGCAGGCTCACACCGATGATGCTTCCCATCAACTTCAGCAGTTCCTTCCGCTGGTCCGGCAGCTTCCAGGCCAACAGGCTCAGGCCCAAGAAGCTGACGGCGGTCAACCCGATGAAGAACTGAATCAGCGTCATTGCCCCTCCGCCCCCGATCGGGCGCCTCCCAAATCGGGTGGCGCCGCTGTGCCAAGCGTCGACCCGGCGGTACGTGATGTCCACCTCCGGGTCATAGACCTCGCTCCGAGCGGCCGCATCCGCTCGGAGCGAACTCGATGCCTGCATGTGACACCGGCATGGTGACCGGACGGCCACCCCTAGTCGGACAAGTGCGCCGCGTCTGCGCGTACCTTTTCCACGACCGAGGCGAGCACTCCCCGTGCCTGGAGGCTGTCGGCCACGCCGGTGGCGAGTTCCCTCGTCGTTTCGGCAGGGACCCCGTCGACCGGGGCCAACGCGAGCGCCGTCTGGTGGATCTGTTGGGCCAGTGCGATGTGCCCGAGGGTGTTGGCCGCGGCGTCCGGGGCTCCGTATGCCTTGTTGAGGAGGGGGAGCGCCAGCGCGAGGTCGGGCTCGACGGTCATGAACTCCTTGCTGCGAGGGTCGTGGGGGTCCTGGAGGAGGACGCGGCCGGGCGTAGCCGCGGTACGGCCCAGTGCCGCGGCGGCGTGCACTGCCAGGGCGCTGTCCGGGATCCGTTCCACGACATCACGCAGGACATCGATGGCGCGTTCGAGTGAGGGTGCGTGACCTCGGCTGCCGCCGAAGGCGAGCACCCTGCCGACCTCGTCGGTGTGGACGTCGGCGGCCAGATGCTCTTCCTCCCGGCTGGTGGGCGGCCGTACCTCGACGGGCAGGGCCGCGGAGAGGATGGTGCCCAAGTCGCTGCTGAGGAACGCGCGTATCTCGTAGCGTCCCGGTTCGCTTCCCCCTATCAGCAGGGAGCGCGTACCGCTGAGGACCATGGTGGGGGCCAAACCGTCCAGTCGACACGCAGGATCTCGCGTATCAGGAGCGAGGGCACGGCAGCGACCGGGCTGCCCACGCCGCCGTCCGCCTCCGGCACACTCTCGGCCGACGGGAGTTCGGGGCCGGGCCCGGACCAGGGGCGCGACCGCGGTACCTCCAGCACATAGACACCGCTGCGCGGCCGGGGCGGGCCCCGACGCGCCGGCCGTGGCACCGGCCGAATCATCCGCAAGGGCCCATGCAGCGGACGACCTGGCATCCCGGTCTCGGTCAGCGGACATGCCTTCCTCCCCCATCCGTGGCGGACCCTGGGTCACCCGGGCTCCCGGCCGACCCACCGTCCAGGGGTCGCGTAAGCACGTCAATGCGCAGAAAAGCGGATTGGCCAGGGTTTGTTCACCCATGGAAGGCGTAAGTCAAGGAAGACGTAGGCGACTTAGAGGGCGTCTCACGTGGCAAGTTTCGCCACCTTCTTGGAGTAGCTCAAGGCGGTGGCTACGGCCACGATTCGGCTCTGTCGGTCGTTGCGGTCCACGTGCGGGATCTTGAGGCCGCGAGTAGCCCATGGCAGGCTCATGCCGCATGATCGATGAATTCGCGAAGGACAACCTGCACGGGAGACTGCGGCGGGACCGCGATGCGCTGCTCTGGAAACTCGACGGCTTGTCGGAGTACGACGCCCGCCGACCTTTGACAGCGACCGGGACTAACCTCCTCGGCCTGGTCAAACACGTGGCCAGCGTCGAGGCCAGGTACTTCGGTGAGGTCTTCGACCGCCCTTCGCCGGAACCGCTGCCCCGGTGGCAGGACCACGACGGCAGTGACCTGTGGGCGACTGAGGACGAAACGCGCGATCAGATCATCGAGTCCTACCGGCGCACGTGGGAACACTCGGACGCGACGATCAACGAGCTTGCCCTCGACGCCCCCGGCCACGTGCCGTGGTGGCCGGGGCCTTATTTGAACACGAACCTGTTCGCCATCATGGTCCATGTCCTCGGCGAGACCAACCGGCATGCCGGGCACGCCGACATCCTGCGCGAAGGTGTCGACGGCCGAACCGGGATGCGCCCCGAACACGAGATGCAGATCAATGAAGAATCCCGAGCCGCCTACTGGGCCAAGATCGAGCAGGCTGCCAGATCGGCCGCATCAGTCAAGGCATAGACGGCTGTGCCATATGACTTGATGTTCGTTCGGCATGACGCCGGTCGTGGGTGCTGATCTGTCGAAGCGTCTGGTTCCTGATGAGCTCTGGGAGTTGGTCGCCCCGATGCTGCCGTCGCTCGCTGCTCGTCCGCAAGGTGGTGGGACCGCTCCGTGTGACGAGCGGGCCGTGTTCACGGCAGTGGTGTACGTGTTGACCAGCGGCTGTGCCTGGCGGCATCTGCCGCCGACGTCCGGCACGTCCTCCGCCACCGCGCATCGCCGCTTCACGGTACGGACCGGGGTCGGCCTGTGGCGTCGTCGGCTGCACCGGGCGGTGCTGGACGAACTCGGGGCCCGGGGTGAGGTGGACTGGACCTCGGCGATCGTCGACGCGGCCTCCGTTCGGGCGAAAGGGGGATCGCTGACGGGGCCGAACCCGGTCGATCGCGGCAAGAAGGGCAGCAAGCTGCACGTGCTGTCCGATGCGCAGGGCGTCCCGCTCGCCGTCGCCGTGTCAGGTGCGAACATGCACGATAGTCTCGCCCTCAAGCCGCTCATCCTCGGTATCCCCGCCGTCCGGTCCCGCCGGGGACCACGGCGTCGCCGGCCCGTCAAACTCCGCGCGGACAAGGCGTAATTCTCCGCCGGACATCTGTCCTGGCTGCGCGAGCGTGGGCTCGTCGCGCGCATCGCGCGGCCCGGCATCGAGTCCGGTGAACGCCTTGGTCGGCACCGTTGGAAGATCGAGCGGTCGATCGCTTGGCTCTTCGGCTACCGCCGCCTCACCGTGCGAGACGAGCTAAAGGGCTCGCACTTCCTCGCCTTCCTCGGCCTGGCCGCCGCCCTGACCTGCTACAAGAAGCTCGCGAAACTTGCCACGTGAGACAACCTCTTACGCTCCCCATCCATGGCACAACAGGTCTTCCTCCGGATACTCACCCGGTCCAACACCACAGGAAGAAGCGGCTATTGATGAGCGTCCTCGACCACTGCGACTACTGCGCCGAGCAGCTTGCCGGGTACAGACGGGCCCAGGACTTCGCCGAGGTGCCACAGAGCGGTCGCATGCTTGTGTGTGCTGATGCAAGCTTCGGCTGCTCCGCCGCTCCGAGTTGCTCGTTGTGCTGGTCGGATGTGACGACTGCGACTGGCACGAGGAGGCGGTACGGCGTTACCGGTCAGGGTTCGCGGGCTGACCGAGCAGGAGGGGCCGGAGCCGCAGCACATCGTCTGGTGCGACAACAATGCTCGCCATCCACTCAACGCCCCGAGGCGTGATCATGTGGGGAGGGGGAGCTCCAGTCGATGTCTGAGTCACTCACTCATTTCGCCAACCGGAAGTGCACGATGGCGATGGTGTCGGTCGGTGTGATGTGGGGGTAGTGAAGCCGCAGCCTGTCGTGAAGCTCGGCGACATCACGGAAACCGTCCGCTCGGGCGTCCGAATCGCTCAGCTGGGCCATCGTCTTGGCAGTGACCTGCGTGACGACGCCCGGTAGTGCCACGTCGTCGTCCAACTCGAACACCAGGTTCACCGGGCCCGTCTCCACCGGGTCACGGAAACGTACCGTGGTCGTCTTCTGTCCAGCGCGTACTGCATCCAGATAATCAGGATGGAAGTACAGGGTTTGAGTCGCCGTTGAGTGCTGCCGGGAAGTGGTGTCGTCCATTCGGCGTACCTTAACGGAACGTTCCAATTCTCCTTGTCTGATAATGCGGTGGATGCCAGGCCGTGAAGGTATCCGGTCGCAGCACCAGGTGCTTGGTGGGGTCCCGGTAGTTCTTCGGCCGTCACCGGAAGGCTTCACGACCGGTCCTTGCGGACGGCTTGCCAGCCCTGCAGACGACATGCCGTCCAAGCCGACGCGTGTGACTGAGTGCGGCTGCTTGGGAGGCCCGCGACGTCACCTTCCCGCCGGTGGCGTGAGCGGCGTCGAGGGAGCTGCGGCTGCTGGGACCGATGAGGCGCACCGGCGGCGACCTGAGTAAGCCGGGTTCTGGTCCGCCGATCCACCAAGTGCACGGCCTTGATACCCATTCGGACCAATCGCGCTGCAAGCAGATCGGAGGCGGGTCACGGTGAGACCAGTACGCGAGTGCGAGGAGACGCCATGCCGATGCTGCTGATCAAGGGAACGTACAAGATCATAGGAGCGAGTCCGGATGGGGATTCCGTCCGCTTCTACCCCCACGATCCGGATGAGTGGGATCTCCTGCGCGGGCGGCGGGTGCGCCGCAACCGCAGCGGTGGCGCACAACTCCGCCTCGACGGCATCGACACCCTGGAGACCCACTACCGCCCGCCCCGAGGCCCCGAGCTCCACCAGCCGGCCCCCTTCGCCGACAAAGCCGCCGACGAGTTGCTGTCCTGGCTGGGCTTCGGGGATGTGCAGCGAAACGCCGACGGCATCGTCACCAGCAGCACCCCGGAGTCCCGGCCCGGCTACATCCTCACCCGCAATGCCGACGTCCACGGGCGGTGTGTCGCCCTCGCCGGCCGCGGCACCGACGCACCGGGCAGCAGCGGCACCTTCATCAACGTCACCACCAGCCATCTGCGCGAAACGGCCAACCACCACCAGCTGGCCCAGGGCTTGGCCTACCCCACCTTCTACCGCAAGCTCTTCGTCGACCTGCGCGAGGAGATGACCGCTGCGGCGCAGCAGGCCCGGCAGGCCGGCAACGGCCTGTGGTCCAAGGACCAGACGCAGAGCGGTGTGAAGGTGGAGGGAATGTCCACCTTGACCGACGCCGCAGTGCTGTGGCCCAAACTATTCCGCCGCCTGGCCGACTACCTCCAGCTCAACGACGGCGACCCCGCCCTCGACGGCTTCCCCGACTACCTGGAGCAGCGGGACGACCGGCTCTTCATCCTCTCCACCGGACAGTGGACCGCACTCGACACAGTCGTCGACATCACCAACAGCAATACCGTCCGGCTCACCCATATGCCCGAGGACCTGGTCTTCGACGAGAAGTGACCAGCCCTGCGGGTTCCGACAGGCGTAGGCCTGATCCTGGGCCTTGCCGGCCCCGCCACGCATCGCGAAAGGACTGTTGCACCGCATCAGGACAGGTGTGCAGTGGCGTGAGGGCCGGAGCTACGGACCGTGGAAGACAGTGCACGGGCGGCGTCGCCGCTGGTCGCATGCTGGTGGGCCTGTGCTTCAACTGTGGTGCGGCCGACGTCGGGCCGCGGTGCCGGACAGCTCCCGCGTGTGGCAGTTGTTGCGGTTGCAGGGGACTGGTTTGCCCACGGCGACGGCGAGACGGGTGTCAGCGTCGATGACGACCTGGTAGTTGGTGGAGCACCGATGGTTCTTCGACTGCTCGGCGTCTGTGTGATCGCGGGTGGGGTCAGGGCGCTGTCCACGATCCGCATGGTCTCCTTGCCAAACCGCTTGCGTTGTCGAAGAGCGTGCAAGGGCCCGAGACGATCGATAATCCGGGCGACGGCAGACTTGGACACCCTGAAGAACGGGGCGAGTTGAGCAGCGTCAGTTTGGCGCGCCAGTCCACGCTGACCGGGGCAGAACCCGGTCCTGCAGCGGCAGCTCCCCGGCCTGCCCTTGCAGGCCGGGGACATACCTTCGCGCCGTAGCGCGGTGACCGACTTGCTGAACTGCTGTGGGCTCAGTTCGTTGAACGGGGCTGTCCAAGAGACTCTGACGCCAATGGCCACAGCAGACACGGCAAGATCATGGCACTCGACCAGCGGTTACGGGACAGCCGTCAGGGGGCCCACTGCGGCCGTTGCAAGTGCTTGTGCCCGGCAGTCGGCTGACGGTCATAGTACGACCAGCTTCTTCCAGGTCTTGTTACCTACAACGCCGTCCACGGCAAGCCCATTCTCCTGCTGGAACCACCTCACGGAAGCATCTGTCTTTGAGCCGAAGACACCGTCGATCACGAGGGCAGGTGTCCACCCGTGCTCATTGAGAAGTCGTTGAATGTTCTTGATCCCCTCCGCCTTGGGTGAGCCCACCTTGGCGAAAGGCTGGTCTGCCGCCTCCCGCTCCGCACGAGTGGGATAATCTGCCAGCCACTCGCTTACATGCTGAGGCAAATCGTCAGGGCCGTACTCCTGCCCCGCCTTCCACCCCTCAACGTCCTTAATCTTGTCGGCAAATTTATCTATTTGCCCGTCCGACAGATCCTTCATTAGCGTATCCGTGGTAACGCCGAGAGCTCCGGCTATTTGGGCGGCGTACACCTCGGGCTGATTCGAACCGTGCCCTGCAGGCGCGTAGAGCTTCATCATCTCCAGGATGGTCTTGGCTCGACGGTTGGGATGTCGCAGGAATTTGCGAACCGCCTGGAGCCCCGTAGCTTCACTCGGGAAGATGGCGAAAAGGTAGTTATACTTCCCTTTGTAAGCGCCATAACTTTCCGCCTCTCCGGATCGGACGATGTTTCCAGGGTTCTTGTTGGTCCAGGAGGCGGATCCGGATGTTCGCATTCTGTCTTCGTAGAACACGTAAGCAACTCCGAGGATGTTCACGACATCGCCGGGTTCCACATCTTCGGCTAGATTCCAATGCATGACTGCCTCCGTGCGTCACGGAAGCGCAGCGAGACCCTGAGAATTCCACTTGTCCTCGGGAGCTTCTGCAGAATCATCCGCGCTTCTCCATGTCTCCGGTTGCTGACCGGAGGTTGGCTTTGCGCCACTGGACATGAGTCTTCACCACGCTCGTCCTTGGGGCGTCACTGAGACGCTGAGAGGCCGTTCCCCGGTCGTTGAGGAATCGTTTTCTGCAAAGAAGTCCCCGCTCAGCCAGCTCCTGCGACCACCGCCAAGCTCATCAGATCATGGGCCAGTGCCCCTTCGCGGCACTGGCTTGGCGCTCTCGTTCAAGATCTACAACAAACCCCCGGCACCGCCCGTAAGCGGTCGATGCAGAAAAGGAGGCCGACGAGTGAAAGTCGGCCGTCGCCAGCAGCAGTGCGGGCGTATACATTCCGATGGGCAGAAGTAGGTAAGACTCGACACCGCGTCCGATGCGGAATGCCGGGCAACCGAAGCCAGTTCCTCTGGCTGGCCCGAGCTCCCTGGCTCATCCGGGTCCCGGTGGGAACTATGACCGGGACAAGTCGCGAATGAGCTGTGTCATCTGCGGCGAGGGGTTCACCCTCAGTTCGCGCTGCAAAAGCGTGCGGTACTGCTGATAGCATTTTATGGCGCTGGCAACATTTCCTTCTGCCAGGTGCACCTCGATGGCAATCCGGTGGGCGGTTTCCCGAACCGGGTCCACGGAGATCGCTTTAATGGCTGCCTGCAAAGCGGGTAGATACTGCCCGGCTCCCTGGAACGTCTGAGCGATGGTTTCGAGTGCATAAACACGGAGCTGATCCCACCTGGCTCGCTCGAACATCAACCATTCATCGGTCCAGCCGGGCAACAGTTCTTTTCCGAATGCATTTGCCATATGCTCCCAGTCGCTCTGCAGCGGCTGGCTGCCCTCGGCTCCACGCCTGGCAGCTTCCCACTCCTCGTGCAGGTCGACACTCACATCGGGGGACAGCACGAGACGTTGACCCAGGCTGGTGATTAGATCCGTCGATGCCGCTCGTCGTGCATGGCACAGCGCGGAGCGCAGATTGGCAGCGGCCCGGCAAGGGGTGCAGTCCGGCCACAAGTCCGCGGCAGCAACGCTCCGATGAGCCCCGTCTTGTTGCAGCGCAAGATAGGCCAGCAGACGCTGCGCGCCCAAAGGCAATGAAGGCCTCTGGGCACCGTTGATGAATTCGAACGGGCCTAGAAGCTCCATACGCACGCTGTTCGACGACACAACGTCCACTGTGCAGCGTGCACCTGCCACCCGCCACCCGCTGCAGAGCTGACCGAAAGACGGAAGAAGGGCTTGTGACGTGCTGAAACCTGCAGCAGCAACGCTTCGGCAACGTCTGCGGGATGCCTGATCAATGCCGCCCGAACGACCCCGAGACATCGCTGTTGGAGGCTCGGACCAGTCGGAAAGAAGCCGCCTCGATGCGCAGGTGGTGAGGAGACAACGATGGATGTGCGGTCGATCTTGAAAGGCAGCCCTCTGCAAAGCGCCCTGGGCCGCCCCGAGGTCTGCATCGCTGTGATCGACGGGCCGGTGGATCTGTCGCATCCATGCTTCGGCGGAGCCTCGATCCAACGCCTCCCCACTCTGGTGAGCGAACAGGCGGGCCGGGGGCTGATGTCGGTTCACGGAACACACGTCACCAGCCTCCTCTTCGGACAACCTCGCACCGGGCTCACCGGCATCGCCCCGTACTGCCGAGGCCTGATCCTTCCCGTGTTCAGCGACGGCGCGGAAGGCAAAGTGCCACAACTCGACCTGGCCCGCGCCATCGAGCAGGCGCTGGAAGCAGGCGCCCACATCATCAACATCAGCGGCGGAGAACGCTCGGACGACGGTGACATCGACAGCATCCTCGAGCGGGCGCTGCGTCAGTGCGCTGACAGGAACGTCCTCGTCGTTGCTGCTGTAGGCAATGACGGATGTGACTGCCTGCAGGTCCCGGCGTCCTCGCCGTCAGTCCTCGCCGTCGGCGCCACCGACGCACAGGGCCGGCCCTTGCCCTCCAACGACTGGGGTTCCGCCTACCGCACCAATGCCGTGCTCGCCCCAGGCGAAGGCATCGCAGGTGCGTCACCTGAGCGCGGCCGGATCGCCCTGAGCGGCAGCAGCTTTGCTACACCGGCCGTGTCTGGACTGGCCGCACTGCTTGTTGCGCAACAGCTCAACGAGGGAGCATCCGCTGATCCGCTCGCAGTGGGAAATGCCATCGTGCACACCGCCAAGAGACCGAATTGCGTTCCCAGCGACGCCCCCGAGTGTCGGCGAAACCTGGCGGGTCACGTCAACCCGATGCAGGCCTACGAGGCGGTTCTGCGAGGGGCTCACCCCGAGAGCGGATCTGCGGCTGCGCGGACCGGTCCTCTGGTGACCGTCCAGACGCTGTCGCCCGCAGTGCTTCCCTCATCGGGCCGTGCCCGGCTCGCATCCGTACGCCCTTCCGTTCTGACCGAGGAAACGCACGCCATGGACACCAACAGCCCCTTCTCCGCGGAAAATGCAGCTCCGAGCCAGACCAGCGACGAGCCTCGGCCGCCGCAGACTGCCACCCCTGACTCGCCCATTCAGTCCACTTCAGAGCTGGGGCACCCCAGCGCGCCGGAGAACCCGTTCCCAGCGTCTGCCGACCGGTCACCCCACGCAGCTGCCGCTGAGCCGGGCAACAGCAGTGCCCCCGTCTCCGGCAGGACCTCTCCACTCGCGGCCACGCCTCCAACGACCGGTCTGCCGGTCGAGCGCCCCGCCGTCAGCGATGGTGTCCAGCCGGCCTGCGGTGGTGGCGACGCCACGGAGAGCTGTACATGCAAGAGCGAAGCTCTTCCTACGCGTCAGCAGTACGTCTACGCCATCGGCACCATCGGCATCGACTTCGGGACGGACGCACTGCGGGACAGCTGGCGCCAGGCGATGCCATGGCCGATCAAGCACGACGAGATCACCAATGTAACAACGCAAATGCAGCCCAATATCTACGATGCGGCGCAACTCCACGCCTATTTGTCCAAGAACCCATGGGATTCGGACAAGTTGATCTGGACGCTCAACCTTGACGGTGTGACTCCGCTGTACGCGTTGGAGGCTGAGGCCCCCGCTGGGATGGACTGGACAGAAACCGTCCTCCCCACTCGTGAGTACACGAGCAAGCAAGACGTCCACCAGTTGTCCCAGAATGCGGTCAAGGACGAGGAGAAACTGGCCAGCTTGCTGGAGAATCTCTCCCACCCGCCGGTCTCCCGGGTGTACAAAATACTGAGGGATGCGTACCTCGGCCAAAGTAAACCTAGAGATGCCAAGGACTTCGTCTCCAGAGTCTCGATTCCCGGAATCCTGACAGATCGCACGGTTCGTTTGTTCTCCGGCCAGATGGTCCGCGTTGTCGAAGTCAAGTCTAGGGGGCTCAGCACCTGGAACGAGGCGCTGCTTGTGGAAAGCGTATGCGAGGCAGTTGTGGAGGACTACAACAAACGGAGAAAGACTCTCACCGACGACGAGAAAACTCACCTCCGCGAAACAATTCGTGCATTGTTCGACCAGGTCTACTACCGTTTCCGCAATCTGGGGCAGACGGGACCAGATCGTGCGCTGAACGCGGCGGGAACAAACGCATTCCTCGTGGCCGGAGAGGTGGCGGACGGGATACTGTCCGCCCAACATGTCCCGGGTTCCAGGGAGAACTTCTACGTACTGGACACAGTATCCGTCCAGAAGAGTACGTACTGTCGGCAGGGATCCGAGTGTTACGACATCAAGGTGCGATTCTTCGACCCTGAGGATGAGCGACGAGCCAGCGTCACCTATCTGTTCACGTATGACGTGAGCACCGCTTATCCCGTCACCCTGGCCCCGACACACAAGTTCATCGAGCGAGCCTGAAAGCGCTGGGAGGCGTACCCATGGAGTCCCACCAGTCGAAAAAGAACGCCCGGATGGCACTGCCGACTCAGGCGCCCCCGATCTACCGCGGTGCCGCAGAATCCGGATCCTCGAGCGCCGCACGCACGGGAACTGAGCCCGCCGCATACACCAAGTGTGCAAATCTCACGGGTGCGGCACGGGATATGTGCTACGCATCACTGTTCAAACCAGTGTGATCCAGCCTCTAGGAATCTGGTACACAACGAAAGGATTCATCATGGAATTCCACGTATCCGGCGATGAGCGTCGCCCCGAGAAGGCGTCGCTGCAGCTCCCCCTGCAGGCCCCGCCCGTCGACCGAACGGGGACTGCGCCGAGCGGCAGCGCGATGGGCGCGGCCGGCATCGAAGCCAACGGCCTGTTCGATCTGGCGATGCCGCTCATTTCCTCGCTCTTCAAGTGATGGGACGGGTTCTGGCTGAGGGCCACAGCTCTCAGCCAATCCCCCCACGACCAACGTACGGAGAGGCGCAACCATGCTTGAATCCCGCCTGACCGGCGACCAGCAGGAGACTTATCCGCGCCTGGAGCTCCCGCAGCAGGCACCTCCGATCGACCGGACCTACGCAACACCTGCGGTCGGCGACACCAACTCCGCTGGTGTCGAACCGAACATCCTGCCATTCCTCCCGCCCATCCTTGCTGGGCTGGGAGCCCTCTTCTGAGGGGACGAGGCCGCCACTAGAACCGCAGGGTGGACGTCAGTGCACATGGCGCCCGCCCTGCACGAATATCCCTCCGACACTGCCTAGGAATAATCATGGTGCTCTATCTCCCGACTCAGGGAGCGGTCGACCGCAGTACGTACGAACCATACGTGAGGCGAATCGGTCTCGCTGAGAAAGAAGACCCTCCAGGTTCTGGTACGTGGGTTGTCGTCGCAGTACGAGAAGGGGAGCCGCCTCCGGCGTTCAACTACGGCACGGATGTGGGAGATCCCGGACCATGCGTCAACCGTGACGCGAGAGGATGGTGTTGCGACTCTCCCGGGGATTGCTCATGGATAGGACTGGTCTAGGTTTCGTCGGACCCACACTCCGCGGAATTGGCCGATCACTTCGAAGGTGGTCCGCCCTCAAGTGTCGGCGTCGACGCCGGTTCTGCTCAGCGCGTGGCGAAATCGCCAGAGTTGAGCTCCGCAAGAAGCAAGAAGCAAGAAGCAAGAAGCAAGAAGCCACTCGTGTCCGTGTGATTCATCCGAGGCGAGAGAAAGCCAGAGGAGCATGATCATGAGGAAGCAGGATGGGCGTGACGAGGCAAGGTGCCAGCCGTGCGCCATTCACATGCCTCAGCAGACGCCGCCCGTCGAGCGCAGTCAAACCACGGCTGCAGGTGCCACCGGTACTACGCTGGGCGTCGAAGCGAACATCGTTTCGCCACACCACTTTGACTGGGACAGTAAATGGATAGGAGGAGGCTTCAACCCCTACGTCGTCTACTGACGGTTCGCGGGCTGCGCGTTCGTATCCGATCCGCACCAGCCTCAGCGGTGGACGTCAGGCAGGTCGACAAAGTCGAGCCACAGTCTGTCAGTTCCCTTGGCCCAGGGCGCCCCCATGGCCGAGCCCTCCTTTCCGACCGCTGTCGGGGAGTCGTACGACACGGTCATCGCCGAGTACGTCGAACGCGCCCCGCCTCCAGCTGGGGATGGACCGTGTCCCGCGCGATGCCGGCGGGGTTCGCTGAACTCGTGCGGACGGCCGGCCAGGGACCAGTCGTAGACTCGGGCCTGCGGCCCCGGCCCATCACAGTGCACCTGGCCCGGCTGGGGTGTCCGCTTTCGGCGTCGATCTGTCACCCAAGATGATCGCGCCGGCCCGCCACGCCTATCCGGACTGTGGTTCACCGAGGGCTCGGCGACGGCCCTGGGAACAGGCTCCGACGTCTCAGCCGATGAGCTCAGCGCCTGCGGGCCGAAGGGGCGGTGTCGGTCCCGGGCCGAAATCCACGCGTTGCTCGCCTGCCTCGTCGCCGCTCGGCTCGGCCAAGGCGGTCGTCGCAGCACCGCTGTGTACAAGGTGCCGGGGACATCATGTTGTCTACGCTCACGCCCGCTCGCCCTGTTCGTTCACCGGTGCTGCCGATCCGGCACGGCGCATCCGGTGCCGCCGCAGGGGTTGCGTCGCCCTGTCCCTTACGAGGAACAGGTGCACCGCCAGGGGGAGCAGGAGAAGGGGCAGGGTCGCCCACAGCACCCCGGGCAGACGGAACCGGCCCAAAGAGGTCAGAGCGTTGGCTTCGTACCCGATGGTCACGTACGCGTCGTCCCCGACGGCCCGGGTGTCCAGGGAGACCAGGGTCGGGTCGTTGTCGTCTCCGGGCTTGTAGAAGCCGTAGAGCGCGTAGTAGCGCCCGTACCGGGACCAGCCCTCCGCGCTGAAGTGGACCGTGACGTGCTGACCGTGTTCGAAGACGGAGGATGAGCCGTTGTCCGGCTGGTTCCAGGTGATCCCGCACGCCATTTCCTCGTTGCCCGCACATCTGGCGGGCAACGCCATGCGCACGGGGTGTCCGTAGCGCATGGCGTAGCCGGCCGAGTCGTGGACCGACTCTGAGACCGCACCGAATACGGCCATCAGTACGGCGACGGCGACTGGCACGACGGTGAGCGTCACCTGAGCTCGGACCAGAGCCAGAATGGAGGTGGTGGCCGTACCAACGCCAGCCACGGTGATCAGGATCCACGCCGGTCCGTGAGCCCGTGGCTCGGTGACCAGGGCGCCGACGCTCCCGCACGCCGCTGCCAGCGTCAGCGCGCCCGACACGTGTACGGCCAGCGGCAGACCGCGTACACCCTTGGCGTACCGGACGACCGGTACCGCCGCCACCATCAGCACGCAGAGGGCGGCGATCGCCCAGACACAGCCGTTGTCGGGTCCGGGGTCGGCAACTGCCAGTTCCACCAGGACGATGGCCAACGCGACGATGAGGATCACGCAGCAACCCGACGTAGCCTCGCTGTCCCAGCCGCTGCCGGTGGCCGACGTGTCCTTCTCCAGGGTGACGCGATCGGCAGTTGTGCCGGGCCGAGCGGGAGGGCCGGACGGGAGCTGCTTCTCACCTGTCTCCGTGTCCCCTGTCGCCCACACGGCAAGTACTCCCACGAAGGGCACTCCGACCAGGGCTGTCGCGATCGCCACCAAGATGCCCTGAGCCACTGTCATGTGTCGCCTCGCCCTTTGCTCGCCGTCCGGATCGTCGGAGATCCCAGCCTGTCAAGGGCCGGACACAGGCGAGCATCAATGAGGAGAGAGACAACCGGTTCGAGGGACGCGGACCGCGAGTCGGCCGTCGAGCAATGCGCAGGACTTGTGGATCGGTTCCGGGAGAGCATGCGGACGGCGTGTCTTCCCGAAGACCGACAGAGGTGGGCAACTGCGGTCCGGTCACATGTGACTAGTCATCACATGTGCTGCATCCACACGTTGGGCTCCACGTAGGTGCCCTGGTCGCTGTCCTTGTCGACGTGGAGCAGGCTGAGGCCCTGCGGGATGACGTAGTCGCCCGGCTCCGGGAAGGCCATGCCCGTCCACTGCTCCCACTCGGAGACCGTGCCGGTCATCGTCTGAGAAGCGGGGGCGGCGGCGATGATGCGCGCGCCGAGACGTTGGTGGGTGCGGATCCACGGGTCGAGCGAAGTGCCGTCCGTGCGGGTCCAGCCCATGAACGACTCGATAGGCGTCAATGGGTACTGCGACTTCAGGGTTGGGCGGACGGGGGCGATCACTCGAGGCCAACTGTGCTCCACGGCGAGTTGCCGCAGCGCAGCGAGCGTCCTCCCGGCCAGGCCGCGGCCCTTGAGGGAAGGTGTGACCACGGCGCCGCAGATCACCAGGGTGTCGGGTTCAATGCCCTGCTCGCGGTTCTCAACGGCGCGAATGGCAGCGTCCGTGTAGCCGGAGGGCAACGTTTCCGCTTTCCCGTCCCAGCGGATCGGCATCCCCCAGCCGGCGGCGACCGGCGCGCCTCGCTCGTCGACCATCATGAGGTTGAGCTCGGTGAACCACTTCCTGATCCGGCCGATGTACTGCTTGATCAGCCGGTCAGCGGTGATGAACTCCGGGAACCCCTCGCTGAAGAGCTCCTCCAACTGCTCGTCGGGCCACTCGTGCGCGTCAAATAGCTCGGTGATCAACTTCATGGGCTGTGTGTAGCGCATCTCAGCTCACACTGGCTAGGCGGACGGCGCTGCGATGCGCTGCAACGATGTCCGACCGACTGGGGCTAACTCAGATCAGAACTGGAGGCGAAACTCAGGTCCTCCTGGGTGGCATCACACGCGATCCACAACACTTGACAATGGCTCTCGACCCGGCTGGCGCTGCACTCAGCGATTCTCGTAACTCCGGCGTGTTCACGGCGCTCGCGGACACGGCCGTGGCCGACGTGTCGCCTCGCAGGGCGCCGTGACCGGAGGGACCGGCCCACCCGCCTCTCCGACCAGCGGCGCGACCCATCGCTGCAAGCCGCCGCTCCGCAACGGCCACCGAACCCGCGCCGTCCTTCACGCGGGCGTCTTCGGATCTACGACATGCCGCCGTGGTCAGCTATCGGCGTGACCGCCTCGGCTGTCTTTCAGACCTTCTAGAACTCCTGCACGAGCACCAGCATGCTGCGTGACCAGCAGGAAGTGGTTCTTGACACCTACAGCCCCGAACCGGAAGCGTACGCATTCCGAGACATCACTGTCCGTACCGGGAACGGTCGTTGAGCCCTTCACCGGAACGGGCATCTTCATCGCGACTCACCGCGTATACGGGGGATGTGTCACCGTGACCCACCGCACTCGGCACCGCCTGACGACAACCGTCGGCTCCGTCACCGCCGCCTTAGCCCTCACTCTCCCGCTTGCGGGCAGTGCGGCATTCGCGTCGCCCTCCGTGGTGGCCCGCCCGAGCGCGGGCCGCCCGGACACCGCCGTCGCACCTGCCTCGGCGCCTGCCCTGCCGGCCGATGTACCGGACAGCGGGAAGCTGCCGTACTACGAGGACAAGCTCATGAAAGAGCTTCTGATGATCCGGCTCGCCATGGAGAAGGGGCAGGCGGGCAAGGCGTTCAGCGAGTGGTCCAACGTGGCCTTCGCCCTCGTCGACCCGAGCGGCCTGAGCGAGGAGCAGCTGGACGCCATCGTCGACAACCCGCCTTCGGGCAGCGGGCCGCTGGTCGTCTACCGGAAGGTCGACCTCTTCGAGTTCCGCGACTACCTGCCCGAGGGGGCGTACCAGCGCGTGCGCGACGCGGGCCTCGACCACCTGCTGATGGTCGGCGGGATGAGCTTTCCCAAGCGCCAGAACTCCGGCTCCGACGAGACCACCGACCCCGGCAGCCACTCCGAGACCCTCGTCCTGCGCGCCCTGGAACGTCTGATGACCGACCCGGACTACGCCGACGCCTCCTTCGACGAGTTGACCTGGGCGTCGGAGAGGGCGTTCTGCCAGCAGTGTCGCAAGCTCGTCGACGGCGCCGCCCGCCGCTTCTTCTCCTACGACTACGACCTCACCGACGCGGAGGTCTCCGAGCGCAACCAGAAGATCGCCGTGGCGATGAAGAAGCACACCACGGACGAGGCCCGGGATCGGGCGGTGAGGGCGATCAACGCCAAGTACAAGAAGATCGCGTCCCGGCGAAACGAGGCGACCCGGTTGCAGCTGGGCAAGGACATCCGGTGGGCGAGGGACGATTACGGAAAGGAGCAGCGGCGCGAGAAGGAGTATCAGGAGGCGACCAAGGACACCATGAAGGTCCCGTCCGCCCCGTGTCCCGGCGGCGCCGTCAACAACGCCTCACTGCAGAGCAGTTCGTCTGTCACCCTGGCGAACCCCGCGGTCTTCACCCGCTCCGGTGCTCCGCTGGCCCAGCCCTGCGACGAGGATGAGGGCGCATCCGCACCGCGCAGCAGCGGCCTGGCGAAGGCCCTGGCCGATCCGGCCTCCGCACCGGGCGGCATCGACTTCACCACCCTGGAGTTGCGTTACCTCTCCGACGCCGGAAAGGGACTGCAGTACGCCTTCAGCGCAGGTCCCGGCGGCCCGAGCACCGAGAAGAACTCGGCGGCGGGCGTAAAGGCCGCGAGGGAGAGCTCGGACGCCTTCTTCGTCTGGCTTTCGATGCCGCGCTCCACGTTCTGGGTGAACCTCAATCCGACCGAGCCGGATCGAATCGTCGACGCGGATCTGGGCCGTACCGACGTGGGCCGCATCATGCTCCAGGCCGACCTCCAGCTGAAGAAGACGACGGCCGCCCTGATCCATCCGAAGACCGAGCTGGGCAAGAAGTTCTGGAACCGGATCGGCGGCAAGTGCATGTCGTTCCGTACCTGGATCGTGCCCGGTCAGGCGCGCGTCAACGATCAGGGCGACCAGCTCTACATCCTCGACGCGCCGCTGGAAGTGAAGATGGAGTCGCAGCGCCTGTCGGGGGAGGGCAGCTCAGGCGCCGCCTCCTGCAAGGACAGCAGCGACCCCGGTGCCGAGAAGCGCAACGAGGAGACGTTCCGGGACCTGATCCTGCCCGGCATCGAGCGGGCCGTGAACCACGCATCGCAGTACGCCGATCTGCGCCGCGTCTATCTCTCCAGGGTCGCCGCGGAGTGGTACCGCCAACGCGACACCCAGCGGCCGTCCACGTACGGCGACCTCATCGACCGGGGCGACGTGAGCCGTTGGGAGACGCGGACCAAGTGGAAGCCGCGCGACACCTTCGACGCGTACGTGCGCTCGTACAAGCAGGGCGAGTTCAAGGTCGACGAGCGCACCCGCAAGGGCAACTACGTGTACACGCGCACCTACATCTACGGCGGAGTCGACCTCTCCCGGCTCCAACTGCAGAAGGTCGCCTCCGCCGACGCCTTCCGCGAACGCTGGGCGGGCATGCAGCAGGACACCGCCCGGTCCGCTCAGGAGGCCCGCCCCGCCGCCGACGGCTCGCACATCTGGATGGGCGGCGACAACTCGCGGGCCGACGAGGGCGGTTCCCGAGGTGAGAGCGGCAAGAGGTCGGGCAAGGGCTACGGCGGCGGAGGCAGCGACAAGGGCGGCCAGAACTCCGCGCAGTCCGCCGGGAGTTCGTCCGGCATCCTCGGCGGCTGGAAGCTGCCGCTGCTGGTCGGCGCCGGGCTGTTGGTCGTCGTGGTTCTGGTTCGAAGGCGGGCAGGACGGATGCGGCCGGGGCCGGGCCGGCGCAGGTGAGGCGAGAGCGCCCCCACGGACGAAGGCGCCCCCGCGGACGAAGGCGCTCCCCCGGCCGGGGGAGCGCCCCTTGCCGAAAACGCGACACGCATACGGCGCGGAGCCCAGGCGCTGTCAGACGCGGGGTCGTCGGACGTGGGAGGCGAACCACGCCGCCTCCCACTCCAGCACCTCCGGGAGCTCCCCGGGCAGCCGCGCGGGGACTTCAGCGGTGAGCCGGTACCGGCCGCTGTGGCGGACGACATAGCCGTGGTCGATCAGTGCACGTCGCAGGGCTGCGAAGTCGTCGTGTGCGCCCTGCAGGAGTGCGTTCACCTCCGGCTCCTCGTAGACGCGACTCGGCTCGAAGAGAGACGCGAGTTCGAGAAGCACGGCCACTCGTGTCTTGCGCTTGGCGGGAAACCGGCGGAGTCGCCCGTCCCGGAAGAACCGGTCGGCGACGACCTGATGCTCCAGCCGACCGGAGGGGTCGGGGTCGGGGGACCGGCCGTCGCGGCGGGCCGTCGGATCCGGAAGGTGAAGGTTGCCCTCGATTCTGCCCGTCACTGCTTTCTGCCGCCTTCCCTGTCAGGTGCTGTCATTACGGCACCGCTTCGCATCACTGACCGGCGGTCTGAGCATGCGGTCCGATCACTCCCCACTTGGCCAACGACTGGAGAACTCGACCCAATGTGGCATCCGGAGCCAGGTCGCCGACCTTGACCGTGCCTTCGTCCACGAGGGAGGCGAGGGCGTCGAGGAGCCCACGGTCGAAAGGCAGTTGAGCCACATGACCGTTGCCTCCGAGCATCATCCATTCGCGCGACTGCGAGACATACCATTGGAGCCCGGCCGTGGGGAGCAGAGAAACCTCGGCGGCAAGTCCGACCGGATCGCTCACGGGTCGTGGTACGCCCAGTCGGCTGCTCGTCTCACGTCGCAGCGCCGACTCGGCCATCCACCGCTCCACATCCCCCTGACTGACCAGCCGCCGCAGCGTGTTCAGGTTGTCGGCGTCCTCCACGGCGAGCGTCGTCGCACCGTTGATGCCGACAGGCGCCCGCTTGGGCCCCTTCGAGTTCAGCGCGCGCCGGACTCGGTCGACGATCTTCCCGGTGTCTCGGCAGTCGTCCCAGAAAGCCAGGTTCATGTTCAGGCTGACTTCGTCCGGCGACTCCGCGACGTGGTACGTGTCGTAGGGGAAGTAGGCAATGCGATCCGGCAGGTTCCTCAGCGGAGTCGACCGGTCCCGGAAAGCGTTGTACTCAGGCCACTTGGCTCCGGCGACCTCCGGTACCGACGAGGGCCACGTGAGCATCACCTTCCCGGGGCGTACGGTGAAGGCGAAGTTGTCGGCGTAGTCGACGTGGGCGCCCGTGTGGGTCCATTCGTAGCGTCCTACGAAGCAGTCGATGTCGACCCTGCCACCCGGCCGGTGCCCGAGCACGTGGGCCATGAGGTCGGCGAAGGCCTTGGCGAAGTCCCAGAATTCGGCATTCACCGCCGGTAGACCGAAGTAGGCGGTGTTCCAGAATCTGCCGGCCATCTTCGTCTCGATCCGCTGGATGTAGGCATCCATGTCCGCGTCGAGATCCGGGTCGAACATCTGGGATGTTTCCAGGGAGTCCGAGCGCTGCCCGTCGATCACGGTGACGGCCTCGGCATGGCCCGGTGTCTTCGACGCCCCACGAGCAGCCTTCAAGAACTGGTTCAGACAGTCAGGCAGAGCGTCCACCGGCGGTGTGACGGAACACGTGGCCAGCTCGGCCACCTCACGCCGCCAGACCTTGGTGACGAATTCCGGGCTCGTAACGTTCAGCACCATGGTTCCCTTCCCGGGCCCGCTCGCGGGCATGACCGTTCAACACATCAGGCGATTACGCGAACCGACTTGGACGCTCGCATCAACATCGAGAAGTACAGTCCCCCGGCGAGAAGGCAGACTCCTGAGACGACCGCCAGCAGAGTGGGAGCGTGGCCCGGACGCAGGATGAAGCCGACCGCGAAGCTCAGGAACAGCGACGCGTTCAGGATCCAGTTGAAGGCCGCCCATGCATGAGCCTGGCCATCGGCCGGCACACCCGACCAGATGATGCGGGAGAGACAGAGATTGAAGAGTCCGTTACCGATGCCGCCGACAGCGAAGGTGACGGCGGCGAACCAGAAGGGAACTCCGAGGCTGGGCAGACCGAGTGCCACCGCCACCAGGATGTTGGACAGCGGCAGGAGGGCCCGTATGGACGTGAGGCGCTTGGGGGTCACCGCCGCTGTGATCATCGATGCGATGGCCCAGCAGGCCATCACGGTGCCGAGGCCTTTGACGTCGTAACCGGGGGTACTGGCCAGCATGAAGGGGCCCGACACTCCCTCCAGGCTGGTCGTGACCAACATGACGACCAGGCAGACAAGGCCGGCGACTCCGAACGCGCCCGGGGCCCGCAAGTAGCCGAAGCCCGCCATCGCTCTCCGGTTGCTCTTGCCGTCCGCTTCCGGGACCCGTGGTGCCCAGGCCGCAGCCAGGACCAGCAGGAAGGTCAGGGCGTTCAGCGCGAAGGTCGGTCCGGCGCCGGACAGGCTCACCACGACACCGGCCAGGACCATGCCCGCGGCACCGGCGCCGGCCTTCGTCACGCCCCACGCCTTGGCAAGTTCGGCCTGTCGCCCATCACTGAGAGCATGCAGCAGCGAACGGGAGAACGGCATGGTCAGCGCCTCGCAGGAGGCCGCGACCAGGACGCAGGCCAGCACGACGACCGTGTTGTCGGCCAGCGCGGCGGCGATCACGAAAGCCACCACCTGACCGATCAGACCGGCTCGCCATGCTGTCCGTGAGCGAATCCAGTTCCGGGAGCTGACCACCGGTGTCAACGCCAAGATCGGGACGGTCTGGGCAGCCAGCACCGCGGCGAGGAAGGTCGTGGACCCTTCCTTCACCGCGATGAGTGCGTACGCCACTTGAACGAGCTTGTCGCCGAACTCTGACGCCGCCATGACGAGGAGGAGCTTGACCAGCCCTGCTGGGTAGTTGGCGGATCGGGCTGACAGCAAAGGTGCCTCACACTCGGGGGATGACTGGTTTTCCAGGACTTGGCGGCGTGGGGGGGCAGTCCCGCGGACCGATGAAGCCCAGGGAGTCCAGGGTCTGTAGGTGCCGGTCGAACGTGGCTGCGACATCGGCGAGTTTGCCGGCCGCCTTGCTCACGAAGAGGTCCCGTGCCTCGTCGATCGACTCCGAGCGCTGCACACACCCCAGAGCGAACGCCGATGTCGGCGTGAGAAGTACGGTGGCGGCGGGGTCCTTCAGGAAGGCGAGGACGTGTCGCCGCGTCGACAGGGTGGTGAGGCGGACACAACGCGTTCTCATGCGCGAACCTCCCGCATCGCCTTGAGGCTGCTGTCCAGCCACTCCACCAGGACGCGTCCGTCCTCCCCGAGATTGTCCTGGTGAGGAGAGGCCAAGAGCTGATCGAGCATGAACCGGGCGCGCACGGTGGGTACTTCGACCTGTTGTGCCGAAGGGCCTATGACGCTGCGCCGGAATCCGGCGAGGTGCACATAGACGTGGCATGCCGAAAGGAGTCGCCAGGTGCTGAAGTACCGCTTGGTCGGCTGCTTGACCGACCAGGGCAGCAGGGTCGTCGCCGAGGTGTCCTCGGTATAGGACGGGACGAGCACATGCCGAACCTGACGGGCGAGTTCGGTCACGTCGTGCAGTGACTCGTGCAGGATGGCGTCCGCGAGTTCCCAGGTGTCGCGCTCCAGCATGTGGTGACCCACGTAGATGACTTCGGGGGTTTGTGACAGATACATGCTCGGCACAGGGTTCTGCACGACGATGCCGACGCTCACGAACGGGAGGACCCCGGCGGCGACCCGGGGGAACGCCTCGCCCAATAGGTCGACGGCCGCCGTCAGAGACTGCCGCGACGTCCGGTCCAGGGGATGCGGGTGCGGCCGGCCGAGGCCCATGCCCTCGAAGGCGAATTCCACCAGGTGGGCGAGATCGGCCCATGGGGCACCGTCGCCCCCGCTGTCCACCGGCCCGGTCTCGAACGTCGATCGCGGCAATGCGTCGAGCGTCGTGCCGACCGGAAGGCTTGTGATCAGCCGGCCGTACCAGGCCGCTCGGGCCACCCGAGTCGCTCTGGACCCGTGCGCTGCCGGAGCCGGGGCCAGCTCGTAGATCTCCGACCAACCGTCGAGCAGGGCCGCGCGATCCCGGAGCAGGGCCGCGCCGTCGAAAGCGGGGGGCGTCTGCGCGAGTATCTCCTGAGGCGCCGTCATTCCCGTGGCCTTCCCATGCCGACCGCCAGCAGGACCACCTCTTCCCCTTCGGGCAAGGGCGGACGCCCGTGGGGGGTGTAGCTGGCATGGAAGAACACGGACTCGCCGACGCGCAGGTCCGTCGCCATGAACTCGTCGTCCGCCCCCCAGAAATAGGTGGCCGTGCGGGACTTCTCGGAGACCTTTATCCGTCGCAACATCGTGAGCAGGTTGAACTCGTACTCCAGTTGGTCGTCCAAGTGCATCGGTACCCAGTTGGACTTCTGGTAGTAGAGCAGGAGAGCCTCGTTGTCGGGCCGGAAAGCCAGCCCGTGCTCGGCTGCGAGGCGGTTGATGACATCACTCTCGGTCACAATGGATTTCACGGCGTCGGGGGCCTGCAGCACATGGCGGCCCATGTAGTCCCGCGAATCCCCCTTCGAATCCATGGCTATCTGGAGGAGGTCGGCTGTCTGCTGCTCACTGAAGAGCGTGAACTGGGAGTAGACCGTCGGTCGGATCCGGACACGGTCCTTGAGCTGACTCGCGATGAAGTCTGCTATCGCAGCGCGTGGGGTACCCCGCCGCGGCAGTCGTCCGGATGGTGTCACCGTGTTCAGTTGGAGAGACCACTCGGTCAACTCCGGATCGGTAATACGAGTCACTCGGCCCCCTCTCAGTGCACTGGATGAACGCCGGCAGGTCCCGGGTCGAAAACCCGGGACCTACGCGGCATCAGTTGTAGAGCGGGTACTGAGCGACCTTGCGGTCCGCGAGCTCGCACACCTCGCCGGCCTCGGCGGCGTCAGCCTCGTCCAGCAGCTCTACCAGCTCTTCGAATTCGACGTTGTTCATGGTCTTGCTCCTTCCGTGAGAATTAGCCTTCCCATCGGTGGAGTCCGAAGCCCCCAACCAGCTGTCACCCTAAGAAGTTCATCTGTGTACGGTCAAGCAAATGCCTATCGCTCGTGCGCCCGTTTCGTTCCGTTACGAACGGATGTAAAACAGGCTTTGTGGTGCCAATGACTGGATTCATCGATCGCTTGGCCGAAAATGCGTCACCTCGGCCGCATGGAATCAGAATTCACTCACCTCACTTTGTCGCCCCTTTCCCTGTCGTGCAGGATTCCGTATTGCAAATCCTCCCGATGGGTTTGCGGGCTCGCGAGAACTGATGGGTACGCAGAAGGGAAGCCGGCCGTGGACCGTTGGCGAGAGAGAGCCGTCGCTGTTCGGGCGGGTGTGGCGATCGCCCGTGGCGCCGCCTTGCGCGACGCCGAGTCTGCGGGCCCGGACGCTTCCTGGCCGCACGACAGGTCGGTTCACAACGCCCGCGCCGCATAGGCCCTGACGTCCGCGTCCGAGTCCGTCGTCGCGGCGACCAGGGCCGTTCGGGCGTCCTCGACGGTACGGTGCCGGGTCAGGGCCAGCACGGCGGCCTTGCGGACGTCGCCGTTCGGGTCGGTGAGGGCCTTGGCGAGGGCCGGCACGGCCAGGTCGGGTTCCGCGGCGGACAGAGCGGTGGCGGCACCGGCCCGTACCTGCCAGGCCAGGTCCGACAGGGCTGCCTCGGCGCGTGTGGCCAGGGCGTCCGGGCAGCCCGTCGTGCCCAGAGCCTCATAGGCGGCCCCACGCACCAGGGCGTCGGGATCGTCGATCAGCGCGGCGAGGGCCGAGCGGGCCGGGTCCGAGTCTGTGCCCAGGGTGGCCAGGGCCTTGGCGATGGCGACGCGGACCTCGCGCGACGGTTCGGTTGCTGCCGCACCGGCCAACTCGGCGGCGGCGTCGACCGACACCAGCGCGCGCACGGCCGCGATACGGACGGTGATGTCGGAGTCCGACAGGGAGAGGGCGAACAACTCGGCGTCGCCGAGCCGCAGGGCACGCAGCACGTCCAAGGTGGCGGCACGGACGGCGGGGTCGGTTTCCGACAGGGCGGCGCCGAGGCCGTCGCGCAGGGCCGGTTCCGGTACCAGCGTCTCGACCAGTTCGCGCAGTGAGGCGACTGCGGCGGCACGGACGCCGGCGTCGGGATCGGTGAGCGCCGCGGCCAGGGCCGGGCCGGTGCCCGGCGGCACGGTCTCCGTCAGGACCGTGACGGCCGTCCGGCGCACACTGGGCTCGGGGTCCGACAAGTACGCGGAGAGTACGGAGAGATCGGGCTCCTCCTCTGCGAGAGAGAGGAGTTCGAGCAGGCGAGGTGTGGCCGGCGCGTCCGCCTCGGCAGAAGAGCGCGCGGCCGTGTCCGACACGGTGGGTTCCTGCCGCAACGCCACCGGCGCCGCTTCCCGGGCTCCTGCCGTCGCCACATGTTCAGGGTGGACCACGCCGAGATGCCGGGAAGGGCCGCCGGCCGGGGTGAAACCGTCGACCGGGACCAGGTAGGGGGCCACGGGACGAGCCGTGAACTCCATCGCCCCGGAAGGCGACTTGCGCAGGTCGAGGTGGTGGAACCAGGACGTGTCGTCGCGCTGGGGATGGTCGAGACGGTCGTGGTAGAGGCCCCAGCGGGATTCCGTACGGGCCAGGGAGGCGCGAGCGGCCATCTCCGCGCAGTCGCGGATGAAGGTGACCTCGGCGCAGCGCATGAGTTCGTGCGGGGTGCGGGCGCCCATGGCCGCGATGTCGCCGTGCATCCGCTCGAAGGCCTCCACGGCCAGGGACAGGCGGGCGCCGGACTTCGGCGGAGCCACGTAGTCGTTCACGAAGCGGCGCAGCTTGTACTCGACCTGGGGCTGGGGCGGGCCGTCCGGGTTGCGCAGCGGGCGATAGATCAACTCGTGCGCCTCGCGGAGCTGGTCGGCGGGCAACTCCCCTTCGTACGCCCTGTACCGGGAAGCGTCCGCGCCCGCCAGATCGCCGAAGACGAATGCGCCGATCATGTAGTTGTGCGGCACGCAGGCCAGGTCCCCGGCGGCGTACAGGCGGGGGACAGTCGTACGGGCGCGGTCGTCGACCCGTACGCCCGAGGCCGAGTGGCCCCCGCACAGTCCGATTTCGGAGATGTGCATCTCGATGTCGTGGGTGCGGTAGTCGTGGCCGCGGCCCGCGTGGAACGTGCCGCGAGTCGGCCGTTCCGTCGAGTGCAGGATCGACTCCAGGGCAGAGATCGACTCCTCCGGGAGGTGGCTCAGCTTCAGGTACACCGGCCCGCGGTCGCTGGCCACCTCCGCCGCGAACTCGGCCATCATCTGGCCCGACCAGTAGTCGGAGTCGACGAAACGTTCGCCGTGCCGGTTGACCTGGTAGCCGCCGAAGGGGTTGGCGACATAGGCGCAGGCCGGACCGTTGTAGTCCTTGATCAGCGGGTTGATCTGGAAGCACTCGATGCCGGTGAGCTCGGCGCCCGCGTGGTACGCCATCGCGTAGCCGTCGCCCGCGTTGGTCGGGTTCTCGTACGTGCCGTAGAGATAGCCCGACGCGGGCAGTCCGAGGCGGCCGCAGGCACCGGTCGCCAGGATCACGGCGCCCGCGCGCACGGTGACGAAGGCGCCCGTGCGGGTGTTGAAGCCCGCCGCTCCGACGGCCCGCCCTTCCTTCGTCAGCACCCGCACCGGCATCACCCGGTTCTCGATGCGGATCTTCTCCCGCATCTCGCGCCGCCGCAGCTGCCGGTACAGGACCTTCTTGACGTCCTTGCCCTCCGGCATCGGCAGGACGTAGGAGCCGGAGCGGTGGACCTGGCGGACCGCGTATTCGCCGTGTTCGTCCTTCTCGAACTTCACGCCGTAGGACTCCAGGCGCTGCACCATGGCGAATCCGCGGGTGGCGGTCTGGCGGACCGTGGTCTGGTCGACGATGCCATCGTTGGCGCGGGTGATCTCGGCGACGTAGTCGTCGGGCTCGGCCCGGCCCGGGATGACCGCGTTGTTCACGCCGTCCATGCCCATGGCGAGCGCGCCGGAGTGGCGGACGTGGGCCTTCTCCAGCAGGAGCACGTTCGCGCCGTGCTCGGCTGCGGTGAGCGCGGCCATGGTGCCCGCGGTGCCGCCGCCGATGACGAGGACGTCGCAGCTGATCTCCTCGGCGTCGGCGAGGGCCGGGATCTGCAGGGGGGTGTCCACCGGGGTGCCTTTCAAGAACCGAGTGAGGTGAGGACTTCGCGCCGCAGGGCGATGCGCCCCGGATCGTCGTGCGCCGTACGGTCGCGCGGGCGCGGCACTTCTCGTACGGCGAGGAGGCGGCCGGAGCCGAGCAGGGCCACACGGTCGCCGAGGAACAGGGCCTCGTCCACGTCGTGGGTGACGAAGACGACGGTCGCGCCCGTGCCCCGCAGCACCTCCACCAGCAGGTCCTGCATGCCGGCGCGGGTCTGGGCGTCGAGGGCGCCGAACGGCTCGTCCATGAGGACGGCGTGGGGCGCTCCCGCGAGGGCGCGGGCCAGCTGGGCACGCTGACGCTGCCCGCCGGACACGCGATGCGGCAACTGCCGGGCCTGCTCGGTGAGTCCGACCCGGGCCAGCCAGGCCTCCGCCTGCGCTCGACGTTCGGCTCGCCGTACCCCGCGTACGGCGAGCGGGAGTTCCACATTCGCCCGCAAGGTGCGCCAGGGGAGCAGGGCGTCCTCCTGGAAGACCAGGGCGCGTTCGGCGGAGGGGCCGGTCAGGGACTGGCCGTCCTGGCTGATCTCTCCGGCGATCGGGGGCAGCAGGCCCGCGAGCGTGCGCAGCAGGGTCGACTTGCCGCAACCGGAAGGGCCCACGACCGTGAGGATCTCGCCCGGCGTGATGTCGAGGGTGATGCCAGTCAGGACGGGGGCGTCGGGGCGGCCGAGCGTGCCGGCGCGGAGGGTGAGCCGGGTGCCGCCTGAGGGGGACGGTGCCTTGTCCGCCGTACGCAGGTCGGTACGCAGGTCGGGCGTGGTGTCAGACGAGGTGCTCATCGCGTGCCTCCTCGGCGTCGGAGGACTGGTCGGTGGGTGCGGCGGTGGGGGCCGGCAGGGCTCGCGCGAGCGTGCGGGGTGCGGTAGGGCGGGCCGTAGGGCGGGCTCCGGGGACGTACGACGTACGCGGCAGCCACCGGGTCAGGCGTCGGCCCAGGAGTTCCACCGCGGTGGAGGTGAGCCAGCCGAGGACGCCGATCGTGACCATGCCGACGAAGACGCCTGGGTAGTCGACGATCGTGTAGTCCTGCCAGGTGCGGTAGCCGACGCCGTACTGGCCGGAGATCATCTCGGCCGAGATCACACAGATCCAGGAGACGCCGATGCCGACCGACAGGCCGCCGAAGATGCCGGGCAGCGCGCCCGGCAGGACGACCGAGCCGAGGACCCGCCACCGGCCGCCGCCCATCGTGAGCACGGCCTCCTCCCACACGGGGGTCAGCGCGCGCACCGCGTGCCGGGTGGAGACCAGCACGGGGAAGAAGGCGGCGGTGAAGGTGATGAAGACGATGCCCTGTTCGTTGGAGGGGAAGAGGAGGATCGCGACGGGGACCAGGGCGATCGCCGGGATCGGGCGGACCACTTCCAGCAGGGGGCCCAGCAGGTCCTCGGCGAGACGGGAGCGGGCCACGAGCACGCCCACCGCCACGCCCAGCACGGCGGCCAGCACAAAGCCGGTGAGGATGCGGGTCAGGCTGTCGGTGAGGTCCGTCCAGTAGTCCGCTCCCAGCAGGCGGTCGGCGAAGGCGTGGGCGACGTCGGTGACCGTGGGGAACTGCGAGAAGCGCAGCCACAGATCGACATCCAGGCTGGTCAGCAGCTGCCAGAGGCCGAGGGCGGCCGCGAGGGCGGCCACCCGCAGCGCATACCGGCCGATCGGCGGGAGCGGCCGCCGGTAGCGGCCCGTTCGCGGGGCGGGCCGGCTCATGCGGCCCGCTCCAGAGCGTCGGCGTAGGTGATGACGCGGGCGCCGCCGTGCGCGGAGACGTACGCCTGCGCGGTCGCCGGGGCGACGAACGGCAGGAGCTGGTCTCCGTCGGCCACCCACACCGCTTTGTCGGCGAACCACAGGGTGCCGGTGGTGGCGTCGGGGACGTAGGCGGCGCGGATGCCGTCGCGGTGCGCGGCCACATACCTCAGGAGGTCCACCGGGGACGCGAAGGACTCGGTCTCCTCGGCGTCCTTCGGCCACGCCTCGCTCGCGGCCACCGGGGGAGTGGCGGTGAGCTGCTTCGCGTAGGACGCTCCGAGGGCCTTCTTGACGTACTGGTCGTCGACGAAGGAGTCCACGTCCACGTCGCCTGTCAGCTTCGCCGCCTTCAGGACCGACACATCCTGCTTGAGCGCGTCGACGAGTTGCGGCTTGAGGGCCGGGTCGAAAGTGGAGATGCCGTGGGCGCCGTTGTAGAGGTAGACGACCTCGGCGGGCAGGCCGGTGGCCTTCGCGACCTTCTCTGCGGCGTCCACGGGGTGCTCCTTGAGGTAGTCGGTGGCCTGCGACTGGGCCTTCAGGAAGGCCTCCAGTACGGCCGGGCTCCTCTTCGCGAAGTCCTCGCGGGCGGTGACGCCGTGGAAGGTGGGCAGGTTCAGCTGGGCACCGTCGTACAGGGCCTTCGCCTTGCCCTGGTAGGCGAGCAGTCCCGGCCAGGCGACGAACTGGGACAGCGCGTCCGCGCTCCCCGCAGCCAGGGCCGACGCGCCGACCGCGGGCTGCTGGTTGAGCTTCTCGATGCCGTCGTTCGGGTCGATGCCGGCGCGTTGCAGGGCCCGTACGAGTGTGCCGTCGGCGGCGGAACCGACGCTCGTGGAGACCTTCTTGCCCTTCAGGTCCTTCAGCGAGGCGAGCTCGGAGTCGGGGCCGGTGACGATGGTGTTGAGGCCGCCGCGGAGGTTGTAGCCGGTGACGGAGACCAGGTGGGTGGGACGGTTCAGCTGCTGGCCGCGGGCGGCGTTGATGAGCAGGGGGAAGTCGCCCATCGAGCCGATGTCGATCTTCCCGGCGGTCATCTGGGCGGTGATGGGGGCGCCGGTGGCGTAGTCCTGCCAGTCGACCTTGTAGGTGCGGCCGTCGCCGAGAGAGTTCAGCTGCTTCTCGAAGTAGCCGAGGGAGCGCAGGAGTGTCCCCGCGGTGACCGTGTTGATGGTCTTGGACTGGTAGCCGACCGTGACCGTGACGGTGGAGCCGTCACCGTCTGCCGCGGCATTGCCGCCGCAGGCGGTGAGCGGCGCGAGAAGCAGGGCGGCGGCTGCGGCAAGCGCTGTGCGTTTCATGGCTGGTGTCGACCTTTCACCGGAGCAGGTAGGGCATGTTGACCGTGACGGCTCCGGTGGGACAGCGGTCCGCGCACGGGCCGCAGTACCAGCACTCGTCCACGTGCATGTACGCCTTGCCGCTCTTCTCGTCGATGGCGAGGGAGTCCAGCGGACACATGTCCACGCAGAGCGTGCAGCCTTCGATGCACTTCGACTCGTCGATGGTCACGGGCACGTCGGCCCGCTGGGGCGCCAAGGGCATGGCTGTCTCCAGGAATGTGCGCGAGCGGGTTGTTTACAGGGACCGGTGCAGCAGACCGCTCATCGAGATGCGGTCGCCGCGGAAGCGGATGAACTCCAGGTCGACCGGTCGGCCGTCGGCGAGGTGGGTGAGGCGTTCCAGCATCAGCACGGCCGCACCGCGCGGTGCCTGCAGCACGGCGGCGGAGTGGGCGTCCGCGTTCACCGCCTCCAGGCTGATCTCGGCGTGGCCGAGGTGCCGGCCGGTGAGTGTCTCCAGGAGCCGGAAGATGTCGGTGTTCTCCAGGTCCTCGCCGAGCAGTGCGGTGCCGATGTCGAGGGGGATGTACGTGAGGTCGAGGGACAGGGGCAGGCCGTTCAGCCGGCGCAGGCGTTCGAGGTAGAGGACGTCGGTGCCGGGTGGGAGGCGCAGGCGGTCGGCCACCGGGGACGGGGCGGGGACGGAGCCCACGGTGCGGACCTCGTTGGTGACCTGGCCGTGTTCCCGCAGCGTTTCCGCCAGGCCCATCAGCCGGTCGAGTCCGTGGGAGTACTTTTGGGCCACGACGACGGTGCCGACGCCGGGGAGGCGTTCGACCAGGCCCTCGGCGCGCAGAAGGTCGAGGGCTTGGCGAACGGTGTTGCGGGAGGCGCTGTAGTCCGCGGCGAGGGTCGTCTCGTGCGGAAGCGCGGCGTCCGGAAACCTGCCGGCCAGGAGTTGGTGGCGCAGCAGGTCGGCGAGCTGGCGTGCCCGGTCCGCACGCAGCCGCCGCCGCGCACGGTGGGCGGCGACGGTGATCGCGCCCTGGCCGGCGTGGTCTCGGATGCGGTCGGCGGGTGGCATGTTTCGAACCATACCTATCTGGTGGGGAAAGCGGTGTTGCTGGAGTGTTGCGCCACCTGACACATGACCAGGTACGCCTCTGACCTGGGGTTTCGTCGGACGGGCGGGAAGATCTGCCAGTGCCGGGCTCCACCAGCGGAGCCCGGACGGGAGGGTAGGGGCACGACGCGCTGGGCCGGCCGCACGGCCCGGCGAACGGGGTGCGTCACGCCATGGGCAGGCCGCCGGGCCGGAGCGGATGCCCCTGCCCGGCGACCAGGTGCGTGGCGGGTGTGTGGCGGGTGCGGGGTTCAGGCCGCGGTCGGGGTGTAGTGGGCGGCGTCGTCGCCCTCGATGACGTGACTGAGGGTGCCGTCGACGCCGGCCGGGACGTCGCCTGCGACGGTCACCCGGTGCAGCAGGCGCGGCAGGTCGCCGTAGTCGTCGGGGGCGTAGTGCTGGGTGATGCGGTTGTCGAACAGGACGAGGTCGCCCGGTGTCCAGGCCACCCGCACGATGTTCTCGGGTCGCGTGACGTACGACTGGAAGATGCGCAGCAGGTCACGGGAGTCGGTAGGGCCGAGGCCCACGATGCTCCGTGCGAAGCCGCCGATGAACAGCCCACGCTCCCCGGTCTCCGGATGGACGCGGACGACCGGGTGCGCGGTGCGGTACTTCCGGGAGACGAACCGCCTGCGGTGCTCGGCGGCCTTCTCGCTCTTGGGAGCGGCGTAGTCGTAGTCGTTGGTGTGCACCGCCCACAGCTTGTCCGCCAGCTCCCGCAGTGGCTCGGGCAGATCCCGGTACGCGGCGGCCGAGTTGGCGATGAGCGTGTTGCCGCCGTAGGGCGGGACCACGATGCTGCGCAGCGTGGACGCCTTGGGGGGCGTACGGACGAAGGTGACGTCGGTGTGCCACTGGTTGGCGCGGATTCCCTCGTCGCCGTCGACCGGCAGGATGTTCGGCTGGCCGTCGACCGAGGGGACGGTCGGGTGCGCGGTGGTCAGTTCACCGAAGAGGGAGGCGAAGCGGAGCTGGCCCGCGTCGTCCAGGTTCTGGTCCCGGAAGACGAGCGCCTTGTGTTCCAGCAGCGCTGAGTTGATCTCGGTGACGACGGCGGGGTCGAGGTCGGTGGAGAGATCCACGCCGACGATCTCGGCGCCGATACGGCCGCCGATCCTGCGGATGTCGAAGCCGGTGCTGGTGGTCATGACTCAATGTCCTTTCGTGTCGTGCTCGGATGGGAGGTGATCAGCCGGGATGTGCCCGGTTGGGATGTGGCCGCTCGGGTGTCGGGAAGTGATGGGCGGCGAGGATCCCCCGGCCGGCGAGGCTCCCCCGGCCCCCGGCGGGCTGGGGGGCGGGCCGAAGGGCCGCAGCGCGCCGGGTGTGAGGTCGAGACCGGTCATACGGCCACTTCCTCTTCTGCGGCTGCCGCGGTCAGCCGGTTGGCGGGGCGGGGCAGGCCGTAGTTCTCGCGCAGGGTGCGGCCGGTGTACTCGGTACGGAACAGCCCGCGCCGCTGCAGGATCGGCACGACGTGGTCGACGAAGTCCTCCAGGCCGCCCGGCAGATGGGGCGGCATGATGTTGAAGCCGTCGGCGGCGCGCTCGGTGAACCACTCCTCGATCTCGTCGGCTATCTGCTCGGGAGTGCCGGCGAAGACGCGGTGGCCGCGTCCGGCGCCGAGGCGGGCGATGAGCTCGCGCAGGGTGAGGCCGTCACGGCGGGCGAGCTCGGCGACGAGCGTGAAACGGCTCTTGTTGCCGTTGATGTCCCGCTCCTCGGGCAGCTCGGGCAGCGGCCCGTCCAGTGGCAGTCCCGTCAGGTCGGTGCCGAGCATCCCGGACACCTGGGCGAGCCCGTACTCCGGGACCTGAAGGTCCGTCAACTCCTGTTCCAGTGCGCGGGCCTCGGCCTCGGTGGAGCCGATGACGGGCGCGATGCCGGGAAGCACCAGCAGCTGGTCCCCGGTACGGCCGTAGCGGGCCAGCCGGGACTTGAGGTCCTTGTAGAAGGACTGGCCGTCGGCGAGGGTCTGCTGGGCCGTGAAGACGGCCTCGGCGTACTGGGCGGCGAACTCCTTGCCGTCCTCCGACGAGCCGGCCTGTACCAGCAACGGGTATCCCTGCGGGGCGCGCGGTACGTTCAAGGGGCCCTGCACCCCGAAGTAATCCCCGCGGTGGTTGATCTCCCGCACCTTGTCGGTGTCGGCGTAGACGCCGCGTTCACGGTCGAGCAGGATCGCGTCGTCCTCCCAGCTGTCCCACAGCTTGGTGGCGACCTCGACGAACTCCCGCGCCCGCGCGTAGCGCAGCCCGTGCTCCAGGTGCTCGTCCTGCCCGAAGTTGCGGGCCTCGTGCACGGTGCCGGAGGTGACGATGTTCCAGCCGGCCCGGCCACCGCTGATGTGGTCCAGGGAGGCGAACTTGCGGGCGGTGTGGAACGGCTCGTTGAACGTGGTGGAGACGGTGGCGATCAGGCCCACGTGCTCGGTGACCGCTGCCAGGGCTGACAGCAGGGTCAGCGGTTCGAAGCCGCCGAGCGCGTTGTGGCGGACCTTCCCCCACAGGGCGAGGCCGTCGGCGAGGAACACGGAGTCGAGCAGGCCGCGCTCGGCGGTGCGTGCGAGGTGCTGGAAGTAGCGCAGGTCGGTGACGCGTTCGGGCTGGGTGCGCGGGTGCCGCCAGGCGGCGTCGTGGTGGCCGGCATTCATCAGGAAGGCGTTGAGATGCAGGTGACGGGGACTGGGCGCGGTCATGGGGTTCCTCGGATCAGGGGGCGGCGAGGCGGGCGGGTGACGGGGGAGAGGGAAGAAGGGAGGGAGGGCGGGAGGGTCAGCCGCCCGCGGGTACGCGCCAGGAGCTGAGCCGTCGCTCGACGGTGACCAGGACCTGGTTGAAAGCCACGCCGACGGCGGAGATCGTGATGATGCCCGCGTACATCTGAGGGATGGCGAAGTTGTACTGCGAGGCATTGATCAGATAGCCGAGGCCGGCCTTGGCGCCGATCATCTCCGCGGCGACCAGCACCAGGATCGACACCGCTCCGGCCAGCCGGATGCCGGTGAACATCACCGGCACCGAGGCCGGCAGGATGACCTTCTGGAACAGCCGGGGCGCGGACAGGTCCATCGACTTCGCCAGCTTCAGCAGGGTCGGGTCGACGTTGCGGACCGCGCTGATCGTGTTGAGCAGGATCGGCCAAGTGCAGGCGTACACCACGATGGAGATCTTCGAGGTCTCGCCGATGCCCAGCAGCAGGACGAACACCGGCAGCAGGGCCAGC
Organism: Streptomyces sp. NPDC007808; assembly: GCF_042868655.1. Taxonomy (NCBI): domain Bacteria; kingdom Bacillati; phylum Actinomycetota; class Actinomycetes; order Kitasatosporales; family Streptomycetaceae; genus Streptomyces; species Streptomyces sp. NPDC007808. The sequence continues at coordinate 235,920 of NZ_JBIAEQ010000011.1, forward strand.
GCCGCGGTGTTGCGGAACACCTCCAGCAGCGGTCCGAGCAGGTCCGCGACGGGCCGGTACCAGCCGATCAGCAGTCCGAGCGGTACGGCGACGGCTACGGCGATACCGAACCCGCTGAACGAACGCGCCAGGCTGGCCCGCGCGTTGTCGGCGAGCTGACCGTCGGTGGCGAGCCCCCACCAGGCGTCGGCGACCTCGCTGAACGGCGGCAGGAAGGTCCGGTCCACCAGGCCGGCCCGCGGCGCGATCTCCCACAGCAGGAGCAGGGCCGCGATGGCCGCGGACCTGGTCACCCCTTTCAGCAGCAGGTACGGCAATCGGCCGACCGTCCGCAGCGCAGCCCGGCGGACACGGGCCGTGGGGGAGGGGGCGCGGCGTGCGTCCCGGGGCGTCGGGGTGTCGGGCGTGGATGGGGTCGACGAGCCGGGCTCGGAGCGGGACGGTGGCCGGGCGGCTTCTGCCGTGTTCGTCGCGCCCGTGGCTGTGGTCGCGTGGATCGTGCCGGTCTTCTCGGTGGTCGTGCCGGTCGTGGAGCTCATACGGACGCCTCCGCCTTCTCCAACTGCTGGGCCCTGGCCACTTCGTCGTGCAGCAGCGACCAGATCTGATGGCGGTGCCGTGCGAACTCGGGACTGGAGCGGAGGTCGTCCGTCGCCGTACGGGATCCGAGGTCCACCGGCACGATCTGCTTGATACGGCCCGGCCTCGACGTCATGACGGCGACGCGCTGTCCCAGGTACACGGCCTCGTCGATGCCGTGCGTGATGAACACGACGGTTTTGCCGGTGCGCTGCCAGATGCGCAGCAGCTCGTCCTGCAGTGACTCGCGGGTCTGGGCGTCCAGCGCGGCGAAGGGCTCGTCCATCAGCAGGACGTCGGGGTCGTAGGCGAGGCTGCGGGCGATCGCCACCCGCTGCCGCATTCCACCCGACAGCTCGTGCGGATGCCGGTCCTCGAACCCGGACAGTCCGACCAGGTCCAAGAACTCCCGGGCTCGTCCGGCGCGTTGACGCCGCGGGACACCGGTGGCCTCCAGACCGAACTCGACATTGCCCTGCGCCGTGCGCCACGGCAGCAGCGCGTACTGCTGGAACACGATGCCCCGATCCAGTCCTGGCCCCGTGACAGGCTCTGCGTCCAGCAGGATGCGTCCGCCGGTGGATCGGGTGAGACCGCCGAGCAGATCCAGCAGCGTCGACTTTCCGCAGCCGCTGGGACCGACCAGTACGACGAACTCCCCGTCCGCTATGTCCAGGTCGATACCGTCGAGGGCGGTGAACCGGGTGGCCTGCCCGCCTCCGGTGCGGTCCTTGACGGTGAATTCCTTCCGTACGTCCTCGAACACGATCTTGGGCGTTGCGGACTGCGCGGTGGGTTCCGGCATGGGATCAGCTCCCGCTCTTCGGGGCGGAGGTGGACTTCGTGTTGTCGTTGAACTCATTGGTGTAGAGGTCCGACAGCTTGACCTGGTCCTTCTTGATGTCGCCCCGCTCGGCCAGCCAGTCGATCCACAACTGCAGTTCCTTGCCGGTGATCCGGCCCGCCGTCTCCGCGACGCCGTAGGACCGCCAGAACTTCAGCGGTGCGGTGTCCTCGTTGCGGCCGCGCTTCTTCACGATCTCCGTCATCCGGGCGATGACCTCCTCGCGCGCAGTGGCACGGGACCACTCGATGGCCCGTCCCACGGCGGTGACGAAGGTCCGGGCAGTCTCGGGGTTCTGCCTCAGGAAGCGCTCCGTCATCACGTACGTGCCGGCACTGAACGCTCCGAGCAACTGATAGTCCGTGAACAGCGGGCGGATGCCGCCGCTCTCCAGTGCCTTGTCGCGGAGAATGCCGCCGAGCACGGCCACGTCGATCTGCTTCTGGCGCAGGGACTGCTCGGTGTTGACCGGGGGCACCACGAGCGGCTCGACCTTGCCGATCTGAGCCTGTGACAGACCGCCGCGCCGAAGGTAGATGTCGAGCATGGCCTCGGAATGGGCTCCGAGGGTGTTCATCCCGACCTTCTTGCCGACCAGGTCGCCGGCCGAGCGGACAGGGCTGTCCTTGAGGACGTAGAAGCCGTTGTAGGCGTCCTTGTCTGCGCCGTAGTAACTGATGACCGCTTTGATGGGAGCGTTGTTCGCGGCCAGTTTGACGACCGCGCCGTTGAACGCGCCGCCGAAGTCGACCTGGCCCGTGGCCGCGGACTGGATGTCCTGCGGCCCGCTGATCGTGTTGCCGACCCACTTCAGCTTCACGTCCTCCAGATAGCCGAGATCCTCGGCCAGCTCGGGCAACGTGACCTGACCGGCCCAGCCCTGGTATCTCAGCGTCTTGGCCTGATCCTTGGCAGCCGGTGTTCCGGAGGCGGCCGTGCCGCAGCTCACCGACACCGCCGAAAGACCGAGCAGGGTGAGGAAGTGACGTCGGGTCGATGCCGTCGTGGCCATGGAAGGGTCCTGTTCAGGAAACGGGAAAGGAAAGGGCAGACGTCGAACGACTGAGAAAAGACCTCAGCGGAAAATGGCTATGCAGAAAACGACTTTGAGGAAAGGTCGACGTCTGTGGAGAACAGCGGCCTGCGCAGAAGCCGACTGTGAAATGGAGCGAAGGGGAGCCGTGCCCGTCAGTGGGTGCCGCGGACGACGGCACAGATGGCGCTGGCCTGACGTCGCAGATCGACGTGCAGGCGCGCGGCGAGGGTCTCGAACTTGCTCACAACCAAAAGAGTTGCAGCGAGATCCAGCCAGGTCAATGTCACTTGCTTGTGCGTCTCATATTCTCAACGCCGGGACATGTGGCGGAAGCATGACGTTCACAATTCTCTGATCGGGCGGTGACGCGACGACTGCCGCGTGCATCCGCGGTTCTGCGCGGCGCCGTCACCGACCGCCAGGGCCGGGGCACGCCCCGGGGGGCGCGGTTCGGGCGGCAGATCGGCCCGGGATTCGCCCGGACCGGAGGTAGCCGTCCCGGAGCGCCGCGAGTGCCTGGAGCCGTGGGGCGCGGAATCCTATGGGTGGCCGTCGCCGCCCTCCCCGCACCGGGATGCAGGCTTGGGCCTCCTCCGCGCGGCCGAACGCTGGTGGTAGCCGGTGCGGACGACGCGCCGCCGGCCGTTCTGTTCGCGCTGTCGGCCCCCGGCGCGGGACGTCGAAGCCACTGCACACACAGCCGAGTTGGCCGGGCACCGGTCTTGCCCGGGCGGCCGATGGATCAATCACCCAGGAGGTACGTCCTAGCCGGGCCGCCGGACGCGCCGACCAGTCGGGGCGGGAACTGATCCACTGGCTCCGAGAGTTGCTCCCGTTCGTCAGCGCAGTGACTGCACGGCGTAGAGGGCGCCGAGGGCGGTGGCCAGGGCGCCGAGCAGGAGACGCAATGGTGTTTCGGGCAACCGAGGCTGCAGGTGCGCCCCGAGATAGCCGCCGATCAGTCCACCGAGGCCGCAGGCCAGACCGAGGTACCAGTCGGGAGCGATGTCACCCGAGCCCGTCAGGGACAGCAGCGCGAAGGCCGCCGCCCCGGTCAGGGAGGCGGCGAACGTGGAGGCGAGGGCGGCTGGTGCCACGCGGGCGAGGGGCATGCCCCGGCCGACCAGGAGGGGGCCGAGGATGGATCCGCCACCGATCCCGTAGATCCCGCCGACGACCCCCACGACCAGGGCGAGTCCCGTGACGGCCCGGGGTGAGGGTTCCGCGGCCCGGGCAGGACGGGCGGGCCGGAGGGTGCGCCCGATGAGCCACAGGCCGAGCGGCACCAGCAGAGCGGCGACCAGGAGGCGGAAGACGGTGACGCCCGGGACGGCGAAGACCCGTACCACCGCGCCGATGACCACCCCGGGCAGAGTGCCGACCACGAGTCGGAGCGTCAGCCGGTCGTGCAGCAGACCCGTGCGGTGGTGCCGCAGCAGGGCGCCGGGTCCGGCCACCACGTTGAACAGCAGGTTGGTGGGGGTGACCGCAGGGCTGGGCACCCCGAGTACGCTCAACTGCACGGGCAGCAGGAACACCGCACCCGAGACGCCCACCGGCGCGGTCACGACCGCTAAGAGCAGGCCGACGGCCAGACCGGCCAGCGCCGTCGACCATGTCACGGCAGTCCTCGGATGGGGCAAGATTGCGGAATCGATCTCCGCAGTGATTCACTCAAACTCGGCTGTGGAGCGCGGAGTCGGGGCTCTCCTGCTGGTTGGGCACGTACTTGTAGCCCACGCGCCGAACCGTGACGATACGGTGCCGGTGAGCCGCACCCAGCTTGCGGCGCAGACGGGCGATGTGGACATCCACCGTGCGGCCGTCGCCGATGTGGTCGTATCCCCAGACGGCAGCCACCAGCCGATCACGGGACTGCACGTGGTGGGGATGCTGAACGAGATGGGCCAGCAGCTCGAACTCAAGGTAGGTCAGGTCGAGTTCGCGTCCGTCGATCTCCGCGACATGTCGCGCCGGATCGATGCGGACGACGTCGTCCGCCGGCGGTCGGACAGGGGTCGGGCCTGGGACGGCGACCGGTCGGATCTCGGGCCGTGGCCGGTCCTTGGCGAAGAGCTCGGTGGGATCGGTGCCCTCGGGGACGAGCACGAGGTAGCCGACGAGCGGCGCGGCGATGGGGCCTTGAGTACCTGTGGGTGCGGTATCGCCCACCAGGCGAAGGCGGGGCGTGTCGGAGACGATCGGATCGCGCGGAGTGGCCTGGGCCGGAAGTGCCGTGGTCATGGCGGTTGTCCCTCGGAAGCGTGTGGGGCCGTCAGACTCAGTGGGTGCTGTCGCCTGACCGCCTGGGAAGGGGAGCGGAGTGGCACGGGCGAAGGTGCGCGTCGCGTGCCTTACGCGCGGCAGCAGGCGGCACTGACGACGTGACCAAAGTCGACATGCCGACGACGAACGAGTCGTTGCTGCTTAGGGGACATGTTCATCATCCTGCGCACCCCGGCGGACCCAGTCAATGCTTTCCTAGTAAGTCCATGGGGAAGGTAGGGAAAGTCTCACATTCTGAGAGGTCGGCCGTCCACCGGAGACGTAGCCGTCTCGGCCGGCCCCCACAGGGGAGTGGGTCCTCGCAGCGTGGCAGGTTGGAATGGAACGTCGAAGTCACCGGCCCTCGGCACCCCGTGCGCACAACTTTTCCGCCGCCTCGCGATCCCCGAGTCCCTCCCGTATCCGGGCGAGTGAGAGAAAGGCGGGACTGTGGCCCGCGTGAGCAGCCCGGCGCCACAGACGATGGGCCCAGTAGAGGCGGTGACGGACGGAGGCGGCCCTGGCCAGCTCGGTGAGATCGTCGACGTTGGTGAGGCATAGGTGAGCTGCGTCCCAGAACGACGCCGGCGGGCACTGCGTCCAACGGACGCGTCGGCCGTGTTGTTCCAGGTAGTCGGCGAGCTGATACGCCGTGGGCACCGCCCAGGAGTGGGCTTCGGTATCACGGGTACGGTCGGCTCGGCGCGGCCGGATGCGTGATACAGGGGAGCCAGGTTGCCGTGAACGGGCTGGCCGAGCTCGGCAAGAGCCTGATCAAACCAGTCGTCGTTCAGGGCGTCGTACTCGGTGTCGGTGAGGTAGCCCTCGGCTGCATGGCAGAGGAATGTCATCGGTAGGTGCGGGCCGACACCGAGGCGGCGGGCGTCCATGGCGGCCTCGAGCACCGCTCGCGCTGCTGGTGTCGCGGTGTGGTAGCGGCGCAGCAAGTGGGGTGCACCTGCCAGGAACTGAGCCAGTCGGCCCTCACGGGCGTGCTTGAGGGCGTGCGCCAGCTGTTGGTCCCCGGCTTCAGTGAGAGCCTGGGCAGCGGTGATCGCGTCGGCGTCGAAGTGGTCGGGCAAAGTGATCAACCGCCCTGGCGGCGACATCTCCGAGGATGTTCCGCGCGCCGTCGGTGTAGGCCTGCTCGGTCGCGTCCTCGCAACGACCGATCTCGTCGAGCAGGGCGGCGGAGGGGCATCCGGTTCCGGGGTGGTCCCGGTGCGCAGGCGACAGGTACTCGCGGGTGAGGTCCTCGAGTCCGGCGCGGCCGGGCCGCAGCGTGCCGTACGCGGCGATCTGCGTGCGCAGTTGGTCGGCGATGACGTGGGCGACCAGGTCGTCCTTGGAGGCGAAGTGCGCGTAGAAGGCCCCGTTGGTGAGCCCGGCGTCCGACATCCGCGTGGAGATGTCCGAGCCGTCTATGCCGTCCTGCTGAATCGCTGGCCAGACTTCTCGATGATCCGTTGCCGGGTCACCTGTTTGTACTCCTTGGCGTAGCGCACCACGGCTCCAGCCGGGCGGTGACTTCCCCGGGGGTGAGGGCGGAGTGCCCCTCGGAGCACTCGACGACGACGCGGAGCGGAGCGTCGCAGTCGGTGTGGCGAACGTCCAGTACCGGGCCCTCGGGATCAAGGGCGTACGCCTCGCCCCACTGCCTCAGCGCCATCAGGACGGGCCACAGGTCCCAGCCCTTGCGGGTCAGCCGGTACTCGTTGCGGGAGCGGCTGCCCGCCTCCTGGTAGGGAACGGTCTTCAGGACACCGGACGAGACCAGTTTGCGGAGGCGGTCGCTGAGGACGGCTTCCGACAGGCCGATGTGGCGGTGGAAGTCGTCGAAGCGACGGACTCCGTTGACGGCGTCACGCAGGATCAGCAGCGTCCACTTCTCTCCGACCACGTCGAGCGTGCGCTGCACGGGGCAGTTCTCCGTGCTCGCCTCAAGCCACTCCATCCCGCCATCATAGGGGCCTGACTTCTTCATTGACAGTCAGGTGGGCTCACAACTAGCTTCATTTCTAAAAGTCAGGCAGGAAGGCGCTCGGTCGTGGGACGAACACGTACGTATCAATGGGAAGATCCCGCGATCCTGGCGGAAGCCGCCGGGCGCATGGCAGGCATCGATTTCCTACGTGAGCTGCAGACGGGGAAACTGCCGGGGCCGCCCATCAGCTGCACCATGGACTTCGCCCTGGACGAGGTGGAGCCCGGCAGGGCGGTCTTCTCGCTGACGCCGGGGGAGGAGCACTACAACCCGATCGGCAGCGTGCACGGCGGCATCTTCGCCACCCTGCTCGATTCGGCTGCGGGTTGCGCCGTTCAGTCCACCTTGCCGCAGGGCGTGGTCTACACCTCGCTGGACTTGACGGTGAAGTTCCTTCGGCGGATCACCGTGGACACGGGCACGGTGCGGGCGATCGGCACGGTTGTCAGCCAGAGTCGGCAAACCGCCCTCGCCCAGGCGCAGTTGTTCGACGAGACGGACCGGCTGCTCGCCCATGCCACCAGTAGTTGCATGCTCTTCCCAGTGCCCTCCTCTCAAGGGTGACCCTCAACGGCGACCGGTGAAGCGAGCCTTGCCCCACACGCGCCGATGCCTCACCCCTTTTCGTCTCTTCCCCCTTAACTGTTTGACCTGCGCAGGGCGCAGAACGCCGGAGTGCGAGGTGAAACGGCTGTGGCGCGCGTCGGCGGCGGCCCGTAGCTCCTCGGGTCGCCGGGCCGCCGTGCGCCACTGCGGTGTTGACGCGCCTGGGGTTCGATGTTCCCTCGGGCGCAGGCTCATGCGCGATGTTCACCGCTGCTCTGGAGGCGATCTCCTGGGCAGCAGCAGTTCGTCGTCAAGGGGTCTGCCGTTTGACGGTGCACGAACCGTGCGAGTCCCAGCGGGCCTCCGCGGGCATACCGCGGGACCAGGAGCATGGAGCGAAGGCCCGAGGCGCCCGGGGTGGGCTCATGGCCCGCCGACATCGCCAGCCGGACATGGCCCGCCGGACATCGTCGGCCGTGACGCGGAGCCGGAGCGGCTGTCCAGTGGCCCGTGCGCGAGCCGGACCCGAGCCTTCCGGACAGGTGTGCGTCTGCCCTGCGTCGGGTGCCGGGTCCGGACAGCCGTCCGAGGCCGCCTGGGCGGTCCGGCGGAGCGTCGCAGGACTGTCCACCGCGTGCGAGGTGATCGGCACCGTCGTCCGTCGGTGTGGAGCGTGCTCCCCGTGGCTCATGTCCTGGGGCAGCCGTTCACGGCTTGTGATCGGCGCGGCGGAGAACCGGGCGCAGGGTTTCGATGACGCTCGCGTCGTCGACGGTGGAGGGGATGGGTTCGTCGTGGCCGTCGGCGATGCCGCGCATCGTCTTGCGGAGGATCTTTCCCGAGCGGGTCTTGGGCAGGGCCGCCACGACCGCGACGTCCTTGAGGGAGGCGACGGCGCCGATGCGTTCGCGTACGAGCTGGACGAGTTCGGCCTCGACCTCGGTCGCGTCGCGGCTGATGCCGGCTTTGAGGACGACGAAGCCGCGCGGGATCTGGCCCTTGAGTTCGTCGGCTACGCCGATGACGGCACATTCGGCGACGTCGGGATGGGCGGCCAGGGCTTCCTCCATGCTGCCGGTGGACAGTCGGTGTCCGGCGACGTTGATGACGTCGTCGGTGCGGCCCATGACGAAGACGTAGCCGTCGTCGTCGATGTGGCCGCTGTCGCCGGTGAGGTAGTAGCCCTCGTAGGCGGAGAGGTAGGAGGCGACGTAGCGTTCGTCGTCGTTCCAGAGAGTGGGAAGCGCGCCGGGCGGTAGGGGGAGCTTCACGACGAGGGCGCCGTCGACGCCTGCGGGTACGGGCTCGCCCGAGGGGTCGAGGACGCGGACGTCCCAGCCCGGCAGAGGGCGGGTGGGGGAGCCGGGTTTGACGGGGGCGGTTTCGATGCCGACCGGGTTGGCGACGATGGGCCAGCCGGTCTCGGTCTGCCACCAGTGGTCGATCACCGGGATTCCCAGGAGAGCGCTTGCCCAGTGGTAGGTCTCGGGGTCGAGGCGCTCGCCGGCGAGGAAGAGGTGGCGCAGGCCGGTCAGGTCGTAGTCGGCGGTGAGCGCTCCCTTCGGGTCCTCCTTGCGGATGGCCCGGAAGGCGGTGGGCGCGGTGAACATGGTCTTGGCCCGGTACTCGGCGGCGACGCGCCAGAACTGGCCGGCGTCCGGTGTGCCGACCGGCTTGCCCTCGTACAGGATGGTCGTGGCCCCGGCCAGCAGGGGCCCGTAGACGATGTACGAGTGGCCGACGACCCAACCGACGTCCGAGCCGGTGAACATCGTCTCGCCCGGGCCCACGTCATATACGGCACCCATCGACCAGTGCAGAGCTACCGCGTAACCGCCGCTGTCACGGACGACCCCCTTCGGTTTCCCGGTCGTTCCGGACGTGTAGAGGATGTAGAGGGGATCGGTGGCGGGGACGGGAACGCAGTCGGCCGGGGCCGCGGCGGCGATCAGGTCAGTCCAGTCGAGGTCGTCGGGCCCCAACTCGGCCGGTCGCTGCGGGCGTTGCAGGATCACGGTCTTCTGCGGTTTGTGGGCCGCGAGTTCGATCGCCCGGTCGAGCAGGGGCTTGTACGCGATGACACGCTTGCCCTCGATGCCGCAGGAGGCGGAGACCACGACCTTGGGGGCCGCGTCGTCGATGCGCAGGGCGAGTTCGTGCGGGGCGAACCCGCCGAAGACGACCGAGTGCACCGCACCGATCCGTGCGCAGGCCAGCATCGCGACGACAGCCTCCGGGACCATCGGCATGTAGATCACCACTCGGTCGCCGTGCCGCACGCCGAGTCCCGCCAGAGCTCCGGCGAAGGCCGCCACCTCGTCCCTCAGTTGGGTGTAGGTGTAGGTGCGCCGGGTGTCGGTCACGGGTGAGTCGTAGACGAGTGCGGACTGTTCACCCCGGCCGGCCGCGACGTGCCGGTCGAGCGCGTTGTAACAGACGTTGAGCCGTCCGTCGGGAAACCAGCGGTAGAAGGGCGCGCCCGAGGGGTCCAGGGCGCGGTGCGGAGCGACGTCCCAGTCGATGCCTTCCGCCGCCGTCAGCCAGAATTGCTCCGGGTCCTCGGTACTGGCGCGGAAGACATCCTCGTACGTTCCCATCGCGCACTCCTTCGTGACATCGGGACGGTGGTGTGGTCGCGTGCGGAGCGGTGAGCCTCCGCCAACTTGAAGTAGCAGGTCTACGGGCTGGTGTGACGGTCCTTCGGGGTGCTCGTGCTGGTCATGGGCGGCTGTCTACGGCATGGATCGTCCGTCAGCTCGGTCGGTTCGCCGGTCCCAGCTGGCGCCGCATCAGGCAACGTTAGCTCTGCGCTCCAGTTCCTGCCCGCTGCGGCGGGGCCGCCTTCTACGATCCTGTGCATGCTGGATCCCGCGCTGCTGGAACGGATCACCGCGCGGCGCGCGGAACGGGATTCATCAGCGCATCCTCGCTGCCGTGCGGCAGTCTGCAGGACCGGTCATGGCCCGGCAGGTCGGCGAGATGTTGGGAGTCGACGTCGCGATGCGGGCCAAGCTGGAACCGCGCCGCGGGAGACTGATCAGACTCGTCGATCGAGGCTGGCTGCGGAAACTGCCCGACGGCCGGTTCACCACTCGCCTGTGACCAGGGACGCCGCCGCGCTGATGGCGCCCGTTGATTGAATGCCCCACCCCTCAGGCCGTTGCCCAGGTCTGCTCATCCGGTACGTCTTCTCCACCCGTGCAGCGGTCCGTACGACTTCGATGGTGCCGGAGTACAGGCGCGCGCCCCCACGACAGAGGGTTTGCATGTGCCGTAGCGGCATGTGGTCCAGTAGGCGGCGAGCACGACATCGAGAGGTTCCCTCGCATGCCCCTTCCTGCGATTCCCCGCCAGGTCAAGATCGGCGATGCCGCCGCGTTCGCCGGGACCACACCCCGCGCCATCCGCCACTACCACGCCATCGGGCTCCTCGCCGAACCGGAACGCGGCAGCGATGACCGCCGCCGCTACGGATACGACGACATGATCCGCCTGCTGTGGATCCGCAGGATGGCCGATGCCGGTATCTCCCTGGATGACATCCACGCCGCCTTCACGGGCACCGCCGGTATCGAGCAGTCCCTGGCCCGCCTGGAGGAGTCCCTCGCTTCCAAGGCTGCAGCCATCGAGGCCCAGCGGGCCGCCGTGAACCGTCTCCGCGAGGTGGGCAGCCCCCTGGGCCTGCTCTCACCGCTGGTCACTGGCCGCCTGCGCGATCTACCGCCCGGAGCCCTGCGCACCGCCGACCTCGATACCCTCCTGGTCACGGAGCGCATCTTCGGCCCCCTGGGCGCCGCTAGCCAGGCCAACCGGTTCATCGTCCTGGCCACCCACCCCGAGCTGCGGGCCGAGGAGGACCGACTGGCCGAGGCCGAGGCGGCCCTGGACGACACCATGTCCCCCGACGACCCCCGCATCGAAGACCTGGCCGCCCAGCGATGTGATCACGAGGCCGCCCTGGCAGCCGCCATCGAAACATCCGGCCTGGAAGAGGTCCTCAACGTCCTCCTGGACCGGGAGGACGAGCATGCCGACGAGGAAGAAGACGGGGCGAGGATGAGCGTGATGGAGGCCATCGGCAAGATGCCGTACGACTTCTCCCCGGCCCGCGTCCGGTACGAGGAACGTGTCATCGAACTGTCACTCGGATGATCAGGACGGCGACAGGGACCCTCGGACCTGCTGACCGGTGTCGTGCCCAGAGCGAGCCCGACAAGAGCAGCCCGGTGAGGTGGCGCGATCGTAACCGGGGGGGCGAGGAACATCGGAACGGAAACCGGCGCTAAGCCCTCGTCGTCGCTGTTGGGCGGCTGGCGGGATGCTGGTCGCGGGGCCGGTGTGAAGTTGTTCCACGGACAACGCCCCATTATCTGCGGGAGCTTGGTTCGTCACCTGCGGTGACGTTTTCCGGGCCGTACGTGAAGCGGCCCTGTTGTCCGTGGCAAGGGGGAAGCAGTGCCAACCGTCGTGCAACTGCCGACCGGGAAGGAGTTGACCGTCCGCTCGGCGGCCGAAGCCTTCCTCGACTCGCTCCGCAACCCGACACCGCCCGCAGCTACGGGGTCAGGGTCGGCAAGACCGCCGAGCGGATCGGAGAGGCCCGCCCGCTCGGGTCGGTCGCGGACGACGAGATCGGCGAGGCACTGGTACTGCTGTGGGGCACTGCGGCGGTCAACACCTGGAATGCCCGCCGGGCGGTGGTGCTCTCCTGGCTGGGCTGGTGCGAGTCGTACGGCTACGACGGTCCGGCGGTCCCTGCCTGGACGAAGCGGCTGGCGGTGCCGGACTCCGAGAGCCCGGCCCGCTCGAAGATGTGCGTGGACCGGCTCATCGCCCGCCGCGAGGTCCACCTGCGGGAGAAGACGCTGTGGCGGATGCTCTACGAGACCGCCGCCCGCGCGGAGGATATCCTCGGCGTGAACATCGAGGACCTGGACCTCGCCTCGCCCGCCGCTGCCCGGTGAAGGCCAAGGGCGCCCGCAGCAAGGCCCGCCGACGAGGTCAGGCGCGCGAGGACTTCGTGCTGGAGACCGTCTACTGGGACGCCGGCACCGCGGCTCCTTCCCCGGCTGCTGCGCGGCCGTATCCGTGGGCCGGTGTTCGTCACCCAGCGCCGCCCAGGCCCGGGGAAGGTGGTCAGCCCGCGCGACGCGTGCCCGGACACCTGCCTGGCCCGCCTCTCCTATGGCCAGGCCCGCGCCCTCCTCGACGAGCACACCGCCGTGCGTGGGCCGGGGACGGGCTGGGACCTTCATGAGTACCGTCATCCCGCCCTGACCCACCTGGGCGAGCAGGGCGCCTCCCTGCTGATGCTGACGGCGAAGTCGAGGCACAAGTAGCCCGAGAACGTCCGCCGCTACTTCGAGCCCTCGCACGAGGCGATCTCGGAGTTGACCAGTCTGCTCGCACCTGGCGACAGCCGCCGGTGAATGTGCGGTGCTGCCGAGACCGGTGCGTATCCGCGTCCGCGTCTCCCCCGGCCCGATACGGGCCGTGGAGAGACTGGGGCACTTGCTATAATCGAGAAGTCGGCCTTCGGCGCCCCAAGTTGAGTGCGCGCGAAGGCTTTTTTCATGCCTTCTGACACATCTGCCTCCGGCACACCTCCCACCACCTACCGTGACCTGCTCCGCAACCGTGAATTCGTCGGCCTGTACGCCAGCTTCACACTGACGGTCGCCGCGAGCACCTTGTCGGGCTTCGCGCTCGGCACGCTGGTCAACCAGCAGACCGCGTCCCCGTTCCTGACCGCTGTGAGCATGTACGGCGCCACCTTCGCGACGGTACTCGGTGCGCTGACGCTGATGTCGGTCGCGGACGGAAGCCGTCCTCGCCGGACCCTCGTCGCGCTCCAGTGCGTATCGCTCGTAGGTGTTGCCGCACAGGCGGTTCCAGGGCTGCCGCTCGCCGCCCGGTTCGGTCTGCTCCTTGTACTGGGGTTCTTCCAGTCCCTGGGAACGGGCACACGGATGGGGCTGCTCGCCGAGGTAGTGCCGAACTCCTCATATGCACTGGCACGTTCGCTCATGAACATCACCTCGGGAGGCATGGCCATCCTCGGCTACGCCATCGGCGCCGTACTGCTGCGGTACCTGAGCCCGCAGGAGGTCTTCGCCGTCGCCACCGCCCTGACCGGCGGTGGATTGATCATTGTGGCGGTGACGGTCCGGGAACGCTCGATCCGTCTGACCCGTCGCCCTGGACTGCGCCAGACCTGGACGACGAACATCGAGCTTTTCTCCCACTCCGGCCAACGCACGCTGCTGCTGAACCTGTGGGTCCCCAATGGCCTGATCGTTGGCTGCGAGGCCCTGTTCATCTCCTACGCCCCCCATCACGCCGGCGTTTTCCTGGCCGCCGGATCGGCAGGCATGCTCCTCGGTGACCTTGCCGTCGGGCGGCTGTTCACCGCCGAGCAGCGGCGCCGCTACTCATTCGCCCTGCGACTGCTGCTCGCCGCCCCCTACCTGCTGTTCGCCGTCCACCCGCCCGTACTGGTGGCGACAGCCGCGGTGTTCATCGCCAGTGCCGGCTTCGCTGCCACCCTGCCCCTCCAGGAGCAGCTTCTGGAGCTGACCCCTGATCCGGTCCGGGGCCAGGTCCAGGGAGTTGAGTCCGCCGGCCGTATGACGTGGCAAGGTATCGGAGCCGCGATCGCTGGCGGCATTGCCCAGCACGTCACTTCTGGCACGGCCATCACCTTCGTGGCCGCCGTCTCCATCGCCATCACCGTCCTCTCCCGGCCCTTCGTGGTCCGCGCCCGAGCAGTCCGCGTCCAGGCGGCCAACGCATAGAGTTCCCACAACGGTGCGAGCGGCGGGCGCGGCCAGACGCGCCCGCCGCGTCTCGCTACGCGTCGACAGCGTCCAGGGCACGGAGGGGCCGCAGGCCGCAGGCCGCAGGGCAGGTCGGGAAGCTGGAAGGAGTACCGGCCCAGCACGTTGATGTGGTGGCGCACGAACGGGGAAAGCCGGGCCACGTCCTCGTCGCGGGCCTCGAAGCCGTCCGCGCGCTTGGTTCACGGCGGCGTCCATGTAGCGGGTGTTGAACAGCACGAGCGCGTTCAGGACGAGGCCCAGGGCGCCGCTCTGGTCCTCCATACCGTCCTGGTAGCGCTGGCAGAGCTGCCCGGCCCGGCCGTGAAAGATCTTCCGGGCCAAAGCGTGGCGGCCTTCCTGGAGGTTGGCCTGCACCTTGATCTGCCGCCGGTAGTCGGGCTCGTCGGCCAGGCGCAGGATGTGCAGGGTCTTCGCCATCCGTCCGTAGTGCGCGATCGCGTCACCGAGCGGGGTGGGCCGCCCGTCCCGGGAAAGCATCCGGATGACGTCGTAGGCGCGGACGGCTCCGGTGTGGATGGAGCCGATGATCCGCAGGATGTCCTCCAGTGCCGCTCGATCCGGGCGAGGTCGACTCGGCCGCGGGCAGCGAGAACGTAGCCAGCGTTTGGGAAGTGGCCCTGGCGTCGAAGGCCACGACGTAGTCAGGATCGTGAGTCATGCGTGCAGTTGTGTTCGACATGGATGGGACGCTTCTGGACAGCGTCCCCTCGGTGTCCCGCGCGTACGCCGACGCGATTCGTTCGCTCGGCGGCCCGCCGGTCTCCCCGGAGGAGGTCGTCGCCGGCTGGCATGTCGGGCACACAGAGCTGGTTCTTGCACACTTCCTCGGCCGCACCTGCGGCCCCGCCGAGGTCGAGCGCTTCCACGCCCACCTGGATCCGGCCGTCGCCGAACTGCGGCCGTTCCCTGGCATACCGGCCCTGCTCGACGAAGTCGCCGATGCGGGCCTGCGGCTGGGCGTATTCACGGCGGCCACCCGGCGAGTGGCTTTGAGTATGCTCGCTGCCGCCGGAATCGACGCACGATTCGGCGTGGTCGTCGCAGGCGACGAGGTTGACAGGCCCAAGCCGGCGCCGGACGGGTCGTTGCTGGCATTGCGGCAGCTCGGGGTTCCGGCCGACGCGACCGCCTATGTGGGTGACGCTGAAGTGGACCTCGGCTGTGCCAACGCCGCGGGATCCCTGGGAGTGCACGCAAGGTGGGGTGCACGCGCTGGTGTCTGTGCCGGGACTCACCCGGTCGCGGCGCGTCCGTACGACGTCCTCAGCCTGCTGGCGGCGCCTCGCAGCCGCACGGGCAACGGCACGGCCGGCCAGGGCGACTCTGACAGTGTTCGGCAGATCGGCAGTTCGGCAGACCAGCTGAAGCTCTCGGGTGAGGATGGGCAGTCGTGATCAACATTGGTTCGTTGCGTGAGGAGGATCGCGCCGACTGGGAAGTGCTGGCGCGCGGTTACAAGGCGTTCTACCGCACCGCGGTGCCGGACGAGGGCTACGAGGAGACTTGGCAGCGGCTACAGGGCGGTACCGAGTTCCACGGCATCGGCGCCTGGTCGAAAGGGAAGCTGGTCGGCATCGCGCACTATCTGTTCCACCCGACGTTCTGGATGGAAGACAGCTGCTACCTCCAGGACCTCTTCGTCGACGAGGCGGCACGCGGCCGAGGCGCGGCGCGGATGCTGATCGAGAAAGTGGCCGATGCATCGCGGGAGCGGGGAGCTTCCCGCTTGTACTGGACCACTCAGGAGGACAACACCGCCGCGCGCGCACTGTACGACAAGGTGGCGAGCTTCAAGGGGTTCATACGCTATGACTACCCCATTGGCTTGCGACCTGGGGGAAGTGCCGGCGGGGCCGGTCGGCAGTGACGTGACAAGGGCCGTCCGGGTTAGGTGAGTTGTGAAGCTGACCTGAGCCCTGGCTGAGCCCTTCGATGTCGACCGCTCGACCGTCTAGGCGGCGATCCGGCAGGTCCGCCCGCTGCTCGCGGCGCGCGGCTTCGCGGTGCCCGACCCCGGCTCGGGGTACGACTGCGCACGCTGGCCGACGTCTTCGCCTACGTCGAGGCCGAGGCCGTCGAACTGCGGCTCGACGGAGCCGAGACCCGAGTCAGACGCCCGCAGACGGGCCGCCCCGGACGCCGGGCCTTCGCATCTGGCAAGCAGAAGCAGAACACGAGTCCAAGACCACCACGTTCAGCGACGGACAGGGCCGGATGCTGCTGTCCGGGGTCGTACGGCCCGGCCGAATGCACGACCAGACCGCCGTGCGAACTGAGGGCATCGCCGGGCAGTTCCGGCTCCACCCGTCGGTGAAGTCCCAGGCCGACGCCGGGTATGCCGGGCTGGCCAGGGAGTTCCCCGGCCATGTCACCGTCCCGCCGAAGAAGCCGCAAGGACGACGCGTGTGACGGCGAAGTGCGCACCACGAGCGCCGGCAGTAAGCGAGAGGGTGCCGTGGTGCGCGGCGGTGATGCGGCGGGCGATGGCCGGAGCCGTCGCGTCGCGGGTGCGGGCGTCGTCGCTGGACGTCCGATACGGCGTCGCCGCCGTCAGGGGTGTGGCCTCAGAGCACCTAACAGGATGGCTGGTCATAGCCATATCCCCTTGCTGGCTGAGTCGGAAGTGCTGCGGGAGGCGCTTGAGCCCGAGCCGTACAAGGCCGTACTGATCGTCCGCCGCGCGAAGGCGGAGCTGTTCGCGACGTTCACCGACGTGGACGTCATCGAGGCCGTCCGCCGGCGGTGTTGACGGGCTACTCCTCGGGCTCCCAGGCGATCAGCTGCTCGAACACCTGCTGGTCGCCCTCGATCTTCAGGTCGCTCAGCGTGAGGCGGCCCCAGACGAAGAGGAGCAGTTGCTCGGCCGTGCCCGTGGCCGAAGCGGAGGCGGGCGCGGCGTCGTCCGTGAGGGGTGCGGGCCAGGCGCCGGTGCCGTCCAGCGTGAGGAGCCAGGAGCGGCCCTCGGCAGCGTGGTAGTGGATGGTGGCGGCCTCGTGCGGCCAGGCCGCCGGGGTGGAGTTGCAGGTGTCGAGAAACTCGGCCACGCCGTCGATCGCCACGTCCGCCGGCATGGGCTGCACGGCGCCTGCGGCGAGTTGGGCGTCGTAAGTGTGCACCAGCACCTCGTGCACCCGGCGCCGGGCAACGCCCCAGGCATCCGCCGGCGACACGCCGGCGGCCCACCACGTCCAGCACTCGCGCTCCGGGCCGGCCTCGCGCAGCGCACTCAGCAGCAGCTCGTTCGATTCGGCGTACCAGGCCAGCAGCGCTTCGAGCTCGCGCGGCGCCTCCGCGGCATCCTTGGCCGGCGGAGCAGCGGCCGGGCCCGCGGCGACGATCGCGGCCCACCAGCGCTGGCCCGTACCCAGGTGCTGCACCAGATCGAACAACGTCCACTCGGGGCAGGACGGCACCGGCGCGTCAAGGCTGGGCGCGGCGGCAACCGCACTCCGGAACGCGGCCGACCGCTCGTCGATCAGTTGCAGCAGGGCGGAATACTCAAAAGTCTCTGTCACATCGCTTGGCTATCATCCCAGCTCAGCCGACCGCACCCTGTTTTCCAGGCCGTCAGCTGCGGGAATTGGAGCACCTCATAGAAAGCCTGGTCGTAGCCATATCCCCTTCCTGGCTGGCTGGTTGAACGAGTCAAGGGGAAGGGGAACGGTCCTCCCTGGATGGTGCCGGATGACCTGTGGGTGCGGATCGAGCCGTTGCTGCCGGTGAGGCAGCGGCCGCCCAGAACCGGGCCGAGCCCGGTCGACCGTGCCCGGCCCGGCTCGTAGCACCACGTCATCACCGACGCAGGCGGCACCCCGCTCGCCCTCACCCTGACCGGTGGTAACCGCCACGACATCACCCGGCTGCTGGATCAACGGGTCGGAGAACGTCCAGCGTATTCGTGGTGAGCTTTACCTGTTCTCGGAGGGTTTCGTCGAGGCCGCGGGCAGGCGCTTGGTCAGCGTGGCGTGGTCGGAAATTCGGTCGATCGAGGGCGAGAGGACGCAGTTCGCCATCGGCTCGCTTCCGGCCCCGCGCGCGCCTACAGAGCGGCTTCGCGTTCGGGCAGGGGCCCGCCTCTGACCGTCACGTCTCTGCCCACTGCAGGCCTGTCGCTGTGCAGCGCAGGGGCCGAAGGCGCGCCGTTCTCACTCCGCCCTTGCCGCTGGAGCCCGGTGGCCGCGGTCACCATGCATGGATGACCGGCGCGTCCGGTGCGTGCCGCCGCCAGGCCTCATTCAGGCGCCGGAGCCGGTCCGCGGCGGCGATACCGCGCAGGGACGCGACCTTGCCCTCGCTGACTTCGAACGCCACGGCACCCACGACCCGGTCGTCGACCACGGCGATGACGGCCGGGGAGCCGTTGACCGACGCGATGTACATCGCGGGGGAGCCGCCGGCCAGTCGCCGCTTCGCCGCAGTGGGCTTGAATCCGGCCCGTACGAAGGAAGCGATGCGCTCGCGCGTCTCGTACCGCAGCAGCCGCCTGGCCAGTCCGGCACCGTCGGAGACCAAGGTCGCGTCGGCGGTGAGCAGCGCCACCAGCCGTTCGGTGCGCCCCGACGTGGCGGCTGCGAGGAACTCCTCGACGACCCGGCGCGCGGACGCGGGGTCCACCTCGCCGCCGCGGCGCTCGGCGGCGATCCGGCGTCGGGCCCGGTGGACGTGCTGCTGGCTTGCGGACTCGGTGATGTCGAGGATCTCGGCGATCTCGGCGTGGGGGTACGAGAAGGCCTCGCGCAGGACATAAGCGGCCCGCTCGACCGGGGAGAGACGCTCCATGAGGGTCAGTACGGCCAGGGACACCGATTCGCGCTGCTCGAAGGTATCCGCAGGGCCGAGCATCGGGTCGCCCTCCAGCAGCAGCTCGGGCAGCCAGTCGCCGACGGCGCGCTCGTGACGTGCCTGCGCCGAACGGAGCCGGTCGAGGCAGAGGTTGGTGACGACCTTGGTCAGCCACGCCTCCGGCACCTCGATGCGTTCCCGGTCCGCGGCCTGCCAGCGCAGGAACGTGTCCTGTACGGCGTCCTCGGCGTCGGCGGCCGAGCCGAGCAGACGGTACGCGAGCGAGGCCAGCCGTTCCCGGCCGGCCTCGAATCGATCGATGGCTGCGCTGTCCATACGGAAGACCCTATGCGGCGGCCGTCACACCGGCCCGGTCGGGCACGGTGGCCAGGCGGCGCTTGCGCTTCGGCATACCGAAGGTCGGGTGGGTGATGCTCCACCCGGCCCCCCGGAGGATGCCCGCCTTGAGCCATGAGGCGGTCCGGCCGCCCAGGTACCAGGACTTCGACCGGACGTCCTCGTCCACCATCTGGAAGATCGCGTCCCGCCGCCCGAGGCTGATGTGGTTGCCGTGGTACTTCAGCCCGACGGTCGGGATCTCGCCGCCCGTCAGGCGCGCGATGATCGCGGCGGTCGCCTGCATGTTGGTGTACCCGGCCGAGGCGCAGGACATCGGCAGCGGCCGGCCGTTGTCGCCGATCGCGTAGGCGCAGTCACCGGCGGCGTAGACGTCCGGGTGCGAGACCGAGCGCATGGTGCGGTCGACGACGATCTGGCCCGTCTCGGCGACCTCCAGGCCGCTGGCGGCCGCGATGGGGTGGACGGCGAACCCCGCCGACCACACGGTCACGTCAGCCGGTATGGACCTGCCGTCGGCGGCGACCGTCCGTGTCGGCTCGACGGCTTCGATGCCGGTGTGCTCGTGGACGGTGATACCGAGCCGGTCGAAGGCGCGGCGCAGGTGCTGGCGGGCCTTCGGGGAGAGCCAGGCCCCCAACTCCCCGCGGGCGGCGAGCGCGACCGAGAGGTCGGGCCGGGACTCGGCGAACTCGGTGGCGGTCTCGATCCCGGTCAGCCCCTCACCGACGACCAGCACGGTGCCGCCCGCGCCCAGACCGGCCAGGCGCTCGCGCAGACGCAGCGCCGAGGACCGGCCGGTCACATCGAAGGCGTACTCGGCCACGCCGGGCACGCCATGGTCGGCCACCGAGCTGCCGAGCGTGTAGAGAAGGGTGTCGTACGTGAGCTCGCCGTCACCGTCCTCGCCGGCCACGGCGACTGTCCTGCGCTCCGGGTCGACCTCGGTGACATGCGCCAGGCGCAGCCGCACCCCGGTCCCCGCGAAGACGTCGGCGAGCCTGCGGACCGCGAAGTCCCGGCCGCTCGCGAGCTGGTGGAGCCGCATCCGCTCGACGAAGTCGGGCACCGCGTTGACGACGGTGATCTCGGTGTCGGTGGGCGACAGCCGACGAGCCAGGTTCCCGGCGGCGAAGGCCCCGGCGTATCCGGCGCCGAGTACGACGATGCGATGCTTCATGGCGATGCTCCTGTCTCGTTCGCGTGCCCCTTGAACGAGATGGCGTCCCGATTGCTGACAGGAGCCATGTGTGACGTGGGTCACTGAACTCAGGCGAGTGCCTCGGCCTCTGGCAGTTGCTTGAGCCGCGCCCCTCGAAGTCGGACAGCGCGGTGCGTCCGTCGGGCAGCGCGTCCGTCGGGCAGCCGCGCGGGGGGGCGCCTCGGTGCCGGGACCTCGCCGTGAAGTCGACATGGTGGCGTCGCCTGTGTCTGCGTGCGACTGGCGAAGCGCCGTTATTCGGAAGCTGCAGGGTGGCGATCGCGGTCTGGGAACCGGCCGTGACCACCCATACCGACCACATCGGCGTACCGCGGTTCATCGGGAAACTCCGCACTCCTTCACGGGAGGCCCACTTCCCGGAGGTCGCGTTTCCGCAGCTCAGAGAATCCCGTCGGTTGCCCTCAAAGCTGATGCGAGAAGCGCAGCGAGCCGCCTTCCTCCCGGTAGCGTCCGCGTCCGCGTTTCGCGTAGGGGTTGGGGAGCATGCGGATGTCCATCCGGCCCGGGGTAAGGGCGTTGGTGACCATGAGGAGGCGCCAGCGGTCGTTGCCCGCGTGTTGCTGGGCTGCGCGTACTTCGCTTTCTCCCAGCTCGAAGCGGCCGCTGCCGCCCTGGGTCGCCTTTACTTCGTACATGTAGGGTCGTCGGGCCGAGAGTCCCTGAGGCGGGGACCAAGCTGACCGAGCCGCCCTACTGCTCTGCGGACGCGAGTGTCAGCTGTGTTTGGCGACGGTGAGCAGCACTGCGGCGTCCTCGATCGCCTGCAGGCTGTGGCGGGCCGGGGGGATGGCGATCAGGTCGCCGGTCCGGCCGTCCCAGGCGGTGCCACCGCTGGTGAGCCGGACACGTCCGCGTAGCACCAGAAGGGTTGCCTCGCCGGGGTTCTCGTGCTCGGCGAGGACGGTGCCTGCGGTCAGGGCAAGGACGGTCTGGCGCAGGACGTGCTCGTGGCCGCCGTACACGGTGGTGGCACTGCGTCCGGTGGATGCGGCTGTGGCGCGTTCCAGGTGCTGGCGGGCCAGGGCGTCGAGTGAGAGTTTCTGCATGGTTCGAGTCTCCGTGGATGTGACCGGTGGCGGCGGATGCGCCGTGCCGGCGACTGACCGTGGCCCTGGCGATATCGGCGTTCCGGCCGGACCTCAGTCGTGCGGGATGACGGCCACCGGGGCGGCGGCGTGGTGCAGTATGGCGTGGGTCACCGGGCCGATGTGGGCGCCGAGGGCGTGCCGGTGCACCTTTCGGCCGACGACCACCAGCCCTGCACTGACGGTGGCCTGCAGTACGACCGTGGCCGCGGAGGCGAGGTCGAGCGTCTGGACCACCGGTACGTGCGGGTACTTCTCCCGCCATGGCTTCAGCAGCTCGTACAGATCCCTCGTCACGCGAGCCTCCAGGCCGCCGTCCTCGTCGCTGATGTGCAGGGCTGCCGGGTTGTAGCCGTAGACGGGCGGGAGTTGCCAGGCGTGTACGGCGCGCAAGGTGGCGCCGCGGGCGGCTGCCGCGGCGAACGCGAACTCCAGCAGTGTCTCGGCCGATTCACCCAGGTCCTGGAGGGCTACCGCCACCTCGGCGCGGTCCGCTTCGGCAGTGGTCCGCTCGTTTGCCCGGACCATCACCACTGGGCTCTTGGCCCGAGCGAGGATCTGCTGGCCGACGGATCCGAGTAGGAAGCCGGCGATGGCGCCGTGCCCGCGTGAGCCCAGTACCAGCATCTCCGCTTCCTCGGCCTGGTTCAGCAGGACCGTCACGGCGAGGTCGGAGACCTGTCCGGTGTCGATCGGTAGCTCCGGGTACCGGGCTGCCAGGTCGTCCTTCGCGTTGCGCAGGGTGGCCAGGGCCCACTGCTTCTGGGTCTCCAGACTCTCGCTGACCGGTACGTCGTGCGGTTGCCAGATCCAGGCCTGGACCAGGCGCAGCGGCAGGCCGCGCCGCTGTGCCTCGCGGGCGGCCCAGTCCGCTGCCGCCAGGCTTTCGGCAGAACCGTCCAGACCCACGACGATGGGGCGAAGCATGAGGAGTACCTCCGTCTCCGACAGGGGAGGGCCGCGGGCCTTGCGCCCGGCTCTCGCTTCGAGCGTGCTGGCGGAGCGGCATCGGGCCCAGGGGCCGGTGGTCCCGGGATTCGGTCCTCAGGGCCCTGCAGGCAGAACTCCTGTCCGCGCCCCGCGCCTTACGGTCGGTCGGCGGTGGCCACTGGCAGCGTTTCGGCTGCCTGCCGTGGGGTCGGCTGCGTCCCATGGACCGCAGGCTGGAGGCCAGGCCCCGAAGAAGGTCGGGTGCTCGCCCATCGGGGCTGCGCCTGGCGCCGCGCCTGGTCACCGGGCGACCATCGACGGGTGTGCCGCCAACGTCGCGCGCGTTCGGGCTGGGAGCGACTCCGCGAAAGCCGCGGGTTGTGCTGTGACCATCTTGCGCACACCCGGGGACCGCCGTCCCACGTACGCGACGTCGGGCCGAACGCCCCCGATCGAGAGCTCTCCACCGGCTGCGTGGCCGGGCCGGTCGGCCCTTGGCACGGGCCCGCGCGGCCCTCGGCCCGGTTCACTCCGGTCTGGGACGGTACCTGGGTGTCGTACCGCCCGGAACCGACCGAGGCGGAAACCGGGACTCGGAAAGCAGGGGGCGTGACGATGGGGACCAAGGTGAGGCTGTGGCGCTGGCGGCGCAATCCGCTGCGGCGCCGCTCGGACGCTGCGGAGGCGTGGGTCATCCTGGCGACGGGCCTCGCCATCGCGATCGCCACGCCGGTCACCGGCGCGGCCACGGCGTGGAACGTCCAGGACACGCTGGACCGGCAGCGGCAAGAACTGCGCAGCACCACGGCGGTGCTCACAGCGGACGCACCTGCCGGGCGCGCGTACACCGGCGGTGGAACGGTCCGTGCGGCGGCGCGGTGGGCCGCGCCCGACGGAACCACCCGAACCGGCGACGCGCAGGTGAAGGCGGGCCTCAAGGCCGGTGACCGTGCCACCGTCTGGACCGATGACACGGGAGCCCTCCGCGACGGATCGCTCAGCCCGGCCGAGGTGGAAGCCAGGGCCGGCCTGTCCGGGGTCCTGGCCGCGGGCGGGGCCTGTGCCGTGCTCCTGACCGGCTCCTGGGTCGTCCGACGACGCCTGGACACGCGCCGCGCGGCCGGGTGGGAACGCGAATGGGCCGAGGTCGGCCCGCAGTGGGCCCGCAAGCACGCCTGAACACTGCCGCATCGTGACGGTCCGGGTCCCCGGTCCGCACGGCTCCCTGCCCACGGATCGCCGACCCGACGGCAGCGCACAGCTCCTGGTCCTGGTCCTGGCGAAACGTGACCGTACTGCGCACGATGCGGGCCCACCCGACATCACCGACCGCCTCCAACGAGGCATCGACGAGTTGGAACCACGGCCGACTCGCTGACAGCGGAGACAGTTCGCGGGCCCACGAAAGCGTCTCGCGGTCCCGGTGCCGCGGCGCACGCCGGACCCCCGGCATGGGGCCGATCGGCCCCATGCCGGGGGCCTGTGCGGCCTCTCCAACACACCTTCCCCGGCTGCGAGGCTGTAGCCGGATACTCCATGCGCTCGACCTGCCCCAGGAGGTACGTCCCATGTCCCGCACCGTCACCGTAGGGCTCGACGGCTCGTCCGAGAGCCGGGCCGCCGCCGAGTGGGCGGCCCGTGAAGCGCAGCTGCGCGGATTGCCGCTGAGGCTGGTGAACGTCTGGGAACCGGTGCCGGCGCCCATGGCCCTGGCACCCCTGCTGGGCGCCGAAGCGCAGCAGAAGTGGCCGGAGCGGATCCTGCGCGAGGCGGCCGAGGGACTGCGGCTGCGCCACCCCGGCGTGGAGGTCGTCGGTGAACAGCTCACCGGGCGGCCGGGGGAGGTGCTCCCCGACGCGGCCGAGGAGGCCGAGCTCCTGGTGCTGGGGTCCCGGGGGCTGAGTGGCATCGGCGGGTTCCTGGTCGGCTCGGTCGGCCAGGCCGCCGTCGCGCGCACCGAGCGGCCCGTGGTCCTCGTACGGGCCGGGGAAGCGGCCGCTGACGAGCACGTGATGGACCCGGCAGGCATTCCGTCCGCCGCGACCGGGTACCGGCCCGTCGTTCTCGGGCTCGACACCGGGAATCCCCACGAGGCGTTGATCGAATTCGCGATCGACGCGGCCATGCGTCGCGCCACCACGTTGCAGGTCGTCCACGGCTTCACCCTGCCGCCCTATTTCGCCTACGGGCTGCCCGACGATCCGGAGCTGAACGCCCTGATCGCCGCAGAATGGGCGTCCGCGCTGACCGAGGTCCTGCGTCCCTGGCGACAGAAGTTCCCGTCCCTGGAGATCGTCGAGAGCTCCCGGGCCGGCAAGGCCGCCGACCAACTGGTGGCTGCCTCCCACGACGCCTCCCTGGTCGTGGTCGGGCGCCGGATCCGCCGTTCTCCGTTCGGCGCCCACATCGGCCCCGTCACGCACGCCGTACTGCACCACGCTGCTGCCCCAGTCGCGGTCGTCCCGCACGACTGAGCCGCCCGGCAGAAGAGTACAAGGAAGGGACAGCAAGGGGATGAGGAGCATGGAGTTGCCCCTGACCGTGGGCGTGGACGGCTCCGAGCCGAGCATGCGGGCGGTGGACTGGGCGGCCGACGAGGCCGCCCTGCACGGGGTGCCGCTGCGGCTGGTGTACGCCTCGCTGTGGGAACGGTACGAAGGCGCCGCCCTCGCGGAAGGGTTGGGCAGATCCTCGGAACAGGTGCTGGCCGACAACATCGTCGAGGCCGCCGCGCGCCGCGCCCACCGACGGGCCCCGAACCTGAAGATCACCACAGCGGTCCTGCCCGACGACGCCGTCAGTGCGCTCCTCGACGAGGGCCGCCACGCCTGGGCACTCGTCATCGGATCGCGGGGCCGCAGCGGTGTCGCCGAGCGGCTGCTCGGCTCGGTCAGCCTGGCCGTCGCCGCCCGCGCCCACTGCCCGGTGATCGTGCTGCGCGGCGGCCACGACAACCGACGCACGCCCCGGACCTACCAGCGCATCGTGCTCGGTGTCGGCGAGGAACCGGGAAACACGGCAGCCGTGCGCTTCGCCTTCGCGGAGGCGGCAGCCCGCTACGCCACCCTGCAGACCGTACGGGCCTGGCGCCGCCCCACACACCCGAGCACCGCCCCTGCCCCGCCTGCGGGAGAGCCCGCCCCTCAATCCCGAGCAGCAGGCCGCCGGGACTTTGGAAGCGGCCTTGTCCGACGCGGCGGCCGCCCACCCGTCCGTGCCGGTGCGCCGGCGCACTGTCGAAGGATCCGCCCACCAGGTGCTGCTGGACGCCTCGGCCACCGCCGATCTGCTCGTCGTCGGCGCCCAGCGGCGCCACGGACACGCAGGGCTCCAGCTCGGCCGGGTCGCCCACGCGGCCCTGCACCACTCCTCCTGCCCAGTGGCGGTCGTACCCCAGTGGACTTGACCGGTTCAGGGGCTCGCCGCGTGGCCGGGACGCAGGTCTGCGCGCCCGGACGACAGTGCCGACCGGCACCCGAGTGGGTACCACCCGGCTCAAGTGCCCTGCACAGACGGCGGATTGGCTGAACCTGAACGAACTGACCGATGCGCAGCAGTCCTGGAGGAGGCAAGGCCAGTGCGTACGACACTCACGCCGGAGTTCTACCAGATGTTCGCCGTGCTGTTGGTCGCGGCGATGGCTGTGACATGCGTCGTGGCCGCGGTGGCCGACGAACTGCTCGTGCGGCTGCTGCGCCGCCTGCACACGTGCCGGCAGGCGGCCATCCGCCGTCGTCGTCCCCGTGCCGGCTCCTCGACAGGGTCGCCCGCCCACGCATCGGTGGGCGGGCACTCCCGGTAGCCGCCGAAGCAACTGCCCGCAACTGGGTAGCGGGAGGGGACGCGGTCGGCCCAGCCAGACACACGGGAATCCGTTACGCGTACCGCCGTCAGTCCTGGTGATCCACAACTGGACGGACGGCGGCTGGAAGAAGTACCGGAGAGCACTGGCGGCAGTGGTGATGAGGAGGCCGCGGAAGGCAAGGCCGAAACCCGGAGGACGAGCGGCGGGAGTCCGGAGGGCTCCCGCTCGGTGCCGCAATAACGCCAGAGCAGGCCGTGTGGTCATCTCCCGTATCGGCGGCCATCTGTCGCTTCTCAGCGAGGTCGGTCGCCGCAGATTCCGCTGACCTGGATTGGCTGAGACAGCCGGCACGGCTTTGGGTGCCCAGCTTGCCGGGGACGCCCCGACGACGCTGAGCGAATCCGCCGCGCCAGCCGAATGCGCCTGGCCGAGGTCGGCCTGATCGTCGGCCATCCAGCGCAGCCCGGGCGGTGTGGACTTCGGGGTCTCGACCGGCCCGGCCGGCCCGCCCGGTCACCGAAGCGGCGTCGGGGTCACCGCTGCGGAAGCGCGTAGTGGTCGATCCTGCGTGAGGGGTGCTTCTCGGGTGGGTGAGTGTCGTCGAAGCGGAAGGTGAGGCTGTTCATCACGCCCACGACGCCGTCCACCTTCCAGGTCAGCCGGAGCACCAGCGGGATGTCGCTGCGCTGTTCCAGCCGACCTTCCAGCGTGGCCACGCCGTCGTGGACGGAGACGATGACCGTGTGGGGCGGCAGGGACATGGTGCGGGTGAGGACCTCGTCGATGATCTCCTGGCGAATCTCGTCGTCGGTCCGCAGGAAGACCCGCAGCAGGTCACGGCGGGTGGCGATGCCGATGAGGCGGTCCTCCTCGTCGACCACGGGCAGCCGTTCGACGTGATGACGCTCCATCACCCGGGCCGCGTCCGCGACACCTTGTTCCGGGTGCACTGTGATCGCGGGCGTCGACATCAGCTGCCCGGCGGTGGTGGCACGTGCCTTGGCGGTCGTACGCCGCGTCTTGCGGCGCAGCGCCGGGAGCCGGAAGCCGTGTCCCCGATCCCGTTCGGCTTGCGCCGCCTGCCGGAGGATCAGGTCGGTCTCGGATATCACGCCCACGACCTTGTCGTCGGCGTCCACCACCGGCAGGCCGCTGATCCGATGCCGGCCCAGCAGGCGCGCCACCTCCTTGAACGGCGTCTCCTGGCGGGCGCCGACTACCTCACGGGTCATGACCTCGCCGACCGTGCAGGTCTTCATGGCTGTCCCTCCCTCCTTCACCCCGTCATGTGGAGCGTGACGTGGTCTGCGGCGCGTACGGCACGCACGGGCCTGACGGACACCGCGGGCTGTCCTGGTCCCGCGATGTGCATCGAGGGCCGGGACTCGCGGGTTCGAGCGGCCGGTCCGGCCGTTGCTGTCCCGTTGGACTGTCCCGGGTAACCCGGCCCTCCGATGCCACTTCAGTTTCCCGCGCAACGACTTGAGCGGGCAGGGCCGGTCGTCCCGGACCACCGGGCCGAACCGTCCCCCTCTCGGCCGGACGCGGAAGGACCGACGGGTCACGCCGATTCGAGGGGATCGAAGAGCAGGAGGCGGACCCACCGTGGTGCGCGAGGGGCGGTGATGGAGGCAGCCACGTTCGGCCTCGTGGGAGACCGTCCCTGCAATCACGGCGAGAAGCGGGGGCCGTGAAGCCCGAGGAAAGGGACCTCTGGTCCCTGCGCACGGCTCGGTATTCGTAGCAGGCTTCAGAGTGGACACGCGGACACGCGGACACCGAGGAGGCACAGGTCATGGATCGACACGTTGCTGCAGGGATCGACGGTTCTCCCGAGAGCCTCGCCGCTGCGCACTGGGCGGCCCGGGAGGCCCTGCGCCGCGGCGCCGAGCTGCAGTTGGTGCACGCCTGGCAGATGCACGCGCGCCCTCCGGCCAGTGTGCCCATGGGCATGACCGAGCGCGGGTGGGCCAAGCAGATCCTCGCAGAGGCGTCGAACAGTGTCCGTGCCGCTCACCCCGCGCTGAGCATCGTCGACCGGCAGGTGAAGGAATCACCGGTGGCCGCCCTGCTCGAAGTGGCCGAACGTGCCGACCTCCTGGTGCTCGGCTCCCGCGGTCTCAGCGGTCTCGCGGGCTTCCTGCTCGGCTCGGTCTCCCAGCGGGTCCTCGCCAGGTCCCCGCGCCCCGTCGTCCTGGCCCGGGCAGGTGAGAGCTCCGCCGCCGAACACCTCCCGGCCCCCGACGGTGTCTCCCCGGAGGAGATCCCCGAGCTCCCGTACCGCGACATCGTCCTCGGCCTCGACACCCGCCAACCCTGCGACGACCTCATCGAGTTCGCCTTCGAGGCGGCCCGGCGCCGCGGCGCCGCGCTGCGCGTGGTCCACACCTTCACCGTCCCGCCGGGATACGCCACCGCCGACCGGGTCGTCCCGCCGCCCGGCCCGGAGCTGCTCGCGGAGCACGAACACGCCGTGGTCGCGGCGCTGCGCCCGTGGTGCGAGAAGATCCCCGAGGTCGCCGTCACCGAGACGGTCGCCGAGGGCCGGGCGGCCACCGAACTGGTCCGTGCCGCTGCCGGGGCGGCCTTGGTGGTCGTGGGGCGCCGGATACGGGACGGCCGTCTCGGTATCCACACCGGTCCGGTCACTCACGCGGTGCTGCACCACGTCGGCTGCCCCGTCGCGGTGGTGCCCCACGTCTGAACCAGCATCCGCGCATGGACGTCATCGGCTTCTCCCGCTTATCAACGTGGCGCAGGCGGCGCCGACCTGGGCGGTTACGAGCCGTTGCCATCTCTCTGGGGGCGCCGCCGGGGTCGGTCCTCCTCCTCGGCCTCCGCGATGGCCTCCCACTCGTCCCGATTGGCCGCCAACGACTCCCGGGCCTGCCCGAACGCGCGGTTCGGTTCTGGCAACGCCTCCTCCCGCTGCCACGCCCCCACACAGTCCACGGCGTGGGAAATCACCCCGCGCAGCACCCACACGGGAGACCGGCCGTGGAAGGCGTACACCAGCCCGCTGTCCCACACCTCCAGCAGGGTCATGGCCTCGTTGAGGCGGTGGCGGACCTTCCTGTCCCGGATGACGCCGATGGCCAGCCGGCGGGCGCGATGTGATCCTGCAGCTTCTCGTCCCACGCCTGCCGCGCCGCCGTGAGCGTGGCGGCGTCTTCGGCGCTCACTCCTGACTCCCGGTCGTCGGGGACGCTTTGGACGTGCTTGTGAAGGTCTGCGAAGGCTTCCGCCAGCGTGGTCACGGCCTGGTCCTGCTTGGCTTCAAGGCGAGCCTGGCGGGCATCGGCCAGCGCCCTGGCCTGCGCCCGGTGTGTGGCCAGATACGACAGCCCGGCACCCGTGAGGGCGCCGACGAGTCCGGATACGGGTGAGAGCCAGTCCATGAGCGACAGTCTCCGCGACGGAGGAACACCAGCGGTACCGTCAGCCGTCGGCAGAGACGGCCACGGCCCGCTGGCGCACCATGGTCAACTTCGGTGCTGTGTTGCGGGGTTCGGCTGTCGAGCGGCCTTGACCGGCCCCTTGGTCCGAGCCGGGCACCTCGCGCGATGCCCACGCAGTCGGCACCGGCCTGGGGCCCGCTCTGCGTCGTTCACCGCAGCCGCGACCAGGGACTCGGAGCCCGCGCTGCCCTTCGCAGCTGGGCGCCCTGGGGGAACGCGGCCCGGCACTACCTGCGTTGCGCAGCCGGAGCACGCCGCACTCCGGCCGGGGGGACCGTCGGTGCATGGCCTCCAGCGCCTCCACCAGGCCATGCGGGTCGTGGTGTCCCTTGTAGACCCCGGGCGGGCGCCGGCCGAGGCCGAGGAGTTCGGCGACGGCGGTCCAGGCGGTGCGCACCGAGTATTCGACGGTGAACACGACGTCGTCGGGTACTTCGGCGAACTGGCCGATGAAGGCGAGGTTCACCGAGCCCTCGGGCACGACGTGTGGTCGGTCGTCGCGCCGGAGGGCCAGGAACTGGCTGGTGATGCACGGAACCCCATCGACCGTACGTCGGTGATCTCCCCGTCCGCGTCGAAGAGGCGTGCGGTGTCGTCCCAGCCGAACTCCTCGTACGCGGCGAGGATGTCCTCGGTCACCGACACCGACGGGTCATCGAGGGTGGGGATGGTCGACAGCAGGTCG
The DNA here is from genome assembly GCF_042868655.1 of Streptomyces sp. NPDC007808. Classification (NCBI taxonomy): domain Bacteria; kingdom Bacillati; phylum Actinomycetota; class Actinomycetes; order Kitasatosporales; family Streptomycetaceae; genus Streptomyces; species Streptomyces sp. NPDC007808. The sequence continues at coordinate 266,337 of NZ_JBIAEQ010000011.1, forward strand.
TAGGTGCAGCGGAACTCGGCTTCGAACATCCGCCCGCCGCGCATGGTGTAGCCGGCCTCGGGCGTTCCGCCGGCGTCCAGGCTGCCGCCCGTGCGTTCCTGCTGTTCGAAGAGGTGGATGTCGCCGCCGTCGAATCCGCCGTCGCGGATCAGGAATGTGGCGGCGGCGAGCGCCGCGATACCGCTGCCCACCAGGTAAGCCTTCGCCATCACACAACTCCTCGTTCTGGCCCGTTGATCGGGAACCGCGCACCATCAGCGTTTCCGGTGGCAGTGAGCGCCGTCAGTGGGCCGTTGGTCACCCGAGTGGGCCGAATGGCCCGCCAGGTGGGGCTCCCATGTGCAGGAGTGCTTCACGCTCACCGACGCCGCGGGGCAGTGGGGAATCGCAGAGGCCCGGTCGGTGGACCGCCAGCGACCGGGCCTGTACTCACCGCAGACTCACGCCGGGTGAGAGTCCGCCGTCGGGCTGCTGCCTTCGGCAGGACGCGGGATTCCGGGGCCGCCTCGCCACGGCGGGGCCGCCGTCCGGTGGTCGTTGTGTCCGGCGCGGGCCGCCTTGTCGATCTGGCGGCGCAGCCGGTCCTGGAGTTGGTCGACGACCTCCCGGCCGGTGGCCTCCTCGGCGAGCACGACAACCTCTCGCCGTCCGACGTGCAGGGCGGCCGTCGCTGTCCACGGACGGTCCGCGTGGTGAGCAGCCGCTCGCGTGATCCGCACCTCGCCGGTTGCGGCGGGCAGTCCCGGCCGACCCACGACGGCGTCGATCTTCGTGCGGGCATACGAGAGGGTCTCCTCGTCCACCTCGCCTTCCGAACGCAGCAGCACGGTGGGGGCGGCGGCCTGGGTGTCATTGCTGGTCATGCCAGTTCCTCTCCTGGAGTGCGGTGGGACGTCCGGCGTTCAGGCCGCCGGGCCGGGTAGCCACAGGTCGGGGCCGAAGACCTCGTAGCGGATGCGCTGCGGGGAAACTCCGGCCCTCAGCAGCTGTGCGCGGATGTCGCGCATGAACCGCAGCGGGCCGCAAAGGAACACGGTGGCGTTCTCGGGCAGTTCGATGCCGTGGAGGTTCATCAGGCCCTCGCGGGCCTCGGGTTCCTCCAGGCCGGGCTGCTCGTACCAGAAGATGGCGCGGGCGCCCGGCAGTTGCTCCACGAGTTGGCTCGTCTCGGTGCGCAGGGCGTGGTCGGCGGGGGAGCGGTCGGCGTGCATGACCAGCACCGGGCGGGTGGAACCGAGGGTGGTGAGATGGGCCAGGATGCTGGTCATGGGGGTGCCGCCGATGCCCGCGGAGACCAGGACGACCGGAGTGGTGGCATCGGCCGGGTCGTCGAGGAAGACGTCGCCGAAGGGTGCGGACAGCGTCAGCTCGTCTCCGGCACGGACATGGTCGTGCAGCATGTTGGAGACCTCACCGTCCGGCGCGTCGGCCGTGCCGGCGACTCGCTTGACGGTGATGCGCCGCAACTCCCCGCCGGGGTCGGAGGAGATGCTGTACTGGCGCAGCTGATGTACTCCGTCGGGCATGCGCAGGCGCACGCTGACGTACTGGCCCGCCCGCGCACGCGGCGCTCGCTGACCGTCGGCCGGCTGGAGCAGGAAGGACACCACGTCCGGGGTCTCTGTGCGGCGCTCGACGACCGTCCACTGCCGCCAGATCTGGCCGGGCTCCACGCCCGCGTCCTGATACAGGCGGGCCTCCCGGCCGATCAGGGCGCCGGCCATCAGCCAGTACACCTCGTCCCAGGCGGCCGCCACCTCCGGGGTGACCGCGTCGCCGAGGACCTCGGCTATCGCGCCGAACAGGTACTTGTGCACGATCGTGTACTGGTCGTCGGTGACTCCGACGGCGGCGTGCTTGTGCGCGATCCGGTCCAGCAGGACGTCCGGGCGGGTGTCCGGTGCGTCGAGCAGCGCGGTCGCGAACCCGGCGATCGAGCCGGCCAGTGCGCGGCGCTGGGCTCCGCTGGCCTGGTTGCCGCGGTTGAACATCCCGTCCAGCAGTTCCGGCCGGTCGTGGAACATCGCGCCGTAGAAGCGGGTGGTGATCTCGTCGAGCGCGCCGGCCACGGCGGGCAGGGTGGCACGGATGACGGCGGCGGATTCTGCGGACAGCATGATGCCTCCCGGACAGGGCTGATGAGGGGGAAGGGGACCGCATCCGACGAGGGCGGCTGACTCCTGTGTAGCAGGCACCGAGCCGCGTTCCGGTGTCGTTTCGCGTCGCACGGCGAAGAGGGGCCGAACGGCCCCACCGACTCGGGCGCATGGGCCCCACGGGGCTTCCCAAAGGCAGGGTCGGATGGCACCGCAGCGGTGTACCGACGGCCCTGCCCCGCTGTCGGCTGAGGCGAACGAGTGGCGACAGCGGATGCGTGGGCGTCAGTCTGGCACTCAAGTGAAAGCCTGATCCCGACGAGCACGGTGCCATGGAGTCCGGGGCCTGAGAGACGGCCTACTGCGGCCTACTGATCGCGGCACCACATCCGGTACGCGGCCACTGCTGTCGGAAGGGTGGGAAAGATCCGCTCGCTGCCGACGGCGTCTGCCAGGCCGTACGCCGTCAGGTCGGCCAGCAGGTCCTGCTTGACGCGGGCGAGGGCGAAGACGATGCCGCGGTGGGCGAGTTCGCGGCGCAGTTGGTCCACCGCGTCCAAGGCGGTGATGTCGACCTCCACATTGGCCTCGGTGTTGAGGACGAACCAGCGGACCGGTTCGGACTGTTCGTCCACGGCGGCCAGGGCCCGGCGGTGGAAGTCCTCGGCGTTGGCGAAGAAGAGTGGGGAGTCGTAGCGGTAGACGAGGAGGCCGGGGATGGTGCGGGCCTGTGGGTAGTCGTCGATGTCGTGCATGCCGGCCACGCCGGGGACGAGGCCCTGGACGGCGTCGTGCGGGCGGGCTACCCGGGTGAGCAGTTCGGCTACGGACAGGCCGACGGCGACCAGCACGCCGTACAGGATGTCCAGCGCCAGGACTCCGGCCAGGCAGCCGAGCGCCAGCAGGAGTTCCCGGCGGCGGAAAGACGCCAGCCGCCGGAAGCCCGCCAGGTCGATCATGCGGACGGCCGCGTAGACGACGAGCGCGCCCAGGACCGCCGTGGGGGTGCGGGCGAGCAACGGGCTCAGGAAGAGCAGGACCGCGAAGACGGCCGCGCCGGCCATCAGTGCGTACGCCTGGCTGCGCCCGCCCGCTGAGGAGGCCAGAGCGGTACGGCTGGCGCTGCTGCTGACCGGGAATCCGTGCAGCACGCCCGCGCCGAGGTTGGCCGCGCCCAGGGCGAGGAACTCCTGGTTGGCGTCGAGCCCGGGACCCTCGTCGCCGCGCCTGGTGAAGGCCCGCGAGGTGAGGATGAAGTCGGTGTAGCCGACGAGGAGCACGCCCAGGGCGGGGAGCACCAGGTGCGGCAGCTCGGCCAGGTCCGGCAGGGCCACGGCGGGCAGGCCCGACGGGACGTCGCCGATCACCTTGATGCCGTGTTGGCCGTCCAGGTCGAACAGGGACACGGCCGCCGTACCGAAGACCACGACGAGCAGGGGACCGGGGAAGGTGCGGAAGAAGTGGGCCGCCGTGAAGAGGACGCCGAGCGCCACGACGGCGAACAGCACCGTGGCCATGTGGACTCGCGACAGGTGCTGTACGAAGGACCACAGTTGGGGGAAGAAGGCCGAGCCCGTCGTCCGGACACCGGTCAGTTTGGGAAGCTGGTCCACGATCATGATCAGTGCCACGCCCGCCAGATACCCGATCAGCACCGGGCGGGACAGCAGATCCGCGACGAAGCCGAGCCGCGTCGCCCATGCCAGCACGCACAGCAAGCCGACCGCGATCGCGAGGGTGGCCGCCAACGTCGCGTAATGGGCCGGATCTCCGGCGGCGAGCGGGCCGACCACCGTCGCCGTCATCAGCGCGGTCGTCGACTCCGGACCGACTGAGAGCAGGCGCGAGGAGCCGAGCAGGGCGTAAAGGGCGAGCGCCGGCAGGATGGCCCACAGCCCCGCGACCGGTGGCAGGCCGGCCACGCCCGCGTACGCCATCACCTGGGGCACGAGATACGCGGCCACCGTCACCCCGGCCAGGACATCGCCTCTCAGCCACGAGCGCCGGTAGCCGAGCAGCGTGCCGAGCCCGGGCACCAGACGCCGCCACCTTGGAGCAAGGTCGACCGAGCTCTGGGACATGATTCTCCTTGGGCCGAAAGATCTCAGGATCCTCTGGGCTTCTGGTCGGCCGCCAGGTGCCGAACGGCCCGCGAGGCATGCTCTGCCGACACAGCGCTGATGGTCGACATGCCGGGCAGCGCCAGCCGGCACCGTCCTGGGAACAGACGGCACACCGGTGCCCTGGCCGAGAGGCTGGGCGCGCCTGGTCGCCGCTCGCTCGGCTTCGCTCCGCTCGCACGCACCGCTCTGTCCGCGGCCTGGGTCGCCGGACGCGGCGTCGGTGGGGACCCGTCGGCCCATGGGGCCCATCGGCCCCCGAAAGGGGACCTGCGGTCTCTGCACCGTGCCGTTTCCCCGCCACCACTCTGGGATCGGAACCCCGAGCAGGAGGTGGACAACATGTCCCGCACCGTCACTGTGGGCCTCGACGGCTCGCTCGAGAGTCGTGCCGCTGCCGAGTGGGCGGCCCGTGAGGCGAAGCTGCGCGGTCTGCCGTTGAAGCTCGTTCACGTCTGGGAGCCCGTCCCGGAGCGCATCGCGCAAGCCCCGCTCCTGGGCGCCGAGACGCAAGCGCACTGGAGCGAGCGAAACGAGATGGGGGTCCCCCCGGCCGAAGGCTGGGGGAGGATTCCGCGCGAGGCGGCCGAGGGACTCCGCCTGCGCCACCCGGGCGTGGACGTGACCATGGAGCAGATACCCGGCAGGCCTACGGACGCGTTGGCCGAGGCGGCGAAGGACGCCGAGCTGCTGGTCCTCGGCTCCCGCGGACTGAGCGGGCTCGGAGGATTCCTCGTCGGGTCCGTGGGTGCGGCCGTGATCGCTCGCACCGAGACACCCGTCGTCCTCGTGCGATCCGGCGAGCAGGCCGCCGACGAGCACGAGAAGGACCCCACGGGCATTCCGTCCGCCGCCACCGCGTTCCGGCCCGTGGTACTCGGCCTCGACACTGACCACCCCGATGACACGGTGATCGCTTTCGCGTTCGAGGCGGCCGCCCGCCGTGGCACCGCGCTGAAGGTCGTGCACGGCTGGATCCTGCCGCCCTACTACGTCTCCAGCCTGCCCGCCGCCCCCGAGGTGGGCGTGGAGCTGGGCCGACAGGACGCCGCCGCCCTGGCCCAGGTCCTGAGCCCCTGGCGGCAGAAGTACCCGGACGTCGAGGTCGTCGAGGAGTCCCGCCTCGGCAGTCCCGCCAACCACGTCATCGACGCCTCCCGCGAGGCATCGCTGGTCGTCGTCGGCCGCCGGATCCGCCGCAGCCCGATCGGTGCCCACATCGGACCTGTCACGCACGCGGTACTGCACCACGCCGCCGCCCCCGTCGCCGTCGTCGCGCACGACTGAACGCACCACCTGAGGGAGTGGAGATCATGAAGGCACCGGCCGAACGAGCCCTCACCGGGGCCCTGGTCGTGGGCGTGGACGGCTCCGAGCCGAGCCTGCGGGCCGTCGACTGGGCGGCCGACGAGGCCGCGCTGCGTGGGGTGCCGCTGCGGGTGGTGTACGCCTGCCTGTGGGAGCGGTACGAGGGTGCCGCACTCGCCCGTGACATCGGCAAGCCGTCCGCGGTGCCTCTGGCCCAGGACGTCGTCGGCGCCGCCGCCGAGCGGGCACGCTCCCGGCACCCCGACCTGCGGGTGAGCGCCGACGTGGTGTTCGAGGAACCGGAGTACGCCCTGGTGCGCGAGGCCCGGGACGCCTCCGCGCTGGTGGTGGGCACCCGTGGCCGCAGCGGCATCGCCGAGATGCTGCTCGGCTCCGTCAGCCTGGCCGTCGCCGCCCACGCCGACTGCCCGGTGATCGTGTTGCGCGGCAGTCACGACAACCAGGCGACGCCCCCGGTCCACGGTCGTGTCGTCGTGGGCATCGGCGATGAGGCGAAGGAGTCGGCGGTCGTGAGGTTCGCCGCCGAGGAGGCGCGGCGACGCGGCGTGCCCCTGGAAGCCGTACGGGCCTGGCGGAGCCCCGCGCACGAGACCACCGACCACCCCCAGCTGGCCGGTGAGCCCGCCCGCCTGCACGAGCAGCAGGCGGCGGAGGAACTGGAGGCGGCCTTGCAGGACGTCCCGGCGAATGTCAGCGTGCGTCGGCGTACCGTCGAGGGCCACGCCCGCCGGGTACTGGTCGACGCCTCGCACGAAGCTGACTTGCTCGTCGTCGGTGCCAGGCGTCGCGAGGGACTCTTCGGGCTCCAGCTCGGTCGGGTCGCCCATGCGGCACTGCACCACTCCGCCTGCCCGGTCGCCGTCGTACCGCACCGGGTGCACGACGCCTGACCGGCGCTTCATAGGCTCGCCGCGTGGTCCGGGACGTAGGTCTGCAGATCACGCGGCGGGCGCTCGTACCCGGTCGATGACGGCCTGGGCGGGCCGAGGCCGACTTCAACCCGGTCCTCGCGACACCGGACGGCGTCACCGTGCTCGACGCGCGGATCCGTCTCGTGCCGTGCAGGCCCCAGGACCCCTATCTGCGCCGGCTCCGCTGAGTCCACAGAGGAGAAAACAGACATGAAGCACAACAAGGTCGGCTCCGTGATGACCACGGATGTCGTCCGCGCCGAGTACGGCACCCCGTTCAAGGAGGTCGCGAGGTTGCTCGCGGCCCACCGGATCAGCGGACTGCCGGTGGTCGACGAGGACGACAAGGTCATCGGCGTCATCTCCGAAACGGACCTGATCGCACGCCAGGCCGCTACCCCCGACCCGTACGCACCGCGCCGCCGCTTCACGTTCCCCGGGCTGACGCGTGGTAGCCGACGGCAGGCAGCGAAAGCGAACGCCCGCACCGCCGGGCGGCTCATGACCGAGCCGCCCGTCACCGCCCACGCCGACGACACCATCGTCGAGGCCGCCCGCACCATGGCCCAACACCAGGTGGAACGGCTGCCGGTGCTCGACGAGGAGGACCAGCTGGTCGGCATCGTCACCCGCCGCGACCTGCTCCAGGTCTTCCTGCGCCCCGACAAGGAGATCCGCGACGAGGTGATCGAAGAGGTACTGGTGAGCACCCTGTGGCTGGCGCCCCGCGGCATCGACGTGTGCGTGGTGGAGGGCGTTGTCACGCTCACCGGTCACATGGAACGCAAGAGCGAGACGGAGATCGCCTTGTCGATGACCCGCCGGATCGACGGCGTGGTCGGTGTGGTCGACAAGCTCACCTACCGACTGGACGACGCGCACCTGCCCACCCCGGAACAGGCGCTGCACGGCGTGGCCGACGACTGGCTGCGCCGATTGTGAGAGGAGGCGTATCCCATGACCGGCACCCTGTTGGCCACCTACCGAACCACGAACGGATCAACGGCGCAGATCGCCGAAGCCATTGCCGACGTCCTGCGCAAGAAGGGCTGACGGTCGAGGCCCTTCCGGCCCAATCCGTCGCGAGTGTGGCGTCGTACGACGCCGTGGTGGTCGGTGGCGGACTGTACGCCGGACGCTGGCACAAGCCCGCCCGCCGCTTCCTCCGGCGGCACCGCCGCGACCTGGCCGAACGCCTCCTATGGCTGTTCAGCAGCGGTCCGCTCGACGCCTCGGCCTCGCAGCGTGGCAGCCGCGCAGTGCTGCGGCTGCTTCGGTGCCTGCGCTTGTAGTCGTTCCACGAACGCACGGTGGTGGCTGCTGTGATGGGAGGGATGCGGTGCTGCTGGTGGTGTCGGAATTGTTCCCCAACGTGGAGCGTCATGCCGGCGGGGTGACCGGGTTCCGGCTGGTGGCGGCGACGCTTGTCAGGCGGCCGTCGGCTCGGCCGGTGTGATCGGGCCTCGCCGCCGCATCGCGATGACTCGACGGCGGGGGAGCACGGCGAAGCCGGAGTCGTCCGGAACGCGACGGCGAGAGCGGCGACGGCCTCGTCCTGGCCAGAGCCACCGCGTGCGGGAGGAGTGCGGTGTGGGCTCGGGTGGGTCACGAGGTTGAGGCGTCCTCGCTGTGACTCGACGGAGCAGGGGCCGGCTCCGAAGAACGGCCGTGCCCGGAGACGTCGAACTCCACGTCCACGACTCCTTCAACGGCCCGGATCAGACGGGCGGCCACGGGGACCAGGGACGTGTCCCGGATGCGGCCGCTGAGCGTCACGATGCCGTCCCGCACGGCCACACGGGCGGCGGACGTCGGCGCGGGGAAGAGGTACGAGACCACCTCCCGGCGGACCTCCTCCGCGATGGCCTCGTCGTCGCGCAGGAACACCTTCAGCAGGTCGGCGCGGCTGACGATGCCCTGCAGCATGCCCAGCTCGTCGACGACCGGGAGCCGTTTTACCTTGGCTCGTGCCATGGTCCGCGCGGCCTGCGCGAGGGTCGCGTCCGCGTGGACGGTGAGGGCGGGGGAGGTCATCAGCTCCCCGGCGGTGACCGAGCCGGCCTTGGCCAGGTCGGAAAGGCGTCGCAGCTGAGTGTGGCGGTCGGGGTCGCTGTCGCGGAACTCCTCCTTGGGCAGCAGGTCGGCCTCGGACACGACGCCGACGACGCGGCCCTCGCCCTCCAGGACGGGCACGGCACTGACCTTCCAGCCGTGCATCATCCGCACGATCTCCTTGAAGGTGGCGCCGTGGCCGATGGCGGCGACGGTGTGCGTCATCACGTCGCTGACGATGTGCGGGCCGCCGTGCATCATGCCCCCTGGGGCGCTGTCGCTTCGACTCGTCGGTGTCGTCACAGGAGGCTGCCGCTGCCGTGGGGGGCGTACAGGTCGAGCAGCCGGATGCGGGTCGAGCGCAGGCGGTGGGCGAGAACTCCGCCCACCCACTGTGCGACACTCGCGCCGAGCGCGGGGTCGTCCTGGCACATCGAGCGGATCGCGGTGGCTCGAACTCGTAGGCGCGCACCGGGCTGGTCGTCTCGGCGCCCAGGTGCCAGGTGTGCGGGGCGAACAGCCAGGACCAGCCGATGAGTTCGTTGTGCCGGAGGGTTTCGATGACGGCGGCCCGGCGACCAGGCACGCGCATGTCGGGGTCGACGCTGCCGGTACGGATGATCCAGAACCGGTCGGCGCGGCCGCCCTCCTCGAAGAGCCGGGTGCCCTGGGGGAACGACACCTCCCGGGCAGAGCGCATCAGCCGCTGCCGGTGCTCGGCGGGGAGCGCCTGCAGCATGCCAGCCGTGGCGGGAGCGTTCATGACGTGCCTCCAATCAGGGCGTACGGGTCTGGGGTGTTCAGCGTGCGCCCGTGGCCTGGGCCGGGCGATGGGCCACACGGCCCCACGGCCGGGCCGCCCGGCCCCGCGTCCGGGTCCATCGGCACCATGCGCCGCAACAGGTCCGGATGTTCGATGAAGACGACAGACCACTCGGTGGAAGGGGATGTGCAGAGTGGCTACGTCACTGACCTCTGAGTTCTGGAAGCTGTTCGCGGTTCTTCTGGCGGTCTCCACGGCGGTCACTTCTGTGCTCAGTGCGGTGTTCGACGCACTGGCACTGCGGACGCAGCGGTTTCGTGCCGGCGATCGGTCGGCCGTCGTGGAAGCGGCGGAGGTGCACCGCCGACCTGATCGGATCCCCGTACTTCAGTGAGCAGTGAGCAGTGAGCCGGGAAGCCATCGCCCTTCGACCAGGCGGAGAACCGGCTGCACACCATCAGCGCTGTATTCGTGGCCACCCCGGAGGACCGAAGTCATGCGCATCGTCATCGCTCTCGGCGGCAACGCGCTGTTGCACCGGGGCGAACGCCCCGACGCCGATATTCAAGAGGCGAACATCGATCGGGTGACCACGGCGATCGCCGCCCTCGCCCTGGAACACGAGGTCGTGGTCACCCATGGCAACGGGCCACAGATCGGTCTGCTCGCCGAGGAGAGCGCCGCCGATCCGGCGCTGAGGGCTCCCTATCCGCTGGACCTGCTCGGCGCCCAGACGCAAGGGATGATCGGCTCGCTGCTGGTCCGCGCACTGCACGACGCGCTGCCCGGACACCGGATCGCCGCGCTGGTCACGCACACCCTCGTGCGGGCCGACGATCCCGCTTTCGGCCGGCCCACGAAGTTCGTCGGCCAGGTGTACTCCCGCAAGGTCGCCGAGTCCCTCGCCCGCAGGCACGGTTGGCACATTGCCAAGGACGGCAGCGGCTGGCGCCGCGTGGTCCCCTCACCGTCGCCCGAACGGATCCTGGAGATCGAGACCATCCACGAACTACTGGGCAGCCGCGCGCTGGTCCTGTGCGCCGGCGGGGGAGGCGTTCCCGTCACCGCCGACAACGACACCGGCGCGCTGCACGGAGTGGAGGCGGTCGTCGACAAGGACCTCACGGCGGCTCTGCTCGCCGAGGACCTCAAGGCCGACTTCCTGCTCATCCTCACCGACGTTCCGTGCGTCTACGCCGGCTACGGCACCCATGACGCGCAGCCCGTCCTCGACGCAACCCCCGACGACCTGCGCCGCGGAGGCTACCCCGACGCTCCATGGGCCCCAAGGTGGAGGCCGCCGCCCGGTTCGTCGAACGTACCGGAGGACTGGCGGCCATCGGCGCCCTCGACGCGGCGTACGAGATCGTTCACGGGAGGTCGGGGACGCTTGTGCGCCCTGACCTGATCGTCGGCTGAGATGCCGCCAACGAGCCTTGGCATGAGCCTCCAGGCAGCACGGCGGGCGTGCGTGACCGGTAGCCCGCCACCTCCGCCCGGTGGCGGGCTGCGCGCCGGAAGGGGCCAACTCGCGGCCGGTGGAGTGCTGTTCAGCCCTTGCCCGGACGGGGACCGGAGGCGGGAAATGGCGAGGGTGTTCCCGCATGCCGCTCACTCGGTGAGGTGTGGCCCGTCCGGGCCTGGCGGCGGGACCATCGGCCCCTCACAGGACTTTGGCCGGGCACCCACGCTCGTAGGACCAGCACCCCCTGTCCTACGCCGACGCGCGAGGAGGGCATCATGCACAGCACAACCCTGGACGCCGTGATTCCGGAGACTTGCGTGACGGCCGCGGTCGCCGCGCCCTCGATCCACAACACCCAGCCCTGGCGCTTCCGCCTGGACGCCGAGTCGGCCACGTTCCAGGTGCGCGCCGCCCCTGAACGCGGCCTGCGGCACACGGACCCGGCAGGCCGCGCCCTGCACCTTTCGGTGGGGACGTGCCTGTTGAACCTCCGGGTCGCGATCGCGCACTGCGGATGGTCGCCGGTCAGCCGCCTGTTGCCCACCCCCGAGGACCCCGGCCTGCTCGCCATCGTGCGCTTGGCCGGGTCCGCTGCCCGCCCCACAGGGCACCGCGCCGACCTTTATGAGGCGATCTGGCGCAGGCACAGCAGCCGCCTGCCGTTCTCGGGCCGGCCGCTGGCACCGTATCTGCGCAGCGAACTCGGTGAAGCCGCCCGTGTGGAGGGCGCGCGGCTGTGGTTCCCCGACCCCGTCGAGACGGCGCGACTGCTCCGCCTGACCGCAGAGGCCGAGCGCCGCAACCGCCTGGACACCGACCGCGCCGCGGAGAGCAACCGCTGGGTGCACCACGACCTGCAGCCGACTCCCGATGTGGGCCTGCCGCAGGCGGTGCTCGGTCCCCAGGACGCCCGCGAACATCTTCCCCTGCGGGACTTCACCGCGCAGCGGCACACCGAGCGGCTTCTCGCCCGACCCTTTGAGGCGGCACCCGTCCTTGCTGTGCTGATCACCGAGCACGACCGCCGCGCCGACTGGCTGCGGGCCGGCCAGGCACTCCAGCACGTGTGGCTCCTCGCCACCGCTCACGGTCTGCGCGCCTCCCTGCTGCACCAGGCACAGGAGTGGCCGGACCTGCGCCGTTCCCTGAGCCCGACGCCCGGGCGGACCGGGCATGCGCAGATGCTCATCCGCCTCGGATACGGCCCCGAAGGCGCTGCGAGCCCGCGGCGCGCCCCGGGCAAGGTTCTCGATGAGGCGCTGCCGAGCCGGTAGGCCCCGGGCCGGTCATCAGCCCGTGGCGACGACCGCGGACGTACGGACCAGGGCATCGTTCAGGCTGGAGTGCAGCTCGAAGACACCCGCCAGGCCCACGGCTCGAAGGATCCGCCGGAAGCCGACGCTGTCGGTGACCAGCCGCAACCGGCCGTACCGCGCCTCGCTGCGGTTCCGGGCTCGGCATAGGACGCCCAGGCCGGTGCAGTCGATGAAGGCCGTGAAGCGCAGGTCCAGCACCAGATCGGGGTGCGGGTCGGCGGTCAGGGCGTCCAGGCGGGCCGCGAGGAGCGGCGCAGTGAAGATGTCGATCTCGCCACGCAGCTCCACGACGATGGTTTCACCGACGGTGTGTTCCCTGAGGTGAGGCGTGGACCTGGGGTCAATCCCGGACATGGTCTGAGACAACAGGGCAAAGCGAAGTGACGGTAGGGCCGGTCGGCCCTACTGCCCGGTTCGGGTGGAGCTGCCGCGCCCGCCGCGCGGGCGTGAAGCAGCCCGCCGGCCCAAGCAGGACCAGCACCATCCCGGAAGGCCAGGGCCCACTGGGGGATCGATCGCGGCGTGACACGGGTCGTTCTCCGCTATGGCCGGGACCGATGGCCCCCTCGTGCCGAGCCTCACACGGTTCAGGCTGGACAAGACGCAGTACCGCTGTACCAGGCGAAAGACAGGTTGGCAGATGTATCCCAACGACGGTTTCCGCGAACTCGGGCGGCAGGAATGTCTGCGGCTGATGGCCAAGGTGCCCGTCGGCCGCATCGTCTACACGCGCCGGGCGCTGCCCGCCGTACTGCCGGTCAACTTCGGTCTCGACGACGACGGCGCGGTGCTGCTGCGCACCTCCGCGGCTTCGGATCTGGTCCGCGCGATCGACGGCGCGGTGGTCGCCTTCGAGGCAGACGACGTCGACGCGGCCAGGCACTCCGGCTGGAGCGTTGTCGTTACAGGCACGGCCACGGTCGTGACCGATCACGCCGAGCATGAACGCCTGGCCCGCACCGGCCCGGTCTCCTGGGTGCCCGCCCCGCAGGAGGTCTTCGTTCGCATCGAGCCGGAACTGGTCACCGGGCGTGAGCTCATCGGCGGGCGCACCTTGTATGGCGTTGACCTCACCGCTTGAACGTCTCCTTCGCCTGCGCACGGCTGGGGCGTCGGCCGCTCTTCGCGGCGAGTGCGGTGAGCCGGCCGATGAGCGTTGAACCGTTCCACGGCCAGCCGGGCGCTCCGTTCCTGCGCCTTTCCTGCCTCCTTCTGCGGTCCGCTCAGATCCGCCTGGAGCCCGATGACCCGGCGGGGACCCGCGGACTGTGCCGCCGGATCCTCCCCGTCGTCCCGCAGCGCCGCCCACAGCGCCGCGCCGCCGCCCGCCGCGGGTGACTCGAAGTGCCGGGTCAGGGAGGCCAATACGCTCTTCGGCAGCTCCTGCTGCTGCCACGCGCAGTCCTCGCCCAGCACCGCCCAGCGGGTGGGTCGCTCTCGTACGGCGCCGCCCGTACCACCCCCGGCCCGAACAGTTCCGGCCCGGGAATCACCTTCCGGATCAACTCCCGCGCCTGCTTCTGGGACGTCGGCTGCTTCGCCGCATCGAAGGTCGGTGTCGCACCAGCCCCTCCGGCGGCTCCGGCCCCGCCCCCTGCTCCGGCCTCCGCATCGGCACTCCGCTGTCGGCCGCCTACGGCGTCCCTTGGCACAACCGCGTCATCGGCGCGCGCAGAAGGCACCAAACGGCGCTCGACGCGGCAAGGGAGCGTCTCCTCGGGCGGACCTTGTTGCCCTGACTCGGCTGGCGCCCGGCCCTCAAACGGTAGGGCCGGGCGCCCCGTCACCTGCTGTCGCTTCCCTCCGTCTCGGACAGGGCAGCACGTCCGGCCTCCAGGCGTGCGACCGGGACCCGGAACGGTGAGCAGGAGACGTAGTCGAGCCCGGCAGCGTGGAAGAAGTGCACCGACTCCGGGTCGCCACCGTGCTCGCCGCAGACACCGATCTTCAGGTCAGGCCGTGCGGCGCGGCCCTCGGCGACCGCGATCTCGACCAGGCGCCCCACGCCGTCGCGGTCGATCGTCTCGAACGGGGAGACCTTGAAGATGCCCTTGTCGAGGTAGGCGGAGAAGAACGCCGCCTCCACGTCGTCGCGGGAGAAGCCCCACGTGGTCTGGGTCAGGTCGTTGGTGCCGAAGGAGAAGAACTCCGCCTCTTCGGCGATGCGGCCCGCGGTGAGGGCGGCCCGGGGCAGCTCGATCATGGTGCCGACCGGGCACTCGACCGGGACGCCCGACGCCTTGGAGACCTCGGCCAGTACCTGCTCGACTTCCTGGCGGACGAGCCGCAGCTCCTCGACCGTGTCGATCAGCGGCACCATGATCTCGGCTCGCGGATCGCCGCCGGCCCGCTTGCGCTCCACGACCGCCTCGGCGATCGCCCGCACCTGCATGGCCACGAGGCCCGGCGCCACCAGACCCAGGCGCACCCCGCGCAGGCCGAGCATCGGGTTCTCCTCGTGCATGCGGTTCACGGCGTCCAGCAGTTCGGCGTCGTGCGCACTGGGCGCGGTGCCGTGGGCCTCGGCAGCCGCGAGACGCACGGCCAGTTCGGTGCGGTCCGGGAGGAACTCGTGCAGCGGCGGGTCGAGGAGCCGGATCGTGACCGGCAGCCTGTCCATGGCTTCCAGGATGCCGACGAAGTCCTGCCGTTGCAGCGGCAGCAGCGCGGCCAGCGCTCGTTCTCGCTCGCCGTCGGTACGGGCCAGGATCATCGCCTCGACCAGCTGTCGACGGTCGCCGAGGAACATGTGCTCGGTGCGGCAGAGGCCGATGCCCTCGGCTCCGAACCGGCGGGCGCGGGCGGCGTCCTCGGGAGTGTCGGCGTTGGCCCGCACGCCCAGCCTCCGCACCCCGTCTGCCTGCTCCATGGCCCGGGCCACGGCGTCGACCAGGCCCGCTGACCGTTCGCCGGTCTCGAAGTAGCGCATCACCGAGGAGTCGACCAGCGGCGCGGCGCCGAGGTACACGGCGCCTTCGGAGCCGTCGACCGAGAGGACGGTGCCTTCTTCCACGGTGGTGCCGTTGGCCGTGAACTTCCGCACCTGCGTGTCCACGGCGAGTTCCTCGGCACCGCAGACGCACACCTTGCCCATGCCGCGGGCGACCACGGCCGCGTGGCTGGTCTTTCCGCCACGGCTGGTCAGCACGGCCTGGGCGGCGACCATGCCGGGCAGGTCGTCGGGCGTGGTCTCCTGCCTTACGAGGACCACCTTCTCGCCCGCTGCGGCCCGTCGCACGGCCTCGGCCGAGTCGAACACCGCGGCCCCGACGGCGGCACCCGGCGAGGCGGGGATGCCGTGCGCGAGCGCCGAGCCGACCGCGTCGGTGTCGAAGCGCGGGAACATCAGCCGTGCCAGGCCGTCCCCGCCGACCCTGGCCAGAGCCTCGTCCGGGGTGATGAGCTCCTCGTCCACCAGCTCGGCCGCGATGGCGAACGCGGCCTCCGCGGTGCGCTTGCCCACCCGCGTCTGCAGCATCCACAGCCGGCCGCGCTCGATCGTGAACTCGATGTCGCACAGATCGCGGTAGTGGGTCTCCAACAGCCCCATGTGGTCGCGCAGTTGGACGTACGCCTCCGGGTTGACGTGCTTGAGCTCGTCCAGCCCGACGGTGTTGCGGATGCCGGCGACGACGTCCTCGCCCTGCGCGTTCGGCAGGTAGTCGCCGTACCGGCCCGGGCGGCCGGTGGCCGGGTCACGGGTGAAGGCGACACCGCTGCCGGAGTCGGTGCCGAGGTTGCCGAAGACCATCATCTGAACGTTGACGGCGGTGCCCAGGTCGTCGGGGATGTGCTCGCGGCGGCGGTAGAGCCGGGCGCGCTCGCCGTTCCACGACTCGAAGACGGCCAGAATCGCCCGGCGCAACTGCTCGGCCGGGTGCTGCGGGAAGTACTCGCCGGTCTCCTGACGGATCAGGTCCTTGTAGACCTCGACGAGAGCGGCCAGATCGGACGCCTCCAGGCCAAGGTCGTCGACGGCGCTCCGCGACTCCTTCAGCGCGGTCATGGCGTCCTCGAACCGCTCGCCGGCGACGCCCATGACCGTGCTGCCGAACATCTGCACAAGGCGGCGGTAGGAGTCCCAGGCGAAGCGTTCGTTCCCGGAGGACTTCGCCAGGCCGACAACGGTCTCGTCGTTGAGACCGATGTCCAGGATCGTGTCCATCATGCCGGGCATGGAGAAGCGGGCCCCGGACCGGACGGACAACAGCAGCGGATCGTCGCCCTGCCCCAGCCGCCGCCCGGCCGCCCGCTCCAGGACGGTCAGCCGGTCGGAGACCTCACGAGCCAGTCCGTCCGGCTCGTGCCCGGTGGCGAGGAACGCCCGGCAGGCTTCGGTGGTGATCGTGAATCCCGGCGGCACAGGCAGACCCATCCGGGTCATCTCGGCCAGATTGGCGCCCTTGCCGCCGAGCAGGTCGGCCATGTCACGGCCGCCCTCGGTGAACGCGTACACGTAGCGGATCATGACAGTGCTGTTCCTTCCTGCTGAGCAGGGGCAGGTGTGGGCCTGGCCACTGGCCGAGCTGCACCCCGATCGGGGCACGAGGCGCAGCGGCCATACGGGAGGGTCACATCTCGAAGACGATGCGTGCCTTGATCCGACCGTCGAGGACTTCTGCGATGGACTCGTTGACGGTCTCCAGCGGCCGGGTCTCGTAGATCACCTTGGTGCGTCCGGCGGCGTGCAACTGGAAGACCTCCTCCAGGTCCTGGCGGGTGCCGACGATGGAGCCGATGACGGACGTGCCGTTCAGGACGGTGTCGAAGATCGGCACGCTGATGGTGCCGTGCGCCGGGAGGGCGACCATGACCAGCTTGCCGCCGCGCCGCAGACCGCCATAGACGGAGGCGAACGCCTGCTCGTTGACAGCCAGGGCGATCGCGGCGTGCGCACCGCCGTGCTGCTTCAGCACCTCGGCCGGGTCTTCCTTGCGGGCGTCGATCAGGATGTCGGCGCCGAGCTCACGGGCGAGGTCGAGCTTGTCGTCGGTGACGTCGATCGCGGCGACCGTGGCTCCGGCGATCTTCGCGTACTGCACGGCGAGGTGGCCGAGACCGCCGATGCCGGAGATCGCCACGAGCTGGGTCGGGCGGACGCCGGCGACCTTCAGCGCCTTGTACGTGGTCACGCCGGCGCAGGTCAGCGGGGCCGCGTCGCGCGGGTCGATACCGTCGGGGACCACGGCGGCGAAGTCGGCCGGGGCGAGCATCTTCTCGGCGTACCCGCCGTCCACGCTGTAGCCCGTGTTCCGCTGCTGCTCGCACAGGGTCTCCCAGCCGGACAGGCAGTGCTCGCACCGTCCGCACGCCCAGCCCAGCCACGGCACCGCGACGCGCTGGCCGACGGCCAGGTGGGTCACGCCGTCGCCGAGTGCCTCGACGATGCCGACGCCTTCGTGGCCGGGGACGAACGGCGGGCTCGGCTTGACCGGCCAGTCACCGTGCGCGGCGTGGATGTCGGTGTGGCACAGCCCGGATGCTTCGACCCGGATGCGGACCTGACCCGGACCGGGCTCCGGATCCGGCCGTTCCTCGATCATCAGCGGTTCACCGAAGGACCGGACGACTGCTGCCTTCATGGAATGCTCCTCGGAATCTGTCGGTGCGGTGCGGTTCCAGCGTCTACTGCGGCCTGGTGCTGCGGCAGGTGCTGGACGTCCTCACGAGTGGGGCCGGTCGGCCCTGAACCGGGTGCGGCACCCGACCCCTCCGTCCGGCGGACTGCGCTGCTGTGGGATGAGCCGCGGCGTTCGGTGGGTTCGATGCAGTACGGGCGGCAGCCCGCGCCCTCGTGCCGATCCGGCCCGCCAGGCGACCCACAGGCCGCCGGGCTGATCCGCCGCGAGTCCAGCCGCCGGGCTGGTCCGCCGCGAGTCCAGCCGCGCGGTGCTGTGATGCGCGGGACGGCCACGGCGCGGCAGTTCACCCGGCCCGCATTCGTGTGCTGGGCGTACGCCGCAGGAGGCGTGACCGAGACCGACCGTCCCGGTGACCAAGATCTGGAGGTCATTCTCGCTCCACGGCTTGAGGGCGTCGGCCAGATCCGGGTACCCCATGGGCAGACGGCGTGCCAGTGCCGGTAGGGCCGACCGGCCCTGGCCCTTCGGCCCGAGATCGCGCAAGATCTGCGATAGACAAGGACCGGTCGCACCCATGGGTGAAGTCCGGTGCGGGATCCAGACGGCGCAGAACAAGGAGTATCCGATGGCGGACGGCGAGCAGCCCGGCCCCGACAACCCGATCCGGGTCTTCCTGCTGGACGACCACGAGGTGGTACGGCGCGGGGTGCACGACCTGCTCAACGACGAGCCGGACATCACCGTGGTCGGTGAGGCCGCCAATGCCGAGCAGGCCCTGACCCGCGTGCCCGCCCTGCGCCCCCAGGTCGCGGTGCTGGATGTGCGCCTGCCCGACGGCGACGGGGTGAGCGTGTGCCGGGAGCTGCGCTCGCGCATGCCGGAGCTGGCCTGTCTGATGCTGACCTCGTTCGACGACGAGGAGGCCCTGCTGGACTCGATCATGGCGGGTGCGTCCGGGTACGTGCTGAAGCAGATCCAGGGCTCGGACCTGGTGTCGGCGGTGCGCACGGTGGCCAGGGGCCAGTCCCTGCTCGACCCGAGCGCCACCGCCAAGCTGATGGCGCGGTTGCGTCAGGGCCAGGAGCCGGAGCCCGAGCCCGACGCCCTGCCGGGCCTGACCGACCGTGAGCGGGAGATCCTGGCTCTGATCGGTGAGGGACTGACCAACCGGCAGATCGGGCAGCGGCTGTACCTCGCGGAGAAGACGGTGAAGAACCACATTTCCCGGCTGCTGGCCAAGCTAGGTGTGGAGCGGCGCATCCAGGCCGCCGTCATCGCCACCCAGGCCCAGGACCGGCTGCAGCAAGAAGGCCGCTGACACCCCCGGGCGAGCTGTGGGGCCGAACGTCCCGCGGCTCGCCCCCGTACGGCCCATGCCCGATCGCATCCCCGGCCAGCAGGCTGGCAGCGCATACAGACGCGGATCGACCGGGAGGACGACGGACATGAGCGTGCGCGTGGGAATCAACGGCTTCGGCCGCATCGGACGCAACTACCTGCGCTTGGTGCTGCAGCGCGCGGAGACCGAGGCCGGTACGGCCGTCGAGGTCGTGGCGGTCAACGACCTCACCTCGCCGGCCGCGCTGGCGCACCTGCTGGCCTACGACTCGACGTACGGCCGCATCGGCCGCACCGTCGAGCACGACGACACCTCGATCACCGTCGACGGGCACCGCATCGCCGTGACCGCCGAACGCGACCCGGCCGCCCTGGACTGGGCCGGCCTCGGCGTCGACATCGTCATCGAGTCCACCGGCCGCTTCCGCACCCGCGAGGACGCCGGGCTGCACCTGAAGGGCGGCGCCCGCAAGGTGCTGCTGTCCGTGCCGGGCAAGGGCGTCGACGCCACCGTCGTCATGGGCATCAACGAGGACACCTACGACCCGCAGCGGGACCACGTCGTGTCCAACGCGTCCTGCACCACCAACTGCGTGGCGCCCATGGTGAAGGTCCTCGACGACCGCTTCGGCCTCGTCAAGGGGCTGATGACCACCATCCACGGCTACACCAACGACCAGGTCGTCCTCGACGGCCCGCACAAGGACCTGCGGCGCGGCCGCAGCGCCGCCGTCAACATCATCCCCACCAGCACCGGAGCCGCCCGCGCCGTCGGCCTGGTGCTGCCGGAGCTGGCCGGCACCCTGGACGGCATCGCCGTACGCGTCCCCGTCGAGGACGGCTCCCTCACCGACCTGAGCGTGGTCCTCGACCGGCCGGTGACCGCCGACGAGGTCAACACCGCCTTCCGGGAAGCTGCCGACGGGCCGCTCAAGGGAATCCTGCGCGTGTCCGACGCCCCGATCGTTTCCCGCGATGTCGTCGGCGACCCGGCCTCCTGCGTCCTGGACGCCCCGCTGACCCAGGCACACGGCGAGCTGGTGAAGGTGTTCGGCTGGTACGACAACGAATGGGGCTACACCAACCGGCTGCTCGACCTCACCGAGTACGTCGCCGGCACGCTCCCTCGCAACTGACCGAACGGGCCGTGCAATGAGACCAGCTCGGCCCGTCGGCCCCGGCCTTCGGCCCGTCGGCCCCGGCCTCCGGCCCGTCAGTGTGCTCTCACCTGCCGGGCCGGTATGTCCGTGCCCGCTGGACTCGGGATTCCATGGTCGGCCCCGATCCACATCCACGGAACAAGGAGCCATGCACATCAACCGCACCAGCTGGTACCTCTGTTGGGGCGACCGCAGTGGCAAGTGCTCAACGCGGCGGGCTGCGCCGGTGCCCGTAACGGGGACATTTCCCCAAAGGGCCCGGAGCCGGCCCGAATCTCGTCGATCCGCAGGCGACGATCCCTCTGGGGCCGGGCGGCCGCTTCACGGGCTGCCGCCCGGCGCGGGCGCCGTTCCGCCGGGGACGGGGGAGCCCTTCGCGGTGGCAGATCTCGACGCCCGCGCCTGATCCAATGATCATTGCGGGGCCATGGGTGCGTTGAGGGGCAGGCGGCCCCGGATCGGGGCCGATGAGGGTCTTGCTTGCCGGGGCCCGCCGTCCGTCGTGCTGCTGGGCGTGTCGATTCGGCACACACGCCTGCGGTGGCGTCCACGATTCCGTGAGACACCCGGTGCCCCTCGGGCGGACACTGGAAATGGCTCGTCGGGCGCGGACCGGTCGCCGTCGGGCCGCGGCGCCGGCACGTCCCAGCACGCGGCTCATCGGGGTACACGCCGATGCAGACCCGCGGAGTGCCCGCGGCATGTGAGGAGGATTCCATGGCTTCGCCGCAGCTGGATGAGAAGACCGTGACCGGGCTGGTGGCCGACGCCGCTGCGGCGCCGTCCATGCACAACGCCCAGCCATGGCGCTTCCACTACCTGACCGGGGAGCGTCTCCTGACGCTGCGCGCCGATCCGCAGCGGGCGATGCCCCGGTCCGATCCCGACAACCGCGCCCTGCACATCGGCTGCGGGGCGGCACTGTTCAACCTGCGTGTCGCCGCCGCGCACGCGAACCTCCTCCCGGAGGCCCGGCTGCTGCCCGAGCCGCAGGACCCACTGCTGCTCGCTGCCGTCCACCTGGCCGACGAGTCCAGGGGCCGGTCGGACGAGGACCTGGCGCGGCTGCACCCGGCGATTCGCGAGCGGCACACCAGCCGCCATCCCTTCGCCGAGAAAGACGTTCCCGAGGATGTGCGGACCACTCTGCAGGGCGCTGCCGAGCGGGAGGGGGCCGCGCTGCTCTTCCCAGGACTCTGGCATGCCGAGACCGTGCTCGACCTGATCCGCGACGCCGAGAGCCGGGACACTCTGGACCCGGACGCGAGCGAGGACCTGGTCCGCTGGACCCGGCTCGGGCCAGAGGCGGACACGGCCGTCGACGGAGTACCCGAGTACGCGTTCGGGCCGCGCAAGCGGGACGGCAAGGCGCCCGTGCGGGACTTCGCCGCGCGCCGGCGTGTCGCGGACCGCGGAACCACCACGTTCGAGCACGCCCCGCACCTGGCCCTGCTGAGCACTCCTGGCGACGGACCGGCCGACTGGTTGCGCGCAGGTCAGGCGCTGGAGCGCGTCCTGCTGGAAGCGACCCTGGCCGATCTGGCCACCTCCCTGACGTCTCACGCGTTGGAGGACCGCGCGCTGCGACTGCTGGCCCGCGACCCCGCATCGGGGACGGGCCAGGTGCAGATGGTGCTGCGCCTCGGATACGGCCCGAGGGGCCCGGCCACGCCCCGCCGCCCGGTACCGGACATTCTGGAGATCGTGTAGCCAGACGGCACTGCCCTGTTCGGCGGTGTTCTTACGCGTGCCGGTGGCCTCGGCGGGAGCTGAAGTCGGCCCAGTCCCGGTCCCACTGCGCCAGGCGACGCACATCCAGCCGTACCCGAACGGCCCACCAGATGCCTGCCACCAGCACGCCCACACCTGCCCCGGCGGTCGCGCCGAGGGCGGCTCCCTGTGAGCGGGCCTGTGCCGGAGACCAACGGGGTCGTCCTGTGGAGGGCCGATCGGCCCCGTTGCGAAAGCCGGCCGCGCCCACGCCGGCGAAGTGCCGTCGGGCACAATGCCGTTCATGACAGACGAAGCGGCTGATGGCGCCAATGCTCCTCAACTGGGTGCAGCCGTCGCGCTGTTGGCCGACTTCTTGGGCGCCGAGCCGTTGACCGTTGCCATCGCCGCACTGGAGCGGGATCTGGCAGGCAGGCCCGCAGGCGAGATCGGAGACGTGGCCGCCGCCCGGGGCATCAGTCCGGAACTGATGGTGGCAGCTTTGACGGTTCGTGAGAGCCTCGGCCGGCTGAACGACCTCATTCACGCGGCCGGGATCGTGCTGGCGCTGCCGTATCTCCTGGAGGACGGGGAGGAGATCGCCGTACGTCCTTCGCTGGCCGCCGGCAACGACCCGCACCGGCCGTTCGACCTGGAGACGGACCGGCGCGTGGCGGAGTTCAAACTCGCGCGATGGCGCGGCGCGGACGCCATGCGCAAGCGGCAGACGTTCAAGGACCTGGTCATGCTTGCCGCCGACCGCACGGGCCGTCGCGCCGAGCTGTTCGTCGTCGGGCCCGAGCCCGGCCGTTTCCTGCGCACCTCCAGGGCGACGGCGGCCTGGGCGCTGGACCGGACCCCGCACGCGCGCCGGGTGTTCGAGGAGTCCTTCGGCTCCCTCGACGTCTCCGTCGCGCAGTTCACCGAGCGCCACGCCGGCCATGTCCGGGTCACCGACCTGTGTGACGTGCTGCCGCCCACGGTGGCCACGGCGCTGGTGCGCTGAGCAGGGCAGGGCCGGTCCACGGCCGGGCGCAGGTCATGCTGCGGAAGGGACCCCGGATCCGGACGGCTCCGGGGCGGGCAGCATGGTCAGCAGCATGACGCTGGGCTCGATGGCATGCACGGTGTGCGGCAGCCGTGCGGGCAGGTGGATCCAGCTGCCCGGCGTCGCCTCGGTCTTCTCGTCGCCGAGGACGAGGTCGAGGCGGCCGGAGACGACCTGGATGACCACGGGCAGGGCCGAGGTGTGCTCGGTCAGCTCCTGGCCGGCGGCGAAGGCGAAGCCGACCACGCGCAGCCGGTCGTCGCGGTACAGGACCCGGCTGAGGGTGCCGTCCTCGGGCACGGTCAGCTCAGCGGTCAGGTCGGTGATCACGGTGGCGGTCATGGGATGCCTCCTCAGGCATGGGACGGGGTGGGGACGGCGAGCAGACTGATCGCGCCGAGGTGAGCGTTGTGGCGTCGGAAGACGCGGCGCATGTGCAGAACACGCCGTAGGGCGACCGGATCCCGCAGGGCCCGGCCGGCGATGCGCAGGGCGGGGATCAGCCCTTCGTCGTCGATCAGCCGGCGCGGTTCGAGCAGCGCCATCGGTGCTGTCCTCTGGGCGGTGACGGTGAAGCCCTCGGCGGCGAGGAGCTCGCTCCAGCCGCCGGGGGTCAGGGGGCGGGCGCCGACGTGGATGGCGTCCTGGAGGTCCGCAGTGATCCGCTCGACGAGCGCGGGGTCGAGGCCGTCGGGCAGCAGGCACAGTTCGTGGATGGCGTAGCGGCCGGTGGAGTCGTTGAGGAGGCGGCGTGCTTCCCGTATGACGCGTCGCTTCGCGGGGTCGGGCTGCATGGTCAGCATCGCCTCCCCATAAACGACGGTGGCGTCGCCGTCCGGCAGCCTGGTGTCCGCGGCGTCCGACCGAACGGCCCGCACTTTGGTCGGGCCGGGCGAGGCGAGGCTGCTCAGCGTGGCCACAGCGGCGGGATCGCGGTCGACGGCGGTGTAAGCGGCCGGGCGGCGGGTGAGAGTCAGCCGTGCCGTGGCTCCCAGGCCGGCGGCCAGCTCCACCACCCGGTCCTGCGGATCCACTCCCAGGGCGTCCAGCATCCACCGGGTCAGTTCCACACCGCCGGGGCGCAGCACGCGCTTGCCCAAGCGGGCCAGCAGCCAGTGGCCGGGCATGCGGGCGGCGTCCAGTCCGTCGCCGGGAACGGGTACGTGCTTGCGCAGGGCCCGGGGGTCCGTCGATGCCATGGTCGTGCCTCGCTCTCTGCTTGCGCTGTTGCTACTTAGGTGAACCTAACTTGGGAGGTCGGTTGAGTGCGGGGGCCGAACGTCCCGAAATGCAGGGCCCAGTGGCCCAGTCATGGCGGGAGGACTCCGCGGCGCCTCCTACTCGTCGTGGAACAGGTCCGTGCTGAGGTAGCGCTCTCCGGTGTCGGGCAGGATCACGACGATCAGGGCGCCCTTGTGCTGTGGGTGGCGGGCCAGGGTGGCGGCTGCGTGGAGGGCGGCTCCGCCGGAGACGCCGGTGAGGATGCCCTCGGTGCGGGCCAGCCGGCGGGCCTCGGCGCGAGCCTCGGGCGCGGAGACGCGCCGCACGCTGTCGTAGACATCGGTGTCGAGGACGTCGGGGACGAAACCGGCGCCGAGGCCCTGGATACGGTGCGGGCCGGGGGAGCCGCCGGACAGGACGGCCGACTCCGCCGGTTCCACGGCCACCACGGTGACCTCCGGCTTCTTCTCCTTCAGCACCTGGCCGACGCCGGTGACCGTGCCGCCGGTGCCGACACCGGCCACCAGGATGTCGACCTGGCCTGCCGTGTCCTGCCAGATCTCCTGGGCGGTGGTGCGGCGGTGGGCATCGGGATTGGCCGGGTTGCGGAATTGCTGCGGCATGAACCAGCCGTGCTGCTCGGCCAGTTCGGTCGCGCGGGCGACGGCGCCGGTCATGCCCTCGGCGGCCGGGGTGAGGACGAGGTCCGCGCCGTAGGCACGCAGCAGGGCGCGCCGCTCGGTGCTCATGCTCTCGGGCATGGTGAACGTGACCGGGTAGCCCTTGGCGGCGGCCACCATGGCCAGGCCGATGCCGGTGTTGCCACTGGTCGGTTCGACGATGCGTGTGCCGGGCCGGAGCGCGCCGGTCGCCGCCGCGTCCTCGATCATCGCAAGGGCTATGCGGTCCTTGACGCTGCCGCCGGGATTGGCGGACTCCAGCTTGACGAGCAGGCGCACGGGCAGGTCGGCGCCGTAGCGGCGCAGCGCCACCATGGGGGTGCGGCCTATCAGTGACGTGATCGAGGGATATATCGCCGTCATGGTCGTCCTTCTTCTTCGTGTGCGGGGGTGAAGACCCCGGAGCGGGGTGCCGGCGCTGCGTCGTGCGGGCGGGTGGTGGCGGCCGACTGTGCGGTGCGGACGCGGGAGTGGGCGGGGACGTCGCCGAGGACGAGGGCGTGCGCGCCGACGATCGTGTCGTGGCCGACGTGGACCGGGCCGAGCACGGTGGCGCCCACGCCGAGGACGACCCGGTCACCGATCGTGGGGTGCCGCTTGACGGTGTTCGTGTTGCTCCACCAGCCGGTGCCGCCCAGCGTGACGCGGTGGTACAGCATCACGTCATCGCCCAGGACGGCGGTCTCGCCGATGACCACGCCCATGCCGTGGTCGATGAAACAGCGGCGGCCGATGACCGCACCAGGGTGGATCTCAATGCCGGTGACGGCGCGGGAGAGCTGGGAGAGCAGCCGGGGCAGGAGCGGCACGCCGAGCCGGTACAGCCTGTGCGTGATCCGGTGGGCCCAGATTGCCCACAGGCCGGGATACAGCAGGACCTCGACCACATGGATGCCATGCAGGGCGGGGTCCTTGCGGCAGGCCGTCCGGAGATCTTCGAAGATCATGCGCGTCTTTCTCTGGGGCTGGTCGCGGCGTGTGGCCGGCTGTGTTCGGCCGAAGGGCACGCCGTGCTCGACGGCAGAGGGGAGCCGGGCGCGCCCTGCGGCCGCCTCCGAAGCCTCCGGGCTGTTGCCGTCCTCGATGAACGTGAACGCTACGGGCCGCTCCTGACGCAGCGCCCGGTCCGAAGCGCCCGGCATGGGTGGGCCGAACGGTCCGGATCGTCGCTCCAGACACGGGACCAACAGCCCTCCGCGCAGGGACTGTTCGGCCCGCGCGCCGTCTGGCGTGGTCCGGTCAATCTTCATGCCAGAACCGAACGGCAGGACGCCACGGAACGCCGCAGCGGACTGCGGGCTACGCGTTCTCCTACACATAGAGGCCGCAGTTGGCCGCGGTGTCCTGCCGGCTCGGTCGCTGTCCGGCCGCCTGCCACCCGTCCACCAAGGCGGCCGGACAGCCCCTTTGGCATGCCCGGCGACGTCAACGGTGTGCTCAAGCAAGGGCCCGATGGTCCCGCCCCTATGGGGCCGGAGGACCCATATCAATAGGGCTGCAAGCCCCACCTGCCCATCACAGGGGCGAAGTTAGCCTCGCCTTACCGAACGTTCTTGAAGTCCCTCGCGGGGCGGTACTGCCCCGGGCACGATGTGATGGAGACGCAGATGACTGCCTCTGGTGGGGTGTACGAGGAAGCAAGCAGCCGGGGGACCGTCGTCAGGGAAGCCGCGCCGACCTCCCTCGCGGACCTCGTACCCGGTGCTCGTGCCGTGGTGACGCGCGTCGCCGGCGGCGTGCCCGCCGTGGTCCGCCGGTTGCACGACCTCGGATTCACGCCCGGCGCGGTGGTGGAGGCCGTACGCCGGGCGCCGCTGCGCGACCCGGTCCTCTACCGGGTCAAGGACTACGAGGTGTGCCTGCGACGGGCCCAGGCGGCGTGCGTGCACATCGTCGAGGTGGAGCGGTGAACTCTCGCTGCCACGACGCCTCGGACGGCGACGCGACCCTGACCGGGGTGCCGAGGATCGCTCTGGTCGGCGCTCCCAACTCGGGCAAGACCAGCGTCTTCAACGGCCTCACGGGCCTGCGCGCCAAGACCGGCAACTACCCCGGGGTGACCGTGTCCCGCTTCGTCGGGACCGCCCGGACGGGCCACCACCGGCACACGATCGAGGATCTGCCCGGCACGTACAGCCTGGAGCCGATCAGCCCCGACGAGCAGATCACCGTCGACGTGCTCGACGGCCGGCTGGAGGGTGCGGACCGGCCGGACGCACTGCTGGTCGTGGTGGACGCCACCACGCTACGGCGCTCCCTGGGGTTCCTCGCCCAGGTCCTGGCCCGCGGGCTGCCGGCCTGCGTGGTGGTGACGTTCACCGACGAACTGGCCCGCCGCCAAGGCCGCTTGGACGTCGACGCCTTCGCGCAGGCGCTCGGCGTTCCGGTGCTGCCCGTGGTCGGCCACCGCGGGCTGGGCATCGCTCAGCTGCGCGAGCAGCTCACCACCTGGCGCACCTGGCAGGCACCGGCCGTTGCGCCGCCCACCGACTCCGGCGAGCAGGATGCCTGGGCGGAATCAGTCCTGGCCTTCGCCGACTACCGGCCTCCCGAGCGCCACCGAGTCACCCGGCGCGTGGACGCGGTGCTCTTGCATCCGCTGTGGGGGACGGTCGTGTTCTTCGCGGTCATGGCGCTGTTCTTCCAGACCGTCTTCACACTGGCCGCCCCGATGCAGGGCTGGGTGGAGACTCTGTTCGCCTGGCTGTCGGACCAGGTGCACACCCACGTCGGCAACCCGTGGCTGTCCGGACTGCTGGGAGACGCCCTCATCGGCGGGGTCGGCGGCGTGCTCGTGTTCGTTCCGCAGATCGTGCTGCTGTTCCTGCTCCTGGCCCTGCTGGAGGGGGTGGGCTATCTGGCGCGGGCGGCGTTCCTGATGGACCGCGTGATGGCCCGTTTCGGTCTGGAGGGCCGGGCCTTCGTGGCGCTGCTGTCGTCGTTCGCCTGCGCCATCCCCGGCATCATGGCCACCCGTACGCTGCCCTCCGCCAGGGACCGCCTGGCCACGATGATGGCCGCGCCCCTGATGACCTGCTCGGCGCGGCTGCCGGTGTACGTGCTGCTCATCGGCCTGCTGGTCGACCCGGCCGCGACACTCGGACCGTTCGGCGCGCAGGGGCTGGTCATGTTCGGCCTGTACCTGCTGGGCGCGGTCTCGGCGATGCTGGCGGCCTGGGTGTTCAAGAAGCTCGGCGACCGCCACGGACAACCCGTGCCGTTCTTCATGGAGCTGCCGCCCTACCGACTGCCCGCCCCGCGCGCGGTGCTGGCGGCGATGTGGTCCTCCGCGCACGCCTTCCTGCGCAAGTGCTCGACCGTCATCGTCGCCACCAGCGTCGCTCTGTGGCTGCTGCTGAACCTGCCCCTGCACGCGGACGCGCAGCTGCGCGCGGCGGGCGTCGACACCACCGACTCCGTCGCCGTGTCCGCCTACACCGTGGACCACAGCTACGCCGCCGGCCTGGGCCGCCTGGTCGCCCCGGTCTTCGACCCGCTGGGCTTCGACTGGCGCATCAACGTCGGTGTGCTGTCGGCCCAGGGCGCCCGGGAGACCTTCGTCGCCACCCTCGGACAGGTCGCCGCGGCCGAGGACCCCGAAGCGCCGGACCAGGCGCTGCAGGCCATGACCTACCCCGATGGACCCCGTGCCGGGGAGCCGGTGTTCACCGCTCCCACCATTGCCGGGCTGTTGGTCTACTTCGTGTACGCGCTGCAGTGCATGGCCACCGTGGCCGTCCTGCGCCGGGAGACCGGCACCTGGCGATGGCCGCTGATCGCCTTCACCTATCTGACCGTCCTGGCCTGGCTGATGGCCTACCTGGCCCGGACCGTCACCGCCCTGCTGGGCGGGTGAACCGGACGTGGTCCCCGTACACCCCCAGGAGGTGCCCGGCCGGTGCGATCTGCTGCGCTGGATCATCCCCGCCGGAATCCTCACCGGCGCCGGCCCGCTTGCCGCTGTCCCCGCACCGCTCGCCGCCCTGCTGATCGACGGCACCCTCGCGCAGATCACCCTGGAAGGCCAAGCCGTCGTCACCTGTCTCGGTTCCGGTCGCACCTGGCCCGAAGAAGGCGCCCGGGTCCGCACCGCACTCCACGCCGCCCTCGACGATCCCGCCGGATGGATCACGGGCACCGGGACCGCCTCCCACGATGACGACGCAGAGCTGTTCGGCGTGGCACAAGAGGTTCTCGCCGGGGAGGTGGGTGAGTTCGTCCGGTCCCACGGTGGCAGCATCGACCTCGTCGAGGTTCGCGACGGTGTCGTCACCGTCCGTCTGGGCGGGGCCTGCCACGGCTGCCCCGCGTCCTGGTTCACGCTGTACCAGCGCCTGGAGCGCCGACTGAGGCGAGGCCATCCCGGGCTGCGGGAAGTCCGCAACGCCGCCTCACCGGTGAGCCCGTTCGGTCGGCCATACGACTCCGGTGGGGCGTCCGCCTGACCGCGCCGGCGTCGCCGCATGCTCCTGTGCCCCTGACCTCGCGAATCATCTCTGCAGGGGCAGGGGCAGGGGCAGGGGCAGGGGCACAAGAAACCGTGGCGTGGCCGGCGGCTATGCAGCTCCGGGACTGTTGTCGGCCTCACCGGCCCAGCGTGCGGCGAGTTCTCCGGCGCGCCGGGCTGCGTCGGCCACCGCTTGGGGCCCGCCGCCTGCCTGCCCCGCGGCATACCCGACCAGGAAGGTCGTCAGCGGGGCGGCGGGCCGGGCGACTCCGTGAGCGGCGTCGCCCGCAAGGGCGAGAAGCAGGGCCCGGTCGACTTCGAGGTCGATGCCCAGGTCGGCCTTCACCGCGGCCGTCCATTCCTTCAGCACATCGTCCATGATCATCTTTCTTGGGTCCGTGAGCGGGTGGTGGGGAGTGCTGCGATCGGTTACGGGAGGCTGCTCCAGTAGGGCCAGAAGCGGGTGAGGACGAGCAGCACGATGATCCCGTACCAGGCGCCGAGGAGCATCCAGTGTGTGTCTCGGACGACCTCCAGCACACCCTGGGGCACCGGGATGATCCCCCGTTCCAGGCAGTGCAGGGTGACGTACCAGAACAGGGCGATAGTGGCGACCCAGACGACGGCGCAGTAGGGGCAGAGCTTGTTGAGCTCGTACAGCGACTGCACGATCAGCCAGTGAACGAAAGCCACCGCCGTCAGCGCCCCGGCGTCCAGCGCCAGCCACAGCCGACGGTGCAGGCGCGCACCCGAGAGCACGGCGACGCCCAAGGCGACCACGGCGGCGAAGGCACCCAGTCCGAGCAGCATGTTGGGGAAGCCGAACAGGCTGCCCTGCGGGCTGGACATGACGCTGCCGCAACTCACAACGGGGCTGATGTTGCACGGCGGTTGGTAGGCGGGATCGCGCAGGAGCCGCCAGTCGTCCACGGTGAGCTGGAAGGAGGCAAGCCAGCCGACGGTGCCGGTGAGGACCATCGCCCACCCCGTGCGGCGGCTCGCGGCGACTGTGTGCAGGCGCCGGACGGTCGTCGCGTCCGGCGCCAGCGCGGGGCCGTGGCTCATGCGGCTCGACCGGAGCCGGAGGCAGACGGGGGTCGGCCCGCGGTCGTCGCGGGCGCGGCGGAGCGTCGCCGGTAGACCAGATACGGGCGGGCCAGGTATCCGATCGGGGCGCTCCACACGTGGACCAGCCGGGTGAACGGCCAGGCAGCGAAGAGCAGGAACGCGGTCAGCGCGTGCAACTGGAACAGCAACGGGGCCCCTGCGATCGCCTCCGGGTGCGGCTGGAGCACGAACAGGCCACGGAACCAGACGGAGACGGTGGAGCGGTAGTCGTAGCCGGCGCCGAACACGTTGTGGGCGGCGGTGGCGGTGATGCCGAGCAGGACGGTGGCGGACAGCAGTGGGAAGAGGAGCTTGTCACTGCGATCGGTGCCGAGCCGGATCTGGCGGGTCAGCAGGCGGCGGGCGCAGAGCATGCCCAGCCCGGCGACCATGGCGACACCCGCGACCGAGCCCGCCCACACGGCCGTGGTGTGGTACGCGTGCTCGGTGATGCCGACGGCCTCGGTCCATGAGTCGGGAATCGCGAGCCCCACGACATGCCCGGCGATCACCATGAAGGCGCCCAGGTGGAACAGCGGGCTGCCCCAGCGCAGCCACCGGTGTTCGAGGAGTTGGCTGGTGCGGGAGGTCCAGCCGAACTGGTCCTGTCGGTAGCGCCAGACGTGCCCGACCACGAACACGGCGAGGCAGATGTAGGGAAAGGCGACCCACAACAGGAGGTCGGCGCCGCTCGTGGACGCGGCGGCCAGAGGGGTGGGTACGGCGTTCATCGGGGGCCTTCCGTACGGTTGGTCGGAGCGGGTGGCACACAGGTCGGCGGGGCGGGCACGGGCGGCACGAAGGTGCCCGGCGGGGCGAACTCGCCCTCCCCGTACGTCCCGTAGGGGTCGAGGCCGACCTCCTCGTTCGGCGGGCCCTCGGCGACGAGCTGGGCCACGGCCGCGCGGTCGGCCTCGGTGGGCGGGGGAAGCAGGGTGAGCAGCGCGGCCAGGACGTGCCGGTAGGGGGAGTCGGCGTCGGTCAGCGCCCGGTGGATCAACTCCAGCCCGCGCCGGTGCTGGCGCAGCGGTGCCTCGCCGCCACCCGGGCCTACAAGGGCTGCGAACTCCAGCACGACCGGCAGATGGTCGGGCAGTTCGCCCCCGTCGGTGTCCCAGCCCATGGCCTTGTACCGCTGGTTCAGGGTGAGCAGGGCCATGCCCCGGCGGCGGGTGTCGCCGTGCAGGTAGTAGGTGAGGTAGAGGCTGCTCTTGCGGCGCAGGTCGAACATCTCGACGTAGTGGCGCTCCAGCGTCTCGGGATCCTGCGCGGCGAACCAGTCGGTGAACCGGGCCAGGTCCGCCGCCGCGGGCGTGGCCGGAAGAGCCTCCACTACGGTGGTCAACTCCGTGCGCGCTGCGGTCAGTTCGGAGTCGGGGTACTGCAGGAGCAGCGACACGAGCCGCAGTATCAGGGCTCGGCCCGCCGTCTCCTCAGGGGTGAGCCGAGCCGGGCGGCGTACGGCCGCGCGGACGCGGGTGCGGACGAGGGCGGGAATGGTGGAGGGCAGCGGGCTCACGGACGTCCTCCGGCGGGGGCTTCTGGTGTACGGCGGCGCAGGGTGGGGATGCCGAGCATCACGCGGCGGCCGTCGGCGGGCTGCGGGTCGCCGGAGGACTCGACCGGGCAGCGGTTCTCCATGGCGGTCAGCGCGGCGGCGTCCTCCTTGTGCGCGGCCGGAACGACGTAGCGATCGGCGTACTTGGCGACGGCGAGCAGCCGGTGCAGGTCCTCCGCCTCGCGTGTGGTCAGGCCGACTGCCTTGAGCACGGCCTCGTCGCCTTCCTCACCGAGGGTGCGCTCGCGCATGTACGAGCGCAGCGCGGTGAGTTTCATCAGCACCCCGGCGACGACGTCGGCGTCTCCGGCGGTGAACAGTTCCGCCAGGTACTCCAGCGGGATGCGCAGCCGGGTGACGGCGGCGAAGACGTGGTCGGGGTCGTCCTGGTTGCCGCCCGCCGCGTCGACGGCGTCGAGGACGGGGGAGAGCGGGGGCACGTACCAGACCATCGGCATGGTCCGGTACTCCGGGTGCAGCGGCAGCGCCACCTTGTAGCGCATGACCAGGTCGTACACGGGGGAGCGGCGGGCCGCCTCCAGCCAGTCCTCCGGGATCCCCGACTCGCGTGCTGCCGCGCGCACCTCCGGGTCGTGCGGGTCAAGGAACACCCCGCGCTGGGCGTCGAGGAGGTCCTTCTCGTCCGGGGTGGCCGCGGCCTCGCCGACCTTGTCCGCGTCGTAGAGCAGCAGGCCCAGGTAGCGCAGGCGTCCCACGCAGGTCTCGGAGCAGACGGTGGGCTGGCCGGCCTCGATGCGCGGGAAGCAGAACGTGCACTTCTCCGCCTTGCCGGTGGCGTGGTTGACGTAGACCTTCTTGTACGGGCACGCCGTCACGCACATCCGCCAGCCCCGGCAGCGGTCCTGGTCGACCAGGACGATGCCGTCCTCGACCCGCTTGTACATCGCGCCCGACGGGCAGGCCGACACACAGGCCGGGTTGAGGCAGTGCTCGCACAGGCGGGGGAGGTGGAAGAGGAAGGTCTGCTCGAACTCGAACTTGACCTTCTGAGCCCACTCACCGCTGAGGTTCGGGTCGCCGCCGGCGTTCTCGGGCGCACCGCCCAGGCCGTCCTCCCAGTTGGCGCCCCAGGTGATGGCGGTGGGCTTGCCGGTGAGAACCGAGCGCGGGCGGGCGACGGGGATGTCCTTCTGGGCAGGGGCGCTGACCAGGTTGTCGTAGTCGTAGGTGACCGGCTCGTAGTAGTCCTCGATGCCCGGCAGGTCGGGGTTGGAGAACAGGGACAGCAGCCGCTTGATCCGGCCTCCGGAGCGCAGGACGAGACGTCCGCGCTTGTCGAGCATCCAGCCGCCCTTCCACTGTTCCTGGTCCTCGTAGCGGCGGGGGTAGCCGACGCCGGGCTTGGTCTCGACGTTGTTGAACCAGGCGTACTCGACGCCGGTGCGGTTGGTCCACGTCTGCTTGCAGGTGACCGAGCAGGTGTGGCAGCCGATGCACTTGTCGAGGTTCATCACCATCGCGATCTGGGCCATGACGCGCATGTCAGTACTCCACTTGCTGGCTGCGGCGGCGGATGACGGTGACCTCGTCGCGCTGGTTGCCGGTCGGGCCGTAGTAGTTGAAGGCGTACGTGAACTGGGCGTAGCCGCCCGCGAGATGGGTCGGCTTGAGCAGCAACCGGGTGAGCGAGTTGTGGATGC
The DNA here is from genome assembly GCF_042868655.1 of Streptomyces sp. NPDC007808. NCBI lineage: Bacteria > Bacillati > Actinomycetota > Actinomycetes > Kitasatosporales > Streptomycetaceae > Streptomyces > Streptomyces sp. NPDC007808. The sequence goes on from NZ_JBIAEQ010000011.1 coordinate 299,901, forward strand.
CGCCCCGCTTGCCGCTGACCTCGGTCTTCGGCACGTTCACGTTGCGGTCCTGGGCGTGGTACATGTACACGGTGCCCTCGGGCATCCGGTGGGTGACCACGGCGCGGGCGGCGACGACACCGTTGCGGTTGTACGCCTCGATCCACTCGTTGTCCTTCACGCCGATCTTCTCGGCGTCCTCCAGGGACATCCAGATAGTGGGTCCGCCGCGGGACAGGTCGAGCATGTACTTGTTGTCCTGGTAGTTCGAGTGGATGGACCACTTCGAGTGCGGGGTCAGATAGCGGACGGTGACCTCCGCCCGGCCGTCCTCCCGCAGTTGCTCGTCGCCGTAGTGCTTGGGCGTGTTCAACGGCGGCCGGTAGACCGGCAGTTGCTCGCCCAGCTCGGTGATCCAGTCGTGCTGGACGAAGAAGTGCTGGCGGCCGGTGAGCGTGTGCCAGGGCTTCTTGTGCTCGGTGTTGATCACGAACGGTGAGTAGCGACGCCCGCCGGTCTCCGAGCCCGACCACTCGTACGACGTCATCACCGAGCGGGGCTGGGTGCGGGTGTCGGCGAAGGTGATCCGCTCCGCCTCGCGCTCGGAGGCCAGTTCCACCAGGCCCTCGCTGCCTGTCTGCCGCTCCAGTGCGCGGAATCCCTCGGTGGCCAGACGGCCGTTGGTGGTGCCGGACAGGGCGAGGATCGCGTCGCACATGTGGCTCGCGGTGGCGAGTGAGGGCCGTCCGGCGGCGACTCCGTCCCTGACGGTGCCGTTGCGGTGCCGGAGGTCGTCGATCTCCTGGTCGGGGTGAACGGTGATGCCCTTGGTGGTGGTGCCCAGGGTGTCCAGCAGCGGACCGACGGCGCGCATCTTCTGCGCGATCGCGGCGTAGTCCCGTTCGATGACGGCCAGCTTGGGCATGGTCTGCCCGGGGACCGGCTCGCACTCGCCGGTCTTCCAGTCCCGTACGACCCCGCCGGGCTGGGCGAGTTCGTCGGGGGTGTCGTGCAGCAGCGGCACGGCGAGGACGTCGGTGCGGGTGCCCAGGTGCTCGGCGGCCAGCTCGCTGAAGCGGTCGGCGATGGTCAGGAAGGTGTCGTAGTCGGTGCGGGCCTGCCAGGGTGGGGCGATGGCCGGGGTGAAGGCGTGCACGAAGGGGTGCATGTCGGTCGAGGACAGGTCGTCCTTCTCGTACCAGGTCGCCGCCGGCAGCACGACGTCGGCGAGTAGGCCGGTGGAGGTCATCCGGAAGTCCATGCAGACCAGGAGGTCGAGCTTGCCCTCGGGCGCTTCCTCCCGCCACACCACGTCCTTCGGCCGGTGCTCGGGCGGGGTCTCCTCGGAGCGGACGGCCGCGTCCGTGCCCAGCAGGTGGCGCAGGAAGTACTCGTTGCCCTTGCCGGAGGAGCCCAGCAGGTTGGCTCGCCACACGGTCAGCACGCGCGGGAAGTTGGCCGGGTCGTCGGGGTCCTCGGCGGCGAACCGCAGCCGCCCCGACTTCAGCTCGTCGACGATGTGCTCGGCGACCGGACGTCCCGCTGCCGCCGCCTCGTCCGTGATGTCGAGCGGGTTACGGTTGAAGCCGGGGTGACCCGGCGTCCAGCCCAGCCGCACGGCTTGGGCGAGGCAGTCCGCGAACCCCTTGCCCTGGAACCGCCCTTCCCCGAGCGGGGAGGCCAGCTCCTCGGGCCCGAACGCCTCGTAGCGCCACTGGTCGGAGTTCAGGTACCAGTACGAGGTGCCCGCCATGTGCCGGGTGGGACGCTGCCAGTCGAAGGCGAACGACAGGTGCTGCTGCCCGGTGACCGGGCGGACCTTCTCCTGGCCGACGTAGTGCGCCCAGCCGCCGCCGTTGACACCTTGGCAGCCGGTCATCGTCGTCAGTGCCAGGAAGGCGCGGTAGATGGTGTCGGAGTGGAACCAGTGGTTGGTGCCGGCGCCCAGGGCGATCATCGAACGGCCCTGGGTGCGCTCGGCGTTGCGGGCGAACTCCCGGGCGATCCGGGCCGCCTGCTCGGCCGGCACGGAGGTGATCGTCTCCTGCCAGGCCGGCGTGTACGGCTGTGAGGCGTCGTCGTACGACGACGGCCAGCTGCCCGGAAGGCCGGGCCGGGCCACCCCGTACTGGGCGAGCATCAGGTCGAAGACGGTGGTGACGAGCCGCCCGCCGATCCGGCGCACGGGCACCCCGCGCACCAGAACCGAGCCGCCCTCCGTGGCGCCCTCGTCGAACCGTGGCAGGGCCACGGCCACGGTCTCCTCCGCGCACTCGAGCAGGCTCAGCTCGGGCACGGTGTCGCCCAGGTCGAGGTTCCAGCGGCCCGGCTCGGCTTCCCCCCAGCGGAAGCCGAGCGAGCCGTTCGGCACGACCGGTTCGCCGGTGGCCGAGTCGAGGAGAACGGTCTTGGACTCGGCGTGTTCGGTGTCGCGGCCGAGGTCGGCGGCGGTGAGGAACCCGTCCGGTACGAGACCGCGGTCGTGTTCGCGCAGGGTCACCAGGAACGGGGCGTCGGTGAACGTGCGCAGGTAGTCCTGGAAGTAGGGCACTTCGCGGTCGACGAGGAACTCGCGCAGGATCACATGGCCCATGGCCATCGCCAGCGCCCCGTCCGTGCCCGGGTGCGGGGCGAGCCACTCGTCGGCGTGCTTGACGTTGTCCGCGTAGTCCGGGCTGACCGCGACGACCTTGGTGCCGTTGTAACGGGTCTCGGTGAGAAAGTGCGCGTCGGGGGTGCGGGTCACCGGGATGTTGGAACCCCACATGATCAGATAGCCCGCGTTCCACCAGTCCGCCGCCTCCGGCACATCCGTCTGGTCGCCGAAGACCTGCGGCGAGGCGATCGGCAGGTCCGCGTACCAGTCGTAGAACGACAGCAGCGTGCCGCCGATCAGCGAGTGGAACCGCGCACCGGCCGCGAACGACGCCATCGACATCGCCGGGATCGGCGAGAAGCCGGCGACACGGTCGGGGCCGTACGTCTTGACGGTGTGCACCTGGGCGGCGGCGATCAGCTCGCTGACCTCGTCCCAGTCGGCGCGCACCAGCCCGCCCTTGCCGCGGGCCCGCTTGTAGGCGCGCGCCTTGGCCGGGTCACCGGTGATCTCGGCCCAGGCCGCCACCGGGTCGCCGAGCCGCTTGCGGGCCTCGCGCCACAGCTTCAGCAACGCGCCACGCACATACGGGTAGCGCACCCGGCTGGGCGAGTACGTGTACCAGGAGAACGACGCCCCGCGCGGGCAGCCGCGCGGCTCGTACTCGGGACAGTCCGCGCCGATCGACGGGTAGTCGGTGGCCTGGTGCTCCCACGTGATGATGCCGTCCTTGACATACACCATCCACGAACACGAACCGGTGCAGTTCACGCCGTGCGTGGAGCGCACCACCTTGTCGTGCGACCACCGGTCCCGGTAGAAGCCCTCCCACCGCGGATCGCCCGCGCCGAACACGGCACGCCCGTCGGCCGACACCTCGCTGCGCGTGAGCAGCCTGCGGGCCGCCAGCGGCCAGCCTTCACCGGCACGCGACTGCTGACGCCGTGCGTTCTGATCGTTCTCCATGGCCAGGACGCTAAGCGGGGCATGGCATCCGACACCTGGGGCTGGCGGTCCCTGGCAGATGGCCTACCGGCCCCATGTTGCTGGTGGCAATAGGGACCAATGGTCCCGGTGCCGGGTCCGGTCGGCCGGGGAGTCGTGTGTGCCGGGCGTTGCATGCTGGCTGTGATCGAACCGCAGATGCCCATCTGCCTGTACGACCGCATCCCGTCTGTCAGGCGGCCCATCCCCCGTCCCGGCCGCCGCAGGCACAGCGCGTACGGCGTGTGTGGCCCGGTTCGGTCGTGCGTCCGGCCGCCCCGTGCGGCCGGACGCGGCATCCCCTCCGGAGTCGGTAGCCGGAAATGCCATCACCCGCCTGCATCGACCGGCTGAGCCGGCCCGACCCGCTGGAGAGAGTCATGAGCGTGCTCACCCTCGCCTCGCACCCCCGAGACGCCACGGCCCTGCAAAGTGCCGAGGCGCATCACGCACGACTGGCCGGGGAGCTCGCCGGACGGGTGAAGATGCTGCTCACCGCCGTGGACCGGGACCCGAGCGCAGCCGAGAAGATCCACACCGGTCTCGTGACCTTCTGCGACCGCTCGCTCCTGCCGCACGCCGCGGCCGAGGAAGCCGCGCTCTACCCCGCCGCCCACCGCATGCCCGAGGCCCGCCTGCTGATCGAGAGCCTGATCGGCGAACACCGCTGCCTCACCGCGCTCGTCGACGCCCTGCGCGCCGCACCGAGCCCGGCGGCTGCCGGGGCCGACGCGCGCGCCCTGCAGGTGCTCTTCGAGGAGCACCAGGCCAAGGAGAACGGCCTCGTGCTGCCGCTGCTCGCCGTGACACCCGAGATCTCCCTGGCGGAGCTGCTGGCGGACATGCACCACCGGCTCGCGAACGACTCGTCCACCAAGGGCTCCCCAGAAGATCGGCACAACGAGGAAGGGCACGACATGTACGAAGGGCAGGACATGTCCGAAGGGCAGATCGAGGAGACCGGAGGCTGCGGCGGCGTATGCGGCTGCGGCGGCGCCGAGGAGGTGGACGAACCCGAACTGGACGTCCGAGACGTCCCGCACGCCATCCGTCACGCGACGGTCTTCGGCGCCCTCGACGCCGTCCCGGCAGGCACCGCCATGGTGCTGATCGCCCACCACGACCCGCTGCCGCTGCTCGCGCAGATCGAGCAGCGCAACCCGGGCGTGTTCTCGGTGGAATACCTCGAACGCGGCCCCGAAGCCTGGCGATTGCGGCTCAGCCACCGCTGACCCGACGCCATCCACTCCCGCGGCGGTGCGTGCACCTCGTTTCAGCCGATGTCCACGCACTGCCGCACCAGCAGGCAAAGGAAAGAAGGACAACACGTCATGGACGGATCGCATCGCCGGGCCGGCACCCTGCTCAGGACGGTCGGTACAGCCCTGGTAATCGCCGGACCGGTCATGCTGTGGCGCGGCCGCAGCGGCAGGAAGGAGATCCGCACCGAACTGGCCGCCCAGAAGATCACCTTCCCCGATCACGGGCTGCCCGCCGAACTCTCCGCCTACACCGGCCGCCAAGTGGCAACCGGCCCCGAGGCGCACGCCTACGCCGAGTTCATCAGAGGCAACCTCGCCCATGCCACCGGCGGCCGCACCTACGCCGAGATCACCGCGGAGCTGCACGCCGCCGGAGGCGACGACGAGAAGCTCGCCAAGCTGCGCCAGACCGCGTTCATGGGCCAGTCCCTGCGCGCCTCCCTGATGTCCGCCTACCAGGCATGGCACCTCACGACCCTGGTCACGGGCCTGGGCGCCGCACTCACCGGCCTGGGAGCCGCGATGGTGGCCACCGCGGACGCCCTCACCCCCTGCTCCTCGAACCACTCCTGACCCCGTCTCCTTCTGACGACTGACCGTTCGGTCCTGCACACCTCTCGTGAAGAGGGACCGTCGGCCCAGTAGGCGAAGACCATCGGCCGCCGCGCCGACCACCGCCGCCGGTGGATGCTGACGGCGACCGAACCGGAGGTAATCCCGTGTACGACCACATCGACCACCCTCGTCGAGGCCGATGCCACCGCTGCCACGCACGGCGGGTGCCGCGCACGGTCCGGCCCGGTCACCGTCCGGCCGCCCGCCTCGTCTGCCCTGACTCCAGGGCGGCCGGACACAGCCACAGGGCGCTGGGCAGGGCCGTGCGATGACCGCCCCCGCCCATGCCATCCGCCGCCAGCGGCACGACGCGGGGGAGCGGCCGTTCATCGTCATCTGGGAGTCCACCCGGGCCTGCCCGCTGGCCTGCCTGCACTGCCGCGCCGAGGCCGTGCCCAACCGGGACCCGCGGGAGCTGGACACCGCCGCGGCCCAAGACCTGCTGCGCCAGGTGGCCGCCTTCGGGCAGCCCGCCCCGCTGTTCGTGATCACCGGCGGCGATCCGTTCCAGCGCCCCGACCTCACCGAGCTCATCGCCTACGGCCAGGAGGTCGGGGTCCGGGTCGCCGTCTCCCCCTCCGGCACACCGACGCTCACCGAGCAGCGGCTGCGGGAGCTGCACGCGGCCGGCGCGGTCGGCCTCTCGCTCAGCCTCGACGGATCCACCGCCGAACTCCACGACGGCTTCCGCGGGGTGCCCGGCGTGTTCCGCTGGACCCTGGACGCCTGGGACGCCGCCCGCGCCCTCGGCATGAAGGTGCAGATCAACACCACGATCGCCATGCACAACCTGCACGACCTCCCCGACATCGTCCGCCTCGTCGCGGAGCACGGCGCGATGCTGTGGAGCGCCTTCTTCCTGGTGCCGACCGGCCGCGGACGGTCACTGGGTGCTCTCACCCCGGGCGAGGCGGAAGACGTCCTCAACTTCGTCTACGACGTGGGCCTGACCGTGCCCGCCAAGACCACCGAGGCCCACCACTTCCGCCGCGTCGCCCTCCAACGCCAGATCCTCGCCACCACCGGCGACGACCACGTCAGGGCGCTCGGGCTCGGCCCGCTGTACCGAGAACTGCGTGAGCGCACCGCGGAGTTGGGCCTGTGCGCAGGAGCGCGCCGGGTGCGGCGACCGCCGCTGGACGTCAACGCCGGCCGCGGTTTCGTCTTCGTCTCCCACACCGGCACCGTGCACCCCAGCGGCTTCCTGCCGCTGGGCGCGGGCAGCGTGCGCAAGACGCCGCTGACGGAGATCTACCGCACCTCGGAACTGTTCACCGGCCTTCGGGACCCTGACCGGCTCGGCGGTCGGTGCGGCGCGTGCGAGTTCCGCCGGGTCTGCGGCGGCTCCCGGTCGCGCGCCTACGGCGTCACCGGCGACCCCTACGCCGAGGAGCCGTGGTGCGGCTACCGGCCCGGATCCTTCCCGTACCAGCGCGAACTGGCCGCCCTGCTGTCCGGCGTCGGCGACTCGGAAGTGCCTGCCCGTCCCCGTCCGACCGCCGCCGAGGGCGGCAAGGAGCACCGTGTACAGCAAGAGCGATGACCCGGCCGCGGGCGGTGGCCGCCCGCCCAGCAGGTTCAAGACGTCCGGCGTGCGTAGCCGGCACCTGGCCGCCCACGGCCTGGTCGCGGCCTGGGTGTTGCTCGCGCTGCTGGCGGCGAGCGCCCAGCAGGCACTGCCCGCGGCCCGCTGGCTGGCCGTCCACCTGTTCCTGCTGGGTGCCGCCACCACCGCCATCGTGGTGTGGAGCGAGCACTTCGCCGTCGCCATGCTCCACGTGAAGCTACCGGACCGGCAGTGGAGCAACACCCGGCTCGCTGGCGTCAACCTCGGCGCCGTGGGCGTCCTCACCGGCATGTGGACCGACACGCCAGTCCTGACCGGCGTCGGCAGCGTGCTCCTGATCACCGCGGTCACTGCGCACCTGGTGGTGCTGGTCCGTATGGGCAGGGGTGCGCTGGGCGGACGGCTCGCCCCGATCGCCGACTACTACCGGGCCGCCGCGGTGGCACTGATCATCGGCGGGGCACTCGGCTGGCTGCTGGCCACAGGTAAGGCCGGCCCGCAGTACTACAGCGGGCTGAAGCTGGCCCACGTCCACGCCACCCTCCTCGGCTGGATCGGACTGCCCGTGCTCGGCACGCTGTTCATGCTCTGGCCCACCGTGCTGGGGGTGCGGATGGCCGAGCGCACCACCCGGCTGGCGCGCTGGGTGCTGGTACTGACCGGGGGCGGCCTGCTGATCGCCGTCGCGGGCCTTGCGGCCGGATGGCGCCCCGCCGCCGTACTCGGTGTTGCCGGCTACACAGCAGGCGTCGCCGTCGCGATGCAGCTGTTCGCCCGTACGGTGCGCCGCCGGCCCCCGATCTCGGCGGCCGCCGCGTGGATGCTGGCCGCGGCTGCGGGCTGGCTGCTGGCCGGCGTGCTCGCGGACCTGGTGCTCCTGGCCGCCCGGCCGCTCGCCGAGGCACGGGACGCCTTCGGATCCCTGACCCCTGTGCTGCTCGTCGGCCTTGTCGCGCAGGTCCTCATCGGCGCGCTCACCTACCTGCTGCCCATCGTGCTGGCCGGCGGTCCCAAGGAACGGGCCGCGCTGCGGGCCGTACTCGAACGGGGCTGGGTGCCGCGGCTCGTCGTACTCAACGTCGGCGTAGTCCTGCTCGCGATCCCGCTGCCCGACCCCGCCGGTACGACGGGCATGCTGCTGGCCGGGGCGGGCGGGGCCGCGTTCCTCGCGCTGGCGGTGCGTGTGCTGGTCCGCAGCGGACGGGGACTCGTGCACGACGCGGACACGACGGGTGTGGCGCGGCGGCCCGCCCTGTGGGGCACCGTCGCAGGCGCCGTGGTCACGGTGCTGGCCGTGCTCATGGCCAACAGCGGCGGGGACACCGGCGGCGGGGCGAGCGCCGCCGGGACGACGGGCCCGGGCGCCGGGACCACGCGCACGGTCGCCGTCACCCTGGCCGACATGCGCATCCGCCCGGCCCGGATCGAGGTCGCCGCAGGCACCACGCTGCGGCTCAAGGTCACCAACACCGACACCCAGCGTCACGACCTCAAGGTCGAGGACGGTCCCGCCACCCCGATGCTCGCCAAGGGCGACACCCGCACCCTCGACCTCGGGCAGGTCACCGAGAGCCGCGAGGCGTGGTGCACCCTGCCGGGCCACAAGGCGGCCGGGATGACCATGGACATCGTCGTCACCGGCGACACCAGCACGTCCGGCGACACCACTCATGCGAGCGGGCACGACGGCCACTCCGCGACGACCACCGCGGGCGGCCTCGACCTCTCCGCCGACTTCTCCACCGGCTGGCAGCCACGCGAGGCCGACCTGGCACCCGCGCCCGGCGGGACGGTCCACAAGGTCGAACTGCACGCCGCGCACACCACGGTCGAAGTGGCCCCAGGAGTGAAGCAGCAGATGTGGACCTTCGGCGGCTCCGCCCCCGGCCCCACCCTCCACGGCAAGGTCGGCGACGTCTTCGAGATCACCCTCGTCAACGACGACGAAGGCATGGGCCACGGCATCGACTTCCACGCCGGTTCCCTCGCCCCCGACAAGCCCATGCGCACCATCCAGCCCGGCGAGCGCCTCGTCTACCGCTTCCGCGCCGAGAAGGCCGGAGCGTGGTTGTACCACTGCAGCACCGCACCGATGCTCCAGCACATCGGCAACGGCATGTACGGCGCCGTCGTCATCGACCCACCCGGCCTGAAGAAGGTCGACCACGAATACGTGCTGGTCTCCTCCGCGCTCTACCTCGGCACCCCGGGCAGCACCGCCCAGGTGGCGAAGATGACCAACGGCACCCCGGACGCCTGGGTGTTCAACGGCATCGCCTCCCAGTACGCCAAGCGGCCCCTGAAGATGAAGGCCGGCGAGCGGGCCCGCTTCTGGGTGGTGTCCGCCGGGCCGTCCGACGGCATCGCCTTCCACATCGTCGGCACCGTCTTCGACACCGTGTACAAGGAGGGCGCCTACCTCCTCAAGCCCGGCCGGCCCGGAGGCTCGCAGGTACTGGACCTGGCCACGGCACAGGGCGGCTTCGTGGAGACGACGTTCCCCGAGGCCGGCCACTACTCCTTCGTCGACCACGACATGCGCCACGCCGAGGCGGGAGCGCACGGCACGGTGGAGGTGAGCAAGTAGTGGACACCGTCGGCTGGTGGTCCCTGGTGCGTTTCGCGCACGTGGCCGGTGCGGCCCTGTGGGTCGGCGGCCAACTCGCCCTCTCCCTGGTCATCCTGCCGCTGGCCCGCCACCTGCTCGCCCCGGAGGCCAAGGACACCTTCACCGCAGCGGCCGGCCGCCGGTTCGGAATGCTGACCGGAGCGGTGTTCCTGCCCGTGCAGCTGGCGACCGGCTGGGCCATGGCCTGGCACCGGGGCGTCACCTGGGCCTCGCTCGCCGAACCCGGCTACGGGCGTACCCTCGCGGCCAAACTCGCCCTGTTCGTGGGGGTGATGCTTGCCGCGGCCGGACACGGCATCGCCCACGCCAAGGGCCGCGCCGACCTTGCCCGGATCCTGGCGGTCACCTCCCTCGTCGGCTCGCTCGGCGTCGTCCTGCTGGCCACCGCCCTGCCCGCCACCTGATCCCCGGCCAAAGAGAAAGAGGAGGCATCATGCGCACTCAAGCCCGGCTGGACACCGCCACCGTGGAGTCGCTCCTGGCGGCGGCCGTGGCAGCCCCGTCGATCCACAACACCCAGCCCTGGCGCTTTCGTCTGGACCCCGGCAGCCAGGCACTGGAGGTCCATTCGGCGCCCGAGCGGACACTGCCACGGACCGACCCGACGCACCGCGCCCAGTACCTGTCCGTGGGCGCCGCGGTCTTCAACCTCCGGCTCGCCGCCTTCCACCAGGGCTGGCGGCCGGAGGTGAGACTGCTGCCGGATCCGCACCAACCCGGACTCCTGGCCACGGTACGACTGACCGATCCGCTCGGCGCGGACGACCAGTTGGCGGACTCCGGCCTCTATGAGGCCATCGCGCGGCGCCGCACCTGCCGGATGCCGTTCACCGGCCGACCCGTTCCCGAGCCGATCGTGGCCCAGATGGCATCGGCCGCCCACGCCGCCGGTGCCCGCCTCCACGTGCCGGACATCGCCGGAACACGGCGCCTGCTGCGCCTGACCGCCCGAGCCGAGGCCCGCAACCACGCCCACCCGGACCGCACCGCCGAAACCCGCGCCTGGCTCACCGCCCCGGGAGCAGAAACCCCCTACGGCATCCCCGTCACCGCTCTCGGCCCGCCCGACGCAGGCAGACGCATGCCGATGCGGGACTTCACCGGCGCGCTGCCCGCCCTGCGCCTGCCCGCCCTGTGGTTCGAACGCCACGTCCAGGTGGCCCTGCTGTGGACGCCCCACGACAGGCGGGACGACTGGCTGCGGGCAGGCCAGGCTTTGCAGTACGTCCTGCTCACGGCGACCGCCCACGGGCTGCGCACCTCACTCCTGCACCAGCCCATGGAATGGCCCGACCTACGGGCAGCCACTACCCTGCCGCGACACAAGCGGTGCCATCCGCACATGCTTATCCGGTTCGGCTACGGCCCGGACGGCGCCCACACTCCGCGAGCCCCGGGGCACTGCACTGCACAGCCCCCGGCACCGTCGGCGACCGGGAGCGGAACAAGCTGAGTAGGCGAGAAGTGGTCACGGCGCCGTCGAATGAACTTGCCCGAACAGCCGGTGGGTTGGGGGCGGCCGAGACTCCGGCTGCCCTGCCGGGCACCACAACCGCGGCGGTGGGGTCTGCCGATACGCGCACCAGTTGACCCTCCTCCCACACGGTGCGCCGCCCCTGACACGGCCGAGGGGACTTCCGCGGCGCTTGCCGTGCGGGCAGCACATCGGGGGACTGCCGTAAGTGCCGTAAGTGCCTGTCCCATATCTCCGGTTCTGGGTAACCCTGGCGCCCAGTACTCCAGCCGTAGATCGTGACTTGGCGCAAGGTGACGCCGGTCTGTGGGGCTCGGTCTGACGGCGGTGGCGGGCTACCGAAGTCCGGGCTCGTGCCCCATGCGAGATCTGGCAGGATCTGTTTGTGAGCCGATCCATGGTGACTTTGCGCAAGCTCGCGCTCGACGACTGGCAAGCAGTGCACTCCTGGGCCGGCCTTGAGGAGGCTTGTCGTTACCAGCCTTGGGGGCCGAACAGCGAGGACCAGACGCGCGCGTTCGTGCAAACCGCCGTCGAAGCCTGGTCGCACGCCCATCAGCAGAGATTCGTCTACATTGCTCGCTTCGAGAACGAACTCGTCGGCATGGGTGAGCTGCGCATTCGTAGCCATCGCCATCGGCAGGGCGAAATCTCCTACATCGTGCACCCCAGGGCCTGGGGGCGTGGCGTGGGCACGGGGATCGGACAAGAGCTTCTGTCGCGCGGGTTCGGGGAATTGGGACTCCACCGGATCTACGCGACCTGTGACCCCCGCAATCGCGCGTCGTCTCGGTTGCTGGGCAAGCTCGGTATGACGTACGAGGGCCGGCATCGGCACACCGCGTTGATCCGGGACGGCTGGCGGGACTCCGAGATGTTCAGCATCCTCGAAGCGGAATGGCGGCCGAGCCCCAGGGAATAGATTGTGATCTTGCTGGTGGGGGGCCTGTTCGGGCAAGGGCGCGGCCACCGTTGATCATCGGTGTAAGAACTGCTGGACCATCGCAGAGTGGGCCGGAGAGACCACCCCGGGCGGTATGCAGCCCTTGCTGGGCCGTGCCGAGTGGGACGCCGACCGAGTACGCGACGACGTGCACGATTGCGTGGTGGAGCATCTACGCGACGACCAGGCCGTGCTGGTGGTCGACGAGACCGGGGACGTGAAGAAGGGCACGCGCACGGTCGGCGTTCAGCGGCAATACACCGGTACGGCGGGCAGGATCGAGAAGTCCCAGGTTGCGGTCCATCTGGTCTACGCCGATCGGCGCGGGCATGCGGCGGTGGACCGGGGACTGTACGTCCCGCGCTCCTGGACGGCCGACCCGTCTTCCCGCGCGCCGATTGAGGCCGCATGGCCCGCAGGGGAGGGCCGGTCAACCCTCGCCCCCGCCGGGCCGGCGGCACAAGGTTGACGGGTACAGAGGAGAGGTGAAGGAGCCGTGATGCAGACCCGGGAAGTCGACGCACCGGCCGTTCAGGCCCTGCTGGCCGCGGCGGTGGCGGCGCCGTCGGTCCACAACACGCAGCCATGGCGGTTCGGCCTCGACCCGGACAACAGGTCGATCCTCGTCCGTGTCGACAGAGGACGGCAACTACTGGTGGCCGATCCCCGACTGCGCGCCCAGTACCTGTCGGTGGGCGCTGCTGTCTTCAACATCCGGGTGGCGGCGGAGTCCCTGGGCTGGGATCCCGTTGTCCGGCTGCGTCCCGCACCAGACGATGCGGATCTGCTGGCCACGGTGCAGCTGACCGGGCCCGCCGAGGGCTGGCAGCCGTCCTTGAGAGAGCTGTACGGGGCGGTCGAGCGGCGCCACACGAGCCGGATGCCCTTCACCGGCCGTCCCGTGCCGGACCCGATCGTGAACGAAATGATCAGCTTGGCCCGGGTGGAGGGCGCGCACCTCGATGTTCCCGACATCATCGCGACGCGGCGCCTGCTGCGCCTGACGGCAGCGGCCGAGGCCCGCAACGCCGTCCACCCGGCCCGCGCGGCCGAGACGCGTACCTGGATCACCGCCCCGGGAGCGGACGCCGCCTACGGCATTCCCTTCACAGCGCTGGGGCCGCGGGATGCGTCCGGGCGGATACCGGTGCGGGACTTCACCGGTGCGCGGCCGGTGCCGCGGCTGCCGGCCCTGCGTTTCGAACGTCATGCTCAGGTGGCCCTGCTGTGGACGTCCCACGACGGACAGGATGACTGGCTGCGGGCGGGTCAGGCCCTGGAGCGCGTGTTGCTGACGGCAACCGTGCACGGGGTGCGGACCTCGATGCTGCACCAGGCGATGGAGTGGCCGGACCTGCGGGAGGCGATGGCCGGATCGAGGCGGCGCTGCAGCCCCCAGCTGCTGATCCGTTTCGGCTACGGCCCGGAGGGCGCGCGTACGCCCCGGGCGCCCGCAACCCTGGCAGCTGATTCCCTCACGGGGCTGGAGCGGGGGACCCGCCAGGGCGGTGCCGGATCGGCGGAATGACTCCGCGGCGTCAGCACGCACCGCTGTCTGCGAGGCAGGAGTCAGGTGATGGGCGACAGCAGTCCCGCGGTCGCTACGGACTGTGCCTCACCGCGTGCCGGGCGTTCCCTTGAGCTCCCGTCCGGTGACCATCTCGGACTCGATCCGTACGAACACAGCGTCGTGCAGGGGCATCCAGGAGCTGGGGCCGGCCTGCGACAGCCGTTCGTGCTCTGCGGGATCGGTCACCACAGTTGCCCGTCCGGTGACGATCACGCTCCAGCCGGACCGGGATACCGCATCGAATTCGTCGGCCTCGAAGGCGATCACGACGCCGTCGATGGCCCGGACGAGGTCCGAGTCCGGCGAGGTGCACAGCAGGACGGAGGCGTCCATGTCCAGGGAGAAGTTGATGGGGAGGACCGCGGGCAGGGCTTGCCGGGTGTAGACCACACGGCCGACCGGCACCTTGGCGAGCAGCCGCAGGCACTCCTGCCGGTCGAGTGCGCGAAAGGCGTCGTTCTGGAACATCAGCCCATCGTCCCCCGGCGCTGTGGGGTGGGGTAGGGCCGATCGGCCCTACCCCACCCCACGCCCGGACCGCCGATTGCAGCCACCGTTTCGCAGCGGCGGCGCGGGCGACCTGAGAGACGGGGCCATGGGAGGGACGGCCGGGTCCGAACCCGGGGCCTGTCCGGCCCCCGGTAGGGACTGATGGCCCCTGCCGTCGGCGAGTCCGGATGCGAACAGTGGTTACGGGACGCCGCCTGGCAGGCAAGGGGCCTGCCGCGCGTGTGATCCCGGTGGCGCAGTACCACCCATGCACACGAAAGGGACGGACAACATGGTCCAGCCGTTGAAGTCGAAGAGTGGCAGCTCACCGTCAGCTGCTCCGGTGCCCCGCCAGGCATGGCTGATGCTGGCCCTGGCCACGGTCGGTTTCGCCGTGAACTTCTGGGCATGGGCGCTGCTGAGTCCTCTTGGCCCCCGGTTCAAGGACAGCCTCGATCTGTCGTCGTTCGAGCAGTCGCTGCTGGTGGCAGTGCCGGTCGTGGTCGGCTCGCTGGGCCGTATCCCGGTCGGCGCGCTGACCGACCGGTTCGGCGGACGGGTGATGTTCCCGATCGTGTCGGCGGCCACCATCGTGCCGGTGCTCTACCTCGGTCTGGCCGGGCACTCCTCCCTTGCCGCCCTGCTGGTCGGCGGATTCTTCCTCGGTATCGGCGGCACCGCCTTCGCCGTCGGCGTGCCCCTCGTCAACGCCTGGTTCCCGCCCGAGCGGCGGGGCCTCGCGATCGGTGTCTTCGGCGCCGGCATGGGCGGCACCGCCATCAGCGCCCTGACCACCGTGAAGCTCGTCGACGCGGGCAGCATGGCGACCCCGTTCCTGATCACCGCAGGGATGCTCGCGATCTACGCGGTGGCCGCAGCGCTGCTGCTGCGCGACGCACCAGGCCGCACCGTGCCGACCGAGCCCCTGGCCCGGCGGCTGGCCGCGACCGCCCGCCTGGGCATCACCTGGCAGGCGTCCGCGCTGTACGCGGTCGCGTTCGGCGGCTACGTCGCCTTCTCCGTCTACCTGCCCACCTACCTCAAGACCGGCTACGGCCTGACCCAGGCCGACGCCGCGAACCGCATGGCCGGGTTCGTGCTGCTGGCGGTCGCGATGCGTCCGATCGGCGGCTGGCTGTCGGACCGCATGGGCCCGGTCCGGGTGCTGGCCGGCTCGCTGGCCGTGGTCGTGGCCGGTGCCGTGGTGCAGTCGTTCACCCCGCCCCTGGCCCCGCTCGGCACCATCGCCTTCCTCGCCATGGCCGCCGCACTCGGCGCCGGCAGCGGGGCGACCTTCGCCCTGGTGGCCCTGCTCACTCCTGCCAACCAGGTCGGCTCGGTCACCGGCGTCGTCGGCGCCGCGGGTGGCCTGGGCGGTTTCCTCCCGCCGCTGGTGATGGGTTCGCTCTACGGCGCGTACGGAACCTACGCGGCCGGTCTCGCCCTGCTCGCGATCGTCGCTGCCGCGGCGCTGGTCTTCACCCTCACCGGTGTCCGCACCGCCGTCCAGGGCGGTGACCGGGCTCCGCGCACCGGCCACGGACGCCGGCACCGCACCGCACACACCACCGTGTGACACCACGCAGTCGAGAACCACAGACCGAACAGGAAGGGAGAGACAGCGGTGTGCGAATACTGCGGCTGCCAGGCGCTGGAGACCATCGACGAGCTGACCCAGGAGCACGACAGGGTCGTGACCCTCATCAGCCACGTACGCGACGCCCGGCGTGACGGCGCAATCGCCCGGATGGCCGAACTCGCCCGCGAGATCACCTCCGTGCTCGGCCCGCACACCCGCGTGGAGGAGCACGGACTGTTCCCGGCCCTGGCCGGGGAGTTCCCCGAGCACATCACCATGCTGGAGGACGAGCACCGCCGGATCGAGGCGGTGCTGGCCGAGGCGGACGGACCGTTCCTTACCGACCCCACCTGGCCGGACCGGCTCATCGAGACCCTCGCTCTGCTGCGCGAGCACATCCTCAAGGAGCAGGACGGCGTCTTCCCGGCCGCGCTCGCCAACCTCGACACCGAGCAGTGGGAAGCAGTCGAGAAGGTGCGCGCAGAGGCAGGCAGCACCCTGTCCCGGCCGGCTGCCTGACCGTTTCCCTCACTCCCCACTCGCAGCGGACCAGTCGCTGCACCCGGCCCGTCCGTGCTCATGTGCCCGGACGGGCCGTCCTGTTTTGGCGCGTTCCAGGCGTAGCCCTTCGGAACCCGGGTAACCGCTTCGGCGCGCAGACGATCTCCACCGCTCGTGTTTGCATGATCGAGGGCGTGGCTGTTGACCATTCGGGGGACGGCAGTCGTATCGTCGTTCGCGGCCGGACTCGATCACGACTCGAACGGGCCTCCATGCCCGGGGCGGAGTGGCACGGTGAGCACGGAAACCAGCCAGGCACGAGCGGGTATGGACGGCGAACTGGCGGAGGCGCTGGTGCGCAGCCGCCGCTTCTTCACCAAAGCCGAAGTCTCTGAAGATCTCCGCTCGCTGCACAAGCGGGGCGGCCGTCAGGCGGACGAGTTCTACCGGGACAGGTGGTCGCACGACAAGGTGGTCCGCTCCACGCACGGCGTGAACTGCACCGGCTCGTGCTCGTGGAAGGTGTACGTCAAGGACGGCATCATCACCTGGGAGGCCCAGCAGACCGACTACCCCTCGGTCGGCCCGGACCGGCCGGAGTACGAGCCGCGCGGCTGCCCGCGTGGGGCGGCGTTCTCCTGGTACACCTACTCACCCACCCGGGTGCGCTACCCGTATGTACGGGGCGTACTGCTGCAGATGTACCGCGAGGCCAAGGCCCGGCTCGGCGGTGACCCGGTGGCGGCCTGGGCGGACATCGTCTCCGACCCGGAGAGGTCCCGCCGCTACAAGCAGGTGCGCGGCAAGGGCGGCCTGGTGCGGGTGAGTTGGGACGAGGCGGTGGAGATGGTCGCCGCCGCCCACGTCCACACCATCAAGGAGTACGGGCCTGACCGGCTGGCCGGATTCTCCCCGATCCCGGCGATGTCGATGGTCTCCCACGCGGCCGGCGCTCGCTTCTACTCGCTGCTCGGCGGGGCGATGCTGTCGTTCTACGACTGGTACGCCGACCTGCCGGTGGCCTCCCCGCAGATGTTCGGCGACCAGACCGACGTACCCGAGTCGGGGGACTGGTGGGACGCCGGATACCTCATCATGTGGGGCTCGAACCTGCCGGTCACCCGCACCCCGGACGCGCACTGGATGGCCGAGGCCCGCTATCGCGGCCAGAAGGTCGTCGCCGTGTCGCCCGACTACGCGGACAACGTGAAGTTCGCCGACGAATGGCTCGCGGCCCAGCCCGGCACCGACGGGGCGCTGGCGATGGCCATGGGGCACGTGATCCTCAAGGAGTTCTTCGTCGACCGGGCCACCCCGTACTTCACCGACTACGTCAAGCAGTACACCGACCTGCCCTTCCTGGTCACCCTCGACGAGGTGGAGGGGAAGCCGGGCACCTACACGCCGGGCAAGTTCCTGACCGCCGCCGATCTCGGCGGCGAGGCCGCCACGGCTGAGCATGCGGAGTTCCGGACCGTGCTGCTGGACGCGGCCACCAGGCAGCCGGTGGTCCCGAACGGCACGCTCGCCGACCGCTACGGCGAGGCGGGTGCCGGGAAGTGGAACCTCGACCTCGGCGACACCCAGCCCCTGCTGTCCGCCGAGGGCGGTGACGAGGCACCGGTCGCAGTCGACCTGCCCCGCTTCGATGCCGCTGACGGCAGCGCGGGAACGTTGCGGCGCGGCGTCCCCGTGCACCGGGTCGCCGGGCGCCTCGTGACGACCGTCTACGACGTGCTGTTGGCCCAGTACGGGGTGGCCCGTGAGGGTCTGCCCGGCCAGTGGCCCACCGGCTACGACGACGCGACCGAGCCGTACACCCCGGCCTGGCAGGCGGCGATCACCGGAGTGGACGCCGCAAAGGCGACCCGGATCGCGCGGGAGTTCGCGGCCAACGCCGAGGAGTCCCGCGGCCGTTCAATGATCATCATGGGGGCAGGGACCAACCACTGGTTCCACTCCGACACCATCTACCGTGCCTTCCTCACCCTGACCACGCTCACCGGTTGCCAGGGCGTCAACGGCGGCGGCTGGGCCCATTACGTGGGTCAGGAGAAGGTCCGCCCGATCACCGGCTACTCGGCGATCGCGACCGCCGCGGACTGGAACCGCCCGGCCCGGCTGATGATCCAGACCGCCTACTGGTACCTGCACAGCGACCAGTTCCGCTACGACCCGTTCTCCGCCGACACCCTCGCGGCGGCCGGCGCGGGCGGCCCGTTCGCCGGGCAGACCACGGCGGACGTCATCGCCCAGTCGGCGCGGATGGGCTGGATGCCGTCCTGTCCGACGTTCAACCGCAACCCGCTGGACCTCGCCGACGAGGCAGAGGCAGGGGGCCGCCCGGTCGCCGAGCACATCGTGGACGAACTCAAGGCGGGGCGGCTCGGGTTCGCGGGTGAGGATCCTGACGCGCCGGAGAACTTCCCGCGGGTCCTGACCGTGTGGCGGGCGAACCTGTTGGGCTCCTCGGCCAAGGGCAACGAGTACTTCCTCAAGCACCTGCTGGGCACCGACTCCTCCGTACGCGCCACCGAGGCCCCGCCGGAGGCCCGGCCGCGGGATGTGGTGTGGCGGGAGGAGGCTCCGGAGGGCAAGCTCGACCTGCTGCTGACGCTGGATTTCCGGATGACCAGCACCACGGTCTTCTCCGACGTGGTGCTGCCGGCCGCCACCTGGTACGAGAAGCACGACCTGTCCAGCACGGACATGCACCCCTTCGTGCACGCCTTCAACCCGGCGATCGCCCCGCCCTGGCAGACCCGTACCGACTGGGACGCCTTCCATACCCTCGCCAAGGAGTTCAGCCGCCAGGCCGCCGGCCACCTCGGCGTTCGCAAGGACGTCGTGGCCGCCCCGCTGCTGCACGACACCCCGGACGAGATGGCCAACCCGCGCGGTCGGGTCCGCGACTGGAAGGCGGGCGAGTGCGAGCCGGTGCCCGGCCGCACCATGCCCAAATTGATCACGGTCGAGCGAGATTACGGGGCGGTCGCGGAGAAGATGGCCGCGCTCGGCCCACTCCTGGACTCACTCGGCGCCACCACGAAGGGCGTCACCTTCAAAGTGGAGCGCGAGCTGGAGTACCTGCGGCACAAGAACGGCACCGTGCGCGGGGGAGTGGCGGACGGGCGGCCGTCGATCGCCCGGGACGTGCACGCCTGCGAGGCGATCCTCGCCATGTCCGGCACCACCAACGGCCATCTGGCCACCCAGGGCTTTCACGCCCTGGAGGCCCGCACCGGCAGGCAGCTGGCGGACCTGGCCGCCGAGCACGAGGGCAAACAGATCACCTTCGCCGACACCCAGGCCGCCCCGGTACCGGTCATCACCAGCCCCGAGTGGTCCGGCTCGGAGACGGGCGGGCGCCGCTACTCGCCGTTCACTGTGAACGTCGAGCGCCTCAAGCCCTGGCACACCCTCACCGGGCGGCAGCACTTCTACCTCGACCACGACTGGATGACCGCGCTGGGCGAGCAACTTCCGATCTACCGGCCCCCGTTGAACATGGACGCCCTGTTCGATGAACCGCGCCTGGGGGATGTCGGGGAACTGGGCGTGACGGTCCGCTATCTCACCCCGCACAACAAGTGGTCCATTCACTCCGAGTACCAGGACAACCTGTTCATGCTGTCGCTGTCCCGGGGCGGACCGACGATCTGGATGAGCACGCAGGACGCGGCCAAGGTCGGGGTGAAGGACAACGACTGGGTCGAGGCGGTCAACCGCAACGGCGTGGTCGCCGCCCGCGCGGTCGTCTCGCACCGCATGCCGGAAGGCACCGTCTACATGCACCACGCCCAGGACCGGCTGATCGACGTCCCCCGCACCGAGACCTCCGGCCGGCGCGGCGGCATCCACAACTCCCTGACCCGGCTGCTGATCAAGCCCAGCCACTTGATCGGCGGCTACGCCCAACTGTCGTACGCCTTCAACTACCTCGGCCCGACCGGCAACCAGCGCGACGAGGTCACGGTCATCCGCCGGCGCGCCAACCAGGACGTGGAGTACTGATCATGCGTGTGATGGCCCAGATGGCGATGGTGATGAACCTCGACAAGTGCATCGGCTGCCACACCTGCTCGGTCACCTGCAAACAGGCGTGGACCAACCGCACCGGCGTCGAATATGTCTGGTTCAACAACGTCGAGACCCGCCCCGGCCAGGGATATCCGCGCCGCTACGAGGACCAGGAGACCTGGCGCGGTGGCTGGGAGCTGAACAAGCGGGGCAACCTCGCGCTGAAGGCGGGCGGCCGGTTCAAGAAGCTGATCCAGATCTTCTCCAACCCGGTGCTGCCGTCCCTCGACGACTACTACGAGCCGTGGACGTACGACTACGAGACGCTGACCAACGCCCCGCTGCAGGAGCACACCCCGGTCGCCCGCCCCAAGTCGCTGATCAGCGGCAAGGACATGAAGATCTCCTGGTCGGCGAACTGGGACGACGACCTCGGTGGCTCGGCCGCGACCAGCGAGCAGGACGTCCTGCTGGGCGAGGTCGCGGAGAAGATCAAGTTCGAGTTCGAGCAGACCTTCATGTTCTACCTGCCGCGGATCTGCGAGCACTGCCTCAACCCGTCCTGCGCGGCCTCCTGCCCCTCCGGCGCGATCTACAAGCGGGAAGAGGACGGCATCGTCCTGGTCGACCAGGACCGCTGTCGGGGCTGGCGGATGTGCGTGACCGGATGCCCGTACAAGAAGGTCTACTTCAACCACCGCACCGGCAAGGCCGAGAAGTGCACCTTCTGCTTCCCGCGCGTCGAGGTCGGCTTGCCCACGGTCTGCTCCGAGACCTGCGTCGGCCGGCTGCGCTACATCGGTCTCGTCCTCTACGACGCCGACAAGGTGCTGGAGGCCGCCTCCACGCCCGACGACACCGGCCTGTACGAGGCGCAGCGGCAGGTCTTCCTCGACCCGAACGACCTGGACGTCGTACGGGAGGCGGAGCGGGCGGGCATCCCGCGGGACTGGATCGAAGCGGCGCAGCGTTCCCCGATCCACGCCCTGATCAACACCTACAAGGTGGCCCTGCCGCTGCACCCGGAGTACCGGACGATGCCCATGGTCTGGTACATCCCGCCGCTGTCCCCGGTCGTCGACGCGGTCCGTGACACCGGCCGGGACGCCGAGGACCACCGCACCCTCTTCGCCGCCGTCGACGCCCTGCGCATTCCCGTCGATTACCTCGCCCAGTTGTTCACCGCGGGTGACCCCGCCCCCGTCGACGCGGTCCTGCGCCGTCTGGCGGCCATGCGCGCCTACATGCGCGACATCAACCTCGGCCGCGAGCCCAACGCTGCCATCCCGAGGGAGGTCGGGATGGGCGAGGAGCAGATGTACGACATGTACCGGCTGCTGGCGCTGGCCAAGTACGACGAGCGGTACGTCATCCCGCCCGCCCACGCCGAGCAGGCCCACAAGCTGGAGGAGTTGGCCACCGAGTGCAGCCTCGACTACGAGGGCGGCCCCGGCATGGGCGGCTCCGGCCCCTTCGGCGAGGCCTCCGGTGGCGCGGCGCCCATCGCGGTGGAGAACTTCCACGCACTGCGTGACCGGCAGACTTCCGACACCCCGGCCACGCCGGCCGACAAGGCCACCCGCGTCAACCTCCTCAACTGGGACGGCAAGGGCTCCCCGCCGGGCCTGTTCCCGGAGAAACCGTCAGCCAACGGCGATGGCGGTGGCAGCGGGAGCACCGACCGTGGTGGGGAGGTCGAGCCGAAGCCATGAACATCCTCAAGAAAAAGGCCGCACGGACGGCCGGTACCGAGCCCTGGCATCCCTACGCCTGGCAGGCCCAGTCCCTGTTGCTCGCCTACCCCGACGAGAACTTCGCCCAGCGCCTGGCCCTGGCCGGCCAGGTCGCTTCCACCCTGCCGGAACCGGTCGCCCGCCCCCTGCTGCGCTTCACCACACACGCCGCGCAGACCGCCGCTGCCGACCTGGCCATCGCCTACGTCGCCACCTTCGACCACCGCAAACGCTGCTGCCCGTACCTGACGTACTACGCCCACGGCGACACCCGCAAACGCGGCACCGCACTGCTCCGCCTCAAGCAGACCTACACCAGGGCCGGCTGGCGTCTTGGCGATGACGAACTGCCCGACCACCTCGCCGTCGTGCTGGAGTTTGCCGCCACCGACCCGGGCACGGGAGCGCAGCTGCTCATCGAACACCGGGCCGGCCTGGAGCTGCTGCGTCTGGCCCTGCAGGACGAGGGTTCGCCCTGGGCGTCCGTGCTGGAGTCGGTCTCCGCGACGCTCCCCGCCCTGGCGGGCGACGAACGTGAGGCCGTAGCACGGCTCGCCGCGCAGGGCCCGCCCGAGGAACAGGTCGGCCTCGACCCGTACGCATCCCCCGTGTTCCTGCCCGACCCCGTCGTAGGAGGTCCCCGATGACCGCGCCCGCGCAGCCCTTGACCCTGGCGGCGGAGACAGGCACCGGCGGCATCCTGCTGTGGGTCGTCCTGCCCTACGTCGCGCTCGCCGTCTTCGTCCTCGGGCACGTCTGGCGCTACCGCTACGACAAGTTCGGCTGGACCACCCGCTCCTCCCAGCTCTACGAGAACCGGCTGCTGCGCATCGGCAGCCCGCTGTTCCACTTCGGCATCCTGGTCGTCCTCATCGGCCACATCGGCGGCCTGGTCATCCCCAAGAGCTGGACCGAGGCGGCCGGGATCAGCGAGCACACCTACCACATCGGCGCGGTCGTCCTCGGCACGATCGCGGGCGTCGCCACGCTCGGAGGACTGGCCATCCTGATCTACCGGCGACGCACCGTCGGCCCGGTCTTCTCCGCCACCACCCGCAACGACAAGGCCATGTACGTCTCGCTGACCGTGACCATCGTGCTGGGCCTGGCCGCCACGGTGGCCGCGAACGTCGTCGGCGGCGGGTACGACTACCGCGAGACCATCTCCCCCTGGTTCCGCTCCATCTTCTACTTCCAGCCCGACCCGGGCCTGATGACCGGCGCGCCGGTGTTGTTCCAACTGCACGCGATCAGTGCCCTGTTGTTGTTCGCCGCCTGGCCGTTCACGCGGCTCGTGCACATGCTCACCGCGCCGGTGGGCTACCTGACCCGCCCCTACATCGTCTACCGCAGCCGCGACACCCGCCTTGGCGCCCGTCCTCCGCGCCGTGGCTGGGAACGCGTGGGGTCATGAGCGGCCGGTTCCCCCGTCGCCGGGACGGTGGGGGATCTCCGGCTCTGTGGACATGTGCAGGACTGACCGCCCATGGTCATGCCGCACGGTTCGGCTGCTGAGCCGGACCGTGCGGGCGACAGGTTCCGGGTCGGGTCCTACCTGGGTCCCGGCTGGTGGGGGCGGTCACCGAATTTCGCTACGCCGGGACGCCCACGGGTTCCTCGTCCGACTCGTCGCGAGGCTCGCTCAGTTGGTCGCGCACGTAGTTCCAGACGACCGCGATCAGTGCTGCGACGGGTACGGCGAGGAGACTTCCCACGATGCCGGCCAGGTTGCCGCCGAGCGTCACGGCCAGCAGGACCACTGCCGCGTGGAGGCCGAGCCCACGGCTTTGGATCATGGGCTGGAACACGTTGCCCTCGAGTTGCTGTACCGCGACGATGATGCCCAGCACGATCAGCGCGTCGGTCAGGCCGTTGGAGACCAGCGCGATGAGAACCGCGACGAGACCGGCGAACAGGGCGCCGATGATCGGCACGAACGCGGAGACGAAGGTCAGCACCGCCAGCGGGAGCACCAGCGGTACCCCCACGATCCACAGGCCGAGCCCGATCAGGACGGCGTCGAGCAGCCCGACGGCCGCTTGGGACCGTACGAACGCGCCCAGCGTGTCCCAGGAGCGCGCGGCCACGGTCGGGACATCGGTGGCGAGTCGGCCGGGCAACTGGCGGGCCAGCCACGGCAGGAACCGCGGTCCGTCCTTCAGGAAGAAGAACATCAGGAAGAGGGCGAGGACGGCCGTGATCAAGCCGTTCACCACGGTGCTCACTCCCGTGACGACCGCGGTGACCATGCTGCCGAGGCCGTCCTGAGCGCGGGCGACCGCCGTG
The DNA here is from genome assembly GCF_042868655.1 of Streptomyces sp. NPDC007808. Taxonomy (NCBI): domain Bacteria; kingdom Bacillati; phylum Actinomycetota; class Actinomycetes; order Kitasatosporales; family Streptomycetaceae; genus Streptomyces; species Streptomyces sp. NPDC007808. The sequence goes on from NZ_JBIAEQ010000011.1 coordinate 324,128, forward strand.
TCCATGGCCTTGGTGATCTGGTCGTCGCCGACGTTCAACGGCGGCCCGGCGGCCCACTCGCGCAGCCTCTGAAGACCCTCGACCACTCCGTCGGTCAGCTCGCCTGACTGGGACGCCACCGGTACCGCGATCAGCGCCACGACGCCCACGGCGACCAGGAGGAACAGTACGGTCACGGTGGACGCGGCCAGGGCGGGTGACCACCCGCGACGACGCAGGAAACGAGCCGGGGGCCAGGTCAGTGTGGTGAGGAGCAGACCGATGACGAGCGGCCAGACCACCGACCATATTCGGCCCAGAAGCCAGAGCGTCGCTGCGAGCATGACGAGGACCAGCAGCAACTCCACGGAGATGCGCGCCGATGTACGGAGCGCGGCTCTGGCTCTCGTGGGACTCAACGTGGCAGACATGGGGCCACCTTATTGGTACCCAGGTGGAACGGGTCGTGGGCGGTTCCGGCATCGGGCCGACGGGCTCGCCTGCGTCTGCCTGACGTGTCCGAGGTGGTCCGCCCGTGCGGCGGGCGTGGTGTCGCAGTCGGGCCCGCTGGATGCTGCCGACGCGGGTCAAGAGCGTGCCTCCAGCCAGGGCCGAAGGGAGGCCAGTGTCACCTCGACGTCGTCGCTCCATGAACAGACTTCCAGCCACGACAGGTAGCCGCCTTGCGTGAAGACGAGAACCTCACCGGGGCACTCACCGGCCTCGTTGACCAGCTGTGCTTGGGCCGCCACGACAGTGCTGGGGCCGGTGGGCGCTGGCTCCACCTCAGTGGTGTCAAGTTCGAAGTAGGCGGTACCGCACCCGCATGTGCAGCGAGCTCGCACGCTGAGGTGCGGAACCTGCCGTCGGAGCGCGGCATGAACCGGATTGTCCGAGTTCAGGACTACCTCAAGCACGTCGGCTACGTCGGAAGGCAGGCTCTCCGTCATGCCGTGACCGTATCCGACCAGCAGCTTTGGGTCCCGACGAAGCCCGGCCCATCGTCGTTCGACCGACCGCGTGGTCACGCGTCCGGGACCATGGTGGTCCCAGCGAGACAGCCGTCGACCACCTCCCGTCGGGACTGCAGCGTCTTGAGCTTGCGCTTCACCAACGACCGAGCACTTCGGGCGAGTGCAGCTGGGGAAGTGAGAGGGCAGCTGGAAGACCGTGAGCCAGCCGACGTCTCGCTCGACCGTCCTTCGAGCTCGCCGAGGTACCTGGCGTGATGATGCAGCGCGGCGTGGCGGAGCGTGGTCTGACCAGGGAGCGCGCCGGATTGCTGTGGGCGCCTTTCCACGGGGGCTGATGACGCAGCGGGAACCGGTCGGGCAGCTGCGGGCCACCCCCGTGACGTGACCGGCCTGCTGGATGCTCCTGAGGCCGACGGGCTGGTCGAGCGCGGGCCGCCCTCGACCGATCGGCGCGCAACCCTGGATTTCCTCACCGACCCGGGCCGTACGGCCCGGGCGAGGGTATTTCATGTGATCGCCGTGCGCGTGTGAACCCGCGGGAGCGGCGTCCGGGCTACTGAACGTCCACGAAGTCGCCGGTCGCCTTGACGGCCGGGGTGGTGGAGGTGCCTGCGAAGTTCCAACGCCAGTAGCCGTCTTCGGAGGCGGGGACCGTGGTCGTCAGGGTGCCGGTGCTGGAGGTGTACACGGTTTTGATGGTGGTGTAGGTCGTAGTACCGGCCTTGCGGAACTGGAGCTTGGCAGGCTGGTTGGTGTACCCCCGGTAATCGAGCGTGTCCCAGTTGGCCCGGGTGAGCTTGCCGGTGACGGTGAGGGGCTGGCCCTTGGCAATCGGCTCCGGGGCTGCGTTCACGGTGAGCTTGGAGTGTCGCTGCAGACGAGTCGTCGTGTAGTTCGCCGTGTGGGTCCAGCTGTCGTCATCGGCCACCCCCTGCACACTGACCTTCCAGGTGCCGGCGTGGGCGTTGGTGAGCGCGGTGCCGCCGTACTTCCAGTCCGGTTCGAGGGAGATCGTCTGCGAGCAGGTGGAGGTGGTGGCACTTGAGGCGACGCAGTCCGCATGGGAGTAGTACTGGTTCGACACGATGCGGTCGTCGTAGGTCTCGTAGGGGTTCGCACCATCCGGTCCACGCCACAGGACGAAGTCTGCGTCCTGGATGCCCGACGGGTGGGTGAAGGTCCCGGAAACCGTGATCGTCTTGGCGTAGACATCGACCACGATGTTCGTGCCACCGTCGAAGCGGACGTTGGTGATCTGGACCTCGTCCTGGGTCTCCTCCGCGTAGGCACCGGGGATGACGAAGGCGGCCAGCGCGGCCGCCGCAACGGAACTGAGCAGAACAAAGGCAGCACGCTTGCGCATGTGTCTCCTTCACGGGGGAAGAGCGGGAACCCGGCCAGCGGGCAGGTAAGGCCGGTCAGGGACCGATGACGGACTTGATCGGATACGGGAAGGTCTGCTGCTGCGGTCCACTCCGCCTCAGCGTGAACGGCCGTCGTCGCGGTGTCTTGGCCGTCTTGACCGCGGCCGCCGCAGGGACAGGAGCCCCGGCAGGAGCACGTCTCGTCAGCGACCGTCGATGACGTACTGCACGCGGTACCACCCTCATCTCCCAGATCACGTTGTCATGGCTCAGGCACAGCCGTCACACAGACTGGTCCGCAATATCCAGCGCATCTGCACGCCCAAACGTCACGGTGCGGTACGGACGGGCTGACCACGGCTGCCTGCCGGGCCCCGCGGACCACGCTCCCGTTCGCTGTCCGGTCCCTGTCCGCTCCCTGTCCGGGGTCATCGACCGGAAGAAGCCACAGCCCCGGGGTCGGCTGAACGTCATGTTCCCGGTACCTCCGGTGGTCTCACCGGAGGTACCGGTCATCGCTGCGTGGACCGGATACGTCAGCCGGCCTGTGACGGGGTCTGCTTGATGCCATCGACGATGGCGCGGTTCATGATGGCGCTGGTGAAGATGACCGTGCCGGGCTTGATCAGGCCCTTCTCACCGCTGGTCCCGCTCACCTGAACCGTGCGCTCACCCAGGTAGACGTGCGTCTTCCTGTCGAAGATCCACTCTTCGCGCACACCGCTGGACTCGTCGAGACGGGCCACTGCCACACCGTGCCGGCCCGCCGCGTCCACCGCGTCGTCGACCACGACGACGCCCGGGATCTTCGCGGCGGCCTTGAAGAGAGCCGGGTACAGCTTTGCGGGCGGGTAGCTCTCGCCGAGCAGGTCACCGATGGTGGTGAACGCCTGCTGGTCGGGGGTGTTGCCCTGCCCCTCGGTCTCCTTGTAGATCTTGGCGAGGAGAGCGTCGGGGTCCATGGTCAGCTTGGCCAGGTAGTCGTATGACGGGGCGTTCAGGTTCGCCTTCGGGATGTTGCCCTGCTCGTCGGGCAGGCTCAGGGTCTCGCCCTCGGGGTCGTCGTTGACGGCAGGGTCGATCAGCCAGCCCTTGGTGCCGTCCGGGGACTCCCACACCTGGCGGGTGTGGAGCTCGTGGCTGGCCAGGGTGCTGGTGTCGCCGACGGTCCTCACGAAGCTCTCGGCAGTCTTGGACTCGATGTAGATGTACTGGCCGGGCTTGACGGCCGGCTGCTCCACCTCGGCCGCAGCCAGCGCGATCTGGTCGAGCAGCTGCGGGACGCCCTTGGCGGACGCGACGCCCACGGTGGTGGTCAGGGCCGGTCCTGTGGCGACACCGCCGTCCCCGGCCTCACCGCCGGACGCCACCACACCGGCGACGACCGCCACGGCCACGGCGGCGGCCAGCGCGGGCAAGGTGATCGCCGGACGCGGCAGACGGAACCGCCGATCCTTCGCGGGGGCCACCGTCTCCGCCCCCACACCCGTGTGCTCTGCCTGCTGGGTCTCGTAAATCCGGGCCATCATGCGCTCCTTGTGGAACTGGTGGCGGCCCGACGGCAAGTCGCGCGTCGTCCGGTCGAAGAGCTGGGCGCCCTCTTCCCGCTCGGCAGCGTTCTGCCGGGACGTGTTCGCGTTCATCGGTTTCCTTCCTGTGCGGGCCGGATCGCGTGTGCGTGATCGCCTCTTGTCTGTCGGTCGGGGCGGCCGCCTTCCCGTTTCACGAGACTTTCTTCGAGATTTCTTTCGAGCGCCGTTGCTGTAGGGCTCCTCAACTGCCTTGTGTGCGCTGCCGGTTGAGAACCACGCGCTGCCGGTTGAGAACCGCCCCGGTCGGCCTCGGCCAGCTTGCGCAGCTTCTTGCGGGCGCGGGAGAGCCGGGAGGCCACGGTGCCGGCCGGAATGCCCAGCGCCTGCGCCGCGGTCTCGTAGTCCAGGCCCTCTCCCAGGCAGAGCGCGATGACCTCGCGCTCCGGTCGGCGCAGCGAGGCGAGGGCGGTGAGCGCCGCTGCGAGGCGCTGCCGACCGTCGAGCCTGTCCGCCACCTCCTCGGCGTGGTCGGGGACGGCGAGTTCGGCGGCCGCGGCGGCCTGCGCGGCGGCCCGGTACCGGCGGTTGCTCCGGTACTGGTTGCGCGCGGTGTTGGTGGCGATGCCCAGCAGCCAGGGCCGCAGGGAACCGCCCTCCGCATCGACCTTGTCGCGCAGCCGCCATGCCTCCATGAAGGTCGCGGCCATCACGTCCTCGGCCGTGGACCAGTCGGCGGTCAGCCGGAAGGCATGGTTGTAGACCGCGCGGGCGTAGGTGTCGAAGAGTTCGGCGAACGCGCTCGGATCCCCGGCCCGTACCCGGGTACGCATATGAGTGCTCACCTCAATGAGCTGTCCGGCACCGCGCACCGACTTCCCGTGACCTGCGCCACACTCGACCTGGATCCGCGCTCCAAGCCGACATGACGGACGCCCCCTTGCGCTTCCTCGGCTGCGCGCACGGCGGCGCCGGGCAAGCCCACCTCCGGCCCGACCGTCCAGGGAGCACCTCAGAACAGTTGTCTTGAAGGCCCTGTCGCGTCCGCGCGACGCAGCATCGCACATCCACGCCCGTTGTGCGGCCGTGGAAGCGGTTCAGTGGGTGGTTCAGTGGGTGGTTCAGTGGGTCCGTCGAGGGGCAGGGGCGGGGTGGTGGCGTACGTCCGCCACGGACGGCGGCGTCGTTGCGGCGCACGCTTCGGCGCGGTGTCCGGCAGGGCGGTCAGGCCGCAGCAGGGGCGGTGAGGCAGAGGGAGCAATCGCTGTGGTTCCTGGGTCCCTTCCGCACGGACGAGTGGCTGCTGCACGAGCAGATCTCCCCTTCGGCCGAGCACGGCCGGGCGCTCACCCGCGGAGGCTGCTCGACACGGGCTGCGCCTGGTTGCCGCGCTCGCGCAGGAGGGGACTCATGCGCTTCGACCGGCCGCGGCGCGTAGCCGGTCGGCCCCCGGTCGGCGGCGCCGATCAGCCACGAGGAACACCCGTAGGAGATGCGGACCGCGCTGCGCAGCCCGCGCGGTCGATGCACGATGGCCGGCTGTCGACTGCGGCCAGTTCCGGACATGGCGCCGTGGGACGCCTTGGCCAAGAACGCCGGGTCAATCCGTATGACGCTGCCGTCACACCGGTGCCGGCAGACCGCGGATCATGTCTGCGGCCTTTTCCGCAATCATGATCGTGGGGGCGTTGGTGTTGCCCCGCACCACGGTGGGCATCACCGAGGCGTCCACCACCCGCAGGCCGCTTGTGCCGTGCACCCTGAGCCGGGCGTCCACGACGGGCCCGATGGAGCACGTGCCCGCCGGGTGATAGAGGGTCTGCAGCTCACGCCGGGCGAAGGCGAGCAAACCGGCGTCGTCCGTGGAGCGCGGTACGCGGAAGTCGGCACGGCGGTGCTTGGCCAGGCTGGGCTGGTCGGCGATGTCGAGCAGCATCCGCAGGGCTCGGATCATCGTGAGACGATCTTCCTCGGTGGTCAGGTAGTTGTGCAGAATGCGGGGCTTGGCGCTGGGGAGCGCCGAGCGCAGGGAGACCTTGCCCCGGCTCGTCGGAGCGAGCAGGACCGCACCGAACATGAACGCGTGGTCGGTCACGGGGCTGAGGCCCTCGTCATGGAACATCACCGGTGTGGCGTGCACCTGGATGTCAGGGGCGTCGAGGCCCTGACGAGAGCGGTGAAACCCGCCGGCCTCGCCGACGTTGGAGCTGAGTGGTCCTCGCCCCTCGCTCTCCAACAGGCTGACGTTGTCCGGCGTCTCGGCGGTGAACAGCGACTCGGTGTCGGTGAGAAAGCACAGACCGACATGCGGATGATCCTGCAGGTTCTCCCCGACAGGGAGGTCGACGCGCGGCGTGATGCCACAGGCCGCCAGGTCGCCGCCCGGGCCGATGCCGGAGAGCATGAGCAGCTGCGGAGAGTTGTACGCACCGGCCGACAGCACGACCTCGCGTTCGGCGTACAGGCGCAGCAGTTCGCCGCCGCGATCCACCTCGATGCCGGTCGCACGGTCGCCCTCGAGCAGCACGCGGGTGCACTCGGCGCCGGTCAGCACCTCCAGGTTCGGCCGGGACAGGGCCGGCCGCAGGTATGCGTCGGCCGTGCTGCAGCGCAGGCCGGCGCGCTGAGTGAGGTGGTAGTAGCCGACGCCGTCCTGTTCCGGGCCGTTGAAATCGCTGGTGAAGGGGTGGCCGGCTTCCTGTGCCGCCGCCACGTAGGCGTCCATCAACGGATGCCGGGAGCGGCCTTGACTGACCGTGAGCGGCCCGCCGGTGGCGTGCCACGGTGACGTGGGGCCCGTGAAGTCCTCGGCCTGAAGGAAGTACGGCAGGACGTCCTGCCAGCCCCAACCGTCTGCGCCGCCTGCCGCCCAGGCGTCGTAGTCGCGGCGATTGCCGCGTACGTAGATCATCGCGTTCATCGAGGAGCAGCCGCCGAGCATGCGGCCACGGGGCAGATAGCGACGGCGGCCGTCCAGCCCCGGTTCACACTCGCTGAGGTAACTCCAGTCGTACTTCGTCTGGAAGAGCTGGCTGAACGCCGCCGGAACGCGGATCTCCGCGGCATCGTCGACGGGCCCCGCCTCGATCAGCAGAACGTGCGCGCTCCCGTCCTCGGTGAGCCGGTTCGCCAGCACGCAGCCGGCCGATCCGGCGCCCACGATGATGTAGTCGTACACCTGTGCCCCCTCGCCCCACCCGGTTGACCGTTCCTTTCACCCAAGCGGTAACGGCACGGGAAGCACACCGCGCTCTCAGCCATTGTCGAGGGGGCGTCAGCCCGCTCGATCGGCCTCGTGCAGGGAGACGACGGCCTCCACCAGGGCTTGGGGATTCTCCCAGTTGAGCATGTGTCCGGCGTCCGGCACGATGACCAGACGGGCGCCCGGTATCCCCGCGGTGAGGCGCCGGGCGTGGCTCGGCGGTGTGCTGCGGTCGGCCGAGCCGACCATGACGACGGTGGGAACCGTGATCTCGGGCAGCCGCGGATAGCGGTTCTCGCGCGCGAAGGCCCGGACGATCGGCAGGAGCAAGGCATGGTCCTGGCGGAGGAAGACGTCGAGGAAGACGTCGATCATGGCTGGCGAGGGGCGCTTTCCGCACTGGGCGGCTCCGAAGAGGATTCCGCCGGTCCGGGTGCGTGCCAACTGCTGGAGGATGCCCGTCTCCAGCAGCGGGATCTGCAGCCGGTTGTGCGGTGCTCCGTCGTAGATGCGGCCCGCCCAGGTCGCGAACAGCACCAGACCGCGCAGCCGCCGGGCGACGCCGGGGTGATCGAGCACGGCCCGAAGTGCGACGAACCCGCCCATGGAATGCCCGACCAGGACTCCGTCCTCCACGCCGAAATGCTCCAGGACCGCCAGGCAGTCCTGTGCCATCGGGCCGGAGCCGATGCCGTCCGCACCGCAGGTGGAGCCCTCGTGGCCGCGCTGGTCGAAGACGATGACACGGTAACCGCGTGCCACAAGGGTGGCCTGCACCATGTTCCACTCCAGGAGCGAGACACCGTAACCGTGGGCCAACACCACGGAAGGCCCTTCACCGGCGACGACGGCGCGTAACACCGTCCCGTCGGGCCGGGAAAGGAACACTTGGTCGCCCTCGGGCTCACGGCGCAGCACTTCGCGGGGTACGGGATCCGGCTGACGTCCTATCCCGGCGGCCACCGCCCGCGCCGCCAGGGCGGCGACGGCGGCCCCGGCAGTACCCCAGACCAGTCTCGATTTCATCGAAATCCCCATCCGCTGAGTTCGCCCTCGTGCGCGGCCGGTCCGGGCCGACGCGCATGACGGCGCCCATTGTGTATGGCCGTGTGGATGTGGACGGCGACGCTCATGGAATCGGCTGGGACTCGCTGTTCCCGCTCCGGGATTCGGTCGACGGGGAGTCTCCGGCACCGTCCGGTCCGTTCCCGCAGCACCGACCGGAGCCGTGGACGCATACGCCGCGTCGACCGGGCCGCCACGCCCATGTCGCCTCAGAGGACGCTGACATGGACGCAGTCGTCCTGCGATCCGCTCCCGCGGCGAGCCGAACCTTGACGTCGGCGACATCGACCAGGTGCAGATCTTCTCCTGGCACCGAGGCGGTGGGCGCGGCGCCCAGGGTCAGCGGTCCATCTGTTCGTGTCCGTTCGCGCGCCTTGCTGCTCTTGCGTGGACACGCCAATCGGCGAACAGCAGACCATCGGTGGCACGGCGTTGGACGTGCTGAGGCCGTTCGCTGGCAACAGCGTGGTCCGTCGAGTGAGGGAACCGAGCGCAGAGGCGCGGCCGCGACCGGCGACAGTGCTGGTGACGACGACGTCGCTTTCATGGAGAACGAGATCCGGACACAGATCCGTGCAACAGGGCTGCGCCTGGAGGTTCGGCCGATCGGCTACCGGGGCCCGAGGCGCAGCGCGACTTCGGCGTGAGTCGTCATCGTGCTAGTGGCGGAAGCGCGTACGAACGGTCGGGGGAGGGGACATGAGCGAGCCCACTCCCTCCTGGTCGTGGCCTGTCTCGACGGCCGCCCCCTGCAGAACCGCACTGTCGGGGCGAGAGCTGTTCCCCTGCCGCGTGGAAGTCGGTCACTCCGCTAAGCACGGGCCACTCGTCTTCCTGCCCTGCTGGCGATGTTGAATGATCGCCTATGCAAATTGTTGGGTCATGGTGTGAGCGATGCACGGCATTTGTGGGCCGCGACGGGTACGGCTCACTCATTTTTCCGTTTTCTATGCGTTATTCAACATGAGCTCAGCGTGGCCGAATTGACGTGAAGCCCTCTTGAGTCGGCTCTAAGTCAGCAAAAGACTTCTGCGGTAGCGAGGTCGTACTCGCGTCCCGGTACCCGCGGTACAAAAGTCACGATCGCAATCGTAGGGAGAACCACGTATGTCCGACGCAAGGCGTCGAGACGCCGCACACTCGATCACACTGACCGACGGCACGGCCACCCGGACCCGGAAGGCGGCCACCGCCGACCTGGCACCGGTCCAGGAACTGCACCACCGTTGCTCCCTCCGCAGTCGAGCCCTGCGATACCACGTGGGTAAGTCCGGGCTCTCACCAGCCGAATGGCGCCAGCTGTCCAATCCTGAGCGCGGCACGACGCTGGTGACCACTCCGACCGGGCGTACGGATCACATCATCGCGATGACCAACCTCATGCGCACCGATGAGCAAGGGGTGGGAGAACTGGCGATCCTGGTCGAGGACGCGTGGCAGGACAGGGGGCTCGGTACCGCGCTGGCCGAACACGCGGCCGCCGTCGCCCGTCGCGAGGGGCACCACACGCTGGCCGCCGCGGTGGCGGCGTGCAACAAGCCGATGCTGCACGTACTGGAGAAACTGGACGCGACGCCGGTCGACACCACCGGCTCCGTGGTGGACCTCCGCATCTCGCTCTAGTGCCGCATCGAGAGGCGTCGCGTGATGATCTGGAAGGCCTCATGCGCTCGCCGACGGCCCTCGTACTGGAGTACTTGGGCATGTGCCCGGGGCGGCGAGGGCGCGTGCCGGGCGTCGCGACGGGGCGAACGCTGCCTGTCGGGGCACCAGCGGGGTCGGGCGCTGTCCGGCGGCCCCCGACCCGAAGCGGTTACCGGTGGCGGACTTCGCCGCACCGCGGAGGGGTTGTGACGGTGCGCAGCAGGCCGCCGGCGGTCTCGTGGCGCAACACTTCGCCGGAGTAGGTTCACGGTTCGTATCCACGTACGAGCATGGGAGAGACAGTGATGGGCCAACCCGGACAGTCCAGCCCTTTAATCATCGATCCGACCGGTCGTGATATCCACGGCGAGGCCGCCCGTATCCGCGAGCGCGGACCGGTGACCCTTGTCGAACTGCCCGACGGTGTGCAGACGTGGGCCGTCAGTGACCCCGAGCTGCTCAAGCGCCTGCTCACCGACCCACGGGTTTCCAAGGACCCGCGCCGGCACTGGGCCCGGTGGATCGACGGCGGTGTCTCGCCGGAGTGGCCGCTGTTCACCTGGGTCGCGGTCCAGAACATGTTCACGGCGTACGGCGGCGAGCACAAGCGGCTGCGCTCCCTCGTCTCCAAGGCGTTCACCGCCCGGCGCACTGCTGCGCTGCAGCCCCGTATCGAGGAGATCACCAAGAACCTGCTGGAGCCGCTGGAGGAGTCCCGACGGCGTGGCCAAGTCGTGGATCTGCGTGAGCGGTTCTGTTATCCGCTGCCGATCAGGGTGATCAGCGAGCTCTTCGGGCTGCCGGAGGAGCAGGGCGCTGAGCTGCGCGCCGTCGTGGACGGCGTCTTCCACACCTCCGCCACCCCTGAGGAAGTCACCGACGTCTACACACGGTTCTACGCCGCGCTGCGTGAACTGGTGGCTCTCAAGCGGCGGTCCCCAGGAGACGACCTGACCACCGCGCTCATCGCCGCGCACGACGACGAGAGCCACACCCGGCTCACCGAGCAGGAACTGCTCGACACCCTGGTGCTCATGGTCAGCGCCGGGCACGAGACCACGGTCAACCTCATCGACAACGCCATCCACCTGCTGCTCGCCCACCCGGTCCAGCTGGCGCACGTCCGGGCCGGCCGCGCCTCCTGGGAGGACGTGGTCGAAGAGGCTTTGCGCGTGGAGGCGCCGGTGGCCAGCCTGCCGCTCCGGTACGCCGTCGAGGACCTGGAGATGAGCCGGTTCGGTGGCCCGGACGGCGTGGTGATCGGCAAGGGCGAGGCGATCCTCGCCGCGTACGCCGCCGCCGGGCGGCACCCGCAGAAGTACGGTCCCGACGCCGCCGCCTTCGATGTCACCCGCCTCGACAAGGAGCACCTGTCCTTCGGGTACGGCGTGCACTTCTGCCTGGGCGCCCCGTTGGGACGGCTCGAAGCGCGGGTCGCCCTCCCCGCTCTGTTCGACCGCTTCCCAGGGCTGCGACTCGCCGTCGGGAGCGAGGAGTTGGAGCCGGTCGACTCCTTCATCTCCAACGGCCACCGCTCCTTGCCGGTCCATCTGTCCTGATCACTCCTCCCGCCACCAGCTGCGAAGCCGGGCGGCCGGGCGGCCGGGCCTTGCAGCGCCGGTCGGATCGCCGGCACTGCGGCGCGCCCGCCCGCCGCGGGACCGGCGACAAGGTGCGAGGGCTGCTCGTCGGTCCCGCGGCGGACCGGCCCACGACAGCCGGCGGGAACGTCACGCTGGTGCAGGCGTTACCTCTGAGGGACATGGGGCGATGCGGCGGGCAGCCAAGTCGACGACGGAGCCCACTCAGCACGGCACACTTCCCCTGAGCGCAGGAACATCGCCGGGGTTTCAACCCAGGCAGAGAGGGAGCCCGATGGCGAGGATGCAGTTGTCGGTGCCGTTGTCTCCACGCGCACTTGAATGGCCGACCGTTGTCTTCGCAGCCTCCTGACGGTCGAGGGGCGCAGCCACTGCCGGGACCGCCGTCATCGCCCCGGAGGCCACTGCGATGACGAAGACGGCGCTGAATGTACGTAGCGGCAGGCCGGGCTTCTTCCGCCGGCCCGCCCGCGTACTCACCTGGGTGTCCTGTTGTGTGTTCATGGGGACACGCTGCATGCCCGACCCGCACAGTGCTTCCTGAGCACGGCTGATCGGTTGAGGCAGACAGCCCGAACGGGGTTGTGGCGCGATTGGTGCCCTGAACGTCCGCGGCTCCCTCACCTCCTCCGGACCCTCGCCGACTCGCTCCCGCAAGACCTCACCCCCCAGCCGGCCTCACCCCCAGCCGGCCTCACCGACGACACCGCCGTGATCGTCCTGCGCCTGCCGCGACCAATGGCGCAGCAGACCCAGCCCCGATACCACGGGCGGCTGCGAGCCGCATTCGGGCCTGCCTCAGGTGACGACGCCCAGATCCGACCGGCAGCCGCCCAGGCGCGGCGTCGCACGCAGCCCTACATCCACCCGGGGGTCGGCGTGGCAAGGCTTGCGTGCCTGCCCGTGTGGTGCAGGTGCCGCTCAAGCTGCGTGATCGGCGGGACGCGGACGGGCGTGTCAAGGTTCCGGTCGTCACGGTCGTGCCGCAGGGCCGGTCGGCGGGGCGGAAAACGGGTCGCGCGGACGGTGCGGGACGCGGGACATTGCCCGGATGCGACAGACGGGCGGCCGTACGGTCGGGATCCACCTCACCTACGGGGGCCAGTACTTCGGGTTGCTGGGCCCGTACCAGGTGAACGGGGGGTGGTGGTCGTCAGCCGCGCCCGTTGTGGAGCGGGTGTCGGAGGAGCTGGGGGTGCCTGTCGTGGTGCTCCGGCTCGCGTTCGCGCCTAGCGACGGCAGCAGCGGGTACGGCGGGCACGTGGTTTACCACGTCGAGGCGCTGGAGCTACCGGCTGGGGCGACACCGCGTCAAGCCACTCCCGAGGTCGCCACGTTGCTCGGTCCGGCCGAGCGCCGGGCCGCCTGGGCCACCTCTGCCGGGCTGCGGGAGGCACTCGACTGGGCAGAGGCGGCGTTGGATCGAGCAGGCCGGCCGGCCGACGACAGACCGGAACAGGTCCGGACGTGGAACCTGTCCGGTCTCTTCCGCTTCCGGACCGCCGAGGGCGGCGAAGCCTGGTTGAAAACGGTCAACCCCGCGTTCAACGCCCGTGAGGGCGAGGTGATCGCGCTGCTCGGCTCCGTCGACCCCACGCTGGTGCCTCCCGTCATCGGTTCCGACACGAAGCACGGCCGGCTGCTGCTCGACCACGTGCCTGGTGACGACCTCTGGTCCCCGTCCGCCGAGCAGGTCGTCGCTGTGGTGCCCCGGCTGGTGGCTGCCCAGGCGGCCTTGGCCGCGAGCGGCCGGGCCGCCGCGGCGGGGCTTCGGGACCGCACCCTGCCTACGCTGGTCGCCCAAGTGAACGCGCTGATCGATCGGCTCGCGGCGGAGCAGGGGACGCTGCGCGAGACCGGGGCCGACGGGCCTGAGGGGCAACCCGAGGACCAGCTGACGGAGACAGAGCTGGCGGCCGCCCGCGCGCTCGCAGCGCGGCTGCCCGCGCTGGTCGAGGAGCTGATGCTCTGCGCGCTGCCGAACACCTTGGTCCACGGTGACTTCCACCCGGGCAACTGGCGCTCTGACGGCATTCGGACGGTGATCGTGGACTACGCCGACTCCGCGTTCGGCCACCCGGCCCTGGACGGACTGCGCCCGCGTCAGTTCGTGGACGAGGACCGGTGGACGCAGATCGCCGAGGTGTGGACGCGGGCGTGGCGGGAGCACGCGCCCGGGTCGGCGCCGGTACGCGCGCTGGAGCTGGTCGAGCCCCTGTTCCACTTCGCGTACGCGGTGCGGTATCAGGAATTCCTGGACCACATTGAGATCAGCGAGCGGCCGTACCACGAGACCGACCCCGCCAGTGAGATCCGCAAGGCCCTCGCGTGTGGCTACCAGATTCCTTGACGAAGGATCTCGGACGGGGTCACGGAGCCGGAAGATGAGCCAGGCAAGGTGGATGCCGGCGGCCGGGGGAGGCCGAGCGTGTCGCAGGTGGGTGGCGTCCAAGCCGGCGTGACGTCGTGGACCTGCCCGCCGGGTCCGAGGCGCTGCTCGACACGGCGCGACACCTGGCGCCGGGTGAGTGAGGTGACTTTCACCGGTCCCTGCCTGTGTGCCGGTCGTCGGCGAGGACCTTCACCGGTCGCTGTCGCTATCGCCGTGCGGCTGTCATCGATCGCTTCGTCTCGGCTGCAGCAACGCGACCGGCACCGTTCCTGTCGGCTCACCACCGTTTGTGCAGCCGGCTTGTGTGTTTCGGTCGGCCTGTGCGGGCGGACGGGCTCGGCTCCGCGGCCTGATGTGTCGGGGGTGGGGCGGCTGCTGGTGCAGGGAGGTTCATGAGGTCATGTCCGGTGCGGTGAAGCCGTCCGGGTGGGCCGGGGCGCAATGTGGGGTGGGGCCGCTCGGGCGGGGCCGGATCCTTTCAAGGGGCCGGGCCGGAGTGGACGCCACGGCGTGTGGGGCTGGCGGGGTGACCGTGTCTTGAGGCTGGTTGTGTTGTCCTGGCGAAGAGCTGGGCGTTCGGGGAGGCGTGGGGACCGGATCTGATCGCTGTGTGTGCGGTGTTGACCGTTATGCACGTGCGGTGCGGTCGGATACCGCAGCGATGTCATTTACGTACCGTAGCGGTAGGCATTCGTTTGAGTGAGCATGTAGCGTCCCCACCACGCAACGAGTGAGCCCCGGCACGGCGGCATACCAGACCGGGGCCCAACTCAACTCTTCTCTTCGACCAAGGAGTTGGAATGCTCCCCGACCGAATCTCCGGCTTCGGCCAGCCACTGGATCGGCACTGGCCCAAGCGGTCCGACCGTAACATCCCGCACCAGGCCGCGGTTGAAACCCGCGATCTGCGTGACAAGGAAGTCATGATGCAGGTAGGGGCGTTCATCGCGGCCCCTGTCCTGGGAGTCGTGCTGGTCCTGCGGCCCGAGGCGTACGAACTCGCCGCAGCGGCGGTCTGCGTGCTGCTGGCGGCAACCCGTCGTTCGCACCTGCGCTACCGGCGGCTTCGCAGCGCCTGACGAGAACAGGTGTCCGCCGCCTGGCGGCAACGGCCGGCCGGGCGGCGGACACCGGGCCTGCGGCGCTCACGCAATCGCGGGTGCGGATCGGGGAGAAGCAGGCGGTGGACGGCATCTGCCGAATCTGCCCATTTCCGTACGTCGCGGTTCCCAGCAGCACTTCTTGGAAGGGATGCCCCTGTCATGACACCCAAAGACCCCGGTCCCGTCTACTGCCTCAACCCCGGCTGCGGTAATCCGATAGGCCGCAGCGCCGGTTCGGGGCGTCCGCGCAACTACTGCAGCGACGCCTGCGGACGCGCGTACCGCAGGGCCCGCGAGAAGTCGCCCACCCCCGACACGCTCGCCCATGACGCGTTCGCCGCCCAGGTCGCCGATGACCTGGCCCGAGTGGTCGCGCACATGCTGCAGTTGACCCGGGACCGCCAGCCCCTGTCCGCCCTGACGCTGCTGCGTCTCGTGGAGGGTGACCTGGAAGACCTCAAGGCCGCCCTGATCCAGCAGGCACGCGACCAGCGGCAGAAGAACGCCGACATCGCCCAGTGCCTGGGTCTGCCCTCGGAACAGATCACCCGCAAGCTCTCCGCCGACGCCGTGCGTCGCCGTATCGAGAGCCGCCCGCTGCGCACCCGGACCCGCGTCCGTCTGCCGCGCCAGGCCGCCTCACCGCCCACCCTTGCGCCTCGTACGGTCTCGGCCGCCCGTATACCCGGGCACCGCCGAACGCCCGATGGCGCAGCGGACGTGACTCCGTCCCGGGCCAGAGACCCCGCCCGTCACCGGGCAGGCCCTGCCGCCGTGCTCACTCGCGCTCTGGCGCACCTGCAGCACGTCAGCGGCAAGACCCGGCGCGAACTGGCGGACGACACCGGAGTGTCCGCCTCCTACGTCTCACGGGTCCTCAGCGGCGAACGATGCCCGTCCTGGAAGGTCGCGCGGCTGTTCACGCTCGCCTGCGAGGGGGATCCGGCAGAGGTCCGGCCCCTGTGGGAGGCGGCCCGCGCCCACCTGCCGGTCCAGCGTCAGAGTCTGCCGGCGGCCCTGCGCGGACTGCACCTGGCCGCTGCCCGGCCACCTGCCGACGAGCTCGGCGAGCACACCCGTCTGACAGCGCATGCCATCACCGGCATGTTCCACGGCACCGCCGTGCCGTCCTGGGAAGACGTGGAGGAACTCGCGCACGCCCTCGACGCCGAAGCCCAGCCGCTTCGACCCCTCTGGAATGCCGCATGTGCCGCTGTGGCCGCCCCGCTGTCATCCGCGGGCGGCCCCGTCACCGAGGTGATCGGATGATCATGCACACCACACGCCAGCCAGTCCGTACTCCCACCGCTCCCACGTGCCTCGTTCGCCCGCGAATCAGCCATGCCGTGCGGCGTGAACCGACCGGCCTCGACCCGGCGCTGCCGCCTGCCTTCGAGGCGTTCTGCGTCCTCAACCGCGACAGCTACCTCGACTACGCGCGCGCTCATCTGCCGCCGCAGCAGGCGCACCGACTGGTCTGCGGGGTGCTCGGCGAACTCGCGGTCGGCTGGTGCGACATCGTCAGCAACCTCAACCCGTCGGGCAAGGCCTGGACCGTGCTGCGCGCGCGTGTCCGGGCCGCGGTTCCGGTGCCCGGCGTGCTCGACAGCTGCCCCGCGCAGCAGTACGACGCGCTGGTCCTGCACTGCCGGCTCGGCTACAGCAGTACGGCCGCCGCCTGCGTGATGGGCCTGGACGCGAGCAAGGTGCGTTATCTGGTTCTGTCGGCGACCCCGGCGCGCCGCCACGCCGTACGACACCTCGCACCACGGCCCGAAACCCTGCGCGCTGCCTGAATCGGTGCGCCTGCCGGTCGCGGCCGGCGGGGCTTCGGGGCGGGCGGCCCGGGGGCGATGAGTACACCACCGGCGGGCCGGGGGGCGATGAGCGCGCCGCCGGGCGGCCGGCGCCCGCAAAGCGCAAACGACGGCGCAGTGGTGGCAGCCCCGTTCGGGTGCGGCCGACCGGAGTGCTGTGCTGTGGACCCCCCCTTCGCGGTCCCGGGCGGGCGCGGCGGGTGCGGGGTGGTGCCGACGATGCACCGGCCCTGCCGGCTGTGGTCGGCCCCGTTTCGTGGCCACGAGCCCACGCCATGCGGGACTGGGGGAGAGCGCTCGAAGGGGGGCGGCTCTCACCGGCGTGGACCCATCGACGTGCGAGAGCCCTGGGCCGGGCCGGGCCTGACCTGACCTGTGGCGGCCGCAGCTACGTGCGACAGCGGCCCGTGAGCACCATGGCCACGAGACGGGACGGGGGCTGGCTTCGTTCACTTCTGGTGGTTCTGGCTCAGCTTTCGTGCCGAGTGACTCTCCGTCATGGCTGGACATCGAAGAGAGCGAGGGAAGGAGGTGGCGGGGCAAGCACTGCGCGAAGGCGGGTGAGCATGGCTAGCCACTGTTTCCGGTCCTCCGGGTCGACCCAGTGTGAAGCTGGCCCTTCCTCGTCGCTGGCGATGCGGGCGAGGGCTTCGTCGGCGAGGGCCCGTAGGTCGGCAGGGAACACGGGCATAGGTGTTTCCGGACCGTAGGACATGTCGACGGGTTCGCTTCCCGGGCATTGCGCTGCGATGAGTGCAGCGGCGGCCACCGCCTCTTCGGCTTCCGTGAGATAGCCGGTGGCGTCGATCGTCCGGATGAGGACGCCTCGGATCAGGGCTTCACGAGCCTCGGGCTCGGCGTCGTCGAGAGCGTTGGCGAAGTCCGCGGCTGTGTCGTTGTCGAAGGGACCGGTATCCCAGGTACCCATGTTGATCTCCCTTTGCGTAAGGTCACCCGGATCCTCGCATCAGGGACTGACAACATGACTACGAGGTGCGCAGGACCCGTTTGCGTAGAAGCTGGAAGCCGGCGCGTCCGAACTTCTGACGCTTGAGCATCTTGATCCGGTTGACGTGGCCTTCGACGACTCCGGAGTTCCAGGGCAGGGTCAGGCAGGCGATGACCGCGTCGCCGTCGCGGGTCGATTCCGGCCGCGGGACAGCGGGCGTCCCGGCCATCGTCGGCGCGCCGACCCCCGACCGCCTCGGCATCCTGCTGGCCCTACGCCCCTCCCAGCCGTGGCGCCCGATCGTGGAGCGCCTGTGCGGCACCGCGCTGAGACTGGCCACGCAAGCGGTCGTGAGCGTCGGCTCGGAGGGCGCGGACCTCTCCGACACCGCCCGTCCTTCCGCGAGGCGGCCCGCGTCGCCGAGGCCCCGCCGCCCGCCCAGCCGCTAACCCGTGGCCGCTCCTTCCACGAGCTGTCCGACATCGGCCTGCGCCGCCTGCTGTACGCCCTCAGGCAGGAAACCCGGATCCAGGAGTACACCGAACGACGGCTCAGCAACGTGGCCCCCACCGCGCTCGACGTGCTGCGAGCCCGTTGACGTCCCCTGTGCGGCACGGCCTCACCGCCGCCGGGCGCCGGGGCCGGCTCGGTGGCCGTTCTCCCCCTCCCAACGGGAGTCGGTGAGGGCTGATGAGGTCTGCCATCCTGCATGCTTCCGCGCGGACGCAGCCGCACAGTGAAGGGAGCCAAGAGGTCGGACGGCGTTCCCCGTCCCCGACGCTCTTGCGTAGGTCACGTCCCACTCTTGTCGCAAGGAACCGCATGCCCGGCACGCACGCCCCGACGCCCTCGCCCGGAACCAGCCGCAGCACCTCCGCCACCATCGCGCCGAACATCCTGCGCTACCTCGCGATGGTCGCCGACGACTATGGGCTCGACCTCCCGCCCCTGCTCACGGACGTCGGACTGGACCAACGCGTGATGCGCTCGGCGACGCTGCGGGTCTCCTACCGGCAGGGCAGCGCCGTCATCCGGCGTGCGGTGGAACTCACCGGCGACGCGCATCTGGGCCTTCGCGTGGGCGCGGCTCAGCACCTCACCGCGTGGGGGCTGCCGGGTTTCGCCCTGCTGGCCGCCGACACGCTGCGCGACGCCGTCGAGACCGGCGTGCGGTTCCAGAACCTGTCCGGTGCCATGGTGCTCTGGTCGGCCCGGCAGGAGGAGCCCGGGTATGTGCTGCGGGCCACGCTGCCCGACCCCGCCCTCGATCCGGCTGTCGCGGTCTTCCTCGCGGAGGAGGCGTTGGCCAGCGTCGTCACCCTCACCCGCCTGAGTTCCGGAGAGGAGTTCGTGCCGCGCGGCGTCGAGTTCACGTTCCCGGCCCCACGGGACCCGGGCGTGTTCACGGATCTGTTCCGTTGCCCGGTGCGCTTCGCCGCCGCGGACAACCGCCTGGTGTTCCCCACGGCCTGGGTCCGCCGGCCGATGCCGGGCCGTGATCCCGTCACGTACGCGGCCGTCATGGAACTGCTGGAGCACCAGCTGACGTCGCGCCGTGACCAGCAGGAGCTGCTGGAGGTCTTGGAGATCTCGATCGCGCAGAGCCTGCCGGACGTGCCGTCCTTCGTCGAGCAGGCCCGCCGGCACTCCTCCAGCGAACGCACCCTGCGCCGCCGTCTCGCCGAGTGCGGCACGACATACGAGGCGGTCGTCGACGGGGTGCGGCGTGAAAGGGTCGAACAGCTGCTGCTGCGCTCGGAGTTGACGCTGCGTGACATCGCCCGCCAGGCGGGTTTCTCCGACGTGCGTGCCCTGCGCCGGGCGGTGCACCGATGGCACGGCATGGGCCCAGCCCGGTTGCGTGGGGAGAGCGGGGAAAGCAGGGAGTCGGAAGGGCGCGCAGGCAGCTGAGCCGGGCGCCCTTGTCCGGTCAACGGGTGCGGATCCAGACCGTCTTCTGGCCGGTCCACTGGGCGAATGCGTCGGTGGACTTCTCCACCCCTCCGAAGCCGGACTGCTTCCAGCCGCCGAAGGGGGTCGTGATGTCACCTTCGCTGTAGGCGTTGACGGAGACCACGCCGGCCTCGACGCCGCGCGCCAGCCGAAGCGCCGCGTCCAGGTCCCGGGTCCACACCGAGGCGGCGAGCCCGTACTCGGTGGCGTTGGCCAGGTGTATCGCCTCCTCCTGCGAGGCGAAGGCCTGGACGGCGACGACGGGGCCGAACAGCTCCTTGGTGAGCACGTCGCTGCCCGGCGGGGCCCCGCTGATCACGGTGGGCGGGTAGTAGGCGCCGCGGGACGGCAGCCCGTGCGGCAGGCCGCCGGTGTGGATCCGGGCCCCGGCGGAGCGGGCCGCGTTCACCGCCGCCGAGACCCGGTCGAAGGCGGCCCGGCTGATGAGCGGCCCCACCTGCGTACCCGCGTCGGCCGGATCACCGACGACCAGGCCCTTCGCCGCGGCCGTGAACCGGTCCAGCACCTCGTCGGCGATGCTGTGATGGACCAGGACGCGAGAGCCCGCCGTGCAGTTCTGCCCCATCGTCAAGAAGGCGGCCTCGATCATGTCGTCGATCAGCTCGTCGCCGAAGCCGAGCGCGTCCGGCAGCAGGATCTGGGGGCTCTTGCCCCCCATCTCCAGGGAGACCCGCTTGAAGTTGGTCTCCGCCGCGTCGGCGAGGACGCGGCGTCCGGTGGCCGTGGAGCCGGTGAAGGACAGCGCGCGCACCAGCGGGTCGCGGGCCAGTGCCGTACCGGTGACGCGTCCGTACCCGGGCAGCACGGTGAGCACGCCGTCCGGCAGGCCGGCCCGTGCGGCCAGCTCGGCCAGGTGCAGGGCGGAGCGCGGGGTCGCCTCGGCGGGCTTGAGCAGCAGACTGTTGCCCGCCGCGAGGGCCGGCCCCACCTTCCAGGCCGCCATGGCCAGCGGATAGTTCCAGGGCAGGATCGCGGCGGCCACGCCGACCGGTTCCTTGATCACCAGCCCCAGACTGTCCTGACCGGTGGGCGCGACGCGCCCGAAGACCTTGTCGGCGGCTTCCGCGAACCATCGGATCGACTCGACGGCCCCGGGGACGTCGCCCGACCGGCACTCCGTGATCGGTTTGCCCGCGTCCTCGCTGTCCAGCCGTGCCAGCAACTCGGCGTCGCGTTCCATCAGGTCGGCCAGGCGCAGCAGGACCGCGGCGCGCTCCCGCGGCGACCGCCCCGACCACACGCCGCTTCGGAACACCCGGTGCGCCCGCTCGGACGCCTCGGCCACGCCGGCCGCGCTCGCGGCCGCTACCGTGGCGATCGGCTCGCCCGTCGCCGGGTTGACGACGCGCAGCTTCTCCCCGCTCATGCTTCCTCCACCAGTTCCCAACGCCCGCCCACCTGACGCGCCAGCCCCCTGCGGCGCAGGTCCTCCAGGTACCGGGCCATCCCGCGCTCACCGCGCTTGCGGAACAGCGGGAAGAGTCTCGGCAGCAGGTTCGGCGCCAGCATCGCGGCCCGCACCAGACGGGACTCGCCGGAGCGGACGTAGGACTCGAGGCGGGGCTTGTCCAGCAGGCTCATCACCGCCCTGACGACGTCGGCCGGCTGCTGCGGCGCATCCTGGAACTGCATCGAGTTCCCGCCGTCCACCGCCTCCTGGCGCAGCATCCTGGTGTCCGTCGCCGACGGCAGCACCGAGCCGGCCTTGATTCCCTTGCCCAGCAGGTCCAGCCCGATGGCGAGCATCGCGCCGCGCAGCCCGAACTTGGACGCGGTGTAGATGGGGGTCTCGCCGAGGGGGAAGATCCCGCCGAGGGACACGGTGGTGACCACCCGGGGATCGCTGGACGCCTTGAGCAGCGGGACCGCGATCCGCGTGGTGACCAGGGGCGACACCAGGTTGAGGCGGATCTCCTGCTCGATGCTCTCGACGCTGCGCACGTCGAAGCGTTCGGAGCTGGTCATGCCGACGTTGTTGACCAGGACGTCGATGCGGCCGTGGGCGGCGGTGACGGCGTCCGCCATCTCCTCAACGGCGGCGCGGTCCAGCAGGTCGCAGCCCAGCCCGAGGTGCCCGCCGCCGGGGAGGCCGGCGGCGGTCCGCTCCGCCCGCGCCTCGTCGATGTCGACCACGACGAGGCGGGCACCGCCCGTCGCGAACCGGTGGCACAGGGCACTGCCGATGCCTCCGGCGCCGCCCGTCACCACGATGACCTTGTCACGGAAGTCGTACGTCACGACGCCACCGCCTCGCGGCGCACGGACGTGCCCCGGGGCGGCCGGCCCTCGGTGCGCCAGCCCAACGACGCGGCGACCTTGCCGAGGTACTTCACGAAGGCGTCGCTGTGCACGTACCCGGTGTGGCGGGGTGAGTCGACGAACCTGAGGCCGCCGGAGAGGTCCGGGCGGTCGTCGCGGATCATGCGGGCGAACCTTTCGGCGGTCGGCAACCCGGCTTCGGCGTCCCGGATGAAGGAGGCGATCAACTGCGCCTGGGCGTCGAAGAGTTGGTAGGCGCCGGAGTTCGTCTCGACGAAGCCGACACCGAACAGGCCCTCGTGCTCCCGGGAGAACGCCGACAGGTACAGGTTCGGATGCTGTTCGTCGCCGAAGTACTCCTGCGCGCAGGGGACTTTGTGGAGGTACCCGGTGGCCAGCAGGATCAGGTCGAAGTCCTCGCTGGTGCCGTCGGTGAAGTGCACCGTGCTGCCCTCGGTACGGGCGATTGCGGGCTTGGCCGCGATGTCCCCGTGCTGCAGGTGGTGGAGCAGCATCGAGTTGATGGCCGGGTGGGTCTCGAACAGTTCGTGGTCGGGCTTTTGCAGTCCGAGTCGGCGTGGATCGCCGTTGATGATCCGCAGGAGAGCGCCGAACAGCTTCTGCTGCAGCCACATCGGCAGGTGCGGTCCGCCCGCGGCGATGGTGTCCACCGGACGGCCGAACAGGTGCTTGGGAATGAACCAGTAGCCGCGCCGCATGCTGATCGCCGCGCGGTCGGCGGAGCGGGCCGCGTCGCAGGCGATGTCCAGCCCGGAGTTCCCCGCGCCTACGACCAGTACGCGCTTGCCGCGCAGTTCGTCGCTGCTGCGGTAGGTCACGGTGTGGCGGACCTCGCCGGTGAAGTCACCGGGCAGTTCGGGGACGTTGGGGTGCCACTGTGCGCCCGTGCACACGACGACCTGCCGGTGCCGGCTCGCCCGCCCGTCGGCGCGGGTGACCGTCCAGGTGCCGTCCGGGTTCTTCGCCACACTTCGGACCTCGGTACCGAACTCGATCCGCTCCGTCAGCCCGTACGCCTGAGCGAACGACGTCAGATAGGACAGGATCTGCCGGTGCGGCGGATAGTCCGCGAAGTGGTCCGGCATGGGATAGCCGCCGAAGCCGGAGAGGGTCCTGCTGGATATGAAGTGGGCCGACTCGTACATCGGACTGCCCGGGTTGTCGATGTCCCACAGCCCGCCCGGCCCGCTGTGGCGCTCGATGTGGGTGTACGGCAGGTCCCGCTCCGCCAGCGCCCTCGCGACCGCCAGCCCCGCGGGCCCCGCCCCGATCACGCACGTGTCGTCCTGGTTCTCGCGCACCGGTCCGCCTCCCTTTCCCTGGTGTCAGGTGTTGCGAGGAACCTACGAAGCCGACGTACCCGCGCGAACTGACCTGTGCGGCCACAGAGGGGACCGCAGCGGCCAAGCGGGTGCCGCCCACCCGCCCCGTCCGGCAGGGTGTCGCTGGGAACGGACGAGTCCCGTGCGACACCCGCCCCGTCCAGCCTGGTGTCGCCGGGAACAGACGAGTCCGCCGTTCCTGCTTCCGCCGCCCCCCATCCTGGTAACGGCTGTTACCATGCCGGTATGGCGAAGACACAGCTGGGCGCGCGCGTGGATGAGGACGTGGCGGAACTCGCGAAGAAACGCGCCGCCGACCTGGGACTGAGCATCGGGGACTACCTCGCCAGGCTGGTGCAGGACGATGCCAGCGGCCTACGCGCCCGAGCGGTGGACGCGGCCGCCCGCTTCCTAGCCGAACACCAGGCGGTCTTCGACGACGCCGAGGACGCCCAGCAGACGGCTCGGGGAGCACGCGCGGCCTGATGGACCTGCACATCGACGTTCCCTGGATCCTGCAGGTCGCCGAGGCCGCCGGGGCGGATGATCCGGCCCCCGACGACTACGGCGTTCCCGTCTCGGCGGTCGCCCGCCACCGGGCCCAACTCTTCGAGCAGCCCGTCTACGACGGCCCCTACGCCAAAGCCGCCGCCCTGGTGCACACACTGGGCCGATGCCGCTGGCTGGAGCGCTCCAACATGGCCGTAGCCGCCGCGTCCGGCGTCATGTACCTCGAAGCCGCCGGCATCTCCGTCAAGCCCGTCCGCGAGGACGCCATCGCCCTGAAGGACCTGCTCCTTGACCCCGCCTGCACCGCGGGGAAGATCGCCACTCTGCTGCGGACCTGGCCCACCACCACCTGACGCCTGCAGGCCGGCCACTGCCCCCCCAGCGCCGGCGGCGGGGGCAAGCTGCTCCTGCAGGTCGGTGAACGGCCTTTGCCCTGACGTGCTCGGCTGCGGGCCGAGGCGTCCTCCGGAGGAACGGCGCAGGCCACCGTCCTGCCCGTTCGCGCCCGGTCCGCTTCCCTGCAGCTGGGGCAAGCGCTCGTCATCCGGGACAACTGGGACGACCTTCACTTCAAGACCATCTTCGAGCCGTGGTATGCCGATGCCCGCAGCGAAGTCAGGAACTGCGCCAGGCGCACTCTTCACGACGCATTCGCGTCGAGCACGGCATCGCGCACCTGAAGAACTGGCGCGCCCTCGCCCGCCACCTTGGCCGTCGTGAGCACGTGAGCGACATCGTCCAAGCCGTCGCGGGACTGCTCGCACACCAACAGACCGCCACTCTCTCCCGCAGCTTCAAGCGTGAACACCCTCTGCACCCCAACCCTCGACATGCCACGGCCAACCGTGCACGAGGTCGTCAGGGCGGGGCCGTTGCCCCGACTCCCGCTTCCTCGCCGGGTCGTGACCGTCACCCGCCCGGTCATCGACGCTGGCGGAACCTGGAGCCGATACGCCCCTGGCGACCACTGAGGAATGCGTCGTTCCCGATGGGGCTACGTGCCTGTCAGCCCTGCTCGATAGGGTCCGCATCTCAGCCAGTCCCGGAAGGACTCTCACATGACGACGTTCGGCGAGCTCACCGCCTGGGCCGGCACCGAAAACGTTACAAGGGCAGACCCGGCAGTCGTGTCGGGCTGGCAGATCCCCGAGGATCAGAAGGCACTACTGGTTGGTGTCGGGATCCCCATCGTTGATCAGTTGATCGAGTACGTATCGTTCCAGGTGGAGGCGGCTCCAGCACTCCAGACGTCAGACGGTAGGTCGCTGTACCGGCTCACTCAGAATCATCATGGCGACCTCGTGCCTGGCATGGCATGGTCGTTCGGCGTCGAACCAGAGACAGGCACGGTCTACTACGTCCTTCCACAAGGCGAAGCGTGGTTCGCCAACTCCTCCGTCGACCTGTGGCTGCGGACCCTGCACCACTACGGCCTGCACGTCAGCGAGTCCGAGATCCTCAGCGATCCGGATGACCGCGAGGACGAAGCCCTGGCCGAGCTCGGCATGCTCGCTGACGCACTCAAAAAGATCGATCCACCTGCCTTCAGCGGCTACATCGGATTCATCTGGGCCGAGTTCCTCGACCGCTGGCTCTGGTGATCTCTCGTGGCCGCCACGATGGTCAAGCGATCACTCACCGTGTCCGGCGGGTCCATCAGCTCGCGAATACGCGACACCGCAACGTGCGAGCCCACCAGTCCCAAGGCCACAGCCATGCAGGAACCGTGGGTCACCACCGCCCCCGGCCGCGGCGGCCAGCCCGCACCCCGGCTGGCCTGACGGCCGCCATACGCACCCTGTAAGCCACCCACCCAAGCTCACCGCACCAGTCCTCGGCGCACCGCTGCTCATTCGAGCAGTTCGGCGACGGCGAGGAGGACGAGGAGCTGCTGCCCGCAGCCAGGTGACGGCCTCTGCAGCGCATCCGAGCATCTGACCAGAAATCGCGCCTACGTCGCCGAGTGGGCCACGTAAGCAACCCTGCCGTCGAGCTTCACGGAACCGGTCGTGTCTGCGGGAACCTCGGCCACAATCGAGCCGGTGCGGCCCTCGCCGGGCATCAGAGTGCCGTAGGCGCACTTGAGGGTGTCACCCGTCGGCGTGCAGGGTGCTGAGACTTTGACGATCCGGAGTGTCCGGGGCTCCAGAGAGTGGGTCACGACGACGTGACCGACGGGCTCCTCGCCGTTGGTCAGCGACCACGTCCAGGTAGCGGTGCTCCCGTCGTCGGAGAGCTCCGGGGCCCCGTAGGCAAGGCTGACGCTCGGAACGGCGTGCGCTGACGGCATGTTCCCCACGAGGGTCACCGCAGTCACGGCGGCCGCGAACAAGGGGCGCAGCAGGCGTCGGTACGGGTGATTCAGTTTCATGATCTACCCAACGCCAGCCGTGCCCGGCGGTAACGACAGCGGGCGCGACGTGGGCACAGGTCGCCGAGCCGTTCGGCATCACGCCGGACGCTGCCCGCGAGCGCCGGGCCACTGGGCCGATGTCCTCTGTCAGGAAGCCCCGGGCGGCCGTGAACGCGCCTGATCAAGCCCGGTCGGACCTGCGGGACCCGATTGATGGGGCAGGCCGAGTCGTGCGGGAAGTTCGCCGAGGAGCCGACGGGGCCCGAGCTGGAGCGGTTCTTCTTCCTGGACGATGTCGACCGGGACCTGATCGC
The DNA here is from genome assembly GCF_042868655.1 of Streptomyces sp. NPDC007808. Lineage (NCBI taxonomy): Bacteria > Bacillati > Actinomycetota > Actinomycetes > Kitasatosporales > Streptomycetaceae > Streptomyces > Streptomyces sp. NPDC007808. The sequence continues at coordinate 350,500 of NZ_JBIAEQ010000011.1, forward strand.
GCTGCGCCGTGCAAAGCACCACCACCTCGGATTCGTCTTCCAGATGTGCACAGTCCGGTAGATCGGGCTGTTCCTGGAAAACCCGCTCGCTGTGCCGTGGCCGGTGGTCGGCCACGCGGCCGCGCAGCTCGGGATCGAGGACCCGTCGTGCGTGAAGCGGCACACCGAGGCCGGGCGGGCGGTGAGGGCTTCAACCCTGATGGAGGGTCTCCTGGTGGCGGGCGGAGGTGGCCTTTGGGGCTCAAGAAGGCGCCGCGATGCCCGACGGCGGCACGCGCGGCCGCCACCGCGGCGGCCAGGGCTGCGTGGCGGCGAGCGCCTGGACCACGGGCCATGCCGCGGCCTCCAGCGCGACCTCGGTCCTTGATTCGCTCGTAGGCGCGGCAGGGGGCTTCGACGTTGTCGCTTGGGCCGGGTCGTCCTCGGAGCACGTCCGGCTGCTCTACCAGCACTCGACGGCTCTCGTCCCTCCAATTTCCGCAGGCTCGCAGGCATGGTCCTCCCATGGGGGAGGGGCCCGCGATGCCGTTGCGGGCCCCTCGAAGGCGGTGATTTGTATCCGGTGGCGATCCCGCGGAGGGCTGGAGGGAACCGAGCTACGCCCCAGCATCCAAACGATCTTTGACGGGGCCAGGTGCCTACGACTCTAGGGGCTCCCGAATGGTCTTCTTCAGCATGCCGCTGAGCTGCCAGACGACGGCGGCGGACAGGGTGGCAGCGCAGACGTACAGGAGGTCGCTTTGCATGACCTGCCGCAACGCCTGGCTGGTCTGGCCAGCGGTGTGTGCGTGCTTCAGTGCGGACAGGGCGTTGGCGCCCGCGGTGCCGGCGGCGAGGATGGAGAGCCACCAGAAGGTGAGCAGGGGGTGGCCGCGCTCACGCCGCGACGCGGGCCGGGCGGCGGCCCACAGGTCGTTGACGAACATCTTCAGCACGAAAACGTTGGCAACGGGAACGACCCAGCCGAAGAACAACCATGCGCGGCTGCGGCGCTGCCCCTCGGGCCAGGACAGATCCGCGAGGTCGCGCATGCGCGACATCCAGACGCTGAAGACCAGCACCGCCACGAGGGTGGCGCCGCTCCACCAGCCCCTCAGATTTCCGAGCCACATGTCGGCGTTGAGCAGTGGCAGCGCCTCGCTGCCGTCCGGCTGAGCCGGCAGTGGCGGCGCGTGCAGCACTTGGTACTTGTGCCATGCCGCCACCCCGGCCGCCGCCGTCAGCAGCGAGTACGCGGCGAGCACCCCGTACGTCCATCGGGTCAGCCCGCTCAGCGACCGCGCAGTTCTCCCCACCCCACACCTCCTGGAAGCCGCCCGTTAGGGAGTTCCCGCAGGTCGGCGGGGGATCTTAACCTCACGGGGGTGCGTAAGTCACGGTCCAGCAAACCGAGCGGGGACGGCCCGTCTCCGGTGGGGGCCAGTCGGCGAGGCGGCGACAGGTCAGGCTGCCACCAGATGCGAAAGGACTGCCACCTTTTACTGCGTAGCGGCGTCCGGCCTGGCGTCGTTCATGCTCTGGGCAAGCTCCGTTTGAAGTCCTCGGCGCCTGCGAGCAGTTCGCCACCGTCATCCTCGCTCCGGTCAGCGCCGGCACCTGGCAGAGGCGCGCTCCCACACTCGGCCTCGCCGCTGGCTGGACGAGGGCGGGGGCCATCTGGTCAGGGTCCCCAAGCCCTCTTCGGCAGGACCGCAAGTTGGGCCCGGCACGTATCGGCCCGATCCGGGGCCTGCCCGCCTCCACCGCGCACCGCATCCTCACCCGCCACGGCCTGAACGCTCTGGCCTTCCTGGACCGGCACACTGGCCAGTTCATCCGCCGCCACGAGCGTGAGCGGCCCGGCGAACTCATCCACGTCGGACCAACGGCAAGGTCGAACGCTTCAACCCACCCGGCTCGACGAATGGGCCCACCAGCGGCCCTGCACCACCAACACCGAACGCAGCACAGCCCTGGCAGATTTCCTCCACTCCTACAACCACCACTGCTGCCACACCGCACTCGGCGGCCAGTCACCCATCACCCGCGTGAACAACCCTGCGGGTCAAAACAGCTAGGGCGCGTATCGAGTCGTGATCAACTGGTGGTCCGGGTGAGGTTTTTGATCCAGGTCATCGAGGCTCGTAGGTGGAGGCCAGCGAGGTAGCTGTCCGGGGTCTTGTCGTATCGGGTGGCGATGGCCCCGCCAGGCCTTGAGTTTGTTGATCAGGCGCTCGACGGTGTTCCTCTCCTTGTAGAGGGCGGCGTCGTGGCTGACGGGCCGACCGCCCCCGGAACCTTCTTCTTCCGGTTGGCTGCCTGGTCCTTCTTCTCCGGGATCACTGCCTTGATGCCGCGTTTACGCAGGTGGGCCCGGTTGCCGCGGGATGAGTAGGCCTTGTCCCCGGCGACTGCGTCCGGCCGGGTGCGGGGGCGGCCGGCGGGGCCGCGGACCCGTAACTTCTTGAGCACCGGGATGAACTGCGGGCTGTCCGCGGCCTGGCCCGCGGTCAGCGCGAACGCCAGCGGGCGGCACCTGCAGTCGGCGGCCAGATGAACCTTACTGGTCTGCCCGCACGGTGGTGGAGTCGATGCTGACCAGGGACAGGTCCACCTCGCCCCGCTTCGCCGCTTTCGCGATCAGGCCCTCCAGCAGGGCCTCGAAGACGCCGGCGTCACGCCACTGCCGGAAGCGGTTGTGCACGGTCGACCAGGCGCCGAGCTCCTCCGGCATCTCCCGCCACTGCCCGCCGGTCATGAACCGCCAGATCACACCCTCGAACTGCTGCCAGAGCCGCTCGGGGTACGGGCCGTACTCGCCGATCGGCAGATACGGCCCGACAAACTCCCACTCTGCGTCCGTCAGTTGCACTCGCGTCACACAAAGAAGATCTACCGGACCAGACCCCGCCGCGAAAGCGGAGTCCGGAACTGCCACCGTCTGCCCTCGAGCCGAACCAGGCTCAGCCGAGACCGCGATGGGCGGCCCACAACGTCCCGGCGCGGCTGGCCGCGTCGACAACCAGAGCCGCCAGTTCTGGTTCGTCGGGGACCGGAAACGAGACATATGCGCCCCGACCACCGCCGACTGGTCGACCATAAGCTTTCGCGGCGAGGTGACCGTCCGGGAGGAGTCGGACGTTGAGTGTGGTCAGTTGGAACTCTTCACCACGTCGAGTGTCCGTCCAGCGGAGCGCCTGCGGGATCGTGACGTTGATTGCCAGAGCACTCACTTCCAGGTCGTTGCTCATGGACGGATGCTCTCACGCGAGTCGCACAGGCGGCGGGCGAAGTGGACAGTTTGATCACGACTCGATACGCGCCCTGGCAGCGTCGGGGGACGTACCGGCATCCGCTGCCAGGCGCTGTCTGGCTGCTCAGGGGCAAGGCATGCTCATGTAGAGGGCGTGTTCGTCCGATGAGGGCGTGCCGTAGTAGAGCGTCGTGTCCAGTCCGCAGAAGGTGAATCCCATCCGTTTGTACGCATGGATCGCCGGGGCGTTGATGTTGGTGACTTCCAGCCAGATGTGCCCCGCACCGGATTCACGGGCGAACTTGCCGGCGTGGCCGATCAGAGCGCGGCCGACGCCCTGTCCTCGATGTTCCGGAGCGACTTCGATGTCCTCGATGACCAGCCGCCGGTTCCACGAAGCGTAGGAGACAGTGGCGAAGCCTGCCAGACTACCGTCGATGCCGACAGCGACGAAGGTGCGGCGGTTCGGGTCTCCCTCGATCATGGGGGCATCGGCGTCGTCGGTGTTCTCGGCTGGGAAGACCTTGTGGAGGGGCGGGTCCACTGGGATCTCCTGGAGAGCGAACCCATTCTCGGTGATGGCCACGTGGAAGATGGTGTGGGTGGTGAAGGACCCGTCGAGTGCCTCGATGGCCTCGGTGTCCTCAGGCCGGGCAGTGCGAAACTTGTAGTCCATGTCGTCAACGGTTGTCATGGCATGAACCTATGACTGGTCTGCCCGGCATGGAGCGGGTTCTGGACGGCCTAATCCCGGGCTGCCGGGCAGGCCGCGGCGACCAGGCCACCTGAGAGCGATAAGAGAGGGCGTTGGCCGCGTCGCTGGGCGTGGACCGCAAGACGGTCGGAAGTACCTGGCCCGGCGGAGGCATCCGGGACACCCCGGGCGGGCCGCCGATGAGCGAGGCCGACTGGTTCGAAACTGATCAAGGAGTGTTTCCCGGGGCTGCCCGACAGACGGCTGCGGCAAGTGACCTGGCCGCAGATCGACCAGCACCGCGAGTACATCAAGAGCTTGCTGGGGACGATGACCGTTTCAGCCATCCATCAGCAGCTGCGGAACGAGCGCAAGCTCCAGGAGTCGATCTCTTCCTTCCGCCGCTGGGTGCACGCCACGCCGCCGGAGGGGGCGGCAAGGCCACAGGTCACGGCGCTGCGGGACGAGTTCGAGTCCGGGTCCGAGGCCCAGATCGACTGGGGCTTCCTGGGGCAGTGGATCACCCCGCGCACGGGCCGACGGCACCGGGTCTAGGCGTTCGTCATGGTGCTGCCCAGCTCACGGCGCATGTTCGTGCGCCCAGCGCTGCATTTGGATCAGCTTGCATGGACGGAAGCACACGTCGCGGCCTTCCGCCACCAGTCGGCGGTGTCCCTCGCCGACTGGTGACGGACAACCTGAAGACTGGGTCGACCAGCCCGACATCTACGACCCGAAAATCTACAAGGCCCATGCCGAACCCGCCTACCAATAGCGGGTGTTGGCGGATTCCGCTTGAGCCGCGAAGCCGAAGGACAAGCCGCGGGTGGAGCGGCCCTTTTGCCGCCGTCCGGTCGAGATCTCCTCGGCCCAGGTCATTGCCCTGCGGCCTTGGACGTGACGGCTTTGCGCAAGGCTCTGGCGGTGTCGGGGATTGGGTGCCCGGGCCGGGTGTGCTCGGCGGCGGCAATCAGTGCGGCTGCGGCGCGTCGCCTGCGGTCGACGGTGTCGGCCAGCACCGGCAGGACTGGAAGCCGTTTGCGGGTGTGCTGATCCTCCCCGGCGTCCAGCGCTTCGAATCCGGCGAGGCAGCGCAGCAGTGTCGTCTTGCCGCTGCCGGAGGGGCCGAGCACAGCCATCAGTGTTCGTGAGCGGACCGTGAGGTCCACCGCGCGCGCAGGGCGTGCAGGGAGCCGAAGGACTTGTGCACGCTGGTGATGAGCGGCTCCGCCATTCAGCCGCCTCTCACCGGCACGAGAAAGCCGGTGCGGGCCGTCAGCCACCAGCTCGGTACCGCCGCCAGGAGCACCAGCAAGGCGGCGTGGGGTGACGCGGCGTTGCACGCGGAGACCGATCTCTGAGTCCACAGCGCGGTGGCGCGCATGTCCACGCCGGTCGCGCGCAGCAGGAGCGTGGCGGGCAGCTCCGTCATGCAGGTCGGGGAAGACCAAGACCGGCGGGGCCTGAACCGCGGCGGCGCCGATCGCCGTGACCGCCAGCGGCAAAGACAGCGCCCTTCAGGCCGGCGCGAACGCCGTCCTCCTCAGCCCACCGCCGTGGCCGCCGCCGGCACGATCGGCTTCGGGGGCCTTGTGGCACTCCATGCGGCCCGAGCCCCTCGAGGGCCGACAGCATGCTCGGGTCCCGCCGATCGCGGTCCTCCACGACGCCGCCCTCGTTTGCACCGCCGACCTCGTGGGCCGCACCGTCATCGTATTGGCCGGCTCGGCGCGGGCCTCATGACGCCGTAAGTCGGCACCCCGTACTTCCTCTGTCTGCTTGTACGCAGCCGCCGGTAGGGGAAGTACGGGACTTGCCGCATCGGGCTTCGTATACCGCGGGCGGATGTCGCCGGTGACGGGTCGTTCGACGGTTGGGGCGGTGCTTTGGGTGCCGCCCCAACCGTCACCTGTGTGCGATCAGGTGGTGGTGCGGAACGGTCCGGTGACCTCGTAGGTGATGCCGCCGGAGGAGCTGCCGGTCGTGCCGCGCTGGCTGGAGAAGTACAGCCGTCGGCCGTCGGGGGAGAAGGCCGGGCCGCAGATCTCCGAGCTGGACTGGCCGGTGATGCGCAGGAAGGGGGCGACGATGTCGTCGGGGGTGATGATGCAGATCTCCATGTTGCCGCCGTCCTCGGCGACGAACAGGTCGCCGGAGGAGGATCCGGTGACGTTGTCGACGCCGGTCAGCGGAGCGGTGCCGTTGGTGACGAGGTTGTCGTCGTAGGCCAGTTCGTAGGTGCTGTTGAGCAGGTTGAGCTGCCAGAGGCGGTTGTCGCCCTTGGTGGTGAACCAGACGGTGTCGCCGGCGTAGTGGCAGCCTTCGCCGCCGTTGAAGATCTTGGCACCGGAGACCTGGTCGCGGGTGTAGGTGGGGGAGCCGTCGGGGTCGGGCACGTTCGCCCAGGTGAAGGAGCCGGAGGTGGCGGTGCCCGCCTTCAGCACCTGGAGGGTGCCGGAGGACAGGTCGCCCCAGGTGGTGGGGATGAACCGGTAGAAGCAGCCGTCCGACTCGTCCTCGGTCAGGTAGATGACCTTGCGTACCGGGTCGGCGGCGGCCGCCTCATGCTTGAACTGGCCCATCGCGCTGCGTCGGACGGCGGCCTTCACGCCCCACGGGTCGGTCTCGTAGACGTAGCCACGGCTGACTTCCTCGCAGGACAGCCAGGTGTTCCACGGGGTGGCACCGCCCGCGCAGTTGTTGCGGGTGTTGGACAGGATGCGGTAGGCGCCGGTGATGGAGCCGGAGGAGTTGAACTTGACGGCGCTCGCCCCTCCTCCCGTGGAGATCTCCGAGTTGGAGACGTAGATCCAGCCAGTGCCGTCCGCGAAGCAGGCGCCGCCGTCGGGGGCGTTGTGCCAGGTGTAGGAGGTGCCGGACACGGTCTGGCTGGAGCGCGCGATGACCCTGCTGGTGAAGCCGGACGGTAGCTGGATGCCGTTGGCGTCGGCGGCCAGCAGACCGCCGTACGGGCTGGTGCCGTTCTGGGCCGGGGCCGCGTAGGCGGCGCCGTGCATGAGGGTGCCACCGAAGACCGCGGCCGAGGTGCCGAACACGGCACCGCGCAGGAAGTTGCGACGTTCCACAGGTACTCCTTCAACAAGGGAGGGCTGACGATGACTTGTTGAGCGCCGCCGACTGGTCACAGGGACCGTAGGGCTCCTGGCAGCGGACGGTCAGGGGTCCTTGAGCCAACTCCTTCCGTCCAACTGGTGAGTAGTAATGTCGCAGAAACGATCACTCCGCCACTAAATGAACGAGCGACGAATCTTCGTCGACGAAGTGATGGAGGTCGTTTGCTGCCGCTGGTGAGCCTGAGGGTGGATGCTCTGCTGCAGACCTCGCCCGTACGGACGGCACCTCTCGCCCAAAATCCACGGTGACCTTCGACTGGAGGCGGCCCGGCGAGCCGCTGCCGTGTGTCGCACGACAGCGAACGGCCGGACGGTGGTGGTGTTCGGCGCGCCGCCCCGCTGGACCACTGATTCCTAATGAGGTCTGTCAAGCCGCGAAGAGGCTGGGCGGGGTGAGTTCGTAGCATCGCCCGTCGCGGAGGAGTGCCCAGAGGACTTTGACGCGGCGGCGAGCAAGGGCGAGGACTGCCTGGGTGTGGCGCTTGCCCTCGGCGCGTTTGCGGTCGTAGAACCGGCGCGATTCCTCGCAGTGGCGGATGCTGAACAACGCCGAGATGTAGAACACGCGTTGGAGGCGGCGGTTGTATCGCTGCGGGCGCCGCAGGTTGCCGCTGATCTTCCCGGAATCGCGGTGTACCGGGGCGACGCCGCCGAAGCCAGCGAGGCGGTCGGCGGTGCCGAAGGTCGTCATGTCGCCGCCGGTGGCGGCGAGGAACTCGGCGCCGAGGATGATGCCCAGGCCGGGCATGCTGGTGATCACGTCGAAGGCGCGGTGGTCGCGAAACCGGGCCTCGATGTTCTTGTCGAGTTCGGCCACTTGTTGGTTGAGGCTCATCACCTCCTTGGCCAGCGTGTGCACCAGCTGGGCGGCCAGCTTCTCGCCGGTCAGGCTGGTGTGCTGCCGTTCAACGGCCTCGATGGCGATCACTGCGAGCCGGTCGGGGCGCACAACATGGCGGCTGTGCAGCCAGGTCTTCAGCCGTTTGGCGCCGATGCGGCGGATGGCCGCTGGGGTCTGGTAGCTCGGTCAGCAAGGTGAGTGGGCCGGTGTTGGTCAGATCCAGGGCCCGTTCCAGGCCAGGGAAGATGCCGGTGAGCTGGGCGCGCAGGCGGTTGACGGTGCGGGTGCGGTCGGCGACCAGGTCCGTGCGCCGGCCTTTGAGGATCTTGAGGTCGGTGACGGTGTCGTCGGTAGCACGTAAGGGTTGCAGATCCCGGCGGACGCGGACCTGGTCAGCGATGACGGCGGCGTCCTTGGCGTCGGTTTTGCCCTCGCCGCGGTAGCTCTCGGAGGCGCGGTGGATGGCCCGGCCGGAGATGTAATGCATCGGCTGGTCATGGTTGAAGAGGATCGTGATGGCCAGGGCGGCTCCGCGGTCAGCCAGGTCGATGCCCCAGGTCACCGGGTCGCCCAGAGCCATGACATCGGCGAGGAGTTGGAGGAGTTCGGGTTCGTCGTTGGCGACGCGTCGAGACAGCAGCTGGCGGCCGCTCTCGTCGATGGCGACGCAGTGGTGGTGGGTCTTGCCTGCGTCGATGCCGGCCCAGATCGCGGCCATGTGGTGCCTCCGTGCGGTGTGCTGCTGGTACCTCCCGACGGACGACCTCGCTGTCGATTCCCTACGGAGCGATCATTCGCAATTCCTAATTGGCAGCCGAGTCGTCGTGGGGCACCGGGCGGCCAATCAGTGATAGCCACAAGCGGCAGAGCTTTTTCAACCACACCCGGCGCCCCTGGGTGGGTGAACCATACGAAGGGCTCACCGCCTCCCGCAGAACAATGTAGGGAGCTCTTTCAGAGTGGCCACTGAGCGGGTGACCGGCCGGTGTCCCGCAACGCACGAGGCTCCTGTGCCGTTGAGAGAGGTGTTCGACGTCTCAACTCAACAGCGTGGGAGCCTCGTTGGTTTCCTATCTTGCCTCACTCGACCTGCCTCACGCCCTGGTCGAGTGGGTAACCATGCTCATCGTCACCCGGGAGGGCGACCGCCGCTGCGAGCTCCCGCCGCACCAGCGTGCCCTGGTCGGCCTGGTGTACCTGCACCGGCACGACACCCTCAGCCAACTCGCGGCCGGCTTCGGCATCTCCGTGGGAACCGCCCACGCCTACACGGCAGCCGTCATCGCCCTGCTCTCCGACCGTGCGCCCGGACTGTTGCGCGCCTTGCGTGAAGCCGACCCTGACTACGTCCTGTTGGACGGCACGCTTGCGGAGTGCGACCGGGTCGGCGACAGCCGGGCCGACTTCACCCACAAGCACCGCCGACACGGAGTGAACGTGCAGGTGGTGACCGACCCGCCGGGCCGCTGCTATGGATCTCGCCCGTTCTGCCCGGTCGTGCCCACGACCTGACCGCGGCCCGCACGCACCGAATCATCCGCTTCTGCGAACGCCAGGGCGTCCCGATCCTCGCCGACCGCGCATACATGGGAGCCGGCCCCTGGGTGACGACACCCCTCAGACGCCCACCCGGCCGCGACCTCACATCAACCCAGCAAACCGTCAACCGCGCCGCCGGTCGAGCGCGGCCTCGCACGACTGAAGTCCTGGCGAATCTTCCGCAAGGCCCGGTGCAGCCCAAACGAATGTCGTCAATCACTGCGGCCGTCCTCACCCTGGAGCGGCACCGCTGAAAGAGCTCACTGGGTGCGCCGAACTCCGCGGGTCAGGTCGTGCGGTTCCGTCATCGGCGTCTGTTCCCCTTCGGTCGTCGCTGTGCAGAGCTACGGACGGACGGGCTCAGTCGCCGACGTGGATGCCGGCGGCGGTCGGGGTCGGGTTCGTTGCTGCGGATGATCTCCCGGGTGACGGGGGCGGTGTCGCCGCGGCCGAGGAGGAAGTAGCGGATCATGTGCACCAGGGGGCTGCCTTCGGCCCAGGCGAAGTAGCAGTGTGGCCGCACCCCGGTGCCGTCCCGCAGGGCTAGCAGGATTGCGGCTATGGCGTTGGGCGCGGCCGGGGCCTGGGCGCGCAGGATGCGGTGGCCGTCGACTTCGATGCCGTGCACGGTGAGGGTGTCGCTGAAGTCGGACGGGTCGACGACGTCGATCTCCAGGAACAGCACGTCGGCTGGGCCCGGAACGGGGTTGGTGCCGCGCTGTTCGCGTTCCTTGGCGCTGTACTCGGCGGCGTCGCCGGCCTCGCGGCGGTTGGCGATGATGTTGATGGACTGGTCGTGGGCGAGGGTGTCGGTGATGAACCGGCGGGCGGTCTCGTCGAAGACGAGGCGGTCGGCACGCAGCTCGGTGGTGCGCGAGACGCGCGAGACCAGTGACACGGTGATGATGCCGAGGATGAAGAAGCCGGAGATGGCGATGCCGTCCGGCTTGTCGATGATGTTGGCGATCAGCGCGTAGAGCAGGACCGCGGTGAGCGCAGCGAATCCGGTGGTGGCTGCGCGCCGTCGGTGGCGGGCGACGAAGACGGTGACGGCGAAGGCGCCGGAGACCATCATCGCCAGGATGCCGGTGGCGTAGGCGCCGGCCTGTTTGTCGACGTCGACGTCGGCGTCGAAAGTGATGGTGATGATGATGCACAGGGCGGTGTAGACGAGGACGACCGGGCGCACTGCGCGTCCCCATTCGGGGGCCATGCCGTAGTCGGGCAGGTAGCGGGGCACGATGTTGATCAGCCCCGCTATGGCGGAGGCGCCGGCGAACCACAGGATCAGGATGGTGCTGATGTCGTAGACGGTGCCGAACGCCTCGCCGACGTGTTCGTGCGCGAGCCAGGCCAGGGCGCGGCCGTTGGCGGCGCCTCCGGGCTCGAACTCGTCCTCGGGGATGAGGACGGTGGTGACCAAGCTGGCGGCGAGCAGGTAGACGCTCATGATGAGCGCGGCGACGGTGAGCAGCTTGCGGGTATTGCGGACGCGGGCCTGAAGCCGCTGCTCGTCGTCGGCGCCGTCGGCGGCCACCAGCGGCATCATGCTCACCCCGGTTTCGAAGCCGGACAGGCCCAATACCAGCAGGGGGAAGGCCAACAGGGCAGGGCCGGCCAGATCACCGAAGCCGCCCAGGTCTGTGAGAGAGCCGGTCCACGCCGACCAGGCGTCGGGATCGGTGAGCACATGCGCCACGCCGACGCCGATGACGACGGCGCGACGCCCGCCGCCGCTACGCCGACGACGTCCTCTCCTTCAGCCCCTGGCACGCGAGTTGCTGCTCGACAAAGCCCTGGACGAGCCCATTCCGCCGCAGAACGTTCCCGAAGGGCTCCGCCTGCGGTCGGTCACCACCACGGAGGACGGGGTCGACGCCCGCTTCACCGGCCGCTCGGTCACCTTCCGCCCGGACTCGTCGTCCGCCCAGGTGCCGTCAGTCGAGGTCGGGGAGGGGGCGCCGGGCGACCTCGTGGGCGTCGTCCGCCGGTAGGCCCAGCATGCGCAGGACCATCTCGGCGAGGCTCACCGCTGCCTCGTCGCCGTCCACCTCGGGGCGGGCGAAACGCAGCTCCACCAGGGACAGCAGGGTTCCGCCCAGCGCGGACAGGGCGACCGTCGGGTCGAGGGTGGTGAAACGGCCGGAGGCCATGCCGACCTGGAGATCGCGCAGCGCCCGACGGGCCAGTCCGTTGTCCGAGTAGATGTGCCCGAGGCCGCGGCGGCGCAGGACCTGCATCAGCTCCGGGTGGGAGTCGGCCATCCGGGCGCTGAGTCGGAAGCCGGCCGCGAGAAGCTCCGCCGGGTCGTCGATTCCGGCCAAGCGCTCGTCGAAGTTCTGGCCGAACTCCTCCAGGGCGTCCACCACAGCCGCCTCGAACAGCTCTGTTTTGGACTCGAAGTGGTTGTAGAAGGAGCCGAAGCCGACGTCGGCGCGCTCGGCGATCGCCTGGATGCTGGCGCTCGTGTCCCCGGTCTCGGCGAGTATCTGCCGGGCCGCTCGCACGAGAGCCCTGCGGGTCTCCGCGCGACGCCGCTCGAACCGGTTGCTGGGCGGGGCTGACGTAGGCATGCGCAGAGTCTAACCGTCGGGGCGATGACGATCGCAGTCCTGATGGATTCATCATTTCCTGCCGCGAATACCTTGACGACGAAACTGTCAAAGTTGATGATCTCCTCAATACGGCAATGTTGCTCGGAGGGCACCATGTCTGAAACCCGCGCCGACGGGACCGACGTCCGTACGGCCCACCAGGACCTTCACAACGAGCAGGGCGCCCTGCGCGGCGAACACCCCGGCCGCTCCCGGAACCCGGTGATCAAGGTGGCCGACCTGGCCTGGCTGGAGTTCGAGAAGCCCGACCTGGACCGCGCCGAGGTCTTCGCCCGGGACTTCGGATTCGGCGTCGCCGCCCGCACCGAGCGGGAGCTGTGGCTGCGCGGCACCTTCGCCGGCTCACCCTGCATGGTGATCCGCAAGGGGCGCACCTCCCGCTTCATCGGCCCGGCGTTCCGGGCTGCAGAGCAAGCCGACCTGGACCGGCTGGCCCGTGCCACGGGGACGGCGGTACGGGAGAGCGACGTGCCCGGCGGTGGCAAGGTGGTGGACCTGCTCGACCCCTCGGGCTTCCCCGTGCGGGTAGTGCACTGCGGCGAACAACTTCCCGCGCTGCCGGAACAGAAGCCGCAGCTGCTGAACTTCGGCACGCATCACCGTCGTACGAACGCCACGCAGCGTCCGCCGCGGGAGCCGTCCCGTATCCAGCGGCTGGGCCATGTGGTGCTGGAGACCCGCGTGTTCGCCCGTGCCCTGGACTGGTACCTGGACACCCTCGGCATGATCGTGTCCGACTTCCTGTTCCTGGACGGGCAGCGCGACCGGGGCCCGACGATGGCGTTCATCCGCTGCGACCTGGGCAGCGTGCCGGCCGACCACCACACCCTGGCCATGCACCTGGGCCCGGGCACGGGCTACGTCCACTCCGCCTACCAGGTCACCGACCTCGACTCGATCGCCGCCGGCGGTGAGTACCTCAAGGAGCGCGGCTACAAGCGCAGTTGGGGCATCGGCCGGCACATCCAGGGCAGCCAGCTGTTCGACTACTGGCGCGACCCGGACCGCTTCATGCTGGAGCACTTCGCCGACGGCGACCTGTTCACCTGCGACGTCGAGCCCGGCTGGGCGCCCATGTCGACCAGCGGCCTCGCCCAGTGGGGCCCGCCCGCCACCCGCGACTTCCTCGGCGCGAGCCCCTCCCCGCAGCGGCTCCGCGATGTCGTCGAGGCCCTGCGCGGCGACAACGAGATGGACCCGGCACGACTGTTCGGCCTGCTCAAGGCCGCCAACTCCTGACCCCCTTCACAGAGAGCCACGTCATGAGCATCAATGTCCTGCGCACCGGTGGGGGCACCTCCCGCTCGAGCGAAGCCGAGAGTGGGGGAGGCTGGTGGGTCGTCCGAGGCGACCGGGCCGTCCCCGTCGAGACCAAGGCCGTCACCACCGCCGAACTCGTGGCCGACCGCGCCGCCGTGCGCGAGGCCGCCGCCTCCGGCGAGCCCGGCACGCCCGTGGCCGAGCTGGTCGCGCTCTCGCCGGTCACCACGCCCTGCCGGGTGGTCGCCCAGATGGTCAACTACCGCAGCCACGCCCGGGATTCCGGCTTCACGGGCGACATCCCGCCCGCCTTCTTCCGCAAGGCGTCCGGCTCGGTCAGCGGCCCCGGCGACGCCGTCGTCCGCCCCGCGCACGTGAAGTTCCTCGACTACGAAATCGAGTTGGGCCTCGTCATGGGCGCGTCCCTGCCCGTCGGCACGGTCGTCGAGGAGCGGGACCTGCCGTCGTACGTCGCCGGGCTCGTGATCACCAACGACGTCAGCGCCCGGGAGGTGCAGCTGACCAAGACGCAGTTCTACGAGAGCAAGTCGTACCCCACCTTCACCCCGACCGGGCCGTACCTGGCCCTGGTGGAGCCGGAGGACTTCGCCCATCTCCTCGACCTGCGGCTGAAGTTGAGCGTCAACGGCGAGCTGCGCCAGGACCGCACCCTCGCCGACATGATCGTCCGCCCGGCGCAGGCCCTGACCCTGCTGGCCCGCTTCCAGACCCTCGACCCCGGCGACCTGCTGCTGACCGGCACACCTGGCGGTACCGCCCTCAAGGCCCCGCCGAAGCCGGTCGAGAAGATCGGCGCGCTGCTGCCGCCCGCCGTGAAGTGGAAGGCGTTCTTCAAGAGCCAGGCGAAGAACCCGCACTACCTGCACGCGGGTGACGTGATCACGGCGACGATCGCGACCCCGGACGGCCGGATCGACCTCGGCGAGCAGCGCACGCCCGTCACGGACGCGAAGTAGGGCCCGAGGTGAGCCGCACATGACCATCGATGAAGCCGCACGTGTGCCCGTCGTGATCGTCGGTGCCGGACCGGTGGGCGTCACCGCCGCCCTCCTCCTGGCCCGGCGCGGAATTCGCAGTGTTGTCCTCGAACGCCACCGGGACGTCTACCCTCTTCCGCGCGCCGTCGCCACTGACGACGAGGTGTGCAGGATCCTGCAGGCCGCGGGCGTCGGCGAGGAGTTCGCCGCGATCGCCCGCCCGGCGAACGGGCTGCGGCTGCTGGACGCCCGGCACCGGGTGATGGCCGAGTTCCGCCGCACCGGGCACGGCCTGCACGGCTATCCGCAGACCAGCATGTTCGACCAACCCGAGCTGGAGCGCGTGCTGCGCGACGCCCTGGCCCGGCGCCCCGAGTGCGAGCTCCGGGGTGGCGTGGAGGTCACCGGCATCGGCCCCGACATCACCGGCCCCGTACGCGTCACCTACCGCGACGGCGACGGCGAGCACGAGGTGTGGGCCGACGCGGTGCTCGGCTGCGACGGCGCGGGCAGCCTCACCCGCGAAGCCATCGGAGCCGTATGGGAAGACCTGCGCTTCGAGGAGCACTGGACCGTCATCGACGTCCGCACGACGGCCGATGTCCGTTGCTGGGAGGGCGTCGACCAGGTCTGCGACCCGGACCGGCCGGCCACCTTCATGCGGGTGGGCGAGGACCGCTACCGCTGGGAGTTCCGGCTGCGCGAGGGGGCGGAGCAGCCAGTCCGCGAGCTGGTCGCCCCGTGGCTGCCACCCTCGTACGACGGGGACTTCGAGGTCGTCCGCGAGGCGCAGTACACCTTCCGGGCACGCGTCGCCGACCGGTGGCGCCGCGGACGGGTCTTCCTGCTCGGAGACGCCGCCCACCTCACCCCGCCGTTCATCGGGCAGGGCCTGTGCTCGGGCCTGCGCGACGCCTACAACCTCACCTGGAAGCTCGCCCGCGTCCTCCAACAAGGCGCTCCGGCAGGGATGTTGGACACCTACGAGAGCGAACGCAAGCCGCACGCCCGCCATGTCATCCGGCTTGCGGTCGCCATGGGCTGGGCCATGACCGGCGGCCAGGACGGCGCCGCCGCCCTCCGCCGCAGGGTGCTGGCCGCGGCCTGCCGTATACCCGGCCTGACCGAGCTGGCCGGCCGCGACCTCAGCCCGCCTCTGACCGCCGGACCGCTCGTGCGGCGCGGGGTCCGCCGAGGAGTGGCGGGCACGCACTGTCCGCAACCATGGGGGAACGTCGACGGACGGCGTAACCGTCTCGACGAGCTGCTCGGCGACTCCTTCACCGTCCTGACCGCCACCGAACCCGGCCCCTCACTGACCGCGCTCGCCCACAGCCTCGGCATACGCGCGCTCTGCGTGACCGACCTCGGCGACGACGGCACCCTCGCCGCCTGGCTGCGCGCCGGACGCGCGGACGCCGTACTGCTGCGCCCCGACCGTGTCGTCATGGACGTCGTCCCGGCGGGGGGACGCGACTTCAGGTCGAAGGCCGACTGGGCGGCCCTGCTGCACACGACACGAAGCCCTGTTCCTGCCGAACGGACGGCAAGCCTGTTGAGGAGTACGACGCTATGAGCACGCCCTTCTTCACACCCGATCCGGAGACGGCGGCGGCCAGTCGCATCGCGGAGTTCGCCCGGCGCCAGGGCATCGTCCCGGACGACTACGCCGCCCTGCACCAGTGGTCGGTCACCGACCTGGAGGGCTTCTGGGGCGCGGTGTGGGAGTACTTCGACATCGACGCCGACACCCCCTACGAGCAGGTGCTGGCCGAGGAGAGGATGCCGGACGCCCGCTGGTTTCCCGGCGCCACCCTCAATTACGCCCACCACGCCCTGCGCAACCTGGCCGACGAGGACGTGGCGATCATCGCCCTCGACGAGACCGGCACCGGGTACGAGGTGACGGGGGAGCGGCTGAGCGCGCTGGTCGCCTCCGTCGCCGCCACCCTGCGCGAGCTGGGCGTCGGCAAGGGCGACCGGGTCGTGGGCTATCTGCCCAACACCCCCCACGCGATCGTCGCGTTCCTGGCCGCAGCGAGCCTGGGCGCCGTGTGGTCGGTGTGCGGCCAGGACTACGCCCCCAAGGCCGCCGCCGACCGGTTCGCCCAGCTCGAACCCACCGTGCTGATCGCCGCCGACGGCTACCTCTTCAACGGCACCACCCACGACCGCCGCGACGCCACCCTCGAACTCGCCCGCTCCCTGCCGACGCTGAAGGCCACCCTGCTGGTGGACCACGTGGGCCTGCCCTGGCCGTCGCAGGCGTACCCGTCGCTGGTCATCCCATGGGAGGACGCCGCCACCCGCACCGAGGAACTCACCTGCACGCCCGTGCCGTTCGACCACCCGCTGTGGGTGGTGTTCTCCTCCGGCACCACCGGCCTGCCCAAGGGCATCGTCCACGGCCATGGCGGCGTCCTGCTGGAGCACCTGAAGACCCTCGGCCTGCACTCCGACCTCGGCCCCGGCGACCGCCTCCTGTGGTACACGACCACGCACTGGATGATGTGGAACCTGGTCGCCTCGACCCTGCTGACCGGCGCGACGACGTGCACGTACGACGGCAGCCCGGCGCCCTTCGCCAAGCTCGACGTCCTGTGGGAACTGGCCGCCCGCCACCGGATCACCGTCTTCGGTACCAGCCCCCAATACCTGCTGGGCATGGCCAAGTTCGGCATCGACCCGTCCGGCCATGACCTGTCGTCGGTCCGCGTGGTCGGCTGCACGGGGTCCGCCCTGCCGGCGTCCGCCTACCCGTGGGTCCGCGACCATGTGGGGGAGCGGGTGCTGCTGGCTTCCATCAGCGGCGGCACGGACGTGGTGTCGGGCTTCGCGGGCAGTGCGCCCAACACCCCGGTCTGGGCCGGGGAGTTGTCGGCACCGCACCTGGGGGTGGCGCTGGCCGCCTACGACGCCGAGGGCCTGCCGGTGGTGGACCGGGTCGGCGAGCTGGTCGTCACCCGACCCATGCCGTCGATGCCGCTGTCCTTCTGGAACGACCCCGACGGCAGCCGCTACCGCGACGCCTACTTCTCCTACTGTCCCGGCGTCTGGCGGCACGGCGACTGGATCACCCTCACGGGCCACGGCTCGGTGATCGTCCACGGCCGCTCCGACAGCACGCTCAACCGTAACGGCGTCCGGCTCGGCAGCGCCGACATCCACGACGTCGTCGAACGCCTCCCCGAGATCACCGAGGCCCTGGTCATCGGCGCGGAGGAACCCGACGGCGGCTACTGGATGCCGCTGTTCGTGGTCCCCGCGGCAGGGGTGACGCTGGACGACGCCCTGCGCGAGAGCATCAAGGAGGCCATCCGCACCGGCGCCTCGCCCCGCCACGTCCCCGACGAGATCCTCGAAGTCCCCGGTATCCCGCACACCCGCACCGGCAAGAAACTGGAGGTCCCGGTCAAGCGCCTGCTCCAGGGCGCCCCGGTCGAGCAGGTCGTGAATCCGGCCGCCGTGGACGCCCCCGAACTCATCGCCTACTACGCCGACTTGGGCGAAGAGCGCCGCAAGGACAGGACCACCGCATGAGAACAGTGCTCGCCGTCGCCCTGTCCTTCGTCTTCCTTCCCCTGGGCCTGGCGAAGATCGCCGCGGTGCCGTTGATGCGCCAGGCGGCGGCCCACCTCGGCATGTCACCGGGCCTCTACCGCGTCGTCGGCGCACTGGAGGTGGCCGGGGCCGCCGGTCTGCTGCTGGGACTGGTGTCGCTCCCGCTCGGCGTGGCCGCCGCGACGGGACTGGCGTTGCTGATGGCCGCGGCGGCGGTGGTCCACCTGCGCCATGGCGACCCGCCGCTCCGGGCGCTCCCGGCGGCCGTACTGGCCCTGATCGCCGTGACGTACGCGGCAACGGCGGTGGCCGCCGGCTGACGTACGTCCTGTACGGGCCGGGCAGGGCAGCCCCTTGTGAGGGTGGCGGCTGCCCTTCCCCGGCTCCCCGCGGGCCGCCATCGCAGACCGGCCTCCCCCTCCCCCCGGGGCCGGGGTGGCCCGCGTCGACGTCCGGGGCCTGCGAGACGACCGGCTCGACAGGCCCCGGACGAGCAACCCCGTCTCCCTCACCGACCGACCCCGGCGACCACCGCCGTCATGGTGCCGACATACTGACCAAGGCGATGGAATCGGGCACGGCGCGACTCTCGGCTCGCCCGGGGGACACCTGTGCTCATGGCCGCGGCAGCGGTGGTTCACCGGCGCCACGGCGACCCGTCGGCGCGGGCGCTGCCCGCCGCCGTTCTGACCCTGGCGGCAGGTGACGCCGATCGCGGCGTGTACATCCGTCTGCGGCAGCACAGCTTGCCCTGGGACGATCGGCACGTCGTGGTAGAGGACACCTATGGGCGCGCCAGGCCATGGCGGTCGGCCCAGGCGTTGATCGCCGCGGCCAGTTCCTCGGGACGGTCCTCCGGGGAGTGGTGACCGGCGAGGCCGTGACGGGAGACCTCCAGGCCTGCGATGTTTGCCTCGCACCAGGCCACGGCCCTTGGGTCGGTCATCGCACCGGGTCCCGGCTCGAACGCGGCGAGCAGCTTGGGGACTTCGGGGCTTTCGGCCAGCCAGGCGTCGTAGTGCTCGACGCGGGCCACGACGTCGGCGGGCTCGCTGTCCAGCGGCATCATGCGCGTCCACGCCAACACCGGGCGGCGGCTCCGCGGGGTGGGAAAGGGGCGGCGGTAGACCGCCAGGTCGGCAGGGGCGAGCGGGGTGGCGACCGTGTCCGGGAGCCCTTCGATGAACAGCGACTTCTCCAGGACCATCGCCTCGCCCACCCCGGGGGTACGCAGGAGGGTGAACAACTCCCGCCCCGCACCCGGGAACTCGTCGCCGACCAGCGGCTTGATGATTGTCTCGGTGAAGGCAAGACCGCGGACCCGGCCCGGGAGACGGGCGGCCCGGTCGAAGGCGAGCGCGCCGCCCCAGTCGTGGCCGACGAGGACGGCCTCGGTAAGGCCGAGGGCGTCGAACCAGGCGTCGAGGTAGCGGGCGTGGTCGTCGAAGGAGTAGGCGAGGTCGGGCTTGCCGGAGTCGCCCATGCCGATGAGGTCCGGGGCCAGCAGGCGGCGGCCGGGCGCGGCCACACCCGGCAGGACGTTCCGCCACAGGTGGGAGGAGGTGGGGTTGCCGTGGAGGAAGACGAACGGCAGCCCGGCAGGGTCGCCGCACTCGCGGTAGTGGAGGGTGGAGTCGAGGACGGGAAGGGTGGGCATCGCGGGGTCACTTCGCTTTCCATACGGGGGATTCAGAGGTTGAGGCTCAGGACGTGGTCGACGGCGATCTCGACGACGACCAGGTCCGGCGGGGCGGGCGGGGCCGCGCCGTAGCGGACGGTGTAGCGGCGGACCGCCTCGGCCAGGCGCGCGGGGTCGTCGGTGACGGTGGCCCGGCCTTCGAGGGTGACCCAGCGAAAGCCGTCCGCCTGGCAGAGCGCGACGCGTACCGTCGGGCCGCCCGCCGCCACGTTCCGGGCCTTCCGGGCCTTGGCCCGGGTGGTCACGCGGGCCAGGCCGGTGGACGCGTCGAAGGTGAAGCGGACGGGGGTGACGTGCGGGGTGCCGTCGCGGCGGAGGGTGGTGAAGGTGGCCGGGTAGGGGCGAGTGAGGAACTCCCGCAGGCCGGCCGGCAGTTCGGCGGTCGCCCGGCTCACTTCTTCTTCACGCCCTCATCCCAGATCAGCTTGGCGATATTCGGCTTCACGGCCGTGGTGATGACGCCCATGGCTGTCCGGACGTACCGCCGTTCCTCCAGCTCGCGCAGCATGCTCGCGGCGAGGTCGGCGCGGGCGGTGAAGACGCCGTCGGCGCTGGTCTCGGCGGTGTGGTACTCCGTGACGACGGGGTACTCGAACAGGCCCGAGGGTCGCACGAAGGTCCAGTCGAGGCTCGTTCGACGGATCACGTCCTCCATGCGGCGCATGTCCTCGTGAAGAGTGCGGCCCAGGCGCCGGTTCACCAGCGGGTCGAGCACAAGGTTGAAGAAGTGCGCGCCGGTGGGACGCCAGTTCGGGTCGGCGATGCTGGAGCTGACGGCGAGAAGTCGCTTGATGCCGTGGCGGGCCATGGCCCCGGTGATGGCCGTGGCGCTCGCCGAGTACGTGGTGATGGTCTCCTTGCTGAAGCGTGCGCCCAGCGCGGAGAGAACGGCGTCCGTCCCGCCGAGCGCGGCATCGACGGCCACCGGGTCGGTGGCGTCGGCGACGGCCACGTTGAGGCCGGGCCGCGCACGCAGGGAGCCGGGGCGGCGGGTCACGGCGACGACCTGGTGGCCGGCGGCGAGGGCCTGCTCGGTGAGGTGGCGGCCGGTCGGTCCATTGGCGCCGAAGACTGCGATACGCATGGTGTCGGGTCATCCCTTCGTGTGTTTCCCGGAACGCCCTTGACTGTGCTGATCACGAAGCACAGGCTCAACGTTGATGAATAACCCCGCCCTCGCACCCGCCCGCACCCGAGGCCGCCCGCGCGGCAACCCGCCGACCCGCCAGGTGATCGTCTCGGCGGCCCGCGGGTTGTTCCTGGAGCACGGGTATCGGCGCACCACCGTGCGTGCGGTGGCCGGGGCGGCCGGGGTCGATCCGGCGCTGATCGCCTACCACTTCGGCTC
This sequence comes from Streptomyces sp. NPDC007808, assembly GCF_042868655.1. Taxonomy (NCBI): domain Bacteria; kingdom Bacillati; phylum Actinomycetota; class Actinomycetes; order Kitasatosporales; family Streptomycetaceae; genus Streptomyces; species Streptomyces sp. NPDC007808. The sequence continues at coordinate 371,421 of NZ_JBIAEQ010000011.1, forward strand.
GAAGAAGGGCCTGTTCGCAGAGGTGATGCAGGTCCAGTGCGCCAACGCACTGGCGGTGGACGACGTCCTCGGCGGCGACCCGGCCACCCTCCCCGACCGCCTGATCGACGCGGTCACGGATCTGTGGGAGGACGCCGACTTCCAGCAGCTCACCACCCAGGGCGACGAGGCCGCCGAAGTCATCCGCGAATACCTGGAACACGAGCTGCTGACCCGGCTTGTTGAATTTCTCGGTGGCCGGGACGCGACCGCCCGCGCCACAGCCGTGGTGACGATCCTCGGCGGCCTCATCTACACCCGCTACCTCAACCCCTTGCCTACCCCCGCCGCTCTCACCCCGTCCGAGACCCGCCACATCCTTGCCCCGGCACTGCGCACAGCTCTGGCCCCGAGGCTGCGCACCGCGACAACCGCCAGAGCAGGCCGTCGAGGCTCACCGACTTCCGCTGGAGGCGCCGTCCGGCATTGACCACTTCGGCACCTGCGATGTGGCTACCCCTGGAGGTAGCGGTGCGCGGAGGTCTTCGAGATACCGGTCTTGCTGCTGATCTCCCCATTGCTGCTGTCTTGGTCCTTGAACGTGCCGCGTACTCAATCTTGTCGAAAGGAGTGGCTACGGGGCGGCCGATGCGGCGGCCCGCGGTTTCGGCGACGGCGCGGGCGTGGGTGGCGCGTTCGGCGGTGAAGGTGCGTTCCATCTTGGCGAACAGGGCCGGCAGAGGGAAGGCGATGCGGCCCATGCCCTCATCGGCGGTGGTGATCGGCAGCGGGTCGGCCGGCGAGCGTACGCCGATGTGCTTGTCGTTCAGGCCGTGCACCAGGTTGAGGACTTCGCGCGGGTTTCGGCCGAGCCGGTCGAGGGTGTGCACCACGATTGTGTCGCCGGGGTGGGTGTAGGCGACCACGGACAGGCCTCCGGAGGCACCACGCGCGCCGCCGGGCCGCCAGGCCAAGCCGCTCCGCGGTCGCCTGCGGCGAGCCTGGCCCCTCAGTACGTGGCGACGCCGCAGAATACGAAACGCATCCTGCGGCGCGTGATTCCACGTAACTATAGGAAGTCGGACGGCATCGCCCGCCATTTGGTGCCGTTGTCGACGAGGTAGCGCACCGCGTCGATCATCTGCCGGTGGCGGTAGCCCTCCGGACGCCCGCTGCGGCCCGCCAGCCGGCCCGGAACCGGCGGCAGATCCCGCACCAGGGCCCACTCGGCATCGCTCATGTCCGAGCCGTACCGGGGCCGACGATCCGGCCGGTCGACCGCGTTACCGAACCTGTGGGCGAGGCAGTCACACCCACGATTGGACGAGCTGGACCGGGCAACGACCACGCGACACTTCGACAACAGGGCCTCTTGCATCTCGCTGGACTCGACAACCGTGAGCTGCCAAGAGGCCCTTTTCTCATGCCCCCGCACCGGCTAACTCACCCGAATCAGGGCGTTGTTCGAACCGCGGACCACACGAGCGGATAGAGAACAGCCAGTCAACCGGCTCGCCCATGCCGCGAGGACAGGGACCGACAACGCCCAGACGTATCCCGACCCCAAGGCCGGGCATCCGAGCGCTGGTTGTAGTTATAGCCTGCACGCTGTGAAACAAGCGTTCGAGCGCGTACGGCGCCTTCTCCTTCCCGCGGTCGGGGCGACCCTGACCGCGACCCTGTTGCTGCCTGTGCAGTCCGCTCAAGCGGCCCCCGCCCTGGACTCCTTCTCCGCCAATTTCACGCTGACCCGCGTGGACGGAGACAAATCCGGCCTCATCTCCTCCGCCGAATCGGCCGGCGTCGCCAGGGCATCCGTCACCGACGTACTGGGCTCCCGCACCGGCCGCCCGTCCCTGTGCCACGGCACCGGACTGAACGGCACCCTGAAGTACGACGGCTTTTGCTGGGACGACGCCGACGACCGGACCGGCTACACGGACACGGACAGCACCGGCACGAAGATCGGCGGCTGGATGCCGCAAGGCTTCTCCGGTTCGCACGACGCGACCGCTGACGGCCTGTACGCCGGTCGGCACCTGTACGCCGCGTCCTGGTACTACGGGACGTACGTCAAGGACGATCCCAAGAGCCCCTATGAGGAGTACACCCGCATCTCCATCGCTCAGTCGACCGGCGATCAGGTGTCGTACGGCCATGTGGCGCTCGTGGAGCCCGTCAACGGCAACTTCAAGAAACTGGCCCACCGCTCGCACGCGGACGGCGTCGCCTGGTACGGCAACCGGCTGTTCGTGGCCAACGGCGTCGAACTTCAGGTCTACGACCTCACGCACCTGTGGAGAATGAACGACACCAACAGCGCCGCCACCGGCCTGAGCGGCGGTCAGACCTCGGCGCGCTATCACCGCTGGGCCCTGCCGCTGCTGGCGCGCTACACCACCAAGCCGGACGTCAACCCCGATGAGACCAACGGCCACCCGTTTCCCAACGACAACCCTCGCAGCTGCGGCCCCACCAACGGAGTTCTGTGCCTGAGCAGCCTGAGCATCGACCGGTCGACGTCCACGCCGTCCCTGGTCTCGGTGGAGAACCGGTCGGGGGCCGGGGCCCGGATCGTCCGCTGGCCGCTGTCCCAGCTCGGTTCGAGCCTGCCGACCCGCGTGACGTCGTACACCACGGGCTACACCACACCCGTGTACAACGTGCAGGGCACGGCCACCGATGGGGAGAACTTCTACATGAGCGGTGACTGCCCCGGCTCATGGCCGTCAGGCTTCTCCTGCGTCCATGTGGCCAGTCCGGGCAACGGCCCCCATGTCCTCACCCAGGCGCCGTATCTGACGCAAGGCCTGTCCTGGGACCGGAACGCCCGGCGACTGTGGGGGCTGAACGAGGCACTGGAGGACTCCGCAGGTCCGCACCGCGTGGTGTTCTCCATCGTCCCCGACGCCGGTAAGGCGGTCGACGGCTGGGGGTGGATGTCCAACTTCAACAAACCGGGCTTCGTTTGCGCCACACCCCAGGGCGACGGCACCGCCAACGGCACCGTCGTCACGGTGTGGCACTGTACCGGGGCCGAGAGCCAGCGTTGGGCATACGTCAACGGCCGCCTGGTCAACAAGGCGAGCGGAAAGTGCCTGACTCCGCAGGGCGACGCCGAGGGCACCGACGGAGCCGTGCTGACCCTGTGGACCTGCAACAGCTCGGCGAGCTCCCAGCTGTTCGGGCCGGACGGCGCCACGATAACCAACCGGCTCGGCAAGGCCGTCACGCCCAGAGGTAATTCGCTGGCCGACGGCACCTGGCTGACCCTGTGGACGAACAACCGTGCGGGCGTCCAGGAGTGGAGCGTCAAGGGCTTCTAAAGCGGGTCGTACAAGGCCGCCTTGATCAGGCAGCTGTGCTGGCTGCTGGTGTGTGTGGTCATGCGGCCAGGGCAAGGTTGTGCGTGCGGGCGGCGCCAGGCGTCCGGGTTGGGAGGCGGAGAGGGGCACATGCCGCACTCCAGAGGCGAGAGGTTCTGCCTGATCAGTACAGCACCGGCCCGACTCGGCGCCTCCCGGTGTGTGGGGGCGGCGGCCGAAGCGCCTGGAGACGCCCTGATGCATCAGCTGCTGGCTGGTCCGCAAGGAGCGGCCGAGCGAACGACCTGGGCAACCTCGCCGCCTGCACTGCTGACGCCCTGACCGACCTCACCCGTCTGAGGCCGATGCGTTACCGGCCCGACCGCATGGGCGACCAGCCCGCCAGCAGGTACCCGACCGGCACGGGAACGAGCTGCCCGAACGTCGACTACGAAGGGTCCCGGCTCAAGCGGTCCGCGGGGATGCGCTCCTGCATCGGACCGGCCCACACGGTCACGCTGATCGCCAGCCATCCCGGCCGTCGCCGTTGCGGCGACCAGCACCAGCAGCGGGACACTCGCGGCCATCGCCCCCCGGAGGCAAGGCCAGGGAGCCGGTACCCGCGCACACCACCTGACCTGGTAAGCCGCGTGCCTCGCTGGTCCCAATCAGCCTGCTTTGACCAATCCCACTCACTACGTCATCCAGCTGATCCGGTGCCAACCATCGGCGGCTTCGTTGTCCCGAAGATCGATGAGGTACTGCCGAGCCCGTGTCACTGAGCGCCTTGGGGTGGCTGGTGAGCGCCCGAGTTGGCGGGTGGAGCAGTGCCGGGGGTCTTGGCCTGAGCGTTTTCTACGGCATCAGCTTCGCCATCATGGCGGGCGGCAGTGACGGGTTGGCGGCCGCCGCTTCCACCACCTGCCAGTGGTTGTCGGTGAGCAGTTCGGTGATGACCGGCGGCGGCAGAGCCGGGTGACCAGCGGCTATTGGCCTGGCCTGCCTGTCCGCCAGGCAGGCCAGCAATGCCGGGGCTGTCGCGTTGCGGTGCCGGGCGACCTCGCGAAGAGCCTTCTGCACCGGCGGCGCGTGCCGGGTCAGTTCCTCCAACAGGGTGGGGGAGGCGTCCGGGTTGGTCGCCACCTTGGCCACAACCCGGGCTCCGTGCCGGGCGACCATGGCACGCAGCCGGGTTTCGGAAAGGCCCGGGTGCGGTGCGACGGACTTGACCACCTTGGCGTCGGGGTCGGCGGCCAGCGCGTCGCGGATCCCGGCCGGCAGATCGCGTCGTGCGGCCAGGAGCATCCGCACGCCCGGATTCGGCGACTCGGCCAGCTCCGCGACCTCCGCCGGAGAGGCGGCGGCGATGCGCGGCAGCAGGGTCGGGCCGATCCTTGTGACGCCCGCCAGGTGGGTGAGCACGTCGAGCGGCACATTCGGGTTGTGCGCGAGCCTGCGCTGCACGTCGTGGCCCCGGTCGGTGGCAAGCGCACGGATCAGGGCGGCGTCGAGTGCAGGATTGCCGGCGAGGTCGGCCCGGACTCCCGGGAGGGGATCGGCGGCGAGCCGTTCGCAGACCGGCGGCGGCAGGTCGGGGCGGGCTGCGAGTGCGGTGCGCAGCAGCATCGAGGAGTGGTCGGCGAGGCGGATGGCGGCGTCGATCGGCGTGGCGGGGTTCAGCAGCGCCATGTGCTGCGTCTCGTGGACGGTGGACTGGTGGGAGCCGTCGCAGGCGGCGTCCGCGGGCAGATCGCAGTCGGGCCGGGGGCAGTGCGGATGGTGCACGAACGGCGTCTGTTCGCGGTCGCTCCTTCTGGCACAGCGGGCCATGATCCGGTCCCGGATGCCCGTCAGTTGCCGCCACGCACACAAAGGTTGCCGCGATCGAGGGCAAGCAACCGGATACGGCTTCGCGACCACCGGATGCTCGCCGACGCGGCCCGCACCTGGCTGGAGCACGACCGCGACCCCGGCGCCCTGTACCCGGGCACCCGGCTGACCCGGGCCGAGGAACTGTTCCCGGACCCTGCGGCCGACCTCGCGCTGACGGAGTCGGAGCGGGACTTCCTCACCACCGCGCTCGACGCCCGGGAGGCGGAGCGCAGAGCCGCGGCTCAGTATCAGCCGCAGACACCGGATCCTGACCGTCTCGCTGTCCGCGGTCCTGGCGGTGGCGCTGCTGACGGGCCTCGCCGTCTGGGACGCCTACCACGACAACGAGCGCCGGCGCACCCAGGAAGCGGCCCGACGGGTCGCCGACGAGGCAGACGCCCTGCGCACCACCGACCCGCGCGCGGCGCTGTTGCTGGGTGCGGCTGCCTGGCGTGTCGCCGAGCTGCCCGAGACCCGCCGCGCCCCGCTCGGTTCCCTCGCCCAGCAGGAGACGGACTCCTTCACCGGCCCTGTGCCCGGCGATCCGGTCTCTGCCGGGGCCAGCAAAAGGCCTCTGCTGCACCAGTGGGGCCAACTCGATCCGCCCGGGCGGGGCGAACGGCATCGCAGCCAATGACGTGTACGCCGGTTAGGGACGGTCGCGCCTGGGCTGAGGGACTTGTCCCACCATGAGTCGGCGGGGATCATGACCGCGTGCACCACCGAGAGGAACTCCACGAACTGCTCCCATGCGCCGGACTCACGGTTGTCGAGGACGTGCGCCCGGGCATTCTGTTCCCGCCGGAGGCCGGCTGGCGCATCGCCCGGGGGATCGCAGCGCCGGACGGCACCGTCCGGGAAGCGCTCGACGCCGAGTGGTGGCGCCGCCTTGCAGGTGCCGACGGCGAGTTCCTGGTGGCCGTCCTCGGACATCGGATCGGCGGGAACGACGCCTGGTGGACCCGGGTCCGCTACGCCGGCGGCGGTGTGCCGGGGCTGACAGGCGACCCGGGGTTCGTGGCGCTCTCCCTCGACGGGCAGGTGCTGCTGGCTGAGGTGCCCGGCGCGGACAGGCCTCGGGTGACGGCCCTCGACCGATTGTCGGAGCGGCTGGAGGAGGCCGCCACGGCTGCCGGGCGCGAGACGGACGTCGAGCGCGCCGAGGTGTGGTCGGCGGTGCCCGGCCAGCCAGCATGGCCTTTGCACTGGGCGGAGGGGATCGGGTCCAATCCGGCCGCGCCGGACGAGTTGCTGGTCCGGCTGCTGGATGTGGAGGTGGGCTTCCTGCACGGCTGCGACCGGCCCGCCGTTCTCGACGCCGCCGTGGCGCATCCCGATCCGCGGGTGCGCTCGAGGCCCGCGGACACCTTTCGGCCCAAGCTCACGTCAGATCAGTGGGTACGCCTGGTCCGCGCCGAACCGTCGCCGAGCCGGCGAGTGCTCTGGGCCGAGCATGCCTGCGCCTGGGGCGTCGAACTCCCCGGGGACCTGTACGACGACCTCCTCGCCGGCCCGTCCCGTGCTCGGGCCGCCGAACTCCCGGGGCTCCCCGCACACCACCTCCCCAGCCTCGCGGCCGACGCCGATCCCCGGGTGCGGGCGACTGTCTGCGCCCGGTGGGAAGACCTCGCCGCGCCGCTGCGGGCGCGCCTGCTGGCTGACACCGACGACACGGTGCGTACGGCGGCGCTGCTCGCCCACCACACCGGTATCCCCATGCCTCGCGAGGTCTTTGCCGCGCTGCCCGCGCCCCGGCGCGCGCTCGAACAGTGCCGTCTCGCGCCCGAGCTGGAGGCGGATCTGGTCCGGGACGGGGACGCGGAGGTACGCCGAGCACTGGCCGCCAACCCGGCGCTCAGTGCCCACAGCGTCGCCGTCCTGGCGGAGGATCCATACGACGACATCCGCTCGGTGGTGGCACTGCGGCCCGACCTCAACGAGGAGCAACGTGCCGCGGTGCGCTACGACTTCGACCCGACGTCGATGTCGCGCACTCTGCCCTGGGTCGAGGGCCTGCACGGTGACGCCGACGCGATGCGCCGCCTCGCCGTATCGTCCCATCCGCTCATCCGCCGAAGCGTGGCCCGTGCCCGGCATCTTCCATCGGACGTCGTGGAGCGTCTGGCCCGGGATGAGGACCGGACAGTCCGCCTGTTTCTCGCCGAATCGTGCGATGACGCGCCGGCCGAGATGCTGCTGGAGGTCTGGCGCTGGTGGGACGGCAGCTTCACTCACCCCGACCGCCCCCGCAGCCACCCCAACTTCCCCCGTACCGGGCTGCTGCGCTTTGCCGACGACCCCGATGGGCGGATGCGCCGCCTAGCCCTGGACGATCCGGAGTCCACGCCTGCCGACGTCGCACGCCTCGCCCGCGACCCAGAAGCCGAGGTGCGCCGCCGCGCGGCCGAGGACACCCGGCTGTCACCGGCCGACGCGGTGCGACTCCTGAACGACCCAGCGGCCCACGTCCGCGGGACCGCGATGCGCAATCCGCGGCTGCCAGCCCGCGTCCTTGCCGGACTGCTGCACGACCGCTACACGGCATGCGAGGCGGTCACCAACCCTGCGATCCCGGTCCCCGTCCTGCACCGCATCCTGGCCGCGGCCGCGGCAGCCCGGCGCTGAACACAGCCACCCTGCCGGGCGGCCGTGGCGGTCTGACTCTGAAACTCTGGCACGCCCCCGCCCAGGCGGCTCGACCGGCCTGGCCCTTGAGGTGGTCGCCTGGCGGATTATGGGTGGCCCACTGCCAGACGTCGGCCACCCCCATGCTCTGGTTGGCGTCAGCTCCACCTCTGGGGTGCTAGGGAGCGGATCAGGGAGGAGGAGCTCGTTAGGGAGGAGGAGCTCGTTAGGGAGGAGGAGCTCGTTAGGGCTGATGTCCAGTGCGAGCGACAAAGCGATTGGATCGTCCGCACTGGAAGCGGGACGCCCGCGGGCTGACCGTGTTGGTCCAGTTACGCCTGCTCGCCCACTTCGGTATGCACAGCTCGGCAGGTTGCGCGCCCAGCCGAACACGACCAGTTGGTAGATTCTTGAACGCCCGTCGAAGTGAAGGCGCTGGCTAGTTGGGGGTGGAACCGCCTCTGCCCGGCCCGGTTGAAGAGTCCGGGCAGACGCCTTGAGGGTCGTTGCGCGATCTGCCCTCGGTTCAAAGTCTGCCGAGGCGGTTGGGTGAGGTGCCAGGCTCAGCACGCTTTGCTGGCATAGGGACATGAGGGCTGGCAGCCTTGCGGGCGCGGGCGATGACATGTTTGGTCAGGCGTTGGTTGTTCTCGCTTCGGCGTTCGGGGCGGCGGTGGCTTCGGCGGCCGGCACCGAGGTGTGGTCGGGATGGGGACAGGCCCGGCACCCGGCTCAGGTTCCGGGGAGGATACGGCGCGTTTCGTAGGCCCACATCGCGATCTCCACCCGGTTGCGGGCGCCGAGCTTGGCCATCAGGCTTGCCAGATGCGTCTTCACCGTGCTGAGGCTGATGTGCAGTGCATCGGCGATCTCGGTGTTGGTCAGCCCGCGAGCGACGGCGAGGAGCACCTGCTCCTCGCGGGCGGTGACGGGGGAGACCGGCTGGGCCACGGGCCGGCCGGCGGGCAGGTCCGCGAATGCCTGGAGCAGACGGACGGTGACGCTGGGCGCGATGAGCGCCTCACCGTCGGACGCCGACCGTACGGCCTGCGCCAGAAGGTCCGGTCCCGTGTCCTTGAGCAGGAATCCGCGGGCGCCGGCACGCAAAGAGCCGTAGACGTACTCGTCGAGGTCGAACGTGGTGATGACGACCACGACCAGCGGGTCGGCAACGCCCGGGCCGGCGACCAGCCGGGTGGCCTCGAGCCCGTCGAGTACGGGCATGCGGATGTCGAACAGGCAGACGTCGGGGCGTAGTTCGCGGGCCAGACGTACCGCTTCCCGCCCGTCGGCGGCCTCGCCGACCACCTCGATGCCGGGCTGGGCGTTCAGCATGATCCGCAACCCGGTACGGATGATCGTCTGGTCGTCAGCGACGAGGACGCGAATGGACACCGCTCTCCCTCCTCGCTCTCGGCAGTTCGGCTTCGACATGCCAGCCCCGGTCGGTACCCGGGCCGACTCGTAGTGTGCCGCCGAGCAGGGTCGCGCGCTCGCGCAGTCCGGTAAGTCCGTATCCATCGCGACCACGGCCGGTGCGCCGGCCGTTGTCGCGCACGCTCACCCGTACCGTGTGCCGTTCCGCGGCGACCCGAACGACGAGCTCGGTCGCGTCGACCGCATGGCGCAGCGCGTTGGTCACCGACTCCTGCACGATCCGGTAGACGGCCGCGTCCACGGCCGGGGGCAGCGCGTCCAGTTCGCCGTCCAGCCCCAGGTCGACCCTGAGGCGAGCACCCGGGGTGCGCACCAGGCGCTCCAGATCTGCGACTCCGGCAGGGGGCGCCAGCTCGGCACCGACCCCGCGGTCGCGCAGCGCGGCGACCATGGCGCGCATTTCCTCCAGCGTGCGTGCCCCTTCCTCCTCGACCCCCTCCAGCGCCTCGACGGCGGCGGACGGGTCGGTGCCCGCGAGCACCCGGCCCGCCTGGGCGATGATCACCATGGCCGACACGTGGTGGGCCACCGTGTCGTGCAGTTCCCGGGCGAGCTGCTCGCGCTCGCGGGAGCGCACCTGCTCCAACTGCCGCTCACGAGCGGTCACCCGGAACCGCACGGCAGCCCCGACCACGCCGGGCAGCAGAAGGAAGAGCAGTCCCACCACATTTTCGAGGACCGGCGTCTCGTCCGTGACGGAACACAGCGCGCCGGCCGCGAGGATCACCGCGCCGCCCAGCACGATCTCGCGTCCCGATCCCCACCGGAGCAGCGCGTAAACCAGCACGAGCACGACCGCGCCGGTGTACAGGCCGACGGGCTCGCGCGGTGCGGCGACGAGCGAGGCCACCGCAAGCAGGACCACCGAGCCGAACGCCAGCGTCACCATCGCCAGCGGGCGGGTCCGGCGCCACAGGGGCAGCAGGCACAGCCATACGGCGAACACCACCGCCAACGGCCGCCACACGACGTTCTCGCGCAGGGTGGCCTCCAGCGCCACACCGGCAAGGCCCGCAGCGAGCAGTGCCCAGTCCCGCCGCACCCGGGCGGGCGCACCGGGCGGCCGGGGTTCGGTCCACAGGGTTCGCAGGTCGTCTCGGAGCACGGTTCTCAGCCTAGGGACCGCGGCGCGGCGCGCATCGGCCGAAAGGACGGGTCGTCACTCCGCCCCGGGGCCGACGGATCCGCGGCCCGCGGGCCGATGCCGCGGAGCGCCGTGGCGACGAGCCTCGGCATCGGCGGCCGTACAAGGACGGCCGACGAGGTGGTTGGAGGACCCGATGCTCTCGAAAGCCCTGTTGCGCCTGGGCACAAGCGCCGCCCGTCATCCCTGGCGGGTGATCGCGGCATGGCTGATCGCCGCCACGCTCGCCGTCCTCGCCGCCGTCGCCTTCGGCGGGCGTACCGCGGACTCGATGACCGCTCCGGGACTGGACTCGCAACGGGCCGCGGAACTGATCGAGCGGGCAGGCACCGGCCAGGAGGGGATGACCGCCCAAGTGGTCGTCACCCCCCTCGACGACGGTGCGACGTTCTTCGACGACGACGGCGCGCGCACCGCTCTCACGCGGCTGCAGACCGAGGTGAAGCGGCTGCCGCACGTGCTCGGCACGAGCGACCCGGCGCGGGCACTCGACACGGGCGGGGCCACCGCCGTGCGCGCCGGCCTCGTCTCGGCCGACGGGCGGATCGCGGTCGTCCGGGTGCAGTACCCCGACCAGAGCCAGCTGTCGGCCGAAGACCTCGACGCCCTCGTCGGTCTCGGCGACCGGCTGCGCGCCGAACTGCCCCTGTGCATCGAGATGGGCGGGAACCTCTTCTACGCCTTCTCCGACCCCGACGGCGGCGCGAGCGAGCTGATCGGCCTCCTCGCCGCGGCCGCGATCCTGTTCCTGGCGTTCGGTTCGCTCGTCGCCGCCGCGCTGCCGATCGGCATGGCGGTCTTCGGGCTGACCGTCGGGGTCGCCACGATGACGGTACTGGCGGGGGTGACAGAGGTCCCCACCTTCGCACCGGTCCTGGGCAGCATGGTCGGGCTCGGAGTGGGCATCGACTACGCGCTGTTCGTGCTCGCCAGGCACCGGGAGTACCTCGCGTGCGGGCTCGATCCGCAGGCGGCGGCCGGACGAGCGGTGGCAACGGCGGGGCGGCCGGTGGTCTTCGCCGGCGGCACCGTCGTCGTGTCGATCCTCGGCCTGGCGGTCGCGAACGTGCCGTTCATGACGGTGGGCGGGGCTGCCGTCTCGATCGTCGTCCTGATCATGGTGCTCGCCTCGGTGACACTGCTGCCGGCCTTCCTCGGCGCGGCGGGCCCGCGCCTGGCCCGGGCCGGCCGGATAGGCCGGGCTCTGCAGACCAGGAAGCCGGGCCGACTCGCACGGCGGCGGGACCCGGCGGCAGGCGCCGCCCACGCCGCCGGGTGGCGTCGCTGGATCGGGCACGTCAGCCAGCACCCGATGCCGTACGCGGTCGGCGCGGCGGGGCTGCTGCTGACCGCGACGCTGCCCGTGCTCGGCCTGCGCGTCGGCCTCCCCGACGACGGCTCACTGCCGCAGAGCCGTACTGAACGCCGGGCCTACGACCTCGTCGCCGAGGGGTTCGGCCCGGGCACCAACGGTCCCCTCGTCATCGCCGCAGACCCCTCCGGCGATCGGGGAGTGCTGGACCGTCTCGTCACCACGGTCGCGGCGGATCCGGGCATCGCATCCGTCGCGCCGACACACATCGATCGGGCCACCGGCATCGCGACCCTCGTGGTCTTCCCGACCACCAGCCCTCAGGACAAGGCCACGGCCGACACCATCGCCCGGCTGCGCACCGACGTGCTGCCCACGGCGATCGGGCACGGCCCGGCCAGGGCCCACGTCGGCGGCGCCGCCGCGAGCCTGTCCGATGTGGGCCAACGCACCAGCCAACGCCTGCCTGCGTTCGTCGCCGCCGTGCTGGCGATGTCGTTCCTGCTGCTGATGCTGGTCTTCCGCTCGATACTCGTACCGCTCAAGGCGGTACTGCTGAATCTGCTGAGCATCGGCGCGGCCTACGGCATCATGGTCGCGGTCTTCCAATGGGGCTGGGCCGGCGCACTCATCGGGCTGGAAGCAACGGTTCCGATCGTGTCGTTCATCCCGATGTTCCTCTTCGCCATCCTCTTCGGCCTGTCGATGGACTACGAGGTGTTCCTCCTCTCCCGCGTACGCGAGGAGTACCTGCGCACCGGCGACAACGGCACGGCGATCGTCGAGGGCGTCTCGCGCACCGCCCGGATCATCACCTCGGCCGCCCTCATCATGGTGGCGGTCTTCCTGTCCTTCGCCGTCGCCGACGACCCCTCCACCAAAATGTTCGGGCTCGGCCTGGCCACCGCGATCTTCATCGACGCCACCGTCGTACGCATGGTGCTGGTGCCGGCGACCATGACACTCCTCGGCCGGACCAACTGGTGGCTGCCGAAGTGGCTGGACCGGCTGCTTCCCCGCGGCCCGGTGGGCACCGACGACACCGACGCGGAATCCCCGGGTGAAGCCCTGCGTCCACGGCTGGTTGACCGTTGAGCTGCCGCCGCGTCCACACCTGCGGACGACCCGGCTTGGTTCCCGTCGGCGGCATGAAGGTCAACACCGACGTGGTGCGTCACCAACGTCATGGCTGGCAACAACCAGCTCGTCTATCGGGTCGTGATCAATGTGCGGGATACGCCTTCGTCCTCTGTAACGACACCGCAGGTCACTCGCCGTGCCAGGATTCGGCGGTGTCGGGGAGGGGCCGGGCGTGGACGGGCGCCCATGCCACGGTTTGCGTCATTGTCGGCGAGAACGGCGAGCCGCCGAACCGTCGGGAGGCCGGCCTCGTCTCTCCCAAGGTCGGGCGCCCGGTTCATGACGCGGGCGAGCCTGCGCCCGGCTTCTCACCGTTGCCCCGGCGGCCCCTGCCGCTTCTCCAGTGCCGCAGCCGGCGCTGTTCGACAAGGAGGAAACATGGCAAGACCCCTCTTAGGTGCAGGCGAAGGCCGCATCCGGTGCAGACCGGGCACGGCGAAACCGGGCGGCGTGCACAGGGCGCTCACGGGCCCACTCGCGTGGCTCATGGCCGCGGTGGCCGCCGCGACGCTGCTGGTGGTTGCTGAGCCGACGGCCACCCCGGCGCAGGCCGTCCCCCGGCCCCTGTCCTCGACGCCATTCATCACCTTGAATATGCAAGGCTCGAATCAGGGACTGAGGTGGCAGGACACCGTCAGGCCGTTCATGCAGCAGGTGCAGATGGTGATGCTGCAGGAAGTGGGCGCCGATCCACCGGCGGGCAGTAATCGGCCCGACGTTCTCGGACCTGACACCCAGATCATCGGCGGGGAAGAGGTCAGGCACATCCCTTGGGCGCCGGAGAGCAGCACCAGGGACCCGCTTCCTTACCACGTGTACTTCCTGCAGACCGACGACAACGGCGGCAGAGGCACTGGCGGGCGGGTCAACATCGCCACCGTGACCCGCGACGAACCGGATGATCTCGCGATAGTGGTCAATCCCCGGGCTCGCGGTCGCACAGCGCTGGGCCTCCGCTACGGTCTGACCTGGTACTTCAACTTCCACGCACTGTCCGGCGGAGGTACCGACTCGGCTCGCATGATTGCCGAGATCGCCAGAACGGTTGAGGGCTGGGGCCGGCAAGACGGGAACAGCTACACCTGGGTGGTGGCGGGTGACTTCAACCGCGAACCGGCGGAACTCGCCACGGATCAGGGCGCCCCGAACCTGGAAGGCTACTTCTACCGAACTCACCAGCCCACGCACCAAAGCGGTCGCGAGTTGGATTACGCCGTGTCCAACGACCAGGTCATCGGGCACCAGGTCTACCGGCTACATGGTGTGGGCGGGGATCACTATCCCGTGCAGGTAGGTGGAATCCGCGCCCGGGGCGAGGTGGACCCGCCTCCGCTTCGTGACGACATCGTCCTGGGACCCCAGGGGGATTCGATCACTGTCGGCGAGAACAGCACCGACAAGAACGGCTACCGCCTTCCCCTGTGGAACGACCTCACGCCGTCGGCGCTCGAGGACGGGTTGATCAGCATCGAAGGGAAGCGATTCAAGCGGGACTTCGTGGGTGACCAACGCTCGGGCACCCTGCCCGATCGTGACCATGACGGAGTCTCCGGCGAGCGGATCGACGAGATCATGGAACGGGTGGACTGCACGGTGCCCGCCTACCGGCCCAATGTGGTGACGCTGCACGCCGGAACGAACGACATGAACCAGAACAGGGACCTGGCCACCGCGCCGGACCGGCTCGGCGCCCTGATCGACCAGGTACTCCACGACGCACCCGAGGCGGTCGTCATCGTCGCCACCCTCATCCCCTCCACCAAGGACGGCCTGCAGCCCAGGATCGACGCCTACAACGCCCGGATCCCCGGCCTGGTGAAACAGCGGCAGGAGCAGGGCAAGCACGTCCTTGTGGCGGACATGAGCATGGTGACCACCGATGACGTCGACGGCTCCCATCCCAATGACACCGGCTACCGGAAGATGGCCGACGTCTTCTACAACGAGATCTGGAGAGCGTCCGATCTGGGCTGGATCGAGAAACCCGTTCCCGGCAGCGGGAAGGAGTGCCCGGAGGAAGAGGGCAGCAAAGCCGGTCCGGGGTGGCGTGCGCTGGGAGTCATCGCGCCGGGTATGGAGTACCCCGAGGGCCGCACCGACATCGTCGAACTCAACGGCGACAACCGTGGCGACTATGTTCGGCTGAGTGGCAACGGCGGCTTGCGGGTCGCCCTCAACACCGCCGGTGAACCCGGCAAGCCCGACTGGGTCGAGCTGGGAGTGAACTACCCAAGGCGGCCTTGGGGACCCGCATCAGTGATGCGGTTCGCCGACCTCAACGGTGACGGCCGCGACGACATGGTGAGGTTCCCGGGCTTCTCGGACAAGTTTGTTGACTTCGTCGAGAATCTCGGCGTCAAGGACGGACGAATCCAATGGGGAGACATAGGGCTGATCTTCGCTCCCATCGCCGGCATTCCCCTAGAGGCCGTCCGCTTCGCGGACATCGACGGTGATGGCCGGGACGACCTCCTTCGCGTCGGTGAGAACGGCGCCGTCCACGCCTACGTGAACCAGCCGGGAGACCGGATCGAGACGCCCCGATGGGTGGAACGGCTCGACTGGGCTCCTGGAGTCCGGTACGGCTCCAGGGACAAGCTCCGCCTCGCCGACGTCAACGGTGACCGCAGAGCCGACTACCTGATGGTCGGTGGCAGTGGTGCCGTCCACGCCTACATCAACAACGGCGGAAGGGACAGCGGCGGCTTCACGGAACAGCTGAACTTCGTCAACGAAACCGGCTATCCCGGCGACAAGGCGGTGTTCCGCGACATCAGCGGCGACGGCAGGGCCGACTACCTCGTCGTCTATGACGGCGGATCCGTCCGCGCCTGGCTCAACCGAGGCGGAAACACCGGGCCGTGACCTGCGGTTCTCCGTCCAGCGACCCGGCATCCTCGGAACGCCAGGACGCGACGACGGCCGTCAGCGCGGCGGGGAAAAGCTGAGACGCGAGTGGAGCGATCGGTCGCTCCCCGCCCGTGACAGCCCGGCCAAGCAGAGTCTGTTCCCCGTTGCCGTTCTCAGGCTGAGTGGTCGACCTTGACGGGCATGGCCAGGGTGGTGAGATCGCCGCGGTCGGCGCTGACGTGCGTCGGGCACGGTCGACGACGACCTGCGGGCCGCCGTCGCCGAGCTCCGTCGTTCGGGGACCGGACGCTCACTCCGTGACTGGAGATGTGCAACGCGATACGTTCGCCGGTGCCTCGTCGGCCCCGGCGTCCAGAACCGCCTCGACCGCAGCGAGGGGCATGGCGATCTCGCGGAGCTGACGCAAGCGAAACGTGACGGGCCGGTCGTGGCCCCTCAGGTCGAGCATCACGTCGGACCGATGGCCGTGCTCACGGCGGGATAGAGCGTGGTCATCTCGAACTGGATCTGGGGGGACTCGCCCGCACCGTGGCGAGGACCGGGATGCCCGGCCCGTCGTGGCCCGACAGCTCCACCCGCAGGCAGCGTGGGACGCTGGAGGCTGGCGTGGTGCTGCTGGACGCGCTGCTCGGTCACGGCGTCGGCAGCGTCCAGGGCCCGCACGTCCCAGGGGGGCAGGACCTGATCGACTGCATCCGCCAGCACGGGCCCCTTCGCACCGGCGCCATGTCGTGGCAGGCATGGGGACCATCCCCGTGGGCGCGAGGAGCAGATCGCCGGCCGGGACAGCCACGGCGCACCGAGGGCCCATCCCCGCGGGCGCGGGGATGGGCCCTGCTCCTCGATGACGTGCCGCAGCACGTCGTCCTGTTCCCCGCGTCCGCGGGTCCGAGGGGATGTCCCTGCCCCTTCGCAGGCTCAGGTCAATGGGGCGGCCTCACTGGCTTTTCTTATTCCGCTCGCGTGGCCGACGTGGTTCGAACGGGGTGCTGGATCGGGTGAGTTGTCCGGTGTTGAGGCATGACGGAAGGGCCTCTTGGTAGCTCGCGGTTGTCGAATCCAGCGAGTTGCAAGAGGCCCTGGTGTTGAAGTGTTGCGTGGTGATGGCTGACGGGCCCAGTCTGGCCACCCTTGGGTGTGACTGCCTCGCCCACAGGTTCGGGAACGCGGCCGACAGGACCGGCCGCCGGCCGCGGTACGACTCCGACATGAGCGATGCCGAATGGACCCTGGTGCGGGATCTGCTGCCGGTGCCGGGATGGCTGGCGGGCCGCGGCGGCCGTCCGGAGGGCTACTGCCACCGGCAGATGATCGACGCCGTGCGCCACCTCGTCGACAACGGCATCAAGTGGCGGGCCATGCCCGCGGATTTTCCGCCCTGGCCTCGCGTGTATGCCTTCTTCGCCCGCTGGCGGGATACCGGGCTGGTGGCGGAACTGCACGACCGGCTGCGTGGTGCCGTCCGCCGGGCGGAGGGCCGTGAGGAGGCGGCGAGTGCGGCGGTCGTGGACTCGCAGTCGGTGAAGGCGGACGCCACCGTCGCCTTCGCTTCACGGGGGTACGACGCGGGGAAAAAGATCAACGGACGCAAGCGGCACCTGCTCACCGACACGCTCGGCCTCCTGCTGGACGTGCTGGTCACGCCGGCGTCCACGATCGACCGGGACGCCGCCCGCATCCTGCTGCCCGCGGCGAGGAGCCGCTTTCCGCGACTTTCTTTGATCTGGGCCGACGGCGGCTACCGCGGCCACCTCCAGGACTGGGCCGCCCCGCACCTCGGACTCGTTCTCGACGTCGTCCGCCGCAGCGACGGCGTCTGCGGCTTTCAGGTCCTGCCCCGCCGCTGGGTCGTGGAAAGATCCTTTGCCTGGTTCCTGCGCAGCCGGCGCCTAATCCGTGACTACGAACGGCGCATCGACACCAGCGAATCTGTCATCCGGTGGTCGATGACCATGCTCATGAGCCGCCGACTGGCCGCCCATCATCAGCAGCGTTCTGCGTCAGCGCGGACAGCGTGAACCTGCCCGGCTTCTCTTCGATCAGCCAGCCCCGTTCCACCAGCCGTTTCAGCCGGGCCCGTGCTCCCTCGACGCGGGAGACGGACGCGCTGTCCCAGCCCAGCACCACCGCTGCCCACCGGGCACCCAGCCCATCGGCTCCCGCGTCCAGGGCAGCGGCCATCAACGCCTGGTAGTCCACCGACAGGTCCTCGACCCCGGCCGCGTTCTCCCGGTGCGGCACCGCGCGTCGCGGCCCGACCGGCTTCCTCCGCGACGACCCAACGGCCACCACCGCGGGCTCTTCCTCCTCGGCCAGCGCCTCCAGATACTGCTCCAGACCGATCACCCGGCGCCTGAGGACCTCTTCCGCGTCAGCCAAGTCCGTCCGCACCCGCACCAGTTCGGCTTCGAGTTCCTCCACCCGCACCGCCGCGGCCTTCCGCCGCGCTTCCAGAACCGCTCGCATCGACGGCATCCGCCACCCCCACAACATCCCGACCGGCAACGAGTCGAGGCTTCCGTGCCAGCTGCAATCCCATGTCTGACCAGCGGAATCCGCACACGGGGTTCGGAAAGAGAACGACCTCTAACGACCTCGTGCATGGTTGGCCGTGGCTCGGCGCGGGAGTGGCTCGTTGAACCGAGCATGGTGGGGGCTGGGGCGCGTGAGTTGATCGTGGCGGAG
>NZ_JBIAEQ010000012.1:0-150628 GCF_042868655.1 Streptomyces sp. NPDC007808
GAGAAGCAGCGCGAGGAGTGGGAGCGCCAGTACGCCGAGGCGCAGACCCGCTTCGAGCAGCACCAGCAGCAGGTCATCAAGTCCCGCGAGGCCGACGCCGCTGCCGCGGCCGAGGGCGGCGAGGCTGCGGCTCCGGCCGCGTCCGGTGGCGGCTCGTACTCCTCCGAGGGCCCGGACAACTCCGGCGCGCTGGCCTCGGACGAGGCGCTTGCCGCGCTCCGCGAGAAGCTGGCCGGCGGCCAGAGCTGAACGCTCGCTGAGCAGTAGCTCCTGACTGAGGGGCCGTACCTTTCGAGGTGCGGCCCCTCAGCCGTGTCCGGGGGCGGCCGACCAGCGTCCGATCCGTAAAGATCGTGAGTCGCCCTGTCCCGGGAATGCCCACGCCCGTAAGGGCGTTGTCACGTACGGACACAAGGAGGGGCGGTCACAGTGCTTGATCCGCAGGGTTTGTACGCATGGGAGCCGAAGGGTCTGGCGGTCGTCGACATGGCGCTGGCCCAGGAGTCGGCCGGTCTTGTCATGCTCTACCACTTCGACGGATACATCGACGCGGGTGAGACCGGCGACCAGATCGTCGAGCGGATCCTCGACTCGCTGCCCCACCAGGTCGTCGCCCGCTTCGACCACGACCGGCTGGTGGACTACCGGGCCCGCCGTCCGCTGCTGACGTTCAAGCGCGACCGGTGGAGCGGCTACGAGGAGCCCGCCATCGAGGTGCGGCTCGTCCAGGACGCCACCGGGGCGCCCTTCCTGCTGCTGTCCGGGCCCGAGCCGGACGTGGAGTGGGAGCGTTTCGCGGCGGCCGTGCAGCAGATCGTGGAGCGGCTCGGCGTGCGCCTGTCGGTGAACTTCCACGGCATCCCCATGGGCGTCCCGCACACCCGCCCGGTCGGCCTCACCCCGCACGGCAACCGCACCGAGCTCGTTCCGGGCCACCGCAGCCCCTTCGACGAGGCCCAGGTGCCCGGCAGCGCCGAGTCCCTCGTCGAGTACCGGCTGATGGAGGCCGGGCACGACGTCCTGGGCGTCGCCGCGCACGTTCCGCACTACATCGCCCGCTCGCCGTACCCGGACGCGGCCCTGACCGTCCTGGAGGCCGTCACCGCGGCCACCGGACTCGTCCTGCCCGGCATCGCACACTCCCTGCGCACCGAGGCCCACCGCACGCAGAACGAGATCGACCGCCAGATCCGCGAGGGCGACGACGAGCTGACCAACCTCGTCGAGGGCCTAGAGCACCAGTACGACGCGATCGCCGGGGCCGAGAGCCGCGGCAACATGCTCGCCGAACCGGTCGACATCCCGTCGGCCGACGAGATCGGCCGTGAGTTCGAGCGGTTCCTGGCGGAGCGCGAGGGCGACAGCTGACGGCAGCCGAGGGGGCCGGTCCTGCCGGGCGCGCTGTCGGTGGCAGGGCCTAAGCTTCGGCACATGTTGAAGGTGGGCCTGACCGGCGGCATCGGTGCCGGCAAGAGCGAGGTGTCGCGGCTGCTCGTGGAGTGCGGGGCCGTGCTGATCGACGCGGACCGCATCGCGCGTGAGGTCGTCGCACCCGGCACGCCCGGTCTCGCGGCCGTCGTCGAGGCCTTCGGCGAGGACGTGCTCGCCGCGGACGGCAGTCTGGACCGGCCCAAGCTGGGCTCGATCGTCTTCACCGACCCCGACCGGCTCGCCGTACTGAACTCGATCGTCCACCCCCTCGTCGGTGCCCGCTCCCGCGCGCTCGAAGAGGCCGCCGCCGAGGACGCCGTGGTCGTCCACGACGTCCCGCTCCTCACGGAGAACGGCCTCGCGCCGCTCTACGACGTCGTGATCGTCGTCGACGCCGACGCCGAGACCCAGCTCGACCGGCTGGTCCGGTTGCGCGGCATGGCCGAGGAGGACGCGCGGGCGCGTATGGCCGCGCAGGCCGCGCGTGAGGAGCGTCTGGAGATCGCGGACATCGTCATCGACAACGACGTCCCCCTGGAAGCGCTTCAGCGGCGCGTCAAGGACGTGTGGGCGGAGCTCGTGCGCCGGGCCCAGGGGGCTCAGCACACCACCTCGCCCCAGCCGCCCCAGGAATAGCGGCTCGGTGTTCGCGCGTTGAACCGTCCCAGTGAGGGAAGGACTGTGCCGTGCCCGAGACCAGCGGTTCGACCGGACGTACTCCACAGACGCATGTCATCGACTTCCGCGCCGCCGAGCAACTGCTCGCCGCACGGGACCCGCGGGGCGCGGTGAAGCTGCTCGACGGGGTCATCGCCGCGCACCCCGAGAACACCGCCGCCCGGCTGCTGCGCGCGCGTGCCTTCTTCGCCGCCGCTCAACTGCGGCCCGCGGAGCTGGAGTTCACCATCGTCCTGGAGCGTGAACCGGACAACGCGTTCGCGCACTTCGCGCTCGCCCGGACCTATGAGCGCCAGGCGAGACCCGAGCAGGCCAGGCGCCACTTCCGGTTGGCGGCGGCACTCGACCCGAATCCGGAGTACCTGAAGGCGGCTCGGTTCGACGCGTGAGCGACGACCCCGAGGTGGGAGCGAGGGGCCGGCTACCGGCGGTGGTCCCCCCGGGCCGGCGGGTACGGACGGTTCGGCGACGGCGGCCGGTGGGGACGGCTGTCGGGCGGGCTGTACGGCGGGATGTCACGGCCCGGCTGGTAGTGCGGGCCCTGACGGATGTGCCGCAGGACCATCGCCAGGTCGACGGTGATCACCAGCCAGAGCGCCCCGCAGGCCGCCGCCCAGCCGGGTCGGCCGACGACCGCGAACGCGACGGTACCGAAGACCGTCCAGACGACACCCCACACGCACAGCCAGAAGCGGACCCGCAACGCACTGCGTGCTGTCGTCGGCTCGCTGCCCGTACGCATCCGCATCACCACTCCTTCTTGAAAGGTACTCCTCGTACCCGCCGGATTCCTTGCAGGGGGCTCAGTGCTGCCGGACACCGATGACCTCGCCGAGGTGCTGCTCGACCTCCAGGTGACCCACGAGGACGTCAACGACCTCGTGCGGATGAGCCGACGCGTCACCGACGACCCGGAACTGCGTCGGCTGCTGGAGGGGTTCGTCGACGAGCTGGTCCGGGGGCTGGGCGAGGTCGGCGACCCGGCGGGCCGGTCCGACCTGGACTGGGACCTGGACTGGCCCTCGGGGTCGCTGCGGCGCTGCTTCCCCGTGTACGTGTTCGTCGCGGCACTGCCGTACACGCGCGCGTACCACCGCGAGCGCGGCATCCCGGCGGAGGTCTCCCGGCGTACCCTCGCCGACCTCGGGCGGAACATGGCCGTGCACCGCAGGCGGTACGGCCGGACCGGGGTCCAGGCCCCGTGGTGGCTCGTCCGTCACTTCCGCGGCGAGCTGTATCAGCTGGGGCGGCTCCAGTTCGAGCGGACGCGGCTCGGGGAGCGGACCACGGCCGCGCTCGCGACGGCCGGGCTCGACACCGGCCCGGGCACGCCCTGTCTGAACCTGCACATCCCCGACTTCCACGGACCGCTCTCCCCGGCCGCCGTCGACCGGTCGCTGGCGCTCGCCCGCGAGTTCTTCCCGCGGCACTTCCCGCAGGAGCGGTACGCGGCCGCGACCTGCCACTCCTGGCTGCTGGACCCGCAGCTCGCCGAGTACCTCCCCGAGGACTCCAACATCGTCCGGTTCCAGACGCGTTGGCGCGTGGCCCAGCAGGGCGGCGAACCCACCGACACCGAGCCGGTCCAATTCGTTTTCGGCGACCCCGAGTTGCCCATCGACGGTCTGCCGCGCCGAACGGCCTTGGAGCGGGCGGTCGGAGACCATCTACGGGCGGGCGGACACTGGTACATCGGGCACGGCTGGCTGCCGTGGGACGGGCCTGCGTGAAAAACCGCCGGAACTCCCGTCGTTCAGCGATGAGTTCCGCCGCGAAGCCGGGTCTACCCCTGTGACAGCACCACGGACCACCGCTCACACAGGAGAACCCCCATGTCCGAGACGACCGCGTCCATCACCGCCTCCGCCCCGTCCGGCACCGTCATCGCCGAGTCCGCGACCCCGCGCGGCCGCCGGGCCCGCATCGCCCTGCGCGGCCTGCAGATACTGCTCGCCCTCTTCTACGCCGTCGCGAGCGGCCTGCCCAAGCTGATCGCGCACCCGTCGGCCGTCGAGGGCTTCGAGGAGCTCGGCTGGGGCAGCACGGGGATGTACATCATCGGCGCGCTCGAACTCGCCGGTGCCGTCGCGCTGTTGATCCCGGTGCTGCAGTCCGTGGCAGCCATGGCGCTGAGCGCCCTGATGGTGGGGGCCTTCGTCGTCACGATCACGGCCTTCGAGGGCGAGAACGCGGCGACACCGCTCATCCTGATCGTGCCGCTCGCCCTGATCGCCTGGGCCCGGCGGAGCTCCAACGCCGATCTGCTGCGGCTGCTGCGACGGCGTGGGTGAGCCGACGGCATCGGTGGCGTCCGGAACGGGGCTGGTCGCCCGCCGGACGCCACCGTCGTACGTCACGGTCCGGGGGGCCGCCCCGCGCCGCCCATCAGGCCGCGCAGGCGTTCCATCTCGCGCCGGTCCCGTTTCGTCGGCCGGCCCGTGCCGCGGTCGCGGACACCGGCCGGGGCGACGGCCTCGCGAGGCGGCGGAGGTGGCGAGTTGTCGACGTAGCACTGGGCGGCCACCGGGGCACCGACCCGTTTGCGGATGAGCCGCTTGACGATGACGATCCGCTCCCGGTTCTCCTGCCGGACGCGCACCTCGTCGCCCACGCGCAGGGAATGGGAGGGCTTCACGCTCTGGCCGTTCACGCGCACATGCCCGCCCTTGCAGGCGGTGGCGCCCATGGAGCGGGTCTTCACCAGACGTACGGCCCAGATCCAGCTGTCGACCCGGACGGACTCGCCGTTCTGCGGACCGGCGGCCTCGGCCGCGGCCACGGCGGCGGCGATCTTCGGGTCGGCGGCGGTCTTCGGCTCGACGGCGGGCCGCTCGGCCTTCGCCGCGTCCGGTCGGCCCTCGGCCATGCTGCCGGCCCTCTCCTCGTCATCCTCGCAAGCCATGCTCCGACCTTAGCCCGCGGACCGGGCCGGGGCGGCCGTACGGTGGAGCTGTGGACGCCCTCGCCGCTCTCGACCGCCGGATCGCGGACTGCCGGGCCTGCCCGCGGCTGGTGGCCTGGCGTGAGGAGGTGGCCCGCACCAGGCGCGCCGCCTTCGCCGACCAGACGTACTGGGGCCGACCGGTACCCGGCTTCGGCCCCTCGGACGCCCGGCTGCTGATCGTCGGGCTCGCCCCGGCCGCGCACGGGGGCAACCGCACCGGGCGGATGTTCACCGGAGATCGTTCCGGGGACGTGCTGTACCAGGCGCTGTACGACGTCGGCCTCGCCTCCCAGCCCACTTCGGTCGCGGTGGGCGACGGCCTGGAGCTGTCCGGCGTCCGTGTCACGGCGCCGGTGCACTGCGCCCCGCCCGCCAACAAGCCCACGCCGGGGGAGCGGGAGACGTGCCGGCCCTGGCTGCTTCAGGAGCTCAGGCTGCTGCGGCCCACGCTGCGGGCGGTCGTCGTCCTGGGGGCGTTCGGCTGGCAGGCGACGCTGCCGGCGCTGGCGGAGGCGGGATGGAGCGTGCCCCGGCCGCGGCCCGCCTTCGCGCACGGGACGCGGGTCGCGCTGGACGGGCTCGACGGCCGCGACCGGCTCGACCTCTTCGGGTGCTTCCACGTCAGCCAGCGCAACACCTTCACCGGCAGGCTCACGCCCGCGATGCTGCGGGAGGTGCTGCGTACGGCGGCGGGTGCGGCCGGGCTCGAAATCGAGGCGACGCGGTCGCCGTAGGGACGTTACGTTGATCGAATGGGCCTCTATCCGGAGATCGAGCCGTACGACCACGGCCTGCTCGACGTCGGCGACGGCAACCGGATCCACTGGGAGACCTGCGGAAACCCCCGAGGCAAGGCCGCGGTGGTGCTGCACGGCGGGCCGGGATCCGGTTGCACGCCGTACTTCAGGCGGCTGTTCGATCCCGCCGCCTACCGGATCGTGCTGCTCGACCAGCGCGGGTGCGGTCGTTCCACGCCGCACGCCGGTGCGTACGACACCGACATGAGCGTCAACACGACGGACCGTCTCCTGGCCGACCTCGAACTGCTGCGGCGGCATCTGGAGATCGAGCGGTGGCTGGTGTGGGGCGCCTCGTGGGGTTCGGTGCTCGGACTGCGGTACGCGCAGACGCACCCGGCGGCGGTGTCCGAGCTGGTGCTGACCCTGGTCGCCACCGGGGCGGACGCGGAGCACACGCTGCTGACCAGGGGACTGGGGAGGATCTTCCCCGAGGCGTACGAGCGGTTCCTCGCCGAACTGCCCGCCGACGAGCGGGAGGGCGATCTCGCCGCCGCGTACAACCGCCTTCTGGAGTCCGCCGATCCCGCCGTGCGGGAGCGCGCCGCGCGGGCCTGGACCGACTGGGAGACGGCGACCATCCCCGCCCCGCCGCGCTCGGTCCGGCGCTTCGAGGACCCGGAGTTCCGCATGGGGTTCGCCCGGACGGTCACGCACTACTGGGGCAACGGCTGCTTCCTGGGTGAGGGCAACGACGAAGGCGTGGTGCTGCGGGACGCGGGCCTGCTCAAGGGCACTCCCGGCACCCTCGTCCAGGGCAGCCTCGACTTCGGCAACCTCCTCGGCACCGTATGGCGCCTCCATCATGCCTGGCCGCGCAGTGAGTTGATCGTCGTCGACGAGGCCGGGCACGACGCGGGGGCGCCCGGGATGACCGAGGCGCTGATCGCGGCGACGGACAAGTACGCGCGTTAACAAGGAGACTCGTTCCCATGGCAGTCATTCACCACACGACCCTGAAGCCGACGAAGGTGGAACTCCTCACCTCCTGGCTGCCCACCCGCCCCTGGTACGCGGGCGGCACGGGCGAACCGCAGCTGACCAAGGCGGGCGGCTTCCGGCTGGACGACCCCGCGGGCGAGGTCGGTATCGAGTTCATGGTGGTCACCGACACGTCCGGCCCCAGCCCTCACGCGTACCTGGTACCGCTCACCTACCGCGGCGCACCGCTCGACGGCGCGGAGCACGCCCTGGTCGGCACCATGGAGCACGGGGTGCTGGGCCCGCGCTGGGTGTACGACGGCTGCCACGACCCGGTGCTGCTCGCCCAGCTGGCGGCCCTGCTGGAGGGCCGGGTGCACGCCCAGGCGCAGAGCGTCAGCGACACACCCGACCACGAGGTCACCCGTTCCCACGCCGGTGACGATGCCCTTCCCGCGGCCTTCGCCACGATCACCGACGACCCTGAGGGCACCGAACTCACCGCACCGCAGGGCGTGACCCTCCACCTGCACCGCGTCCTGCGGCCCGCCCCGGACGGTCAGCCCCTCCCGGAGCCGGGCTCGACGGGCCATGTCGCGGGCGCCTGGTCCATGCCGGACGGCACCCGCGTCCGCGGGCTGTTCGCCACCTTGAGTGCGGGCCCGCGACCCTGACGGGGTCTGGCGTGGCCGTCCGGGGACGCGGTCGTGGCCGTCCGGGTGGGCGCGGTCGTGGCCGTTCGGGTGGGCGCGGTGTGCGGTGCTGTTCGCGCGGTTCCAGGGCCCGGGCGCGCACCGGTTGATCACCCCTGCGGGGCCCATCGGTTGGGTCGCTCCTGTGGAGGGTGGCCCAACCGGTCGGTCGCTCCGACGAAGGGCGGCCGAGGGGAACCGCTCACCTCCGGCCCGGGAGCCAGACGTACCGCACGTCCGGCTCCCGCTCCTCGTTCCCGCTGCCGTCCGTGCGCTCGACGGCGACGAAGCCATGGCGTTCGTAGAAGCGGTGGGCGGGTGTGTTGACCTGGAAGGTCCACAGGCTCAGCCCGTCCGGGCGGCGGCGCTTGGCGAGGTCGACGAAGCGGTCGCCGATGCCACGGCCGCGCCAGTCGGGGTCGAGGTAGAGCTGGGAGAGCTGGTCGCCGTCGAGCACCATGAGGCCGGTGACGCGGTCGGCGGCCTCGGCGACCCAGGTCTCCCGCAACAGCACCACCACTTCCCGGAAGTACGTCCGCACCTCGTCGTCGGAACGGGGCCGCACGACCGTCGGCAGCGCGGCGGCGAAGGACCGCAGCCAGACGTCGGCGACGGCGCCCGCGTCGGTCGCGACGGCCCGGCGCAGCGCCACGGGGGTCACGACCGCGGCTCCCGGCCCGCGTCCGGGACGACGGCGGTGGCCGTGATCTCCACCAACTGCCCCGGGTACCCGAGGCAGGCGACCCCGAGCAGCGTGGACGCGTGCGGACCGGCACTCAGCCCCGACGCCTCGACGACGTCCCAGACGGCGGACAGCACCGTCGTGTCAGCGCTGACGACGTACACGTCGGTGGACAGCACGTGTGCCAAGTCGCTTCCGACCGCGCGCAGTTGTTCTGCCAAGTTGGCGATCACCTGCTCGGTCTGCCGCACCGGGTCTTGCTCGCCGACGAGGTTCCCGTCGGCGTCGAGGGGCACCGAACCGGCGAGGAAGGCGAGCCTCGTGCCGGCCTCCACGACGGAGGCGTGCGAGTAGGTGGGGGGTGGGAAGAGGGCGGGGGAGGTGACGCGGCGGATGGCGGCACGGGCGGTCATGCGGGCTCCTGAGGGCCGGGGTGCAGTTCGCGGCGGTCGACCCGCCGATCATGAGTGCCGGCACCGGCCCGCGCATCCGATTTTCCCGCGCCGGCCACCCCGCGGGTCCCGTCGCGCCCTCGGAGTTCACACAGCTGTCGTTCGCATTCCCGGGCGAGTTCCGGGTACGCCTCGGCGATGGCCGCGTAGACCCTGCGGCGCAACACCTCCTCGGCCGCCGCCCGTCCCGCGCTGTCGCGCAGGTCGGCGAGGATGTCGTCGTAGCGGCTCAGCCGGTGGCGCAGATAGTCGACCTTCCAGCGGTCGAGGATCCCGGCCGCCCCGCTACCCGTGGCCGCCCCGCTACCCGTGGGCTCCCCGCTCTCCGCGGTCCGCCGCTCATGATGCGCGACGGCGAGCACCGTGAGCCTGGCCGGTGCCAGCCGGGGCACGTCCAAGGGCTCCGCGGCCACCCGCGCCGACACCTCACGCCGCCTGCGCTGCGACGCGGCCCGCACGCCCGGGGAGCGCCGTGCGGCGACGGCGGACAGGGCCCGGAACTCCTCGCTTCGCTCGGCGGCTTCGACGCGCTCGATGCGGTAGAGGCGGGTCGGCGGGGCCGACCGGGAGACGGGACTCGCCCGCAACAGATCCGGTCCACGGAGCAGTTGGCGCACCATGGCCACGGTCCACCCGCGGGCGCGCAGGTTGGCGGCGGAGAGATACGCGCGGGCAGGCCGCTGCCGCTCCTCGCTCTGCTCCCGCGGGCCCTTCTCGTATGTCTCCCGCGGGCCCTTCTCGTGCGTCGCCATGACCGCTTCCCCCGTCGTCGTGACTCTGAGTGACGAGTTCATTGATAACGCGCGGCACTGACAACGCGGTGAGCGGTCGGTCCTTCGTGGTTGCGTTCATAAAGAACGTGGCGTTTTCAAGCATCGTCACATCCCCGAAACGTTCACGTCCTCCCGTCTCCGGCAACCCGCTCTACCGTGGACAGCACAGCCCACAGCCCCGGCCGCCGTCGCCCGAAGGCACCACCCCTCGCCCTCGACGAGACGACAGGAGCCCCGTGTCCCGCCCCGCACCATCGTTCCTCGCCCTCCCTCCCTGGCTCGCCCATGCCCTGCGCACCCAAGGCGGCCCCGTGCCCTGGAGCGCGGTCGTCCGGGGAGCACTGGCGGCCGGACCGCTGCTGTCCTTCGGGGTGGCCACGGGTCACACCACCCTGGGCGTCGTGGCCGCCATCGCCGCCATGCTGGCCGGCGTCAACGACCGTCCCGGCAGCCGCCGTGCCTCCGTCAATCGGCTCGGGGCGCCCGCGCTGGCGGGAGCGGCGGGGGTGCTCGCCGGGACGTACGCCGGGGAACACGTCGGAGCGGTTCCGCTGACCGTCCTGCTCACCGGCCTCGGACTCCTCGCCGGGGGCATCAGCGCCGTCGGACCCGTGGCCTCCGCCGCCGGTACGCAGCTTCTCGTCGCCGCCGCCATCGGGGCCGGGATGCCGTTGCCCGAGCCCGGATGGCAGCGGGCGCTCGGCTATCTGGCCGGGGCCGCGTGGCTGCTCGCGCTGCGCCTCGCGCTGCCCACGCCCGGTTCGCTCGCCGGGGACTTCCGGTTCGACGGGGAGCGGGAAGCCGTCGCCGACGTGTACGACGCGGTGGCGGACCTCCTCGACGCCGCCGGCGGCCCGCACGCCACCGCCCGCCGCGCCGCGCTCACCGCGGCCCTCGATCACGCGCAGGACGCCCTCACCGGGCCCCGGCTGCGGCGGTACGCCTCCTCGTCCACCGAACGTCGGCTGCATGCGCAGTACGCCGCCGCGCTGCCGCTGGGCGAGGCCGCCACCGCGCTCGCCTGGACGGGGGAAGTCGTGCCCGCCCGGGCCTCGGCGGGGCCCCGCCGGCTCGCCGCGGCCGTACGCGCCAACACGCATCCCGGCCCGCTCCCCGCGCCCCACCGCTCGGCGCCCGCCCTGCGTGCCCTCGACGACGCCCTGCTGCATGCCGCCGAGGCCTTCGACCGGGGGAAGGGAAGCGACCTGCACACCCGGCGGCATACGGCCGCAGACCTGTTCCGAGGCGTGTTCGGGGTCGGCGGACGGGAGTACGGCCTGCGGGTCGCCCTGTGCTTCGGGGCCAGTGTCGGCATCGCCCAGGCCCTGCACCACGCCCAGTGGTACGGGCAGCACGACCACTGGTACTGGCTCCCGGCCACCACCGTCTTCCTCGTCAAGCCCGACCTCGGACCCCTCGTGTCCCGGGTGCTGTGCCGGGCCGCCGGCACCGTGCTGGGAGCCCTGCTCTTCGCCGCGTTCGCGGCCGTGCTGCCCCGGCCGGAAGGGCTCATCGCTCTCGTGGCGCTCAGCGGCGCCCTCATCCCCGTGGCCACGCGGCACTTCGCCGCCCAGACCCTGGTGGTGACCCTCCTCGTCCTCGCCCTGGTGATGGTGGGCGGCGAACCGCAGGCGTCCGCGAGCCGCATCGGGGAGACCCTGCTGGCCTGCGCGCTCGTGCTCGTCGTGGGGCACATCCCGATGCCGGGGCAGCGCGGCGGGGGCGTGCGGTCACGCCTCACGGCGGCCGCCCGGGCCACATACGCCTACCTCGCCCACGTGCTGCGTGAGTCCGGGGCCGGGAACACCGCCGACCTGCCGTACGACCCCGACCCCGCCGCCCCCGGTGCCCGCGCCGTCCGCTGGACCCTGCGCCGCGAGGCCTACCGTGCGCTCGCCGAGGCCCGTGGCGCCATCGCCCTCGCTTCCGCGGAACTGCCCGCGCTCGCCCGGCACACGGAGGGCGCGGACCAGGTCGTCGCCACCCTCGAACGGCTCGTCGACGCGACGACCGCATCCGCCGTGCACCTCGACGACTCCGGTCGGCTCACACCCGCGGACACCGGCCAGCTGGCCGGTCTCCTGGAGGAGCTGGAGAAGGGACGCGGCCGGTACGGGCTACGGTTCCCCGCGCCCCCCGACCTCCCCCTCGCCGTCTGAGACGGGCGCGACAGCACGTACGGCCACCAGCTGTCCGCCCGCCGCCGTCATTCCCGCCCGCACCTGGGTCGCGAACCCCTGCGCCGCCACGACCGGCTCCACCTTCCCGGCGATCTCCTCGGCCCTGCGCCCCTTCGGCGGCTCCCAGCACAGGCACAGCACACCGCCGGGCGCCAGCCACCGCCGCAGGGCGGCCACCGCGGCGAGGGCCTCCTCGTCCGGGGCGTGGGTCCAGAACAGGTTCACATTGACGGCGAAGACCTTGTCGAACGCGGCGACGGGGAAGTCGGCCTCCTCAAGGGTCGCCCGGTGAAGGACCGCCCGGCCCGCCGCGACCCGAGGCGCGTTACGCAGCCGTGCCGCCCGTAGCGCCGTCTCCGAGCGGTCGATCGCCGTCACCGTGCCGGAGGTCAGCCGCTCGCACACCAGGGCCACCGCGACTCCCCGGCCGCAGCCGATCTCCAGCACCCGGTCGGTGGGGGAGAGGTCCAGGTTCTCGACCGCCCAGGTCAGACGCTCCGGAACGTCACCCACGACCCGTCTCCCCTTTCATCCCGCCGCTCTTCCTTCCGGCTCGGTTCCGAGTCCCCGGCCGTCACCGTGGGCCCCGGCCCCGGCCCCGCTCCCGCCCCGTACTCGGGCCGCCGGGTCCGGCCCCGTCACGCCCCGTCGCTCCCGCGGACCGCATCCGGTGCCGGGACGGCCGAGAATGTCCGGTTCCTAGGATTCACGGTTCCGAGGGGCATGTCGGGCCCCTTCCCGGTGCCGTGGCGGTCGAGTCTGCGAGGTGCGGTGGTGAGGCCGGCGTGCAAGGGGTGCGGTGGGCCGGCGGGCAAGGGGTGCGGGCGGGTGCGGCGGATCCGCGGCGCGAATGCGCCGGTTCGGCCCACGCGAGCCGACGACCCCGCCGTACGTTGACGGGATGACGCCTTCTCCAGAAGAGGCTCCCGCCGACCTCATCATCACCGGCTGCACCGTCCTCGTGCACGACGATCACGAGCGGATCGGGTTCGAGGAGAACGCCGCGGTCGTCGTACGCGACGGAGTCGTCGAGTCCGTCACGACCGCCGACGCCGTGCGCGGCCGGCCCGCCCTCGAACGCCTCGACGCGCCCGGCCAGGTAGCCCTCCCCGGCCTCGTCAACTGCCACACCCATGCCCCCATGGTCGCCCTGCGCGGCGTCGCCGAGGACCTGCCCACCGAGGAGTGGTTCAACGACGTCGTCTGGCCCGTCGAGTCCAACCTCACCGACAAGGACGTGGAGCTGGGGGCCCGGCTCGCCTGCGCCGAGATGATCCGGGGCGGCGTCACCTGCTTCGCCGACCACTACTTCTCGATGGACGCGGTCGCCGCCGTCGTCGCCGAGTGCGGGATGCGGGCCCACCTCGGTGAGGCGTTCTTCTCCTCCCAGGGACCCGGCGGACGGGAGAGGTCGCTGGACTTCGCGCTCCGGCATCGGGGCGGCGCAGACGGCCGTATCACCACCGCGCTCGCCCCGCACGCCCCCTACACCGTGGACGAGGCCGACCTCACCGCCACCGCGGAACTCGCCCGCGAGCACGGCCTCCCCGTCCACATCCACGCCTCCGAGAACCGCGACCAGACCGACACCAGCCTCGCCCGCCACGGCGTGACCCCCGTCGAGGTCCTGAAGCGCACCGGGCTCCTCGACGTCGACGTCCTCATCGCCCACGGCACCGGCATCCTCGCCCGCGACCTGCCGGTCCTGCGCGACGCCGCCGGCCTCACGGCCGTGGCCACCGCGCCCCGCGGGTACCTCAAGTTCGCCTGGCCCACCACCACACCCGTACGCGCCCTGCACGACATCGGCATCCCCGTCGGCCTCGCCACGGACGGTGCCGCTTCCAACAACTCCCTCGACGTGTGGGAGGCGATGGCCCTCACCGCCCTCGTCCAGAAGTCGACGACCGGCGACCCCCGCTGGCTGACCTCCCGTCAGGCCCTGCATCACGCCACCCTCCAGAGCGCCCGCGCGGTCGGGCTCGGTGACCGCCTCGGCAGCATCGCTCCCGGCCGGCGCGCCGACCTCGTCCTGGTCGACCTCACCGGCCCGCACACCCAGCCCGTCCACGACCTCGCCGCCACCCTCGTGCACTGTGCCCGCTCCTGCGACGTGCGCACGACCATCGTCGACGGACGGATCCTGATGCGGGACCGGGAGCTGCTGACGATCGACGTCCCCGCGGTCGTGGCGGAGTTGGAGGAGCGCATGCCCGCCCTGCTCGACCGCGGCCACGGCAGGCGGATCCAGGAGTACGACACCTAGGTGTACGGACCCGCGAGGTCGCTGACACGGCTGATGGGTGGCCGGCCGTCGAGTGCGGGTCGAGGAGAAGATTCGTCCCTTCGGGACATGCATGGGGTGGACCATGCCTTGGTACCCGTCGTACGGCAGCGAGTTCGACCACGACTTCGAGGTGACCCTGCAGCACGAGGGCGAGTTGGTGGAACGGCCCGGCGTCAGCTGCTTCCCGCGGGACGGGGAGCGCGTGTTCCACACGTACTCGACGGGCGGGCGCGGCCTGGACGGGCTCAGCTCGACCGCCGGCTTCCTCGACCTCACCGCGCTGGGTCGGCAGGAGGAGTGGGAGGAACCCAAGGGGCGCGCGTCGGCTCTTGGGGCGCCTGCGGGAAGTGAGCGCCTCCGGTATCACGACGAGTACGAGGACTGGCACCGAACGTAGTGTTTGACCCTCAAGAGTGAGCGAGCATTCACCCAGAGCGGTGAACGAGTGTCAACTACGTCTCAGTCCCGTCACCGGGCGAGGCGATTCACCTCCGGCGGGCGTTAACTCCTACAAGCACGACGCTTACTGGAGGTGCAGGATGGTGAACGGGCGAACAGTGCTCGAACGCTTTCCCGCGGGAGGGCCGCGGGGATCGTGGCCGGCGGAGGAGTTCGCGCACGCACGGCGGATGGAGGGCCTGGCCGCCGAGGTCGTCATGGACCTCGCGACGGACACGTTCCTGGTGATCGTCCGGGGAGAGGCCACGGCCGACGCGGCCGCGTGAGACGGGGGTCCGCTCGGGCCGCCTTCCGGTCGGGCCGCGGCGTCGATCAGCCCGCCTCGGGGGCGGGCACCCGCGCGGTGAACTGCTCGGCCTGCAGTGAGTACAGCTCGGCGTAGATGCCGCCGGTGGCCAGCAGCTCGTCCGGTGTGCCGGACTCCACGAGCTTGCCCTGGTCGAGGACGTGCACCAGATCGGCATGGCGTACGGACGCCAGCCGGTGGGTGATGAGGACGACCGTCTGGCCGCCGGAGGCCAGCGCGCGGATCTTCTCGAACACTTCCAGCTCGGCCCGGGCGTCCAGGGCTGCCGTGGGCTCGTCCACGATCAGGATGCGGCCCCGCCGGTAGGCGGCCCGGGCGATCCCGAGCCGCTGCCACTGACCCCCGGACATCTCGTGCCCGCCGCTGAACTGCCGGGCCAGCAGGGTGTCCAGGCCGCGCGGCAGATCGGCCACCACGTGCTCGGCCCCCGCCTCCGCGAGCGAGGCGGCGAGACGTTCCTCGGTGAGGGGCGCCGAGGACCGGCCGACGGCGACATTGACCCGTGCCGTGAACGGCCAGCGCTTGAAGTCCTGGGCCACCATCGCGATGCGCTCGGCGAGTTGCCGCCGGTCGGCGCCGGCCGCGTCGACACCGTCCCACAGGATGCGGCCGCGGTCCGGGGTGTACAGCCCCGCCAGCAGCTTGACCAGGGTCGTCTTGCCGGATCCGTTCTCGCCGACCAGCGCGACGATCCGGCCGAGGGGGAGGGTGAGCGTGACGTCGTCGAGGGCGGGACGGGCGGACTCCCCCGGGTAGCTGAAGCTGACGTTCTCGAAGCGGATCTCCTCCGGGTCCTCGGGCAGCGCGGCTCCGCCCACCGGGATCGCCCGTTCGGCCGCCTCCACGTACAGCCGCTGAAGGTCACCCACGAAGAGGGCCTCCTCGTGGAGCGCGTTGACCTCCAGGACGAGGGTGTCGAGGCTCGACGAGCCCGTGCGGATGGCGATGACGGCCGTACCCGCCACGGACAGCGCCATGGCGCCGGCGAGCAGCAGAGCGCCGAGCGTCGTGTACGTCGCCACGGTCGCGAGCCCTGTCCACGCCGCCGCGATCAGTCCCGTGCGCGCGGCGAGCCGGGCCAGCCGGGCCTGCTCCGCCTCCGCCACCTCGGACATCGCCCGGTAGTGGCGCAGCAGGAACGGGCCCACACCGTGCAGCCGGATCTCGGGCGCGGCGGCCGGCTCGGTCAGCAGCCCGCTGATCAGATGGCCGGCGCGGGAGTGCTGCACCCAGGTGTGGAAGGACTCGTAGCGGCGGCGGGCGTTGGTCAGGGCGCTCCAGGCGCTGGGCAGCGTCATCGTGACGAGCAGCGGCAGCAGGGCGGGGTGCAGCACGGCGAGCACGCCCGCGGCCGCGATCAGCGAGATGGCGGCGTTCACCACGCGTGTGCTGTACGAGATCATGCGGCGGGCGGAGGCGGCGCCGTACTGCGCGGTGTCCAGCAGCTTGTGGAAGGCGTGGTCCTCGATCGCGGCCAGCTCCACGGCCGCCGCCCGCTCCAGGTACAGCTCGGTCGCCACCCGTTCCACCTTGGGCTCCAGCCGTCCGGTGGCGTACGTCGACGCGGCCCGCAGCAGCGTCGAGACCACCATCACGGCGGCCATGGCGGCGAGCGCCGGGACGGCCTCGCGCAGCCGCTCCTCCAGCGCCCCGCCGCCGATCAGCCGCCCCAGCACACTGTTGACGGCGAGCAGCCCGACCGCCTGCGCGAGCCCCCGGCCGACCTCGGCCACCAGCACGGTCCGCGCGGCACGCCGATCGGCCTGCCAGGCCAGCCGGAAACTGCAGCCCAGCAGCGACGGCAACCGCGCCACCATGGCCCGCAGGCTCAGCTCCAGATAGGCGTCGCGGTGCTGGTTCCACCCCATGTCGTACCGCAGCGGGCCCCCGAACAGCAGCCGCTCCGACTCGGAGACCCCGCCCTCATCCGTCCCGCGCTTCTTCCCCACCGTCCGCCTCCCCCGACCCGCCACTCGTGACGGAGGGCCACTATGGCCGGGCGAACGCGTGTGGGGGAGGGCGTACGGGGAGCTGGGCGGTGCGCGCGGGCGTACCCGGCGGGGACGGGGCGCCGGCCTGTCGGCGGGCGGCAGCCCTCAGCGGAGGCGAGGTGTCATGCGCTCAGCGGGTGCGACCAGGAAGGCGTGGTGCCCGTCACCCGGCACAACACCAGATACAGCGGAATCGGTGGCGTGTAGGGAACGGTCCCGTCCGGCCTATGGATCAGCCGAGGCGTGTCCAGGACCGCCGCCCCGGTCGAGTACCGCACCCCGTCCGGCCACTCCAGCGCGTAATCGGAGTCGGACGGCACGATCCACCACCAGTACGCGTCGTCGGCGTACACACACCCCACCCGGGGCAGCCGGGGCAGGACCGACGGGCCGAACCGCGCCGGCACTCCCACCGCGTCGCAGCCCAGCGGTGTGGTCATCCCCTCGGGAAGCGTCAGCCGCGGCGGAGCGGTGAGGCCGCGACGGAGCCGGACCAACGTGTCCAGGCTCAGCACCTGGCCCCCGCCGGACGCGCCGCTCACTGCCATGCGGCCCCCGTCTCCCCGTCGTACCGCGCCTGTGCCTCGTCGTACCGCGTCTGCGTCGCGTCGCACCGCGTCTGCGTCGCGTCGTACCGCGCCTGTGCCTCGTCCTCGTCACCGGAACCCCCGGCCGGGCCCGGCTTGGGCCGAGACCCCCAGCCGAGGTCGCCACAAGGCTCGATGTCGCCTCGGGAAGCGTCCCAGCACACGTCCCCGCGGGGCAGATCCGCCCAGACCACCAGCCCGGAGCCCTGCTCGTGGGCGCCCCACGAATGGCACAGCGCGTCGACGAGGAGCAGTCCCCTGCCGTGCTCCTCCTCGGGACGGGCCGCCAGCGGGTGCGGCTCACCGGGCGCGCATCCCTCGTCACGTACGGCTATGCGCACCAGTTCGGGGCCGTCCTGGAGCTCGCACACGATGTGTTCGCTGGCGGTGTGCACGATCGCGTTCGTGACCAGCTCCGACACGACCAGAGCCGCCGTGTCGCAGGTGTCCTCGCACACCGTCCAGCCGCTCAGTCGCGCCCTGGTCAGACGTCTGGCCTGCCCGGGAGAACCCGGATGCGCGGCCAGTTCGAAGCGGAACCGGCGCTCGGCGGCATCGCCCCGCTGGGGGCCGACGGCCGGGGCGCCGAGGTCGTGGGGGAGCGCGGCGGCGTCTGTTCCTAAGGGCGGGGACGGAATCACGCTTGCCACTATCTCCCCGGCGTGAACACTTGGCAAGTGTCACTCTGAAAATTGCAGAGTGCTGTGTGACTCTCTGGAAGGCCGTGGCACACTGCTCGCAACAGCATGTCGAACGGCGCCAGTTGGGATCGCGAGGACCCGCCGGTTCTACCGAGGTCTTCGAGCAGGTCTTCGAATGGCGCCGTCGGCCTGTCGGGGTTCAATCGGTCTGCCGGCAATCAGGTGGGACTCATTCGTGGAGGTGGAGCGTGAGCGAGCCGCGGTCCGCGCCGACGGTCGGTCAGGTCGTCCTCGGGCGACGCCTGCTGGACCTGCGGGAACGCGCCGGGCTCAAGCGTGAGGACGCCGCCCGCATCCTGCGCGTCGCCCCCGCCACCGTCCGCCGTATGGAGACGGCCGAGGTCTCCCTCAAGATCCCGTACCTCCAACTGCTGCTGAAGGCCTACGGCATCCCCGACGACGAGGCCGAGGCCTTCGTCCAACTGGCCGAGGAGGCCAACCAGCCCGGTTGGTGGCAGCGGTTCCACGACATCCTGCCGGGCTGGTTCTCGATGTACGTCAGCCTGGAGGGTGCCGCCAGCCTCATCCGGTCGTACGAACCCCACTTCGTGCCCGGCCTGCTGCAGACCGAGGACTATGCGCGCGGGGTGCTGAGATCGGGCGCGATCGGCCAGACCAGCCCCGACGACATCGAGGGCCATGTGGCCCTGCGCATGCAACGCCAGAGACTGCTCACCCGCGAGGACGCGCCCCGGCTGTGGGTCGTGATGGACGAGACCGTGCTGCGCCGCCCGGTCGGCGGCCCGGAGGTGATGCGTGCCCAGATCGACCGGCTGCTCGACGCCACGAAGCTGCCCAACGTGACGCTGCAGGTGGCCCCGTTCGCGAACGGGCCGCATCCCGGCACGTACGGGCCCTTCGTGCTGTTCCGATTTGCCATGTCAGAACTGCCGGACATGGTCTACAGCGAGTACCTGACCGGCGCCGTCTATCTCGACGCGCGCGCCGAGGTGGCGACCCACCTGGAGGTCATGGACCGCATGGCGGCGCAGGCCGCTACGGCACATCGCACGAAGGAGATCCTCCGGGATCTCCGCAAGGAGCTGTGAATGGATCGCATCAAGCCGCGCATACGCGTCTACAACGGCATGCCCGCGCGGGACTTGGGCAGCGAGGGCTGGCACAAGCCGTGGAGCGGCGGCAACGGTGGCAACTGCCTGGAGGCGATGAAGCTCGCCGACGGCCGTATCGCCGTCCGTCAGTCGACCGACCCGGACGGGCCGGCGCTGATCTACACCACGGACGAGATGACGGCGTTCATCGAGGGTGCCAAGGCCGGGGAGGCGGACTTCCTGTTGTCCTGATCGCACCGGATCCCTGAGCCCTTCCGCTCCTTGCCCGCCCGCCAATTCCCTTACCCTGGTGCCGAGTTGAGAACGCTCCGTTCTCACCACCCCAGAGCCCCATGGAGTTCGTCATGACCGGGCCGGACCCCGTCGAGATCGACACCGGCAAGCCCCATCCCGCCCGGATGTACGACTGGTACCTCGGCGGCAAGGACAACTACCCCGTCGACGAGGCCATGGCACGGCAGATGCTGGCCCTCGACCCGCGCGTCCCGGTGATGGCGCGGGTCAACCGGGCGTTCATGCAGCGGGCCACGCGCTGGCTCGCCGAGAACGGCGTACGCCAGTTCCTGGACATCGGCACCGGGATCCCGACCGAGCCGAACCTCCACCAGATCGCCCAGCGGGTCGCCCCCGACGCGCGCGTCGTCTACTGCGACAACGACCCCATCGTGCTGGCCCACGCGGCGGCCCTGCTGCGCGGCACCGAGGAGGGTGTCACCGAGTACCTGCAAGCCGACGTGCGCGACCCCCGCACCGTCTTCGAAGGCGCCAGGAAGGTCCTGGACTTCGACCGCCCGATGGCTCTCTCCCTCATCGCGCTGCTGCACTTCGTCTCCGACGACGACGGTGCCCACGACCTGGTCCGGCGACTGCTGGCCGAACTCCCCTCCGGCAGCTATCTGGTGATCAGCCACGCCACCGCCGACTTCACGCCGGCGGAATCCGCGAAGGCCACCGCGAAACTGGAGGCGGCCGGCGTCACGCTGGCGCTGCGCTCCCGCGCGGAGTTCACCCGCTTCTTCGACGGCCTCGAACTCGTCGAGCCCGGCGTGGAGATCCCGCACCGGTGGCACCCCGAACTGGGTGAGCCCGTACCCGGACAGGACGACGGGGTCATCCCCGGGTACGGGGCGGTGGCGCGCAAGCCGTAGCGGGGCTCAGGCACGAAGGGCTGCCCGGACGCCCTGGCCGCACGCGCCCAGCGGGGCCGGGGCTACAGGTACGACATCATGCGCCGCGGGGCGTCCACGAGCCGGCTGACGATCACCACCGGCAGCGGCGGCTGCTCGGCCTTGGCGGGGCTGAGGTTCAGCCCGTAGTAGATCTGCTCCAGGGAGGGCGGTCCGACCGCGAGGTTGCGCCGGACCGCCTGCGACGGCGACTCCTTGCCGGTGTGCACCAGGTACGCGGCGACCATCGCGCCCGTACGGCCGACGCCCGCGCCGCAGTGCACGAACACCGGTCCGGACGTCGAGGAGACGACGCCGAGGAAGCGCTGCACCTGCTGCGGCGACGGCGTCTGCCCGTCACGGATCGGCATGCGTACGGCCTTCAGCCCGGCCTTGCCCGGTTCGGCGAGCTGCGTGGCGTTCATCCGCTCGGCGCGCAGGTCGACGACGGTGGTGATGCCCATGCCCGCCAGCGCTCGGTAACCGGCGGGGGAGGGGGCGGAGCCGCGCCACAGCCGACCGTCGGAGTCCACGGGCTGGAAGTGGTTCACGCCCTGGACGCTGCGCGTTCCGGTGGGCGCGGGGGTCTCCGTCCGAGCCAGATACGACAGGCCCAGTACACCGCCGGCACCGGCGCCCCAAAGGACGAGGTAGCCGATGAGGAGACCGAGGAGGACGCGCAGGGCACGCCGGGAGAGCGGGCGTTCGCGGAAGGCGGGGCGGGGCAGGGTGGCAGAGATGACAGCCATGGGTGACCCGG
Organism: Streptomyces sp. NPDC007808; assembly: GCF_042868655.1. Taxonomy (NCBI): domain Bacteria; kingdom Bacillati; phylum Actinomycetota; class Actinomycetes; order Kitasatosporales; family Streptomycetaceae; genus Streptomyces; species Streptomyces sp. NPDC007808. The sequence continues at coordinate 20,882 of NZ_JBIAEQ010000012.1, forward strand.
GGGACTAGGGGACGAGGGCGCCTTGGAAGAGTACCCCCCGGTCTGTGATCAATGAGTGTTAAGTCAGATTATGTGCACTATGTCTCATTTTCCCGTGCGGGCCGCTCCCTTGGTCTCCGTCACCCCGAGTCGTCGCTCGACTCCATGTCGCTGACGGTGACCACCGTGAGGTGGGCGCGCTCCAGCGTCGCGTCCTCCAGGCAGCCGCGCAGTCGCATGACGTCGTGATCCCTGAGCGCGGGCCGGACGACCCCGGCGAACATGCCGTTCCCCAGGTCGCCGAGCGGGGCGTGCCGCAGCGGCGCGGACGTGGAGTGCCGGCAGCTCTCCCAGATCTGCCGTGCGGCCAGCGCTCGGCCTTCGGCCGACACGCGCGGCTCCCGCAGATCGACCCGGAGCAGCACCGAGGTCGCCTCGTGCCCGTTGGCCTCCCCCTTTCTGGTCTGGGTCAGATCGGCGAGCCCCACCACCAGCGTGGCGAGCAGGGCGACGCAGACCGTGGTGACGGCGGCGAGCCGTGCCGTACGCCACCGGGTTCCGCCGAGCGGAGGCAGATCCTCCAGGTCGCCGGACACCGCCGGATCCGGCGCGGCGAGGACGGCCAGCCGCCCGGCCAGGTGACGTTCGGCCGGTCTCGCCGTGGCCGAGGCGACCTTCTGCACCACCCAGGCGAGCGCCGACAGCAGCACTCCGGCGACCATCAGGACCGGCACGAAGACGTACGCCCGGTCCGCCGGGTCGTCCAGCCAGCGGAACCGCCTTTCCTCGCGCGCCGCTTCCGGCTCGCGCAGCCGTGTCAGTACGTCCTCCTGGCGGGCGTCCCACTCGCGCTGCCGTCGGTCGGAGTCGCGCAGCCGTTCCTCGATCCGGTTCAGCCGTCCCAGGGTCACCAGACCGAACAGGAGCACCTCGACCACCAGCAGCAGCACCCCGCAGATCAGTGCCCGCTGCCACTGCCACCGGTACAGGTAGATGACGAGGTAGGTACCCGCCCCGGCGGCGGCCAGCGCTGCGAAGACGTACGCGACCCTCCTCATGGCGCGCCCCCCGGTCGCACGTCACCGGCGGTCCCGTCGACGGTGAGCCGGGAACCGGGCGGGAAGCGGCGTACGGCGTCAGCGGCGCCGACGACCGCGGGGATCCGGTACTCCCTGGCCAGGACGGCCAGATGGGACAGCGGGCTGCCGGTCTGGGCGACCAGGCCGCTGAGGTTCGGCAGCAGGGGGGCGAGCGCGGGGGCCAGCGTCCGCACGACCAGCACGGCGTCCGCCGGCCGGGGACCCGCCCCGTCCCATGCGGTCCCGACGGCCCGCCCGGCGGACACGCCCCGCATGCCGTCGCCCCGACGTGCGCCGCGCTCGGCCACGACGACCTCGCCTTCCGCGAGCCGGAACACGTCCGGCAGCGGCGGTGTCCGGGGCCGGGGCACGCGCGCGGGGAGGTCGGCGGGCAGATCCGCGCCGTCCAGCACGGCGGCCAGCTCGACCCAGCGCAGCAGTCCGAGACGCTCCACGTCGAGCCCTGCCCGCCGCGCCACGTCCCGGACGATCCGCACCTGCAGTTCCTGCACCCAGCGGATGCGGAGGCGGAGGGCTTCGCGGGGTGGGAGGGGGGTGAGGGGTGAGGTGGGGGTGGTGGGGGTGGTGGGGATGGCGTGAGTGGCGGGGGGTTGTGTTGTCGGGGTGAGTGGGTGGGGGGTCGTGTGGGCTGAGGGGGTGGTGGCGAGGAGGGGGCCTGGGTGGGGAGGCTGGGTCCAGTGGGTCCGGTGGGTCGGGTGGGTCTGGAGGATCTGCTGAGTCTGCTGGGGCTTGTGGGTTTCGTGGGTCTGGTGGGTCCGCTGGGTCTGGTGGGTCCGTTGAGTCTGGTGGGTTGGCTTGGCCGGTCGGATCCGCTGGGTCCGTTCGAGGGCGGGTGGGCGCGGGGCGGTCGGGTGGCTGCTGCCGTCGCGTCCGGGGCGGGCTGTGCCGTTGGTCGGCCGTGGCAGGGCTGTCGCCTCGTCGAGCGCGGGTGTCGTCGTGGTTGCGGGCGTGGGGGTGGCCGCAGGTGCGTTGGTGGCCGTGGCCGTGGCCGCAGACGCGGTGGGGGCCGTAGCCGTGGCCGCGGGCGTCCCTGTGCTCGTGGGCGGGGCAGTGCCCGTGAAGGTCGCTGCCTCCGGGGTGCCCTGCCGCTGTCCGCGATCTCGCAGGCTTGGGGCGGTGAGGGCCAGGATCACGGGATCGGTGGTGATCAGCCAGTCCTCTGGTACGCCGCGGGCGCGGGCGTCGGCCAGGGCGGCGAGAGCCGTACCGGCGGCTGTGCGGCTCCGGGGCGGTTCCTGGAGGAGGGCTCCCGCGAGGGCCTCCTGGGCGTGCAGGGAGGCCAGGGCCCGGCGGGTCCAGCGGAGCTCATCGGCCAGGGCGGCACCGGACAGTCCGCTGGGCGAGGGAATCTCGGCGAGGTGGCGGTCGACATCGGCGGCGAGATCGGCGGCCAGCCCCGGCAGGGAGGACGCGAGGCGCCCCATCCGCCAGGCCGCGGTGAGCCGCCGGGCGCCCGGCGCCGGGTTGAGCAGCGCCAGCCAGCGATGCCGCGGTGGCACGGTACCCAGGAGGCGCAGATCGGCGGCGGCGCGTCCGGCGACCGTGGTGACCACCGGCACCGACCTCAGCAGCCGACGCGGCGCGGTGCCCGCGAGGTCGAGCGCGGTGGCGAGCCCACGGGCCATCGGTGCCACCCACAGGTCCTCCTCCAGAGGCCCCAACTGTCCGGGCAGCGTCTCCGCCACCGGTCCGGGCCCGAGCAGCCGCGCCCCGCGCGCGGGCCGCGGCGCCATCGCGGTGATCGGCCGGCTCTGGAAGAGCCAGAGCCTCCCGTCGTCGTCGAAGCCGAACTCGATGTCCTGCGGTCCGCCGAAGACCCGCCGGACCTGCCGCGCCAGCCGCGCCAACCGGAACAGTTCACGGCGCGTGAGCAAGGGGCCGGCCTGCCGGGAGGCGGCGCGGACGTCACCCGAGGGCACTGCCCTGACGACCTCCGTGGCGCTGTTCTCCGAGACCTCCGTCCGCAGGAGCCGTCCCTGTCCGCTCAGCCAGTAGTCGGTGCCGGTCCGGGCACCGCTGACCAGGCTGTCCGGCCCACCGCGCACCGCGCTGACCAGGATCCGGTCGGCCCGTCCTTCGACGGGGTCGGCCCCGAACATCACCCCGCCCACCCGCGCCGTGAGCATCGGTTGCACCAGCACCGCCATCGGCGCCGTTGATCCGTCGGGACGGTGTGCCGAGTCGAGCACGGTCCGCACGGCCGTACGGAAGGCGCGCCAGCCGGATACGTCCAGTACCGAGGCGAACTGGCCCGCCAGCGAAGATTCCTCGGTGTCCTCCTGCGGTGAGGAGGACCGTACGGCGAGTGGGCGGGCGCCGCTGTCGGAGAGCTCGTCCCAGGCACGTCGCAGGGCCACGGTGTCGCCGCCCGCGCGGGGCGGGATCGCGAAACCGGGCAGCACGGGCAGGCCGGCGCGGGCCGCGCGGGCGAGGTTCGCGGCCTTGGAACCGATCAGGCGCGGCAGTGCGACGCCGGGCTGGTCCAGCGGGACGATGGCCGGTCGGTACGTCTCGGCCCGGCCGGTCTTGACGTCGCCCCGGTGTTCTTCACCGCCGCGTGCACTTTCTCCGTGACGTTCGTAGAGCGTCGTCATGAGCACCCTCCAGGACCGGCCGCCAACAGGGGGGACGCGCGGGGGTGGCCCTGCGCCTGACGGCGGAACGAAGGATGGGGGCGAGCCGCTGCCGATCCGGGCCCCGGCCCGGGTACGACGACAGCGCGCCTCCTTGTTCGATGATCCCACTCCCGTTCGCATACCTGTAGTCCGGAGGTCACTTTTCAGGTGCATGGGACGAGAAATCCGGACAGGGCAGGAGCCGTGCTCGGGTGCCTCGTCCGAGGGGCGCACATCAGGGCTCGTCCGCGAGCAGGATCCGGCGCGGGCGGCTCGTCCGCGAGCAGGATCCGGCGGGTCCGGCGAAGCCGGGTGGGTCCGGGGGCGGCTCAGGCGGCTCAGGGGCGGCAGGTGGGTGCCGCGCGGCGGCTGCGGCGGGCGGTGCGCCTCACGGCAGCGCCCCGCACAGCGCCTCCAGCGCCGCCCCGTAGGCATGCTCCGACGGTGTCGCGCAGCCGACGACGAGGCCGTCGCGTACCGGCATGTCCGCTTCTGCCACCTGCGGGTGGCGGAACTCGGCGAGGCCTTCCAGGGCGATGCCCTGCCCGGCGGCCGCCTCCACCGTGGCCCGCTCGGTGCCCGGCGGCAGCCGCAGCACCGCGTGCAGTCCGGCGGCGACACCGGTGACCTCGATGTGCGGGGCATGCGCGGCGAGCGCCGCGACGAGGCGGTCCCGACGACTGCGGTACCGCTGCCGCATCTTGCGGACATGACGGTCGTACGCCCCGGAGGCGACGAGGTCGGCGAGGCTCAGCTGGTCGAGAACGCTCGCCCAGGCCTCACGCTCGCCCTTGACCGCGAGGACGTCGCCGACGTACCGCTCCGGCAGCACCATCCACCCCAGCCGCACCGCCGGCGACAGGCTCTTGCTGACCGAACCGATGAAGATCACGTGTTCGGGGTCGAGGCCCTGGAGGGCGCCGACGGGCTTGCGGTCGTAGCGGAACTCGCCGTCGTAGTCGTCCTCCAGAATCACGCCGCCACGCGCGCGTGCCCAGTCGACCACCGCGGCGCGGCGCTCGGGGTGCAGCGGTCCTCCCGTCGGGAACTGGTGCGCGGGAGTGAGCAGCACGGCCCGCTCGCGCGTCAGCCGCTCGACGCGGGCGCCGTGCTCGTCGAGGGGGAGCGGTACGGTGCGTACGCCCCCGGCGGCGAGGAGTTCCCGGTGGAAGCCGAGCCCGTACGCCTCGACGGCCAGCGGACCGCGGAGCACTCCGCCGCCCCCGCCCTTGTCCTGGCCGAACAGCAGCCGCAGTGCGTGCGCGAAGCCGGAGCAGATCACGATCCGGTCCGGCTCGGTGCGCACGCCGCGCGCGCGTGCCAGGTACTCGGTGAGCGCCTCACGCAGTTCCACACGGCCGGCGGGGTCACCGGGCCCGAAGGCCTCGCTCGGCGCCCGCTGGAGTGCCCGCCGACAGGAGGCGAGCCACGCGGTACGCGGGAACGACGACGCGTCCGGGGCGCCCTGGCGCAGGTCGTGCAGAGGTCCACGCGCGCGTGACGGCGCCTCGGGCGGTGCCGCCTGCCGGGAACCCGGCGGTGGTTCGGCCTTCCCCCGGTGCCTGAAGGGTGTGTGCGCCACCCCCATGGCGACCTGGGTCCCCGAGCCCTGGCGGGCGGTGAGCCAGCCTTCGGCGACCAGTTCGGAGTAGGCGTCGGCCACGGTGTTGCGCGCGATTCCGAGGTCGGCGGCGAGCGAACGGTAGGGCGGCAGCCGGGTGCCGGGCGCGAGCCGCCCGCTGCGCACGGCCTCGCGCAGCGCACGCGTCAGCGCGGCCCGCCGCCCGCCCGGCCCGGACGGCTCCGAGAGGTCGAGATGCAGGTCGGCACCGATCCGCTCCGCGTGATTGACCCACGATTTCGCCATGGAAATGCACCCTACAGCCGGTCTTTCCGGCCCGTAGCGTGGAGCGCATGACGACGAACACGACTGCTGCGCACGCTGCTTCCGCCCTCGCTTCCCCGGACGCCGGGACGGGCTTCGGAGCGGGCTCTTCGGGGAGGTCCGCGACGAACTCCACGATGCACTCCGCGATCGAAGCCGCCGACGCCGCCAGGACCCGACTGGACCTCGCGAGGTCGGCCCCGAAGGTGTTCCGGGCCATCGTCGGCTTCGACGCGGCCGCCCGCGAGGGCCTGGACCCCGCACTCGTCGAACTGATCCAGATCCGCGCCTCGCACCTGAACCACTGCGCCTACTGCCTCCACATGCACACCAACGACGCCCGCAAGGCCGGCGAGAGCGAGGACCGGCTGCACATGGTGGCGGTCTGGCGCGAGGCCCGGCACTTCTTCACTGAGAAGGAACAGGCCGCCCTGGCCCTGACCGAGGCGGTCACCCTGGTGGCCGACGGCGGCGTCCCCGACGAGGTCTACGCCCGGGCCGCGGCCCACTTCGACGAGCAGGAACTGGCACACGTACTGTCCCTGATCCTCACGATCAACACCTGGAACCGGGTGGCCCTGGCGACGGGAAAGGTGGCCGGGACGGACGAGCGGCGCTGACCAGCGGCGATCTGCACGTCACACGGCCATGGGCCGGTCGTACGGCGATATCGGCGTCGGCAGCCGCGAACTCCCCGTCAGATAGCGGTCGACGGCTGCCGCCACCGCCCGCCCTTCCGCGATGGCCCAGACGATGAGTGACTGCCCGCGGGCGGCGTCCCCGGCGGCGAACACCCCGCGGGCGTTGGTGGCGAAGCCGGCGTCCCGCGCGAGCGTGCCCCGTGGCTCCAGCTCCAGTCCCAGCTGATCGATCAGCCCGTCGGCCCGGTCGGGTCCGGAGAAGCCGAGGGCGAGCAGCACGAGGTCGGCCGGCAGCGAACGCCCGGTGCCCGGGAGCGGGCGGCGCTGCGCGTCCACCTCGACCAGGTGCAACGACCGTACGTGTCCGTCGGCGTCCCCCGTGAAACGGAGCGTCGACGCCGCGAACAGGCGCGCGTCCGCATCAGCCGCGGGCGCCGTCTCCAGGTCGCGCGCCTCCTCGTGCGCGGCCGAGAGGCGGTAGATCTTCGGGTACGTCGGCCAGGGCTCGGCGTCGTCGTCCCGCGCGGTACCGGGCTGGGCGTAGATGTCCAGCTGGGTCACGGACGCGGCACCCTCCCGGACGGCCGTGCCCAGGCAGTCGGCCCCCGTGTCCCCGCCACCGACGATGACGACGTGCTTTCCGGCAGCGGACATGGGGGAACTCTCCAGGTCCCCCTCGCACACCCGGTTGGCCAGCGGCAGATACTCCATCGCCTGCTGGATCCCGAGCAACTCCCGCCCCGGAACCGTCAGTTCGCGCCACGCCGTGGCGCCCGTCGCCACCACCACGGCGTCGTAGCGCGACCGCAGCTCCGCCGCGCCGACGTCCCGCCCGACCGTCGTCGAGGTACGGAACCTGGTCCCCTCGGCCCGCATCTGCTCGATGCGCCGCTCCAGATGGTGCTTCTCCATCTTGAACTCGGGGATGCCGTATCGCATCAGCCCGCCGATCCGGTCGTCCTTCTCGTACACGGCGACCGTGTGCCCCGCCCGCGTCAGCTGCTGGGCCGCGGCGAGCCCGGTGGGACCCGACCCGATCACCGCGACCGTCCGCCCGGACAGCCGGTCCGGCGGCCGCGGCGGCGCGAAGCCCTCCTCCCAGGCGCGGTCGGCGATGGCGCACTCGACGTTCTTGATGGTGACGGCGGGCTGGTTGATCGCCAGCACGCACCCGGCCTCACACGGGGCGGGGCACAACCGCCCGGTGAACTCGGGGAAGTTGTTCGTCGCGTGCAACCGGTCGGCGGCCGCCCGCCAGTCCTCCCGCGACACGAGGTCGTTCCACTCGGGGATCAGATTGCCCAGTGGGCAGGCCTCGTGGCAGAACGGTACGCCGCAGTCCATGCAACGGTCGGCCTGCTTGCTGATGATCGGCAGCAGAGCCCCGGGGACGTACACCTCGTCCCAGTCCTGCACCCGCTCTCCGACGGGCCGGCGCGGCCAGTCCTGGCGGGGGGTCTTCATGAAACCCTTGGGATCGGCCATGGCCGTCTTCCTCGCGTGCGCGTGCGACGTGCTGAAGCCGTGCGTCATCGAGCGGCACTCTTCCGGCAACGATACGTCCCGCGCGCCCCGTGCGCAGAGCGGAGGGACAGCGCTTTCTCGCGTCCTCCGGCCGGGTGTGTCAAGTGCCGGTGCCGGTTCCGGTGCCTGGGCCTGTGCCTGTGCCGGTGCCGGTGCCGCGGAGGGAGTCAGCTGAGGGCCAGCACGTAGGCCACCGCCGCGGCGCCCGAGGCGACCGTGCGGACGTGGTTCCACACCGTCCACTCGCGCACATACGTCGGCCAGTAGTCGGTCGCCTCCGGAGTGCCCGCGTCGAGCTTGAGCAACGTCTCGTTGCGAGGCACGTTCGCCACCACGGTCACCCCGAACGAACCGAACAGGTACAGCCCACTGCCCAGCAGCAGCTCCACCGTCCCCTCGTCCGGCCACAGCACGAACGTCACCACGGCGACCACCGCGCACAGCACCGCCGACCCCATGAACACCAGCATGAACGCCGGCCCCAATGCCGCCACGTTGATCGACTGCATCGCGGCGACACCCTGCGCCGGCGGCAGCGCGGCGAGCCCGCGCATCACGAAGGTCGAGAAGGCGCAGAAGACCCCGGCGACGAGGCCCGTCCCCACCACTCCCATCACGACCAGTACGAAGTACGGTCCATCAATCATCTCAACGTCACTCCCGCGCTCCGCCGAAGATCCTCCTCGGCCCCTGCCGTCACCACAAGTGAAATCCTGAACGAGAGCGGTCACCATGGCCGATCGACGCGACCACATACGCGACCGTCCAGAGCGGCGGCGGGCGGAGGTCAGCCGGACAGGTCTGGTGGTGGCACCTGGATGGCCGGACGAATGGTCGGGCGCCGGGCCGCACGGCATCGGCGGCGCTGAACCCCGCGCCCGCCCCGCGCAGTGCCGTGCCGCACGCTGTCGGGTCCTGCCCGCCGCGTCGTACGCGCCGCGCCGCGCCCAACGCCGCAGCCGCGCGATGCCCGAGCCCAGCAGTGGTGCCGTCGCCGTGTCCCTTGCACGCCCGGTCGGTCCGCACCACGTGCCACCGTGTTCCCAGGCCCTCGCCCGGCCCTGCCGTCAGCCGACCTCCGCCCCCTCCGTCCGCCACGCCCGCAACGTCGTCTCCACCGTCGCAGCTATCCGCCGCCGAGCCTCATGACGCGGCACCCCGCTCATCAGCAGCTGGTCGTACGGCGTGTCCAGGTGCCGTACGGACGCCACGACCGCCGATATCACCGCCCCCTCCGACAACGCCCGCCCCGCCGCGCTCCGTCCCACTCGCCCGCTGCCCCGCAGCGACGCATGCGCCGCGATGTCCCATGCCCGGTCCGCCGGACACCCCGGGAACAGCCTCCGTATCTCCGCCGCGAACGCCTCCGTGAACCGCACGTCCTCCCGCGCCCGCCGCCGGGCGTCCCGCACCCGGCGCCGCTGCCTGGCCTCCGCGTCCGCCAGGCACCGCTGCTCGGCCCGGGCGAGCCCTTTCTCCTCGACGAGGACGCCCTGTCGTTCGTAACGGCTTTTGCGCCGGTTGAACCGCACGACCACCGCCGACAGCGCGCTCTCCTCCCGTGACCGACGCGTCAACGCCGTGTCCCCACGTGGCAGGAACACCAGATGCCCGAGGTCGGCACAGTCCAGGCAGCGCGGCGAACCCTCCTCCAGCACCAGCATCCGCAACGGTCCCGCATGACACTCTGCACAGTGCCGTCGCTTGAGCGGCTGGACGACGAGAAGGCCGGTGCGGGACGGGGGAGTTGCAAGGTGCGCCATAGGGCGTTCTTCCCCGCGGAGAGAGCCTGGAGAACTGCCGGACCGGGCCCGACCGCACGGTCTGCCTGTCTGTGAGCTGATCCTCTCTGACGCAGGCGGAGGCACTGGCGCGGGCAGGGGCACGGGTGCGAGCGCGCTCCTCCCGACCGTGCCTGTCGCATCATGGGCCGTGTGCGACTCGAAGCGATCACTTGGGACCGGCTCGGCGACCTGTTGGCCGAGCGGTTGCTCGACCTGAAGCCGGCCGACGGCAGCCCTTGGCCGCGCGTCGCCTTCGACGGCGCTCCGGCGGCCCGCCCGGGAGACCTCGCCGCCCGGGTCGGCGAGGCGCTGCGTATACGAGGCCGCGCCTCCCTCACCGTCGGCACGGAAGGCTTCCTGCGCCCCGCCTCGCTCCGTCTGGAGTACGGCCACCAGGACGTGGACGCCTATTACGACGGCTGGTTCGACACCGGCGCCCTCTGGCGTGAGGTCTTCGGTCCTCTGGAGCCCGGCGGCAACGGCCGCGTCCTGCCCGACTTGTGGGACCCGGCCACCGACCGGGCGACCCGCAGCCCTTATGCCCAACTGCCGCCGGGCGGTGTCCTCTTGTTGCACGGTCCCCTCCTGCTGCGTCACTGGTTGCCCTTCGATCTGACCGTCCACGTCCTCCTCTCCTCCGGAGCCCTGCGCCGTCGTACCCCCGAAGCCGAGCACTGGACCCTCCCTGCCTTCGAGCGCTACGAGCACGAGACCGACCCGGTCGGCGTGGCCGACGTCCTGGTGCGCGCGGACGATCCGCGGCACCCGGCGTGGAACGGAGCATCCGTTGACAGCGGCTGATCCGTCAGGCGATCCGGGGCACCGCCTGACCGGGGTGGGTGGGCCCGCTCGGCTCCAGGTGCATGTGCCGGGTGGCGCGGCGAGAATGAAGGGCGCCGGGACTAGCGGTGCGTCCCGCGCCGCGCCGGCCGTCCGGCATCGGGAGGTACTCCATGACCACTGCCGGAGACATCATGCACCGTGGCGCCCAGTGGATCCCGGCCCACGAGACCCTGGACCGCGCCGCCCAGCTGATGCGCGACCTGGGGGTCGGAGCCCTGCCCATCAGCGACGAGAACGAACGGCTCTGCGGCATCCTCACCGACCGGGACATCGTCGTCGGCTGCGTGGCCATGGGACACGACCCGAGCAGGGTCACCGCCGGTGAGATGGCCCAGGGCACCCCGCGTTGGATCGACGCGAACGCCGACATCAGCGATGTGCTGCGGGAGATGAAGGAGCACCAGATCCGTCGGCTTCCCGTCATCGACAACAAGCGCCTCGTCGGCATGATCAGCGAGGCCGATCTGGCCCGGAACCTGCCGGAGAGCGACGTCGCCCACTGGGCGGAGAGCGTCTACGCCAGGACCACGGAGCCTACGACGCGCTGACCCGGCGGGACCCCACTCCGGCTCCGCCTCTCCTACCGTCCTCGTTCGTATACCCGACCAGGGCGTGCGAGGGCGGGCGAGGAGGGGAGAGGAGGCGGGCGGACTCGGGCCGGCCACTGAGGCGGTGACGAGCGTCAGAACCAGCCGTGCGTCGTCGCCAGCCGTGGGTCAGAGCCAGCCGTTGCGCCGGAAGCCGCGGTACAAGACCACGCACGCCACCGAGATCACGGCTATGACCAGCGGATAACCGAACGTCCAGCGCAACTCCGGCATGTAATCGAAGTTCATGCCGTACACACCGCACACCATCGTCGGTACGGCGATGATCGCTGCCCAAGCGGTGATCTTCCGCATGTCCTCGTTCTGCGCCACGGTGACCTGGGCCAGGTGCGCCTGCAGGATCGAGTTCAGAAGTTCGTCGAAGGCGAAGATCTGCTCCTTGACCCGCAGCAGATGGTCGGAGACATCGCGGAAGTAGGCCTGTATCTCCGGTTCGACCACCCGGATCGGTCGGGTGGCCAGCTCCTCCAGCGGGCGGCTCAACGGGACCACCGCCCGCTTCAGCTCCAGGAGTTCGCGCTTGAGCTGATAGATCCGCCCGGGATCGGCCCGTGCGCCGTTCTCGGCGAAGACATCCGTCTCCACCTGGTCGATGTCCTCCTGGACCGAGCCGCTGACGTTCAGATACTCGTCGACCACATGGTCCGCGATCGCGTGCAGCACCGCCGCCGGCCCTTTGGCGAGCTGTTCCGGGGTCGACTCCAGCTCCTCCCGCAACGGGCCGAGTGATCCGTGCCGTCCATGCCGCACGGTGATCACGAAGTCCTGGCCGACGAACACCATGATCTCGCCGGTGTTCACGACTTCGCTCGTCGCCGTGAGCTCCTCGTGCTCGACGTAACAGACCGTCTTGAACACCGCGAAGAGCGTGTCGTCGTAGCGCTCCAGCTTCGGTCGCTGATGTGCCTCGACGGCGTCCTCCACGGCCAGCGGATGCAGGGCGAACAACTCCGCGATGCCCGCGAACTCCTGGTCCGTCGGCTCATGAAGGCCGAGCCAGAGGAATTCGTCCCCGCGTTTGCGCACCTTCTGCAGTACGTCGACCAGATCGTCGCTCTCCGGGACCCGCACGCCGTCCCGGTATCTCACGCAGTTCACCACCGAAGAGCCCAGCGGGGACCGGGCAGGATGGCTGAGGTCGACGCGGGGGGGCCGTCGAGTCAGCCGTGCCACCTTGCGGAGACCGCCGACCTTGCTGAGGCCGGTGACCTTTCGCAGATTGCCTGCCATGGACATCTGGATCTCCTCGCCTGGCTCCCTCGTGCCGCATCTCTGCGCCCTGGCCCGCCAGTTTGCCAGTTGAGGGTGAGCCGCGGGTAAGCCTGTGGGAGCAGCGCATTCCGCTTTGTTCCCGCCTGTGGATGAAAGCGGGTCCAAGTGTGATCGGGCCGCGTGAAGAGGGAGAGCAGGTGGCGTGGGAGTCGTGGGGAGTGGCGTTGCGGGGAGGAGGGGTGGCGCTGGGGGGACCGGAGGGCGTAGGAGACGCACGGTGGGCGCGGCGGGAGCTCATGGGGCTGCGGATGGAGCACTGGAGGCGCGGTGGAAGAAGGGTGCGCGCGGCCGGAGGGAGTCGGCGCGGACCGGCCGGCGTGACTGGAGAGGGCTGTCGCATGGATGCGGAGGGGGCGTGGATGCGGAGGGGACGTGGGTGCAGAGCGTGGCGTGGAATTCGAGACGGCCCCGCCGAGCGTCGACCATTCCCGACAAGCCGGACAACTGGGATGATCTCCGCATGATGCGAACCGACGGGTATCTCCTCGACAACCGGCAGTCCGCGGCGGGCGAGCAGGGCGACGCCGTGGGCCCCCTCTTCGACCCCACGACGTTCAGGCACCTCGAAGGGTTCGGCATCGGACCCGGCTGGCGTTGCTGGGAGGTGGGCGCGGGCGGCACCTCGGTGGTCTCCTGGATGGCCAAGAAGGTCGGACCGACCGGAAAAGTGATCGCGACCGACCTCGACACCTCAAGGCTCGTCGCGGCCGCCCGCCCGCCGGTCGAGGTCCGTGTCCACGACGTGGTGACCGAGGAGCCGCCGGGGGAGGGGTTCGACCTGGTGCACGCACGGATGGTTCTCGCTCATGTCCCGGACCGCCGACGGGCGTTGCGGGCGATGATCGACGCCTTGGCCCCCGGCGGTCGACTTCTGATCGAGGACACCGATCTCGCGCTGCAACCCCTGTTGTGCCCCGATGAGCACGGTCCCGCACAGCAACTCGCGAATCGTCTCCGCGACGGTGTCCGCAGCCTCCTCGCCGACAACGGCTCCGAACTCTCCTTCGGCCGTGGACTGCCCCGACTGCTCCGCGATGCCGGACTCCTCCGGGTCGCGGCCGACGCGTACTTCCCCCTCGCCTCGCCCGCCTGCGCCGCGCTTGAGTCGGCCACGATCCGCGCACTCCGCGATCAGCTCGTCACCTCGGGCCATGCCACGCACCAGGACATCGACCGCCACCTCGCCAACGTGGCCGCCGACGGCATGGACCTGGCCGCGGCACCGATGATCTCGGCATGGGGGCGCAAGCCGTAGAGGGGCCGTCAACCCTCAGCGTCGGGCAAGGCCCGGAGAGAAGCCGGTCGCTGCCCACCTGCCGCCCATGTCGTCAACCGCCCGTGTCGGCGCGGTCGGCGTGGCGCCATGGGCGCGGCGGCATCACTTGGCCGCGGCGTGGACGCCCCGCACGCGGCGGCGTTCGCCGAGCACGCGGCCCAGGTCTCCGGCGTCACGTAGCCGCGGAGAAGCCATGTGCAGCTGCCGCGTGAGCGACCGTCACCGTGACGTCGGCGGCCTTCCCCCCACCCGCGCCACCGCCAGAGCCCCGGCCCTGCACCCTTCCCGCGCCGCGTCTTCAGGCCCCGCACCGGCTAGGAGGGATGCCAAGAAAGCACCCGTGAACGCGTCACCCGCTCCCGTCGTGTCCCTCGGTGCCGTCGGCACGGCCGGGACACGGGCGATCACGGTGCCCGACCGGGCGATCAGCGCGCCTTCCGCACCCTGCTTGGCGACCACGAGAGGCACATGACGGCTCAGGCGGGCCGCCGCGTCCGCCGGGTCGGACAGCCCGGTGAGCAGGCACGCCTCGTCGCGGCTCGGCAGCAGGACGTCCACGTCCTCCACCAGCGCCAGGAAACGGTCGACGCCCAGTTCCACCAGGAACCCCGCCGAAGCCGGATCCAGGCTCACCGGCACCCCACGCGCGCGTGCCGACGCGAGAGCCACCGCCACCAGCGCCCGGCTCGGCTCGGAGAACAGCAGGTAGCCCGAGAGATGCAGCCGGGCGACGCCGTCGAGCACCGTGTCCGACCAGTCGGCCGGTTCGAGCCGCAGGGACGCGCCGCTGTCGGTGAGGAAGGTGCGCTCGGCCGCAGCACCTTGGTCGACCAGGCAGATCACGGTGCCGGTCGGCGCCTGCGGGTCCACGACGAGGTGTGGCTGCACCCCGCTCCCGATCAGTGCCCGTTCGTGCCAGGCGGCCGTGTCCGCGCCCACCCGTCCCAGCAACCGGACATGCGCACAACCCCCATGGGCGGCCCAGCAAGCCACATTGGCTCCCGCGCCGCCCGGCACCGTACGGATCGCCGCGGTCGTGTCCGTTCCGGACGCGAGGGGTCCTCGGTGACGAGCTATGACGTCCGTCACCACATCCCCGACGACCAGCAGCGCGCCGCCACGAGCGCCACCGAGGCCCGGCCCACCCCCGCTCGCCGCGCTCCCGGACCGATGCCCGCTCGCACCGCCTTCGGTTCCGTGCGCCCCGGCCTCACCCAAGTCCGCTCCCGGTCCCACGTGCCTCCGCCTCGGTCAGGTCCGCCTGCCTGCTTCCGTCCGGGTCACGCCCCGGCCCATGCGGCCGCGATCCGCGCCGCCAGCCGTACGTTGCCGCGGACCGCCGCGAGATTGGCGCTCAGGGAGGCCTCGTCGGTGTGGCGTACCAGGTAGTCCAACAGGAACGGCGTGACCCCCTGACCGCTGATGCCCTGCTCCTCGCAGGCGTGCAGCGCGTCGGCGAGCACGCGCGCGTGCAGCTCGGGATCGAGTTGTTCCGCCTCCGGCACCGCGTTGGCGACGATCAGCGCCGACTCGGGTCCACCGAGCCTGTCCTGAGCACGCATCACCTCGGCCGCCTCCTGCGGCGACCGCAGCGTCCAGTCCACAGGATGTCCTGAGTCGGACAGGTAGAAGCCAGGGAAGCGCTGCGTGCGATAGCCGGCCACGGCGACGCCCAGCGTCTCCAGCCGCTGCAGGGTCGCCGGGACATCCAGGATCGACTTCACCCCGGCACACACCACCGTGATCCGCGTGCGCGCCAGTAGCCCCAGGTCGGCCGACTCGTCCTGTGTCACCGTCCACTCACGGTGCACGCCGCCGAGCCCGCCCGTCGCGAAGACGCGGACTCCCGCGAGGGCCGCCAGCTGAGCGGTGGCCGACACCGTGGTCGCCCCGCTCGCCCCCGAGGCCATCGCCAGCGGCAGATCACGGTGCCCCAGCTTGCGGATCCCGTCCTCGTTCGCGATCCGCTCCAGCTGCTCCTTGTCCAGCCCTACTAGAGGCCGCCCGTCCAGCACGGCGATCGTCGCGGGAACGGCGCCCTCCCGCCGTACGACGTCCTCCAGCTCCAGTGCCACCTGCAGATTGCGCGGCCGCGGCAGCCCGTGCGCGATGATCGTGGACTCCAGAGCAACCACGGGTCGACCCGCGTCGATCGCCTCTCGCACCTCTTGGGACACCATCAGCACCACGCGACTGCCTCCTGTCTGTCGGTCTTCCCTCATCTCTGGCGGGTGGCCCGCCCGATCAAACCCCTTGCGGCCTGTGGGGGAGGACACCAGCCTTGGAGGCATGACCGACAACACGACACGTCTCGACCACGTGGTCCTCTGGGTGCGCGACCCGGTCGCGTCGGCCGAGTTCTACGACAAGACGCTCGGCTTGGCCCCCGTCAGGCTCGCCGAGTTCATCGCGGGCGAGGCGCCGTTCCCCTCGGTGCGCGTCAACGACGAGACCATCCTCGACCTCATGCCGATGACCATGGTGGAGCGCATGAAGATGCTGCCCGGGGCGGCCCGGAGCGCGGGGCACCCGGTCAACCACGTCTGTCTGTCCCTGCCGGAAACCGATCTCCACAAGCTCCGCACACACCTGGAGGAGCAGGACGTCCCCGTCTCGGACTACTCGTACGACGCCTTCGGGGCTCGGGGCAAGGCCAGGCGCAGCTTCTACTTCCGCGACCCCGACGGCAACGTCTTCGAGGCCCGGCACTACGACTAGCGAGCCGACGGAAGGAACTTGGGCCGGCAGAAGGAACTCGGGCCGGCCTCAGACGTCCGCGTCGGCGCTCTTCGCCCGTGTCCTGCCCCGGGTGAACAGGGCCAGTGCCGCCAACGGGATCAGCAGGCACGCGGCGGTGAAGTTCAGCCAGCCGTAGCTCGCCTTGGCGACGACGAGACCGGCGATCGCCCCGCCGACGCCCGCCGAGGCGTTCATGACGAGATCCGACAGCCCCTGCGCGGCGGCCCGCGCGGGCTGCGGCACGGAGTCCGTGAGTAGCGCTGAACCGGAGACGAGCCCCGCCGACCAGCCGAGCCCCAGCACGAAGAGCCCGGCGGTCGTCTGCCAGTGACTGGCGCCGGCCGTGCCGGCGAGGAACACGGCGCATGCCAGCAGCCCCACCGCCAGCCCGATCCCGGACAGCCGCCCCAACCGGTCCGTCAGCCGCCCCATGAGTGGTGCGAACGCGTACATGCCCGCGATGTGCACGCTGATGACCAGCCCGATCAGGTCGATGCCCGCGCCGTGGTGCGCGAGGTCGACCGGAGTCATGGCCATCACCGAGACCATCGCCGTGTGCGCCACGGCAACCGTCACCACCGCGAGCCTGGCTCGCGACGACGCCGTCACGGCGGCCAGCCCGGCGCGCAGCGAACGGGCCGCGGGCGACTGGTCCTCGGTCGGCGCGAGCGCCCGCGCCGTGAGCAGCGGATCCGGCCGCAGCAGTACGGCCACCACGACCGCGGATATCAGGAAGATCCCCGCTGCCCACAGGAACGGACCAGCCGCGGCGGGTATCCCGAGGCCCGTGACGCTGCGACCCGCGGGCGCGGCGATGTTCGGTCCGAGGACCGCGCCGATGGTCGTCGCCCACACGACGAGCGAGATGGCCCGGGCCCGCCGTTCCGGCTCGGCCAGATCGGCGGCCGCGAACCGCGCCTGCAGATTCGCTGCCGAGGCCGCACCGAACGCGGCCAGCCCGCCCAGCAGCAGGGGGAAGCTTCCGACCGCGGCCGCGACCACGGCGACACCTGCGCCCACGGCGCCGATGAGGTAGGCGAGGACGAGCCCGGGACGCCGCCCGCGCGCGGTCATCAACGCGGCCAGGGGCACCGACAGCATCGCCGTACCGGCGACGGTCGCGGTGGGCGCCAGTCCGGACAGTGACTCGGTGCCGCTCACCTCCGTGGCGAGGACGGCCGCGAGC
Organism: Streptomyces sp. NPDC007808; assembly: GCF_042868655.1. NCBI lineage: Bacteria > Bacillati > Actinomycetota > Actinomycetes > Kitasatosporales > Streptomycetaceae > Streptomyces > Streptomyces sp. NPDC007808. The sequence continues at coordinate 38,334 of NZ_JBIAEQ010000012.1, forward strand.
GCGATGCCGGTGGCGACGCCCAGCCCGCCGAGGATCTGCGTCGCGATCAGTACGGCCGAGACACGGCGGCGCAGAGCCGGCAACCGGTCCGCCGGCACGGCTGCGACGACCTTCCGCTGGACCGCGGTCACGACGCGCACCCGGGCACGGGACGCTTCGCAGGGGCCGACACGGGGCAGCGCACCGCAGTGGCCGCGTACAGGTGGGTGAAAGGTGTCGTCACAGGCGCAGTCTCCCCCTCGTCGCTCGTCCGCCCAACCCGTTTTGGTGTCGGAGGTCTCAGAACAGCGGCTCCGGCAGCACCCCCTCCAGCGCGAGCAGCTTCCGCTTGGTCTCCAGACCGCCCCCGAACCCGCCGATGCCGCCGTCGCTCTCCACGACCCGGTGACAGGGCACGACGACCGGCAGCGGATTGGCGCCCATCGCCATCCCCACGGCCTGTGCCGCGCCGGGCTGTCCGACCCGCCCCGCCAGATCGCCGTACCCGACGACCGTGCCGTACGGGACACCGGCGGCCAGCTCGCGCAGCACCTGGCGGTTGAAGCCGGAGATGAGCGACCAGTCCAGCGGCAGGTCGAAGTCCCGGCGGGCGCCTGAGAAGTACTGCTCCACCTGGCGTATCGCCTCGGTCAGCAGCGGGGAGTCGGGTGCCTTGACCGGCGCGCCGCCCAACCGGGCCGCCAGGCGGTCGAGCGCCTTGTCGCGCACCTCGTCCGTGGCGTGGAACACGACGCTGACCAGGCCTTCGCGGGTCGCGGCCAGCATCAGCGGACCGATGTTCGTACCGACGACGGCCCATACGACCTGCTGCTCGTACTGCCCATGGCTGTCCATGCGCCCACCGTACGGCCCGCCACTGACAACGCCCCGGCGACCGGCGTCGGCTCCTCGGCGGGGAACGCACTCCCGGTCAGCGCGTCCCGCACCACGTCGGGATGGTTGGTGATGATGCCGTCCACGCCGTACCCGGCGACCAGCCGAGCGGTGATCGCGTCGTTCACGGTCCACGCGAAGACCTCCAGCGGCCTGCCGTGCGGCCCGGTGAACTCGTGGACGGAGTCGACGTAGTCCGCGGAGATGGAGCCGTACGAGGGATTGATCTGGTCGGCGAAGGCCGCGTACCCGCCGACCTCCTCCTCCGGAGGTGTCCCCAGGAAACCGGTCTTGACGTCGGGCTGCAGCTCGTGGACGGTTCGCACGGTGTCGGCGCTGAAGCTCTGCACGATCAGCCGGCTCGCGAGGTGCTCCGGGTCCAGCCAGCCCTCGTCGTCCAGGACCCTGAGGGTCTGCCGCTCGATGCCGGGATACAGATCAGGGTTCTTGATCTCCAGAAGAAGCTTCTGGTGGTGCAGCTCCACACGGTCCATGAACTGCTCCAGCGTCGGCACACGCGCGCCCGCGTAGCCGGGGCCGAACCAGCTGCCCGCGTCCAGACGGGCGATCTCGGCGGCGGTGAAGTCCTTCACCTTCCAGGGCGCCCGATCGGGAAAGACCTCCTCCACGTCGGTCGTGCGTTTGAGGTTGTCGTCGTGGAGGACTACGAGTTCACCGTCCTTCGTGCGCTGCACGTCGTTCTCGACCCAGCTGATGCCCAGATCGGCGGCCTTGTCCACGGCGGCCAGCGTGTTCTCGGGAGCGTAGGCCGAAGCCCCCCGGTGGGCGACGACCGTGGGCACGTCGGCGCGGGCCCGGGCGTCGGAGGCGGGCAGCAGAAGCGCGGCGGTTCCCAGGAGCGCGGTCGTCGTTGCGGCTACAGCGCGCGCGTGCATGCGTACTCCTCGCGTCGAACGATCACAGACGGTTCAACTGTGACAGCAGTCGGTCAACGGTGAAGGAGTACAGAATGGCCACAGAATGAATGGAGTTGCCCGGGCCCGCTCACTCGTGCCGCACAACTGGGGCAAGGCCGTGTTTCTTTGCCGGAAAATCGTTCGACCATTCCGGTGGGAGTTACTCTCTGCCTCAACCCCGACCGCCCGGGCGGTCCTGGGAGGGGGCGCATTTCACGGATTTCAGGGACGTAAGAGGGCGGGAAGGGCAGCTGCGTATGCAGGGCACGATCGACGGATTCAGCTACGGACTCGTCACACCGCTGGTGGCCTACCTGATGGCCTGCCTCGGCGGTGCGCTCGGTCTGCGCTGCACCACCAGATCGATGCTCGTCCCGCAGTCCTGCCGCCCGGGGTGGCTCGCTCTGGCGGCGGCGGCCATCGGCTCCGGCATATGGACCATGCACTTCATCGCGATGATGGGCTTCACCGTCGAGGAGACGCCCATCCACTACGACAAAGCGATGACGTTCGCGAGCCTCGCCGTCGCCATCGTCATGGTGGGCATCGGGATCTTCATCGTCGGTTACAAGGGCGCCCGTGGAACGGCCCTGTTCACCGGCGGCACCATCACAGGTCTGGGCATAGCCTCCATGCACTATCTCGGCATGGCCGGGATGCGACTGGGCGGAAGGCTGGAATACAACACCTTCACCGTGGCCGTCTCCGTGGTCATAGCCATGGTGGCGGCCACCGCCGCATTGTGGGCCGCAGGACAGGTCAGAGGATTTCTCTGGAGCGTGGGCGCGAGCCTCGTGATGGGACTCGCCGTCAGCGGCATGCACTACACCGGCATGGCCGCCCTCAGCGTCCATCTCCACGACACCGACGTCCCCACCGCGGGCGACTCACCCGCCGCCCTGCTCGCGCCGATGCTGGTCGGCCCGCTCGCCTTCCTGCTGCTCGCGGGCCTGGTCGTGCTCCTCGACCCGTGGATCGTCGCAGGGAAGCCCTCAACGCCCCCCGCCGATCCCAAACCGGGCGTCCCGGCCCGCACCGCCGTCCCGCACCGGGCTCACCGGCCCCGGCTGCGCGTCCGCCCCAACCAGGACCGACGCGGGTCCCGAGCTCCGCAGAACCACTGATCCGGACGCGTTGTCAGTGGGGGGTCGTACGGTGGATTCCATGCGGCCCGTTTCCCAGATCGAACGCACGGTGGCGCCCCTCGAGGTCGTCAGCCCCTACCAGCCCAGCGGCGACCAGCCGCAGGCCATCGCCGAGCTCGCCCGGCGCATCGAAGCCGGCGAGAAGGACGTCGTCCTGCTCGGCGCGACCGGCACAGGAAAGTCCGCCACCACGGCGTGGATGATCGAAAAGCTCCAGCGCCCCACCCTGGTGATGGCGCCGAACAAGACTCTGGCCGCCCAGCTGGCGAACGAATTCCGCGAGCTCCTGCCGAACAACGCCGTCGAGTACTTCGTCTCGTACTACGACTACTACCAGCCCGAGGCCTACGTCCCGCAGTCGGACACCTACATCGAGAAGGACTCCTCGATCAACGAGGAGGTCGAGCGCCTGCGGCACTCCGCGACCAACTCACTGCTCACCCGCCGTGACGTCGTCGTGGTCGCCTCGGTCTCCTGCATCTACGGACTCGGCACCCCGCAGGAGTACGTGGACCGGATGGTCCCCCTCAAGGTCGGCGAGGAGATCGACCGGGACGAGCTGCTGCGCCGCTTCGTGGACATCCAGTACACACGCAACGACCTGGCCTTCAGCCGGGGCACCTTCCGCGTGCGCGGCGACACCATCGAGATCTTCCCGGTCTACGAGGAGCTCGCCGTCCGCATCGAGATGTTCGGCGACGAGATCGAGGCCCTGTCCACACTCCACCCGCTCACCGGCGAGATCATCAGCGACGACCAGCAGCTGTACGTCTTCCCCGCCTCCCACTACGTCGCCGGCCCCGAGCGCATGGAGCGGGCCGTCAACGACATCGAGAAGGAGCTGGGGGAGCGGCTCGCCGAACTGGAGAAGCAGGGCAAGCTGCTGGAAGCCCAGCGCCTGCGGATGCGCACGACCTACGACCTGGAGATGCTCCGCCAGATCGGCACCTGCTCCGGCGTCGAGAACTACTCCATGCACTTCGACGGCCGCGCGCCCGGCTCCCCGCCCAACACCCTGCTGGACTACTTCCCGGACGACTTCCTGCTCGTCATCGACGAGTCGCACGTCACCGTGCCGCAGATCGGAGCCATGTACGAGGGCGACGCGTCCCGCAAGCGCACCCTGGTCGACCACGGCTTCCGACTTCCTTCCGCCCTGGACAACCGTCCCCTGAAGTGGGAGGAGTTCCAGGAGCGCATCGGGCAGACCGTCTACCTGTCGGCGACCCCGGGCACCTACGAGCTCTCCCGCTCGGACGGCCATGTCGAGCAGATCATCCGGCCCACCGGTCTCGTCGACCCGGAGGTCGTGGTCAAGCCCACCGAGGGGCAGATCGACGACCTGGTCCACGAGATCCGCGCACGCGTCGAGAAGGACGAGCGCGTCCTGGTCACCACCCTCACCAAGAAGATGGCCGAGGACCTCACGGACTACTTCCTGGAACTCGGCATCCAGGTCCGCTACCTGCACAGCGACGTCGACACGCTGCGCCGGGTCGAGCTGCTGCGCGAGCTGCGCTCCGGCGAGTTCGACGTCCTCGTCGGCATCAACCTCCTCCGTGAGGGGCTCGACCTTCCGGAGGTGTCCCTGGTCGCGATCCTCGACGCCGACAAGGAGGGCTTCCTGCGCTCCGGGACCTCCCTCATCCAGACCATCGGCCGCGCGGCGCGCAATGTGTCCGGTCAGGTCCACATGTACGCCGACAAGATCACACCGGCGATGGAGAAGGCCATCGACGAGACCAACCGGCGCCGGGAGAAGCAGGTCGCCTACAACAAGGCGCACGGCATCGACCCCCAGCCGCTGCGCAAGAAGATCAACGACATCGTCGCGCAGATCGCGCGCGAGGACGTCGACACGGAGCAGTTGCTGGGCAGCGGCTACCGAGCGAAGAAGGACGGCCGGGGCACCAAGGCTCCCGTTCCCTCCCTCGGAGACAAGGCGGCCAAGGGCGCGAAGGCGTCCAGGTCGGCGAAGGGCAAGGCCGCGGAGAAGGTGCCGACCGACCGCCCGGCGGCCGAGCTCGCCGAGCAGATCGAGGAATTGACGGCGCGTATGCGGGCCGCCGCCGCGGACCTGCAGTTCGAGATCGCGGCCCGGTTGCGCGACGAGGTGTCCGAGATGAAGAAGGAACTGCGCCAGATGAAGGAGGCGGGCCTGGCCTGACAGCCCACGGGCGCCGGTCACCGAGCCCGGGACCGGCGCCCTCGAACGGCCTGCACCGCCCGGCTGGGCACGCGCTGTGTTGCAAGACCGACACAAAGTGCGGACCGGGGTACGTCACTGTCAGTGCTCCTGCGTAGGGTTCTGGTCATCCGCGGAGTCCGCGGCCAACAGGGGACAGCTCGAGAGGGGATTCAGCACGTGACCGTCAACATGACCAAGGGTCAGGCCATCAGTCTGCAGAAGAACGACGGAGGCAGCCTGACCGCGGTACGCATGGGTCTCGGCTGGCAGGCGGCTCCCCGGCGCGGCCTGTTCGGCTCCCGCACTCGGGAGGTCGACCTGGACGCGTCCGCCGTTCTGTTCGCGGACAAGCAGCCCGTGGACGTCGTCTTCTTCCGTCACCTGGTGAGCGACGACGGCTCCGTCCGTCACACCGGTGACAACCTCGTCGGCGGTGTCGGCCAGGGCGGCGACGACGAGGCGATCCTTGTCGACCTCGCGCGCGTCCCGGTCCACATCGACCAGATCGTCTTCACCGTGAACTCCTTCACGGGCCAGACCTTCCAGGAGGTGCAGAACGCGTTCTGCCGCCTGGTCGACGAGACCAACGGCCAGGAACTGGCCCGCTACACCCTCGCGGGTGGTGGCGCCTACACGGCGCAGATCATGGCGAAGGTGCACCGCTCGGGCCCGGGTTGGTCGATGACGGCCCTCGGTGCCCCGGCCAACGGCCGCACGTTCCAGGACCTGATGCCGGCGATCCTGCCGACCTTGTAAGGCCCGCCCGGCGAGCGGCACTCGACAAGACAAGCGACACAGGGGGACGAAGTCATGACGGCCGAGCTGGTGCGGGGGCAGAACCACCCGCTCTCCCAGACCCGTCTGGAGATCCGGGTCTCGGCCGGAACGCCGATCGTGGCCGGAGCCACGCTCGGCGACGACGAGGGCAGGATCCACGGGGTCGAATGGGTGGCCCACCCGGGCGCCCCGACCCTGCCCGGCCTCGAGGTCTCACGTCAGGCGGCCGCCGACCACCGTCTTGCGGTGGACCTGGACGCCATGCCCGAGTCCGTCCACCGCGTCAGCGTGCTGCTCGCCCTGCCCGCCGGGGTCGGCGGTCCGACCCGCTTCGGCGCCGTGGCCACCCCCTTCGTCGCGGTCACCGGCCTGGACGGCACCGAGGTCGCCAGCTACACGATCACCGGCCTTGAGGCGGAGTCGGCCGTGGTCGCCCTGGAGCTCTACCGTCGCCAGGACGCCTGGAAGGTGCGTGCGATCGGCCAGGGCTACGCCGGTGGTCTCGCCGACCTCCTCACCGACCAGGGCCTGTCCCAGGCCCACCAGCTGGCCGGCAGCATCAACGAAGCGGTGGCCCAGGGCATGGCCCGCTCCGTGCCGGCACCCTCCGCACGGACGGACGGCGACCGTTCCCGGCAGGCCGCCGCACCCGCACTCGGCCCCGAGCAGGGAGGCTCCGCACCGCAGAGCTCCTCCGGGGCAGTACCCCAGCAGCCGACGTCGCCCTACGGCACCCAGACGCCCGGCGCGCCCGGCCAGTCGGCGCCGCAGATGCCGTATCAAGGTCCGACCGGCACCGGCGACCCCGCCCAGCCGTCGACGCCCACCTCCGGCGGCCCGATCGACTACAGCCACCCCCGACGCCGGAACGCGGCTCCCCCGCCACCTCCGCCGACCGCGCCTCCGGCCCAGCCCGGGCAACCGGCACAGCCCGTCGCAGGTGACGCCACCGGCTGGTCCATGGACGAGCGGCTGTACAACCAGGTGTGGGGCATGTTCGAGGACCTGGCTCGCACGACTGCCGCCTACCGCAGCGCGGTCGACTTCGCCGACTCCCGCATGGACAAGGAGCTCGACCAGGTCCTGTCGGACCCGCGCAGCCGGATCGGCGGACAGGGCGACGCCGCTCGCGAGGCCGCCGAGGCCAAGCACGCCCAGCTCGTCAGCCAGGCGAGGGCGACGCTCGACCGGGACCTCGCCCAGCTCACCGCCGAGGCCGAGGTCGTCGAACCCGCGCTGCCGCCCGCGTACGCACGCTGGGACAACCCCGTGTGGCACGGTTACCGCGTACCGATGGAGATCCCCATGGCCGTGCGCCTGGGCGACCTCCACCTGCCCGAGAGCACCCAGTTGCGCATACCGATGCTGATCCGGCTGCCGCTGGAGCGCGGTCTGTGGATCGACAGCGGTCGCAGTGGTTCGATCGACGGCTCGTTCACCGATGCCCACGACCTGCGGCGCCTCGCGATGGAAACGGCCGTGGCGCACGCGGCCCGGCTGCTCGCCGTCCACCCGGCGGGCGAGTTCACCGTGCATGTCGCCGACCCGGCCGGTTCGGGAGCACAGGCGCTCGTCCCCCTCGTGCAGAGCGGCGCGCTCGCGGGTCCGCCCGCGGTGGGCGCGGGCGGAGTGGCCGACGTCCTCGCGCGACTCACCCAGCGCGTCGACCTCGTGCAGATGGCGCTGCGCGCCGGTGCCCCCGACTCGCTGCCGCCCGATTTCGACACCTCCCAGCAGCTCCTGATCGTCAACGACTTCCCGCACGGCTTCGACGACCGGGCCGTCAATCAGCTGCGCTACCTCGCGGACGAGGGACCCGCCGTCGGTGTCCACCTGATGATGGTCGCGGACCGCGAGGAAGCAGCCGCCTACGGCCCGTTGCTCGACCCGCTGTGGCGTTCGCTGCTGCGACTGACCCCCGTGCCCGACGACCATCTGGCCGACCCGTGGGTGGGGCATGCCTGGACCTACGAGCCCTCGCTCGTGCCGCCCGGCAGCCAGGTCCTCCAGCAGGTGCTCAGGCAGGTCGCCGAGGCTCGGGCCAAGTACAGGTAAAGCGTCTCTGACCAGCACACTTGGCCCTTCTTTTGCCAAGCACTTTACCTTTCCTTGGTGATTGGGGTAGTGTTCATCCCACGGAGGGGAGTACTCCCTGTCTAGTGCGACGTACCCGTCAATACGGATCCGGCCAGATCCCGGGGCGTCGGCCCATCGTGGGTGGAAGAGACCTCCGGCGCGCGACGACGCTGACATTTGCCGTTACGACTGCCGGAGGCGCAGTGGAAGTTTCCACGACCCTATGGGTCCTGACCATCGTGGGCCTTGCCGCCCTGATCGCGGTCGACTTCTTCATCGGCCGCAAGCCGCATGACGTGTCGATCAAGGAAGCAGGTATCTGGACGGTCGTCTGGATCGTCCTGGCCGCCCTCTTCGGGCTGGGCCTGCTGTTCTTCGGAGGCGGACAGCCCGCCGGAGAGTTCTTCGCGGGCTTCATCACCGAGAAGTCGCTGAGCGTCGACAACCTCTTCGTCTTCGTCCTGATCATGGCGAAGTTCGCGGTGCCGTCCCAGTACCAGCAGAGGGTGCTGCTCGTCGGTGTCCTCATAGCCCTGGTACTGCGCGCCATCTTCATCGCCGCGGGCGCCGCCATCATCGCCAGCTTCTCGTGGGTGTTCTACATCTTCGGCGCCTTCCTGATCTGGACCGCCTGGAAGCTCATCCAGGAGGCGCGGGCCGATGAGGAGGACGAGGAGTACGAGGAGAACAAGCTCCTCAAGGCGGCCGAGCGCAGGTTCGGCGTCGCCGACCGCTACCACGGCACCAAGCTGTGGATCCAGGAGAACGGCAAGCGGGTCATGACCCCGATGCTGGTCGTGATGCTGGCGATCGGCACCACCGACGTGCTGTTCGCCCTGGACTCCATCCCCGCGATCTTCGGCCTGACGCAGGACCCGTACATCGTGTTCACGGCCAACGCCTTCGCCCTGATGGGACTGAGGCAGCTGTACTTCCTGATCGGTGGCCTGCTGAAGAAGCTGGTCCACCTCAGCTACGGCTTGTCGATCATCCTGGGCTTCATCGGCGTCAAGCTGGTGCTGCACGCGCTGCACGAGTCCGGCGTCCACGTCCCCGAGATCAGCATTCCGGTCTCGCTCGGCGTGATCTGCTCGGTCCTGGTGATCACCACGATCACCAGCCTGAGGGCTTCCAGGAAGCAGGCGGCGGCCGAGGCGGCGCAGGAGAAGAGCGAAAGCGCTCCGAAGGACAGCATCGACGTCTGACCCCGTCGAACGTAGAAAGAACCAACACCGGGAGTGGTGCCCAGCGAATTGCCGAGCACCGCTCCCGGTGCTTCTTTGGGTGCTGGGGTGTTCCCGTCGGGGACACCACGGCCGGGTGGAGGCACCTGTGGACGCACCCATGAAGTTCGTGCAGATCATCGACTTCGAGACCGAGCGCATCGACGATATGCGGGAACTCACCGAGGAGACCGAGCAACGCCTTGCCGGGCGCAGCGGTGGCCCCAGGCGCCGCCTCGTCCTCAAGGACCGGGGCCGGCCCAACAGGTACCTCGTGATGGTCGAGTTCGACTCCCACGAGGACGCCATGCGCAACAGCGACGACCCAGAGACGACCAAGTTCGCGGAGCAGATGGCCGCGCTGTGCACCAGGCCGCCGTCCTTCACGGACTGTGACGTACAGGAGATGACCGATTTCGCGTAGCGACACACACCGCACCAAGGCCCCGCACCCCGAGGGCTCGGGGCCGCTCGACCATCACGCGGACCGGAATGCGGACCCTCAAGGGCTCTGCGACGATCGCTCCATGATCGCTCGGCTGAGGCCGCTCACGACGCGTTGGACGTCCTTCGTGCCGGTGCTCGCGGTCGTCCTGCTCGCCTTCACCTGGGGGCGGGACCTGCCCGGCGCGGTCGTAGCCGTGGTGACGCTGGTTCTCGCTGGGGCCGTGCTGTCCGCCGTGCACCACGCCGAAGTGGTTGCTCACCGGGTCGGTGAACCCTTCGGCTCCTTGGTCCTCGCGGTCGCCGTCACGGTCATCGAGGTCGCCCTGATCGTGACCCTGATGGCGGACGGCGGGGACAAGAGCTCCACCCTCGCCCGGGACACGGTCTTCGCCGCCGTGATGATCACCTGCAACGGCATCGTCGGCCTGTGCCTGCTGGTCGCTTCGCTGCGGCACCGGACGGCGGTCTTCAACCCCGAGGGCACCGGGGCCGCGCTCGCCACCGTCGCCACCCTGGCCACGCTCAGCCTGGTGCTGCCGACCTTCACCACGAGCAAGCCCGGGCCGGAATTCTCCACCGTGCAGCTGACGTTCGCCGCGGTGTCCTCGCTGATCCTGTACGGCCTGTTCGTGGCGACCCAGACCGTTCGGCACCGCGACTACTTCCTCCCCATCACCCGGCAGGGCGAGGTGATCGCCGCCGACGAGCATGCCGACGCCCCCACGGCCCGCACCGCGCTGATCAGCCTCGGACTGCTGGGCCTGGCACTGATCGGCGTGGTGGGCCTGGCCAAGGGGGTGTCGCCCACCATCGAGTCCGGGGTGGCGGCGGCCGATCTGCCGCACGCCGTCGTCGGCGTGGTCATCGCCCTGCTCGTGCTGCTGCCCGAGACCATCGCCGCGCTGCGCTCCGCGCGCCGGGACCGGGTGCAGACCAGCTTGAACCTCGCGCTCGGCTCTGCGATGGCCAGCATCGGTCTGACCATTCCCGCGGTCGCCCTGGCTTCCCTGTGGCTCTCCGGCCCGCTGGTCCTCGGCCTCGGCCCCACCCACATGGTGCTGCTGGCCCTGACGGTGGTGGTGAGCTCGCTGACGGTGGTGCCGGGGAGGGCGACCCCACTCCAAGGAGGCGTCCACCTGGTGCTGTTCGCGGCCTACCTGGAACTCGCGATCAATCCGTAGCCGGACAGGCGGCCTGCCGGGCAGGCGAACCGCCGCACGGGAACACCGTAGGCGCTGCCGCACCCGGCATGGTCACGGTGTTCCGGGGCCCGTCACCCCGTGGCGGGCTCCGCCGTCGCGGCCGGCGCGAGACGTGTCTCCGGCAGCAGCGCGAAGCACCCCAGGCTGAGCAGCGCGACCCCCGTCAAATACGCCCCCACGGCCCAGGGCACCCGGCCGCCCTGCTCGGCGAGCGCCGTCGCCACGAGGGGCGTGAGCGCGCCCCCGAGGACACCACCGAGGTTGTAGCCCACCGCGGCGCCCGTGCAGCGCACCCGGGGCTCGTACAACTCCGGCAGATACGCGGCGATCACGGCGAACATGGTGATGAACGCGACCATCGCCCCGAGGAAACCCAGGAACATCGGCAGCGGCGCACCCGTGGCGAGAAGCGCGACCATCGGGAACATCCACAGCGCGGCGGCAGCGCATCCGATCAGGGCCAGCGGCCGACGCCCGTACCGGTCACCGAGCAGCGCGGCCAGCGGCGTGAGCGCGCCCTTCACCACCACCGCCGCCATGATGCAGGTCAGCATGACGCTGCGGCTCACCCCGAGCCGCTCCGTGCCGTAGGCGAGGGACCAGGTCGTCACGGTGTAGAAGATCGCGTATCCGACCGACAGCGCTCCGGCCGTGAGCAGCAGAAGCCGCCAGTGGTCACGTACGACTTCGACGAGCGGCACGCGCGCGTGGCTGTCGAGTTCGAGGAACCGGGGGCTCTCCGTGAGCGACGACCGAAGCCACAGCCCCACCAGGGCCAGGACTCCCGCCGCCCAGAACGGCACCCGCCAGCCCCACTGCGCGAACTGCGCCTCGGAGAGGGTCGCCGACAGTGCGAGCACCACCCCGTTGGCCAGCAGGAAACCGAGCGCCGGCCCGACCTGCGGAAAGCTCGACCACAGACCGCGCCGGTCGGCCGGCGCGTGCTCCACGGTCAGCAGGACCGCGCCGCCCCACTCACCGCCGAGGCCCAGCCCTTGGAGGAAACGCAGCAGGAGCAGCAGCAGGGGAGCGGTCACGCCGATCGTGTCGTACGTCGGTACGCAGCCGACCGCGACCGTGGAGGCGCCGGTCAGCAGCAGCGAGGCGACGAGAACCGGCCGGCGCCCGTGCCGGTCGCCGATGTGTCCGAACAGCACCGAGCCCAAGGGCCGCGCCACGAAGCCCACGCCGAACGTCGCGAACGCGGCCAGGGTGCCCGCCACCGGGGAGAACGTCGGGAAGAACAGCGGTCCCAGAACCAGAGCGGCCGCGGTCCCGTAGACGAAGAAGTCGTAGAACTCGATGGCCGTGCCGGCGAGCGAGGCCGCCGCGAGCCGCAGCATGGAGGGCGCCCTTACGGTGCGTACGTCTTGCATGCCGCGTCAACTACCCACCGTGACCGTCGGTTACGGGGGCGCGCGGGGGTGGTCGGTCAGCGTCAGTATGTGACGGTGATGCGCCGGGCGGGGCCGTCGACGCGGACGGCGCCGCCGTAAGGGATCACGAGTTGGGGGTCGGTGTGCCCGAAGTCGACATCAAAGACGATCACGGTCTCGGGGGCGTACGTCCGCATGGCGCGCAGGACGGCCTCGCGCTGCTCGGTGGCGTAACGAGCGGCCTCCTTCGGGCCGTTGGGGCGCTCGAAGGACCAGGTTCGCGCACGGCCCATCAGCAGCGCCGAGAAACGCCGGAGCAGCCCGCGCTCGCCCATGCTCCGGAGCGTCCAGAAGACCTCGTCGGCGCTCGGCAGCGCCTCCGACGTCTCCAGCAGCAAGACGGCGCCGTCGTACTCCGAGAGGTCCCGCGCGATCTCGCGGTCCGCCATCAGCAGCCAGCCGAGGATCTCCAGACAGCCGCCCCATGTCGGCCCTTCCACCACCCGGTCGGCGTTGACCCAGGTCCAGGCGTCGGCAGGCCGCATCCTCGGCTCCGCCCCGAACGTCGCCGGATCGGCCCAGTCGCGGTTGACGTCGTTCCAGCGCTCGGCCGGTTCCAGTTCGTACGCGCCCGACGTGAACAGGGCGGCGCGCAGCGACTCGGCCGTCCGCGGGTTCATGGCGCCGGGTCGGCCCAGCTCGCACATCACGGTGGCGCCGTGGAAGCCGACGATGCCGCTGTTGCGCAGGAACATGAGCAGATTGGTGTTGTCGCTCATCCCGAAGAACGGCTTCGGGTTCGCCCGGACCAACTCCCGGTCCAGCCACGGCAGCACGGTGATCTGGTCGTCGCCGCCGATCGACGCGATGACGGCCCTGATGTCCGGGTCGGCGAACGCGGCGTGGATGTCGTCGGCCCGCTCCTTCGGTGACGCTCCCATCCTGCGGGTCGTCGGATACTCCACGGGTTCGAGCTCGTACTCCGTGCGCAGTCGTTCCAGGCCCAGTTCGTAGGGCCGGGGGTAGAGCTCGGGAAGGCCGGCGCCGGGCGAGATGACGGCGATACGGTCCCCGGGGGAGGGCTTGGGCGGATACGAGATCATGGTCATCTGCGGAGGGTAGGACCCGAGGTGCCCTGCGCGCACCGTGATAGACCGGGTCCGAGCAGCGGTCCTCCACGGACCGACCACCCCGAACGGACCGGAGGAACCGTGCCCCGCAGCCTGGCCAACGCCCCGATCATGATCCTCAACGGCCCCAACCTGAACCTGCTCGGCCAGCGCCAGCCGGAGATCTACGGTTCCGAGACCCTGGCCGACGTCGAGGCCCTGTGCGCCAAGGCGGCGGCCGCGCACGGCGGCACGATCGACTTCCGGCAGTCCAACCACGAGGGTGAGTTGGTCGACTGGATCCACGAGGCGCGGCTGAACCACTGCGGCATCGTGATCAACCCCGGCGCCTACTCCCACACTTCCGTGGCGATCCTGGATGCGCTCAACACCTGCGACGGGCTTCCTGTGGTGGAGGTCCACATCTCCAACATCCACAAGCGCGAGTCGTTCCGGCACCACTCGTACGTGTCGCTGCGCGCCGACGGCGTCATCGCGGGGTGCGGTGTGCAGGGGTACGTCTTCGGGGTGGAGCGGGTCGCGGCGCTGGCCGGGGCGGGGCGAGCGGACACCTGACGTACGGGCTGGCGACAGGAGCCTCGCCGGTGTCGTCCGGGCAGCCGCCGGGGCCGCCGGTCGAGGGCGGGGATTGAGGGACCGGCGGCCCGTACCGCTCAGGAGCCGTCATCCTGCGCGGGGCTGACTCCAGTTGACTGCGCAACAACGTCCGCCGGGAGCGCGCGCAGGACACCGGCGTGTGCGAACGGTTCACACGGGGTGTGTACGGCGCACGGCCGCGAATGCGCGCCCGGCGCGCGCTCTGTGAACGCGCGCCACCGGATCCGCGCTCACCAGCCGCGCTCGCGCCACTCCGGCAGATGCGGCCGTTCCCTGCCCAGGGTCGTGTCGTTGCCGTGTCCCGGGTAGACCCAGGTCTCGTCCGGCAGCGCGTCGAAAATCTTCGTCTCGACGTCATGGATCAGGCTGGCGAACGCGTCGGGGTCCTTGCGGGTGTTGCCCACACCGCCGGGGAACAGACAGTCCCCGGTGAACACATGGGGGTGCCCGTGCGGGTCGTCGTAGATCAGGGCGATCGAACCCGGCGTGTGCCCGACGAGGTGGCGTGCGGTGAGGTCCACGTGCCCCACCCGAATGGTGTCGCCGTCGTCGACCAGAACGTCGGTGGGCACCGGAATGCCGTCGGCGTCGTGCCGGCCGGCGTACGTTCGCGCGCCGGTGGCCTCGACGACCGCGGCGAGCGCCTGCCAGTGGTCGCCGTGCTGGTGTGTGGTGACGACGGACGCGATGCCGTCGTCACCGATCATGCCCAGCAGCGCGTCCGCGTCGTTCGCGGCGTCGATCAGCAGTTGCTCGTCCGTGGCCCGGCAGCGCAGCAGATAGGCGTTGTTGTCCATCGGGCCGACCGCGATCTTGGTGATCATCAGGTCCTTGAGCTCGTGCACGTCGGCGGGGCCACCGACCGTCACCTGTCCGCTGTAGGTCATGTCGGCAGCCTATAGCGGCACAGCGGTCCACGGACCGTCCAGGCGTCCGAGGGGGAGAGGCGGGCGCTACAGCGGCGGAAGCGACGGCAGCGGACCGCCCTGCGCACTCAGTGCGGACCCGTCACGGCGCCCGGCGAGCCAGCCGAGCAGATCGGGCGCGGACCCGCGGACCGCGACCTCGGCGGCGTCCGCCTCCCGCCCCGTGCTCCACGCGCGCGTGCCGTCCGTGAGCCGGGTCGGCGGTACGTCGGGGTGCCCGCTGAACCGCTCCGTGAGGAAGTCGATCTCCCGTTCCACGAACTCCGCCGGCAGATCCTCCAGCTCGTACCCGACACCGAGGTCCACGTGATGCAGCTCCACCTCCACCCAACGCCGGAACGGCACCCGGGCCGCCGCGTCGGTGACGCCGTTGCGCAGCTCCACCGTGCGGGACCAGTCCGCGGGAGCGGCGCCCGTCTCCTGGAAACGTGCGGCGCTCTCGCGCACGTCGGCGAGCTGGACGTCGAGGGGGCGCGGGGCGTCACGCTCGATGTCGGCGTCCCGGGTGGCGGCCGAGGCGTACATGGGGCGCCCTTCGAGGACGTTCACGAGGGCGTCCGCGTTGCGGGCGAGATGAGCGAGGACGTGGCCGCGGCTCCAGCCGGGGAGCCGTGACGGCTCGGCCACCGAGGCGTTGTCCAGTTTGGCCGCTGCGGTGAGCAGTCGTTCGGTCGCGTCATGTACAGACACCAGGTCACGAGCGTGATCAATCATGGTGCTGACATTAGCCCCGCCACACCTTCGGGTGAAGGTGGTGAACGGGTGCCGTAAATCGAATGCGCGTGCTATAGGGTCGGACGTGGCGTCGGGCATGCTGGATGGCCCGGGATTGTTGTCCCATTCGGTAATCCGACCGGCGTTGTCAGTGGCTCCCCCTAGTCTGAGAAAGCACGGGGGCCTCGCCCCTGTCACTTCTCTCAAGAAAGGTGCGGACCGGCGTGGCCGACCGTCTCATCGTCCGTGGCGCGCGCGAGCACAACCTGAAGAATGTCTCGCTCGACCTGCCGCGCGACTCGCTCATCGTCTTCACGGGCCTGTCGGGGTCGGGCAAGTCCTCGCTGGCCTTCGACACCATCTTCGCCGAGGGCCAGCGGCGCTACGTCGAGTCGCTGTCGTCGTACGCCCGGCAGTTCCTCGGCCAGATGGACAAGCCGGACGTCGACTTCATCGAGGGCCTCTCCCCGGCGGTCTCCATCGACCAGAAGTCGACCTCGCGCAACCCGCGCTCGACGGTCGGCACCATCACCGAGGTCTACGACTACCTGCGTCTGCTCTTCGCGCGCATCGGCAAGCCGCACTGCCCCCAGTGCCGCCGCCCGATCTCGCGCCAGTCGCCGCAGGCCATCGTCGACAAGGTCCTGGAGCTGCCGGAGGGGAGCCGCTTCCAGGTGCTGTCGCCGTTGGTGCGCGAGCGCAAGGGCGAGTTCGTCGACCTCTTCGCCGACCTCCAGACCAAGGGCTACAGCCGCGCGCGTGTGGACGGCGAGACGATCCAGCTGTCCAACCCGCCCACGCTGAAGAAGCAGGAGAAGCACACCATCGAGGTGGTCGTCGACCGCCTCACCGTGAAGGACTCCGCCAAGCGCCGCCTCACCGACTCCGTGGAGACCGCGCTCGGCCTGTCCGGCGGCATGGTCGTACTCGACTTCGTCGACCTCCCGGAGGACGACCCCGAGCGCGAGCGGATGTACTCGGAGCACCTGTACTGCCCGTACGACGACCTCTCCTTCGAGGAGCTGGAGCCGCGCTCCTTCTCCTTCAACTCACCGTTCGGCGCCTGCCCCGAGTGCACCGGTATCGGTACGCGCATGGAGGTCGACCCCGAGCTGATCGTCCCGGACGAGGACAAGTCGCTCGACGAGGGTGCTATCCACCCCTGGTCGCACGGCCACACCAAGGACTACTTCGGCCGGCTGATCGGCGCCCTCGCGGACGCCTTGGGATTCCGCACGGACATCCCCTTCGCGGGCCTGCCGCAGCGCGCGAAGAAGGCGCTCCTCAACGGCCACAAGACGCAGATCGAGGTCCGCTACCGCAACCGGTACGGTCGCGAGCGCGTGTACACCACGCCGTTCGAAGGTGCCGTCCCCTTCGTCAAGCGCCGGCACAGCGAGGCCGAGAGCGACGCCAGCCGCGAGCGCTTCGAGGGCTATATGCGCGAGGTGCCCTGCCCCACCTGCGAGGGCACCCGCCTGAAGCCGATCGTCCTCGCGGTCACGATCATGGAGAAGTCGATCGCCGAGGTCTCCGCGATGTCCATCAGCGACTGCGCGGACTTCCTGGGCGAGCTGAAGCTCAACGCCCGCGACAAGAAGATCGCCGAGCGCGTGCTGAAGGAGGTCAACGAGCGGCTGCGGTTCCTGGTCGACGTCGGCCTGGACTACCTCTCGCTGAACCGTGCGGCGGGCACGCTCTCCGGTGGCGAGGCCCAGCGCATCCGCCTCGCCACCCAGATCGGCTCCGGGCTCGTCGGCGTCCTGTACGTCCTCGACGAGCCGTCCATCGGTCTGCATCAGCGCGACAACCACCGGTTGATCGAGACCCTGGTGCGGCTGCGCGACATGGGCAACACGCTCATCGTCGTCGAGCACGACGAGGACACGATCAAGACCGCCGACTGGATCGTCGACATCGGCCCCGGTGCCGGTGAGCACGGCGGCAAGGTCGTGCACAGCGGTTCTTTGAAGGAACTGCTGGCCAACGCCGAGTCGCAGACCGGCCAGTACCTGTCCGGCAAGAAGTCCATCCCCCTGCCGGACATCCGCCGCCCGCAGGACCCGTCCCGGCAGCTCACGGTGCACGGCGCCCGCGAGAACAACCTCCAGGACATCGACGTCTCCTTCCCGCTGGGCGTGTTCACCGCGGTCACCGGCGTCTCGGGCTCCGGAAAGTCGACGCTGGTCAACGACATCCTGTACACGCACCTGGCCCGCGAGCTCAACGGCGCCCGCAACGTCCCAGGGCGGCACACGCGCGTGGAGGGCGACGACCTGGTCGACAAGGTCGTGCACGTCGACCAGTCGCCCATCGGCCGCACCCCGCGCTCGAACCCGGCGACGTACACCGGCGTCTTCGACCACATCCGCAAGCTGTTCGCCGAGACCACCGAGGCGAAGGTCCGTGGCTACATGCCGGGCCGCTTCTCCTTCAACGTCAAGGGCGGCCGCTGCGAGAACTGCGCGGGCGACGGCACGATCAAGATCGAGATGAACTTCCTGCCGGACGTGTACGTCCCGTGCGAGGTCTGCCACGGCGCCCGGTACAACCGGGAGACCCTGGAGGTCCACTACAAGGGCAAGTCCATCGCCGAGGTCCTGAACATGCCGATCGAGGAGGCGACCTCGTTCTTCGAGGCAGTCCCCGCCATCGCACGGCACCTCAACACGCTGAAGGACGTCGGTCTCGGCTACGTCCGCCTCGGCCAGTCGGCGACCACCCTGTCCGGTGGTGAGGCCCAGCGTGTGAAGCTCGCCAGCGAGCTCCAGAAGCGCTCCACCGGCCGCACGGTCTACGTCCTCGACGAGCCGACGACCGGTCTGCACTTCGAGGACATCAGCAAGCTGCTGAAGGTCCTCTCCGGACTGGTGGACAAGGGCAACACGGTCATCGTCATCGAGCACAACCTCGACGTGATCAAGACCGCCGACTGGATCGTCGACATGGGCCCCGAGGGCGGCGCCGGCGGCGGCCTCGTCGTCGCCGAGGGCACGCCGGAGGAGGTGGCCGCCGTCCCGGCCAGCCACACCGGCAAGTTCCTGCGCGAGATCCTCGGCGCCGACCGGATCAGCGATGCGTCCTCGGTGAAGGCCCCGCGCAAGGCGGCGGCCAAGAAGACGGTCGCGGCAGGGACGGCGACGAGGAGGACGGCGACGGCCAGGACCGCGAAGACGGTCAACAACAAGGCCACCGACAAGGCGGCCGGAGCCGCCAAGAAGACGGCAGCGGCGAAGAAGGCGGCACCCGCGAAGAAGGCGGCACCCGCGAAGAAGACGACGCGGGCGCGCAAGGCCTGAGGTCTGCCGGAGATCCGACATGTGCGGTGCCCCGCGGGAACTCCCCGCGGGGCACCGCTCGTTCCCTCTTCAGCCGCCCGATGTCCGCGGCTGAGACGCACCTTGACTGCTAAACACAGTGAAAGAGAACGGAACGCTCACCGGAACTCCCCCAGTTCGGAGGCGTACGGAGGTTCGGCGCCCGCCCGGGAGCAGGTGATCGCGGCAGCCCGCGCCGCGAACCGCAGCAGCCGTGTCCAGTCCTCGGCGCCCAGTCCCAGGAGCGCCTCGGCGGACAGGGCGTCCTGGGCGTCCAGTCCGTGCAGCAGGGCCGCGTTCACGGTGTCGCCCGCGCCGATCGTGTCCACGACGTCGACCTTCTCACCCGGCACGGAGTGCACCCCACCGTCCCGGGTGTAGGCGGTCAGCCCGTCCCCGCCGTGAGTGATGACGACGGCCGCAGGTCCCGCGGCCAGCCACTCATGAGGGGTGCCGCCCAGCCACAGCGCGTCCTCCTCGGAGAGCTTGAGCAGCGACACCGAAGGCAGCCAGCTCTTGAACCGTGCCCGGTAGCCGTCCGGGTCCGGGATCAGCACCGGCCGGATGTTCGGGTCGAGTGCGGTGAACACCCCCCGCGCCGCCGCGGTGCGCATCAGTTCCTCGTAGGCACTCGCTCCAGGTTCCAGGACGAGTGAACAGGTACCGAAGGACACCGCGCGAGTCGCGGCAGGGAGCTTCGGCGGTGCCGTCAAGAGACGGTCCGCGGTGCCCTCCACATAGAAGGAGTAGGCGGCCGAGCCGCCGGCGTCGATGGTGGCGACCGCGAGGGTGGTCGGCTCCGTGCCGCGCTGCACGGCCGAGACGTCCACCCCAGCCTCCCGTAGCCCGTCGAGCAGGGCCTCGCCGAAGGCGTCGTGGGAGGTGCGGGAGCAGAAGGCGGTCGAGGAGCCGAGGCGGCCGAGGGCCACGGCGGTGTTGTAGGGGCCGCCGCCGAGCGCCGGCTTCAGGCCGGCCAGGGCGCCCGTGCCCTGCGGTACCAAGTCGATCAGGGCCTCACCGGCGACGACGATCACGAGACGGTTCCTTTCACGGACGTCAGGGACTGAGTAGGACTGTCCAAGGCCGAGGGCTCGGCCCTACCGCCGGGTTTCCCGGGCCCGGCCGGCTGCTCGCGCTGCACCGGCTGCTCGCGCTGCACCGCTCGCTCCGCCCTCGCCGGATCACCGGACCTCACGGATTGCTCGGGTCCTGGGGGCTGTTCCTCGCAGCCGCACGAGGTTCGATGGACGAACGCGCACGGGAGTCGCAGGGTGCTGGCGGGCCGGTCCGGCGAATCGAGTCGGTCCAGCAGCACACGAACCGCCCGGGCGCCGATGTCCTTGCTGGGCTGGGCGATCGCGGTGAGCCGGGGTGAGAACAGATCGGCCCAGGCGAAGTCGTCGAAGCAACACAGCGCGATGTCGTGGGGCACGGACAGACCCCGGTCACGCAGGGCACGCAGGGCGCCGATGGTCATCGCGTTGTTGGCGGTGACGAGTGCGGTGGGCGGCGAGGGGAGCGACAGGAGCGCGGCCGTGGCCCGTTCGGCGCCGGCCGACGCGGAGTCGCCGTGTACGACGAGGTCACCGTCGTACCCGATCCCGGCGGCCGCCAAGCCGTCCCGGTAGCCGGTGAGGCGCTCACTGGTGGTGCTGAGTCCTGGCAGTCCGGCGACCAGCGCGATCCGGCGGTGGCCGAGGGCGGCGAGGTGGGTGACCAGCTGCGCCATGGGCTCGGCACTTTCGGCGCAGACCTGGTCGAACTGTGTCGACTCGTCCGACGAGCTGCCGACCACGCGGTCGAGAAGGACGGTCGGCACCTTGTGGCGCCCCAGATAGGCGATCAGTTCGCGCGGATCGGCCGAGGGAGCGACGATCATGCCGTCCACACGGCGTTCGTGGAGCAGCTGGACGACCTTGCGTTCATGCTCCGGATCGTCGTGCGGGTCGGCTATCAGCAGGCTGTAGCCGTGTTCGAGGGCGGCGGCCTCGACGCCCTGGAGTATCTCCGTGAAGTACGGGTTGCTGATCGCCGACACCGCCAGCCCTATGGACCGCGTGCGAGATGTCACGAGAGAACGAGCGAGGGTGTTGGGGGTGTACCCGAGTTCCTCCATCGCGTCCAGCACCGCCTGGCGGGTGTGGGGCAGCACCGGCCGGGTGCCGTTCAGCACGTGCGAGACGGTCGCCACGGACACGCCGGCGCTCCGCGCGACGTCGGCCATGGTTGTCATCGTCGGTCCCCTCCCGTCTCCGCCCGCACCGCGTCCCTCCCCGGGGCGCCGTGGGCCTTCTGGCCGGGAAGGTATCTCATTCGGAGCCGGACGTAAACGTTTGCGCAATCGTTTACGTCCGCGGTGCGACCACTGGGATCCGGCTCTCGTGCGAGGAGGAGAAGAGAGAGACGGTCGAAGGCGAGGGGGTTCCGTCAGGCCACGGGAGGGTTCCGACGGAAGGTCTCGGGAGGAAGGCCTCGGGAGGAAGGCCTCAGGGGAGGAAAGCGTCAGGGGAGAGACCCTCAGGGGAGGAGAGCGTCAGGGGAAGAGACCCTCAGGGAGGATGCTCACTCCCAGTCCCACCCGATGCCCACGATGCCCGTGCGCACTCGTGGCTCCACGAGGTGCACCGAACGGTGCAGCCCGCTGAGGGCCAGCCCCTGGCGTCCGCTGCGGGGCGCTGCCGGGGAGTGCTGGGAGAAGCGGTGGCAACGGACGGGGAGGGTGTTCTCGGCGAAGCGGACCTGCAGGGCGTACTGGCCGCCCGCGAGAGGGAAGCCGCGGGCGTACTCGCGGGACACGTCGGCCGTGCCGTCCTCGACGGCGTAGCGGAAGAGGTAGGTGTCCCCGGCCCGCAGTCGTGTGCCGAAGAGCAGCTCGGCGACGAGGACTCCGGTGTCGTGGTGCCGGCGGATGCGTCCCGTGCGGCAGTTCTCCAGGGCGTGCACCGCCATGCGTTCCGGTACGCATCCCGGGTCGCCGTGGTGGACGGCCACGAAGCGGTCCACGCCGTCCTTGTGGGCCCGAACGATGTGATGCGACTCGCGTCCGGCGAGTTCGCGGAGGGCGCCGATGCGTACCCGCTCGTGGTGGGCGAGCGTGTGCACGCCGCTGTCCACCGGACAGTCGAGGTCGGCGAGCAGCTGCTCCAGGACGCCCGAGGCCTCCACCAGGGAACGGTAGGAGCGAGCTGCGGGCCGCTGAAGGGCCGGGTGGTCGTCGGGGTCCTCGAGCAGCCGGATGAGGGACTCCTCCGGCAACTGGAGAATCTCCTCCAGCGCCCGTACGGCTCGCAGTGACTCAGGCCGCTGCGGCCTGCGGGCCCCCTGCTGCCAGTAGCTCAGGCTGGTGACGCCGACCTTCACACCGCGGCGGGACAGATGGTGCTGCACACGCTGCAGCGGCAGTCCCCGGGCGGCTATCGCCGCGCGCAGAGCGACGTGGAAGGGGCCGCCCCGCAGGGCCGTGTCCAGTTCCGCGGTGGCTGGGGCGGGGATGTCCGCGTGCTGAGTGGCGTGCGGCATGCAGGGGCCTTTCTGTGGTGTTCACAACGGCTGGTCGGACCGTTCGCGCGGCTGCTCGGGGCCACCCCGTGGGCGCGGCAGAGGTTCTTCACGTCCGTACGCCGTCGTTCACGGCCCCGAGTTCCTCCGCATTGAAGCGTGTTGACCAATCCCCGACAACACCTGATGCCCAACGCGAAGCAGGTCTGGCCGAGTCCTGATGCCGTCGTGCGAGCGAGATCCTCAAGCGGCCCCGCACGTCAGGGCGTTGCGCGTACACGGCTGCGGGCATCCCGGGTCGGCCCGTGGGGTGCGCCGTGCGGCAGCGCGAGCGGCGGTGAGGCGCTGTGCGTGACGAGGGCGGCGAGCGCCATCGGCCCCACTTCCGGATCACCTCGCCCGTCGGTGTCGGCCTGCTCACACCGACGTCGGGCACCCGGTCCCACGGCACCGGGTTCTCACGGTCACGGGCGCGCGTACGAGGGGCCGCAGCCGCACGGGTGAGCCACGGGGGCTGCGCCGGGGGCGGGGCCGGCACCGGTGCTCATGGTTGTCCACAGCCTCGTCGGACTGTCAGCCCTCGCCAGTAGGGTGTGAGACATGGCCGACCCCTCCAGCTACCGCCCCAAGCCGGGACAGATCCCGGACTCTCCCGGGGTGTACAGGTTCCGTGACGAGCACCGCCGGGTGATCTACGTCGGAAAGGCGAAGAGCCTGCGCCAGCGCCTGGCGAACTACTTCCAGGACCTGGCGGGCCTCCATCCGCGCACCCGCTCGATGGTCACCACGGCCGCCTCCGTGGAGTGGACCGTCGTGTCCACGGAGGTCGAGGCGCTGCAGCTGGAGTACTCCTGGATCAAGGAGTACGACCCCCGGTTCAACGTCAAGTACCGCGACGACAAGAGCTACCCGTACCTCGCGGTGACGATGAGCGAGGAGTTCCCGCGTGTGCAGGTGATGCGCGGTCACAAGAAGAAGGGCGTCAGGTACTTCGGTCCGTACGCGCACGCGTGGGCGATCCGTGACACCGTCGACCTCCTCCTGCGCGTCTTCCCCGTGCGCACCTGCTCGGCCGGCGTCTTCAAGAACGCCCGCCGGACCGGCCGCCCCTGCCTGCTCGGCTACATCGGCAAGTGCTCCGCCCCCTGCGTGGACCGCGTCTCCGCCGAGGAGCACCGGGAACTGGCCGAGGAGTTCTGTGACTTCATGACCGGCCGCACGGGCACCTACCTGCGCCGCCTGGAGAAGCAGATGATGGAGGCGGCCGAGGAGATGGAGTACGAGCGGGCGGCCCGCCTGCGCGACGACATCGAGGCCCTGAAGAAGGCCATGGAGAAGAACGCGGTCGTGCTCGCCGACGCGACCGACGCCGACCTCATCGCGGTCGCCGAGGACGAGCTCGAGGCGGCCGTGCAGATCTTCCACGTCCGGGGCGGGCGGGTGCGCGGGCAGCGCGGCTGGGTCACCGACAAGGTCGAGGAGATCACCACCGGAGCCCTCGTCGAACACGCGCTCCAGCAGCTCTACGGGGAGGAGACGGGGGACGCCGTCCCCAAGGAGGTTCTCGTCCCCGCCCTGCCCGACCCGCTGGAGCCCGTGCAGGAGTGGCTGTCGGGGCGCCGCGGCGCCAACGTGTCGCTGCGCATCCCGCAGCGCGGCGACAAGCGCGCCCTCATGGAGACCGTCGAGCGCAACGCCCAGCAGGCCCTCGTGCTGCACAAGACCAAGCGCGCCTCCGACCTGACCACGCGATCGCGTGCCCTGGAGGAGATCGCCGACGCCCTGGACCTGGACAGCGCCCCGCTCAGGATCGAGTGCTACGACATCTCCCACCTGCAGGGTGACGACGTCGTGGCCTCCATGGTCGTCTTCGAGGACGGACTGCAGCGCAAGAGTGAGTACCGCCGTTTCCAGATCAAGGGCTTCGAGGGGCAGGACGACGTCCGCTCCATGCACGAGGTGATCACCCGCCGCTTCAAGCGCTACCTCGCCGAGAAGGAGAGGACGGGGGAGTGGAGCGACGGCGAGGGCGCCCTCTCCGACACCTCGTCCGCCCCGCTCTCCGACACCTCCGACGCCCTCACGGAGGCCGGCTCCGCCCCTCTCGAAGTCGGCCTCAAGGACGACGACGGCCGTCCCAAGCGCTTCGCCTACCCGCCGCAGCTCGTCGTCGTCGACGGTGGCCGGCCGCAGGTCGCCGCCGCCCGGCGGGCCCTCGACGAGCTCGGCATCGACGACATCGCCGTCTGCGGCCTGGCCAAGCGCCTGGAGGAGGTCTGGCTGCCCGGCGAGGACGACCCTGTCGTGCTGCCTCGCACCAGCGAGGGCCTCTACCTGCTCCAGCGCGTCCGCGACGAGGCCCACCGCTTCGCGATCACCTACCAGCGCACGAAGCGGGCCAAGCGCTTCCGGTCGAGCCCGCTGGACGAGGTCCCGGGCCTCGGGGACACCCGCAAACAGGCGCTGATCAAGCACTTCGGTTCGGTGAAGAAGCTGCGATCCGCGACAATCGAGGAGATCTGTGAGGTTCCCGGCATAGGTCGCAAGACGGCCGAGACCATCGCCGCGGCCTTCGCCCAGGCGGCCCCGGCCGCACCCGCCGTGAACACGGCGACGGGAGAGATCATGGAAGACGAGGACTCCGCGACAACGACGGAGACCTCGGGGGAGCCCGTGTCCGCGGGCGCCCCGGACGAACGACGGGGGCAGGAGAGATGAGCGAGCACGAGACACAACCCACGGCCGAGCGAGATCGCCGCGCCCGGGAAACCCACCAGGAGACCGGCGAGGACCTCACCCGGCAGGACACACCCCAGGAAGACGGAGCACAGGTGAGTACGGGCATCGAGGCAGCCGGGGCCCCCGAGGCGACCATCCCCGAGCTGGTGATCATCTCCGGTATGTCGGGGGCGGGCCGCTCGACGGCCGCGAAGTGTCTGGAGGACCTCGGCTGGTTCGTCGTCGACAACCTTCCGCCCGCGCTGATCCCCACCATGGTGGAGCTGGGTGCCCGTTCCCAGGGCAACGTGGCGCGGATCGCGGTCGTCGTCGACGTCCGTGGCCGTCGCTTCTTCGACAACCTGAGGGAGTCCCTCTCCGACCTGGACACCAGGGGCGTGACACGCCGGATCGTCTTCCTGGAGTCCTCCGACGACGCCCTGGTGCGCCGCTTCGAGTCGGTGCGTCGTCCGCACCCGCTCCAGGGGGACGGCCGGATCGTCGACGGCATCGCCGCCGAGCGCGAGCTGCTGCGCGAGCTGCGCGGTGACGCCGACCTGGTGATCGACACTTCCAGCCTGAACGTGCACGAGCTGCGGGCCAAGATGGACGCCCAGTTCGCGGGCGAGGAGGAGCCCGAGCTGCGGGCCACGGTCATGTCCTTCGGCTTCAAGTACGGCCTTCCGGTCGACGCCGACCTGGTCGTGGACATGCGTTTCCTGCCCAACCCGCACTGGGTCCCGGAGCTGCGTCCCTTCACCGGCCTCAACGAGGAGGTCTCGGCGTACGTCTTCAACCAGCCCGGCGCGAAGGAGTTCATCGACCGCTACGCCGAGCTGCTCCAGCTGATCGCGGCCGGATACCGCCGCGAGGGCAAGCGGTACGTGACGATCGCGGTCGGCTGCACCGGCGGCAAGCACCGCTCGGTCGCCACCTCGGAGAAGCTCGCGGCACGCCTTGCCTCCCAGGGCGTGGAGACGGTGGTCGTGCATCGGGACATGGGACGCGAATGACGGGACGTACTCCGCGGCTGAGCAGGCTGCGCCGCGCGCTGCCCGAGTCGCGCGCCGACCGGCCCGTCGAGACCCGTGGCGGCCGGCCGCGCCGCCGGGGCGCCCAGCCCAAGGTCGTCGCCCTGGGCGGCGGCATGGGCCTGTCCGCCTCGCTCGCCGCGCTGCGCCGGATCACCGGCGACCTCACCGCCGTCGTCACCGTCGCCGACGACGGCGGGTCCAGCGGGCGCCTGCGGGACGAGCTGGGCGTGCTGCCGCCCGGCGACCTGCGCAAGGCGCTGGCCGCGCTGTGCGGCGACGACGACTGGGGCCAGACCTGGTCCCGCGTCATCCAGCACCGCTTCCACTCCCAGGGCGACCTGCACGACCACGCGGTCGGCAACCTGCTGATCGTCGCCCTGTGGGAGCAGCTCGGCGACCACGTCCAGGCGCTCGACCTGGTCGGCAGGCTCCTCGGGGCACATGGGCGCGTGCTGCCCATGTCCGCCGTGCCCCTGGAGCTGCAGGCACTGGTCAAGGGGCACGACCCCGACCGGCCCGAGGACGTCGACACCGTGCGCGGCCAGGCCACCGTCGCCCTCACCCCCGGTGAGGTGCAGTCGGTGCACCTCGTGCCGCACGACCCGCCGGCCGTGCCGGAGGCCGTCGCCGCCGTCCGGGACGCGGACTGGGTGGTGCTGGGACCGGGGTCGTGGTTCTCCTCGGTCATCCCGCACCTGCTCGTCCCGGAACTCCTGGACGCCCTCACCGAGACGAAGGCGCGCCGGGTACTCTCGCTGAACCTCGCCCCGCAGCCGGGAGAAACCGAAGGCTTCTCCCCGCAGCGTCATTTGGAGGTTTTGGGACGACACGCCCCTAAACTCGCCCTGGACGTGGTGCTGGCCGACGAGGCCGCCGTGCCGGACCGGGATGTGCTCACCGAGGCCGCCAAGCGGCTCGGTGCCGCGGTCGAGCTGGCGCCGGTGGCCCGGACGGACGGGACGCCCCGGCACGACCCGGAGCTGCTCGCCGCCGCGTACGACCGTATTTTTCGGATGCATGGAAGGATCGGCCCATGGCGATGACGGCAGCGGTGAAGGATGAGATCTCCCGGCTTCCCGTCACCCGGACCTGCTGCAGAAAGGCGGAGGTCTCCGCCATTCTGCGGTTCGCCGGCGGCCTCCACCTGGTCAGCGGACGCATCGTGATCGAGGCGGAGCTGGACACCGCGATGGCGGCTCGTCGGCTCAAGCGGGACATCCTGGAGATCTTCGGTCACAGCTCCGAACTGATCGTCATGGCGCCGGGCGGGCTGCGCCGCGGTTCGCGCTACGTCGTACGGGTGGTCGCGGGCGGTGATCAGCTGGCCCGCCAGACCGGTCTGGTCGACGGGCGGGGCCGCCCGATCCGCGGCCTGCCCCCGCAGGTGGTCTCCGGGGCGACCTGCGACGCCGAGGCCGCCTGGCGCGGCGCCTTCCTCGCCCACGGCTCGCTCACGGAGCCCGGCCGTTCCTCCTCCCTGGAGGTGACCTGCCCGGGCCCCGAGGCCGCGCTCGCCCTGGTCGGTGCCGCGCGCCGGCTGTCGATCGCAGCCAAGGCCCGTGAGGTGCGCGGCGTGGACCGCGTGGTCGTCCGTGACGGCGACGCCATCGGCGCCCTGCTGACCCGGCTCGGGGCACACGAGTCGGTGCTGGCCTGGGAGGAGCGCCGGATGCGCCGCGAGGTCCGCGCCACGGCGAACCGGCTCGCGAACTTCGACGACGCCAACCTGCGCCGCTCCGCCCGCGCGGCCGTCGCGGCCGGGGCCCGCGTCCAGCGCGCCCTGGAGATCCTGGGCGAGGAGGTCCCCGAGCACCTCGCCGCCGCCGGACGGCTGCGCATGGAGCACAAGCAGGCCTCCCTGGAGGAGCTGGGGGCGCTCGCCGACCCGCCGCTGACCAAGGACGCCGTCGCCGGCCGTATCCGCCGACTGCTCGCCATGGCCGACAAGCGCGCCCAGGACCTCGGCATCCCCGGTACGGAGGCCAACCTCAGCGAGGAACTCGCGGACAACCTCGCCGGATGATGTGAGGGACGTCAACGAATCGGTGCCGGTGTCCACTTGGGGCATCGGCACCGGTGTTTGTCAGTCTTTGCGCCGCTCTTGACTGGGCGTGATGTTGGCATGAGCCTGGCAGTCATTCGTCACTGTGGCGAAACACTGCTAGGGGGGTTCATGAGACCCAGAGCGAGATCGATCCTCGCTGCCGGCGCGCTCCTCATAGGTGGAGCGAGTATTGCACCCATCGCCCAGGCACAACCGGGAAGTTCACAAGAAACCGACCCGAACGAAGTCAAGGTCTTCCGCGCCGAGGTCACCAAGAAGCAGGTACCCCTGCTGCTGGCGGCCGGCCAGGACGGCCACGAACTCAGCGAGCAGGCGCCCGAGAAGGGCAAGGCCACCGTCGAGGTCTACCTCACCGACGACCAGGCCGAGAAGCTGGAGAAACAGGGCGTCGAGCTCACCGAGCACAACCTCTCCGCCAGGGCGCAGGCCCGTACCGAGAAGGCCGCCGAGGGCGTGTTCCGCCCGTACAGCGGCAGCGGGGGGCTCAAGGAGGAGATGGTCCGGGCCGGGCAGGACAATCCCGGCCTCACGAAGGTCGTCTCCATCGGCAAGACGGTGCGCGGCCAGGACATCCTGGCGCTCAAGCTCACCAAGAACGCCAAGAAGACGAAGGACGGCGCCAAGCCGTCCGTCCTCTACCTCTCCAACCAGCACGCGCGCGAGTGGATCACGCCGGAGATGACGCGGCGTCTGATGCACTACTACCTGGACAACTACAAGACGGACAAGCGGGTCAAGAAGATCGTCGACTCGACCGAGCTGTGGTTCGTCATCTCGGCCAACCCCGACGGCTACGACCACACCTTCCAGGACCCCGGCAACCGCCTGTGGCGCAAGAACCTGCGTGACAACAACGGCGACGGGACCATCAGCACCGGCGACGGCGTGGACCTCAACCGCAACTTCCCCTACAAGTGGGGCTACGACGACGAGGGTTCGTCGCCCAACGCCACCAGTGAGACCTACCGCGGTGCCTCCCCGGGGTCCGAGCCGGAGACGAAGGCGATCGACGCCTTCCAGCGCCGTATCGGCTTCGAGTACGGCATCAACTACCACTCCGCGGCCGAACTCATCCTCTACGGCGTCGGCTGGCAGGTGGCGACCGAGACCCCGGACGACGTCCTGTACAAGGCGCTGGCCGGCACACCGGAGAAGCCCGCGGTCCCCGGCTACCACCCGCAGGTCTCCTCGGAGCTGTACACGACCAACGGCGAGGCCGACGGACACGCCTCGAACGTCAACGGCATCGCGATGTTCACGCCGGAGATGTCGACCTGCCAGACCGTGTCCAACCTCGACCCGAACGACCAGTGGAACGCGGCCGACTGCCAGTCGGTCTTCAACTTCCCGGACGACGAGAAGCTGATCCAGCAGGAGTTCGCCAAGAACATCCCGTTCGCGCTCTCCGTGGCCGAGTCCGCCAAGCACCCCGACCAGCCGTCGTCCGCGGTCGGGCTGAAGGCCGCCGACTTCACGCCGGCCCCGTTCACCACCTCGTACTCGCGCGGCGCCGACCAGGAGGTCTCCGTCGTCGTACGCAAGTCCGTGCGCGACAAGGAGCTCAAGTACCGCGTCAACGGCGGCCGTACGGAGGACATGCGGCTCAAGCCCTTCAAGGGCGGTGAGAGGTACGGCGGTGAGGACAACCTCTACTTCGACGAGTACCGCGCCAAGGTCGCCGACGGCGACCCGGGCGACAAGGTCGAGGTGTGGTTCACCGGCGAGACCAGGAGCGGGAAGAAGGTCTCCAGCGAGCACTTCACGTACACGGTCGCCGAACGTCCGCGCGCGGACGTCCTCGTGGTCGCCGAGGAAGGCGTCGGCGCCCCCCATGCGCAGAAGTACGTGGACGCGCTCAAGGCCAACGGCCACCGGGCGATCGTCTGGGACGTCGCCGCTCAGGGCGCGCCGGACGCGCTCGGCGTGCTGAGTCACTTCGACACCGTCGTCCACTACACCGGCGCGAACACCCCCGGCAACGCCACTCAGCTCCAGCTGCGCGCCCACCTCAACGAGGGCGGCAAGCTGGTGGAGGCGGGCGAGCAGGCCGGCGGCAGCGTCGACCTCGGCGGCGGCACCCTGTCGAACGACTTCAGCCAGTACTACCTGGGCGCCTACACCCGTACCGCGCTCTCCGGCGCCACCGGTTTCACCGGCTCCGGCAAGCTCGGCGGCTTCACCGGAGCGCTCGGCGAGGCCACCGGCAACCCGCTCGACAAGGCCGGGAACTACAGCCTCACCTCCGACCAGCTGCCCGCCGACAAGTACCCGCAGTTCGCCGGTGCGGGCGCGGGCCAGTTCGCCGGGACCGTCAATCCGTACGGCCCGTACGCCGGTTCCTGGATGGCGGCCGCCGTGCACACC
Source organism: Streptomyces sp. NPDC007808 (assembly GCF_042868655.1). Lineage (NCBI taxonomy): Bacteria > Bacillati > Actinomycetota > Actinomycetes > Kitasatosporales > Streptomycetaceae > Streptomyces > Streptomyces sp. NPDC007808. The sequence continues at coordinate 68,921 of NZ_JBIAEQ010000012.1, forward strand.
GACGACGCCTGGAAGCGGCTCACCAGGACCGTCGACCTGACCGGTGTGACCGCGGCGCAGAAGCCCACGCTGCGTACCCAGCTGCTGTGGGACGTCGAGCCCGGCTACGACAACGTCCTGATCGAGGCCCACACCGGGGCCGACGACTGGACGACGCTTCCCGAACTGGGCGGCGCCAGCAGCAACAGCGTGCCGGCGGAATGCGAGGCCGGGTTCTACATGGCCGAGCACCCCTGGCTCGCGCACTACCTGACGCAGTCGGCCGCGGGCTGCACGGCGTCCGGCACCAGCGGTTCGTGGAACGCCCTCACCGGCGCCTCCGCGGGCTGGAAGCAGGTCGAGTTCGACCTGAGCGCGTACGCCGGCAAGTCGGTCGAGATCTCGATCAGCTACGTCTCCGACCCGGGCTTCGGCGGACGCGGCGTCCTCGCCGACCAGGCCTCGCTCGTCGTCGGCGGCACGGCCACCGAGACGGAGGGCTTCGAGACCTCGCTCGGCGCGTGGAGCGTGACCGGACCGCCCGCGGGCAGCCCGGCCGTCGTCAAGAACTGGGCACGCACCGGAGCGCTGTTCCAGACGTACGGTGCGGTCACCACGGGCGACACCGTGCTGCTGGGCTTCGGCCTGGAACACCTCACCTCGGCGGCGGACCGCAAGGCGCTCATCGGAAAGGCCCTCGACTCACTTGACGACTGACACGCCGAGGTCAACTTCGCGCAACGCAAAGTGACCGAATCGAGTGATCCGGGCTTCCGGGCGGGGCGGTCCGTACCCCTACTGGCGGGTACGGACCGCCCTGCCGTGTATGAGGCATCTGGATGTCACCACGGCGGCCTCAGGGAGGTAGGGTCGTAGGCGGTCGGGGACATCCCAAACAGAGCTCGCCGGCACCGCATGGCCGGCGTACCAACGAGGAGATCGGTTCGTGACGATCCGCGTAGGCATCAACGGCTTCGGTCGTATCGGTCGCAACTACTTCCGCGCGCTGCTGGAGCAGGGTGCTGACATCGAGATCGTGGCTGTCAACGACCTGGGTGACACCGCGACCACCGCGCATCTGCTGAAGTACGACACGATCCTGGGCCGCCTCAAGCAGGAGGTCACCCACACCGCCGACACGATCACCGTCGACGGCCACACCATCAAGGTCCTGTCCGAGCGCAACCCCGCGGACATCCCGTGGGGCGAGCTGGGTGTCGACATCGTGATCGAGTCGACCGGCATCTTCACGAAGAAGGCCGACGCCGAGAAGCACATCGCCGGCGGCGCCAAGAAGGTCCTCATCTCGGCTCCGGCCTCCGGTGAGGACATCACCATCGTGATGGGCGTCAACAACGACAAGTACGACGCGGCGAACCACCACGTCATCTCCAACGCCTCCTGCACCACCAACTGCGTGGCGCCGATGGCGAAGGTCCTCGACGAGAACTTCGGCATCGTCAAGGGTCTGATGACGACGGTGCACGCGTACACGAACGACCAGCGCATCCTGGACTTCCCGCACAAGGACCTGCGCCGCGCCCGTGCCGCCGCCGAGAACATCATCCCGACCACCACGGGTGCCGCCAAGGCGACCGCGCTGGTCCTGCCGCAGCTCAAGGGCAAGCTGGACGGCATCGCGATGCGCGTCCCGGTCCCGACCGGCTCGGTCACCGACCTCGTCCTGGAGCTCGGCCGCGAGGTCACCAAGGAAGAGATCAACGCCGCCTTCCAGAAGGCCGCCGAGGGCGAGCTGAAGGGCATCCTGGAGTACACCGAGGACCCGATCGTCTCCTCCGACATCGTCAACGCCCCGGCGTCCTGCACCTTCGACTCCTCCCTGACCATGGTCCAGGAGGGCAAGAACGTGAAGGTCATCGGCTGGTACGACAACGAGTGGGGCTACTCCAACCGTCTCGTCGACCTGACGGTCTTCGTCGGTAACCAGCTCTGATATCCAGAGCAGGCACATCGTTGTGAGTGCAGGGCTCGGGCGGCGCAGGGACGCGCCGTCCGAGCCCTGACTCACGTGCAGGTCAGACCTGTTGGATCACGAGCGTTTCCGAGCGATCACGAGCCCTTCTCAGGAGTCCCCTTCATGAAGACGATCGACGAACTTCTCTCCGAAGGCGTCGCAGGCAAGCGGGTCTTCGTCCGCGCCGACCTGAACGTGCCGCTGGACGGCACCACGATCACCGACGACGGCCGTATCCGTGCCGTGCTGCCCACCGTCAAGGCGCTGGCCGAGGCGGGCGCCCGCGTGGTCGTCGCCTCGCACCTGGGCCGTCCCAAGGGCGCCCCGGACCCCGCCTTCTCCCTGGCCCCGGCCGCCGCCCGCCTCGGTGAACTCCTCGGCGCCGAGGTCGCGTTCGCCACGGACACCGTGGGCGAGTCCGCGCAGGCCACGGTCGCCGGCCTCGCCGACGGGCAGGTCGCGGTCGTCGAGAACCTCCGCTTCAACGCCGGCGAGACCAGCAAGGACGACGCCGAGCGCGGCGCCTTCGCCGACCAGCTCGCCGCCCTCGCCGACGTGTACGTCGGTGACGGCTTCGGCGCGGTGCACCGGGGGCACGCCTCGGTCCTCGACCTCCCGGCCCGTCTGCCGCACTACGCGGGCTACCTCATCGCCACCGAGGTCGGCGTCCTGAAGAAGCTCACCGAGGACGTGCAGCGGCCGTACGTCGTCGCGCTCGGCGGTGCCAAGGTCTCCGACAAGCTCGCCGTGATCGACCAGCTGCTCGGCAAGGCCGACCGTCTGCTCATCGGCGGCGGCATGGCCTACACCTTCCTCAAGGCCAAGGGCTACGAGGTCGGCATCTCCCTCCTGCAGGAGGACCAGATCCCGGTCGTCACCGAGTACATGGAGCGCGCCGAGAAGAACGGCGTCGAGATCGTGCTGCCGGTCGACGTCCTGGTCGCCACCGAGTTCCCGGACCTGAAGACCAAGGCCCCGGCCAACCCCACGACCGTCGCCGCGGACGCCATCCCCGCCGACCAGGAGGGCCTGGACATCGGTCCCGAGACCCGCAAGCTGTACGCCTCGAAGCTCGCCGACGCCGCCACCGTCTTCTGGAACGGCCCCATGGGCGTCTTCGAGCACCCCGACTACGCCGAGGGCACCAAGGCGGTCGCCCAGGCCCTCGTCGACTCCAAGGGCTTCACCGTGGTCGGCGGCGGCGACTCCGCCGCGGCCGTGCGCACCCTGGGCTTCGACGAGAACGCATTCGGCCACATCTCGACCGGCGGCGGCGCCTCCCTCGAATACCTTGAGGGCAAGACGCTCCCCGGCCTCGCCGCACTGGAGGACTGACCCTTTATGAGCACCCGCACGCCGCTGATGGCGGGCAACTGGAAGATGAACCTCAACCACCTTGAGGCCATCGCCCACGTCCAGAAGCTCGCCTTCGCCCTCGCGGACAAGGACTACGAGGCCGTCGAGGTCGCCGTCCTGCCGCCCTTCACCGACCTGCGCTCCGTGCAGACGCTGGTCGACGGCGACAAGCTGAAGATCAAGTACGGCGCCCAGGACATCTCGGCGCAGGACTCCGGTGCCTACACCGGCGAGATCTCCGGCCCCATGTTGGCCAAGCTGAAGTGCACGTACGTGGCCATCGGCCACTCCGAGCGCCGCCAGTACCACGCCGAGACCGACGAGATCGTCAACGGCAAGGTCAAGGCCGCCTACAAGCACGGCCTGACCCCGATCATGTGCGTCGGCGAGGAGCTGGACGTCCGCGAGGCCGGCAACGCCGTCCCGCACACGCTCGCCCAGGTCGAGGGCGGTCTGAAGGACCTGCCCGCCGAGCAGGCCGAGACCATCGTGATCGCCTACGAGCCCGTCTGGGCCATCGGCACCGGCAAGGTCTGCGGCGCCGAGGACGCCCAGGAGGTCTGCGCCGCCATCCGCGGAAAGATCGCCGAACTGTACTCGCAGGACGTGGCCGACAAGGTCCGCATCCAGTACGGCGGCTCCGTGAAGTCCGGCAACGTCGCCGAGATCATGGCGCAGGCCGACATCGACGGTGCCCTGGTCGGCGGTGCCTCGCTGGACGCCGACGAGTTCGTCAAGATCGTGCGCTTCCGCGACCAGTGAGTATGCGGTAGCGGCGATACGTCGTACCCTTGCGGGGGCATGGTGGCCTACCACCGTGCCCCCGTCGTCCATACAAGTCCGAGGAAGTTGGTCCAGCCGTGGTTTTGGGGTTCTCGATCGCCCTGATCGTCTTCAGCCTGCTGCTGATGCTGCTGGTGCTGATGCACAAGGGGAAGGGCGGCGGTCTCTCCGACATGTTCGGTGGTGGCATGCAGTCGTCCGTCGGCGGCTCCTCGGTCGCCGAGCGCAACCTCGACCGGATCACCGTCGTGGTCGGTCTGCTCTGGTTCGCCTGCATTGTCGTGCTCGGCATCCTCATGAAGGTGAACAACTGACCGGCACGCACAATCCCTACGCAAGGCCCCATGTTCGGTACGCGCAGCTGAGCGCGGCCTATCATGGGGCTTGCGTCTTGGTGTGAGGGTTCTGTAACTCCAATCACTGGACGCGCGTTGGGCCTTACGTAGACTGAGGCGCTCGCGGCGAAGCGGAACGCCGACTCGCTTCGCGGCACCATCACGCAGGGAGTTACGACCGTGGCAAGTGGCAACGCGATCCGAGGAAGCCGGGTCGGGGCGGGGCCGATGGGCGAGGCCGAGCGCGGCGAGTCCGCGCCGCGTCTCCGCATCTCCTTCTGGTGCTCCAACGGGCACGAGACGCAGCCCAGCTTCGCCAGCGACGCGCAGGTTCCCGACACCTGGGACTGCCCGCGTTGCGGCTTCCCCGCCGGACAGGACCGGGACAACCCGCCGGACCCGCCGCGCACCGAGCCCTACAAGACGCACCTGGCGTATGTACGGGAACGGCGCAGCGACGCTGACGGCGAGGCGATCCTCGCCGAGGCACTCGCCAAACTGCGGGGCGAGATCTAGGAGTTGGGACCGGCCGGGCGCCTTCGGGTGCCCGGCTGGTCCTGTATGCGGCTCGGACCGGGGCGGACTCCCGCTGTCAGGCCGATTGTCAGTGGTGCCCTCTACGGTGTGTCCATCGATCTTGTGCATCGGTGTCCGGAGGGGGAGCCATGGCGGCGGCTGAGGTGGTGGGTGCGCGTGCACCCGCCTGGCGTGGGGGATTCGGGCGGCTGTGGAGCGCGGCCGTGCTGTCCGGCTTCGGTGACGCCCTGCGTACGGCCGCCCTGCCGCTGCTTGCGGTGACGCTGACGGACCAGCCGTTGCTGATCGCCGCGGTCACCGCCTGCGGTTATCTGCCGTGGCTGCTGTTCGGGCTGCTCGGCGGCGCCGTGGCCGATCGGGTGGATCAGCGGCGCGCGATGTGGGCGGTGGACGCGTCACGGGGTCTGCTGATGGGTGCCTTCGCGGTGGCCGTCGGACTCGGCCACGCCTCGATCGGCCTCCTCATCGCGCTGGCCTTCGTCCTGACCGCTGCGCAGACCCTGTTCGACAACGCCGCCACGGCCCTGCTGCCCCACGTGGTGGACCCGGAGGCGCTGGGCAGCGCCAACGCCCGGCTGATGACCGGACAGCGGATCGCCGGCGGGCTGCTGGGGGCACCCGCGGTGCCCCTGCTGCTCGCCGCGGGAGCGGCCGTTCCCTTCGCGGCCGACGCCGTCACCTTCGTGCTGGCCGCCGCGCTGATCGCCTCACTGCGGCCCGCGGCGCCCGCTCAGACGCCGAAACAGTCCGGCCGCACCCTGCGCCGGGACATCGCGGACGGGCTGCGCACCCTGTGGCGTGACCGGGCGCTGCGCGGGCTGTGCGCCGCGACGGCTCTGTGCAACATCGGGATGGGGGCCCTGATCGCCACCCTGGTCGTCCTGGTGACCGGATGGCTGGAGGCGGGCACCGCCGGATTCGCCGCCGCGTCCACCGCGTACACCGTCGGCAGCCTGGCCGGGGGACTCGGGAACCGGTGGGTCACCGCCCGGCTCGGACCGGCGCGGGCCGTGCTCCTCGCCGGATGCGTACAGACCGGCGCCCTCGTCGTCATGGGCACGGTACGGAGCCTGACCGCCCTGGCGGCCGCCCTGGCCGTCTTCGGATTCCTGGGGATGGTGTGGAACGTCAACACCACGACCCTGATGCAACAGCGCGCCCCCGTCGACATGCTGGGCCGGGTGAGCTCCGCCTTCCGGACGCTGGCCGTCGCCGGGGCCCCGCTGGGAGCCCTGCTCGGCGGTACCGCCGCCACCGCCTGGGGCCCGAACACCCCCGCCCTGCTCACGGCCGCCTTCTTCGTCCTGTCGGTCCTCGCGCTGATACCAGGCGCCGGGCCGGACGTACCTGTTGTCGCGTCGCCCGCCGTTTCACCGGACGACGACGGGACGACAGCTCACGTCACCCGCTGATCAACTAGGTTGGAACAGCCCCATCAGGCACGAAAGAAGGCTGAAGTCGGACATGAACGCAGACGGTCGTACCAGGCTGAACCGGACGCCCCAGTGGACCGCGCTGGTCAGGCATCGCGAGGAGTTGGGCGAGGTCCAGCTGCGGGAGCTGTTCGCCGCCGACCCGGATCGCGGCGCGGGGTACACGCTGCGGGTCGGCGACCTGTACATCGACTACTCCAAGCACCTGGTCACCGACGAGACACTGCGGCTGCTGCGCGAGCTGGCCGCCGCGACGGACGTCTTCGGACTGCGGGACGCCATGTTCCGCGGCGAGAAGATCAACACCACCGAGAACCGCGCCGTGCTGCACACCGCGCTGCGGGCCCCTCGGAACGCGGTGATCGAGGTCGACGGAGAGAACGTCGTGCCGGGTGTGCACGCGGTGCTCGACAAGATGGCCGACTTCGCGGACCGGGTCCGCTCCGGCGTCTGGACCGGCCACACCGGCAAGCGCATCCGCAACGTCGTCAACGTCGGCATCGGCGGCTCCGACCTCGGCCCGGCGATGGCCTACGAGGTGCTGCGCAGCTTCACCGACCGCGATCTCACCGTCCGCTTCGTGTCGAACGTCGACGGCGCCGACCTGCACGAGGCCACGCGTGACCTGGACGCGGCCGAGACGCTGTTCGTCATCGCCTCGAAGACCTTCACCACCATCGAGACGATCAGCAACGCGACCTCGGCGCGCAACTGGCTGCTGAGCGAGCTCAAGGCGGGCCCCGAGGCCGTCGCCAAGCACTTCGTCGCGCTGTCGACGAACGGTGAGAAGGTCGCCGACTTCGGCATCGACACGGCGAACATGTTCGAGTTCTGGGACTGGGTCGGCGGGCGGTACTCGTACGACTCGGCGATCGGACTGGCGCTGATGATCGCCATCGGCCCTGACCGCTTCCGCGAGATGCTCGACGGCTTCCGGCTCGTGGACGAGCACTTCCGTACCGCCCCCGCCGAGTCCAATGTGCCGCTGCTGCTCGGCCTCTTGGGCATCTGGTACGGCAACTTCCATGACGCCCAGTCGCATGCCGTGCTGCCGTACAGCCACTACCTGTCGAAGTTCACCGCCTATCTGCAGCAGTTGGACATGGAGTCCAACGGCAAGTACGTCGGCCGGGACGGACAGGAGGTCGACTGGCAGACGGGGCCGATCGTGTGGGGCACGCCGGGCACCAACGGGCAGCACGCGTACTACCAGCTGATCCACCAGGGGACCAAGCTGATCCCGGCGGACTTCATCGGGTTCGCCGAGCCGGTGGCCGAGATGAGCGAGGAACTCAAGGGACAGCACGACCTGTTGATGGCGAACTTCTTCGCCCAGACGCAGGCGCTGGCGTTCGGCAAGACGCCGCAGGAGGTGCGTGCGGAGGGGGTGCCGGAGGAACTGGTGGCCCACAAGACGTTCAAGGGCAACCACCCCACGACCACCGTCCTCGCGCGCGAACTGACCCCGTCGGTCCTCGGTCAGCTGATCGCGCTGTACGAGCACAAGGTGTTCGTGCAGGGCGCGGTGTGGAACATCGACTCCTTCGACCAGTGGGGGGTGGAACTCGGCAAGGTCCTCGCCAAGCGGGTGGAGCCGGCGCTGACCGAGGGCACCGAGGTGCCGGGTCTCGACGCGTCCACGAAGGCGCTCGTCGCCGAGTACCGGGAGCTGCGCGGACGGCGGTGACGCCGATACGGGAAGCGGGCGCCGCCCGCTTCCCGTAGACTCCCTCGCCGATCAGACGACGATCACTCGGGGGAGTGCAAGTTGACGTATCCGCAAGGCAGTTGGACCGGCGGCACGCCGACCGCCCGGTCGTTCCTCAAGCCCCACCAGGCGGCGAAGGCGGTATTCCATCCGGCCTGGATCCCGCAGCCGCTGGATCCGTCCGTGGACGCGCTGAAGAAGGCGCGCGTCATCGCGGGAGCGGTCGCGGCGTTCGGGGTGTACACCTTCGTCGAGGGCGGGTTCGCCTTCGAGGAGATGCTCGACAACGCGGCGACCGCCTGCCTCGTGCTGCTGTTCGTCACACCGCTCACGGTCGCCGCGATGCTCTATGTGTGGCGGCGTTCCGGCGGGGGCACGGTCGGGCAGCTGAGGACACCGCTCGTCAGGTCGCTCAAGTTGCTGCTGCTGTTCATCGGCTCGGCGCTCGGGACGGTGCTGACCTTCCGGATGGGGAACGCCTTCGGGACCCTCGGCGGGCTGCTGGTCAGCGTCGTCGGCCTGTGGATGGCCTTCTTCGTGATGGCCGGCGCCTACCGGATCTCGGGGAACTTCTTCGGCACGGCGGCGGTGCACCGCTGTCTGCCGCCGTTGCTCGCCACGGTGACGACATGGCTCATGGCCATCCCCGATCTCGTCACGGGCGACCTGCACGGCCTCGGCCTCGCCATGGGCGTGGTCTTCATCCTGGGTGCCCCGTTGACGGTCACCGCCATCGCCCTGCTGGAGATGGGTCGCCTCAAGAGCAGGTACGGCATCCGGCTGGCGGCACACCCGGCCACCTTGCCGCCGCTCCCGGCGTTCGCACCCACACCCACACCCACACCGACCTATCCGCCGTCGTACGCACCCGGCGGCTTCGTGCCACCGCAGAACCATCCGTACGCCCCACCCGCGCAGCCCTACGGCGCACCCCCGCAGGGCAACCTGTACGGCGCACCCCCGCAGGGCAACCCGTACGCCACCCCGGCGCAGGGCGACCCCTACGGCTCCCCGCCGCAGGGCAACCCTTACGGCACCCCGCCGCAGGGCGACCCGTACGCCTCGGGCGCGCAGCACCCGTACGCGCCGCGGCCGCCCCACAACCCGCCGCCCCCGTACCACCCGCAGTAATCCGGCGGGCGCCGGTCAGGCCACCGCGCTCAAGGTGTCCGCGAGCCGGCGGCGGGCCGCGCGGGAGGCCGGGACCGCGGCGAGCGCGGCCGCGCCGAGGACCGCGGCGGCGCCGAAGAGGAGCAGGAACACCGGGGACGGCCCCTGCGCGATCCCGGCACCGATGCCGCTCCACCTGCCCTGGGCGTCGATCAGCCGGCTCGCCAGCGGTGCGCCCAGGACCGTGGCGACGACGACCGCGGCCAGGGCGGTGCAGCCGGTGGAGATGATCGTGATCGCGGTGATCTGCCGTGGGGACAGGCCGATGGCCTTGAGGGCCAGCAGGTCACGCTCGCTCTCGCGGACGGCGCCACCGATCGCCGTCAGCAGCTCGATGAGCCCGATGAGGGCCAGTACGACGATCAGGCCCACGACGACTCCGCGCAGCGGGGACAGACCCTCGGCCGGATCGGGCGCGGCGTTCACGTCGAGGTGCCCGCGTCCGGCCTCGGTCAGCCGGTCGGCGACCCGGTCCGGGTCGGCGCCCGGGAGGAGCCGCAGCTCGTAGAGGGTGGGGCCGAGGCCCGGGTCGTTCTCGCGGAGGGTGTCGAGGGACGTGGAGATGACCCGGCCGGCGTTCTCCGGCTCGATGCTGCGGCCCACGATGTGCAGGATCTGCGGCTGGTCACCGACGGTCATCCGCACCCAGTCGCCGACCTTCACGTCCAGCAGGTCCAGCAGCCCCTGCCCGGCCACCGCCTCGTCGCGGCCGTGGGCGGCACGGCCCTCCGCCAGGGCGTACGGGTACGGGTCCTGCCGGGTGCCGAGGCCGCGCAGGGCGATCGTGGCCGTCTGGCCGGGGACCAGGGCGGCGACCTCGACGCCCGGGTAGGCGGCGGCGACCTGCGGATCGCGCTCCAGCATCGCGCGGGTCTCCCGGTCGGCCAGGCCGGAGTCGGCGTGGACGGTCAGGGCGGTCGGCAGCCCGATCTGCTCGGGCCTGCTGTCGAAACGGTCGATGGTGGTCCACGCGCTCATCGCGACCACGATCAGCAGCAGCGGCAGCGTGAGCCGGGCCACCGTCGCCAGCGACCGAGGACGACGCGTGAACGCCCGGTGCCCGCCCAGCACCAGCGCGGGCGGCAGCCGCAGCCCCAGCGCCCGCCGGGCCACCTCCGACAGCCGCCCGCCGAACTGAGCCGCCGGACGCGGCACCGGCACCGGTGGGACCCGGCCCGCCCGCCACGCCGCCAGCCCCGTGGTCGCGCCGATGAACAGCACCGCCCCCACCGGCACCACGACCAGTGCGACGGTGTGGCCGGGCAGCCCCTGCCACACCCCGACCGCGTCCCCGAGCCGCCCCGGGATCCGGCTGCCGAGGGCCTGGATGACGGCCGCGGCGGCCAGGGCGCCCAGCAGGGCGTAGGCGAGGTGCTGGAGCAGGAAGACCCGGACCACCTGGCCGGGGGTGAAGCCGATCGCCTTCAGAACCGAGATGTCCCGCAGGTGGCCCCGGATGCGGGTGCCGATCGCGCCGTGCACCGCGAGCCCGGCGGCGACCAGGGCACCCAGCCCGAACAGCGCCAGCACCTGTCCGAGCAGCCGGTTGTCGCCCTGCGCCTCGGCGCGCGCCTGCTGCCACGTGGAGACCTCGCCGACCGCGCCGGCGCCCAGCACGGTCACGGCGCGCTGGACGGCGTAGTCCGTGTCCTCCGGGTCCGACAGGCGCAGCCCGATCACCTGGCCGCCCGGGTCCGGCACGGCCGACGGCTGGGTCCAGACGAGCCCCGGCCGCTCGCCGGGCCGGTAGCGCGGCTCCGCGCTGTCGGCGGTGCCGAGAACGGTCACGGTCCGGCCGGAGCCGGGCAGGGCGAGGGTGTCCCCGGGCATGGCCAGGAGGGCACGGGCCAGGCGGGTCTCCAGGACGACACCGTCCGGGGCGGCGGGGTCCAGCCAGTGGCCGGAGGTGAGGAGCGGGCGGCCGACGGCCGGTTGGTCGGGCGTGCCGCGCAGCTCGACGGAGGCGCGGGCGCCCTGGGAGGCCAGGGTGGTGGACACGGTGGGGTAAGGACCCGCGACGGACTCGACGCCGTCCAGTTCGCCCAGCTTCCCGGTGTCGGCCGCGGAACCGGTGTGCAGCCACACGTGCGCGCCGTGAGCCTGGGTGAAGACCCGCTGCCAGGGGTTGGTGGCGTAGCCGAAGAGGGCCGTGGCCAGCAGCAGGGAGACGACGATCCCGGCCGTGGCGAGCACGAGGAACAGCGCCTCGCCGCGGTGCGTGCGCAGATCGGAGTGCGCCCAGCGCAGGGTGGCTCGCACGGGCCTCAGCCCCTCGGCCCGGGCGCCGGGCAGTGGTCGTACACCCGCATGTCAGTCCTTGAGTTCGAGCACGCCGGAGATGCCGGGCCGGCGGGGCGCAGTGCCCGCGTCCAGTACGGCGTCGTCGGCTATCCGGCCGTCGAAGAAGCTGATCACCCGGTCGGCGGCGCTGGCCAGCCGTGCGTCATGGGTGACCAGCACGATGGTCTGGCCGCGCTGGTGGAAGCGGGACAGCAGCCGCATCACCTCGCGGGTGCCCTTGCTGTCCAGGCTGCCGGCGGGTTCGTCGGCCAGCAGCAGCGGTGGCCGGTTGACCAGTGCCCGGGCCAGTGCGACCCGCTGCTGCTCGCCACCGGACAGCTCGCCCGGCATGCTGCGCTCCTTGCCGGTGAGGCCCAGCTCGCCCAGCAGCTCCGCCCGCTCGGCGCGCGCCCGCTTCGGCGATACTCCGGCCAGCAGGGCGGGCAGCTCGACGTTGTCGGCGACGGAGAGGTCGGAGACCAGGTTGAAGAACTGGAAGACGATCCCGATGCGCTTCCGGCGCTCCACCGCCCAGCGGGCCTCGCTCCATCCGTCGGCGCACTCGCCGTCCAGCCAGATGCTGCCGCTGTCGGGCCGCTGAAGCCCGCCCAGCAGATGCAGCAGGGTCGACTTGCCGGCCCCGGACGGACCCGTGACGGCCACGAACTCGCCCTGCCGGACGGAAAGATCGACTCCCCGCACGGCATGTGCCGGGGCGCCCTCGCCGTGATGCGTCTTGACCAGGCCCTGGGCACGCAGCACCGGGCCCTCGGCGGGCGGCACGGGGCCTTCGGCGGGCGGCACCGGGCTCTCGGCGCGCACCGGGCCCTCCGCGGGTGGCGCAGGGGCGTCCGATCGCCGCCTGGGAGTGGAATCGTCGTTCACTCCAGCTCCTCCAGCTCTTCCTGGCACCGCTCCAGCCAGTCGAGGTCGGCCTGCAGATGCAGCATCGCGCCCTCTATCAGCAGATGGGCGATGCGGTTGTCCCGGTCCTCGGCGGCGGCGAGTTTCGACAGTTGGCGCATGGTGTTCAGGTACTGACGGCGCTGCTTGTTGATGAGGGCGACCTGGTCGGCGAGACCGGTCTGCGGGGCGAGGGCCAGTTTCATGAAGAAGTCGTCCCGTACCCGTGGCTCGTCCTCGGGCTCCTCGAACCAGGCGCGCAGCGCCTCGCGCCCGGCGTCGGTCAGGTGGTAGACCTTCTTGTTGGGCCGGCTCGACTGCTCCACGTCCTCGCCCTCGATCAACCCCGATTTCTCGAGGCGGCCGAGGGTCACATAGATCTGGCCGACGTTCGGCTGAGGGTACGCGGAGCCCAGGGTCTGCTCAAGGTCCTGCTTGAGCTCGTACCCGTGGGCCGGTCCGCGTGCCAGGAGTGCCAGGAGGGGCAGCCGCACTCGTGCTCTCCTCCTCGCCCGTGGGTAATGTGCTGCGAGGCCTAGTATCGCGCATACCTAACAGGTATACATGGCCTCTGACTCCGGGCGAAGGTGCCTGGGGCCGGTGTGCAAGGAGGAACCTATGCGGTGGATCCACGCCGCTGGTAGGGGCCTTCTCGTCCTTGTCGTGATCGTGACCGGCTACGTCGCCTCCGGCGTCGGCTCCGACGAGGGTCCCGCGGACGGCAGGGGCCCGTTGACCCTTGCCACCGCCGGCGATCTCACCGGCTATCTCGGTTCCGTCCTGGAGGGCTGGAACCGCACCCACCCCGGCGAGAGGGTCACCCTCGTCGAGCTGCCCGACTCCGCGGACGAGACCCAGGCGCAGATGGCCACCGACCTGCGTGACGGTGACCGCAGCCGCTTCGACGTCCTCAACATCGACGTCAGCTGGACCTCGCAGTTCGCGGCGCACGGCTGGATCCGCCCGCTGGCCCGTGACCGCTTCCCCCTGGACACCTTCCTGCCCCGGGTCGTGGACACGGCGACCTACGACGGGCAGCTGTACGCGGTCCCGTACGTCACCAACGCCGGCCTGCTCCTCTACCGCAAGGACATCCTCGCCGAGGAGGGCGTCGACCCACCGCGCACCTGGTCGGAACTGGAGCGGGCGGCGCGCACGATCGCGCCCAAGCACGGCCTCGACGGTTACGCGGGCCAGTTCCTGCCGTACGAGGGCCTCACCGTCAACGCCGCCGAGGCCGTCTACTCGGCGGGCGGCACGATCCTCGGCGACGAGGGCGAGCGCGTCACCGTGAACTCGACGGCCGCCCGTGAGGGCATCGGTTTCCTCGCCCGCGGGGTGCGCGAGGGCTGGATCCCGAGACAGGCGCTGACCTACAAGGAGGAGGAGTCCAAGCGTGCCTTCCAGGACGGACGCCTGCTCTTCCTGCGCAACTGGCCGTACGCCTACGTAGGCGCGTCGGCCAAGGGCTCACCGGTCGCCGGGAAGATCGGTGCCGTACCGCTGCCGGGTCCGGACGGGCCGGGGGCGAGCGTACTGGGCGGTTCCAACCTCGCCGTCAGCAGCCACGCCCGGCACCCCGACTCGGCCGCCCGGCTGATCGCCTATCTGACCAGTGAGCGCGTCCAGCGCCAGGTCCTCACGCGGGGTGCGCTGCCACCCGTGCGGGCCGACATCTACGAAGATCCCGAACTCGTGCGGGAGTTCCCGTACCTGCCGACCCTGCGCGAGAGCGTGCGGGCAGCCGCCCCGCGCCCCAAGAGCCCACGCTACGACCAGGTGAGCCTGGTCGTGCAGGCGGTCGTGCACGACGCGATGAGCGGGCGCCAGACGCCCGCGGTGGCCGTGCGTCGACTGGCGCGTGAGCTCGACCGCATCGCGCGCTGATCCTTCCGTAGTTACTTGTTAAGTAACGCCACGGTCTCTTCTGAGGTCGTTTTGGGCAGGTAAATGCCTAAATAAGGCCCCGACCGGTCAGTAGCTTCCGTCCAGTTCATTGACACCTGTGCGACACGGCTACTTAACATGCATGCATAACAGCTGCCCTCCTCAGAGACAGGTCAATGGGTTGAACAGGCACCCTTGGTGGCGTGACGCGGTGATCTACCAGGTCTACGTCCGCAGCTTCCTCGACAGCACCGGTGACGGCGTCGGCGACCTCGCCGGCGTCCGGGCCGGACTGCCGTACCTGAAGAAGCTCGGCGTCGACGGGATCTGGCTGAGCCCCTTCTACCCCTCGCCCCAGCACGACCACGGCTACGACGTCGCCGACTACTGCGACGTCGACCCGGTCTTCGGCGACCTCGCCGAGTTCGACCTGCTGGTCGCGACGGCCCGGCGGCTCGGCATCAAGGTGCTGCTCGACATCGTCCCCAACCACTGCTCCAGCGAGCACCCGTGGTTCCAGGAGGCGCTGGCCGCCGGACCCGGCAGCGAGGCCCGCGCCCGCTTCCACTTCGCCGACGGCCGCGGCGCCGACGGCTGCGAGCCCCCCAACAACTGGCACGCGATGTTCGGTGGCCCGGCGTGGAGCCGGGTGACCGAGGCCGACGGCCAGGCCGGTCAGTGGTACCTGCACATGTTCACTCCCGAGCAGCCCGACTGGAACTGGCGCAACCCGCAGGTCGGTGCCGAGTTCGACCGGGTCCTGCATTTCTGGCTGGACCGGGGTGTGGACGGCTTCCGCATCGACGTCGCCGCCGGCCTCTTCAAGCACCCCGAGCTGCCCGACTCCGACGACCCGGAGGCCGACGCCCGCACCCGCGACTCGGTCAACCCGCTCGCCTGGAACCAGCCCGAGGTGCACGAGGTGTGGCGCCGGTGGCGCTCCATATGCGAGGAGTACACCGGCCGTGACGGCCGGGAGCGGCTCCTGGTCGGCGAGGTGTCCGTGCCCACCGCACGCGAACACGCCCGGTACGTCCGCGCCGACGAACTGCACCAGGCGTTCTTCTTCGACCTGCTCAGCGCCCCCTGGGAGGCCGACGCCTTCCGCAAGGTCATCACCGAGGCCATGCAGGACATCGCCGGCACCGGCTCCACGGTCACCTGGGTCCTGAACAACCACGACCAGGTCCGCACCGTCACCCGCTACGGCGAACCCGCGACCGAGGGCAGCGGCCTCGGTGCCGCGCGCGCCCGTGCCGCCGCGCTGCTGATGCTGGCGCTGCCCGGAGCCGCGTACATCTACCAGGGCGAGGAACTGGGCCTGCCCGAGGTCGTCGACCTGCCCGACGACGTGCTCACCGACCCCATCTTCCGCCGCACCGGAAGCCGCGCCCGCATCCGCGACGGCTGCCGCGTGCCGCTGCCCTGGTCGGGACAGGCGTCCCCCTTCGGCTTCACCTCCGGGGTGGAGAGCGCCAAGCCGTGGCTGCCGCAGCCGGAGTACTTCGCCGAGTACGCCACCGACCGCGCCCTCGCCGACACCCGCTCCTTCTGGCACCTGTACCGCGACGGACTGCAACTGCGTCACGCGCTGCCCCAGTTGGGCGAGGGCACGCTGCGCTGGCTGGACAGCCCGCCCGGTGTCCTCGCCTTCGTCCGCGGCGACGGCCTCGTCTGCGCCGTCAACTTCGGTACGGCGCCCGTCCCCGCGCCCGCCTCCGGCAGCCCCCTGCTGTCGAGCGGCCCCTGCCCGGCCGGTGTGCTGCCCGGCTCCACCGCGGCCTGGTGGATGAGCGACGGGACCGTCCCCGAAGCCGTCTGACCTCGCCCGCCCGATCCCGTCCGACCCATCTGTCCGCAAGGCCCGATCAACCGTCAGTTCTCCCATTCCCCGAAGGGACATCGATGATGATGCGACGACGTACCACCCTGCTCACCGGCTGCACCGCACTCGTCCTGGCGCTCGGCGCGACCGCCTGCGGCGGCGGACCGGTCTCCGCGGGCGGCGGTGACAAGGCGCTCAGCGGTCAGACGGTCACCGTGGCCGGCGTCTGGTCCGGCACCGAGCAGAAGAACTTCCAGAAGGTGCTGGACGCCTTCACCGAGAAGACCGGCGCCAAGACGCAGTTCGTGTCCACCGGGGACAACGTCTCCACCGTGGTCGGCAGCAAGATCGAGGGCGGCAACGCCCCCGACGTGGTGATGGTCCCGCAGGTCGGCGTGCTCAAGCAGTTCGCGAAGCAGGGCTGGCTCAAGCCGCTGTCCAAGACCGTCCAGAAGTCCGTGGACGCCAACTTCGCCCCCGTCTGGCAGGACTACGGCAGCGTCGACGGCGCCCTCTACGGCCTCTACTTCAAGGCCGCCCACAAGTCGACCGTCTGGTACAGCCCCGACGCCCTCGCCCAGGCCGGCGTGAAGCCGCCGAAGACGTACGACGCCATGCTGAAGGCCGGGCGGACCGTGTCCGACTCCGGGCTCGCCGCGTTCTCGGTCGCCGGGCAGGACGGCTGGACCCTCACCGACTGGTTCGAGAACGTCTACCTCTCCCAGGCCGGGCCCGAGAAGTACGACGCCCTCGCCGCGCACGAGCTGAAGTGGACCGACGCCTCCGTCGTCGACGCACTCACCACCCTCGGCAAGCTGTTCAAGGACAAGCAGCTGATCGCCGGCGGCCAGAAGGGCGCCCTCAACACCGACTTCCCGGGCTCCGTGGAGAAGGTGTTCGGGCCGAAGCCCGAGGCGGGCATGGTCTACGAGGGCGACTTCGTCGCGGGTGTGGCCAAGGACCAGTTCGGCAAGTCGATAGGCGAGGACGCGAACTTCTTCCCGTTCCCGGCGGTCGGCGGCGGCAATGCACCCGTGGTCAGCGGCGGGGACGCGGCCGTCGTCCTCAAGGACGGCAAGAACCAGAAGGCCGGCATGGCGCTCCTGGAGTACCTGGCGACCCCGGAGGCCGCGGCCGTGTGGGCGGAGGCGGGCGGCTTCCTGTCCCCCAACAAGAACGTCGACCCCGCCTCCTACGGCGACGACGTCACCCGTGCGACCGCCAAGTCCCTGGTGGCGGCCGGTGATTCGGACTCGGTCCGCTTCGACATGTCCGACCAGGCCCCCGCCTCCTTCGGCGGCACCAAGGGCGCGGGCGAGTGGAAGCTCCTGCAGGACTTCCTGCGCGACCCGTCCGACCCGAAGGCGACCGCGGCGAAGCTGGAGGCCGCGGCGGCCAAGGCGTACCAGGACCAGGGCTGACCGTTCATGACCGCCACACTTGTGAAAGAGGCGGGCCCCGCGCCCGCCCCCGGCGCCGACAAGGCGCGCTCCCGGCGCACCCGGCGGCGCGGGAAGATCGTCGCCCTGCTCTTCGTCTTCCCCGCGCTGCTCCTGCTGGGCGCCCTGGTCGTCTACCCGGTGCTGTTCTCCGTGGGGCGCAGCCTCTTCGACGCCTCCGGCACCCGTTTCGTGGGCGGCGAGAACTACGCCGAGATGTTCCGCGACCCGGCGACGCTCAAGGCCGTCCGCAACACCACGATCTGGGTGGTGGTGGCCCCGGCGTTGCTCACCGGCCTCGGCCTGATCCTGGCCGTGCTGGTGGAGAAGGTCCGCTGGGCCACCGCGTTCAAGCTGCTGCTGTTCATGCCGATGGCGGTGTCCTTCCTCGCCGCCGGCATCATCTTCCGGCTCGCCTACGACGAGGACCCGGACAAGGGCGTGCTGAACGCCGCCGCCGTCTCCGTGCACGACGTGTTCCAGGGCTCGTCGACCTACCCGACGGCCCGGGCGCGCGACGGGCAGCAACTGACGAAGGGGACGGACGGCTCGTACCGCCTGAACGCGAGCGCGTCCCCGGGTGAGGCGGTCACGCTGGGCCTGGTCGGTGTGCTCCCGGACGACGTGCCCGACGGAGCCGAGCCGGCGTACGCGGCGGCGGGGGCGAAGGCGAAGCCCGATGAGCTGCGCGGGGTCGTGTACCTCGACTTCACGCCCGGCGGGGGAGGGGAGCAGGGCAAGGTCGACCGGCGCGAGAGCGGGCTGCCGGAGATGGAGGTCGAGGCGGTACGGGCCGGGAAGGCGGTCGCCTCGACGACCACCGCGTCCGACGGCTCCTTCCGTTTCGAGGGCCTGGACGAGGGGTCCTACACGGTCAGGCTGCCGGCCTCCAACTTCGCCGCCCCCTACGAGGGCATCTCCTGGCTCGGGCCCACGCTCGTCACCCCGGCGATCATCGGGGCGTACCTGTGGATCTGGACCGGCTTCGCGATGGTCCTGATCGGCGCCGGGCTGGCGACCCTTCCCCGGGACGCCCTGGAGGCGGCACGGATGGACGGGGCCAACGAGTGGCAGATCTTCCGGCGGATCACGGTGCCGCTGCTGGCCCCGGTGCTCACGGTCGTGTTCATCACCCTCGTCATCAACGTGATGAAGGTCTTCGACCTCGTGTACATCATCGCGCCCGGACCGGTGCAGGAGGACGCGACCGTGCTCGCGACGCAGATGTGGCTGGTGTCGTTCGGCGGCGGCAACAACCAGGGCCTGGGCAGCGCGCTCGGTGTGCTGCTGCTGCTCCTGGTCATCCCGGCGATGGTCTTCAACGTCCGCCGTTTCCGAAGGAGTCAGCGATGAACGCGGCCATGAACACGGTCCGGCGCGGACTGGGCAACGGACTCGTCCAGGCCTTCCTCGTGGTGGTCGGACTGGTGTGGATGACACCGCTCGCCGGACTGTTCCTGTCGTCGCTGCGGTCCGCCGAGGACACCGCGAAAGGCGGCTGGTGGACGGTGTTCACCAGCCCCGGCCAGCTGTCCTTCGACAACTACTCGGCCCTGCTGGGCAACGCCGGCATCACACAGGCCTTCTGGAACACCGTCCTGATCTCGGTGCCGGCCACCCTGCTGGTGGTCGTCCTCGCGGCGCTCGCGGGCTACGCCTTCGCATGGCTGGACTTCCCCGGGCGGGAGGCGATCTTCCTGGTCGTGGTGGCGCTGTTGGTGGTGCCCGTGCAGATCGGGCTGCTGCCGGTCGCCAAACTCTTCGGCCAGCTCGGGCTGTTCGGCACGATTCCCGGCGTCGTCCTCTTCCATGTGGCGTACGGACTGCCGTTCGCGGTGTTCCTGCTGCGCAACTACTTCGCCGAGATGCCGAAGGAGATGCTGGAGGCGGCCCGGATGGACGGCGGCAGCGAGTGGCGGATCTTCACACGGCTGGTGCTCCCGGTGGGGCGCCCCGCGATCGCCTCCCTGGCCATCTTCCAGTTCCTGTGGGTGTGGAACGACATGCTGGTGGCACTGCTCTTCGCCGACAGTGCCTCACAGCCGCTGACCGTGGAACTCCAGTCCCAGATACGGCAGTTCGGAAGCAACATCGATGTGCTGGCGCCGGGCGCGTTCGTGTCGCTGGTCGTGCCGGTGGTGGTGTTCTTCGCTTTCCAGCGGCACTTCGTGCAGGGGGTGATGGCGGGTTCGGTCAAGTGACCGGAGCGTCAGTCCATGCCATCCATTCCAATCCTTCACAACAAATACATACCGCGTTGCCGATCTTCAGTGTGTCAAGACATGTGAGCTGATAGGGAGATACCTCCAGGGGGGCCTGTGAGGGTGGCTACCCCTGTGCGTTCTGCTCAGGAGGTATCCATCACATGTCCCACCGGATGAAGGCCGTCCTTGACGGCTGGCGCAACTCCCTGCTGGACATGGGCGGGCGCAATCGACTGCTGAACTTCCGGCACACAAGAACGGCCACTCTCGAGATCACTGCGCCCGATGTCGGCGTCCTCCTCTCGGAGCTCGCCAGGGGCTGGGACTTCGCGCCGATCCTGACGGAGGGCACCGGCATCGAGCAGGCGGATGAAGGGGACGGGTACGTCGACCGACGTGCCCGTCCCGGGCTGGTTACCCAGAAGGCCACCCAAGCGTCGCTGGACGCCTCGCTCTATCAGCTCCGCCAAAAGGCCGGCCAGATGTACAACGACTACGGCCTGTGGGTGCTGTGGCTCGGCGTCGGCATGCTCGACTGGCGCGAGGCCGATGCCCACGAGAGCAGCTCCGCGCCCCTCGTCCTGGTCCCGGTCGAACTGCGCCGGGACAGTCACCGTCGGTATCGCCTCCACCTGGCCGACGAGCAGGACCGCATCCACAACCCGGCACTCGCAGTGAAAATGGAGCGGCTCGGCATCGACTGGACTCCGGTGACCGCCACCGACGTCGGCGACCTGTCCGCGGTGGTTTCCGCCGCCCGCTCGGTCGCGGCCGGACTGAAGGCCTGGTCGGTGGACGAGCGGGTGGTGCTCGGTCTGTTCGCCTCGCACCGGGAGGCGATGTACCAGGACCTTCAGCAGAACGAGGAGCAGATCCTCGACCACCCACTGGTCCGGGCCGTCGGCCTCGGCCCGGACGCCGGACTGCCCGATGACCTGATTGCCTTCGAGCCCCCGGAGCTGGACCGCATCGATGACGTCCAGCTGCCCGAGAGGACACCCCTGGTCCTCGACGCCGACGCCTCGCAGCGGCAGTGCATCGCCGCCGCCCTCGACAACCGGTCGTTCGTGATGAGCGGCCCGCCGGGTACCGGCAAGAGCCAGACCATCACCAACATGATCGCCACGCTCATGCACGCCGGCCGCAGTGTCCTGTTCGTCAGCGAGAAGGCCGCGGCGCTCGACGTCGTACGCAACCGGCTGCGCGGCGTGGGCCTCGGCGACTTCGTCATGGCACTGCACAGCGGTGACACGAGCAAGAAGGCGGTCGCCGGCGAACTCGCGCGGGTGCTGACCACGAAGGCACCTGTCACCGGAGCCGCCGAGCACGAACTGGAGCGGGCCCGCAAGCTGCGCGTGGAACTGTCCGCCTACGCCGCTGCCATGAACCAGACCCGGGAGCCGCTGCAGCGCACCCTGCACGACGTCCTCGGACGCCTCGTGCTGCTGGAGCAGTCCGGCATCCCGAATCTGCCGCTGGCCGCCGAAAACGCCGACATCGCCCGTAACCTCACCGCGGGTGCCCTGCAAGAACTCGCCATCGCCTCCCAGGCGGTCAGCCGTGCCTGGCGACCCGCGGCCGAAGGCGAGGCCTTCCCCTGGCGTGGCCTGGTCGGTGCCTCCGCGCACCAGGTGGTCTCCGAGGCAGCCGAGGCTCTGGGCGCCCTCCTGACGGCAGCCGGGCGTCGCCCCTTCGCCGCCACCCAGGACGAACCCCGTTCAGTACATGAAGTCCAGCAGCTGGTGCGCTCCCTGCGAGCGGGCCTCCCTGACGATGCGGCCCCGGCGGCCGGGGCACTGCCGGAAGACGTCTCCGCACAACTCGCCCAGCTTGCCGATCTGTTCGGCCTGCCGAAGGCGGACCACGCCGATGCCGCGTTCGTCCTGTGCGAGCTCGCCGATCTGACGACGGCAGACCACCGTCCGCCGCGTGGCTGGTTCGACACCGACGTCCTGCAGCGGGCACACACAGCCGCCGAGGAGCTGCGACGCTCACTGGCCGCCGAAACCGCGGCGCGCGGTGCGGCCGCGGACGTCTTCGGCGAGCAGGTCCTCCAGGCCGTCGAACTGCCCCAACTGGTGCGCCGTTTCGCCGAGCAACACCGCGGACTGAGGGCACGCTTCTCCGCCCAGTACAAGGACGACCGCGGGGCCGTGGCCGCGCTCACGCACGACGGCACCTGGCACAAGTCACTGGTGGGCCGCCTGGAGCAGGCACTGATCTGGCACAATGCCGCCGCAGAAGTGGCCGGCCTGGCCGACCGGCACGCTGCCCTCCTCGGCCGCTACACCCCGCGCACTCAGGAGGCGCTCGCGGAGCTGGACCGAGCCCTGTCGAGGGCCGACCGCATCGCCGAGCTGAGCCGCGGCGCCGAACGACGCGAACAACTCGTGGACCGCCTCGCCGACGACGCCGACACCGACCACTTCCCGGCCCTGCTCGCCGAGAACGTCCGGGGCTCCCTCAGTACCTGGTGCGCGATCGCCATGGGCCGCGCCGAGCGCTGGACCCGCTCCGTGACCGCCCTGCTCGACCTCTTCGACACGGCCCGCCGCCCGCAGCTCTCACCGTCCCTGCTGGGCCCCTTGGACCAGGCTCGGCAGGTGATCGACATCCTGCTCGCCGACCCGCAGGGCCCCGAGGTGTGGCACGCCTACGTCGACGGCCTCGCCGTACTCGCCCGGCACGGAGCGCACTCCCTCGTCGCTAGCGCGGCGGAGCGGGGCATCGACCCGCGTCGCTTGTCGGACGTCGTCGAGCAGGCGCTGCTGCGTGCCTGGGCTGACGGCATCCTCGCCACGGACAAGCGCCTGCGCACCGCGCGCTCCGAGGACCTCGACGCGCGCGTGGCCGAGTTCCAGGAGGCCGACCGCCGACTGATCGCGGCGGCGGGCGGTGCGGTGATCGAGGCGTGCAACAAGCGACGGCCGCGCCGGGTCAACGGCGGTGCCGGCGCCGTGATCATCCGCGAGGCGGAGAAGAAGACCCGCCACATGCCTGTGCGTGAACTGCTCGGCCGGACCCGCGAGGTGGTCCAGTCGATCAAGCCGTGCTTCATGATGAGCCCGCTGACGGTGAGCCAGTTCCTGCCTCCCGACTTCCACTTCGATGTGGTCGTCTTCGACGAGGCCTCCCAGGTCCGTCCCGGTGATGCCGTCAACTGCATCTACCGGGGACGCACACTCGTCGTCGCCGGTGATGACAAGCAACTGCCACCGACCTCGTTCTTCGACTCCGCGGTCGATGACGATTCCGACGAGTACGTGGAGGGCGTCCCGGACTCCTTCGAGTCTCTGTTGCACGCCTGCAAGGCCGGCGCCATGCGGGATCTGCCGCTGCGCTGGCACTACCGCAGCCGTCACGAAGACCTGATCACCTTCAGCAACCGCGAGTTCTACGACAACTCGATGGTGACCTTCCCCGGAGCCCTCGACGAGGGCAACGACGTGGGCGTCGCCTTCCTCAAGACTGACGGCGTCTACGACCGGGGAGGGCGCCGCGACAACCGTGCCGAGGCGGACTTCGTGGCCCGGCGCGTCATCCACCACTTCGACACCCGCCCCGGAAGGACCCTCGGAGTCGTCGCACTCTCGCAGGCTCAGGCCTCGGCGATCGACCAGGCCGTGCAGCAGGCGAGGCTGGCGCGTCCCGACCTCGACCACTGCTTCACCGAGGACCGCCTCGACGGGTTCTTCGTCAAGAACCTGGAATCGGTGCAGGGCGACGAGCGTGACGTGATGATCATGTCCGTCGGCTACGGACCCGACGAACACGGCAAGGTGGGGCTCAACTTCGGCCCCATCAACAAGGGCGGCGGGTGGCGTCGCCTCAACGTGGCGGTGACACGCGCCCGCTATCGCATGGAGGTCGTGGCCTCCTTCCGTGGCACGAGCCTGCCCGACAGCCCCAATGAGAGCGTGCAGCACCTCAAGCGCTATCTCGAGTACGCCGAGAACGGCCCCTCCGTCCTGGCCCAGGATGTCGTGCAGTCCTACGCCGAGCCGGACAGCCCGTTCGAGGAGTCCGTCCTGGCTGTCCTGCGAGGCTGGGGCTACCACGTGCAGCCGCAGGTCGGCGTCGCCGGCTACCGCATCGACATCGGGGTGCGCCACCCCCAGCTACCCGGCGCGTACGCCCTGGGCATCGAATGCGACGGCGCCATGTACCACTCGTCCAAGGCCGCCCGCGACCGGGACCGGCTGCGCGAGCAGGTCCTCAACGGGCTCGGCTGGCGTCTTCACCGAATCTGGGGCACGGACTGGTATCGCGGGCGGGCCGCTGCGGAGCTACGACTGCGGGAGGCGGTCGAACGCGCCGTTGCCCAGGGACAGCTGGTCGTGGCGCAGGCGGCGCCGCCGTCCTCCGCTGCCGGGGAGTGGGCCGAGACGGCGGCGACCCCGGACCATGCGGGAGCGCGGTCCAGGGCGACACCGCGGGTACCGGCACAGACGGAGGTGGAGTATGAGCGTGTGCCGGTCGACGCCGGTACGGAACGGGAGTGGAGCGCCCCGTACCGGATCGCCGCGGTCATGGTCAGTCCGCGCCATGAACTGCACACACCGGAGGCCCGGCCCGCGTTGCGCAAGCTGCTGGCGCAGGTCGTAGAGGCCGAAGGACCCATCCACGAGGATCTGTTGGTGCAGCGCGCGCGTGAGGCCTGGGGCGTCGGCCGGGCCGGAAACCGCATCCGGGAAAACGTCCGGGAGGTGGCCCGTGCCATGGTCCGCTCCGGACTTGTCTCCTCGAACGGCGCCTTCTTCGACGCGCAGCGCGACGGTGCGCTGAAGGCCCGGCATCCCGCCGATGGTGAGGCGGTGCGCAAGGTCATGCACATCGCCCCGACCGAGCGACACGTGGCGCTGTACGAGCTGGCCGACGAGTGCCCCGGCATGTCGGAGGACGAGCTGATCAAGCAGGCGTGCGATTTCTTCGGATGGCGCCGCATGGGCAAGGACATCCGTGACTGCCTCGTGGCGGACATCGAGGAACTGCGCAGGCAGGGCAGGCTTGAGGGCGGGTCGGAGCTGGTCAGCGTGGTGCGCTGAGAAGGAGCGGGCGGGGGCGACGGGTCCGAGGAAGCTCCCCCGCCGCCCCCGACTCCACTCGCTGGGTCAGGGCGACGCCGGCGGATACAGCGACCGCGGCAACTGCGAGGCCGCCGCCGCGTCCAGGAGCCACAGGGTCCGGGAACGGCCGTACGCTCCGGCCGCCGGGGCCTGGATCTCACCCGCTCCCGACAGGGCGATCGCCGCGGCCCGCGCCTTGTCCTCGCCTGCTGCCAGGAGCCAGACCTCCCGCGCCGCCCGGATCGCCGGGAGGGTGAGGGTCACGCGGGTCGGCGGGGGCTTGGGGGCGCCGTGCACCCCTACGACCGTGCGTTCCGTCTCCCGCACGGCCGGGAGTTCCGGGAAGAGGGACGCCACGTGGGTGTCGGGGCCCACGCCGAGCATCAGGACGTCGAACGTCGGCACCGCGCCGTGGTTCTCCGGACCCGCCGCCCGCGCCAGTTCCTCCGCGTACGAGGCGGCCGCCGCGTCCACGTCCGAGCCGAACGGGCCGTCCGACGCGGGCATGGCGTGCACGCGCTTCGGATCCAGCGGCACCGCGTCCAGCAGGGCCTCGCGGGCCTGCGTGACATTGCGCTCGGGGTCGCCCTCGGGGAGGAAGCGCTCGTCGCCCCACCACAGGTCGAGGCGGGCCCAGTCGATGGCGTCCCGGGCGGGGGCGGCCGCCAGCGCGGCCAGCAGACCGTTGCCGTTGCGGCCACCCGTGAGGACCACGGACGCCGAGCCCCGGGAGGCCTGGGCGTCCACGATCTTCGTGATCAGCCGGGCCGCCGCGGCCTGCGCCATCAGCTCCTTGTCGTGGTGCACGACCAGCTGCGGAGTGCTCACTTCGCCGCCGCCTTCTTCACCGGTTCCGGTGCCGCCGCTTGTTTCGCGGGTGCTTTCGCAGCGGCTTCGACGGGAGTCTCGACGGCCTCTCCTTTGGCCGGCGATCCCCCCTCGTCCCCGGGCTCCCGGGGCCCCGCCTGCTCGGCCTGCGCCGACGCCTCGGCCGGCGCGGCCTCGGCCACGGCCGCCTCGGCGCCCCGCACCGCGGGAACCGATCCGGAGGCCAGCCGCCCCACCCCGAACCGCAGCGCCGAGGCGTAGGTGTCGTCCGGGTCGAGTCGCCGCAGCTCCTCCGCGATCAGCTCGGCGGTCTCCCGCCGCTTCAGCGCCACCGCACGGTCCGGCTGGCCCTGGATGGAGAGGGTCGCCAGGGAGCCGTCCGCCCGGTCCAGGGCTATCGGGCCGCAGTCGGTGTCCATGCGGACAGCGGTCAGACCGGGGCCCGACGACAGCGACCGCTTCACGGGCACGTCCAGCCGGTCGGCGAGCCACATCGCCAGCAGCTCACAGCTCGGGTTGAACTCCTCGCCCTCCACCTCGACGGCCCGCACCTCGCAGACCACCTGGTCGAGAGCCGCCGCGAGCATCGAGCGCCAGGGCGTGATCCGGGTCCACGACAGGTCCGTGTCGCCGGGCGTGTAGGTCTCGGCACGGGCGGACAGTTCCCGCACCGGCTGCTCGGCGGCGTAGGTGTCCGTCACCCGGCGCTGGGCCAGTGAGCCCAGCGGGTCGTTCGCCGGGTCGAGCGGCGCGTTCACCGGCCACCAGACGACCACCGGCGCGTCCGGCAGCAGCAGCGGCAGGACGACGGACTGGGCGTGCTCGGCCACCTCGCCGTACAGTCGCAGCACCACCGTCTCACCGGTGCCCGCGTCCGCGCCCACCCGCACCTCGGCGTCCAGTCGGGACTGGGTACGGTCGCGCGGTGAGCGCGAGACCCGTTTGATGACGACCAGGGTGCGCGAGGGGTGCTCGCGGGAGGCGTCGTTCGCGGCCTTCAGGGCGTCGTAGGCGTTCTCCTCGTCGGTCACGATGACCAGCGTGAGCACCATGCCCACGGCCGGTGTGCCGATGGCTCGGCGGCCCTGCACCAACGCCTTGTTGATCTTGCTGGCGGTGGTGTCCGTGAGGTCTATCTTCATGGCCGGCGCCAGCTCCGTCCGTCTCGCTCCAGCATGTCGTCCGCCTCGACCGGACCCCAGGTACCGGCCGGGTACTGGGCCGGCGCGCCGTGCTTGTCCCAGAACTCCTCGATCGGGTCGAGGATCTTCCAGGACAGCTCGACCTCCTCGGTGCGCGGGAAGAGGTTGGCGTCGCCGAGCAGGACGTCCAGGATGAGGCGCTCGTACGCCTCCGGGCTGGTCTCCGTGAAGGACTCGCCGTAGGCGAAGTCCATCGAGACGTCCCGGATCTCCATCGACGTGCCCGGCACCTTCGAACCGAAGCGGACCGTCACGCCTTCGTCGGGCTGGACGCGGATCACGATCGCGTTCTGGCCGAGTTCCTCGGTGGCCGTCGTGTCGAAGGGGGAGTGCGGCGCCCGCTGGAACACCACGGCGATCTCCGTCACCCGCCGCCCCAGCCGTTTGCCGGTGCGCAGATAGAAGGGGACGCCCGCCCAGCGGCGGTTGTCTATCTCCAGCTTGACCGCGGCGTACGTGTCGGTCTTCGACTTGGGGTCGATGCCCTCCTCCTGGAGGTACCCGACCGCCTTCGCGCCGCCCTGCCAGCCGGCCGCGTACTGCGCGAACACCGTGTCCCGGCCCAGGTCCTTCGGCAGCCGTACGGCGCCGAGCACCTTGGTCTTCTCCGCGGCCAGCGCGTCCGCGTCGAAGGAGGCGGGCTCCTCCATGGCCGTCAGGGCCATCAGCTGCAGGAGGTGGTTCTGGATGACGTCACGGGCGGCGCCGATGCCGTCGTAGTAGCCGGCGCGGCCGCCGATGCCGATGTCCTCGGCCATGGTGATCTGCACGTGGTCCACGAAGGACCGGTTCCAGATCGGCTCGAACATCGTGTTGGCGAAGCGCAGCGCCAGGATGTTCTGGACGGTCTCCTTGCCCAGGTAGTGGTCGATGCGGAAGACCTGGTCGGGGGCGAAGACCTCGTGGACGACCTTGTTCAGCCGCTCGGCGGACTTCAGGTCGTGGCCGAAGGGCTTCTCGATGACCGCGCGGCGCCAGGAGCCGGACGTCTGGTCGGCGAGGCCGTGCTTCTTCAGCTGCTGGATGACCACCGGGAAGGAGCGCGGCGGCACCGAGAGGTAGAAGGCGAAGTTGCCGCCCGTGCCCTGTGCCTTGTCCAGTTCCTCGATGGTGGCCCGCAGCCGCTCGAAGGCGTCGTCGTCGTCGAACGTGCCCTGCACGAAGCGCATGCCCTGGATGAGCTGCTGCCAGACCTCCTCGCGGAAGGGGGTCCGGGCGTGCTCCTTGACCGCGTCGTGGACCTCCTGAGCGAAGTCCTCGTGGGCCCACTCGCGGCGGGCGAACCCGACGAGCGAGAATCCCGGCGGCAGCAGACCCCGGTTGGCGAGGTCATAAACGGCGGGCATCAGCTTCTTACGTGACAAATCGCCCGTAACGCCGAAAATCACCAGGCCCGACGGCCCCGCGATGCGCGGGAGCCGTCGGTCGGCGGCGTCACGAAGCGGATTCGCTTCCGTGACGGTGAAGGGTGACAAGGGATCAGCCCTCCGAGGGGGCGAGGCGCTGGAGCTCCGCCTCGGTCGACTTGAGCAGGTCGTTCCAGGACGCCTCGAACTTGTCGACGCCCTCGTCCTCCAGCAGCTGGACGACCTCGTCGTAGGAGATGCCGAGCTTCTCCACGGCGTCCAGGTCGGCGCGGGCCTGCTCGTAGGTGCCGGCGACGGTGTTGCCGGTGATCTCGCCCTGCTCCTCGGTGGCCACGAGGGTGGCCTCCGGCATCGTGTTGACCGTGTTCGGCGCGACCAGGTCGTCGACGTACAGGGTCGGCTTGTAGGCCGGGTCCTTCACGCCGGTGGAGGCCCACAGCGGACGCTGCTTGCGGGCGCCCGCGTTCTCCAGCCTCGACCAGCGGTCGGAGGAGAAGACCTCCTCGTACGCCTGGTAGGCGAGGCGCGCATTGGCCACACCCGCCTTGCCGCGGGCGGCCTTGGCCTCGTCGGTGCCCAGCGCGTCGAGGCGCTTGTCGATCTCGGTGTCCACCCGGGACACGAAGAAGGACGCCACCGAGCGGATCAGCGACAGGTCCAGGCCGCGTTCCTTGGCCTTCTCCAGGCCCGCCAGGTAGGCGTCCATGACCTCGCGGTAGCGCTCCAGGGAGAAGATCAGCGTGACGTTGACGCTGATACCGAGGCCGATGACCTCGGTGATCGCCGGGAGGCCCGCCTTGGTGGCCGGGATCTTGATCAGGGTGTTGGGCCGGTCCACGAGCCAGGCCAGCTGCTTGGCCTCGGCGACCGTCGCGCGGGTGTTGTGCGCGAGCCGCGGGTCGACCTCGATGGAGACCCGGCCGTCCTGGCCGTCGGTGGCGTCGAAGACCGGGCGCAGGATGTCGGCGGCGTCCCGGACGTCCGCCGTCGTGATCATGCGGATCGCCTCTTCGACGGTGACCTTGCGGGCGGCGAGGTCGGCGACCTGCTGGTCGTAGCCGTCACCGCTGCTGATCGCCTTCTGGAAGATCGTCGGGTTGGTGGTGACACCGACGACGTGCTGCTGGTCGATCAGCTCGGCGAGGTTGCCGGACGTGATGCGCTGGCGCGACAGGTCGTCCAGCCAGATCGCGACGCCTTCCTCGGAGAGGCGCTTCAGTGCGTCTGTCATGGAAAATCAAACTCCTACGTCTCGTGTATCAGCGTCAGCGCTGGGCCGCCGCGAGGGATTCCCGGGCGGCGGTGGCCACGTTCTCGGCGGTGAAGCCGTACTCCCGGAAGAGGACCTTGCCGTCGGCCGAAGCACCGAAGTGCTCCAGGGAAACGATGCGGCCCGCTTCCCCGACGTACTTGTGCCAGGTCAGCCCGATACCGGCCTCCACCGCGACACGCGCCTTGACGGACGGCGGCAGGACGCTGTCCCGGTACCCCTGGTCCTGCTCCTCGAACCACTCCACGGACGGCATGGACACGACCCGCGTCGGCACCCCGTCGGCCTGGAGCTGCTCGCGCGCCTCGACGGCCACGTGCACCTCGGAACCGGTCGCGATGAGGACGACCTGCGGCGCAGTGCTCTGCCCGGAGGGCCCTTCGGCCTCGAACATCACGTAACCGCCGCGCGCGGCGTCCTCGTTGGCCTCGTACGTCGGCACACCCTGACGCGTCAGCGCGAGGCCGTGCGGCTGCCCCTTGCCGAACTCCTTGGTGTAGCGCCCGAGGATCTCGCGCCAGGCGATCGCCGTCTCGTTGGCGTCCGCCGGACGGACGATGTTCAGACCCGGGATGGCGCGCAGGGACGCGAGGTGCTCGATCGGCTGGTGGGTGGGGCCGTCCTCACCGAGTCCGATGGAGTCGTGCGTCCACACGTACGTCACCGGAAGGTGCATCAGCGCCGACAGGCGCACGGCGTTGCGCATGTAGTCGGAGAAGACGAGGAAGGTGCCGCCGTAGATACGGGTGTTGCCGTGCAGCGCGATGCCGTTCATCTCCGCGGCCATGGCGTGCTCGCGGATGCCGAAGTGGATCGTGCGGCCGTACGGGTCCGTCTCCGGCAGCGGGTTGTCCGCCGGGAGGAACGACGACGTCTTGTCGATCGTGGTGTTGTTGGAGCCGGCCAGGTCGGCAGAGCCGCCCCACAGCTCCGGGATGACGGCGCCGAGGGCCTGGAGCACCTTGCCGGAGGCGGCACGCGTCGCCACCGCCTTGCCGGGCTCGAAGACCGGGACCTTCTCCTCCCAGCCGGTGGGCAGCTCGCCCTTGCTGATCCGGTCGTACTCGGCGGCGCGCTCGGGGTTGTTGTCCCGCCACTGCTGGAACGCCTTCTCCCACACGGCGCGGGCGGCCTGCCCGCGCTCCAGGGCGCCCCGGGTGTGGGCGATGACCTCGTCGGCGACCTCGAAGGTCTGCTCCGGGTCGAAGCCGAGGACGCGCTTGGTGGCCGCGACCTCCTCGTCACCGAGCGCGGAGCCGTGGGCGGCCTCGGTGTTCTGCGCGTTGGGGGCGGGCCAGGCGATGATCGAGCGCATCGCGATGAAGGACGGCTTGTCGGTGACCGCCTTCGCCTTCTGCACGGCGTCGTAGATGGCGGCCGGGTCGAGGTCGCCGTTGGCCTGCGGCTCGACGCGCTGCACATGCCAGCCGTACGCCTCGTAGCGCTTGCAGACGTCCTCGGAGACGGCCGTCTCGGTGTCGCCCTCGATCGAGATGTGGTTGTCGTCCCACAGCAGGACCAGGTTGCCCAGCTTCTGGTGGCCGGCCAGCGAGGACGCCTCGGCGGAGATGCCCTCCTGCAGACAGCCGTCACCGGCGATCACGTACACGAAGTGGTCGAAGGGCGAGGTGCCCTCCGGGGCCTCCGGGTCGAACAGGCCACGCTCGTAGCGCGCGGCCATCGCCATGCCCACGGCGTTGGCGACACCCTGTCCCAGCGGGCCGGTCGTCGTCTCCACGCCCGTGGTGTGGCCGTACTCGGGGTGACCGGGAGTCTTCGAACCCCAGGTGCGGAACGACTTCAGGTCGTCCAGCTCCAGGCCGAAGCCGGCCAGGTACAGCTGGGTGTACAGGGTCAGGGACGAGTGGCCGGCGGACAGCACGAACCGGTCGCGCCCGACCCAGTCGGCGTCCGCCGGGTCGTGCCGCATCACCTTCTGGAAGAGGGTGTAGGCGGCAGGTGCCAGGCTCATCGCCGTACCCGGATGGCCGTTGCCGACCTTCTGTACGGCATCGGCGGCCAGGACACGGGCGGTGTCGACGGCCCGCTGGTCCAACTCGGTCCACTCGAGGTCTGTGGTGGTCGGCTTGGTGCTCACCCTGGGTCAGGGCTCCTCTCCACATGTCACGCATGTCGAATGCCGGTGCATCGGGCGCCCGGCCGTGGTCGAGCCTACCCCCGTAAGTACGTGCGTCTTTTCGAGTCATTCCAGACTGCCGGGAGTCTCCGGTGTCCGCCTCCCGACTGGGCGGGAGGCGCATTCGGCAACTGAATACGCAGCCGCTCGTCCGAGTGCTCAACCGAGTCGTGCGGGACTCCGACGAGGGCCCTCCTCAACACGACCCGACCCCCGCGAATGTCCGGGTCTGGGCAACGTCTACAGTGGCGTGGTACGCGCGAGCCTTTACCGGGACTTCACAGGGGAGGGCTCGCTGGGAGTCTCTGTCAGGGGTGTGCGTGACGGCCGTTGAATCCCGTCCAGCGGGGATTATCGGGACGAGCCAGAGCCCGAGCCGGCGGCCGATCGGGGCCCGGGTCAAGGCGTTCGTGGCGCTGACCAAGCCGCGGATCATCGAGCTGCTGCTCATCACCACCGTTCCGGTGATGTTCCTGGCCGAGCAGGGAGTGCCCGACCTGACGCTGGTCCTGCTGACCTGCGTCGGCGGCTACCTGTCGGCAGGCGGCGCCAACGCGCTGAACATGTACATCGACCGTGACATCGACGCGCTCATGGACCGCACCTCGCAGCGCCCGCTGGTCACCGGGATGGTCAGCCCGCGCGAGTGCCTGGCCTTCGGCATCACGCTGGCGGTCGTGTCCACCCTGCTGTTCGGGCTGACCGTCAACTGGCTGAGTGCCTGGCTCGCCCTCGGAGCGCTCCTCTTCTATGTCGTCGTCTACACGATGATCCTCAAGCGCCGCACCGCGCAGAACATCGTGTGGGGCGGCATCGCGGGCTGCATGCCGGTACTGATCGGCTGGACGGCCGTGACGAACTCCCTCACCTGGGCGCCGCTGATCCTCTTCATGGTCATCTTCTTCTGGACGCCGCCGCACTACTGGCCGCTCTCCATGAAGGTGAAGGACGACTACGCGCGCGTGGGCGTCCCGATGCTGCCGGTCATCGCCTCCAACAAAGTGGTCGCCAAGCAGATCGTGATCTACAGCTGGGTGATGGTCGCCGTCTCCCTGCTGCTCACCCCCCTCGGCTACACGGGCTGGTTCTACACCGCCGTCGCCCTGGCGGCGGGCGGCTGGTGGCTGTGGGAGGCACACGCCCTGCAGAACCGGGCGAAGGCGGAGGTGACGGGCGCGAAGCTGAAGGAGATGCGCCTGTTCCACTGGTCGATCACCTACGTCTCGCTGCTCTTCGTGGCCGTGGCGGTCGACCCGTTCGTCCCCGCACTGACGTAGGCCACATCGTCCCCGCACTGACGTAGGTCACAGAGCCCTGCTCTCGCCAGGCGATCTACTGGTGAGTAGCATCGCTGCCATGGCAGACACGCAGCAGGTTGACGCTCGGGCCGAGCGCAGGGTGGCCAAGCTGGCCAAGCAGATCGACACCTTCGCCAAGTCCCACGGCGGAGCCGAGGCCCAGGTCGCGTACATCGGGCAGCGCGGCGCCCGCATCGTGCTCGTGGGCGAGGACGGCGGCTGGGGCGACCTCGTCGCACCGTCGTACGAGATCGCCGAGAAGGCCGTCGCGAAGGCCGGGGTCACGGCCCACGAGGCGTTCGACGGCGAGTTCGCGGCGAAGGTGAAAACCGGTCCGTACGAGTGGAGCCGCATGGCGGGCATCCAGGTCGGCGGACCCAGCAACGGCTGATACCGGTCGTTTTTTCGCACGGGGTGTGTGACACCAACACCTGAAGCCCGGTTCACCCGTTAGGACCTGTAGGGATTACACGGTCCAGCAACGGGGAGTTCCGGATGATCGAAACGCCGTCCCTCGTGGACCAGTACTGCCACGGCGTACTGAGGACGGAGCTGGGCCTCGGCACCTTCGAGGCCCAGCTGGCCCGCACCGAGGGCCCGCCCGCGCCCGGCACCACCCTGTTCGACACGCAGACCGGCTTCGCCGTACGCCGCTGGTGCCCTCCGCTCCTGGGGCTGGAACCGCACTGCCCGCCCGCCCGCTACCTGGCCCGGCGCCGCGAACTCGGGGTGTTCGAGGCGGGCCGGCGACTGCTGCGCGGCAGCGGCATCACCACCTATCTGATCGACTCCGGCGTCCCCGGCGACCTCACCGGCCCCACCGAGCTGGCCTCCGCCGCCTCCGCCGAGGCCCGTGAGATCGTGCGCCTCGAACTCCTCGCCGAACAGGTCGCCGACACCTCCGGCACCGTCGAGTCCTTCCTCGCCAACCTCGCCGAATCGGTGCACGGCGCGGCCGTGCACGCCGTCGCCTTCACGTCCGTCGCGGGCGTGCGGCACGGTCTCGCGCTCGCGCCCGAGCCGCCGGGGCCGGGGGAGGTGCGAGGCGCGGCGGGGCGCTGGCTCGCGGCCCGCAGCGTCGGCGGTGAGCTGACCGACCCCGTGCTGCTGCGGCACCTGCTGTGGATCGCGGTGGCGTCGGGGCTGCCGCTCCAGCTGCACGCGGGGCTGGGCGAGCCCGGCGTGCGGATCGACCGCACGGACCCGGTGCTGCTCACCGACTTCGTCCGCGCCACGGCCGGCCTCGGCACCGACCTGATCCTGCTGCACGGCTACCCGTACCACCGCCACGCCGCCCACCTGGCCGGGGTCTTCCCGCATGTCTACGCCGACTCGGGCGCCGCGCTCATCCGCACGGGCGCCCGTGCCGCCACGATCCTCGCCGAGATCCTGGAACTGGCCCCCTTCGGCAAGATCCTCTTCTCCAGCGGCGCACAGGGCCTGCCCGAACTGCACGTCGTCGGCGCCGGCCTGTTCCGCGAGGCCCTCGCCAGGGTGCTCGGGGGCTGGGTGGCCGAGGGGGCGTGGTCGCTGGGGGACGCGCAGCGCGTGGCGGGCATGGTCGCGGCGGGCAACGCCACAAGGGTGTACGGGCTGGAGTGACCGGGTTCACCGGCGGTGGCGCCCCGCACGGACGGGGCGGAAAGCCGACGGACGCCGACGGACGCCGCGCTCGACAGGTCGACCGGCCACGACGGCACCGCGCCGCCCACCGGGGAGCGGGCGGCGCGCAGGGCCGGGCCGACGCGGGACTACCTGGGCCCGGCCATCGACGCGCTCGCGGCGTCGTACGACCGAGGCGGCAGGTCGGGCACCGACTCCTCGGGCCGTTCCCGCAGGGCCAGCAGGACGCGCAGCACCGCGATCCACGTCACCGCCGAGCCGAACATGTGCAGGCCGACCAGGAGCTCGGGAAGGTCCGTGAAGTACTGGACGTAGCCGATCGCGCCCTGGGCGAGGAGGATCACGAAGAGGTCGCGGGTACGGTTCAGCGGCCCCTTCGGGGAGTCGACCGCCTTCAGGACGAACCACAGGGCGAACGTCAGCGTGACCACGATCCACGCCAGCACGGCATGCAGCTTGGTGACGTTCTCCCAGTCGACCGGCATCCGCTCGACCTCGCTGGAGTCGCCCGCGTGCGGACCGGCGCCGGTCACCACGGTGCCGACCAGGATCAGCAGCACCGAGGCCCCGACCATCACCCACACCAGCTGCCGCACGGCCTTGCCGACCAGGGGACGCGGCTGTGCGTCACCCTCCCGGGTGCGCTGCCACATCACCGTCGCGACCGCGATGAGGGCGGACGTCGCCACGAAGTGGGCCGCGACCGTGTACGGGTTCAGGCCGACCAGGACCACGATGCCGCCGAGCACGGCGTTGCTCATGACGATCCAGAACTGGGCCCAGCCCAGCCGGGTCAGGCCGCGCCGGTGCGGCTCGGTCGAGCGGGCGGCGATGATCGCCCAGCCGACGGCCGCGCACAGCACGTACGTCAGCAGGCGGTTGCCGAACTCGATGGCGCCGTGCAGGCCCATCTCGCGGGTGGCGGTGAGCGAGTCGTCGGTGCACTTGGGCCAGGTCGGGCAGCCGAGCCCGGAACCGGTGAGCCGTACCGCGCCACCGGTGACCACGATGATCACCGACATCACGAGCGCGGTGAGGGCAGCGCGTCGGACCGTCCGCGGGTCCGGGGTCCAGCGTGCGGCGATGAAGGCGAGCGGGTTGCGTACGACCGCCAGGGCGTCGGCGCGGGTCAGGTTTGGCACGCGCCCTATCGTAGGCGGGCCGCTTGTGCACGCTTTCACGAGGGTCCCGCACCGGGGGCTTCCCGCCCGTCGTGCCGGACCCGGGGCCCTACTCCCAGCGGAAGAACCTGCCGGCCGCGGTCAGCCCCAGGACCGCCCACACGGCGAGGATCCCCAGGTCGCCCCACGGCATCCCGCTCCCGTGCTGGAGCACGTCCCGCAGCCCGTCGGAGAGCGCCGAGACGGGCAGCAGGGCGAGGACGTCCTGGGCGGCGGCCGGGAACTTGTCCAGCGGCACGATCACCCCGCCGCCGACGAGCAGCAGCAGGAACACCAGGTTGGCGGCGGCGAGCGTGGCCTCGGCCTTGAGCGTGCCCGCCATCAGCAGGCCCAGGCCCGAGAAGGCGGCCGTCCCCAGGACCAGCAGGAGCACGACTGCCGCCGGACCGCCGTGCGGCGACCAGCCGAGCGCGAAGGCGATCGCCGTGAGCAGGGCGATCTGGAGGACCTCGGTGACCAGCACGGACACCGTCTTCGCCGTCATCAGGGCCCAGCGGGGAAGCGGTGAGGAGGCCAGCCGCTTCAGCACGCCGTACCGGCGCTCGAAACCCGTCGCGATCGCCTGCCCGGTGAACGCCGTCGACATCACGGCCAGCGCGAGGATGCCGGGGGCCAGGAAGTCGACGGCCTCTCCGGCACCGGTGTCGATGATGTCCACCGAGCTGAACAGCACCAGCAGCAGGGTGGGGATCACCACGGTCAGCAGCAGCTGCTCGCCGTTGCGCAGCAGCATCTTGGTCTCCAGCGCCGCCTGGGCAGCGATCATGCGGGGCAGGGGCGCCGCGCCCGGCCGGGGGGTGTAGGTGCCGGTGGTCGTCACGAGCGCAGCTCCTTGCCGGTGAGCTCCAGGAAGACGTCTTCGAGCGTGTGCCGCTCCACCGAGATACGGTCCGGCATCACCCCGTGCTGCGCGCACCAGGACGTCACCGTCGCGAGCAGCTGCGGGTCGACCTTGCCGACGACCCGGTACGACCCCGGCGTCAGCTCGGCCGCCGTGCAGTCGGCGGGCAGGGCCTTCAGCAGGGACCCCACGTCCAGGCCGGGGCGGCCGGTGAAGCGGAGCGTGTTCTCGGCGCCGCCCCGGCACAGCTCCTCGGGGGAGCCCTGGGCGATGACCCGGCCCGCGTCGA
Organism: Streptomyces sp. NPDC007808; assembly: GCF_042868655.1. Classification (NCBI taxonomy): domain Bacteria; kingdom Bacillati; phylum Actinomycetota; class Actinomycetes; order Kitasatosporales; family Streptomycetaceae; genus Streptomyces; species Streptomyces sp. NPDC007808. Next base: position 105,837 of record NZ_JBIAEQ010000012.1, read on the forward strand.
TGATCGCGACGTCGTCGGCGAGCTGCTCGGCCTCGTCCATGTAGTGGGTCGTCAGGATCACGGAGACCCCGTCGGCGCGCAGGTCCCGGACCAGGTCCCAGGTGGCCCGGCGGGCCTGCGGGTCGAGACCGGCGGTCGGCTCGTCGAGGAAGACCAGCTCGGGGCGGCCGACCACGGCCATGGCGAGGGCGAGCCGCTGCTGCTGGCCGCCGGAGAGGCGGCGGTAGGTGGTGCGGCCGCAATCGCCCAGCCCGAGCCGCTCGATCAGGGCGTCGACGTCCAGGGGGTGCGCGTGCAGCCTGGCGACATGGCGCAGCATCTCGTCCGCCCGCGCTCCCGAGTAGACACCGCCGGACTGGAGCATCACGCCGATGCGCGGCCGCAGTTCGCCGGACTGCCGCACCGGGTCGAGACCCAGGACACGCACCGTGCCGGAGTCCGGCTTGCGGTAGCCCTCGCAGGCCTCGACCGTCGTGGTCTTGCCCGCGCCGTTGGGGCCGAGCACCGCGGTCACACCCGCCCGGGCCACCAGGTCGAGGCCGTCCACCGCGGTCTTCGTGCCGTACCGCTTCACCAGGGCCTGGACTTCGACCACGGGCTCAGTTCGCATGGCTCCAGAGTCTAGGTAGGCGGCCGGTCACCCGGACGGCGGGGTGCGCCTCTCCCGGCCCGATCGGGTCAGATCTCCTCCGCGCGGGGCCGGTGGATCGCCAGCCACCGCTGCGCGTACGCCACCGCGTCGGCCAGCGGAAACAGCCGTACGTCGGCCGCGCCCGCCGTCCCGCGTACGACGGGACGGTCCCGCTCGAAGTCATGGCCCAGTTCGTCGAACCGCTCCGAGGTGATCGACACCTCGGTGACCACCTCCCATCCCGCGGGCCCCGGGCGTCCCACCTTCACCAGCGGTGACGGGATCCTGTACTCGGCCAGATGGAAGCAGGTGCACGCGTCGTAGCCGGCACCGAGCAGCAGCACGCGCGCGTCGAGTGCCTCCAGCCGGGCCAGCGGGCTGCGCTCGCCGAGGCGGCAGTCGGTCGCGTGCCCGTCGGTCAGGTGCCGCGCGCGGGGCCCGACAGCGGCGAACGAGGTCTGCGGATGGGCGCTGCGCACGGCGCCCGGCCAGGTCCGTACGGTCTCGGGGATCACGCCGACGCCGAGGCTGGGCGTGACGAGGGGGTCGTACTCCGGCATCGTGGCCCGGATGGTGTCCCACCACTCCTCGGGCACCGGCGGATTGCTCCACACGCTCGGATCGGAGAGGTCTGCGGACTGGGTGGGGACCACGAGCGTGCCGTCCGGGCCGAGGGCGTCGAGCAGCCCTCGGACGACGGTGACGGCCCCTCCGCAGACCCATCCGAGGGAGCTGAGGGAGGAGTGGACGAGAAGCGTTTCACCGCTTCGGACGCCTAGCTCGCGCAACTGTGCGGCGAGGGTCTCGCGGGTGACAAGAGGGCCGGTGGGAGGGGGTGTCGACATGTTTCGGGAGTGTCCAGGACGCCGCCTTGTCATGCCACCGATTTGATCGATCAAAGATCGTTTCCGCAGGTCAGATTAGGTATGCCTAAGTGACGCAGGGCACCATCCGTCCGGCCGGACGCCGCTTGCCTGCCTTTGAGGAATTACGCAACAATGGCGTTGTGAAAAACGTCGGCGAGGCTCGGGAGACCCCCATGGGGGCCCCTCAGGAGGAGCTCGCGGCCGGGATGCGCTCGGATCGTTCGACGCGCAACCGGGTCGCGCGGTCCATCCTGGACCACGGGCCCTCGACCGTCGCCGAGCTGGCCGGTCGGCTGGGTCTCACCCAGGCCGCCGTACGCAGGCATCTGGACGCGCTCGTCGCGGACGACGTGGTTCAGGCCCGGGAGCAGCGGGTGTACGGCACGCGCACCCGCGGCCGTCCCGCCAAGGTCTTCGCGCTCACCGACTGCGGTCGCGACGCCTTCGACCAGTCCTACGACACGCTCGCCGCGGACGCCCTCAAGTGGATCGCCGAGCGCGAGGGCGGGAGCGAGGCGGTCGCCGCCTTCGCCCGCGCCCGGATCACCGCCCAGGCGCGCGCGTACCGCAAGGCGATCGAGGCCGTGAGCCCCGACCAGCGCACCGAAGCCCTGGCCAAGGCCCTGAGCGCGGACGGGTACGCTGCAACGGCGCGCAGCGCACCCCTCCCTCAAAAAGGCGAGCAGCTCTGCCAGCACCACTGCCCGGTCGCCCATGTCGCGGAGCAGTTCCCGCAGCTGTGCGAGGCGGAGACGGAGATCTTCGCCGAACTGCTCGGGACGCACGTCCAGCGGCTGGCGACCATCGCGCACGGCGACGGCGTCTGCACGACGTTCATCCCCAAGATTTCCCACACGCAAGTTCACAGCGACAACGCATCTGCAAGCACGGCCGGGAGGAACCCCGCATGACTCTCCCCACGGAGACTGCCCACCCTGAGCTCGAGGGCCTGGGCAAGTACGAATACGGCTGGGCCGACTCCGACGAGGCCGGTGCCGCAGCGAAGCGCGGTCTGAACGAGGACGTCGTCCGCGACATCTCCGGCAAGAAGTCGGAGCCGGAGTGGATGACCAAGCTGCGCCTCAAGGGCCTGAAGCTCTTCGAGAAGAAGCCCATGCCGAACTGGGGCTCGGACCTGTCGGGCATCGACTTCGACAACATCAAGTACTTCGTGCGCTCCACGGAGAAGCAGGCGGCGTCCTGGGAGGACCTGCCCGAGGACATCAAGAACACCTACGACAAGCTGGGCATCCCGGAGGCCGAGAAGCAGCGTCTCGTCGCCGGTGTCGCCGCCCAGTACGAGTCGGAGGTCGTCTACCACCAGATCCGTGAGGACCTGGAGGAGCAGGGCGTCATCTTCCTCGACACCGACACCGCGCTGAAGGAGCACCCGGAGCTCTTCAAGGAGTACTTCGGCACCGTCATCCCGGCCGGTGACAACAAGTTCGCCGCGCTGAACACCGCCGTGTGGTCCGGCGGCTCCTTCATCTACGTGCCGAAGGGCGTGCACGTGGAGATCCCGCTCCAGGCCTACTTCCGGATCAACACCGAGAACATGGGCCAGTTCGAGCGCACCCTGATCATCGTCGACGAGGGCGCCTACGTGCACTACGTCGAGGGCTGCACCGCCCCGATCTACAAGTCGGACTCGCTGCACTCCGCGGTCGTCGAGATCATCGTCAAGAAGAACGCCCGCTGCCGCTACACGACCATCCAGAACTGGTCGAACAACGTCTACAACCTGGTCACCAAGCGCGCCGTCGCCTACGAGGGCGCGACCATGGAGTGGATCGACGGCAACATCGGCTCCAAGGTGACGATGAAGTACCCGGCCGTCTACCTGATGGGCGAGCACGCCAAGGGCGAGACGCTGTCCATCGCCTTCGCGGGCGAGGGCCAGCACCAGGACGCCGGCGCCAAGATGGTCCACATGGCCCCGAACACGTCCTCGAACATCGTCTCCAAGTCGGTGGCGCGCGGCGGCGGCCGTACCTCCTACCGCGGTCTGATCGAGATCGGCGAAGGCGCCCCGGGTGCGAAGTCCAACGTGCTCTGTGACGCTCTGCTCGTCGACACCATCTCGCGTTCGGACACGTACCCGTACGTCGACGTCCGCGAGGACGATGTCTCCATGGGCCACGAGGCGACCGTCTCCAAGGTCTCCGAGGACCAGCTCTTCTACCTGATGAGCCGCGGTCTGAGCGAGGACGAGGCGATGGCGATGATCGTCCGCGGCTTCGTCGAGCCGATCGCCAAGGAACTGCCGATGGAGTACGCGCTGGAGCTCAACCGGCTGATCGAGCTGCAGATGGAAGGCGCGGTCGGCTGAGACCCGCTCGTCCGTCCGGCAGCAGGCGGCCCGCCTTCCGGGGCGGGCCGAAGATCGCAGACACGTAAACGAAAGCGAGCACTACGACAGCCATGGCTGAGGCTCAGAACATCCCGGTGGGCTCCACCACCGCCGGCTCGATCGCGGTCGCCGCGGAGTCGACCGTCGTCTCGCGCATGAGCGCGCCCCCGTCCTTCGACGTCGCGGACTTCCCCGTCCCGCACGGCCGCGAGGAGGAGTGGCGGTTCACCCCGCTGGAGCGCCTGCGCGGCCTGCACGACGGCACCGCCGTCGCCACCGGCGAGGGCCTGAAGGTCGAGGTGCAGGCCCCCGAGGGCGTCACCGTCGAGGCGGTCGGCCGCGACGACGCGCGGCTCGGCAGGGCGGGCACCCCGGTGGACCGCGTCGCCGCCCAGGCGTACTCGGCGTTCGAGAAGGCCGGCGTGGTCACCGTCCCCAAGGAGACGGTCCTGGCCGAGCCGATCCGCATCGCCGTGCACGGCGAGGGCGGCACCGCCTTCGCCCACCAGGTGATCGAGCTGGGCGCCTTCGCCGAGGCCGTCGTCGTCATCGACCACACCGGTGACGCCGTGCTGGCCGCCAACGTCGACTACATCCTGGGCGACGGCGCCAAGTTGACCGTCGTCTCCGTCCAGGACTGGGACGACAAGGCCGTGCACGTGGCCCAGCACAACGCCCTCGTCGGCCGTGACGCCTCCTTCAAGTCGGTCGTCGTCACCTTCGGAGGTGACGTGGTCCGCCTGCACCCGCGCGTCGAGTACGCCGGCCCCGGCGGCGAGGCCGAGCTGTTCGGCCTGTACTTCACCGACGCCGGGCAGCACCAGGAGCACCGTCTGCTGGTCACCCACAACACCCCGCACTGCAAGTCGAACGTCGTCTACAAGGGCGCGCTCCAGGGCGACGACGCGCACGCCGTGTGGATCGGCGACGTACTGATCGAGGCCAAGGCCGAGGGCACCGACACCTACGAGATGAACCGCAACCTGGTTCTGACCGACGGTGCCCGCGTCGACTCCGTGCCGAACCTGGAGATCGAGACCGGCGAGATCGTCGGCGCCGGCCACGCCTCGGCCACCGGCCGCTTCGACGACGAGCAGCTCTTCTACCTGATGGCCCGCGGCATCCCGGAGCACGAGGCCCGCCGCCTCGTCGTCCGTGGCTTCTTCGCCGAGCTGGTCCAGCAGATCGGCGTCGCGGACATCGAGGAGCGGCTGATCGCGAAGATCGAAGAGGAGCTGGAGGCCTCGGTCGCATGACGACCTTCGACCGTGCCCGTTTCGTCCGGGCCTGTGGGCTGAGCGAGCTGGAGGAGGACACCCCCAAGCGGGTGGAACTCGACGGCACGCCGGTCTCGGTCGTCCGTACCGAGGGGGAGGTGTTCGCCATCCACGACATCTGCTCCCACGCGAACGTCTCGCTCTCCGAGGGCGAGGTGGAGGACTGCCAGATCGAGTGCTGGCTGCACGGCTCCGCGTTCGACCTCCGCACCGGTAAGCCGTCCGGCCTTCCCGCGACGCGCCCCGTCCCCGTATACCCCGTACACATCGAAGGGGACGACGTTCTCGTCTCCCTCACCCAGGAGTCCTGAGGCACCCATGGCAACGCTTGAAATCCGAGACCTGCACGTCACCGTCGAGGCCGACAACGCCACGAAGGAGATCCTCAAGGGCGTCGACCTCACCGTGAAGCAGGGCGAGACGCACGCCATCATGGGCCCCAACGGCTCCGGCAAGTCGACCCTCGCCTACTCCCTCGCGGGTCACCCGAAGTACACGATCACCGGCGGCTCCGTCACCCTCGACGGTGAGGACGTCCTGGAGATGTCCGTCGACGAGCGCGCCCGCGCCGGCCTGTTCCTCGCGATGCAGTACCCGGTCGAGGTCCCCGGCGTCTCGGTCTCCAACTTCCTGCGCACCTCCGCCACCGCCGTCCGCGGCGAGGCCCCCAAGCTGCGCACCTGGGTGAAGGAGGTCAAGGAGGCCATGGAGCGCCTCAACATGGACCCCTCCTTCGCCGAGCGCAACGTCAACGAGGGCTTCTCCGGCGGTGAGAAGAAGCGCCACGAGATCCTCCAGCTGGAGCTGCTCAAGCCGAAGATCGCGGTCCTCGACGAGACCGACTCCGGTCTGGACGTCGACGCCCTGCGCGTCGTCTCCGAGGGCGTCAACCGGGTTCGCGAGACCGGCGAGGTCGGCACGCTGCTGATCACGCACTACACGCGCATCCTGCGCTACATCAAGCCCGACTACGTCCACGTCTTCTCCGCCGGCCGCATCGTCGAGTCCGGTGGCGCCGAGCTCGCCGACAAGCTGGAGAACGAGGGCTACGAGGCATACACGAAGGGTGGCGCATCCGCGTGACACAGCTGCCGGGCCTCCTCGACACCGAGGCGCTCCGCAAGGACTTCCCGATCCTGGACCGCGTCCTGCACGACGGCAAGAAGCTCGTGTACCTGGACAACGCGGCGACCTCGCAGACCCCGCGCCAGGTGCTCGACGTGCTCTCCGAGTACTACGAGCAGCACAACGCCAACGTCCACCGTGGCGTGCACGTCCTCGCCGAGGAGGCCACGGCACTGTACGAGGGCGCGCGTGACAAGGTCGCGCAGTTCATCAACGCGCCGTCGCGCGACGAGGTGATCTTCACCAAGAACGCCTCCGAGTCGCTCAACCTCGTGGCCAACATGCTCGGCTGGGCCGACGAGCCCTACCGGGTGGACTCCGAGACCGAGATCGTCATCACGGAGATGGAGCACCACTCCAACATCGTCCCGTGGCAGCTGCTCGCGCAGCGCACGGGCGCGAAGCTGAAGTGGTTCGGTCTCACCGACGACGGCCGCCTGGACCTGTCCAACATCGACGAGGTCATCACGGAGAAGACGAAGATCGTCTCCTTCGTGCTGGTGTCGAACATCCTCGGCACGCACAACCCGGTCGAGGCCATCGTGCGCCGCGCGCAGGAGGTGGGCGCGCTGGTGTGCGTCGACGCCTCGCAGGCCGCTCCCCACATGCCGCTGGACGTGCAGTCGCTCCAGGCCGACTTCGTGGCCTTCACCGGCCACAAGATGTGCGGCCCGACCGGCATCGGCGTCCTGTGGGGCCGCCAGGAGCTGCTGGAGGACCTGCCTCCGTTCCTCGGCGGCGGCGAGATGATCGAGACCGTGTCGATGCATTCGTCGACGTACGCTCCCGCCCCGCACAAGTTCGAGGCGGGCACGCCCCCGATCTCGCAGGCGATCGGTCTGGGCGCGGCGATCGACTACCTCAACTCGATCGGCATGGACAAGATCCTCGCCCATGAGCACGCGCTCACCGAGTACGCGGTGAAGCGGCTGGGAGAGGTCCCCGACCTGCGGATCATCGGCCCGGCCACGGCCGAGGACCGCGGCGCCGCGATCTCCTTCACGCTGGGCGACATCCACCCGCACGACGTGGGCCAGGTTCTCGACGAGCAGGGCATCGCCGTCCGGGTCGGCCACCACTGCGCGCGGCCGGTCTGCCTGCGGTACGGAATTCCTGCGACCACGCGAGCGTCGTTCTATCTGTACTCCACGCCGGCCGAGATCGACGCTCTGGTGGACGGCTTGGAGCACGTACGGAACTTCTTCGGCTGACGGGACGGGACGAGCGACGCATGAAGCTGGATTCGATGTACCAGGAAGTCATCCTGGACCACTACAAGAACCCGCACGGGCGTGGTCTGAGGGATGGCGACGCCGAGGTGCACCATGTGAACCCGACGTGCGGCGACGAGATCACCCTGCGTGTGAAGTACGACGGCACGAAGATCGAGGACGTCTCGTACGAGGGCCAGGGCTGCTCCATCAGCCAGGCGAGTGCGTCCGTACTGAACGAACTCCTCGTCGGCAAGGACCTCTCCGACGCGCGCAGGATCCAGGAGACCTTCCTGGAGCTGATGCAGTCCAAGGGGAAGATCGAGCCCGACGACGCGATGGAGGAGGTCCTGGAGGACGCGGTCGCGTTCGCCGGGGTCTCCAAGTACCCGGCCCGGGTCAAGTGCGCCCTCCTGAGCTGGATGGCGTGGAAGGACGCGACGGCCCAGGTGCTGGGCGGAGCCGACGCCGAAAGGAAGACGGCATGAGTGACACCGTGGAGATGAAGCCGGCCTCGGAGGAGGAGCTCCGCGAGGCCCTGATGGACGTCGTCGACCCCGAGCTGGGCATCGACGTCGTCAACCTCGGCCTGATCTACGGCATCCACGTCGACGACTCGAACGTGGCCACGGTCGACATGACCCTCACATCGGCGGCCTGTCCGCTGACGGACGTCATCGAGGACCAGGCCAAGTCCGCCACGGACGGTCTCGTCAGCGAGTTGCGCATCAACTGGGTGTGGATGCCGCCGTGGGGCCCGGACAAGATCACGGACGACGGCCGTGAGCAGCTTCGGGCGCTGGGGTTCAACGTCTGAGGCAGACAAGCCACATGAGAACGGCGAGGTCCTGTGGACCTCGCCGTTCGCGTTCTCAGGCCAGCCCCGCGACCAGCTGGAACGAGGAGTCCGCCCGGTACAGGGAGCTGTTCTGGAACGGAGCCAGCCTCAGCTGGAAGTTCTGGTGGCGCAGGAACCGTCCCGGGTAGTTGACGGACTCCAGCATCACCGCGCCCGAATGGCCCGAGCCGCGGGGGCAGAAGGTGGCGTCCTGCTCGAACAGGGCGGAGCCGTCATCGCGTTCGGAGCGCAGGACGAACTCGCGGTGGCGCAGGTAGCTGCCGTCGGCCGTGGCGAAGGAGTAGCAGCCGTCGCCGGCCAGGCCCTTGACCAGCTTGAAGGTGGAGTCCTCGCGGCTCTCGGAGCCACGGACCGGTTCCAGCCGCACGTAGCCGCCGCTCGCCCGCCAGTAGCGGTCGGGGAAGTTGACCGAGCGGACGGACCGCCAGGTCGTGGCGGGGGGCTCGGGGGACGATGCGGCCTCGCCCGAGGGCGACTTGGACGGTTTCGGGGTGGGTGCGGGTGTGCCGTCGCCCGATGGACGCGGTGCCTTCGGCGTCTCCTTCGCCGTCGACAGACCGCTCTTGCCCTCGGGGGGAGCCGTCGACTTCGACGGGGTGGCGAAGGAGATCAGGCCGGGGCCCGACGTGCTCTTCGGGGAAGCTGCGGCCGAGAGGGATCCCTCGGGCTCCCTTTCCGACACGGCTATGGCGGTGGCGCAGGCGATGACCGTCGCTATCGCCATGCCGGCCGCGAGCCAGAGACGGCGCGTCCCCGGTGCTCGGGAGGTGTCGGGTGCCCAGCCGTTCTCCCAAGGTTGGTCCTGAGGCGGCCGGGACTTGTTTTCTGGCATGCGCTGATCCTCCAGCGGCGTCATGGGACGACAGCCGCGGGTGCGAGGGCCCGGTATGTGAACGGTGAAACATTAGTGGTTCCAGTGGCTCCTGAGCAGCCGTTTGGAATGAGCCGTATCCACATTGATGTCTGGGCGTCGAGCAGGGCGGGCGGTCCCGGCCGACCATTCCTGACATGTCATCAGGTGTGATCGTCCGGCGCCCTGTTGGCCGACGGCCGGACCCGCCCCGGAGGCAGGGCATCATGGCCCGGACAGCGGCAGCGCCGCCCCCTTTTCTCGACAGGAGCCCCCGAACCATGGTTCAGCGAGCCCTCCGTGCCCTGCGGGGCACGCCGGCAGTCGCGGCGCTGTGCGGTGCGCTCGCCCTGGTCACGGCGGGGTGCGCGGTGTCCGACGGCGACAACGCCGAGGTGCGGAAGGTGAAGTTGCCCGAGCCGGGCGTCGCCTTCGACTACCAGATCGGCGGCTCCTATCCGCCCCCGGCCGGCGTGCGGGCGGTCGCCCGGGACCGCGCCGCGAAACCGGCGCCGGACGTCTACAGCATCTGCTACGTCAACGCCTTCCAGGCTCAGCCGGACTCCGAGCGCTGGTGGCGCACCCATCACCCCGACCTGCTGCTGCGTGACGCGGACGGCAGGACGGTGATCGACCGGGACTGGGACGAGGTCCTGCTGGACATCTCGACGCCCGCCAAACGCGAGCGACTCGCCGATGTCGTGGGGGAGTGGATCGACGGCTGTGCCGCCGCCGGATTCCAGGCGGTCGAGGCCGACAACCTCGACTCGCACGAACGGTCCCGCGGACTGCTGACCGCCGAGGACAACCTGGCCTTCGCCAAGGTGCTCGCCGCCCGCGCCCATGCCGCCGGTCTGGCCATCGGCCAGAAGAACGCGGCCGAACTCGCGCGCCGGGGACGCGGTCTGGGCTTCGACTTCGCGGTCGCCGAGGAGTGCGGACAGTACGACGAGTGCGACGCGTACGCCGACGCCTACGACGACCGGGTCTTCGTCGTCGAGTACCGGTCGGACGGCCTCACCGCGGCATGCGCCCACTGGGGCGAGAGGCTGTCGGTGGTGCTGCGCGACCTGGACGTCGCACCCGCGGGCGAGGACGGATACCGCCGCCGCACCTGCTGACGCGACAGCTTTGTGTACGGTCGTACGCAACGTTGTGTACGCTCGTACACATGGGATACCTGCTGCTCGCCGGAGCCATAGCCGCCGAGGTGGCCGCCACCACTGCCATGAAGTACAGCGACGGGTTCAGCAGGCTCCTGCCGTCCGTGCTGACCGCCCTCGGTTACCTCCTCTCCTTCGCGCTGCTCGCCCAGACGCTGAGGACCGTCGCCATGGGCACGGCCTACGCGATCTGGGCCGGGGTCGGCACCGCGGCCATCGCCACCATCGGGATCGTCTTCCTCGGGGAGGGGATGACGGTGACCAAGGCCGCCGGAATCGCGCTGATCATCGTCGGCGTGGTGGTGCTCAACCTGGGGGGCGCGCACTGATGGCCCGGCGCTACGACCCCGAGCGACGGCAGCGGATCATCGACGCGGCGATCCGGGTCGTCGGGGACAAGGGCATCGCGGGGCTGAGCCACCGTACGGTCGCCGCCGAGGCGGACGTGCCGCTCGGCTCCACGACGTACCACTTCAAGACCCTCGACGACCTGCTGGTCGCCGCCCTGCGCCAGGCCAGCGAGGGCTTCGCCAAGGTGACCGCCTCGCGCGGCGGCCTGGAGGACCCGCACACCGACCTGGCCGCCGAACTCGCGGGCTGGATGGGCGAATGGCTCGCGGGCGACCGCACGGGCGTCGAGCTGGAGTACGAGCTCTACCTGGCCGCCCTGCGCCGCCCCGCCCTGCGCCCGGTCGCCGCCGAGTGGGCCCGGGAAGTCGCGGACCGGCTGTCCCGGTGCACCGACGCGGTCACGGCGCGGGCGCTGGTGGCGCTGATGGACGGGATCTGCCTGCAGGTGCTGCTCACCGAGACGCCGTACGACGAGGCGTACGCGCGCGACGTGCTGCGCCGGGTGATCCCCTGACACCCCCCGGGGGCCGGGTCCCGACGTGCCGTGAACCCTTTGCCGCCCGACGGGCAACAGGAGGTGACACGCTCCGTACGACATACCAGGGGGAGGACTTGTGAGCGGACCACCACGGCCCGCGGAACGGACGGCGGACGACGCCGAAATCGTCGCCGGGTCCCTCGAACAGCCCGAGCTGTTCGCCCGGCTCTACGACCGGTACGCGCCCGACATCCACCGGTACGCGGCGCGGCGCCTGGGGGAGGCCGCCGCCGACGACATCACGGCGGACACCTTCCTCACGGCCTTCCGTATCCGCGCACGCTACGACCGCACCCGCGCCAGCGCCCGCCCCTGGCTGTACGGCATCGCCGCCAACCTCATCGGCAGGCAGCGTCGCGCCGAGACACGGGCGCTGAGGGCGCTGGCCCGCACGGGGCACGACCCGGTGGCTGCCTCCTGGGTGGAGGACTGCGACAACCGCGTCGCCGCGCAGGGCCCGCTCGCCGCCGCCCTCGCCGCCCTGTCGACGGGCGACCGGCACGTGCTGCTGCTCGTGGCCTGGGCCGACCTCACCTACCAGGAGGTCGCCGAGGCGCTGGGCCTGCCGGTGGGGACGGTCCGCTCCCGGCTCAACCGAGCACGGCGCAAGGTACGTACGGCGCTCGGCGCCGACCCGGCATTCATGAGCGACGCCGTGGAGGTGGTGTGAGCGTGGACGAGATGACCCGAGTGCGCGAACTGCGGGCCGACACCCCGGTGGCCGACCGGGGGCGACTGGCGCCGGGGCGGGCCAGGCTGGTCGAGGCGGCCCGGACGGAGAACCGCCGCCGCTTCGCGCGAGGGCGGGGGAGGCTGGTGGTCGCCGCGGCCTTCGCCGCCGTCACGGCCACCGTCGTCACCGCGACGGTGGTGATCGGCGAGCGGCCGGGCCGGGACGTCACCCCGGCCGGCCCACCGAGCCTCGACCTGCGCGGCATGAGCGCGCGCGAGCTGCTGGAACGGGCGGCACGGACGGTGGAACAGCAGGCGTCGGCCGCCGAGCCGCGCGCCGAGCAGTGGATCTACACCGAGGAGACGTACGAGGGGGACGGCGAGGACTTCGTGTCGGAGAAGTGGCTCCGCTACGACGGCAGCGAGCTCGCCTCGTACCCGGGGGACGGCGCCGGCGGCAAGCTGGACATCATGCGGCTGGACCTGGAGGACAGCCGGGACGACGACCGTTCGCCACGCCAGATGTACCGCTTCCTGTCCTCCCTGCCGGCCGACGCGGAGGGCGCGCTGAAGGCGTTGCGCGAGGAGAACGCCCTCGACGACGACGAGGGCCGGAGCCGGGCGGAGAACGACTACACCGAGATCTCGGTCCTGCTCGACGCCTATGTGCACCCGCCCGAGGGTCTCGCTGGCCTGTACCGCGCCCTCGCCACGCTGCCGGGCCTCACACTCGTCGACCACCTCGTCGAGGACGAGGCCGGCCACCGAGCCGTCGCGGTCAGGTTCTCCGGGCCCGGCGGCGCGGCGGACGAGTCCGTCGACGAGTGGCTGCTGGACCCGGTGACGTTCGAGGTGGTGGGCGAGCGGACGATCAGTGACGGCAAGGTCGTCAGCGGCAACGCCTACGTCGCCAAGGGGGTCGTGGACAGGGCCGGGGAACGGCCCTGAGCCGAGGCGCGGGCGGGGTGCGGTCCCGTCGGCCGGTGGGGGACCGGCGAGGCCGAGCAGGCAGGCGGCCTCGCTCTCGGCGACGGCCGGTGTGAGCGACCGCGGAGTGCGGGAGAGCGCCGGCCGAGGGCCGACTCGCGCCCCTGCCGGGTGACCAGGGCGCCCTGCCCGCGCACCCGCGCCCCGCGGCGGCTCGCACGATGAGACGCCCCCTGCCCGAGTTCGCCCCGACACGCCCCTGCCGGTTAGGTTGCCCTCATGACCGACACGACTGCTCCTCGCACCACCGGCGCCGTGGCCGCCGGCCTTGCCACGATCGCCGCCGACGGCACTGTTCTCGACACCTGGTTCCCCGCGCCCGAGCTCGTCGACGAGCCCGGCCCCTCCGGCAGCGAGCGGCTGTCCGCGGAGCAGGCCGCGCAGCTGCTCGGCGGCGGCGCCACCGCGGCGATCGGGCCGGACGCCCGCCGGGGCGTCGAGGTCGTCGCGGTCCGCACGGTCATCGCCTCGCTCGACGAGAAGCCGATCGACGCGCACGACGTCTATCTGCGTCTGCACCTGCTCTCCCACCGGCTGGTCAAGCCGCACGGCCTGAGCCTGGACGGACAGTTCGGCTTCCTCGCCAACGTGGCCTGGACCTCCCTCGGCCCGGTCGCCGTCGACGACGTCGAGAAGGTCCGGCTGAACGCCCGCGCCGAGGGCCTGCACCTCCAGGTGACCTCGATCGACAAGTTCCCGCGGATGACGGACTACGTGGCCCCGAAGGGCGTCCGCATCGCCGACGCCGACCGGGTCCGCCTCGGCGCGCACCTCGCCGAGGGCACCACGGTCATGCACGAGGGCTTCGTCAACTTCAACGCGGGCACCCTCGGCACCTCCATGGTCGAGGGACGTATCTCCGCGGGCGTCGTCGTCGGCGACGGCTCCGACATCGGTGGCGGCGCCTCCACGATGGGCACGCTGTCCGGCGGCGGCAACGTGATCATCACCATCGGCGAGCGCTGCCTGATCGGCGCCGAGGCGGGCGTCGGCATCGCCCTCGGCGACGAGTGCGTGGTCGAGGCCGGCCTGTACGTCACCGCGGGCACCCGCGTGACGATGCCCGACGGCCAGATCGTCAAGGCCCGCGAGCTCTCCGGCGCCTCCAACATCCTCTTCCGCCGCAACTCGGTCACCGGCACGGTCGAGGCCCGCCCGAACAACGCGGTGTGGGGCGGACTGAACGACATCCTGCACAGCCACAACTGATCACCGGCGGCCGTGACCCGCGGCCGCCCCCTCGATCAACTGTCGACGTTGGTCATCGGCGAGCGCCCTTCCACGGCCCCAGCACGGCCCGGGAGGGCGCTCGTGCGTTCGCGGTCGTCGGCCGGGGTGCGCTCACGTACGGGTTACACCACGTGACCTCCGTGCGGTCCAGGCAGATGAACGGGTGGACGCAGTGTCCGATCACACGCCGAACCGACGAAATGAGGACCGATGGCGGGTCGAGGCAAGACGAGCGAGCGGACGCGGACCGTGCTGCGCCTGGTGGTGGGCGCATGGGCGGTGGCGGGTGCGTGCTGGCTGCCGGCGGGGACCGCGTACGCCGACGAGACGAACACCGGCTCGCACAACGGGCCCCGTATCGGGCTGGTCAACGTCGGGCAGGTGGACGACCCGATGGAGGATGTGCTGGAGCACTTCCTGCTCTTCGGCGACGGGTACAAGTGGGGCTGATCGCCCGCCGGGCACCGCGTAGGGGTGGGGCCCGTACCGCTCGGTGAGGCGGTGCGGGCCCCGGCCCTTTTCCTCGGACGGGAATTTTCTGCGGTGAGCGGCATAGCGGCCGGGCCCCGCACGCGTCACCTGGGTGGGGAAGGCGGGCACCCGGCCCGCCCGGCGAAGAGAAGGTGACGATGGATGCCGAGGCACAGGACAGCTTTCGGGAGTTCGTGGAGAACCGGTCGTCCGCTCTGCTGAAGACCGCGGTCCTGCTGACCGGCGGCGACCGGCACGCCGCTGAGGACCTCCTGCAGAACGCCCTGATCAAGGCGGCCGGCCGCTGGCAGCGGGTCGACGAACCGGAGGCGTACGTACGGCAGATCCTGTACCGGCAGCAGATCAGCCGGTGGCGGCTGAAGTGGCGCCGGCGCGAACTGACCGTCGCCGAGCCGCCCGAGACCGGCGCGGGAGCGGACAGCGCCTCCGCCGCCGAGCTGCGGTTGCTGATGCGGGGCGCGCTGGCCCGGCTGACCGTACGGCAGCGCACCGTACTGGTGCTGCGCTACTTCGAGGACCTGCCGGAGGCCGAGGTGGCCCGGATCCTCGGCTGCTCGGTCGGCACCGTGCGCTCCACCACCCACCGTTCGCTCGCCCGGCTGCGGGCCCTCGCTCCCGAACTCGCCGCGCTCGGCCCGCGGACCGAGGCCGCCCGCTCCCAGCCGTCCCGTGACTTCTCGCCCGTGGAGGTGGGTTAGGTGAACGTCGAGGAACTCGTGCGCGACTCCCTGCGCGAACTGGCCGCCGAACAGAAGCCGGCCGGTCCCGGATACGCGGACCGGGTGCTGGCCGTCCGCAGGCGCCGCCGTACCCGTCGGCTCGCCTCGGTCGCCGCCGCCACCGCGGCCGTCGTCGGTATCGCGGTCGCCGTACCGCTGCTGGACACCGGGAAGGAGGACGTGCCTCCGGCCAGTGTGCTGAACGACCGTGGCACCAGCGCACACCCGGACCAGTCGCCGCCGAGCGACCTGATCGCGGGCGGGGACGTGGCGCTGGCCGCGTACTACACCACGCAGATCGTCCCGCGGTCCAAGGACCGGGGCGTGTCCGAGCGCACCTACTGGCTCCTGGACCAGGAGACCGGGCGCTACGAGAAGGACGCCAGGTGGTCCGTGGTCGCCGTCGCTCCCGGGATGCGTACCGCCGCCGTACTGGAACGGACCCTGCCGGCCCGGCGGATCGGGCTGCTCGACCTCACGACGGGGGAGGTCGAGCGGTGGATCGCGGTGGACCGCGGGGTGGGTGGACTGGCGTTCTCGTACGACGGAAGCAGGCTCGTCGCGACCACGTACGACGAGAACCCCGATGTGCGTCTGAGGCAGAAGGACGACGACGCCGTCCGGTGGGTGCCGCGGTATCAGCGGCCGAGTCGCAGCGGCTTCCACGTCGTGGACATCGCCTCCGGCCGGACCTCCTGGGCCGGGGTACGCGACGACCGCGCGTTCCTCTCCCGCGAGGACTTCGCCTTCAGCCGCAGCGGCGACCTGGTGTACACGTCCGTCCCCGGACCCGGGGACGGTCTGCAGCAGTTCTACGATGTCGACGGCAACAAGGTCGCCGCGCCCCCGAACGAGCGGCACCTGCGCACCGACGTCGAGGCCCGGCTCTCCCCGGACGGCAGCCTCGCCGCCGGCGGCCTCGCCAAGGAGGTCCCGGACAAGTCGTACTCCTCGATCCGCGACCCCTACACCGGCAAGGAGATCACCAGGGTGCGCGGTGCCGAGCTGCTCGCCTGGGTGGACGACCGGCGGCTGATCGTCGAGGAGCGAGCGGCGGGTGAGGGACCGTACCGGCCCAGGCTCGCGCTGGTCACGATCGGACGCGACGGGGTCGAGTGGCTGAGCGGCCCCAGCAGGCAGAAGGACGACGACCTCTCCCACGAGTGGGAGCCCGTCCTGGCGCGCCGCTGATCAGTCCTCGGCGAGCGCCTCGTACGCCGCCAGCAGCCCGTCGACCGCCTCGCGGTCGGCGGGCCGCAGCGGGGCGCGGACCGGACCGGCCGGCAGGCCGAGTTCGCTCAGGAGCGCCTTGGCTGTGACGGCGCCGGGCAGACCCGCCGCCATCATCGCTTCGATGAGCGGCGTGGCGCGTTGCTGGAGGCGGGCGGACACGGGGGTGTCGCCCGCCTCGAACGCGTCCAGCACCGAACGAAGGTGGCGCGGGATCACGTTCGCGACCGTGCTGACGTAGCCGGCGCCGCCCACGGCGTAGAGGGCGAGATTGTGCTCGTCGCAGCCCGCGTAGTACGCCAACTCCGTGCGGGCGATGACCTTCTGGGCGGCCAGGAAGTCGTAGGAGCAGTCCTTCACCGCGACGATCCGGGGATGCTCGGCGAGGCGGATCAGCGTCTTGGGCTCGACGCGGGTGCCGGTGCGGCCCGGGATGTCGTACAGCACGAGCGGCAGTCCGGCCGCGTCGGCGACCTCGCGGAAATGTGCCTCGACGGCGTCCTGCGGAGGCCGGCTGTAGTACGGCGCGACCACCAGCAGGCCGTCGGCGCCCGCCTTCTCGGCCGCCAGGGCCAGTTCGACGGTGTGCCGGGTGTCGAAGGTGCCCACACCCGCGACGACCGACGCCCGGTCGCCCACCGCCTCCCGGACGGCCCTGATCAGCTCCGACTTCTCGGCGTCCGTCGTGGTCGGCGACTCACCCGTCGTACCGGAGAGCACCAGTCCGTCGCAGCCCTCGTCCACCAGCCGGTCGGCCAGGCGCTGCGCGCCGTCGAGGTCGAGCGACCCCGCCTCGGTGAACGGCGTGATCATGGCGCACAGAGCGCGGCCGAAGGGAGGGGCTGGGATGGCGGCAGTCGTCATGAGAGCAGTGTCGACCGGACCATTTCTCAGCTCCACTTAATTTTTCTACCGGATATTGGTCAGCAATGCTGAAAGGTGGTCGACGTCCGGGGTGGCCTGGGCGCGGTAGGTCCTATGTCCAAAGTGGGGCGTCATGGGTCACCATGGGCCGGACGGCAACGGCATCTGCTCATGGAGGTCTCATGAAGCTCGGCAAGGCACTCGCCACCGGAGTCGCGCACGAGCGGCCGCAGGACCGCGACGAACAACTCCAAGTCCCGGAAGAGAACGCGGACATCGCACGGATCGGGAAGGTCGAGACCGCCGAGGCGCCCGCCCGCGAAGAGGTCCCGGTCGCACGATGAGGCTGCGGCTTCCGGAGGAACGCCCGACGGAGCCGCCGACCGGATTCAAGATCGCCCATCCGGTGCTGTCCCAGGACGGCGACCGGGCCGGGTTCACCGGTGTGTCGCTGGGCGGCGCGCTGCCGTACGGAGTCCTGGCCGACGCGTCCTGCGTCTACGGCCTGCGGCACCGTGCCCCGCACCGCCGCTGCGACTGCGGCTTCCACTGCGTGCTCGACCGTACGACGGCCGAGGCGCTGCTGTGCACGGCCGAGCACCGGGCGGCCGTCCTGCTCGAAGTCACCGTGCTGGGCCGGTACATCCGCTTCGAGCGCGGCTTCCGCTACGGCCGCCAGCGGGTGCGCACCGCGACGGTCGGCCCGTGCGCCTGCGGTGCGGTCGCCGCCGCCCTGGCCGACGCGGGCTGGGGCCGCCCCGGCTGGCGGGGGCTCGCGCCGTCCTGCGTGGGGTGCCTGCGCGGCCGTACGGCCGTCTCGCTCGCCGGGTTCGCGCGGCTGGCGGGCGAGGGGCTGCGCGTCATGGCCCGGAAGGGGGCGTCCGCGGCGGTGGCCGGTCTCGGGGCCGACCAAGGGCTCGGGGTGCCCGAACTCGCCGCCGAGGCCGCGCTGTTGCAGGCCCGGCTCGACCTGTTCCAGGCTCAGCTGGCCCGGCTGGGGGAACGGGGATCCGGCGGCGGACGGCAGGGATAGCGGGGGCCGGTCCGGGTACCCGGGGGTTCCGAACCGAGAGGAGGCGGAACGCATTGACCGGGACCACGGCCCCCGAGCCGGTGCCCGACAGGCACCATTCGGTGGGTGAACTCGTAGGGCAGGCAGGCGAACAGCTCTCCCGACTCGTACGACAGGAAGTCGCCCTCGCCAAGGAGGAGCTGGCCGAGAAGGGCCGGCGCGCCGGTCGCGGCGGCGGTCTGCTGGGCGCGGCGGGCGCCGTCGCGTACGCCGGTCTGCTGTTCCTGGCCGTGACCGCCACCGCCGCCCTCTCGCTGACGCTGGCCGTGTGGGCCGCGGCGTCGATCGTGACCGGGGTGCTCTTCGCCATCGCCGCTGTACTGGCGGCGACCGGTCGCAGCCAGTTGCGGCGGGCCGCGCCCCCGACGCCGGAAGAGGCGCTCGGCAGTGTCAGGGCGGACGTCGAGGAGATCAAGGAAAGGGCGCATCCATGACGCAGAAGAAGGCGGGGGACAAGAGCGCCGCGGAGGCCGCGAAGCACGGCTCCGCGAAGGCCGCGGCCGCGGGCAGGGCCGTGACCGGCAAGGCCGTCGCGGCGGGGAAGTCCGCGGTCGGGAAGGCGGGCGGCGGGGCCAAGGGGCCCGAGGAGCTGCGCCGCCAGATCGAGCGGACGCGCGGCGAACTCGGTGAGACGGTCGCGGCGTTGGCCTCGAAGGCGGACGTCAAGGGCCGAGCCATGGCCCGCGCCGCCGACCTGAGGGACAAGGCCGGGGCGATGACCGTGCAGCTGCGCAGCAGCGCGGCCCAGGCGAGCCATGTCGTGCAGGAACGGGCGGCCCGCGCCGGGCATGTCGTGCAGGACAAGGCGACGCAGGCCGGGCACGTGGTGCAGGACAAGGCGACGCAGGCCGGGCACGTGGTGCAGGACCGGGCGTCACAGGCCGGGCACACCGTCCAGGACAGGGCCGCGCACGCCGGCAACATGGTCGAGTACAAGGTGCCCGGTCCCGTCCGCACCGCCGTCCGGTCCGGGCTGCGGCACCCGCGGCCGGTGCTGGTCGTCGGGGCGGCGGTCGCAGCGGTGGTCGCCGCGGGGATGATGCGGCGCCGACACCACTGACGCCGGAACCCCGGCGGACACCGCCGAGCCACCGCGTGCGCGGAACGGCACGGCACATATCGCGCGGCGGCGCGGGACCGGACACCGGTTCCGCGCCGTTTCGCGTGCGGGGCGGGCGCCCGGGGGAACCACGTCCGCCCTTCTCGCCGATCTCCGCCCACCCCTCGACATCCGCCTTCTCGGGGCCACTTGACCTCAAGTCCGGTTGAGGCCGAAAGGTGATCAGTGCGCGCACCGCACACGTTCGCACACCCCTCGATCACCACCGTGGAGGCCGGCATGACCCGCCGTACCGACGCCCACCCCGACCCGACCCGCCCCGAGGTCGGCGCCCCCTCCTTCAGCACCTGGCGCGTGGGCACCCGCCCGCGGCAGCGGCAGACCGTCGAGGCGATCGCCGGTGCCTGGGAGAACCGCCCCTGGCCCTCCGCCGACCTGCTCGGCTACCACGTCTACGTCGGCGAGGACGCCTCCACCCTCCTCCACTACGCGCAGTGGAGGAGCGAACAGGCCTTCGACGCCTACGTCAAGACGCACCGGCAGGAACGGGTCGACGAGATCGACACCGCGGTGCCGGGGATCGAGCGGGTGACGCTCGACCGCTACCGGCACTACCGCAGCGCCACCCGTGAGGGCGACACCCGCGTCCCGGGCTGCATCGTGATCGTCGACGTCGAGTTCGACGGGCCCGACCCCGACCGTCAGCGTGCCTGGGTGGACGCCGTCTTCGAGGCGCTGGAGGGCGAGCCGAACCCCCATCCCGGAGGCATCGCCGCCCACTTCCACCTGAGCACCGACGGGACCCGGGTCCTCAACTACGCCGAGTGGGAGAGCGCCGAGGCCCATGCCGAGGCCCTCGCCGCCCCGGGCGACGGCATCGGCTCGCCGACCGGGCCGTGGCGGCGGGTGCAGACCTGGCCGGGGCTGAAGAGCAGTGGTTCGGTCAGCCGGTACGAGCACGCCCTCGGCCTGGTGCCGGACTGATCGGCAGCATCCGAAAGGCAGAGTCGTCTGGACAAAAAAAGTTTTCGGTGAGACGGTGGACCCATGCTGGATGTCACCGTGATCGAGGACCCCGAGGCCGCAGCCGTCTCGCTGGACCCCACAAGGGCTCGGCTGCTGGCGGAGCTGGCGGCCGGCCCCGCGTCCGCCACCATGCTCGCGGGCAAGGTCGGGCTGCCCCGGCAGAAGGTGAACTACCACCTCAAGGCGCTGGAGCGGCACGGCCTCGTCGAGCTGGCCGACGAGCGTCGCAAGGGCAACGTCACCGAGCGGCTGATGCGGGCCACCGCCGCGTCCTACGTCATCTCGCCGCTCGCGCTCGCCTCCGTGCAGCCGGACCCGGAGCGTTTCCGCGACCAGCTCTCCGCCCGGTGGCTGCTCGCACTCGGTGCCCGGCTGGTCCGGGACGTCGGTTCACTGATCACCGGTGCGGCGAAGGCCCGCAAGCCAGTGGCGACGTACGCGCTGGACGGCGAGGTCCGCTTCGCCTCGGCGGCCGACCGGGCCGCGTTCGTCGAGGAGCTGACGGCCGGAGTCGGCGCGCTGATCCGCAAGTACGACGCGCCCGACGCGGAGGGCGGCCGGGACCACCGGATCGTCGTGGCCGTCCATCCCACGGTCAAGCCCCAGCAGCAGAATCCCGAACTCGACAGTCACCCGGCAGGAGCCCACCATGTCCAAGGAATTTGAGATCGCCCGCGAGTTCGAGGTCGACGCCACGCCCGAACAGGTCTGGGAGGCGGTCACCTCCGGTACCGGCGGCTGGCTGTGGCCCATGGAGCCGCCGGAGCCGCGGGAGGGCGGCAAGGGCCCCTTCGGGTCCGAGGTCACCGCCTGGGACCCGCCCCACCGCTACAGCAACCGTGTCGAGGACGTCGACGGGATCTCCGAGCAGACCGTCAATCAGCTCGACTACACGATCGAGCCGCGCGACGAGGGCCGCCGCGCCTGGGTGCGGTACGTGCACAGCGGGATCTTCGTCGACGACTGGGACAACCAGTACGACGGTGCCGCCAAGCACACCGACTTCTACCTGCACACCCTGGGCCAGTACCTGACGCACTTCGGCGGCAGGACCGCCGCCTTCGCGACCTTCGACGGACCCGAGGCGTCCAGGGCCGCGGACGCGCTCGTCGCCGTCGGGCGGGCGCTCGGTGTCGGGGAGGACGTGACCGCGGGCACGCGCGTGCGGGTTCACGGACCCGACGAGTTCGATGCCGTGGTCGACTTCCGCAACCCGTACTTCATCGGGCTGCGTACGGACCGGGGCCTGACCCGCGTCTTCGGGCGCAACCACTGGGGCCATCCGGTCGGCGTCTCCCTGCACGACTTCACACCGGGCGCCGACGTCAAGGAGTGCGAAGCCGCCTGGCAGGACTGGCTGAACGGGGTGTTCAGCCAGTCCTGAGCAAGCCGTCGGTCAGGGCCTGAACCGCAGTACCTGCGGGTCGTGGTCGCTGATCTGGTCGTTGAACTCCGCGTTGATGTGCACGCTGTCGTACTCGAAGTCGCACGAGCGCCGGATCGACGGGCTGACCAGGATCTGGTCCAGGGTCTGCGCGTTGCCCTGGTAGACGTACGAGTAACGCTCGCTCCTGGGCAGCGACTTGATCGCCGACCACAGCGCGCCGCCGTCCTCCAGCCGCTCGGCGGTGCCGGAGAACTCGAAGTCGTTGATGTCGCCGAGCGCGACGACGTCCGCGTTCTTCTGGACGGCCAGGATGTCCTTGACGAAGGCGTTCACCGCGGTCGCCTGGAGGTGGCGCTGGGTCTCCGAGCTGCGGGCCGGCGGCTGGAACTGCGCGTGCAGCGACTGGTCGCCGCCCTTGGAGGCGAAGTGGTTGGCGATCACGAAGACCGTCCGGCCGCGGAAGGCGAACTCACCGGCCAGCGGCTTGCGGCTGTTCGTCCAGGCCGCGTTCGCCGGGTCGATCCGGCCGGGGGAGACCGTCAGCGCCGCCCGGCCCTTGACCTCGGTCACCCCGACGGCCGTCGCCGCGTCGCCGCCCGCACGGTCGACGAAGGAGACACGCTTCGGGTTGAACAGGAACACCTGGCGGATGTTGCCGCCCGGCTCACCGCCGTCGGCCTTGTCGACCGGGTCGATGGAACGCCAGTCGTACGTCGGACCGCCCGCGGCGGCGATCGCGTCGATCAGCTTCTGCATCGTCTGGTCCGCGGCGACCGTACCGTCGTTGGTCGCACCGTTGTTGTCCTGGATCTCCTCCAGGGACACGATGTCGGGCGACTGGAGGTTGTTCACGATCGCGGAGGCGTGCGCGGCGAAGGTGGCGTCGGACGGGTCCAGGTTCTCGACGTTGTACGTCGCGACGGCCAGCTCCCCGCGCCCCTGCCGCTGCGTCGTCTCCCGCTTCAGGTCACCGCTCTTGAGCGTGCCCAGCTCGCTCGCCACGAGGGTGTACCCGCCGTACTGCGTGTAGTCCAGCGGGCCGGTGGTGGTCCCGGCGAGCGTGTCACCGACGTTCGCGACGGGGAACTGTGCGCCCGGGCCGAGCGACTGGATCTGCAGCCGGCCGGTGTTCTGGGACTCGTAGGAGCCGTAGACGGTGCCGCCGCGGCGGTTGCGGTGCTCCCAGGGCTTGACGGTCACCCAGAGCTCGTGGAAGTCGTCGGTCGCGGTGACCACACGGGCGTCGGCGACGCGGACGTTCATGCCCTCCAGGGACTCGTAGTGGTCCAGGGCGTACGCCGACGGCTGCAGCGTCAGGCCGTTGATCGAGCCGTTCGCGGCGCTGTCGCCGGCCGGGGTGTACCGGTCGGGCACCGAGTCCTCGTCCACGACCGTCGCGGCGGGCACGGCGTTCCCGGCGGAGACGACGGTGACCGTCGGTTTGGTGATCTCGGTCAGCGACTGGTTGCCGGAGGAGGCGCCGCCCGGCACGAACTCCGTGACCGTGCCCGAGACGAGGACCGAGTCGCCGACGGCGACCTTCGGGGCGGAGCCGGTGAAGACGAAGACGCCCTCGCTGGTGGCCGGGTTGTCGTCGGCGTCCGGGTCCTGGATCCAAAAGCCCTTGGACGAGCCGTAGGTGCGGACGCCGGTGACGATTCCGGCCACATCCGCGACCGGCTTGCCGGCGTACGGCGATATTCGTGTACTGCCCTGAATGTCATGGATGCGCACGGACTCCGCGTGCGCGGGGGAGGTGAGGACGACGGTGGACGCCGCGGAACAGACGGCGGCGACGGTGAGCGCGGCGAGGCGCGCGGACTTCTTGCTCGGCAACGGGATCCCTCCGGGGACGTACGTGGGCGCCGGGACGAGAGTGGTGCGTGGAACGGTGGGTGCAGGCGCGACCGATGAGGCGGTGGCGACGCGCGTAGAAATTACAGTGAACAGCTGTCCCCCGACTTCTACGCGCGTCAATCTCGTGCCTGCTCAGGCCACTTGTCAAGGTTTCGGCCATGTACACCTCCTGACGGGGAGATGAACCGGGCGGCATGGGTGGAAATCCGTCTAGGCTGAGCGGTTGGGCCGTGCGGTGTACGGCAAGGGCCGTGTCGCGTACGGCCACGCAAAGTGCTCTAGGAGAACCCGCCGATGTCAGACAGCTCCCCCCTGCCGCCGGTGCGCCTGCACCCCGAAGCGGAGCTGGCGCGTGACGCGCTGTCCACGCCGTTGCTCTCCCGGTCCGCGCGGCTGGCCCGTTGGGCCGGACCCGACACCCGCGTCGACGCCGGTGGCGGGCTCGTCGACGAACAGCTGCCTGCCGCCGCCGAGGTGCTCGGACTGAGCGGGGACGACGCCGCGGCGTACGCCAGTGAGGCCTGGCGGGTGGCCGTCGACACCGGTCTGGTCGAGATCCTCGACGAGTCCAGCGGCACGGTCGCGACCGGCGCGGACCTGGCGCTGCTGACCGGCGGTTCGCCGCAGGACGTGCTCGGGGTGTGGCTGACGGCGCTGGAGACGGTGCTCGCCGACGCGAGCGTGCCCGACCTCGACGGCCTGGTCGACGCCATGGACGCGGGCGGCGAGGTCGACCTCTCCTCCCTGGACTGGGACCCGGAGGCCGAGGCGGAGTTCCTCGACGGAGTGCTCGGCAACCTCTACCTGCTGACGGTCAGCGAGGACGGGCCGGGCGAGGCTCCGGTGCCGCTGCCTGCCCTCGCCGCGTCGATGATCGTGCCGAGCGACATGGGCGAGCCCACCAACGACGTGCTGGAGCAGGTGTCCGACGCGATGATGCGTCTGGACGACCAGTTCCGGCTGCTGGAGCCGGCCGGACTGGTGGAGTACCAGCCGGTGGACGAGGCGTTGATGGCGGACATCGACGGCGACGCCGAGGAGCCGCCGGCCGGCCTCGACGACACCGACGTGTCGCGGTACGGCATGGTCCGGCTCACCCCGCTCGGCCTGTACGGGCTGCGCTCACGGCTGCTGGAGGCCGGGTTCGAGGCGCCCGTGGTCGGAGAGCTCGCGGACAAGGGCGCCGACACCCTGCTCGCCGAGACGGCCGCCTTCCCGCAGATGGCCGCGCGGGCCGAGACCGAACTGTGGCTCGTACGGCGCGAACCCCTCGCCGCGGCGCGGGAGTTGCTGGCGGCGGCACGCGGCTCGGACACCGGCGGGCCACTACGGCGGCTGCGCTGCCAGCAGGCACTGTCCCTGGTGGGCGCGGAGGCCGAACCGGCCCTGCGGGAGGTCCTCGACGACCCCGAGCTGGGCGGGCTGGCGCGGGTGTGGCTGACCGAGCGGGGCGCCGCCGACGTGCCCGCCCCGTCGCAGGACCTGGTGTTCTGGCTGACCGTCGACACGGTCGCCGCCCAGCTGGCCGCGGAGGGGAACTCCGACGAACTGCGGGCCCTGGTCGAAGGACTGGCCGCGCAGCACAGGGGGTTCTTCGCGGCGGCCTGGCGGGTGGAGCACCCCGCGACCGCCGATGTCCTGGAGGCGATGGGACGGTTGCACCCGGACAAGAAGATCGCGAAGGAAGCGCGGAAGGCGGCGTTCAAGGCGCGTTCGCAGCACGGCGGATGACGTCCGGGCGGCGGCCCGGGGCGCGTACCGATTAATTCATTCGCCCGTCCCGCGGCGCTCCTTTTAGAGTGATGAACGTCCAGGTGCGAAGGCAGGACCTACTTCCACTCATAATGGGGCGGCCGCGGGTTCGAGTCCCGCCACCGGTACAACGCGCCGGTGTAGCTCAGGGGTCAGAGCACCTTATGTCGGTTCCGCCGGCCTGAACTCTGGACACCACAACTTCATGCACCTCCCGGTGCGCGGGCTGCGGCTACTTCTTCTCTCAAAAGAATCCCACGCCGCCGCCGACTTGATCTCGGGAGGCGCAGCTCATGGGGGGTGCCCGGTGCGCAGGCGGCGGATACTTCGGGAACTGGTGGGGGGAGACCCCCGTACGGGTTCGAATCCCGTCATCGGCCCCTGGCCGATGTGGCGGAACGGAAGACGCGCCAGTTTATGTCACCGCAGCCGACTTCGAACTCGGGCATCCTCCTTCTGTCGCGCCTCCCTCCTGAACGGAAAAGGAATTCGGGGGAATTCACCATGGCGCGATTCAACAAGCGAGCCGCCACGGCTCGGCCCACCTCGCGGGTCACCTCGACGGGCCGCGTGCTGCGCACCTACGAAGGCGGCCGTGGTCACGAGCGCGACAAGCGCTCCGAGCTCTTCCTGCTCGCCGTCGCCAACTTCGTCTCGCAGGACACCTTCTACGAGAGCGGCGGCGACCGCGACGCCCGGTTCGCGAAGCTGGTGCGTGAGCTCGCCGTCACCGACCCGGTGTGGACGGCCGGCCTGCTGGGCTGGCTGCGCGGCGAGGGCAACCTCCGTACCGCCTCCCTCGTGGGCGCCGCCGAGTACGTGCACGCACGGCTGGCGGCGGGCGCTGTCGACGGCCCGGCGAACCGGCAGGTCGTCGCCTCCGTGCTGCGGCGGCCGGACGAGCCCGGTGAACTGCTGGCGTACTGGACGGCGACGTACGGCCGCAACGTGCCCAAGCCCGTCAAGCGCGGTATCGCCGACGCCGTACGGCGTCTGTACAGCGGCACGTCGCTGCTGAAGTACGACACCGCGTCCAAGGGCTACCGCTTCGGCGACATCCTCAACCTCGTGCACGCGGCGCCGGACCCGGCCAAGCCCTGGCAGGGCGAGCTGTTCCGGTACGCCCTCGACCGTCGGCACAACCCGGACACCGCCGTTCCGCCCGCGTCCGTCCGGACGCTGGTCGCGCACCGCGAACTGATGGCCCTGCCGGTCGAGCAGCGGCGTGCGCTCGTCACGTCCGAGGGCGGCGCCGAGCGGCTCGCCGAGGCCGGGATGACCTGGGAGGCGCTGGCGGGCTGGCTGCAGGGGCCGATGGACAAGGAGGCCTGGGAGGCCGTGATTCCGTCGATGGGCGCGATGGCGCTCGTACGGAACCTGCGGAACTTCGACCAGGCCGGCGTGTCCGACGAGGTCGCGGCCCGGGTCGCGGCCCGCATCGCTGACCCGGCGGAGGTCGCGCGGTCGCGGCAGTTCCCCTTCCGGTACCTCGCGGCGTACCAGCACGCGCCCTCGCTGCGTTGGTCGTACCCGCTGGAGCAGGCGCTCGGCCACTCGCTGGCCAACGTGCCCGCGCTGCCCGGCCGGACGCTGATCCTGGTCGACCGCTCGGGCTCGATGTGGGCGCGGCTGTCGGACCGCTCGCAGCTCAACCGGGCCGACGCGGCGGCGATCTTCGGCACCGCGCTGGCGCTGCGGGCCGAGCAGGCCGACCTCGTCGAGTTCGGCACCACGAGCCGGCGACTGAAGCTCCGCAAGGGCGAGTCGGTGCTGAAGATCCTGGAGCGCTTCGGCGACCTGGGCGGCACCGACACCACGTCGGCGGTCCGCTCGCACTACCGGGGGCAGGACCGGGTGCTGATCGTCACCGACGAGCAGTACACCCACAGCCGCCACGGCGACCCGACCGAGCAGGTCCCCGCCGAGGTGCCGGTCTACACCTGGAACCTCGCCGGGTACCGCGCGGGTCACGGCCCGTCGGGCCGGGCGAACCGGCACACCTTCGGGGGCCTGTCGGATGCGGCGTTCCGGATGGTCCCGCTGCTGGAGAGCGCCAGGGACGCCGACTGGCCCTGGGCCGCCTGAGCCCCGGCACGCGTGGCCCGCACTTTCACGGGGGGTGCGGGCCACGTCCCGGTCCGGGGAGCGCTCCCGTCCGCAACGACGACCGATGTCCGACGACGCCGTCCCGCGCTCATCGCGGCACTTCGGGCGGAGCACTCCGCCGGATACAGTGCACTGCGTGTGGGCGGACGATCAGCAGCGGGACCCGGGTGCCGAACGGTCCGACGGCCCGCGCCGCCGGGCCACGATCCACGACGTCGCCGAGCTGGCCGGAGTGTCCCGGCAGACGGTCTCCCGCGCGGTCAACGACAAGGGCGAGATCGACCCGGCCACGAAGGAACGGGTGCTGGAGGCGGCGCG
The DNA here is from genome assembly GCF_042868655.1 of Streptomyces sp. NPDC007808. Classification (NCBI taxonomy): domain Bacteria; kingdom Bacillati; phylum Actinomycetota; class Actinomycetes; order Kitasatosporales; family Streptomycetaceae; genus Streptomyces; species Streptomyces sp. NPDC007808. The sequence continues at coordinate 133,830 of NZ_JBIAEQ010000012.1, forward strand.
GCTGCTGGACTACCGGCCCAGTCGTTTCGCGCGCGGCCTCGTCCGCAAGGGGACCGTCACGGCCGGTCTGGTGATCCCGGACCTGATGAACCCCTTCTTCCCCGAGGTCGCCGCCGGTGTGCTGGAGGCCGCAGAGCGGCGCGGCTGGCAGGTGGTCGTGTGGGACTCACGGGCCGACGAGGCCCGGGAGCGGGAGGCGCTCGACGTCCTGTCCCACCAGGCCGACGCGGTCGTGGGCTACTTCAGGAACCCCGACGACGTGCTGTCCCGGCACCTCGGCGGCGTACCGCTGGTGCTGCTGGAACGCGGCCCGCAGCAGACCCGGTTCGCGGCCGTGGGCATCGACGCCGCGGCCGGTCTTCGACAGGGCATGGCCCACCTGGTGCGCGCCGGGCACCGCCGGATCGGCATGCTGGACGGTGTGCACGGCCCCGTCCCCAGGAGACAGGCGTTCCTCGCGGAGGCCCGGCGGCACGGCCTGCCCGTCGACGAGGGCTGGATAGCCGAGTGCCTGGAGCACAGCGTGGCGGGCGGCGAGAGGGGCATGGGACGGCTGCTGGACGCCCGGCCCGGCATCACCGCCGTGTTCGGCTTCAACGATCTGATCGCGGTCGGGGCGATGCGCGCCGCCCGGCGCGAGGGCCGGCGGGTACCGGACGACCTGGCCGTGCTGGGCTTCGACGGTCTGTCGCTGGGAGAACTCGTGGACCCTGCCCTCACCACCCTGCACATCGACAAACGGCAGCTGGGCCGGCTGGCCGTGGAGCAGGTGGCGCGGCTGCGGGCGGGGGAGGAGCCGATGAGCGGCGCCGACGCCTGGGTGGTTCCCGAACTGGTGGTGCGTGCCTCGGCCTGAGACGGGCCGGCGAGACCGCGACCGCCTCGCCCCTGTGACTCGCGGGCCCCTCGGCGGTGCGGCACACGCGCGCCGGGGCGCCCCCTCGGCAGGGGGCGCCCCGGATGCCGTACGGCTGCCGCGCGGGACGGTCGAGACACCCCTGAGGCCGTGTCCCAAAGTCCCGCCTGCCCCGCGACGCTAGAGGGCCTGGGCCGCCGGCTTGACCATTCCCCTCACCGTGCGGGACTTCACGAAGTCGCCCATGGCCGTCATCTCCCACTCGCCGGAGAACTGGCGGATCAGCTTGGCCATCATCACGCCCGTCTGCGCCTCGGCGCTGGTGAGGTCGAAGCGGACCAGCTCCTCGCCGGTCGCGGCGTCGAGGAGACGGCAGTAGGCCTTGGCGACCTCGGTGAACTTCTGGCCGGAGAAGGAGTTGACCGTGAAGACCAGGCCGGTGACCTCCATGGGCAGGCGCCCCAGGTCCACGGTGATGACCTCGTCGTCGCCGCCGCCCTCACCGGTGAGGTTGTCGCCGGAGTGCCGGATGGCACCGTTCACGATCTGCAGCTTGCCGAAGTAGCAGCTGTCGATGTGGTTGCGCTGCGGGCCGTAGGCGATCACCGAGGCGTCCAGGTCGATGTCCTTGCCGCGGTACGCCGGCTCCCAGCCGAGACCCATCTTGACCTGGGAGAGCAGCGGACGGCCGCCCTTCATCAGGGACACGGTCTGGTTCTTCTGGAGGCTGACCCGGCCCTTGTCCAGGTTGATCTTGCCGGCGCCCGGGGCGGGCGGCGCGGGCGGGGCCGGGGGAGCGGCGGGGGCCTGGGGCGCGGGGGGAGTGGCCAGGGGCGGTGCCGACGGGGCGGCCGGGGGCTGCATGGCGGGCTGCGGCGGGGCGGCGGGGGCGGCCGGCTCCTCGACCGTGACGCCGAAGTCGGTGGCGATGCCGGCCAGGCCGTTGGCGTAGCCCTGGCCGACCGCGCGGGCCTTCCAGGCGCCGTTGCGCAGATAGATCTCCACGATCACCAGTGCCGTCTCGGTGCCGAGCTGCGGGGGCGTGAAGGTGGCCAGGACGCTGTTGTCGTCCGCGTTGCGGACGGTGGCCGTGGGTTCGACGCCCTGGAAGGTCTGGCCGGCGGCGTCCGGGCTGGCGGTGACGACGATCTTCTCGATGCCCGGGGGGACGGCCGTGGTGTCGACCGTGATCGCGTCGGGGCTGGTGCCGCCGCCCGAGCGGTAGGTCACGCCGGGGCCGGTGGGCTGGTTGTAGAAGATGAAGTCGTCGTCGGAGCGCACCTTGCCGTCGGCGGTGAGCAGCAGGCCCGATACGTCGAGCCGCACCGGGGCGGCGACGTCCACCGTGACGCGGGCGGCGGAGAGAGGGATGTTCGAGCCGGGGGTCATAGCTGTCATGCCGGGTGAACGAGCGGGGGCGCTTTACCGTTCCCTTACCCGGGGCCATTCGGAGGGCGCGGGCCACGCCCCGCCGCCCCGCCCCCTCAGGAGGGCACGGGGCGGCGGGGGCGAGGTGCCTAGGGCACCACCACGATCTTGCGGCCCACCCCGGACGCGAACTGCTCCAGTGCCTCCGGGTACCGCTCCAGCGGGATGCGGTCGCTGATGAAGACGTCCGGGTCCAGGACGCCGTTCGCGAACAGTTCCGCCGCGCGCTCGAAGCTGTGCAGGACCGCCATCGAGCCCGTGATCGTGATCTCCTGGTTGTAGATGCGATACGGGTCGATCGTCACCCTCGTCGCGTAGTCCGCCACCCCGAACTGCAGGAACGTGCCCGCCTTCGCGACCCGGTCGAGGCCGTCCTGGATCGCGGCCGCGTTGCCCGTGGCGTCGACCACGAGGTCCCAGCCCTGGGGACGGTCCAGCTCGTCCGGGTTCGCCGCGGACGCCGAGACGCCGAGCCGCCGTGCCGTCTCCAGCCGGGCCGGGTTCACGTCCACCACGTCCACGCTCGCCGCTCCGGTCCGCTTGGCCAGTTCCAGCATCATCAGGCCCATCGTGCCCGAGCCGTAGATCAGGACATGGGCGCCGAGGCGGGACTGCAGGACGTCGTAGCCCCTGACCGCGCACGACAGCGGCTCCACCAGCGCCGCGTCCTCGGTGCGTACGTGCTCCGGGAGCCGCACGCAGTTCGCCACCGGGGCCACCGCGTAGCGCGCCGCGCCCCCGGGCGTCGTCACGCCGATCGCGGCCCACCGTTCGCAGAGGTTGTTGTGGCCGGTACGGCAGTAGCGGCACTCGTAGCAGTAGAGGGAGGGGTCGACCGCCACCCGGTCGCCGACCGACACCTCCGTGACCCGGGTGCCGACGCCGACCACCTCGCCCGCGAACTCGTGCCCGGGCACGATCGGCAGCTCGGGCGCGAACTCGCCCTGGAGGATGTGCAGGTCCGTGCCGCACAGGCCGCAGGCCGCGACCTCGACGACGACCTCGCGCGGGCCGGGCGTCGGGTCGGGGACCTCGGCGACGACGGCCTTGCCCACGGACTCGATGACGGCGGCCTTCATTTCACGGCTCCCAACGACAGGCCCTGGACCAGTTTGTCCTGGGCGGCGAACCCCGCGGCGAGCACCGGCAGGGAGATGACGAGCGACGCGGCGCACACCTTGGCCAGGAACAGGCCCTGGCTGGTGATGAAGCCGGTCAGGAAGACGGGGGCGGTCTCCGCCACCACGCCGGTCAGCACCCGGGCGAACAGCAGCTCGTTCCAGCTGAAGATGAAGCAGATCAGGGCCGTCGCGGCGGCGCCCGGCAGCGCGATGGGGGCCACCACGCGGGTGAGGATCGTCGGGAGCCTCGCGCCGTCCACCCTCGCCGCCTCGATCACCGCCACCGGGATCTCGGACAGGAAGGACTGCATCATCCACACCGCGATCGGCAGGTTCATGGAGGTGTAGAGGATGACCAGCAGCCAGATGTTGTCGAGCATGCCCGTGTTCTTCGCGAACAGGTACAGCGGCAGCAGACCCGCCACGGCCGGCAGCATCTTCGTGGACAGAAAGAAGAACAGGACGTCCGTCCACTTCCGCACCGGGCGGATCGACAGGGCGTAGGCCGCCGGAAGGGCGAGGAGCAGGACGAACAGTGTCGACACCACTGACGCCACTGTCGAGTTGACCAGTGCGGGCCAGGGGCCGGCGCCGCCGCCGGCGCCGAAGAACTCGCGGTAGCCGTCCAGCGTCAGCGACGCGGCGAAGGACGGCGGGTTGGTCGCCGCGTCCTGTTCGGAGTGGAAGGACGTCAAAGCCATCCACGCGATGGGCAGGAAGAACACGATCCCGAGCAGCCAGGCCACCAGGCCCAGGCCGACTCCCTTGCGACCTCTGCCGAGTCGTACGGTCAGGGCACTCACGCGCGCGACACCTCCTCGCGGAACAGGGACGACACCACGCGCAGGGCGAAGGTCGCGATGACGATGGAGCCGATGACGACCAGGACGCCCGCGGCGGAGGCGAGGCCGTTCTCGTGGGCCTGGTAGAAGCTCTGGTAGACGGTGTACGGGAGGTTGGCGGTGCCCAGGCCGCCGGACGTGATCGTGAAGACCGCGTCGAAGTTCTGGACGATGTAGATCGAGCCCAGCAGGGCGCCCAGTTCGAGGTAGCGGCGCAGGTGCGGGAGGGTGAGGTGGCGGAAGATCTGCCAGTCGCTCGCGCCGTCGACCCGGGCCGCCTCGATCTGCTCGTGGTCGCGGCTCTGGAGACCGGCCAGCAGGATCAGCATCATGAAGGGCGTCCACTGCCAGACCAGGGAGGCCTCGACCGCGAGGAGCGGAGTGCGGGAGATCCAGTCGGGCTGTGGGCCGCCCACATAGTGCAACAACCCGTTGAACAGGCCGTATTCGGGGTTGTAGAGCACATGCTTCCAGAGCAGGGCGGCAGCCACCGGGACCACCAGGAAGGGTGCGATCAGCAGGGTGCGGACCACCCCGCGGCCCTTGAACCTCCGGTCCAGAAGCAGGGCGAGCACCAGGCCGATGACCAGGCTGGCCAGTACCACCCCGACCGTCAGCAGCACGGTCGTCCACACCGAGTGGCGCAGGTCCGCGTCGGTGAGCACCTCACGGTAGTTGTCGACGCCGGCGAACCGGCGGGCGTCCGGGTAGAGGGAGTTCCAGTCGAAGAAGGAGATCACCAGCGTGGCCACGAAGGGCAGCTGGGTCACCAGGATCATGAAGACCAGGGCGGGCATCAGGGGGGCCCGGGTCGCCCAGGCGCGCAGCCGGGCGGAGGGCGGGCGTGTGGTCCGTTCGGGAGTCGTGGCCAGGGGGGCCGTCGTCGTCGCTGTCATCGCCCCTCGTACTCCTCGGAGATCTTCTCGGCGAGCTGCTGGGACTTGTTCAGGGCCGACTCGACGGACTGGCGCCCGGCGATGGCCGCGCTGATCTCCTGGGAGACCTTGGTGCCGAGGTCGGTGAACTCGGGGATGCCGACGAACTGGATGCCGGGCGCGGGCCGCGGCTGCACGCCGGGGTCGTTCGGACGGGCGCCCTCGATGGCCTCCTTCGTCATCTCCTGGAAGGCGGCCGCCTCCTCGCGGTACGCCGGGTTGGCGTAGGTGGAGGCACGCTTGCCGGCCGGGACGTCGGCCCAGCCGATCTCGTCGCCGACCAACTGCTCGTACTGCTTGCTCGACGCCCACGACACGAACTTCCAGGCCCTGTCGGGGTTGCGTGACGCCTGCTGGATGCCCCAGGCCCAGGTGTAGAGCCAGCCTGAGGACTCCGTCTTCTCGACGGGGGCCGGCGCGTAGCCGACCTTGCCCTTGACGGGGCTCTTCGCCGCCTCCAGGGATCCGGCCGCGGAGGTGGCGTCGTACCACATGGCGACCTTGCCCTGGGTCATGTTGTTCAGGCACTCGGCGAAGCCGGACTGGGCCGCTCCGGACTCTCCGTGCTCGCGGACCAGGTCGACGTAGAACGTCGTCGCCCTCTTCCACTCGGGGGAGTCCAGTCGCGCCTTCCAGTCCTTGTCGAACCAGGTGCCGCCGAAGGTGTTCACCACCGTGGTGAGCGGGGCCATCACCTCGCCCCAGCCCGGGAGTCCGCGCAGACAGATGCCCTTCATGCCGGGCTCGGCGCCGTCCACCTCCGCTGCCAGGTCCGCCACCTGCTGCCAGGTGGGGTGGGCCGGCATCGTCAGGCCCTGCTCGGCGAACACGTCCTTGCGGTACATGAGGAAGGACGATTCGCCGTAGAAGGGCTGGCCGTAGAGTTTGCCGTCGTCGCCGGTCAGGGACTGGCGCATCGGCTTGAGGACGTCCGGCTCGTCGTAGGCAGGGTCCCGCGCCACGTAGGAGTCCATCTCCCGCAGCCAGCCGTTGCGGGCGTAGATCGGTATCTCGTAGTTGGAGAGGGTGGCCACGTCGTACTGGCCTGCCTGGTTGGCGAAGTCCTGGCTGATCTTGTCGCGGACGTCGTTCTCGGGCAGGACGGTGAAGTTGACCTTGATTCCCGTCTCCTTCGTGAAGTGGGGGGCCAGCTTCTGCAGTGCGGTCATCTGGGGGTTGTTGACCATCAGGACGTTGATCGAGTCGCCGCCCGACCCGGCCCCGCCGGCTCCGACCCAGCAGCCGGAGAGCAGCGGGGCGAGCAGCGTCCCTGCGGCGGCCGCGGCGAGCGTGGCTCGCGTGGGCCGTCGTCGGCTCTGGGTTCGCATGGATCGCTCCTGGACGTATAGGGAGATAAGGGGCACTGTCCGGCGTGGAGGTGCCCTGCGGGGGACGAGAGTCGGTTGTCAGGACACGGGACGGTCCGGTTGTCGGAACGCGGGAGGGGAGTCGGTTGTCAGACGCGGATGACCTGCGGGCCGAGCAGTGAGTATCGATGCGCCTCGGCCGCCGGGAGCAGCGTGCTGGTCACGATCGCTTCCAAGGCGCCGACCTGAGCGAACCGGCAGAAGCTGACCGCTCCGAACTTGGTGTGCACTCCCGCGAAGACCGTGCGGCGCGCGGCCCGGATCGCCTGTGCCTTGACCTCGCTGACCGCGGGGTCGGGGGTGGTGAGGCCGTGGTCGCGCGAGATGCCGTTGGCGCCGATGAACGCCAGGTCGATGACGAAGCCGGACAGCATCTTCGTCGTCCAGTGGTCGACGGTGGCCAGTGTCCCGGCCCGCACCCGTCCGCCGAGCAGCAGCACGGAGACCTGCTCGGCCTCCGCGAGGGCGCCCGCGACCGGCAGGGACGCGCTGACCACGGTCAGCGGCCGGTCGGTGGGCAGGGACTCGGCGATGAGCTGGGGGGTGAAGCCCTCGTCGACGAAGACCGTTTCCGCGTCGTGGAGCAGCTCGGCCGCGGCGGCCGCGATCCGGCGCTTCTCCGGGACATGGCTGGTGGCGCGGAAGGCGAGCGTCGTCTCGAAGCCGGCGCTCTCCACGGGGTAGGCCCCGCCGTGGGTACGGCGGAGCAGGCCGTGGTCCTCCAGGAGGCGCAGATCCCGCCGTACGGTCTCCTTGGCCACGCCCAGGTCGGCGGCGAGCGCGGTGACGTCGACCGAGCCGTCGCGCCGGGCCGCCCGCACGATCTCGCGCTGGCGCTCTTCCGCCGTTCTCGTGCTCATGCCGACACCCGCCTCCGCCGTGCTGCCCGTTCGGGCCCGGTAGGACCCATGCCGGAATTTCTACAGCGGGTGCGCGGGGCTGACCAGGTCTGTTGCCGGTCCGATGCTGCCCGTGTGCGCCCGTTCACCGGCGGGCGCGCCCGCCGCGGACCTGCGTGGTTGTCACGGGCGGCGTGAGATCGGGCGCCGCGGATGCCCGAACGCGCGCCGGACGGGCCCGTTCGATGCCCGCCCGCGCGTTCGCGACGACGGGTTTCGGTCAGTACGGCCAGATCGGTGGGTCGCTCACGAAGTGGCCGCCCAGGCAGGCGTGCGCGATGTTCTCCGGGTCCAGCTCGCCCTGCTCGGCGATCAGCTTCTCGGCGTACGGCTCGGAGTCGTCCTGCGGCTCGTAGCCGAGGGCGCGCGCGGTGGTGAGGTCCCACCACAGCCGGGTGTTCGCGGAGGAGCCGTAGACGACGGTGTGTCCGACGTTCTCCGCGGTCAGGGCGGCGTGGAGGAGTCGGGCGCCGTCGGCGGGGCTCATCCATACCGAGAGCATGCGGACACTGGTCGGCTCGGGGAAGCAGGAGCCGATGCGCACGGACACGGTCTCCAGGCCGTACTTGTCCCAGTAGAACTGGGCGAGGTCCTCGCCGAAGGACTTGGACAGGCCGTAGAAGGTGTCCGGGCGGCGCGGGGTGTCGATCGGGATGAGGGCACCGCCCTCCCGGGGCCTGGGCGTGAAGCCCACCGCGTGGTTGGAGGAGGCGAAGACGACGCGCTCCACGCCCTCCTCGCGGGCGGCCTCGTACAGGTTGTAGGTGCCCTCGATGTTCGCCTTGAGGATCTTGTCGAACGGGGCTTCGAGGGAGATCCCCGCCAGGTGGATGATCGCGTCGACGCCTCGCACGGCCTCGCGCAGGGCCTGCCTGTCACCGAGGTCGGCGACGATCGCGTCCGGCACGCCGTCGACGGGACGCAGATCGAGCAGCCGCAGCTCGTAGCCGTACGCCGGGAGACGGTCCCGCATCAGGGTGCCGAGTCCGCCGGCGGCGCCGGTGAGCAGAACGGTGCTGGGTGCGGGCATCCTCGGGGCTCCTTGGGTCGGCGCGGGTCCGCTCGGTGTGGCTCGGTGCGGCTCGGTCGGCTCGCTCAGCCGATTCGGTGACTGCATGCGTGGACGGCATTCATATGCGTGGACACGCTAGGGATCGTCCGCCGATCACGTCAAGTGTCCCGCGCGCACGGTGAATCCGCTGCTGGATCGCCGGTTCGGGCGCTTGACCGGCCTCGACCGGGCTCCCTAGGCTGACGATGTTCAAGAATATAGACGCTGATCAGAAGCGTGAGCGCCTGTTTCCAGGGAGAGCCCGTGACGCCAGTCCCCCTCGCCGCACGCCTCGGCATCCCCGGCGGGCCGCTGTTCTTCCCCGTCACCGCCTTCGGCCCCGACGGCTCGGTCGACCTCGACACCTACCGCGTCCATGTACGCCGGGGCGTCGAGGCCGGGGCAGCCGCCGTGTTCGCCTGCTGCGGCACCGGAGAGTTCCACGCGCTCGCGCCCGAGGAGTACGAGGCGTGCGTGCGGGTGGCCGTCGAGTCCGCCGCGGGCCGGGTGCCGGTCGTCGCGGGCGTCGGGTACGGCACCGCCCTCGCCGTGCGGTACGCCGGACTCGCCGGGACGGCCGGCGCCGACGGGCTGCTCGCCATGCCGCCGTACCTCGTGGTCGCCGGGCAGGAGGGGCTGCTGCGGCACTACCGGGAGATCGCCGCGGCGACCGCGCTCCCCGTCGTCGTCTACCAGCGCGACAACGCCGTCTTCACCCCGGCCGGCGTCGTCGAACTGGCCCGCACCGAGGGGATCATCGGCCTCAAGGACGGCCTCGGCGACCTCGACCTCATGCAGCGGATCGTCAGCGCCGTACGCACCGAGGCCCCCGGCGACTTCCTCTACTTCAACGGCCTGCCGACCGCCGAGCAGACCCAGCTCGCCTACCGAGCCATCGGCGTCCCGCTCTACTCCTCCGCCGTGTTCTGCTTCGCCCCGGAGATCGCCCTCGCCTTCTACCGGGCGCTGGAGACGGGCGACGACACGACCGCTCACCGCCTCCTGGACGGGTTCTACCGGCCGTTCGTCGAACTGCGCGCCCAGGGCCGCGGCTACGCCGTCGCCCTGGTCAAGGCGGGCGTACGGCTGCGCGGGCTGGACGTGGGTGAGGTGCGCCCGCCGCTGCACGAGCCGAGCGAGGATCATCTCAAGCAGCTCGCTCAGGTGATCGAGCGCGGCTACGCACTACTGGAGAAGCAGCGGGAGGAAACCAAGTGAAGGCGTCGGCATTCCTCTACCCCTGGGACGTCAACGGTGACCCGGAGGCACCCGCGAGGATCGCCGCCCTCGGCGTGCCGCAGGTGACGCTCGCCGCCGCCTACCACTCCACCCGCGCCCTCACCCCTCGCCACCCGCGCCACCGCATCGTCACCGCCGAACACGCGGCCGTGCTCTACCCCCCGGACGACCGCTGGCAGGGCCGGGCACTGCGCCCGTACCCGGCGGGGGACTGGGCGCCCGGCGACGCGTACGGCGAGGCCGCCGCGGCCCTCGCGGACGCCGGCCTGGAGGTGCACAGCTGGGTGGTGCTCGCGCACAACTCCCGCCTGGGCGCCGAGCATCCGCACACCTGCGTCGTCAACGCCTACGGCGACCGCTACCCGTGGGCCCCCTGCATCGCACAGCCCGCCACGCGCGCGTACCTCCTCGACCTCGCCGCCGAGGCCGCCGTACGCCCCGGAGCGCGCGGCACCGAACTGGAGTCCCTCGGCTGGTACGGCCTCCAGCATCTGCACGCCCACGACAAGACCGCCGGGGTCCCGCTCGGGGACGCCGGGCAGTACCTGATGGCGCTCTGCTTCTGCCCGACCTGCCGGGAGGGGTACGGCGCCCAGGGCCTGGACGCCGACGAGTTGGCGGCCGCCGTACGCGGCGCCCTGGAGCCGCTGTGGCAGGGCACGGCCGACGACGAGGGCTGGGCCGGGGTGGAGAAGCTGCTCGGCGAGGCGACCGCGGCCGCCACGCGCGCGTGGCGCGACGAAACCGCCCGCACGCTGCAGGAGCAGGCGGTGCGGGCGGTACGCCGGGCCGCCCCCGCGGGCTTCCAGGTGCTGCTGCACGCGGACCCCGTGACGTACCACTGCGGCGCGAACCCGGGTGTCGACCCCGCGCACATCCTGACCGTCGCCGACGGCGTGGTCGTGCCCTGCGCAGGCGGCCCCGGGCTGCTCACGCCCTTCGCCGAACAGGGGCGCGCGGGCGCGGTCGTCGCCGCCAACTTCGGTGTGGTGTCAGGGATGGGGGGCAGCCCGGGCACGCTCGCCTCGGACATCGCCCGCGCGCGTGCGCTGGGGGCCACGCAGCTCCGGCTCTATCACGCCGGGTTGGCGTCGGACGCGGACCTGGTGGCGGTGCGGGAGGCTCTGGCCGCCCGCTGAAGCGGCGCCAGGGCGGTCACCGGCCACACCAGGCCGATCACGATCAACACGGCTCGTACGTCGAGCAGTTCGACGAGCGCCGCTCCGACGGCGAGTCCGATGACGTTCGGGGTGAAGACGAGCGTGTCGGCCGTCGCGGCGATACGGCCGAGCAAAGCGTCCGGTGCCGCGTCCTGCACGGCGGTGAGCGTGGCGATGAGCACGCAGGGCAGGCCCACGCCGATCGCCGCGCTGCAGACGAGGGCCACCGCGTCGGACGGGATCGCCCGCAGCCCGGCCGCGACGGCCGCCAGGGCGATGCCGCAAGCGGCGAAACGGCGTTCGCCGAGGCGGCGCAGCGCGGGGCCGGAGAGCAGCCCGATCGCCACCGACCCGGCGCCCTGGACGGCGTACAGCACACCGGCGTACGCGGGGGCGTGCCCGAGTGTGTCGACGACGGCGTACGTCATCGCCCCGTTGAGGCCGGCGAAGAGCATGGTGGCGCCGCCGGCCAGGACGAGAGGACGCAACCGGCCGTGCGCCCACAGGAAACGGGCCCCCTCGGCGGTCTGCGCCCGCCAACCGCCCTTCGGCGGCTCGGGCGTGCTCCCGCGGACTCGGAGGCAGGCGTACAGGCCGCTCGCGAGCACGAACGTCATCGCGTCGAGCAGGGCGACGCTCGCACCGCCGTACGCCGCGTAGACACCCGCGCCGGCCAGCGGGGCGAGGAGCTTCGTGCCTTCGGAAGCGGTCGTGCGCAGCCCGTTGAAGTCCCCGAGCAGGGGCGCCGGCACAGCGCCCGCGACCAGCGCGGACTCGGCGGCGTGGTGCACCACGCCCGCCGCGCCGTAGACGAAGAGGACCGCGAAGAGGAGCCAGACGCGGCCCGGGGAGTCGATGGTGACGAGGCTGGGCAACAGGGCGGCCATCAGCAGGTTGGCGCCGATCAGCAGCGGCCTTCGGCGGGTGCGGTCGGCGAGGGTGCCGAGGAGTGGGCCCGCCAGGGTCGGGGCCCACATGGCGAGCACGCAGAGCGCCGCCAGGCCGTCGGAGCCGGTGAGGTCCTTGACCCAGACGCCGGACACCAGCCACAGCGCCGAGGTGCCGAAGCCGGAGATCACGGACGCGGTGAGGTACAGGCGGGCGTTGCGGTCGCTCAGGACGCGGGGGAGGGCCCGGGTGGTGATTGTCATGCCGCACCATCGTGCGGCTGAGGCGGGGGGTTCGGGATGGGGAAGGTGCCTTATCCGCCCGTGTCACGAGGACGGGGCGGCGTACTCCGACGGGTGTCGGTGTACGCCGCCCTCGGTGGGGTCGGGATGCGGGAGCCGGCCCGCGTCGTCACGGCGGTTACTTCGGGTCCTCGTTGAACTTGGAGGTGGACCAGAGGTAGCCGAGGGTGGCGAGGCCGAGGCACCAGGCGAGGGCCAGCCAGCCGTTGTGGCCGATCTCGGTGCCGAGCAGCAGTCCGCGCAGGGTTTCGATGGCGGGGGTGAAGGGCTGGTACTCGGCGATCGGCTGGAACCAGCCGGGCATCGCGTCGACCGGGACGAAGGTGCTGGAGATGAGCGGCAGGAAGATCAGGGGCATGGCGTTGTTGCTGGCGGCTTCGGCGTTGGGGCTGACCAGGCCCATGCCGACGGCGATCCAGGTGAGTGCCGTGGCGAACAGGACGAGCAGTCCGAGGGCGGCGAGCCATTCCAGGGCGGTGGCGTCGGTGGAGCGGAAGCCGATGGCCACACCGACGGCTGCGACCAGGACGACGCTGACGACCGACTGCAGGACGCTGCCGAGCACGTGTCCGATCAGTACCGATCCGCGGTGGATGGCCATGGTGCGGAAGCGGGCGATGATGCCTTCGGTCATGTCGTTGGAGACGGAGACCGCGGTGCCGATGGTGGTGCTGCCGATGGTCATCAGGAGCAGGCCGGGTACGAGGTAGGCCACGTAGGCCGAGCGGTCGGCGCCGCCGTCGCCGATGCCGGCGCTCATGGTGTCGCCGAAGATGTAGACGAAGAGCAGCAGCAGCATGATCGGGGTGAGCAGGAGGTTGAGGGTGAGGGAGGGGTAGCGGCGGGCGTGCAGGAGGTTGCGGCGCAGCATGGTGGAGGCGTCGCGCACGGCGTAGGAGCGCGGGGTGGGACGGGCGGGGGCCGCAGAGGTGCTCATCGGGCGTTCTCCTTGGGCTGGTGGGGGAGGCCGGTGCCGCCGGTGAGGGCGAAGAAGACGTCGTCGAGGTCGGGGGTGTGCACGGTGAGTTCGTCGGCCTCGATGCCGGTGGCGTCGAGCCGGTCGAGGACGGAGCGCAGTTCGCGCTGGCCGCCGCCGCTGGGGAGGAGCAGGGCGAGGGCGTCGTCGTCGCGGGAGGCTCCGTTCAGCGTGGCGGCGGCGGACCGGTAGGCGGCGGGGTCGGTGAAGCGCAGGCGGATGTGTCCGCCGGGGACGAGGCGCTTGAGTTCCTCGGCGGTGCCCTCGGCGGCGATCTTGCCGTCGTTCAGGACGGCGATGCGGTCGGCGAGTTCGTCGGCTTCTTCCAGGTACTGGGTGGTGAGGAAGACGGTGACGCCGCCGGTGACGAGTTCGCGGATGATGTGCCACATGGTGTGGCGGGAGCGCGGGTCGAGACCGGTGGTCGGCTCGTCCAGGAAGATGATCTTCGGGTTGCCGACCAGGGTCATGGCGATGTCCAGGCGGCGCTTCATGCCCCCGGAGTAGGTGGAGGCGGGCTTGCGCGCGGCGTCGGTGAGGTCGAAGCGCTCCAGCAGTTCGGCGGCGACCCGCCGTCCCTCGTGTTTGGGCAGGTGGTGCAGGTCCGCCATGAGGAGCATGTTCTCCTCCCCGGTGATCAGGCCGTCGACGGCGGAGAACTGCCCGGTGACCCCGATCGCCGCGCGGACGGCCTGGGCGTCGGTGGCGAGGTCGTGGCCGCCGACCCGGATCACGCCGTCATCGGCGCTGATCAGCGTGGAGAGGATCTTGACCGCGGTGGTCTTGCCGGCGCCGTTCGGGCCGAGCAGGGCGAAGATCGTTCCTTCCGGGACGGCCAGGTCGACGCCGTCGAGGACGGTCTTGTCGCCGTAGGACTTGCGCAGCCCGTTCGCCGCGATGGCCGAAGTGGTCATGAGTGGGTGCTCCTTCTGCGGGCCGGGGGTGTCTACAGGCTGCGGGCGGTGATGTCGCCGTAGCCGGTGGTCGCGTGGACGTGCAGGCCGGCGCCGGCACCGTCGGTGTTCTTGAGCGCGTTGTGGACCCGGCCGTATCCGGTGCCGGCGTCCAGGGAGGCGGAGACGCCGTGGGCGGCGCCGACCGAGATGTCGCCGTGCTCGGTGTGCAGGGTGACCGTGCCGCGCGCGGCCTCTCCGATGCGGAGGTCGCCCTTCTGGGTGCTGATCTCCGCGGGGCCGTCCAGGCGGCCGACCGAGACGTCGCCGGCGAGGACGGTGACGCGGGCGCTTGCGGCCTCGTCGAGCTTGACCGGGCCCTGCGCGCTGTCGTACGTCACGTCGCCGAGCCGTCCGACGCCCCGGAGCTCGGTGCCGGCGGCCTTCACCGCGACGTGGGAGCCGGCGGGCAACTGCACCGTCACCTCGACGGATCCGGAGGCGCCGAAGTACTGCTTCTTCGTCGGGGCCTCGATCCGCAGGACCCCGTCGCCGAACTCGACGGTGGTCTGCTCGGCGGCTTCGGCGTCCCGGCTCTTGCCGGGGTCGGCGGGCCGGACCTCGACGGTGGTTTCGGTCCGGTCGGCGGCGATGACCTGGACCCGGCCGGCGGGGATGTCGAGGACTGCGGCGACCGGGGCGGGGGTGTCGAACTTCTGCATCGTCTTCTCCTGTGCTGGCTGGTGTGCTTCGTCGCTGTTCGGTGCTTCCGTCGGGTGTTTCCGACATCGAAAAAGCTACGTTGCGTTCATGGATCTGGCAACGCACTCGTTGCATGAAGTGTTCATTTTCGCAGTGCAGAGGCGAGAAATCGTTGCAACGGGGGAGGGTGTAACGCAACGTCAGTTCAGCGTTCGTTGCATTGAGGTGGGGGTGAAAGCTACAGTGAGGGCATCTGATGAACCAGGAAGGGAGATCTCATGCCGGGAGGCAGGCTCACCCAGCAGGAACGCCAGCAGATCGCGCTGGGGCTGGCCGACGGGCTCGCCTACGCGGAGATCGCCCGACGCCTCGACCGTCCGACGTCGACCGTCACACGCGAGGTCATGCGCAACGGAGGCCCTGTCGCCTACCGTGCCGACCTGGCCCACCGTGCCACCGAACGCCGCGCCCACCGGCGCAGGCCGGCCGCGCCCCGGGGGCGGAAGGCACCCGAGCAGGCCCTTGGGCGCGACCCCGAGGCCGTGCGCGAGTACGAGGAGGCGTTCACCACCCTGTTCATGCAGCAGGGCCTGCCCAAGATGACGGCCCGGGTCCTGACCTGCCTCTTCATCACCGACGCGGGCAGCCTCACCGCGTCCGAACTCGTCGAGCGCCTCCAGGTCAGCCCGGCCTCGGTGTCCAAGGCGATCGCGTTCCTCGACAGCCAGGGCCTCATCCGCCGGGAACGCGACGAGCGTCGCCGCGATCGCTACGTCGTCGACAACGACGTCTGGTACCAGTCGACGATGGCCGCCGCACGGTCCAGCGCCGAGCTCGCCCGGATCGCGCGCCAGGGCGTCGGCGTCCTCGGCCCCGACACCCTGGCGGCCGTCCGCCTGGAGAACATCGCCCGCTTCTCCGACTTCATCAGCGAGAGCATCACCCGTGCCGCGGAGCAGGCCCGCGAGGTCCTCTTCGCCAAGGCCGAGACGGCTCCGGACGGCGGTGCGGGGTCGGACGGTGGTGCGGGGCCGGCATCGGATCGTTGAGCGCCGGGTTCCGCCGGCAGGTCGTTCTGTCCGTCGGCGGGCCGTCGGCGCCGCCGCGGTGGGCGCCGCCCGTCCGGGCCGGCGATGAGTTTCGCGTCCGGCTCCGGTCCACCTCCCAGGAACAGATCTGTGAGGAGCCGCTCATGACCGACACGATCGTCGACCTCGGACCGCAGGCCCGCATCGTGGCCCGTCTCGCGGACGGTGTCAGCGACGACCAGCTCTCGGCGCCCACGCCCTGCCCTGGCATGGCGGTGCGCAATCTGCTGGGCCACCTGCTCGGCCTCGCCGTCGCCTTCCGTGACGCCGGCCGCAAGGACCTGGGCCCCACGACCGACACCAACCCGGACGACGCCGTAGCGGACCTCGGGCCGGGCTGGCGCGAGGAACTGCCGAAGGTGCTCGACGAACTGGCCGAGGCGTGGCGCGACCCGGCCGCGTGGACCGGCGACACCCGGGCGGGCGGGGTGGCGCTGACCGGCCCGGAGGCGGGCACCGTCGCTGCGGACGAACTGGTGATCCACGGCTGGGACCTGGCCCGCTCGACCGGCCAGGAGTACGAGCCGGACCCATCCGCACTGCGGCTGTCGTACGGCATGCTCCTCGCGGCCGCCGACGACCCGAGCCGGGGCGGCGGCATCTTCGGCCCCGTCGTCCCGGTCGCCCGGGACGCTTCGCTCCTGGACCGGGCGGTGGGGCTGAGCGGACGGGACCCGGCCTGGCGGCGGCCGTAACGGACCGGGGAGGTCTGCGGAGCCCCTGCCGACCGGACAGCGGAGCCACGTCTTCCGCCATGTTCGACCGTCGCCCGGGGCACCGCCTGCCCAGCGCGTCCGCCCGCCGCGCGCAGGGATGCCGCGACCGGCGCCCTCGCGCACATGCGGGCGCACCGCCTGCCCAGCGCGTCCGCCCGCCGCGCGCAGGGATGCCGCGACCGGCACCCTCGCGCACATGCGGGCGTACCGCCTGCCCAGCGCGTCCGCCCGCCGCGCGCGGGGATGCCGCGACCGGCACCCTCGCGCACATGCGGGCGTACCGCCTGCCCAGCGCGTCCGCCCGCCGCGCGCGGGGATGCCGCGACCGGCACCCTC
>NZ_JBIAEQ010000012.1:150725-279552 GCF_042868655.1 Streptomyces sp. NPDC007808
CTCGCGCACATGCGGGCGCACCGCCTGCCCAGCGCGTCCGCCCGCCGCGCGCAGGGATGCCGCCACCGGCGCCCTCGCGCAGATGTGGCGCCTCACGGGTCCGAAGGCGGCCCGGCGCGATCCGGACCTGGCGTGCGCACACCGATCGCACCGCCGATCTCTGCACGGCCGCACACGTGCGGGCCCGTGGCGGACCCGCGGCGGACGCCCGGTCCCGGTTCGCGCGCCGGGGGAGTGGGCCCGGCCTCCGGTCGCGTGCTGCGGGCGACGCCGAGGCGTACGGGGCGCGGACCGAGCGGCCCGTGCCCGTGCGAAGCGCGCGCATCGGACCCTTGCGTACCCCGGAACCGGACCCCTGCGTACCCCGGAACCGGACCCCTGCGCACCTCGGAACCGGACCCCTGCGCACCCCGGAACGGACCCCTGCGCACCTCGGAACCGGACCCCCGCGCCCCCGGAACCGGACCCCCGCGCCCCCGGAACCGGACCCCCGCGCCCCCGGAACCGGACCCCCGCGCCCCCCGGAAACCGGCCGCCTCCCGCGCACCCCCGTCCTCGCTGGTCACACCCTCCTGCCCGCGCGGGGCGCGGACCGCGCGTCCGACCGGCGGCCCGACTTCCTTTGTCAGAAGCATTGACGAAACATGCGCCCCCTCCTACCTTCATCGCGTCGTACTTCGTACGTCATATATGAGACGCGATACGTGAGATCCCATACGCGAGAGCCATCCCGCGAAGATCCGAGAGGCGCGCATGACCTCTGTGCCCACGCCGATCCCCTCCCGCACGCAGTACGTGCTGGAGGAGATCAAACGCCGCATCCTCACCGGGCGGTTGACGCCCGGCCAGGCGCTGGTCGAGACCGAGCTCGCCGCGCAGTTCGGGGTGTCGAAGACCCCGGTGCGCGAGGCCCTCAAGACGCTGGCCGGGACCGGGCTGGTCGTGATGAGCCAGTACAAGGGCGTCACGGTGCGCATGGTGGACGCGGACATGGCCCGCGAGGTCTACGACGTGCGGCTGCTGCTGGAGCCCGAGGCGCTGAAGCGCTCCGTACGGCGCGGGGCCTCCCTCGACGCCGCCCGTGACGCCCTGACCCGCGCCGACGCCGCCACCGACACCGCCGAACGCTCCCTCGCCAACCGGGAGTTCCACCGCGCCCTCTACCTGCCCTGCGGCAACCCCCTGCTCGGCCGGATGCTCGACGAGGTCCGCGACCAGGCCGCCCTCGTCTCCGCCGTCGCCTGGGCCGCCTCCCCCTCCTGGGAGCGGGAGGCCGGCGAGCACCGGGAGATCCTGCGGCTGGCGCTCGAAGGGGACGCCGACGGCGCCGCGCGCGCCCTGCACGCCCACATCGCGTCCTTCGTCGAGCGGGCCTTCCCCGACGTGGAGATCGCGGCCCTGGGAGAGGACGGTCCGGCATGACAAGGACGTTCGAGACCCAGCGGGCGGCCCTGGCCGACGTGGTCGCGATTCCGGTGACCCCGTTCGCCGAGGACGGCTCCGTCGCGCAGGACACCTACCGGGCCCTGCTGCGTCGTCTGCTCGACGGGGGCATCACCACCCTCACCCCCAACGGCAACACCGGCGAGTTCTACGCCCTCACCCCCGAAGAGCGCCGCCTCGTCACCGAGTTGACCGTCGACGAGGTCGGCGACCGCGCCGTCGTCCTCGTCGGCGTCGGCCACGACGTGCCGACCGCGGTGGCCTCCGCCCGGCACGCCCGCGAGCTCGGTGCCCAGATGGTCATGGTCCACCAGCCGGTCCACCCCTACGTCTCGCAGAGCGGCTGGGTCGACTACCACCGGGCGGTCGCCGAGGCCGTTCCCGAACTCGGTGTCGTGCCGTACATCCGCAACGCCCAGCTCAGGGGCGTTCGCCTGGCCGAACTCGCCGACCGGTGCCCGAACGTCATCGGCGTGAAGTACGCCGTCCCGGACGCCGCCAGGTTCGCCGCCTTCGCTCGTGACGCCGGACTGGACCGCTTCGTCTGGGTCGCCGGCCTCGCCGAGCCGTACGCCCCCTCGTACTTCTCCGCCGGTGCCACCGGATTCACCTCCGGCCTGGTCAACGTGGCCCCTGCCGTCTCCGTGAACATGATCGAAGCGCTTCGCTGCGGGGACTACCCGGCCGCGATGAAGGTCTGGGAGCAGATCCGCCGCTTCGAGGAACTGCGCGCCGCGAACGGCTCCGCCGACAACGTCACCGTCGTCAAGGAGGCCCTCGCCTCCCTCGGCCTGTGCCGCCGCGACGTGCGCCCGCCGAGCCGGCGACTGCCCGAGGACGAGCGAGCCGAGGTCGCCGCGATAGCCGCCGGGTGGTCGATATGACCGACGGCGAGCGCATGAGCCCGGAGGAACTGCGCAGCCACCAGTGGTACGGCTCCGAGGGTCGGCTGCGCACCTGGTCGCACAACGCCCGTATGCGGCAGCTGGGATACGAGGCGGAGGAGTACCAGGGCCGCCCGGTGGTCGCCGTCCTCAACACCTGGTCCGACATCAACCCCTGTCACGTCCACCTGCGTGAGCGTGCCGAGGCGGTCAAGCGGGGGGTGTGGCAGGCCGGGGGCTTCCCGCTCGAGTTCCCGGTCGCCACGCTCTCGGAGACGTACCAGAAGCCGACCCCGATGCTGTACCGCAACCTGCTCGCGATGGAGACGGAGGAGCTCCTGCGGTCGTATCCGATCGACGCGGCGGTACTGCTCGGCGGCTGCGACAAGTCGACGCCGGCGCTGCTGATGGGTGCCACCTCGGCCGACGTGCCGTCGATCTTCGTTCCCGCGGGACCGATGCTGCCGGGGCACTGGCGCGGGGAGACCCTCGGGTCCGGCACCGACATGTGGAAGTACTGGGACGAGCACCGCGCGGGCAACCTGACGGACTGCGAACTGCGCGAGCTGCAAGGCGGGTTGGCGCGTTCTCCCGGGCACTGCATGACCATGGGCACCGCGTCCACGATGACCGCGGCGGCGGAGGCCCTCGGTATGACGCTGCCGGGCGCCTCCTCGATCCCGGCCGTCGACTCCGGGCACGAGCGGATGGCCGCCGCCTCCGGGCGCCGGGCCGTGGAACTCGCGTGGACCGGCCTCAAGCCGTCCCGGATCCTCAGCCGCGAGGCCTTCGAGGACGCCGTCACCACCGTGCTCGGGCTCTGCGGGTCCACCAACGCCGTCATCCACCTGATCGCCATGGCGGGCCGGGCCGGCGTCCGGCTCACCCTGGACGACTTCGACCGCATCGCGCGCACGGTCCCGGTGCTCGCCAACGTCCGGCCCGGCGGACAGACGTACCTCATGGAGGACTTCCACTTCGCCGGCGGCCTGCCCGCCTTCCTCTCGCGGATCCCCGACCTGCTCCACCTGGAGCGGCCGACCGTCAACGGCACCCTGGGCCGGCAGATCGAAGGTGCCGTCGTGCACGACGACGACGTGATCCGCACCCGCGAGAACCCGGTGGCGAGCGAGGGCGGGGTCGCCGTCCTGCGCGGCAACCTCTGCCCGGACGGCGCGGTCATCAAGCACATCGCAGCCGAGCGGCACCTGCTCAAGCACACCGGGCCCGCGGTCGTCTTCGACGACTACAGGACCATGCAGCGCACCATCGACGACCCGTCGCTGAACATCACCGCCGACAGTGTGCTGGTGCTGCGCAACGCCGGGCCCAAGGGCGGTCCGGGCATGCCCGAGTACGGCATGCTGCCCATCCCCGACCACCTGCTGAAGCAGGGCGTACGGGACATGGTCCGGATCTCCGACGCGCGGATGAGCGGCACGAGCTACGGGGCGTGCGCGCTGCACGTGGCCCCGGAGTCGTACATCGGAGGACCGCTCGCCCTGGTCCGCACGGGTGACTCGATCACGCTCGACGTCGAGGCCCGCCTGCTGCAACTCGACGTGGACGACGAGGAGTTGGAGCGTCGCAGGGCCGAGTGGACGCCGCCCGAGGTCCGTTACGAGCGTGGCTACGGCGCGCTCTACAACGAACAGATCACCCAGGCCGACACCGGCTGCGACTTCGAGTTCCTCGCCCGGCCGGGCAAGGTCGCCGACCCCTACACGGGCTGAGGCGCCGCAGCAGTACGACCTCGCACACGTCTGTCCATCGAGAAAGCGCTTCCTGCACGACGCGCGCCCGCACCACGCACGCACGACGTACGAGAACGGAGAACAGTCATGGCCCAAGCCGCAGCCGTGGCGAAACCGCCCGCGCCACCCCGGCGGCGCCGTGCCTCCGCCACCCCGCGCAGGCTCCCCTACCTGCTGATCGCCCCGGCGGCCCTGCTCATGCTGGGCTTCATCGCCTACCCCGTCATCAGCGTCTTCTACTACAGCCTGCAGGAGTACAACCCCACCAAGCCGTGGCGCAACGGCTACACGGGCTTCGACAACTTCGTCCACGCCTTCACCGAGGACCCGCTGTTCTGGGACACGCTGGTCTTCAGCGCCAAGTGGGTGTTCGTCGAGGTCGGGCTCCAACTGCTGTTCGGTCTCGCCCTCGCGCTGATCGTCAACCAGACCTTCGTGGGCCGGGCGCTCGGCCGCGCCCTGGTCTTCTCCCCGTGGGCCGTCTCCGGCGTGCTGACCTCGGCGATCTGGGTGCTGCTCTACAACTCCCAGACCGGCATCACCCGTTACCTCGCCGACCTGGGCGTCGGCTCCTACGGCACCAGCTGGCTGTCGGACACCTCCACGGTGTTCCCGGCAGCGATCGTCGCCGACCTGTGGCGGGGCGTCCCCTTCTTCGCGATCCTCATCCTCGCCGACCTCCAGTCCGTCTCGAAGGACCTGTACGAGGCCGCCGAGGTCGACGGGGCCGGCCGGATCAAGCAGTTCTGGCACATCACCCTGCCCCATCTGAAGGACGCCATCGTCCTGTCCACGCTGCTGCGCGCGGTGTGGGAGTTCAACAACGTCGACCTGCTCTACACGCTGACCGGCGGCGGACCCGCGGGCGAGACCACGACACTGCCGCTCTACATCGCCAACACCAGCGTCGAATCCCACGACTTCGGCTACGCGTCCGCCCTGACCACGGTCGCGTTCGTGATCCTGCTCTTCTGCTCGATCGTCTATCTGCGGCTGAGCAAGTTCGGAGGTGAGGACAAGTGAGCGTCAAGGAAGCCACCATGACCGCGCCCGCTCCCAGGCGCACCGCCCCCGAACCGCCGCGTCCGGCGAAGCGGAACCGTTCCTGGGACGAGGTACCGCGCTGGCAGATCTACCTCCCGCTGTCGGTCTACCTCGTCTTCACCCTCATCCCCTTCTACTGGATCCTGCTGTTCTCCCTGCGCCCGGCCGGCTCGACCTCGCTCGTGCCCTGGCCGATCACCTTCGACCACTTCGAGAAGGTCTGGACGGAGCGGAGTTTCGGCACCTACTTCCACAACAGCGTGCTGGTCGGCGTCGTCACCCTGCTGATGACGACGCTCGTCGCCCTCGCCGGCGGCTACGCACTCGCCCGGTTCGACTTCAAGATCAAGCGGGCGTTCATGCTCGCCCTGCTCTGCTCCCAGTTCGTGCCGGGCGCGCTGCTCCTGGTGCCGCTGTTCGAGATCTTCGCCGAACTCCAAATGATCAACTCGCTGGGCAGCGTCATCCTCGCCGAGACGGTCTTCCAGCTGCCGCTGTCGATCATCCTGATCAGCAACTTCATCAAGAACGTGCCGTACTCCCTGGAGGAGGCCGCCTGGGTCGACGGCTGCAACCGCATGACGGCGTTCAGGATCGTCGTCCTGCCACTGCTGCGGCCCGGTCTGATCGCCGTCGGCTCGTTCGCCTTCGTGCACTCCTGGAACCACTTCCTGTTCGCCCTGATGTTCCTCAACAACCAGGAGAAGCAGACCATCCCGGTCGGCCTCAACACCCTGATGGGCGCCGACAGCGTCGACCTGGGCGCGCTCGCCGCGGGCGGCATCATCGCGGCCGTCCCCGTGGTGCTCGTGTTCGCCTTCATCCAGAAGTGGCTGATCACGGGCTTCAGTGCGGGGGCGGTGAAGGGATGAGACCTCGTCGTATCGGAGGGGGTGGCGCCGAGAGGAGAATGCGTCGGATCGCCTTCCTCGGGGCCTCGCTGATGCTGCTCGGCGTCCCGGCCCATGCCGGTGACGCCCGCGACATCAGCCGCGACACCCTCGCCCCGAACGACGGCTGGGCGGCGGCCGACGGTGGTACCACGGGGGGTTCCACCGCCGACGACGCCCACGTCTTCACCGTACGCAACCGCGGCGAGCTGGTCCGAGCCCTCGACGGCGGCAGCGCCACCCCGAAGATCATCAAGATCGTCGGGACCATCGACGCCAACACCGACGACGACGGCGACCACCTGGACTGCGCCGACTACGCCACCGACGGCTACGGCACCAGGAAGTACCTGGCCGCCTACGACCCCCGCACCTGGGGTTCCGCCAAGCCCGCCGGCCCCCAGGAGGAGGCCCGCCGGGCGTCGGCGGCGAGGCAGGCCGAGCGGATCGAGCTGACCGTCGGCTCCCACACCACGATCGTCGGACTCGGCGACGACGCCGTGCTCAAGGGCGCCAGCCTCCAGGTGAAGGGCGCGGACAACGTGATCATCCGCAACCTGGAGCTGCGCGACGCCTACGACTGCTTCCCCGTCTGGCAGCCCAACACCGGCGGCCTCGGCGACTGGAAGACGGCCTACGACAACATCTGGCTGCGCGGCGCCACCCACGTCTGGATCGACCACGTCACCGTCAGCGACAAGGGCCACCCGGACGAGAAGGAACCCACCTACTTCGGCCGCAACCACCTGCGCCACGACGGGCTGCTGGACATCACCAACGCCTCCGACCTGGTCACCGTCTCCTGGAGCCGGTTCGCCGACCACGACAAGGCGATGCTCATCGGCAACGGCGACACCGCCACCGGTGACCGGGGCAGGCTCCGCGTCACCCTGCACCACAACGAGTTCGAGTCCGTCGTCCAGCGCGCCCCCCGCGTCCGCTTCGGGCAGGTGCACCTCTACAACAACCGGTACGTCGTCCCGGTCGACGCGCACGACTACCGGTACTCGCTCGGCGTCTCCACCGAGTCGGGCCTGTACGCGGAGAACAACGCCTTCCACACCCCCGGCCGCATCGAGGTGGCCGACCTGGTCAAGAGCTGGAACGGCACCGCCCTGCACCAGACCGGCACCCTCTTCAACGGCTTCCCGGTCGACCTGCTGGCCATCCACAACGCCTACAACTCCGGCAGCGAGCGTGACCTCACGGCCGACGTGGGATGGACACCTACCCTGCACACAAAGATCGACAGCGCCGAGACGGCCGACCGAGCGGTGGCACGCGGCGCGGGCGCAGGGAGGATCCCATGAGCACTGCCGTACCCGTCGTCCTGGCAGGCGCGCGTGGCCACGGCCGCTGGCACCTGGACAACATCCGCCGGCTCCAGGACAAGGGGATCGTGCGGCTCGCGGGGATCTGCGAGCTGACCCCGCTGAGCGCGCGGGAGCTGCCCGAGGGCCTCGGGGAGCCGGAGCAGTCCGCCGACTTCGGCGCCCTCCTCGACTCCACCGGCGCCCGCGTCGCGGTGATCTGCACGCCCATCCCCACCCACACCGACCTGGCCCTGACGGCGGCGCGCAAGGGCGTGCACGTGCTGCTGGAGAAGCCGCCCGCCCCGTCGTACGCCGAGTTCCGGCGCATGGCCGACGGGGTCGCCGAGGCCGGCGTCGCCTGCCAGATCGGCTTCCAGTCGCTGGGCTCGCACGCCGTGCCCGCGATCCGGACGCTGATGGCCGACGGCGCGATCGGCGAGATCACCGGGATCGGCGGGGCCGGTGCCTGGGCCCGTCCCGAGGCCTACTACCGGCGGGCGCCCTGGGCGGGCAAGCGCAGGCTGAACGGGGTCGACGTGATCGACGGCGCCCTCACCAACCCGCTCGCGCACGCCGTCGCCACCGCACTCGCGCTCGGCGGCACCACCCGCGCCGAGGACGTCACCGCCGTGGAGACCGAGCTGCTGCGCGCCAACGACATCGAGTCCGACGACACCTCCTGCGTCCGTGTCACCGGCCCGCACGGCCCGCGGGTCGTCGTCGCCGCGACCCTGTGCGCCGAGGACCCCGACGAGCCGTACGTCGTCGTGCACGGCACCCGCGGCCGCATCACCTTCTGGTACAAGCAGGACCGCGTCCTGCTCCAGCGCGCGAACCACGGCCCCGAGGAGTACGAGTACGGTCGCACCGACCTGTTGGAGAACCTCGTCGAGCACCTCACCGACGGGACCGGCCTGCTGGTCGCACCCGAGACGACCGGCGCCTTCATGAAGGTCGTCGAGGCGATCCGGCTGGCCCCCGACCCGGCCCCCCTGCCCGGCGGGGCATGGCACCTGCTCCCCGGCGAGCGGCGCCGGGTCGTGCCCGGCGTCGACGGCCTGGTCGCCGCGGCCGCCGACACCCTCGCCCTCTACTCCGAGCTGGGCGCCCCCTGGGCCCTTGCGGCCCGATCGAGAGAGGTGAGCACCTGATGACCCCCCACGACACCGCGGTGCTGCGCGTCGCGGGCCGGCCGGTCGGCCGGTACGTCACCCGGCCCGAACTGCCCGCCCGGCTCTCCCCGCGCCCGTACCTGCACCCCGTCACCACCCTGGCCGGCACGGCGGTCACCGAGCTGAGCCCCGCCGACCACACACACCACCTCGGCGTCGGTGTCGCCGTTCCCGACGTCGAGGGGTCCAACTTCTGGGGCGGCCGCACCTACGTCCGCGACCAGGGCCCCACCGAGCTGGACAACCACGGCGCCCAGCGGCACACGGTCTTCCAACGGTGCGACCCCGAGGGCTTCGTCGAGGAGCTGCGCTGGGTGGCGGCGGGATCCGAGCTGCTGCGCGAGCGCCGTACCGTCGCGGTCACCGAACTCACCGACGCCGCCTGGACGCTGGACTTCACCTTCTCGCTGACCAACGTCACCTCCGGCCCGCTGTCGATCGGCAGCCCCGCCACCAACGGACGTCCCGGCGCGGCGTACGGCGGCTTCTTCTGGCGTGCCCGCAAGGAGTCCTCGGCGCCGGACGTGTTCACCCCGGACGCCGAGGGCGAGGAGGCCGTGCACGGCAGGCGCGCCGACTGGCTCGCCCTCGTCGGCTCCGGCTGGACGTTGGTCTTCGCCGGAGCCACGGACCGCACCCGGCAGGACCCCTGGTTCGTCCGCACCGCCGAGTACCCGGGCGTGGGCTCCTGCCTGGCACACGACGAGCGGCTCCCGATCGAGCCGGGTGACGCCGTAGTACGCCGTGTCGTCACCGTCGTCGCGGACGGCCGCCTCGACCGGGACGCGGCCTGCGCCCTCGTCCGCGAGGCGGTGAGCGCATGACCGCCGAGACGTACACCAACCCCGTCCTGAACGCCGACTGGTCCGACCCGGACGTCGTCCGCGTCGGTGACGACTTCTACCTGACCGCCTCCAGCTTCGGCCGCGCCCCCGGCCTGCCCCTGCTGCACTCCCGCGACCTGGTGAGCTGGACGCTGGTCGGCCACGCGGTCGAACGCCTGGAACCGGCCGCGGAGTTCGCGGTGCCCCGGCACGACTGCGGGGTCTGGGCCCCGTCGATCCGCCACCACGAGGACCGCTTCTGGATCTTCTGGGGCGACCCCGACCAGGGCATCCTCCAGGTCAACGCCCCCGAGATCCGGGGCCCTTGGACCACACCGCACCTGGTGAAGGCGGGCAAGGGCCTGATCGACCCGTGCCCGCTGTGGGACGACGAGACCGGGGATGCCTACCTCGTGCACGCCTGGGCCAAGTCCCGCTCCGGCGTCAAGAACCGCCTCACCGGCCACCGGATGCACCCCGACGGCACCGCACTCCTCGACGAGGGCAAGGTGATCGTCGACGGCGACCGGATCCCCGGCTGGTTCACCCTCGAAGGCCCGAAGCTCTACCGGCACGACGGCTGGTTCTGGATCCTGGCGCCCGCCGGGGGAGTGGCCACCGGCTGGCAGGGCGCCTTCCGCTCGCGTGAGTTCTTCGGGCCGTACGAGGAGAGGATCGTCCTCGAACAGAAGGACACCGACGTCAACGGACCGCACCAGGGCGGCTGGGTGCGCACCCCGTCCGGTGAGGACTGGTTCCTGCACTTCCAGCAGCGCGGCGCCTACGGCCGGGTCGTGCACCTGCAGCCGATGCGCTGGGGCTCCGACGGCTGGCCGGTGCTCGGGGACGACGGCGCCCCCGTCGCCGTCCACCGCAGGCCCGGCCTGCCGCCGCAGCCGACCGCCGCGCCCGCCACCGACGACGACTTCCCCGGCGGACGGCACGGCCGCCAGTGGTCGTGGACCGCCAACCCTCCCCCTGCCGGCTGGTCCACACAGCACTCCGGCGACGGGCTGAAACTGGCCTGTGTCCGCTCGGCCGACGCGCACGACCTGCGCAAACTGCCGCACATCCTCACCCAGCGGCTGCCGGGCACGCCCTGCGCGGTGGAGGTGCGGTTACGGCTGGACAGCGAGGCGCCGGGGGCGCGGGCGGGGCTCGCGGTGCTGGGGGACGCGTTCTCCTGGATCGGGCTCCAGCGGGGGGCGGACGGGGCGGTGCACGTCGTGCACCGGTTCGCGGAGGGGGTCGCGGACACAGAGCGGGACGCCGAGCACGCGCGGCTCGCGCCCGAAGGGCAGGTGCGCCTGCGGATCGAGGTCGGGGCCGGGGCGCGGTGCCGGTTCTTCGCCGACGTCGGTGACGGTCCGCGTGCCTCGGGGCCGGTCTTCGCGGCCACGCCGTGGCGCTGGGTGGGTGCCCTGCTGGGGCTGTTCGCCCTCGCTCCCGGCGGTCAGGGGCACGCCGGCGCGGCGACGTTCACGCAGTTCAGGATCGGTTCTTTGTAACTCGCCTGTCCCGTAAGCCTGTTGAGCGATGGGAGTCGCAATGACGCATCTCCGTAGCAAGCGCTTGCCAGCATCCGGCCCCGGTGCCGGCAGAACCCTGGCCACCGTCTTCGGTCTGGTGGCCGCCCTGGGCCTCGGGGCGATCGGTGAGGCGAACGCCGCCTCACCCGCGGCGCCCGCTGCCGCCGCCACCGAGACCCCGGCTCCCCGCTGGAGCGACCAGGCCCACGGCTTCGCCTCCCTCGCCGGCGGTACGACCGGCGGCGCGGGCGGCAAGGTCGTCACCGTCACCGACCAGGCCTCCCTGGCCAGGTACGCGGCGGCGCCGGAGCCGTACGTCATCCGGGTCCGGGGCACCATCACCGCGCAGCCCTTCGGCGCGAAGATCGACGTCGCCTCGGACAAGACGATCATCGGCGTCGGCACCAGCGGTGAGCTGGTGCAGGGCGAGTTCCATCTCGCGCCCGGCACGCACAACGTGATCATCCGCAACATGACGATCCGGGACTCCGCGGTCGCGGGCAACTGGGACTGTAAGGACACCGACTTCGACGGCATCCAGATGGACACCGTCCACCACGTGTGGGTCGACCACAACCGCTTCTCGAACATCTGCGACGGCCAGCTCGACGTCCGCAAGGACAGCGAGTACGTCACGGTCTCCTACAACCGGTTCGAGAACAACAACAAGACGTTCGGCCTCGGCTGGACGAGCAACCTCAAGACGCAGATCACCATCGACCACAACTGGTTCGCGCACACCAAGCAGCGCAACCCCTCCATCGACAACGCCGCCTACGCGCACCTGTACAACAACTACCTGACCGCACAGGTGGACCCGGGTGACCCGGTGTGGACGTACGGCAACTGGTCGCGCGGCCGGACGAAGATGGTCATCGAGAACAGCTACTACCGGGACGTCCAGCACCCCTACCAGGCCGACGCCACCGCGGAGCTGGTGCAGCGCGGTTCGATCCTGAGGAACACGACCGGCCGGCACGAGGAGTGGGGTGCCGCCTTCGAACCGCGGGACTTCTACGACTACCGGCTCGACCCGGCGGCCGCGGTGCCGGCGCTGGTGACCCGGTTCTCCGGGCCGCAGGAGCGCATCGGCGTGGTGCTGAACGTACCGGCCGCCTATCCGACCGTGCAGGCCGCGGTGGACGCCGTGCCCGAGGGCAACGACGGCACGGTGACGATCGCCGTCGCCCCGGGGACGTACCGCGAGAAGGTGTTCATCCCCGCGAAGAAGCCGAACATCGTGCTCAAGGGGACCGGACGCGACCGCGCCGACACCCTGATCGTCTTCGACACGCCCGCCGAGTACGGGGGTTCGACCGGAAGCGCCACCGTCCGGATCGCCGCGAACGACGTCACCGCCCGCAACCTCACCTTCAGCAACGACTTCGACGAGGCCGCGCACGAGCTCAAGGGCGAACAGGCGCTGGCGATGAAGACGACCGGTGACCGGATCGTCTTCGAGAACGTCGGCTTCCTCGGCAACCAGGACACCCTGATGACCGACAGCCCCAAGCTCACCACCCTCAGCCGGGTCTACCTCCGCGACTGCTACATCGAGGGCGACGTCGACTTCATCTACGGGCGGGCGAGCACCGTCATCGAGCACTCGCTGATCAGGGCGCTGAACCGCGGCTCCACCACCAACAACGGCTGGATCACGGCGGCATCGACCTGGACCGGCAACCCGTACGGCTTCCTGATCACACGGTCGAAGATCGTGAGCGACGCGCCCGACGGGAGCTTCCACCTCGGGCGGCCCTGGCACCCGGGCGGTGAGCCGGCGGCGGTCGCGCAGGTGCTGATCCGCGACACCCTGCTGCCCGCCGCGATCAAGGCGACGCCGTGGACCGACATGAGCGGGTTCTCGTGGAAGGACGCGCGCCTCGCGGAGTACCGCAACTACGGGCCGGGCGCCGCCATCACGGCGGACCGCCCGCAGATGAGCGACGAGGCGGCGCGGTCCCACACCGTCTCCGACTACCTCAAGGGCACCGACGGCTGGGCGCCGCACATCCGGCGCTGACGGCCGGCGCAGCAGCCCCGAAGCCCCCACAACCGCATGTCTCCGTCCGATCCAGAAGAAGAGAGCCGACCAATGAAGATCAGCAATCGCAGAAGCAGCACACGCGGGCGCCGCACACCGGCCGCCGTCGCCCTGGGCGCCGTGCTCGCCCTGACCGCCACCGCCTGCGGCGACGACGGCAGCGGCACGGGCGGCGACAAGGGCTCCGAGGGCAGCGGCAAGGGAAAGATCGTCTTCTGGGACAACAACGGCGGTGTCCGCACCGACATCTGGAAGGAGGTCATCGCCGACTTCGAGAAGGCGAACCCGGACATCGAGGTGGAGTACGTCGGGATCCCGTCCACCGACTACCAGTCCAAGGTGGACACCGCCCTCCAGGGCGGCGGCCTGCCGGACGTCGGCGGTGTCGGCGCGGCGATGCTCGCCGGGTTCGCCGCGCAGAACGCGCTGGAGCCGCTGGACGACCGGTTCGCCAAGTCCCCCCTGAACGGGAAGCTCAACGACGACCTGGTCGCTTCGATGAAGGCGGCCGGCGGCGGTGACGACAAGCTGTACTCGATCCCGACCTCCGCGAACAACGGCGTCCTGTACTACCGGACCGACCTGTTCAAGAAGGCGGGCCTGGGCGAGCCCACCACCTGGGACAAGTTCTACGAGGCTGCGGACAAGCTCACGAACAAGGGCAAGAACGAGTTCGGGTACACCATCCGCGGGGGCGCCGGCTCCATCGCGCAGGCCCTGGACGCGATGTACGGGCAGTCCGGCATCACCTCGTTCTGGGACTCCTCCGGTGAGAAGACCACGGTCGACGACCCGAAGAACGTCAAGGCGCTGGAGAAGTACGCGGGCCTGTACAAGAAGGTCACCCCGGCCGCCGACCTCAACAACGACTTCACCAAGATGGTCGCCCAGTGGGACTCGGGCACCATCGGCATGCTCAACCACAACCTGGGCTCCTACCAGGACCATGTGAAGGCGCTCGGCGTCGACAAGTTCCGGGGCATCCCGCAGCCGACCGGCCCGGGCGGCAAGCGCGTCCAGGTCTCCAACCCGGTCGACGGCCTGGGTGTGTTCAAGAGCTCGAAGAACAAGGAAGCGGCCTGGAAGTTCGTCGAGTTCGCGGTCTCGGCGGCGGAGAACTCCAAGTGGAACGAGTCCGCGGGCGCGGTGCCGGCGAACACGGACGCCGCCGAGGACGCCTGGATCTCCAAGGCCGAGCCGACCAAGCTGGCCGCCCAGGCGCTGACCGACGGCTCCACGACGATCGTCCAGCTGCCGTACTACCTGCCGGACTGGAACACCATCTCCAAGGCCGACAACGAGCCCAACTTCCAGAAGGTCCTGAACGGTGACATGAGCGCCAAGGACTTCCTGGACACGATGGCCGACCAGCTCAACGAGGCCCAGGCCGAGTGGAAGGAAAGGAACGGCTGACGGCCCGGTCCCTCCTCGGCGCGGTCGGCCGCCCGTCGGCTCGTGGCCGGCCGCGCCCCACGCGGCGGCAGTCGCGGATCAGGACATCCCCCGCCCCGGGGACGGTGCCGTCCCCAGGTCGAAAGGCACTTCGAAGTCACTTCACCAGCACTGTCGAGAAAGGCACATCGTCGTGTCGCTCACCCGCAGACAGGCCGCCATGGCGGCCCTCGCCGCCGCACCGCTCACCTTCGCGGCCACCGGTACCGCTCGGGCCACCTCCCTCCACCGCACCCGCACCCTCTACATCGCCGGTGATTCGACCGCCGCCCAGAAGTACACCGATGCCGCCCCCGAGACCGGGTGGGGCATGGCGCTCCCCTTCTTCTTGCGCAAGGACCGGTCCGTCGCCAACCACGCGCAGAACGGGCGCAGTTCGAAGAGCTTCGTCGACGAGGGGCGGCTCGACGTCATCCTCCGTGCCGTTCGGCCGGGGGACTTCCTGCTCATCCAGTTCGGCCACAACGACGCGAAGGTCGCCGACCCCACTCGCTACACCGAGCCCTGGACGACGTACCAGGAGTGTCTGCGGCGGTACATCGACGGAGCCCGCGCCCGCGGTGCGCGACCGGTGCTCGCCACCTCCGTCGAGCGGCGCAAGTTCGACGCGGCGGGCAAGGCCGTGCCGACCCACGGCGAATACCCGGCGGCGATGCGGGCGCTCGCCCAGGAGGAGCGCGTCACGCTGCTCGACATCCAGGCACTGTCCCTCGCGCTCTGGCAGCGGCTCGGGGTCGAGGAGACCAAGAAGTACTTCAACTGGACCGCCACCGAGCAGGACAACACGCACTTCAACCCGCCGGGTGCGATCGAGGTGGCGCGTCTCGTGGCCCGGGAGCTCCTGCGCACGCGCGTGCTCGCACCGCAGGACCTGCGCCGGCTGGACGAGACGATCCCGCAGTCCTGGATCACCTGGCCGCAGGCCGCCGCGTAACCCCCGACCGCAGAAAAGGGAACCGCACCATGAACACACATGTATGGCAGGGGCATGTCACAACGAGAGCGGCCGTGCTGATCGGCTGTACCGCGCTCGTCGTGGGCGGCACCGGCGGCGGCGCACAGGCCGGGCCCCGGGACCTCGGGCGTCAGGTCCTCGCCGCGGGCGACGGCTGGGGTGCGCAGGGCACGGGGACCACCGGTGGCTCGGCCGCCGACGCCGCCCACGTCCACACCGTCACCACCTGGGCCCAGTTCAAGCGGGCACTCGTCGACGGCGGCGACGCCCCCAAGATCATCAAGGTCAAGGGCATGATCGACGCCGTCTCCGAGGGCTGTGACGCCTTCGTCACCGGCGGGTTCGACTTCCAGCAGTACCTCAAGGACTACGACCCGGCCGTCTGGGGCAACGACAAGCCCGCCGGCGGTCCGCAGGAGGAGGCACGGGCGGCGTCCGCCGACCGGCAGGGCACGGAGATCACGGTCACCGTCCCCAGCAACACCACCATCGTCGGCGTCGGCCGGAACTCCGGCATCCTCGGCGGCAGCCTCCAGATCAGGGACGCCTCGAACGTCATCCTGCGCAACCTCACCATCGAGGCCCCGCTCGACTGCTTCCCGATGTGGGACCCCACCGACGACAACGGCAACGGCGATCTGGGCGCCTGGAACTCCAGGTACGACGCCGTCGTCGTGCACGGCTCCGACCACGTGTGGATCGACCACAACACGCTGACCGACGGGCGCCACCCCGACAGCGAGGCGCCCTCCTACTTCGGCAGGGTCTTCCAGCAGCACGACGGGCTGGCGGACATCGTGCGCGGCTCCGACCACGTGACGGTGTCGTGGAACCGCTTCGACGACCACGACAAGAACATGCTGATCGGCAACGGCGACAACCTCGCCGCCGTCGACGCCGGCAAGCTCAAGGTCACCCTGCACCACAACCGCTTCGAGGGGATCCTGCAGCGCTCCCCGCGCGTGCGGTTCGGGCAGGTCGACGTCTACAACAACCACTACGTGGTCGCCGCGGACCCGAAGGGTGAGGCCTACGCCCTCGGCGTCGGCATCTCCTCGCAGCTGTACGCCACCGACAACGCCTTCACGCTGCTGCCCGGCGCCCGCGCCGGCAAGCTGCTGAAGAAGTGGAAGGAATCCCCGCTCACCGCTGAGAACAACTACGTCAACGGCAGGCTGACCGACCTCATCGCGGTCCACAACGCCGAGGTCCCGGACGAGATCCTGCAGTCCGGCGCCGGATGGAGGCCGACCCTGCGGACCAAGGTCGACAACCCCAGGGCGGTGCCGGTGATCGTCGGCACCCGCGCGGGCGCCGGCCGTCTGCACTGACCGTTTCCCCAGCGGGCCGGGGCGGCCCCCCACCGCACGCCCCCCCACCCCGGCGTGCGCCCGCCCCGGCCCCGAATCCCGCACGAGCCGCACTTCGAAGGAGCACCCGCATGCCTTCGTCCCACCCCCGACCCGCCCTGTCCAGAAGAGGTCTGCTGACCGCGACCGCCGCCGCCGCCGCCGCCGGCGCCGCCCTCGGCCTCGCGGCGGCCCCCGCGTCCGCCGCCGCGAGGTCCCGCCCGTTCGGCTGCCACGGTTCCCCGGCCGCCCGCCCGAACGCCCGCACCCTGTACGTCGACCTGTACGGCCGGGGCGACTTCACCACCGTCCAGGCAGCCGTGACCGCTGCGGCCGGCAGCGGCTGGACGCTCGTCGTCGCGCCGGGAACCTACCGCGAGACGGTCCTGGTCGACCGCGCCGCCACCGACATGACGTGGCTCGGCGCCGGCGACGACCCGCGCGACGTCGTCATCGTCCACGACAACGCGGCCGGCACCCCGAAGCCCGACGGCTCCGGCACTTACGGCACCAGCGGTTCGGCCACCACCACCGTCCGGGCGGACGGCTTCACCGCCCGGCGGATCACCTTCGCCAACGACTTCCTGCGCGAGGAGCACCCCGAGATCAGCGGCACGCAAGCCGTCGCCATCAAGGTGCAGGGCGACCGCTCGGCCTTCCACCACTGCCGGTTCCTCGGCCACCAGGACACCCTGTACGCCGACTCCCACTCCGCCGCCCTCTTCGCCCGCCAGTACTACTCCCACTGCTACGTCGAGGGCGACGTCGACTTCGTCTTCGGCCGGGCCACGGCCGTCTACGAGCACTGCCACTTCCGCACGCTCGACCGCACGGACCTCGCCTCGGCCCCGTACGGCTTCGTCTTCGCCCCCTCGACGGAGGCGGCGAACCCGTACGGCTACCTGGTCCTGCGCGGCCGGGTGACCAGCCGGGCCCCCGACGCCCACTACAAGCTGGCGCGCCCCTGGGTGCCCAGCTCCAGCACCACCGCCCGCCCGATGCTCACCGTCCGGGAGACCTGGCTGGGCCCCGGCATCGACGCGGTCGCGCCCTACGCCGACATGCGTGACGCCCACCCCTGGCAGGCCCAGCGCTTCGCCGAGTACCGCAACACCGGACCCGGCGCGGTCGTCACCGTCCCCGAGAACCGGCCCCGGCTCACCGCCGCCGAGGCGCAGTCGCACACCAGGAGGGCGTATCTCGGCCACTGGCGGCCGTATGCGTAGGCCCCTGGACGTCGGCTGGAACCCCGCCGACGGGTACGGCCACCGCGTTCCGCCGTCCTCGTCGGCGGCCGAGCGGTACGTCGCGGCCCGCCGGGGCGGGGAGGCCGTATGAGCGGCCATGGACCAGTGGGACGCCGGGCGTTCGTGAGGGGAGCCGGGGCGGCGCTGCTCGCCCCAGGAGCGGTGGACGAGGCACAGGCGGCCGTGGTGGACGGGCCGCTGCCCGACTTCCACTCCGCGCTCAAGGACGAGCTGACCTTCCCGCTCGCCTGGGGACGGTCCCCGGTCCGCGACTTCCGCGCCTGGCGCCGGGCCGCCCGCGCCAAGGTCGAGGAGCTGCTCGTCGTCGACCGGGACGAGCGCACCCCGTACGGCCCGGAATCCGGCGGACGCCTCGAAGCCGACGGCTTCACAAGGGAGTTGGTGACCCTCTCCCTCACCCGGTACGAACGCGTCCGCGGCGCCCTGCTCACCCCGCACGGCTCCGGGCCCTTCCCCGCCGTCCTGCTCCTGCACGACCACGGCGCCCGGTTCGACATCGGCAAGGAGAAGCTGGTCCGGCCCTGGTACGACGACACCCGGCTGGCCTCCGCACGGGCATGGGCCGACCGGTACTTCAGCGGACGTTTCATCGGCGACGAACTCGCCCGGCGCGGATACGTCGTGCTCGCCCTGGACGCACTCGGCTGGGGCGACCGGGGGCCGATCACCTACGACCAGCAGCAGGCCCTCGCCGGCAACTTCTACCACCTCGGCTCGTCGCTCGCGGGGCTCGTGGCCAGGGAGGACGCCCGTGCCGCCACCTTCCTGGCGGGCCTGGACCGCGTGGACGCACGCCGTGTCGCCGCCGTCGGCTTCTCGATGGGCGCCTATCGCGCCTGGCAGACCGCCGCCCTCAGCGACCACGTCGCCGCCGCGGCGAGCATCTGCTGGATGACCGGGCTGAAGGACATCATGGTGCCCGGCAACAACACCCTGCGCGGGCAGTCGGCGTACTACATGCTCCACCCCGGGCTCGCCCGGCATCTCGACTTCCCCGACGTGGCGAGCATCGCCGCTCCCAGGCCGATGCTCTTCTTCGACGGCGGCCTCGACCCGCTGTTCCCGGCGCAGGGCGTGCGTGCCGCGTACGACAGACTGCGAGCCGTCTGGCGTTCGCGGCACGCCGAGGAGCGGCTGCACCTGAAGACCTGGCCCGACCTCGGCCATGTCTTCACCGACCGCATGCAGGACGAGGTCTTCGACTGGCTCGACCAGGTCCTGTGATCCGCCCGGTGGTACGTCCCTGTCCCGTCAGTCCCGGCGGATCAGTTGCTTGCCCGTTGAACCGGCTTCAGCCGTATCCCTCGACTCGGACCTGCACGCGAGTTCGGCCGTACCGCGACGGGCCGGCTGCCGACCCCCGGTGCGCCGTCAGCCGGGTGTCATCGGCCGGTTCGTATCGGCGTGATTCCCTCCAGTGTCGGTACCACCGGCTCGATCGTGCCGTCGGGGGCGAATTCCATGCGGTCGATGGTCGTCTCGCGGTGCGTGCCGTCGCCGCCGGGGCGGCCGGGGCCGTTGAGGGCGAAGCGGTGGTAGACGGCGTACCAGTCGTCGGTGCCGGGGGCGTTCACCACCGAGTGGTGGCCGGTGGCGAGGATGCCGTACTCGGGGCGCTTGGACAGGATCGTGCCCCGCTTGGTCCACGGGCCGAGCGGGGACGGACCCGTCGCGTAGGCCACGTGGTAGTTCTCGCTGCGGGTGTCGTCCTCCGACCACATGAAGTAGTACGTGCCCTTGCGCTTGATCACGAACGAACCCTCGCGGAAGTCGCCCGGGGTGATGTCCCGCACCTTCGACGCGTCGAACGACACCATGTCGTCGTTGAGCGGGACCACGTACCCGTGTCCGTTGCCCCAGTACAGGTACGCCTGGCCGTCGTCGTCCGTGAAGACGGCCGGGTCGATCATCTGGCCCTTCAGCGAACCACCCTTGGCCACCAGGGGTTTGCCCAGCGCGTCCTTGAAGGGGCCCGCGGGTGAGTCGGCCACGGCCACGCCGATCTGCTGCTCGGCGCAGAAGTAGAAGTAGTACCTGCCGCCGCGCTCGGCGATGGCGGGCGCCCAGGCGTACTTGTCCGCCCACGACACGTCGGGGCCGAGGTCCAGGATGACGCCGTGGTCCTTCCAGTGGACCAGGTCCTTCGACGAGTACGCCTTGAACTTCGTGCCGCTCCAGCCCTGGAAGCCGTCCGTCGTCGGGTAGATCCAGTACTCGCCGTTCAGATGGTGCACGTCCGGGTCGGCGTTGAGGCCGGGCAGGACGGGGGACTTGGTGCGCACGGCCTCCACCGTCCAGGTGCGCTTCGTGCCGTCCGCGGCCGTGACGGTGTACGTCTGCGGCGTGCGGAAGTCACGCCGGGTACCGGAGCGGGGGCTGAGCCTCGCCCCCTCCGCCACCCACAGCCGCGGGGCCAGGCGCGCCAGATCGGCGTCGGGCCGCATCGGCAGGACGACCTTGGAGGTGCTCTCCGTGACGATCGCCCAGCCCTTCTGGTCCTTCGCCGTCGCGTCCACGACCGAGGCGGGGCTCGCGGGGTACGCGGCCAGCAGCCGGTCGTACTCCGCCCGCGTCACCGGGATCACCGTGCCGTGCCGGGGACTGGCCGGCAGCTGGTAGTCGCGCGACGGGGTCCACTTGCCCGAGTCGAGGTCGGTGGTCTCGAAGGGGACATAGCCGCGGCCGCCGTACTCGTCGATGAACAGGTACCACTTGTTCTCGGTGTTCGACTTGAAGACGGTGGGCCCCTCACCGCGCTCCATCGCGCCGCTGCCGATGCAGTCCGCGACGAGGTCGTACCGGGTGGAGGTCAGGTCCGCCGACTTCTCCCCGGTGATGAACTTCGCGCAGGGCGAGCTGGAGGCCGGGTCCCGCTCGTCCTTGGTGTAGCGGTAGTACGTGCCCCTGTGCTCGACCACCGTCGAGTCGATGACCGAGTACCCCGGGTCGTTCCAGACCTTCGGCTCGCTGAAGGTGCGGAAGTCCTTCGTGGTCGCGTACAGCATCTTGTTGTACGTCGATCCCGTGTGGTCGGGGTCGTCGGGGGCGTACAGCTTCGACGCCCAGAAGACGACGTACTCACCGAGGCCGGCGTCCCAGTAGGCCTCCGGCGCCCAGGTGTTGCCCGCGTTGTCTGGGGAGACCTTCACCAGGCGCTGGTCCGTCCAGTGGACCAGGTCCGTGGATTCCCAGACCATGATGGACTTGCTGCCGTGCCGCTGGACGTGGTCCCAGCTGCCGCTGCTGTTCCGGTACATCCGCAGGTCCGTGGCGATCATGTAGAACTTGTCGCCCTCGGGGGAGCGGATCACGAACGGGTCGCGCAGCCCCTTCTCACCGGTCGTCGAGGTGAGGACCGGTTTCCCGGCGTTCAGCTCACGCCAGTGCAGCGGGTCGTTGCCGCGACTGAGGGCGTAGCGGATCTGCTCGCCGTCGGCGGTGCCCTCGCCGGTGAAGTAGGCGAAGAGGTAACCGGCGTACTCGGGCTTGCTCACGGGGGGTGCTCCTGAGTGGGCGGAACCGGGTGGGGCGGTGAGGAGGGCGACAAGCAGCGAGAGACAGGCGACGAGAAGTATGCGTGGGCGCATATCAGTCCTGTGTGAGTGTGGGGGTTCCTGTTGAGTGGTGTGCGCCTTGGGAGTCTCGCCAGCGGGAAACGGCACGTCAATCGGTGAGTGCGGGATGGGGGGCGGCGAAAGTTTCGCTCGTTTTCAAAGCGGTGCGGCAACCTTCCCGGCCCGCACGGCGACCGGATGGCAGAAGCGGGCCGGGGTGGTGGCCCCTCCGGCCCGCTTCGTCCTCCATTCCCCAGGAAAGGAACGTCCCGTGCGTCCGAGCACCGGCCGTCACCGCAGGACCCGTACCCTCTCCGTCGCCGCGGCGGTCGCCGTCGCCTCCGGAGCGGGCGGCGTCTGCCTCGGTCTGTCCGACGGCGGCGCCGAGGCCGCCTCGACGACGGTCACCGTGTCCAGCACCGCTCAGCTGGAGTCGGCCGTCAAGAACGCCGCCGCCGGTACGACCATCCAGGTGCGCGGCGGCACGTACCGGCCGACCTCCACCCTCAAGTCCACGGCGAACGGCACGAGTTCGGCGCGCATCACGTGGAAGGCGTACGGCCGCGAGAAGGTGAGGATCGACGGGTCGAAGCTCCCCGACGGCTCCTGGCTGGCCGGGATCCACGGCGACCACTGGACGGTGCAGAACCTGACCTTCGTCAACTCCCCGGCGCAGGGCTTCGTCGCCACGTCGTCGGTGGGCGGCGTCTTCAAGAACCTGGTCACCGCGAACAACGGCGACTCCGGGTTCACGCTGCGCGGTGACGGCACGTCCGGCAACCTCGTGCAGAACCTGGACAGTCACGGCAACTACGATCCGGCCGGGCACGGTCAGAACGCCGACGGGATCGCCGTCAAGTTCGGCTCCGGGACGGGCAACAAGATCACCGGGGCGCGTCTGTACAACAACGCGGACGACGGCATCGACCTCTGGCAGTTCTCCTCGCCGGTCACCATCGAGCACACCTGGGCCTTCGGCAACGGCAAGAACCGCTGGAACGACTCCGCCTTCGAGGGCAACGGCAACGGGTTCAAGCTCGGCGGTGGCGGCGCCTCGGTCGCGCATGTCGTCACCGACAACGCGGCCTGGGACAACACCCTGCACGGGTTCACGGAGAACTCCAACACCGGGGCGATCGTGCTGAACCGCAACACCGCCTACGCCAACGCCGAGTCGGGCTTCTACTTCGCCACCGGCAAGGCGCGGTTGGCGCGCAGCCTCGCCGTGAGCAACAAGAGGGGTCCGGCCGAGCTGGGGCCGTCGACCGTGTCCGCGGCGAACGGCTGGGACAGCGGGGTGACCGCCCCTTCCTTCAGGTCCACGGACGCGACGACGGCGTACGGTGCCCGCGAGGCGGACGGATCACTGCCCGCGACGACGTTTCTGACGACGGGCTCCGCCACCATCGGCTCCACGATGAACTAGGTCTCGATCAAGACGAACGCCCCGCCTGTCGTCACAGGCGGGGCGTTCTCCTTGCCGGCCCGAGGGGGGCTCCAGCCGGCGCTGCTGACCGAGGGGGGCTCAGGTCAGCAGGTCCAGGCAGTCGAACGAGGTGCCCGGGCTGAGGTGCGCCGAGCCGCTCGAACCACTGACGATGTCGATCTTCCGTACGTGGTACCGGGCCGTGTCCCTCTTCCATGCACTCCTAGGGACGCCGAACGTGAACATGTGGTTGTTTCCGCGGTACGAACCCGTGGGGAGCGAGTGCGTGGAGGGCTGAACGGGAGCCGAGGGGACGGCCGGACGACCCACCCGTTTGCGGGTCGGGCTTCTTCCGTGCGTGCTCACAGGTCGTGCTCCGGGGGACGGCCCGGAAGAGGCTCCGGGCTGGTGCTTGAACGTTCACTCACTGGTACGTGATGTCAGATGACGAGAACCTGCAGGAGGTTCCATCCGGTCCGGTGCCGAGTTCCTTCGGCTCCTTGCCGCTGCTGTTGCCCTGGAAGCGGACGCAGGTCCGACGGTGACACGGCCGCCCTGCCGATGATCACGTTCTTCAGGACCGCGCCGTCCGCCAGCCGGAAGATCGGGTCCTGGTCCTCCTCCTGGCCACTGCCGCCGAGGGCGCCGGAGCCGTGGAACTTCGTCAGCCTGCCGTCGTACGTGCCCGACACCTCGATCGTCGACGTCACGGCCTTGCTGCCGTTCGCCGTCGGCCAGGAAGCGGCCGCGCCGGCCGAGGACAGCAACGACGTGGTGGTGACGATCGCCGCACCGGTGACGCCGAGCGCAAGGGCCCCGGCGATCACGGCACGCCGCTCGGTGACCTTGCGACGGTGACGGACGCGCTGTTCGGACTGAGCTGCCATGACCCGTTTCCTTGCGTGGCGGGGGACCCTTGCGTCTCCTGGTCGCCACGCGTGGGGAAAAGGTTGCCGGTCCGGAAAGAAATTCTCTACGAGTCCCCGCCGGACGCCGAGTCGTCACCGCCCCGCGACGCGAAGTCGCCCGCCACGGACAACTGCTCGCCGCCCGCCGTGGCCGTCATCGCATAGCTGTCGTCCTTGGCGTCCCGTCCGCCGCGGTCATGGTCGTACTGCCCCGCGAACACCCACTCGCCCGCACGGACCGTACGGCCTTCCTTGAGCACCCAGGTGTAGACGAGGAAGCCGTCCTTCTCCTCGACCGTCAGCGTGAAGTCGTCCTCCGGCAGCGAGCGCCAGGCGCCGGTCGAGGTGACACCGCCGGTCTGGGCGACCTTCAACCGCACGGTGAGCGCGGTGAGTTGTTCGCTGGTCCTGAGGGTCAGATTGCTCTGCGCCCAGAAGTCGTTGCTGTGCGGGTCCACCGAGCCGTCCGACCGCAGGGGGCCGTCCTCCTCGCCCTTGGCGGCGGGCGGCCGCGCCGGGGTGGTCCGCGCCGGAGCCTCGGTCGTCTCGCGGGACCGCGGTGTGTCCTCGGGCGTCGGGTCGGCCGGCGGGGCGGGCGGGACAGGGGCGCGGCTCGTCGCCTCCGGCGACGGGGTGGGCGTCGGCGACGTGGCCACCGACTGCTGCGGGGTGTCGTCCTTGACGGCGGACGCCACCGCATAGCCGCCGACCGCGAGGACACCGGCCACCGCGGCCGTGGCGGTCGCCACCCGGAACCAGCCGTAGACCGGCGGACGGATCGCCCGGTGGTCGGGGCGGGTCTGCTCGGTCATGCCGCGCTCGACGCGGGCCAGGATCCGCTCGCGGTTGGGCTCGTGCGCCTCGGCCGCCTCGTGCAGCCGGGCGCGCAGTTCGTCGTGCACGTCCCGCTGCATCATCGGTTCCTTCCTCCGGCGTTCCCGTTGCGGGCCATCGCCGCCGCGTGCACCTTGAGCGGAGCGCCCTGCGCCCCGAGCAGCCGCTGCAGCTCGGCCATCCCCTTCGAGGTCTGGCTCTTCACCGTACCGACCGAGACGCCCAGGGCGAGCGCGGTGTCCTTCTCGGAGAGATCGAAGGCGTGCCGCAGCACCACGCAGGCGCGTTTGCGGAACGGGAGTCTACGCAATGCCTCCTGGACGTCGACGACGCCCGCGACGTCCGGGTTCTCGACCTTCTCCTCGCGCTGCGACCAGAACAGGGCGATACGCCGCCGCTCCCGGACGGCGCTGCGGATCCTGGTGCGGGCCAGGTTGGCCACGACCCCGCGCGCGTACGCCACCGGATGGTCGGCCGCCCGGACCCGGTCCCAGCGGTGCCACAGCGCCAGCAACGCGTCCGCGGCCAGATCGTCGGCGGCGTCCGCCTCGCCCGTGAGCAGATGGGCCAGTCGCGACAGTTCGGCGTAGTGGCGCTCGAAGAAAGTGTGGAACTCCACGGAGGCGGCGTCGTCGACGACTGTGCCCACGGGCGACCTCTCCTGCCTGTGCGTGCCATGTGGATGACATGTGCTTGTCCGGAGATCATCCGGGCGAGATGCGGAAGCGTAGCAGCGATCGAGTACGAGGTTCGTACGAGGCTTCGAACGCCGTGTGGCAGGCCGTACGTTGAACGGCGCTGATTCCGTAACACGGAGAAAACCTGAAACGGGTTCAACGCGGGAACAATCCAGCCAGCATCCGCACACCGATCACGTACGCACCGAGGAGCGACCCTCATGTCCGAATCCCAGAA
The DNA here is from genome assembly GCF_042868655.1 of Streptomyces sp. NPDC007808. Lineage (NCBI taxonomy): Bacteria > Bacillati > Actinomycetota > Actinomycetes > Kitasatosporales > Streptomycetaceae > Streptomyces > Streptomyces sp. NPDC007808. The sequence continues at coordinate 176,284 of NZ_JBIAEQ010000012.1, forward strand.
GGTGACCGACCGGCAAAGTGCCACGCCAGCAGGCGTGAACAGCGTCGACCGGTTCTTCAAGATCTCCGCGCGGGGATCCACCTTCGGCCGTGAGATACGCGGCGGCTTCGCCACGTTCTTCACTATGGCCTACATACTTGTCCTGAATCCCATCATCCTCGGCAGCGCGAAGGACAAGTTCGGCCAGCAGCTGGACGCGGTCCAACTCACCACCGCCACCGCCCTGGTGGCCGCGGTCATGACGATCATCATGGGGGTCGGCGGCAACCTGCCGCTCGCGCTCGCGGCCGGCCTGGGCCTGAACGCCGTGGTCGCCTTCCAGATCGCGCCGTTGATGTCCTGGGACGACGCGATGGGACTGGTCGTCCTCGAAGGACTGCTGATCTGCGTGCTCGTGGTCACCGGTCTGCGCGAGGCCGTCATGCACGCCATACCGCAACCGCTCAAGCAGGCGATCAGCGTCGGCATCGGCCTGTTCATCGCGTTCATCGGCTTCGTCGACGCCGGGTTCGTCAGCCGCATCCCGGACGCCGCGAACACCACCGTGCCGGTTCAGCTGGGCGGCACCGGCGCGCTCACCGGATGGCCGATGCTGGTGTTCTGCCTCGGTGTCCTGCTGACGATCGCCCTGCTCGCCCGCAAGGTCAAGGGGGCGATCCTGATCAGCATCGTCACCATGACGCTCGTCGCGATGATCATCAACTCGGTCGCCGACATCAAGGCCTGGGGCCTGACCACGCCGGCGTGGCCCGACAAGGTGGTGGACACCCCCGACTTCGGACTCATCGGCGACTTCAGCCTGTTCGGCGCGTTCGGCGCGACCACGGTCATCACCGTCGTCCTGCTCGTCTTCACCCTCGTCCTGTCCGACTTCTTCGACACCATGGGCACGGTCGTCGGCGTCAGCGCCGAGGCGGGGCTGCTGGACGAGCAGGGCAAGGTGCCGGGCCTCGGCCGGGTCCTGCTGATCGACGGCGCCGCGGCCGCCGCCGGAGGCGCGGCCTCGGCGTCCTCCGCCACCTCCTACATCGAGTCGGCGGCCGGCGTCGGCGAGGGCGCGCGCACGGGCTTCGCCAACCTCGTCACCGGCGGCCTCTTCGCCCTGGCCCTCTTCCTGACCCCGCTGCTCACCATCGTCCCGCTCCAGGCGGCCGCGCCCGCCCTGGTCGCCGTCGGCTTCCTGATGATGACCCAGGTCAAGTACATCGACTGGGACAAGTACGAGATCGCCATCCCGGCGTTCCTGACCATCGCCGTCATGCCGTTCACCTACTCGATCACCAACGGCATCGGGGCGGGGTTCCTCTCCTACGTCGTGATCAAGGTGGTGCTCGGGAAGGCGAAGGAGGTGCACTGGCTGCTGTGGGGGACCTCGGCGCTGTTCCTGGTGTACTTCGCGATCGACCCGATCGAGCAGCTCTTGGGCGTGAAGTAGCACCCGCCCTCGCGCGAGGGCCGACCCTTCGGAGGGGCCGGCCCTCGCGCAGCTCTAGTCCTTGAGTGCCGCCTCCATCACCTTCCGGGCCACGGGGGCGGCCAGTCCGTTGCCGCTGACCTCCGAGCGCGCCGCGTCCGACTGCTCGACGACCACCGCCACCGCGACCTCCTTGCCGCCGGCCTTGCCGTAGGACGTGAACCAGGCGTACGGCGTCTTGCTGTTGTTCTCGCCATGCTGGGCGGTGCCCGTCTTGCCGCCCACCGTCGCGCCCGGGATCCGCGCGTTGGTGCCCGTGCCCTTCTCGACGACCGTCCGCATCGCCGACTGCAGCTGCTCGGCCGTGCCGGAGCTGACGACCTCCGTCGTCCCGGCGCTGTCGTCGTAGTTCTCCAGGGTGTCCCCGCCGCCGTCGGTGATCCGGGACACCATGTGCGGCGAGACCAGCTTGCCGTCGTTGGCGATGGCCGCCGACACCATGGCCATCTGCAGCGGCGTCGCGGTCACGTCGAACTGGCCGATGCCGGACAGCGCGGTCTGCGCCTTGTCCATGCCCGTCGGGTACACCGACTCGTACGCCCTCACCGGCACGTCCTGCGCCTCGTCGTCGAACCCGAACTTCTCCGCCATCGCCCTGACCTTGTCCTGGCCCAGGTCGACGGCCAGGCTGCCGAAGACGTTGTTGCACGAGTACTGCAGGGCCACCCGGATCGAGGCGTTCTCGCACGGGGCCGACGGGTTCTCGTTGGTCAGCTTGCCGCTCGACTGCGGCAGCGGGTACGGATCCGGGCTGTCCGTCTTCTCGTCCACCGACGAGTACAGCCCGTCCTCCAGCGCCGCCGCCGCGACGACCAGCTTGAACGTCGAACCCGGCGGCAGCGGCTGGCGCAGCGCGCGGTTCGTCATCGGCTTGTCGGAGTCCTCGGTCAGCCGTTTCCAGGCGTCCGAGTCACCCGTGGTGATCTTCGACGGGTCGTACGACGGAGTGGAGACGACCCCCAGGATCCTGCCCGTGGCCGGGTCGATCGCGACGGCGGCGCCCTTGTTGTCCCCGAGCGCCTCGTACGCGGCCTTCTGCACGTCCGGATCGATCGTCGTGATCACGTTGCCCGGGTCGGAGCGCTTGTTCGTGACCGTGTCCAGCACGCTCTTGAGCCGGTTGTCGGTGCCGTCGAGCAGGTCCCGGTAGATCCCCTCCAGCTGTGTCGCCCCGAACGCCTGCGAGCTGTAGCCCGTGACCGCCGCGTACAGCGGGCCGTCCGTGTACGTCCGCTTGTAGGCGAGGTCGCCGCTCTTCATCCGGGCGGAGCCGGTGACGGCCTTCCCGCCCACGACGATGTTGCCGAGCGGCTCGCTGTACAGCTCGATCGTGTTCCGCCGGTTGTCCTTGTCGTCCGCGAGCGCCTGACCGTCGTAGAACTGCACCCAGGTCGCCCTGACCAGCAGGGCGAGAACGAGGAGCAGCGCGAAGACGGAGGCCCGCCTGATCGTCTTGTTCATCCCACTACAGGGACGACCGGGGTGGGGGCAATCGTTCCTTGCGCCCCGTTTTCTCATCGACTGTTCATGAAGCCCGCCTCGTACGCGGCGATCACGGCCTGGGTGCGGTCCCGGGTGCCGGTCTTCGCCAGGACGGCCGCCACGTGCGACTTCACGGTGGCGGGGCCGACCTCCATGCGCCGGGCGATCTCCGCGTTGGTCAGGCCCTGCGCCATCAGCCGCAGCACGTCGCTCTCCCGGGCCGTGAGCCTCGCCACCCAGGGCGCGGGCGCGGGGGTCGCGCGCGCGTGCTCCGCCGCGAGGGCACGCACGGCCGACGGGAAGAGCAGGGTGTCGCTGTGCGCGAGCAGCCGCACGGCCTGGACGAGCGCGTCGGCGTCCGCCCGCTTCAGCAGGAACCCGGCGGCTCCGGCGCGCAGGGCGTCGTACACGTAGGAGTCGTTCTCGAAGGTGGTCACGACGACGATGCGGGGCGGGTCGTCGAGCGTGGCCAGGATCTGCTCGGTGGCGCGGATGCCGTCGATCTCCGGCATCCGTACGTCCATGAGGACCACGTCGGGCCGCCGCTCGCGCACCACGGACACGGCCTCGGCCCCGGTCGCCGCCTCACCGACCACCTCCAGGTCCGGCTCGGCGGAAAGGATGGCGCGCAGGGCGCTGCGGACCATGCGTTCGTCGTCGGCGAGGACGATCCGGATCGTCATGCGGGTCCCTTCATGGGCAGTCGTACGTGCAGTCGCCACACCCCCTGGTCGGCGCCGGCCCGTGCCGTCCCGCCCAGCAGCCGGGCCCGGTCGGCGATGCCCCCGAGACCGTGGCCGCCGCCGGGCCGGCCGCGGGATGCGCGCTCCACCGGGTTCTCGACGGTGATCTCCAGATACTCGTCGACCACCGCGATCCGCAGGGTCACGGCCACCCGTTCACCGGCGTGCTTGAGAGCGTTGCTCAACCCCTCCTGCACGATGCGGTAGGCCTCGCGGGACAGGACGGGCGGCAGGGCCCCGGGGTCGGCGGGCACCGTGGCGGTCACCCGCAGCCCGCTCGCGCGCGTGCGGCGCAGAAGTCCTTCGAGGTCGGCGGCGAGGGTCGGCGCGGGGGCCGTGCCCGGAGCGTCGCCGTCGCGCAACACGCCCAGTACGGCGTCGAGTTCGCCGACCGTGCGCCGGGTGGTGTCCTCGATGGCGGCGAGGGCCTCGCGGACGAACTCCGGGTCGCTGTCGAGGACCCGGCGGGCGGCGCTCGCCTGGAGAGTGACGGCACTGAGGGCATGCCCGACGGAGTCGTGCAGTTCACGCGCGAGCCGGTTGCGTACGGCGAGGTCCGCGGCCCGCGCCTCGGCCGCCGCGAGCCGGTCCTCGTGGGTGGGGCCGAGCAGGACGGGCGCCCACCGGGCCAGCAGCGCGCCCGAGACCGCCGCGCAGCCCGCCAGCGCGATCAGCATCGCCACCCCCGCCACCGGCGCGAGCGCCGTCACCCAGGCCTGGTCGAGGGCTTCGGGCAGCTCCAGGCGGCCGCCACCCAGCCACTCGATCAACGGCAGCGCGACGAGGAAGGCGGCGAACGGCGGCACCGCCAGCGACATCCCGGCGATGATCCCGCCGAACCCGAGGTGCAGCGTGAACCAGGCCGCCGTACGTCCCTTCGCCTCCCGCGTCCGGGCCGGCCCGACGGCGAGCAGCTCCCCTTCGACCCCGCACAGCCACTGCACGGCGCCGGCCTCCAGCGGCCGGGTCAGCGGGAACAGCACGGAGGTGAGCGAGGCGAGGGGCAGGCCGACGGCGAAGGAGAGCACCTGGAGGGAGAAGTCGTGGAACACGTACCGGGCGTCCATGGCGGGACCGACGATGATCTGGCCCACGAAGACGTACGGCATGGCGAGCGCGCCGCCGATGATCAGATGCAGCCACCTGCGCCGCGCCCGCCTGCCGAACAGGAAGCGGATGAACCGGCTCATGCCGGGGTGCGGTCACGGCTCGCGGAGCGTTCCGCGAGGAAGTGGACGCCGAGGCTGGCGACGAGCAGGCCGACGATCATCTGGCCAGCGTAGGCGAGGCCCATCAGCGGCGAAGGGTCGTCGGCCACTTCGGTCAGCGACGCCAGCGACAACCAGCCCGCCCAGCAGGCGGTGGCCGCGGAGCCGACCCAGAGGAGGGCGAGCGGCAGCCGGACGGGCAGCGGCCGGCCGCGCCGGAAGGCGAGCAGCAGCCCACCCGTGACGGCCATGGCGAGGAAGACGGCCGACAGCACCTCCATGATGTGGAAGCCGCTCGTCCGGGCGTCGACCTGGGAGTCGTCCAGCCCGACGGTCGCGCCGCACGCCCACAGGACGTGGACCGACAAGGGGAGCGGGGCGAGTGCGGCGGCCGTGACGGCGACGGCTCGCTGGGCCGCCCCGATGAGGCCGACCGGCAGCTCCCAGACCCGGCCCGCCCACAGTCCGCCCCAGCGGTCGCGGGCGTACAGCACGAACAGGGTGCCGAGGGCGAGGCCCTGCACGATGAACCCGACGTAGACGACCCCGAACACCCAGGCGTCGAGGAACGGCTCCCCGCTGTCGGCGGTGGTGGCCGTGGTGCCGCCGAGCGCGTCGACCAGCAGCTGCGCCGGGAACCCGGCCATGATCGGTGCGAGCAGGCCGGTCGCCACCCAGGCCGGGACGCCCAGCAGCCACGCGGGCACCCGCAGCCCCCAGGGCCGGGTCAGGACCAGCGCCAGCACGATCACGGCCCCGTCCATGAGCACGGTGACGCCGTTGGCGACGGCCATGGTCGCCCGGTGCTCCAGCAGCGAGCTGCCGTCCGGGATCCCGAGCCGACTCCCCGCGATCCAGGCGAACTTGAGCGACAGGTACGGCACGCACGCGAGCACGGTGACGGCGCGCAGGATCCGACGGGAGCGGCTGAGGCCGGTCGGGGTCGTCACCTGCGAGGGGGCGAGTGTCTGCGTCATGCGTCCACGCTCCCGTGCGGGCGGTGCCCGGCACCTCCTGCGCGCCGACGATCCGTGTCCGCCGGACGGGGGAGAGGCCCTCACCCCTCCAGGTGCAGCACGACCTCGTCGATCTCCTCCCCCCGCGCGTGGGCGAAGCCCCGGGCCCGCGCGGTCACCCGGAACCCGCACTTGCGCAGCACCCGCAGCGAGCCCTCGTTGTCCGCCGCGGCCCGTGCGTACAGCGGGCGTTCGGGAACCTCGGCGAGCAACTCCCGCAGCGCGGCCGTGGCGACACCCCGGCCCCAGTACGCGCGGTCCACCCAGTACGTCACCTCACGCTCACCGGGCTCCCCGTACACGGCCGCGCTGCCCACCACGTCCCCGTCGGCCAGGATCGTGCGCAGGACGTCCGACGAGGACCGGATCCGCCGCCAGTGGGCGTCGAAGGCGTCCCGGTCGGCCGGGTCCTTGGGTGTGAAGGCCGCCATGCGCAGGGCCTCCGGGTCGTTCATCTGCCGGTAGAACACCGGCAGATCGCTGTCGTGCACCTCGCGCAGTACCACATCCATGGGGACATCCATGGGGCCAGAGCCTACGGAAGGCTCAGAGCCTGCGGGTGGCCAGCGTGAGCCTGTCCCGCGCGTCGAACAGCGCGTCCTTGACCATCTGCTCGTGCGCGGGCGTCAGCCGTGCCACCGGCACCGAGCAGCTGATCGCGTCACGGGCCGGGGTGCGGTAGGGGATCGCGACGCCGAAGCAGCGCAGACCGAGGGTGTTCTCCTCACGGTCGACGGCGAAGCCCTGGTCGCGGACCTGGTGGAGCTCCTCGATGAGCTTCTCGCGGTCGGTGATCGTGTTCTCGGTGAGCGCCGGCAGCGTCTCCGGGAGCATCTTGCGCACCTGCTCGTCCGTGTAGGTGCTCAGCAGGGCCTTGCCGAGGGAGGTCGAGTGCGCGGGCAGCCGGCGCCCCACCCGGGTGAAGGGGCGCAGATAGTGCTGGGACTGGCGGGTGGCCAGGTAGACGACGTTCGTGCCGTCCAGCCGCGCCAGGTGGATGGTCTCGGTCGTGTCGTCCGAGAGGCGGTCCAGCGTCGGGCGGGCCGCGGCGACCACCTCGTCGCCGTCGATGTACGAGGTGCCGACCAGCAAGGCCCGTACGCCGATGCCGTAGCGCGTGCCCGTGGCGTCCGTCTCCACCCAGCCCAGCTCGACGAGCGTGCGCAGCAGCATGTAGAGGCTGGACTTGGGGTAGCCGACGGCCTCCTGGACCGACGCCAGGGAGTGCATACCGGGGCGTCCGGCGAAGTATTCGAGCAGTTCAACCGTCCGCACCGCGGACTTGACCTGCGACCCGCCGCCCGTCTCGCCAGCCGACATCGCCCTTGACCCCTTCGTTCGACGGGAAATAGTCTCCCCAGCGTATTCATCATCGGGGACGGCGTTCAGTATATCGAACGCCCCTGGTGGATGACCCAGTACTGCGGCATTACATGTGTGGAGGGACCCGCGGTGGCAGCAGCACCAGTCTGGAGTGTCGACCCCCGAACCGGGAAGCAGCGTGAACAGGTTGCGGTGGAGGCCACAGCCCAGGAGGTGGACACCGCCGTCCGCGCCGCCCACGAGGCGCGCGGCGCCCTGGCCGACCGCACGGTCCGCTCGGCCTTCCTGCGCACCGCCGCCGACAAGCTCCAGGCCGCGAAGGACCAGCTCGTCGAGGCCGCCGACGCCGAGACCGCGCTCGGACCGGTCCGCCTCACCGGTGAACTCGCCCGCACCTGCTACCAGCTGAGGGCCTTCGCGGACATCGTCGACGAGGGCGCCTTCCTGGACGTCGTCATCAACCACCCCGACGACACCGCCACCCCGCCGATCCCGGACCTGCGCCGCTACAAGGTGCCCCTCGGCGTCGTCGCCGTGTACTCGGCGTCCAACTTCCCCTTCGCCTTCTCCGTCGCCGGCGGCGACACCGCGAGCGCGCTGGCCGCGGGATGCCCGGTCGTCGTCAAGGCGCACCCCGACCACCCGGGCCTGTCCGAGCTGGTCGCGCACGTGCTGCGTACGGCCGCCGCCGAGCACGGCGTCCCGGCCGGCGTCGTGGGTCTCGTCCATGGCTTCGAGGCCGGTATCGAGCTGATCGAGCACCCGCTGGTCGCCGCCGCCGGATTCACCGGTTCCGTGAAGGGCGGGCGTGCGCTGTTCGACGCGGCGGCGGCGCGCCCGGTGCCGATCCCGTTCCACGGCGAGCTGGGTTCGCTGAACCCGGTCGTCGTCACCGAGGCGGCGGCGGCCGAGCGGGCCGAGGCGATCGGTGCCGGTCTCGCCGGGTCCATGACGCTGGGCGTGGGGCAGTTCTGCGTGAAGCCGGGGCTCGTGCTGGTGCCGTCCGGCGCGGCGGGCGACGGCCTGGTCAAGTCGCTCACGGACGCCGTCAGCGACACCGAGGCCGGGGTCCTGCTCGACCACCGGATGCGCGACAACTTCATCGCCGGCGTCGCCGAGCGCGCACAACTGCCCGAGGTGGAGTCGCCGGTGACGCCGGGCGCGGGCGGCGAGCACACCGTCAGTGCCGGGTTCCTCACGGTCGCCGCGAGCAAGCTGGCCGAGGAGGGCGCCTACGACCTGCTCCTGGAGGAGTGCTTCGGGCCGGTCACCGTGGTGGTCCGCTACGAGGACGAGGCCGAGGCGACGGGCGTGCTCTCGCGGCTGCCGGGCAACCTGACGGCGACGGTGCACCTGTCGGCCGAGGAGGCCGCCGGTGAGGGGCGTGGCGCGGAGATCCTGCAGGAGCTGACCCCGCTGGCCGGGCGCGTGCTGGTCAACGGTTGGCCGACCGGTGTCGCCGTGGCGCCGGCCCAGCACCACGGCGGTCCGTACCCGGCGACGACCTCGACGTCCACGTCGGTGGGCGGTACCGCCGTCGAGCGGTGGCTGCGGCCGGTGGTGTACCAGGGGGCGCCCCAGGCGCTGCTGCCCGCGGAGCTGCGGGACGACAACCCGCTGGGGCTGCCGCGCCGGTTCAACGGCCGGCTGGAGCGCTGAGGGTCCTTCGGCAAGGACCGCCGAGACCGGTCAGCCCGCGTTCGACTCCAGGCCCGCGTCCCGGGCCAGGAGCGCCGCCTGGACCCGGTTCTCGCAGTGGAGCTTGGTCAGGATGCGGCTGACGTAGGTCTTCACCGTGGCCTCGCTCATGTGCAGCCGAGCGCCCGCGTCCGCGTTGGACAGGCCCTCGCCCAGGAGGGCCAGGACGTCCCGCTCCCGTTCGGTCAGCCCCGCGAGGCGGCGGCGGGCCTCCTCGCCGCGCGCGGTGGCGGTGGGGGAGGCGAGGGTGTCCACGACGTGCCGGGTGGCGGCCGGGGAGAGGTAGGCGTTGCCGGCCGCCGCCGCGCGGACCGCGTGGATCAACTCCTGCGGCGCCGAGTCCTTCAGCAGGAAGCCCGCCCCGCCGTGGCCGAGGGCGCGCAGGACGTTGTCGCGTTCACCGAACGTGGTCAGGATCAGCACGCGCACGTCCGGCGCCGCCCGGGCGATCTCGGCCAGTGCGGTCAGCCCGTCCATCACCGGCATCCGGATGTCCAGCAGGGCCACGTCCACCGCGGTGCTCCGGGCGGTCTCCACCGCCTCCCGGCCGTCCGCCGCCTCGGCCACCACGTCGATGTCGTCGGCCGAGGTGAGGATCATCCTGATGCCGGCCCTGATGAGCGGCTCGTCGTCGGCGACGAGGACCCGGATCACGCGGCCTCCTGCGCGGTGTCGGTGCGATGTACGGATGGCTGAGCCCCGCCATCATGCCCGATCCGGTCATGTGTGCGACCGTCGTCGCCGGTCGTCCCCCCCGCCCGGTCGTCACGTCCCGTTCACAGCTCGTCCTTGTAGGTCGCCTTCGCGACCAGCTTGCCGTCCCGGAAGCAGAACCGGTAGACGATGTCGTCGTCGACGTCCAGGTAGTGACGGCAGGCCGCACCCTCCGGCAGCGGCGGACCCTGCCTGTCCTGGCCGTCGGTGAGCAGCGAACTGCCCCCCGGCAGCTTGGCCTTCACGTCCGCCTCGGCGTCGCCGATCTTCGCGGACTTGTACGTGCTCGCCGAGATGGTGCCGCTCTCCACCTCGTCCCACAGCGCCTTCAGGCCCCAGGCCCCGAGGGCGACGACGCCCACGATCAGGACGGCGGCGGTGACGGCGCAGCCGAGGGCGACCTTCTTCTTGCTGCTCATGATGGCGGCGAACTCCCTTTGCGGATCGGACCGGTCCTTGACCGCTCCACCGTCGCCCGCCGCGTCCTGCTCCCACTGCCCCCGAAAGTCTTCGTCCTGGGCGACGGAGGTCGCCCCCTCCCGGTGCGGCCGCGCCTCGCCCCCGCTGTAGGGCAGCACACCGGCGAGGCGGAACCCGCCGTCCGGGGTAGGGGCGGTGTGCACCATGCCGCCCACCAGCCGGGCCCGCTCCCGCAGGCCCGCCAGCCCCTGGCCGCCGCTGACCGCGGGCGGGGAGGCCGGCGCCCCGGACGGCACGGGCCCGTTGGCCACCTCGACCACCAGGCTGTCCGGTTCATAGCGCAGCGCCACGCTGATCGGGGCGCCCGGCGCGTGCTTGTGCGCGTTCGTCAGGCCCTCCTGGGCGATGCGGTACGCCGCGTGGTCGGCGGCGGGCGCGAGCGGCCGTACCGCGCCCGAGCGATGCAGCTCGACGGCGGCCCCCGCGGCCCGCGACGCCTCGACCAGGCCGTCGACGGTGGCCGCCCCCCGGGCCGTCGGGGCCTCGGCGTCGGACGGGTCCGTCCCCTGCCCGGCAGGCGCCGCGACGCCGTCGCGCAGGATGCCCACCGCCTCGCGCAGTTCCCGCATCGCCGTCCTGGAGGCCTCCCGCAGGATGCCCACCCCTTCGCGCTGGCGGTCGCTCAGGTCCGGGTCCACCTCCAGCGCCCCGGTGTGCACGGCGATCAGGGCGAGCTGGTGACCGAGGCTGTCGTGCATGTCCTGGGCGATGCGCTGCCGTTCGAGGAGCCGGGCCTGGCCCGCCACCATCGCCTGTTCGCGCACCAGTTGGGCGTTGTGCCGCCGCAGGGCGTCGAGCAGCGCGTGACGCTGGGCGCGGTACCGGGAGGCGAGCCCCGGCACGACCACCAGTGCCAGGAACGAGCCCGCGGCCAGCACGGCCGTCATGAGCAGCGGCAGTCGCGACTCGCGGTCGGCCGCGTCGTGGGTGGTGAGGGCGACGTTGAGCGCGAACCCGGCGGCGTACGCGGCCAGCGCGCGTCCGGGGCGCATGATGCGGCTGCCCGCCGACCAACTCGCGTAGATCAGCAGCGGTGTCGCACCGGCCACGGCCCCGCCCAGGGCGGACGAGATCAGCAGCACCGTGGCCGGCAGCGAGCGGCGGACCAGTGACAGCACGGCGACGCCCAGGGCGACGGCACCCGCCCGTACCCCGGTTCCGTCGTCCACGACATCGACGAGTGCCGCGAGCCCGGCGAGCACGAGCGTGAGCACGACCTCCCCGACGATCCGCCTGCGGGGCCAGGGGGAGGCGGCGGTGAGCCGCGACCAGAGCGGCCGATCGGTGCGGGGTGTCTGCGTTGCGTCCACGCGCAGACGATAGACAGCCGCACCACGGTGGGCGCATCCGCCCTTCGGCGCGGCCCCCCACGACGAAAGTCGGCGCCCGCTCCCCGCCCTCCCCGTCATCTTTGGTCGTTGCGGCCGTCGACTTACGGAGACTGCGCCCGGCCGCGGCCGGCGGTGACGATGGTTCCGCAGGACACGAACGCCGGCGACAGGGGGTCACCGGCAGGGGGAGGGAAACAGTGGACAGCGCGCGGCGGCAGGCGAACGAGCGTTTCACCATCCGGCAGAAGACCACCCTGATGATCAACCGGTATGTGGTGACCGAGACGCTGCCCGACGGATCCGACGGCAAAGTCGTCGCCTTCGCCGAGCAGAAGCGGATGACGCTCAGGGAGCAGATGACCTTCTACACCGACGAGTCCAAGTCCCAGGTCCTGTTCACCGCCAAGGCCCGCCAGATCCTCGACGTCGGCGCCGTCCTGGAGGTGCGGGACGCGTGGGACAACCCCATCGGCACGTTCCGCAAGAAGTTCGCCGCCTCGCTGCTGCGCTCGACGTGGGAGCTGGACCAGCCGGGCTCGGTCACGGCCGTCGGGCGGGAGCGCAACCGGCTGGTGGCCGTGCTGCGCCGGGTCTGGGAGCTGCTGCCGTTCGACTTCGTGCCGTTCATGTGGCCGTACCACTTCGACTTCACCTCGGGTGACCGGCCGGTGATGCGGGTCGACAAGAAGCTCGGGCTGCGCGACCGCTATCTGGTCGACGTGGCCTCGCCCGATCTGGACCTGCGCCTCGCCCTCGCCCAGGCCGTGGCCCTGGACGCGCTCCAGTCCCGCTGACCGGATCACCGCCGGGGGCCCCGGCGCCGGGCCGCGCCTGGAAGAATCCCCGCATGGACATGGAGATCCCGGAACTGCCCTTCCCGCTGCGCACGTACGGCCCCGACGGCCACTGGTGCCACGAGGACGGCATCCTGTCCGGATGGGCCGGCCCCCGGCAGGACCGTTTCGTGCCGCCCACCGGCGAGGCCCTGGACCCCGCCTCCGACGCGCCGCGGCTGCTCGGCGCGCCCGAGGGCGACTTCCAGTTGATCGCCCGGGTCACCGTCGGGTTCGCCGGGGCCTTCGACGCCGGGGTCCTCTATGTCCACGTCGGTGAGCGGGCCTGGGCCAAACTGTGCCTGGAGTACTCCCCGGACGTGCCCACCGTGTGCACGGTCGTCACCCGAGGCCACTCCGACGACGCCAACTCCTTCACCGTGGAGGGGAGTTCGGTGTGGCTGCGGGTGAGCCGCACGGGCCGCGCCTTCGCCTTCCACGCCTCCCGCGACGGCGAGCGCTGGACCTTCGTCCGGCTGTTCACCCTCGGCGACGAGAAGGAGACCGGCGCCGCCCTCGTCGGCTTCATGGCACAGTCCCCGATGGGGGAGGGGTGCGTGGTGACGTACGACCACCTGGAGTTCAGGCCGAACTGGATGACGGACCTGCGAGACGGAAGCTGAGCACTACGGCCGGGCGTCGGACCCGGTTCACCCGGACCCCGCTGCCGTCCGAGCGCGTCAACGCCTGCTCCGACACCCGCGGCTGGGCCATGCGCAACCTCGACGAGCCGCTCACCCTCACCGACCTCGCCCGCGATGCCGGCGTCAGCGTCCGCACCCTCACCCGCCGCTTCCACGCCGAGAGCGGTGTGAGCCCGCCGCAATGGCTGCTCCACCGGCGCATCGAGTGCGCCGAGGAGCTGCTGGAGACCACCGGTCTGCCCATGGACCAGGTGGCCCGCGCCTGCGGCCTCGGCACGGCGACTCGCTGCGGGGGCATGTCGTGCGGCGCACGGGGCTGACGCCGAGCGCCCACCGGGCGCAGTTCAGCCGGCTGGGTCAGCCGGGAATGGATCCCGCTGCTTGAATGTTCACCTATAAGCCGGAGGGAGTCTCCGCATCCGCCCGACCTGGAGAGAGCAACCCATGCGCGTCGAGATCTGGAGCGACATCGCCTGCCCCTGGTGCTACGTGGGCAAGGCCCGCTTCGACAAGGCGCTCGCCGCCTTCCCGCACCGCGACCAGGTCGAGGTGGTGCACCGCTCGTTCGAGCTGGATCCCGGGCGCGCCAAGGGCGATGTCCAGCCCGTGATCGCCATGCTCACGAAGAAGTACGGCATGAGCGCGGCGCAGGCCCAGGCCGGTGAGGACAACCTCGGCGCGCAGGCCGCCGCCGAGGGTCTGGAGTACCGCACGCGGGACCGCGACCACGGCAGCACCTTCGACATGCACCGCCTGCTGCACCTGGCCAAGGAGCACGGCAGGCAGGACGCGCTGATCCAGGTCCTCTACACGGCGAACTTCGCCGAGGAGCGGTCCGTCTTCACCGAGGGCGACGAGCGGCTCGTGGAGCTGGCCGTCGCCGCCGGACTCGACGCCGACGACGCCCGCGGGGTCCTCGCCGACCCGGACGCCTACGCCGAGGAGGTCCGCGCCGACGAGCGCGAGGCCGCCCGGCTCGGCGCCTCCGGGGTGCCCTTCTTCGTCCTCGACCGCACCTACGGCGTCTCCGGCGCCCAGCCCTCCGAGGTCTTCGAGCAGGCGCTGGCCCAGGCCTGGGGGGAGCGGTCGCCCCTGACGCTCATCGACCAGGGGGACGCGGACGCGTGCGGTCCCGAGGGCTGCGCGGTTCCGCAGCGGTGAACGAACACGCAGGTCGGACGGCATCCATAAGCGCTCCTTAGGGACATCGCGTAAAAAATCGCAATGGACCGATAGGTGTTCAGGGCCCACAGTGGAGCCATGGAGACCTTCGAGAGCCTCGTCCGCGCAGAGTTCGCCCCGAAGACCGTCTATCTCAACACCGCGAGCAACGGGCTGCTGCCGGCCCGCACCGTGGCCGCCCTCGACCGGGCCGTGCGGATGCGGGCCGAGGGCACCGCCCTGGGGTCGCTGTACGAGGACGTGGAGATCGTCCGCGCCTCGTTCGCCCGGCTGGCCGGCGTGCCCGCCGAGCGGGTCGCGACCGGGGCGTCCGTCGCCGAGTACGGCGGTCTGATCGCCGCGTCCCTGCCCGCCGGTGCCGAAGTCCTCACCGCCGAGGCCGACTTCGCCTCCCTCGTGAACCCCTTCCACATGCGCGGCGACCTCAAGGTGCGGACCGTCCCGCTGGACCGCCTCGCCGAGTCCGTCCGCCCCGACACCGCGCTCGTCGCGGTCAGCGCCGCCCAGTCCGCCGACGGCCGCGTCGCCGACCTGTCCGCGGTGCGCGCGGCGGCCCGAGCGCACGGGGCCCGCACCTACGTCGACGCCTCCCAGTCGGCCGGATGGCTGCCGATGGAGGCCGACGAGCACGACTTCCTCGCCGCCGTGGGCTTCAAGTGGCTTCTGGGCCCGCACGGCGTCGCCTTCTGCGTCGTCCCCGAGGACTTCGGCGGGCTGACCCCGCTGCTCGCCGGCTGGGTCGCCGGAGAGGTCCCCTGGGACAGCTGCTACGGCCCCGTCGAGAACCTCGCCCGCTCCGCCCGGCGTTTCGACATCAGCCCCAGCCTCTTCACGTACGCCGGTCTGCGGACCTCCCTGGAACTCGTCGAGGAACTCGGCGTGGCCGCCATCCGGGCCCACGACCTCGCCCTCGCCGACCGCTTCCGCGCGGGGCTCGCCGGTCTCGGCCACGCCCCGGTGCCCGCGCCCGGCTCGGCCATCGTCTCGGTGCCCGGACTCGGCGAGCGCCAGCCGGAGTTGAGCCGCGCGGGCATCGAGGTCTCCAACCGCGCGGGCAACCTGCGCGCGGCCTTCCACCTCTACAACACCCCTGGGGACGTGGACCGCCTGCTGGACGCCCTGTCCGACTGAAACCCCGCGCCGAACGACGCGGCCCGCCCCCCGTACGAGACGGAGGAGCGGGCCGCGTCGGTCGTCGCGGTGAGGCCGTCTCACCGCTGAGGAATCACTTCACCGGGGTGAAGTCCCGTGCGCCGATGAACTCCGGCCGCCGGATCGGAGCCGCGAACGGCTCGACGGCCGCGTTCTCCACGCTGTTGAACACGATGAACACGTTGCTGCGCGGGAACGGCGTGATGTTGTCGCCGGAGCCGTGCATGGCGTTGCAGTCGAACCAGGTCGCCGAACCGGCCCTGCCCGTGAAGAGCTTGATGCCGTACTCGGAGGCCATCTTGGTCAGCGCCTCGTCGGACGGGGTGCCCGCGTCCTGCATCTGCAGGGACTTCTTGTAGTTGTCCTTCGGCGTGGCCCCCGCACACCCGAGGAAGGTCTTGTGCGAGCCGGGCATGATCATGAGCCCGCCGTTGGTGTCGTAGTTCTCGGTCAGCGCGATCGAGACGGACACCGTCCGCATGTTCGGCAGCCCGTCCTCGGCGTGCCAGGTCTCGAAGTCGGAGTGCCAGTAGAAGCCACTGGCCCCGAAGCCCGGCTTGACGTTGATCCGCGACTGGTGGACGTACACGTCCGAGCCGAGGATCTGCCGCGCCCGGCCGACGACCCGCTCGTCGCGCACGAGGTTCGCGAACACCTCGCTGATCCGGTGCACTTCGAAGACCGACCGGATCTCCTTGGACTTCGGCTCGATGATCGACCGCTCGTCCATGCGGATCGCCGGGTCGGTGACCAGCCGTTCCAACTCCTGCCGGTAGACGGCGACCTCGTCGTCGGTGATGAGCTGGTCGATGGCGAGGAAGCCGTCGCGCTCGTACGACTGGAGGTCGGTGGTCGTGATCGGGCCCGGGGTGTCGGGGGCGCCCCACACGACGGGGTCCTGGCGCGGGACCGACACCTCGGTGGCGCCGCGGCTGGGGTAGAGATCGGTGACGTTTGCGCTGATGGCGGTGGTCATGGGTTTCTCACACCTCCTCGGGCTCGGTGAGCAGCGGGTACACGCCGTTCTCGTCGTGGTCCTCCCGGCCGGTCACGGGCGGGTTGAACACGCAGATGCAGCGGAAGTCCTCCTTGATCCGCATCGTGTGCCGCTCGTGACCGTCGAGCAGGTACATGGTGCCGGGCGTGATCGTGTACTTCTTCCCGGTCTCGTCGTCGGTGAGCTCGGCCTCGCCCTCGACGCACACGACGGCCTCGATGTGGTTCGCGTACCACATCGACGTCTCCGTACCCGCGTACAGGATCGTCTCGTGGAGCGAGAAACCGACCCGCTCCTTGGCGAGGACGATGCGCTTGCTCTCCCAGGTGCCCGACGCGGCCTTCACATGCCGGTCGGTGCCTTCGATGTCCTTGAACGAACGGACGATCACGGTGCTGCGATGCCTCCTAGGTGGTGTTTCAGATGGTTTCCCGCACGGAGCGGGCGAGGATGCTGAGCCCCTCGTCCAGCTCCTCCGGGGTGATCGTGAGTGCCGGGAGCAGCTTCACGACCTCGCTCTCGGGGCCCGACGTCTCGATGAGCAGGCCCAGTTCGAACGCGCGGCGCGCCACTCGTCCGGCGCGCTCCTTGTCGTGGAACTCCATGCCCCACACGAGCCCGCGTCCGCGGTACTCCTTCACGTCGGCGAGGTTCTCCTCGGTGATGGAGATGAGCGCCTGCTCGACCTGCTCGCCGCGTCCCCGCGTCTGCTTCTCCATGGCGGACCCGTCCGTCCAGTACGCCTCCAGGGCGGCGGTGGCCGTGACGAACGCGGGGTTGTTGCCGCGGAAGGTGCCGTTGTGCTCGCCCGGCTCCCATATGTCCAGCTCCGGCTTGAACAGGCAGAGAGACATGGGCAGTCCGTAACCGCTGATCGACTTCGAGACGGTGACGATGTCGGGCGTGATGCCCGCCTCCTCGAAGGAGAAGAAGGCGCCGGTACGGCCGCACCCCATCTGGATGTCGTCGACGATGAGCAGCATGTCCTGCCGCTCGCACAGGTCGGAGAGCGCCCGCAGCCACTCCGGGCGGGCGACGTTGATGCCGCCCTCGCCCTGCACGGTCTCCACGATCACGGCGGCCGGCTTGTTGAGGCCGGAGCCCTGGTCCTCCAGGAGCCGCTCGAACCACAGGAAGTCCGGGACCTGGCCGTCGAAGTAGTTGTCGAACGGCATGGGGGTGCCGTGCACCAGCGGGATGCCGGCGCCGGCCCGCTTGAACGCGTTGCCGGTGACGGCGAGGGAGCCGAGGGACATGCCGTGGAAGGCGTTGGTGAACGACACGATGGCCTCGCGCCCCTTCACCTTCCGGGCCAGCTTCAGCGCCGACTCGACCGCGTTGGTGCCGGTCGGCCCGGGGAACATGACCTTGTACGGCAGGTCCCGCGGTCGCAGCACGATGTTCTGGAAGGACTCCAGGAAGGCACGCTTGGCGCTGGTGGACATGTCCAGCCCGTGCGTGACGCCGTCCCGCTCCAGGTAGTCGATCAGCGCGCGTTTCAGGACCGGGTTGTTGTGCCCGTAGTTCAGTGAGCCGGCCCCGGCGAAGAAGTCCAGGTACTCGTGGCCGTCCTCGTCGTACATGCGGCTGCCTCGCGCACGGTCGAAGACGGTGGGCCAGCCGCGGCAGTAGCTGCGTACCTCGGACTCCAGGGTCTCGAAGACGCTGAGGTCGGGCTGGGTGATGGTCACGACGAATCGCTCCTCGATGCGTGGGGGGAGGTCTGGGGAGGTCGGGGGAGGTCTGGGGAGGTCAGAGGGTGAGGGGACCGATGCGGTACAGCACCTCTGGCTCGTGCGGCCCGTCCGGGAACAGGCCGGCCGGGAACAGCACCTCGCGTTCCAGGGCGGCACCGTGGCGCTCGGCGAAGGAGCCGAACAGGCGCTCCGAGGCGGTGTTGCCCGGTGTGATGGTGGTCTCGATGCCGGTGACGCCGTACTCGTCGGCGACGCGCGCGACGAGCCCGTCGAGCAGCTTGGCGGCGATGCCGCGGCCGCGATGGGCGTCGTCCACGGCCACCTGCCAGACGAGCAGGGTGTGCGGACGTTCCGGCCGTACGTACCCGGTGACGAAGCCGACCGGCTCCCCGCGCTCGTCGCGGGCGACGGCCGATGTGCCGGCGAAGTCCCGGCACCACAGCAGATAGCTGTACGACGAGTTGAGGTCCAGGGCCTTCGAGTCTCGGGCAATACGCCACAGCGCGGCCCCGTCGGCCACCGCCGGACGGTCGATTTGCAGGTCTGCTTGAGCGGCAGTCATGCGAATTGAATTTACCGAGGGAAATTGAAAAATGCATGGCCGTGAGGGGTTACGGATGGCGGCGGGATGTGTTATCACGCGGGCGTGCGCGTTAGGGCGAAGTCGCTGGTATTTGCCGTGGTCTGTCCGGTTAATACCGCACAAAAGGGGCGTGATGTGGAACGCGTCACAGCCGTGTAACCCTGGCGGAACCCTCCCGAATTACTCCGGTTCGCGTTCGCGGAATCTTTGCGTTTAGGGTCGACGAAAGCGGGCAGAAGAGAATGGGAAGCTACCCTGGAAAGGAATTCCAGAATTACGCCGAATTCAGGCTCCGGTAACTCCGTCGATACGTTCGCGCAGAATGTCGGCGTGCCCGTTGTGCCGGGCGTACTCCTCGATCATGTGGACGAACACCCAGCGAAGACTGACCTCGGCCCCGGCCATCGCCCCGTCCGCGATGCGCCCCACGCTCTCCAGTGAGCGCTCGGCGCAGACCTCCTGCCCCCGGGCGATCTCCCGCCGCCACACGGCGAGCGCCTCGTCCATGCCGAGCGCCGGATCGAGGACGTACCCGCTCGCGTTGGCGTCCCCGTACACGGGCGGCACGTCGAGTCCGCCCGCCGCCCGCTGGAACCAGTTCCGCTCGCACTCGGCGAGGTGCTGCACCAGCCCGAGCAGGGTCAGCTCCGAGGGCTCCGCGGAACGGAGCCGTGACTGCGCGTCGGTCAGCCCCGCGCACCTGAGCTCCAGGGTGGCCCGGTGGAAGTCGAGCCAGCTTTCGAGCATGGGGCGCTCGTCGCCGGTCATAAGAGGGACGGGACGGCCGTCAGGGAGGCGGGCCGGTGTGTTCGTGGTCATGGAGGCAGCATGCCGGACCCTCGGCCTGTGCGGAGCGGTTCGGGCGAGGACCCGTCAGCGCCACCCGGCGTCGACCGCCCGCACCGCCGCCTCGACGTCCACGACCAGCCCCGCCTGCCTCAGCGCGGTCCCCACCGCGGCCACGCACCCGCGCACCGCGGCCACCGTCGCGTCCACCCCGTAGTGGTTGACCCGGATCATCTCCCCGGCCAGTACCCCGCCGCCCGCGGCGAGCGGCAGCCCGGGCTCGCGGACCAGCGCACGGCTCACCACCTCCGCGGCCACCACCTGCGGCGGCACGCGCAGCGTCGTGGCGACCGGAGCGGCGTCCGCCGCGTCGTGGACGTACGGCTCCAGCCCCCCGCCCAGCGCCACCGCACCGGCCCGCATCGCCCGTGCCGCGGACCGGTGCCGCGCCATCACCGCCTCCAGCCCGTCCGCCTCGATCCGCGCCACGCACGCCTCCAGCGCCAGCATCTCCAGCTGTGCGGGTGCGTGCGGCAGCGCCCGGCGCCCGCCGTCGATCCAGCGCTCCTTCCAGTCCAGCAGCGACAGATACGACCGGCGCGGCGCCGATGGATTCGCCGCCATCCGCGCCCACGCCCGCTCGCTCACCGACACCGCCGACACCCCGGCCGGCCCGCCCATCGCCTTCTGCGCCCCGATCACGCACAGGTCCACGCCCCACGCGTCCGGCAGCACCGGTTCGGCCCCGATCGACGCCACCGCGTCCAGGTGGAACAGCGCCCCGTGCGCCCGCACCACCTCACCGATCTCCGCCACGGGGTTGGTGTTGCCGGTCGCCGCCTCCGCGTGCACCAGCGACACGAGGTCGATCTCCGGATGCTCGGCGAACGCCTCCCGGATCTGCCGCGCCGTCACCGCCGTGCGGAAGGGGACCGCCAGGTCGATCACGGTCGCGCCGCAGTCCCGCAGCCAGTCCCCGAAGGTCTGCCCGTACGGACCGGTGATCACGTTCAGTGCGGTCGTACCCGGCCCGGCCGTCCCCCGGAGCGCCCCTTCCAGCGGCAGCAGCGCCTCACCCTGCATGATCACGACGTCCTGCCGGGTGCCGAGCAGCCGCGCCACCCGGTCCTCGATCTCGGCGAAGCGAGCGGCAGTCAGCGGGGCCGGGTCCAGGAGGGGGTGGGTCACGACGGGACTCTCTTCGTTCTCTGCGCTCCGGTCGCTCCGGGGCCGACGATCACGAGCGTAACCGGGCGTACCCGCGCCCCTGCCCCTCCCGACTTCTTAGGTCGAACGCCTCACAAACCATCGGTTTGGTTTGAGCATCCCAAACTTCTCCTTATAATCGGAACCCACAGTTCCCCCACAGGAGGCTTCCCGTGAAGACGACCCTCGGGCGCCGGACGCGCGTCCTGGCCGCCACCACCGCGACGGCCGGGCTGGTGCTCTTGGCCGGCTGCTCCTCCGACGACAACGGCGGCGGTGGTACGAAGACCGCGGCCGGCGGCGTCGAAGTCGTCAAGGCGGGCCGGCTCACCACATGCACCCACCTGCCGTACCCGCCCTTCCAGTCGGAGATCGACGGCAAGGTGCAGGGCTTCGACGTCT
Source organism: Streptomyces sp. NPDC007808 (assembly GCF_042868655.1). Lineage (NCBI taxonomy): Bacteria > Bacillati > Actinomycetota > Actinomycetes > Kitasatosporales > Streptomycetaceae > Streptomyces > Streptomyces sp. NPDC007808. The sequence continues at coordinate 197,235 of NZ_JBIAEQ010000012.1, forward strand.
CGCTGATCGACCTGGTCGCCGAGGACCTGGGCGTGAAGCAGGCCATCGTCGACCAGCCCTTCGAGAACTTCAAGACCGGTGGCTCCCTCAACGCCGGTCAGTGCGACCTCGCCGCGGCCGGCATGACCATCACCGAGGAGCGCAAGAAGAACGTCGACTTCTCGGACCCGTACTTCGAGGCCACCCAGGCGGTCCTCGTCGACAAGAAGAGCGGCATCTCCTCCTTCGCCGGCCTCAAGGGCAAGAAGGTCGGCGCCCAGGCGCAGACCACCGGTGAGGACTACGCCAAGAGCAAGGGCCTGGACCCGGTCTCCTTCGAGTCCTCCGACGCCGTCCTCAACGGCCTGCGCACCGGCCAGGTCCAGGCGGTCGTCATCGACTACCCGGTCGTCCAGGGCTGGCTGAAGGACAAGGCCAACGCCGACGCCTTCCAGGTCGCCGAGCAGATCAACACCGGCGAGCAGTACGGCTTCACCGTGAAGAAGGGCAACACCAAGCTCCGCGAGGCCATCAACAAGGCCATCAAGGACGCCAAGGCCGACGGCACCTACAAGAAGCTGTACGAGCAGTGGATCGGCCCGTACGACGAGTCCGCCGCCTCGCCGTCGCCCGCCGCCTGACCCCATGAGTGACACGACCGGCAAGGACGTAGCACTCCAGCCCAGGAAGAAGGGCCTCACCCGGCGCCAGAAGCGCAGCCTGTCGCGCGGTGTCCAGTACGTCGTCTTCGTCGCGGCCGTGATCGCCTTCGCGGTCGCGGCCGACTGGGACCGGCTGGCGAACCAGTTCGCGCAGGGCGACATCGCCCGGCAGATGTTCCCGGAGGTCATCACCCTCGCGCTGAAGAACACCGTGCTGTACACCCTGTCCGGCTTCGCCGTCGGACTGGTCCTCGGCATGGTGATCGCGCTGATGCGGCTGTCGTCCGTGGGGCCGTACCGCTGGCTGGCCGGCGTCTACATCGAGATCTTCCGCGGTCTGCCCGCCCTGCTGATCTTCATCTTCATCGGCGTCGCCGTACCGCTGGCCTTCCCGGGCACGGAGATCCCGGGCGGGACCTACGGCAAGGTCGCCCTCGCCCTCGGCCTCGTCGCCGCCGCGTACATGGCGGAGACGATCCGCGCCGGCATCCAGGCGGTGCCCAAGGGCCAGATGGAGGCGGCGCGCTCGCTCGGCTTCTCACCGGCCCGCGCCATGATCTCGATCATCATTCCGCAGGCGTTCCGGATCATCCTGCCGCCGCTGACCAACGAACTCGTGCTGCTCTTCAAGGACTCCTCGCTCGTGCTGTTCCTCGGTGTGACGCTGGAGGAGCGGGAGCTGTCCAAGTTCGGCCGGGACCTGGCCAGCCAGACCGCCAACTCCACGCCGATCCTGGTCGCCGGCCTGTGCTACCTCCTGGTGACCATCCCGCTCGGCTTCGTCGTACGCCGTATGGAGGCGAAGGCCCAGGAGGCCGTGAAATGACCCGACCCGAGATCGAAGTCCGGGGCCTGCACAAGTCCTTCGGCGACAACGAGGTGCTGCGCGGCATCGACCTGGAGATCGGCCGGGGCGAGGTCGTGTGCGTCATCGGACCGTCCGGCTCGGGCAAGTCGACCCTGCTGCGCTGCGTGAACCTGCTGGAGGAACCCACCAAGGGCCAGGTCCTCGTCGGCGGCACCGAACTCACCGACCCGGACGTGGACATCGACGCCGTACGCCGCCGGATCGGCATGGTCTTCCAGCAGTTCAACCTGTTCCCGCACCTCACGGTGACCGAGAACCTCACCCTGCCGCAGCGGCGGGTCCTCGGGCGGGACAAGGCGACGGCCGCCGCGGTCGCCGCCGAGAACCTTCAGCGGGTCGGCCTCGCGGAGAAGGCGTCGGCGTACCCGGCCTCCCTCTCCGGTGGCCAGCAGCAGCGCGTGGCCATCGCCCGCGCGCTCGCCATGGGCCCCGAGGTGATGCTGTTCGACGAGCCGACCTCGGCGCTGGACCCCGAACTGGTGGGGGACGTCCTGGCCGTCATGCGCATGCTGGCCCAGGAGGGCATGACGATGATGGTCGTCACCCACGAGATGACCTTCGCCCGTGAGGTCGCCGACCGGGTCGTCTTCATGGACGGCGGGGTGATCGTCGAGGACGGCACCCCCGACCAGGTCATCGCACACCCGCGGCACGAGCGCACCCGCCACTTCCTCTCCCGCCTCCTCGACCCCGCGATGGCCGAGGTGGAGGAGGAGACCTCCGACCAGGTCGGCAAGGGCGACTGAGCCGGCGACCTGTTGCACGCCGGGCACCGGCCGGTGATTAGGGTGCAAGGCATGAGCGAACGCGCGGTGCTGCACGTGAAGGGCCGGATCCTCGTCGGGCCGGACGACGTCCGGGACGAGCTGTGGGTCGTCGACGGCCGGGTGGCCTACGCCCGCCCGGCCGGTGCCCGCGACATCCGCACCGTCCAGGGCTGGGCCCTGCCCGGCCTCGTCGACGCGCACTGCCATGTGGGGCTCGGCGCCCACGGCCCGGTCGACAAGGACGTCGCCGAGCAGCAGGCCCTGACCGACCGTGAGGCGGGCACCCTGCTGATCCGTGACGCCGGCTCGCCCTCCGACACCCGCTGGGTCGACGAGCGCGAGGACCTGCCGAAGATCATCAGGGCCGGCCGGCACATCGCCCGCACCCGCCGCTACATCCGCGGCTACGCGCACGAGATCGAACCGGAGGACCTGGTCGCCTACGTCGCCCAGGAGGCCCGGCGCGGCGACGGCTGGGTCAAGCTGGTCGGCGACTGGATCGACCGCGACCTCGGGGACCTGGCGCCCACCTGGCCGCGTGAGGCGGTCGAGGCGGGCATCGCGGAAGCGCACCGCCTGGGTGCCCGGGTGACCGCGCACTGCTTCTCGGAGGACTCCCTCCAGGACCTGGTCGAGTCGGGCATCGACTGCATCGAGCACGCCACGGGCCTGACCGAGGAGCTGATCCCGCTGTTCGCCGAACGCGGGGTGGCGATCGTCCCCACCCTTGTGAACATCGCGACCTTCCCGAAGCTGGCCGACGGCGGCGAGTCCAGGTTCCCCCGCTGGTCGGCCCATATGCGCCGGCTCCACGAGCGCCGCTACGACACGGTCCGCTCCGCCTACGACGCCGGCATCCCGGTCTTCGTGGGCACCGACGCGGGCGGCACCCTGCCGCACGGCCTGGTGGCCGCCGAGGTGGCGGAACTGGTCACCGCGGGCATCCCCCCGGTCGAGGCCCTCGCGGCGACCACCTGGGCGGCCCGCGACTGGCTCGGCCGCCCCGGCCTGGAGGAGGGGGCGGCCGCGGACCTCGTCGTGTACGAGTCCGACCCGCGTGCCGACGTACGCGTGCTGGCGGCGCCCCGACGGGTGGTGCTGAACGGGCGCGTGGTCGGCTGACCTCGACGAGCGGGACGGGGGCCGCCCGGGATCGCCGCGCACCCTCGTCGTGCGTTCCGGGGCGTCGACCCGCGCATGCGAAAAGACGTCGGTGCGACGGTGCATGCAGGGAACCCCCGCGCCGTGAGTTGCGAAGAGGTTCACGGCGACCCCGCGCCGGAGTGAAGTCCGAGCGGATCGCCGACTGTTCCGGGCCGGCCCGGGGAGCGAGCCCGGGCCCCCTCGCTCCCGGCCCGGGCCGGCTGCCGCAGCCGCCCCGGGCCCTGGGTGGCCCGGCGGCTCACCGTGCCGCGCACCCACCCGGCGTCAGCGTTTCCTCCAGCGCCCGCAGGAACGAGCCCGTCGTCGCCCGGTCCCGCACCGCCAGCCGCAGCCACTCCTCGCCCAGCCCGGGGAAGGTGTCCCCCCGCCGGACCGCGAAACCGAGAGCGCGCAGCCGCCGCCGTACGGCCACCGCGCCGGGCAGCCGTACGAGGACGAAGGGGCCCTCGGCGGGCTCGACGACCCGGACTCCGGCCGAGGCGAACGCGCCCAGCCCGGCGACCAGATGCGCCCGGTCGGAGGCGACGCGGTGGGCCGCGTGGGCCGCCTCCGCCAGGGCACGCGGGGACACACAGGCCTCAGCCGCGGCGAGCGCGGGCGTGGAGACCGGCCACAGCGGCTGGGCGCGCTCCAGGTCCGCGATGGTCTCCGGTGCGGCCAGGACGTAGCCGATGCGCAGCCCGGCCAGCCCCCACGTCTTCGTCAGGCTGCGCAGCACGACCAGGCCGGGTACGTCCGTCCGGTCCGCCAGCGCCTCCCGCTCGCCCGGCACCGCGTCCATGAACGCCTCGTCCACCACCAACATCCGCCCGGGGCGGGCGAGTTCGGCGAGGCGGGCCGCCGGATGCAGGACCGACGTCGGATTGGTGGGGTTGCCCACCACCACCAGGTCGGCGTCCTCGGGAACGGCCGCCGGGTCGAGCCGGAAGCCGTCCTCCTCCCGCAGCAGCACCCGGTCCACCGTGTGCCCGGCGTCGCGCAACGCCGCCTCCGGCTCGGTGAACTGCGGGTGCACCACGACCGGCCGGCGCACCTTCAGCGCGCGGGCCAGCAGCACGAACGCCTCCGCCGCGCCCGCCGTCAGCAGCACCCGCTCCACCGGCAGCCCGTGCCGTGCCGCCACCGCCGCCCGCGCGGCCCGCCCGTCCGGGTAGGCCGCGAGCCCGCCCAGCGACGCCGTGATGTGCTCCCGCAGCCACACGGGCGGTGTGTCCGCGCGGACGTTCACCGCGAGGTCGACGAGGGCCGCGCCGTCGTCGCGGACCTCGGCGTCGCCGTGGTGCCTCAGGTCGTGCGGCTCAGTGGACATGGGAGTGGGCGCCATGGGTGTGCGGGGCGTGGTGGCCGTGGCCGTGCGGGCCGGGCCCGTGGTGATGGCCGTCGTCGTCCGGGTGGAAGTGCGGCTGCTGCGGCATGCCGACCTTGTCCTCGAAGCCGGGCAGCGCGACGCGGTACACGCACGAGTCGCAGTTCATCCGCAGGTCGCCCTCGACGGCCTCCCGGTACCGCTCCATCACCAGGTCCAGCAGCTCCGGCTCCGGGCCGATGACGTCCGCCGAGCGCACGTCGATGTCCGGGTGCGCGTCGGCCCACCCCTCGGTCTGCTGCCGGACGCGGTCCGGGAGGACGCCGGTGAACAGGAAGTACGGCAGGACGACGATCCGTCGTGCGCCCAGCCTCGCGCACCGGTCCAGGCCGCTCGGCACGTCCGGCGCGGCCAGTGACACGAACGCCGTCTCCACGCCCGCGTACCCGCGCCCCTCCCACAGCAGCCGCGCCGCCTTGTGCACCTCGGAGTTGGCGTCCGGGTCGGTCGAGCCGCGCCCGACCAGCAGCACGGTCACATCGGCCCGGTCCCCGGGCGTGCGCCCCTCGGTGCCGAGGGCCTCGTCCAGCCGCCGCTCCAGCACGGACAGCAGTGAGGGGTGCGGGCCCAGCGGGCGGCCGTAGGTGTACGAGACACCCGGGTGCCGTTCCTTCTCGCGGGCCAGCGCCGCCGGGATGTCGCCCTTGGCGTGCCCGGCGGACACCAGCATCAGCGGTACCGCGGCGAACCGCCGTACCCCTCGTTCGACCAGCTCGGTGACGGCCTCGCCGAGCGGCGGCGGGGAGAGCTCGATGAAGCCGCCCGCGACGGGCAGCTCGGGGTGGCGGCGGCCCAGCTCCCGGACGAAGTCACGGAACGCCTCGGCCCCGGCGTCGTCCCGGGTGCCGTGTCCGGCGAGGAGCAGGGCGGGCGGCGGGCTGGTCACGATGTCTCCTCGGAGTGGGGAACGGGATGGCTCGGCAGGGGATCGGGCACGGGCGGCACACGGTTCACTCGGTGCCCTCCCGTGTCCCCGGCCGCTCCTGCCAGCGGTAGCCGCGCGGCGTGACCATCCGGCCCGCCACCTCGCGGGTCGCCGTGTTGCCCACGGTCACGACCGTCATCATGTCGACCGTCGCCGGGTCCAGGGCACCCAGGGTCGTGAGCCGAACGGACTCGTCCGGCCGTGACGCGTTCCGTACGACACCGACCGGCGTCGTCGGCCCGCGGTGCCCGGCGAGGATCGCGAGGGCCTCGGGCAGCTGCCAGTCCCGGCCGCGTGAACGCGGGTTGTAGAAAGTCACCACGAAGTCCGCCTCGGCCGCCGCCCGCACCCGCCGCTCGATGACCTCCCACGGGGTGTGCAGGTCGGAGAGGCTGACCGAGGCGTGGTCGTGGCCCAGGGGGGCACCGAGGACCGCGGCGGCGGCCAGCGCGGCCGTCACCCCCGGTACGCCGACCACGTCGATGTCGTCGCGGGCTTCCGCCAGCGCCGGCGAGGCCATGGCGTACACGCCCGCGTCCCCGCTGCCGATCAGCGCGACGGCCCGCCCCTCGCGGGCCTCCTCGACCGCCGTCCGCGCCCGCTCCTCCTCGGCCCCGAGCCCCGACTCCACAACCCGCGTGCCGGGCCGCAGCAGGTCGCGGATCTGGTCGACGTACTGGTCGAGGCCGACGAGCACGGAAGCCCGCTGCAGCTCGGCCCTGGCCCGCGGGGTGAGCAGGTCCCGGGCGCCCGGCCCGAGTCCGACCACCGCGAGCCGCCCCCGGCCGGGACGCCGTACCACGGCGCAGGTCGCCATCGCCGGCCGTCCGTCGGGGCGCTGCGACTTCCGCTTCGGGACGAGGAGTTCACCGCCGCGCACCAGGGCGGCGGCCTCCGCGACGGAGGGGGTGCCCACGGCTGCCAGGGGCGCGTCGGAGGGGTTGGGGACCTCGACGGCCGCCAGCCGCTCGGCGCAGTGGGCGACGAGGGGAACGCCCAGGCGTGCGGCGGCCTCGACGATGCCGGGCTCGCCCGCCTTGGCGTCGACGGTGGCGAGTTCCGCGAGCGACGCGCGGGAGAGGCCGGCCTCGCCGAGCACGCGCTCGACCAGCCCGAGGACCTCCTCCACGGGGGCGCCCCTGGAGGCGCCGACACCGACGACGAGGGACGGCGGACGCAGGACGACCTCGCGCTCGGCGGGCTCCACGAGCCGGTCCGTCACCCGGATCGCGTACGCCCCCTCGGCGCCGGCCCGCAGCGGCGGCAGCGGCCAGGCCACCTCGGCCCGAAGCGCCACCGGTTCGCCGTCCAGCAGGGCCCGCGAGACCCCGGCGACATCGCCCTCCACCGGAAGGCCGAGCAGGTCAAGGCCGGGCAGGCCCACCGCGTCCGTAGCCGTGGTCACCACGGGCTCGGCGCCCAGCAACTCCCCGGTCTCCCGGGCGAGTTCATTGGCGCCGCCGCCGTGCCCGCCGACCAGCGCCACGGCGAACCGCCCGCCCTCGTCGACGCACACCACACCGGGGTCGCCGGCCTTGTCACCCAGCAGCGGGGCGATCAGCCGTACGACCGCCCCGGTGGCCAGGAAGCACACCAGCTGCTCGCACTCGGCGAACGCCCGCCGCACGGCGTCCCCGACGGGCCCGTCGTACACGCGCGTCCGGTCCGGCCACGCCGCGGCCAGCCGGTCACGCGCCACCGCACCCGCCGCGGTGGCGGAAATGAGACCGATCACTGCGCAACTCCTTCGGAACAGGCGACCGCGGTCACGTACTCGCCCCCCGCTCGCGCAGCGCCCGGCGGGCCTCCGGGTCCGCCTTGCGGTACCCGTGGAAGTGGCCGGGGTGGTACAGGTGCGAGCGGGTGCCGTGCGCGTCGAGGGCCGGGCCGACGAGGAAGAGGGTGTGCTTCCACAGCTTGTGCTCCTTGACGGTCTCCTCCAGCGTCCCGACCGTGCACTTCACGACGAGTTCCTCCGGCCAGGTCGCCTGGTGGGCGACCACGACCGGGGTGGACGTCGGATAACCGCCCTCCAGCAGCTCCCGCACGAGCTGCCCGCTGCGCGCGGCGGACAGGAAGATCGCCATCGTGGTGCCGTGCCTGGCGAACTCCCGCACCTCCTCGCCGGGCGGCATCGGTGTCTTGCCGCCGCCGAGCCTGGTGAGGACGACCGACTGGGCGACCTCGGGGATCGTCAACTCGCGCCCAGCGATCGCGGCGACCGCGGAGAAGGCGGAGACCCCGGGCACGACCTCGGTCTCGATGCCGATCGCCGCACACCGGTCGAGCTGCTCCTGCGTACCGCCCCACAGGGCGGGGTCACCGGAGTGGATCCGGGCGACCTTCAGGCCCTCGGCCCTCGCCCGCTCGTACACCGCGACCACGTCCTCCAGGGGCAGGGCCGCCGAGTCGAGGATCTCGGCGTCCTCGCGCGCGTGCCGCAGGACCTCCTCCTGGACCAGGCTGGCCGCCCAGATCACGACGTCCGCCTCGGCGATGGCACGCGCGGCCCGGAACGTCAGCAGATCGGCGGCGCCGGGGCCGGCACCGACGAAGGTCACCTTGCCGCTGGGGGCGTCGGCCATGGGAATCGGTCCTCTCGTACAGGGGGTCGGCGGGGGAGCGGCGGGGCCCGTGTCAGAGCTTTCCGCCCCGGCCGCCGTCGCGCCGGGCGGGGACGATGAGCGTGGACAGGTAGGGCAGGGGAGCGTCGTCGAGCTCGGCGGCCGGGCGGATCGACTCCTCCGCCAGGCCCAGCGCCGACCCCCACACCGCGTCCCCGATCCGCCCGGCCTGCCGCAGTGCCTCGGCGACCTCGCCCGCCTGCCGGCCGAACTTGTAGGCGACGACCGTGCCGGGCCCGGCGAGCGCCTCCTTGAGCACGGCAGCCCCCGCGGTGACGGGCACCAGCGTGAGCGGCTCGGTCCCCTCGGTCAGCACGGCACCCGAGCGCGCGGCGAGGTCCTGCATGGCGGTGATGCCGGGCACGGTCTCGACGACGGTCCCCGGCACCAGCTCGGCGACGGTCTGCGCGAGATAGGTGAAGGTGGAGTACACGTTGGGATCGCCGATGGTCGCGAAGGCGACGTGGACGCGCTCGCGCAACAGCTCGGCCACCCGCTCACCGGCCGCGTCCCAGGCGGCCTCGCGCCGCGCCCGGTCGCTCCGCTCGTTCAGGGCGAACACCACCCGGACGACCTTCTCCCGCGGCACGTAGTGCAGCACCGTCGCCTCGGCCCGGCCCCGCTCCCCGCCGTCCATCACCGGTACGACGACGACCTCGGCGGCCCGCAGCGCGTTGACGCCCTTGACGGTCACCAGTTCCGGATCGCCCGGACCGACGCCGACTCCGACCAGCCTGCTGCTCATGACGTCCGGCACCTCTCCACGAACCGACGGGCGACAGCGGGCTGCGCGGCCCAGTGCGTGTGCAGATAGCTCGCGTGCACGCCCTGCTGCACGAAGCCCTCGACCCGCCGCACGGGGCTGCGCACCCCCCAGGCGGGCGCTGCCCCCGAGCCGGGCTCGACGACCGTACGGTGGAACTCGTGCGCCCGCATCCGGGTGCCCGCGGCGGCCAGCACACTGTCGCTCACGGCGACGGCGTCCCGGTAGCCGAGCGTCAGCCGCCCGCTCATCCGGGCGGTCGCGTCCAGCACCCCGCACATCGGCTGCCCGTCGAGCTCCCGGCACAGATAGAGCAGCCCGGCGCACTCGGCGGCGACGGGAGCGCCGCTCAGCGCGAAGTCACCGATGGCCTTGCGCAGCGGCTCGTTGGCGGACAGCTCGGCGGCGTACACCTCGGGGAACCCGCCGCCGACGACCAACCCGCCGGTACCGTCGGGGAGTTGCTCGTCCCGCAGCGGATCGAAGGGGACCACCTCGGCGCCGGCGGCGGTGAGCAGCTCGGTGTGCTCGGCGTAGGAGAAGGTGAAGGCCGGCCCCCCGGCGACCGCGACCACCGCACCCGTACTCGGGGCGGTCACGGGAGGCCGCCACGGCTCACCGCTCAAGGGGCCCGCAGTGCGCGCCAGCCCCAGCAGCCCTTCCAGGTCGCACCCCTGGGACACCTGCGCGGCCATCGCCGCGACCGCCTCCACGGCCTCCGCCCGCCGCTCGGCGACCGGCACCAGGCCCAGATGCCGTGACGGCGTGTCCACCTGCGGGGCCCGCCGCAGCACGCCCAGCACGGGCACGCCGGTCGAGTCCAGCGCGTCCCGCAGCAGTTCCTCGTGCCGGTCGGAGGCGACCTTGTTGAGGATCACGCCCCCGAGGCGCACCTCCGGGTCCCAGGACGCGAACCCGTGCACCAGCGCCGCCACCGACCGCGACTGCGAGGAGGCGTCCACGACCAGCACGACCGGCGCCCGCAGCAGCTTCGCGACATGCGCGGTGGACGCCAGCTCGCCCTCCTTCGCGGCACCGTCGTACAGCCCCATCACACCCTCGACGACCGCGACGTCGCAGCCGCGCGCCCCGTGCAGGAACAACGGCCCGATCAGCTCGGGTCCGCACATGTACGCGTCGAGGTTGCGCCCGACCCGCCCGGTCGCGAGCGCGTGGTAGCCGGGGTCGATGTAGTCCGGCCCGACCTTGTGCGGGGACACGGCGAGTCCCCGCGCGGTCAGCGCGGCCATCAGTCCCGTGGCGACGGTGGTCTTGCCGCTGCCCGAGGAGGGCGCGGCGATGACCAGCCGGGGCACAGCTGTCACCACTCGATGCCTCTCTGGCCCTTCTGACCCGCGTCCATCGGGTGCTTGACCTTGGACATGTCGGTCACGAGGTCGGCGAAGTCGACCAGCTTCTCCGGGGCGTTCCGCCCGGTGATCACGACATGCTGGGTGCCGGGACGGTGGCGGAGCACGTCGACGACCTCATCGGTGTCGACCCACCCCCAGTGCAGCGGGTACGCGAACTCGTCGAGCACGTACAGCTTGTACCGCTCGGCGGCGATGTCCCGCTTGACCTGCTCCCAGCCCTCCCGGGCCTTCTCCTCGTTGTCCATCTGATCGTCGCGCTGCACCCACGACCAGCCCTCACCCATCTTGTGCCAGTCGACGGACCCGCCCTCGCCGGAGGCCCCCAGCACCCGCAGCGCGTTCTCCTCGCCGACCTTCCACTTGGCGGACTTGACGAACTGGAACACCCCGATGGGCCACCCCTGGTTCCACGCCCGCAGCGCCAGCCCGAAGGCGGCGGTCGACTTGCCCTTGCCCACCCCGGTGTGCACGACGACCAGCGGCCGGTTACGGCGCTGTCGCGTCGTCAGCCCGTCCTCCGGCACGACACTCGGCTGTCCCTTCGGCATCACGCCACCTTCCTCGAAGTCCCCTGAACATCCCTGACCAGCCCGGCGATCGAGTCCGCCCGCAACTCGTCGAGCGTCACCGCCGTGCCTCCCAGCTCACCCGCGAGCTGCCCCGCGAGCCCCAGCCGCACCGGCCCCGACTCGCAGTCGACCACCACGGACGCGACACCCTCGGCCGCGAACAACCGGGCCGCCCGCCCGGCCAGCGCGACCGGCTCCGGGCCGCCCGTGGCCCGCCCGTCCGTCACCACCACGACGAGCGCACGCCGGGCCGGATCCCTCAGCCGCTCCACCCGCAGCACCTCGTGCGCCTTGAGCAGCCCGGCCGCGAGCGGCGTACGACCACCCGTGGGCAGCGACTCCAGCCGGGCGGCGGCGGCGTCCACGGACGACGTCGGCGGCAGCGCCACGTCGGCGGCAGACCCCCGGAACGTCACCAGCCCCACCTTGTCCCGCCGCTGGTAGGCGTCCAGCAGCAACGACAGCACGGCCCCCTTCACCGCGCCCATCCGCTGCCGGGCCGCCATCGACCCGGAGGCGTCCACGACGAACAGCACGAGATTGCCCTCGCGCCCTTCCCGCACGGCCTGCCGCAGATCGTCCCGGCGCACCACCAGCCCCGCACCGGACCGCCCCCGGGCCCGCTGATGCGGCGCCGCCGCCTGCACGGTGGCCGCCAGGTGCAACTTGCCCAGGGCCCCCCTGGGGCGCCTGGCCCCGGTGGTGCGCCCCTGCTCCGTCCGCGCGCGCGAACGCCGCCCCGCGGCGCCCTGCCCGACGCCCGGCACGCTCAGCACCTTCGTGCGGAACGGCTCGAAGGCCCGTACGGGAGCCTGCTCCCCGGCGCCGGACGCCTGCGGCTGCCCGCCTTCGCCGGGCTCGCCGGGCTCGGCGGACGCGGCCGGGTCGGCGCCGCCCTGCGGGCCGTCACCGGATTGCGGTGGCTGTCCGCCACCGCCGCCGGGCCCGTCCGGTCCGGGGTCCGGATCCGGGTCGTCGTCCTCGGAGCCCGAGAACTCCTCCAGGGTCTCGTCGAGCTTGTCCTCGTCGAGCCCCGGCGCGTCGAAGGGGTTGCGCCGCCTGCGGTGCGGCAGCGCGAGCAGCGCCGCCTGCCGTACGTCCTCCGCGAGCACGTCCGTCCGCCCCGCCCACGCGGCCAGCGCGGTGGCCGTACGCGCCATCACGATGTCGGCCCGCATCCCGTCCACCTCGAACGCGGCACAGGTCGCCGCGATCTGCCGCAGCGCCCCGTCGCCGAGCCGCACCGACGGCAGCAACTCCCGTGCCGCGGCGATGCGTCGGCGTACGGCGGCCTCCTCGTCCGCCCAGCGGGCGGCGAAGGCGACCGGGTCGTCGTCGTACGCGAGCCGCCGCCGCACCACCTCCACCCGCTGCTCGGGCTCCCGCGAGGCCGCGACCTCGACGGTCAGCCCGAACCGGTCGAGCAGCTGCGGCCGCAGCTCACCCTCCTCGGGGTTCATGGTGCCCACCAGCAGGAACCGCGCCGCGTGCCGGACGGACACACCCTCGCGCTCCACGTACGACGCGCCCATCGCGGCCGCGTCGAGGAGCAGGTCGACCAGGTGGTCGTGCAGGAGGTTGACCTCGTCGACGTACAGGATGCCGCGGTGTGCGTCGGCGAGCAGGCCCGGCTCGAACGCCTTGACGCCCTCGGCGAGCGCCCGCTCGATGTCCAGCGCACCCACCAGCCGGTCCTCGGAGGCGCCGACGGGGAGCTCGACCATACGGGCGGCGCGGCACGTGCCCGCGCCCGGCTCGTGCGGGCCGTCCGGGCACCGCGGGTCGGGGGAGTCCGGGTCGCACGAGAAACGGCACCCGGGCACGACCGGCACCTCGGGCATCAGCGCCGACAGCGCTCGTACGGCCGTCGACTTGGCCGTGCCCTTCTCGCCGCGCACCAGCACACCGCCGACCGCCGGTGACACGGCGTTCAGCAGCAGCGCCAGCCGCAGGTCGTCCTGGCCGACAACGGCCGTAAAGGGGAAGGGGGTGGTCACTGGTCGTCGCCCTCCAAGTTGCCTTCAAGCTCCAGGTACGTGGCGCGCAGCCGCTCCAGCGTGCCGGCGTCCGGCTCGGCCCACAGTCCACGGTCGGCGGCCTCCAGCAGGCGCTCGGTGATGCCCCGCAGCGCCCACGGGTTGGACTTCTTCATGAAGTCCCGGTTCTCGGCGTCGAAGACGTACTCGGCCGACAGCTTCTCGTACATCCAGTCGTCGACGACCCCGGCCGTGGCGTCGTACCCGAACAGGTAGTCCACGGTCGCCGCCATCTCGAACGCGCCCTTGTAGCCGTGCCGGCGCATGGCCGCCATCCAACGCGGGTTGACCACCCGGGCCCGGAAGACGCGGTGCGTCTCCTCGCCGAGGGTCCGGGTCCTCACCTGGTCCGGTACGGCGCTGTCACCCACGTACGCCTCGGGGCTGGCGCCCGTCAGGTGCCGCACCATGGCGACCATGCCGCCGTGGTACTGGAAGTAGTCGTCGGCGTCGACGAGGTCGTGCTCACGCGTGTCGACGTTCTTCGCGGCGACCGCGATCCGCCGGAACGCGGTCTCCATGTCCCCGCGCGCCGCCCGTCCGTCGAGCCCGCGCCCGTAGGCGTACCCGCCCCAGACCGCGTACACCTCGGCCAGGTCGGCGTCCGAACGCCAGTTGCGGGCGTCGATCAGCGGCAGCAGACCGGCGCCGTACGCGCCCGGCTTGGAGCCGAAGACCCGGGCCGTCGCGCGCCGCCGGTCGCCGTGCCCGGCGGTGTCCTCGTCGGCGTGCGCCTTGACGAAGTTGCGCTCGGCGGGCTCGTCCAACTCGGCCACCTCGCGGACGGCGTCGTCGATCAGCCCCACGACGTGCGGGAAGGCGTCCCTGAAGAACCCGGAGATACGGACCGTGACGTCGATGCGGGGACGCCCGAGCTCCTCCAGGCCGATCACCTCGAAGCCCGTCACCCGCCGTGAGGCGTCGTCCCACACCGGACGGCAGCCCAGCAGCGCGAGGATCTCGGCGATGTCGTCGCCCTGGGTACGCATCGCGGACGTGCCCCACACCGTCAGGCCGACGGACCTCGGGTACGCGCCCGTGTCCCGCAGATACCGCTGCACCAGCGAGTCGGCCAGCGACTGCCCGACCTCCCAGCTCAGCCTGGACGGGATGGCCTTGGGGTCGACGGAGTAGAAGTTGCGGCCGGTCGGCAGGACGTTGACCAGGCCGCGCGTCGGGGATCCGGACGGCCCCGCAGGAACGTAACCGCCGTCGAGCGCCTTGAGGATGTGGCCGATCTCGTCGGTGGTGCGGGCGAGCCGGGGCACGACCTCGTCGCAGGCGAACTCCAACACGGCTTCGGCGTCGGGGAGTTGCCCGCCCAGTACGTCACGCAGGAGGGAACGGCTCTGCGTGACCGACCAGTCGCGCTCCTCCATCCCCTCGGCGATGCGCCGGCACAGCTGCTCCAGCAGGTCGACGGCGTCGGCGGCGGTCCGTGCCGGGCCGTCCACCAGGTCCGTCAGCTCCACCGGGACCTCGACCGGCGCCCCCGGCTCGGCGAGCAACTCCTTCTCGCTGAGCCCGAAACGGGCCGCCAGCGCCGCCCGCAGCCCCGGCAGCGCGTTCGCCCGCCCGCCCCACACCTGCGCGGCGCGCAGCACGGCCAGCACGAGGTTCACACGGGGCTCACCGACCGGACCGCCGCCCAGGACGTGCAGACCGTCGCGGATCTGCACGTCCTTGATCTCGCAGAGATAGCCGTCGATGTGCATGACGAACTCGTCGAACGCCTCGTCGTCCGGCTGCTCGTCGACATGCAGGTCGTGGTGGAGTTCGGCCGCCTTGACCAGCGTCCAGATCTGGGCGCGCACGGCCGGCGCCTTGGCCGGGTCCAGGTCGCTGACGAGCGCGTACTCGTCCAGCAGCTGCTCCAGCTTGGCCAGGTCGCCGTAGGTGTCGGCCCGTGCCATCGGCGGCACCAGATGGTCGACGACGGTGGCATGCCCGCGCCGCTTGGCCTGGGTGCCCTCACCGGGATCGTTGACGATGAACGGGTAGACCAGGGGCAGATCGCCGAGCACGGCGTCGGGCGCGCAACCGCCGCCCAGCCCGAGCCCCTTGCCCGGCAGCCACTCCATCGTGCCGTGCTTGCCCATGTGCACGATCGCGTCGGCGCCGAAGCTGTTCTCCAGCCACCGGTACGCCGCCATGTAGTGGTGGGACGGCGGCATGTCCGGGTCGTGGTAGATCGCGATCGGGTTCTCGCCGAAGCCGCGCGGCGGCTGGATCATGACGACGACGTTCCCGAAGCGCAGCGAGGCGAGGACGATGTCCTCCCCGTCGACGTACAGCGAACCCGGCGGCTCGCCCCACGCCCGGAGCATGGCGTTCCGCAGGTCCGGGTCGAGCTTGTCGAACCACGCCCGGTAGTCGGCGAGCGGCACGCGCGCGGGCGCGGCGGCCAGCTGCTCCTCGGTGAGCCACTCCACGTCGTGCCCGCCGGCCTCGATGAGCCGGTGGATCAACTCGTCGCCGTTGTCGGGGTACTCGGTGAGCCCGTACCCCGCCTGCTTCAACGCGTCCAGCACCCGCACCGCCGACGCGGGCGTGTCCAGGCCGACCGCGTTGCCGACGCGCGAGTGCTTGGTCGGGTAGGCGGTGAAGACCAGGGCGAGCTTCTTCTCGGCGTTCGGCTTGTGCCCCAGCCGTGCGTGCCGTACGGCGATCCCGGCGACCCGCGCGGCCCGCTCCGGGTCGGCGACGTACACCGGCACCTCGTCCGGGCCCTGCTCCTTGAAGGAGAACGGGACCGTGATCAGCCGCCCGTCGAACTCCGGGATCGCGACCTGCATCGCCGCGTCCATGGGCGACAGGGCGGCGTCCGAGGCGTCCCAGGCGGCGCGCGAGGAGGTGAGGCACAGACCCTGCAGCACGGGCACGTCCAGCTCGGCCAGCCGGCCGACGTCCCAGGCCTCCTCGTCGCCGCCCGCCGAGGCCTGCGAGGCGTGCGTGCCGCCGGCCGCGAGGACGGTGGCGACCACGGCGTCGGCCTTCCCGAGCAGCTCGTACAGCCCGGCGTCGGCGCCGCGCAGCGAACCGCAGTACACGGGCAGGGCGTTGGCGTCCCGCGCCTCGATCGCGTCGCACAGGGTGTCCACGAACGCGGTGTTGCCGCTCAGCTCGTGGGCCCGGTAGAAGAGCACGCCGACGGTGGGGCGGCCCTCCTGGAAGGTCCGGGTCCCGTGGACGCCGTACTCGGGCATCTTCCGCGGCTCGACGAACCCCTCGCCCGTCAGCAGCACGGTGTCGGAGAGGAACCGGGCGAGTTCGGCGAGGTTGGCGGGGCCGCCCTCGACGAGGTACTTCAGCGCCTCGGCCACGACCCCGGCCGGAACGGACGACTCGGCCATCAACTCCGCGTCGGGCACCGCCTCCCCGCCCAGCAGCACGGTCGGGACACCGGATGCCCTGAGCGCGGCCAGCCCGTCCTCCCAGGCCCGCTTGCCGCCCAGCAGGCGCACGACCGCGATGTCCGCGCCCGCCACGAGCGAGGGGAGTTCGGACGCGACGTCGATACGGGTCGGGTTGCCGATCCGGTAGCCGGCACCGCAGGCCCGGGCCGCGAGCAGGTCCGTGTCGGCGGTCGACAGCAACAACACCGTGCTCATGCGGGCGCTCCCGGGGGGATGAAGGGCAGTCCTCGCGGCGCGCCCGACTCGATGAGCCGCCACAGCGCGTCCGTGTCCGCGTGCTGTTCGATCAGATCGCCGAGCCGGTCGAGCTGCTCCTCGCGCAGCGCGGCGAACGACGTGTCGGGGGCCGGTACGAAGCGGCGGCCCGCGGCGGACGCCACCTCGCGCAGGAACGCCCGCCGAAATCCGTCCGACTCCAGCGAACCGTGCCAGTGCGTGCCCCAGGTCTGACCGACCCGGCAGCCGTCCAGGAAGGTCTCGCCGCCGGTCACTTCGGCGACGCCGTGGTGGATCTCGTAGCCCGCGACCCGCTCCCCGAGGGCCTCGCCCTCCGGCCGGGTGAGGGTCTTCTCGCGGGCGAACCGCACCCGCACGGGCAGGACCCCCAGCCCGTCGACATGCCCGCGGCGGCTCTCGACGTCGTCCTCGATGTGCTCGCCGAGGACCTGGAAGCCCCCGCAGATGCCGAGGACGGGCCGCTGCTCGGCGGCCCTGCGCACGAGGGCGTCGGCGAGCCCCCGCTCGCGCAGCCACTCCAGGGCCCGGACGGTTCCCCGGGTGCCGGGGACCACCACCAGGTCGGCGTCGGCCAGTTCCTCCGGCCGGTCCACGAACCGCACCACGACACCGGGCTCGGCGGCCAGTGCGTCGACGTCGGTGAAGTTCGACATCAGCGGTACGGCGCAGACGGCGACCCGCAGCACGTCCTCGCCGAGGGGCGGCGCGACGACGGACTCCCGCACCGTTCCGCGCAGGGACACGCGCAGCCCGTCCTCCTCGTCGATGCCGAGTCCGTGCCGGAAGGGCAGCACGCCGTACGTCCGGCGCCCCGTGAGGTCGTGGAGCATGTCCAGGCCCGGCTCCAGCAGGGAGACGTCCCCGCGGAACTTGTTGACGAGGAACCCGGCGACGCACTCCTGGTCCTCGCGCGACAGCAGCGCGACCGTGCCGAAGAACGAGGCGAAGACACCGCCCCGGTCGATGTCACCGACGACCAGGACGGGGAGCCCGGCGCCCCGGGCGATCCCCATGTTCACGATGTCGGTCCGCCGCAGATTGATCTCGGCGGGAGAACCGGCCCCCTCACAGATCACCGCGTCATACGTGCCCCGCAACTGCTCCAGACAGTCCAGCACCGTCCCGAGCAGCCGCTGCTGCCGTCCGCCGTGGTACCCGCGCGCGCTCAGCTCGCCCACCGGCTTGCCCAGCAGCACGACCTGACTGCTCTGCTCGCCACCGGGCTTGAGCAGCACGGGGTTCATCAGCGCGGTGGGTTCGACGCGGCAGGCCTGCGCCTGCATGGCCTGCGCCCGCCCGATCTCCGCGCCCTCGCGGGTGACGAACGAGTTGAGGGACATGTTCTGTGCCTTGAAGGGCGCGACCTTGACGCCCTGCCGTACCAGCCACCGGCAGATCCCCGCCGTGACGACGCTCTTGCCCGCGTCGGACGTGGTGCCGGCGACGAGAAGACCACCGCTCATGCTCATTGCCCCCTCTTCAGCAACCGGGCTCCGGCGCACACGCCGAGCGCGAGCCAGGTGACGCGCCGCGACAGCCGCACGGCGCGTTCGACGTCGGGCGTGCCGACGGCACGCCCCCGCGTGTTCAGCACGGGCCGGTGCTCCACCCGCCCGCCGTACGAGAGCGTCCCGCCCAGCCGCACCCCGAGCGCTCCGGCGAACGAGGCCTCCACGGGCCCGGCGTTGGGGCTCGGATGCTTCGCCGCGTCCTCCCGCCAGGCGCGTACGGCACCCCGCGGATCGGGTCCGGCCAGCGCCGCGAGTACGGCGGTGAGCCGCGCGCCCGGCCACCCGGCCACGTCGTCCAGCCGCGCCGAGGCCCACCCGTAGCGCCGGTACCTGGGCGACTTGTGGCCCACCATGGCGTCCAGCGTGTTCACGGCCCGGAAGCCGACCAGCCCCGGCACACCCCCGACGGCCCCCCAGACCAGCGCCCCCACGACCGCGTCGGAGGTGTTCTCGGCGACGGACTCCACCACGGCCCGCGCGATCCCGTCCGCGTCCAGCGCCTGCGGGTCCCGCCCGCACAGATGCGGCAGCCGCGCCCGCGCGGCCTCCACGTCCCCCGCCTCCAGCGCACGCGCGACGAGCCGGGCCTCGCGGGCCAGCGACGTCCCTCCGACCACCGCCCAGGCGGCGGCGCCGGTCAGCGCGACGGACGCGGCCGGGGAGGTGCGGACGGCGCGGGCGGCGACGGCGCCCAGTGCCACGGCGCCACCGGCGCACACGGCGGTGTGCAGCGCACCCCACGCGCGGTGGTCGCGCCACAACACCCCCTCCACGGCGGCGGCGGCCCGTCCGAACGCGGCGACCGGATGCCCGCGGTGGGGGTCGCCGAGCAGCAGATCACCGAGAAGTCCGGCGGCGGCACCGTACGCGAAGACGCGATCGGCACGCATCGGCGTCAGCCGGCCGCGGGGAAGGGCAGAGCCCTGGTGCGGGACCTCAATCTCGAACGGCAGCCGAGCATCGCGTTATGTCCTCACTCAGGGTGTCCACGCCCTGGTTCGACGAGACCGGCGGCGAGAGTTCCTGGCTCCCGGGGCTTTCCACCCCGGTGACAGTGGCGGGACCGCGCCGGATTCACACCGGCTTCCTCTTCTGCCGCCGTACATGGCCCCGGCAGTCCACCACGGGGTCGGAAGGGCCGTCAACTTGCCGTTGACCTGCGGAGGGAGAGTGTGCGGAGGCCCACACACGCGTGAGGTGCGAGACGGTGTTCCGTCCCGCACCCCGGGTGCTCGCGCGCGCTCCGGCGCACTGTTGCTCAGGCCACGAGCGCTCTGTGCGTCAGGCCACGATCGGCGTGTGTGTCAGGCCACGATCAGGTAGATGCCGTAGCCCACGGCCGCCGCGCACGCCGCGAAGCAGGCGTACGCCCCGGTGACCGCGAGCGCGGCCGAGTCGCCCTGGGCCGCCGCACGTTCGCGGCGGGACAGGCCGGAGATGCCGAGGGTGAACAGGCCCACCAGGGCAACCGTGACCACGAGGCTGACCCCGAAGACGGAGCCGAGAGCCGCCCAGTCGATCTTCATGCTTCTACTTCCTTGAGTAACCGGCGAGGAGGAACCGGGTGGGGGTCAGACCGACGCCTTCGACGGCGTCGACTCGGAGGTCTGGGGCGGGACCGTGGCCGTGATGTCCTCGGCCACCGGGTGCGCCGGCGGCACGGTCACGGCGGCCATGGCCTGGGTCACCACACCGGCCGGCTCCTCGGTGTCGTTGACGTTGGTGTGGTCGACGACCTCGCGGCGGGAAATCTTCCAGATGGCGGCGCTGGAGACGACCAGGAAGACCGCGACCAGGCCCGTGCCCCAGGCGCCGAAGCCCGTCACGTACTCCGCGAGCGCGCCGACCAGGGCTGCCGCCGGCAGGGTCAGGCCCCACGCGACGAACATCCGGGTCGCCGTCGACCAGCGGACCACGCCGCCCTTGCGGCCGAGGCCCGCGCCCATCACCGCGCCGGAGACGGAGTGCGTGGTGGAGAGGGAGAAGCCCAGGTGGGAGGAGGCCAGGATGACCGTGGCCGCGCTGGTCTGGGCGGCGAAGCCCTGCTGCGGCTGGAGGTCGGTCAGGCCCTTGCCCATGGTGCGGATGATGCGCCAGCCGCCGAGGTAGGTGCCGAGCGCGATGGCGACGCCCGCCGAGAGGATGACCCACATGGGCGGGTCGGAGTCGGGGGCGAGGGTGCCGCCGGCGACCAGGGCGAGGGTGATGATGCCCATGGTCTTCTGGGCGTCGTTCGTGCCGTGGGCGAGGGAGACCAGGCCGGCGGAGGCGATCTGGCCGGCGCGGTAGCCCTTCTTGGACGCCTCGCCGTCGGCCTTCTTGCCGAGGGTGTAGGTCAGGCGGGTGGCCAGCATCGCGGCGATGCCCGCGACCAGCGGGGCGGCGATCGCCGGGATCAGCACCTTGGTGACGAGCACGTCGCCGTGGACCGCGCCGAAGCCGGCCGAGGCGACGGTGGCGCCGATCAGGCCGCCCATGAGGGCGTGCGACGAGCTGGAGGGCAGGCCCACCAGCCAGGTCAGCAGATTCCACAGGATCGCGCCGACCAGCGCGGCGAAGATGACTTCGGGACGGATGCCGGCCTCGTCGACGAGGCCCTTGGAGATGGTGTTGGCGACCTCCACGGAGAGGAAGGCGCCGACGAGATTGAGGACGGCGGACATGGCCACCGCGACCTTGGGCCTCATGGCGCCCGTGGAAATGGTCGTGGCCATCGCGTTCGCGGTGTCGTGGAAACCGTTCGTGAAATCGAACGCGAGTGCGGTTACCACCACAATCGCGAGGATCAGCGAGAAGCTTTCCATTTACCCAGGCAATCGTTCGAGGTCATTGGCTTGCTGAACGTAGGTAACCTGAGTGAACGGAAGGTGAACTGGGGCGGGCCGCACGGTGTCCGACAGGGAGGGTTTCTCCCATGCGGGCGGAGGCTCTCGTTCCGTCTGGCGGCGCGCAGCCCGGGCGGGGCGGGGCCGGTGGCCCCCGGGCGGACGTCCTCAGCCGGGTCACCGACCCGTCGAAGAGATTCTGGTCACCCGGCAGCCGCAGCCGTCGCCGCCTCTCGTCCGACGGGGACGCGGACGTCTCGGCGCGTGCGGATCCGGTACCCGTCCTGGGCGGACTCAAGGCCGTGCCGGGGTGCCGGCTGGCAGGATCGCCGCATGACTGAGGAGCTGCACGAACAGCGAGGCAGGAAGGTGCGCCCCGAGGAGCTGGAAGCCTGGGAGGCGCTGGTGGCGACCGCGCGGCGGACCGTGGCCGACGGGCTGGTGGTCGGCACGTCCGGGAACGTCTCGGTGCGCGTCGGGGACACCGTCCTGGTCACGCCGTCGGGCGTGCCGTACGACCGGCTGACCGCGGAGGACGTGACCGGGGTGGACCTGGAGGGCCGGCAGGTCCTGGGTGCCCTGGTGCCGACGAGCGAACTGCCGATGCACCTCGCCGTGTACCGCACCACCGACGCCGGCGCCGTCGTCCACACGCACGCGGTCCATGCGACGGCCGTCTCGACCCTGGTCCCCGAGCTACCGCTGATCCACTACATGGCGGCGGCGCTCGGAGGACCCGTCCGAGTCGCCCCCTATGCGACGTACGGCACCGAGGAGTTGGCCGACAGCATGCTCCGGGCCCTCACCGACCGCACCGCCTGTCTCCTCCAGAACCACGGCACGATCGCCTACGGCGCGAGGCTGGCCCAGGCCTACGACCGCACCGCCCAACTGGAGTGGATGTCCCGCCTGTGGCTCACGGCCTCCTCGGTGCCGGGCCGCGCGCCGAGCCTGCTGTCGGGGGAGCAGGTGGCCGAGGTGGGGGAGCGGCTGCGGGGGTACGGGCAGCGGGAGTGAGGCGCGGGTCGGGTGGGGGGCCGTCCGGCGGCGGCCCTCACCCCGAGTCGTCCTCCCACTGGCCCGACCCCGTCCGCGCCCGGACACTGGATCCGTGCGCACTGTCAAAACGACGGCCGCTGCCGTCACCGTGGCCCTGGCCGCCGGCGTCGCGAGCGTCGCCGCCGGGCGGTACGCCAGTGGTGCCGCCCTGACGGCCTCTCCCGGCAGGCCCCTGCCCACCGAACCCCGGCTCACCGTGCACGCCACGGCCGCCGGCCAGATCACCCTCACCCGCGACCTGGCCTCACTGCGGCCCGGCACCTACGGCCTCGCCGGCGACGGCTCGCACGCCGTCGTCGGCCCGGTCCTCGCCGCGGCGAAGCACTCCGCCGACACCGTCGTACGCCGCCTGGAACGTGTCACCCACGGCACCCTCGACCCCGGCGACAGCGTCTGGCTCACCCCGAACGTATACGTCGGCGACCCCGCCGCCGCCCTCGGCCTCGAACACGCCGACGTCGACGTCCCCGGCGAACTCGGCTCCCTGCCCGCCTGGTTCGTCCCCGGCAGCCGCGGCACCTGGGTCATCGCCGTGCACGGCCTCGGCACCACGCGCGAGCACGCCATGAACCTCATGGGGTTCCTCAGCGGCCGGCACTTCCCGGTCCTCGCCCTCTCCTACCGAGGTGACCTGGGCGCACCCCGCCCTCCGGACGGCCTCGGCCACCTGGGCGAGACCGAGTGGCGCGACCTGGACGCCGCGATGCGCTACGCCGTGCGGTACGGCGCCAGGCAACTCGTCCTGCTCGGCTGGTCGACCGGGGCGACGATGGCCCTGCGCGCCGCCCAGCACTCGGGGCTGCGGGACCGGGTCTCCGGGCTCGTCCTGGACTCCCCGGTGCTCAGCTGGGAAGCCACCCTGCGTGCCCTCGCCGCGGCCCGCCACACCCCCGGCCCGCTGCTGCCCCTCGCCGTCCGCGCGGCGCAGGGCCGCACCGGCCTGCACGCCGGCCGCGGCACCGGTACGGGCGCCCCCGACCGGCCCCCGGTGCCGACCCTGATCTTCCACGGCCCCGACGACGAGGTGGCCCCCTGGAGCCTCTCCCGCCGCCTGGCCGCCGCCCACCCCGACCTGGTCTCCCTGCACACGGTTCGACGCGCCCCGCACGCCGCCATGTGGAACGCCGACCCCGAGGGCTACGAAGAGGCGCTGCGCCGATTCGTCACCCCGCTCATGTGACGCTCGTGCGACCGCTCCCCGGGGACGCCCTCGGGGCGGTCCCGCGTGAGCGGGAGGATCCGGCGCCGCAGATTCCGTTTAACCCCGGACCACTGGCCTGTTATCGGTCCCCGGCCGCCCGCGGAACCCCGTGCGTTGGCCATCCCCGTAGCCCCTCGTGACATTCCGTTTGGGTTTTCGGACCGTCAACCGGAAGACTGCACCCGTGACGTCCCGTATCCCGCGCGACTCCAGGCTTCGACTCGTCCGCCCGCGACCCCTGGCCGCCGCCCCCAGAGCCGTGAACCAGCGGCGCCCACGCCGCCCCGCCCCGCGCCCCCCGGAGGGCACACCGGCCCGGTCCGAGCTGGCCAGAATGGCACGCTCCGGCCTGGCCGCGGCGGCCCGCGTCGCCCACTGGGCCGACGCCGCCCTGGGCCCCGGCCGGGACGGCAGCGCCTCCGACGGCAAGGGCACCCTCTCCGACGCGACCGCCGAACGCGCGGCCCGGGACCTGGGCCTGACCGTGGCTCAGGTCCGCGCCGACTGGGACACCGCCCGCCTCGCCGGTCTCGTCGAGGTGCACGGCGACAGCGCCCGCCCCGGCTGGCGGCTGCGCGCCTGGGACCGCGACGACAGCGCTGTCCTGCGCGGCTGGGTCGCCCTGTTCGACGCCTGGTCGCTCGCCCACCCGGAACCGGAGCGGCTGGAGCACGGCGCCGTCCCCGACGTCGTCTCGGCCATGCCCCAGGTGCTCTCCTTCCTGCACCTGTCCGCCGGGCCGGTCCCCGTCGAGCAGCTCCTGGACCTGCTGGAGCAGCGCGTCACCGAACTGCGCACCGAGAGATGCGAGATCCCCTACGGGCCGCAGCCCGAGCCGGCCCCGGCCCCGGCAGGCGCCGAGGACGCCCCCCTCGCCCCCCTCCTCGACTGGGCCCTGCACGCCCTCGCCTCCGTCGGAGCCCTCACCTACGGCGACGGACAGGCCACGCTCACCCCACTCGGCAACTGGGCGGTCTGGGTCAAGCTGGAGCAGATCTGCGTCGCCGCCCAGAGCCCGGCGGGGAACATCGAGCGCGCGGCCGAGGACATGCTCCGCGGCTGCGCCCAGCTGCGCCCGAACGCCGCCCGCGACGAGTACCGCGCCTGGCTCGCCGCCCGCCCCGTCGGCAGCGCCGTCACCGAACTCCTCGGCGCCGCCCGCGGCGACGACGCCCTGCTGCGCGGCCTCGCCTTCGAGGCGCTGCGCGTCGTCGGCGCCCCCGCCGAGCACGACGTGCGCGCTGTCCTCGACGAGCCGACCCTGCGGCCCTACGCCCTGCTGTGGCTCGCCGAGCACGACGGCGTCGACCCCGAGGACGCCCATGAGGTGCTCACCAGGGAAGAGGCCACCTGGCTGTGGGTCGACACCGCCGCCGCCGTCGCCGACCACGGCGAGGCCCCGATGCTGGTACGCCACCTGGAGTCGGCCGTCCAGCCCACGGTGCCGATGCTGCTCGACGAGGTCCGGGCCGTCGGACACCCCCGCACCGTGCAGGTGCTGGTCGCGCTCGCCGCCGCGCACCCCGACCCCGCCCTCGCCAAGGCCGTGCGCCGCGCCGCCTTCCAGGTGCACACCGGGGGGAGCTGAGCCGGAGCGGGGCTCAGGCGCCCGGCTCGGGTGCGTACGTGCCGAAGCTCCACACGTTGCCCTCGACGTCCCGGGCCATGTAGTCCCGCGAGCCGTAGTCCTGGTCCGTCGGGGGCATCAGGATCCGGGCGCCGTGCTCCACGGCCCGTCGGTGGTGTGCGTCGACGTCGTCCACGACGACGTACACCCCGGTCGTGCCCGCGGCCTCCATCGCCTTGTCGAAGGCGCTGCCGGTGCCCTTCGAGCCGAGCATCACCGCGCCGTTGCCCTGCGCCAGCTCGGCGTGCGCGACCTTGCCGTCCTCGTCCTCGTAGACCGCGAGCTCCGTGAACCCGAAGGCCTCCGTGAGCTGCTTGATCGCCGCCTTCGCGTCCGCGTACAGCAGCGTCGGGAAGATGCTCGGACGCCCACCGCTCGTGCCCGCCATGCCGATCACCCCTTTGTGATCCGTTGTGATCCGTCGGTTCCGGTCCGCCGCCAGTCTCGCAGCGGCCACTGACATCGGCCCGCCGGCCGCGCCGGGGCGACGGGGCCGCGGAGAACGGGAGCAGCTGGGGCGCGGGGCTGCTGGGACGGGGGCTGCTGGGACGGGGGTGGCTGGGCCGGGGGGCGGCCGATCCGAACACGTGAACCCAGAAAAAGTGGTTGCACGGTCCCGTTAGACTGAACCCATGGCCATTCTCCTCGCGCATTAGACGGCGGGAACGTCCTCAGCCGCCCATCCCGCCACCCACCCGCCCTGGAGTCTGTCCGTGATCTCCGCCTCCGGTATCGAGCTGCGCGCCGGTGCGCGCGTCCTCATCGAGTCCGCGTCCTTCCGCGTCGCCAAGGGCGACCGCATCGGCCTCGTCGGCCGCAACGGCGCCGGCAAGACCACCCTCACCAAGTGCCTCGCCGGCGAGGGCATCCCCGCCGGCGGCACCATCACCCGCTCCGGCGAGG
Source organism: Streptomyces sp. NPDC007808 (assembly GCF_042868655.1). Taxonomy (NCBI): domain Bacteria; kingdom Bacillati; phylum Actinomycetota; class Actinomycetes; order Kitasatosporales; family Streptomycetaceae; genus Streptomyces; species Streptomyces sp. NPDC007808. The sequence goes on from NZ_JBIAEQ010000012.1 coordinate 223,110, forward strand.
TCGGCTACCTCCCGCAGGACCCCCGCACCGGCGACCTCGACGTGCTCGCCCGCGACCGGGTCCTGTCCGCGCGCGGCCTGGACGTGCTGATCCGCAAGATGCGCGAGAACGAGCAGCGCATCGCCAACGGTCAGGGCGCCACCCGCGAGAAGGCGCTGAAGCAGTACGAGCGCCAGGAGACGGAGTTCCTCACCAAGGGCGGATACGCCGCCGAGGCCGAGGCCGCCACCATCGCCGCCGCGCTCAACCTGCCCGACCGGGTGCTCGGCCAGCCGCTGCACACCCTCTCCGGTGGTCAGCGCCGCCGTATCGAGCTCGCCCGCATCCTGTTCTCGGACGCCGACACACTGCTGCTCGACGAGCCCACCAACCACCTCGACGCGGACTCGATCGTCTGGCTGCGGGACTACCTGAAGACCTACCGCGGCGGCTTCATCGTGATCTCCCACGACGTCGACCTGGTCGAGACGGTCGTCAACAAGGTGTTCTACCTGGACGCCAACCGCGCCCAGATCGACATCTACAACATGGGCTGGAAGCTCTACCAGCAGCAGCGCGAGGCCGACGAGAAGCGCCGCAAGCGCGAGCGGCAGAACGCCGAGAAGAAGGCCGCCGCGCTCAACGCCCAGGCCGACAAGATGCGTGCCAAGGCGACCAAGACCGTCGCCGCGCAGAACATGGCCCGGCGCGCGGAGCGGCTGCTGTCGGGGCTGGAGGAGGTCCGGCAGTCCGACAAGGTCGCCAAGCTCCGCTTCCCCGATCCCGCGCCCTGCGGCAAGACGCCCCTCACGGCGGAGGGCCTGTCGAAGTCGTACGGCTCGCTGGAGATCTTCACCGACGTCGACCTGGCCATCGACAAGGGGTCGAGGGTGGTCATCCTCGGGCTCAACGGCGCGGGCAAGACCACCCTGCTCAGGCTCCTGGCCGGGGTCGAACAGCCGGACACCGGCGCGGTCATCCCCGGGCACGGCCTCAAGATCGGCTACTACGCCCAGGAGCACGAGACCCTGGACGCCGACCGCACCGTCCTGGAGAACATGCGCTCGGCCGCCCCCGACATGGACCTCGTGGAGGTCCGCAAGGTGCTGGGCTCGTTCCTGTTCTCCGGCGACGACGTCGACAAGCCGGCCGGGGTGCTCTCCGGCGGTGAGAAGACCCGCCTCGCCCTGGCGACCCTGGTCGTCTCCTCGGCGAACGTCCTGCTCCTCGACGAGCCCACCAACAACCTCGACCCGGCCAGCCGCGAGGAGATCCTCGGCGCGCTGCGCACGTACAAGGGCGCGGTCGTGCTCGTCACCCACGACGAGGGCGCGGTCGAGGCGCTCCAGCCGGAACGGATCATTCTGCTGCCGGACGGTGTCGAGGACCTGTGGGGTGCCGACTACGCGGATCTCGTCGCCCTGGCTTGATCGAATGCCTGATCACCGGCGTATGGATCATTCGGCCCATCGTTGATCCATCATCTGTGTGAGATCTCCTCGTACCGAGGTGTGTACTACATCAATTTCGCGGCCGAGTCCTTCATCGACAAGGGCTCGGCCGTCGTGCGTCGCTGACCTGGCGTTTCGCAGAAGAACCCGTTCGGCCGTACGGGCAGGGCTTCGCGGAATTCGAGATTCCGCATGTGGGGGCGCGCTCCTGTCGTCACAACCTTGTCTCACGGACCTTGCCGAATGGGTGGCCATGAAGCCCCGGAGGGGTGATCATGAGGAGACCAGAGCGCACTTCCCATGAGGAGGCACGGGTGGCCGAGACTCTGAAGAAGGGCAGCCGGGTGACCGGCGCCGCGCGCGACAAGCTCGCGGCAGACCTGAAGAAGAAGTACGACTCCGGTGCGAGCATTCGGGCACTGGCCGAGGAAACCGGCCGCTCGTATGGCTTCGTACACCGGATGCTCAGCGAGTCGGGCGTCACGCTCCGTGGGCGTGGCGGTGCGACACGAGGCAAGAAGGCCGCAGGCTGATTCGGGCGGCCCATCGGCTTCGATGGTGACCACCCGGCCGGTCCTCCCTCGGTGTCCTTGGAGGGACCTGGAGGGACTCCGGGTCGGGCGGGTGGTTACTGTGCAGTCACTTAGGGGGTGCCCTGACGGGCATCCCATGTGACCGCACGCATCGGAGGCAACCCCATGGCTTCGCCCGACCAGGAACTCGCGCCCCTGCTCGACAAGGACGGCGTACGGCTCACCGTCGACGGCGCCATCGCGACGGTGACCCTGACGAACCCGGACAAGCGCAACGCACAGAGCCCCGCCATGTGGCGGACGCTCGCCGAGGCCGGGCGGACCGTGCCGGGCAGCGTGCGGGTCGTGGTGCTGCGCGGTGAGGGCAAGTCCTTCTCCGCCGGCCTCGACCGGCAGATGTTCACGCCCGAGGGAATCGAGGGCGAGTCCTCGTTCATCGACCTCGCGCGCAGCAGCGACGGCGAACTCGACGCTGCCATCGCCGAGTTCCAGGAGGGCTTCACCTGGTGGCGGCGCAACGACATCGTGTCCATCGCCGCCGTCCAGGGGCATGCCATCGGGGCGGGCTTCCAACTCGCGCTCGCCTGTGACGTGCGCGTCGTCGCCGACGACGTGCAGTTCGCCATGCGCGAGACCAGCCTCGGGCTGGTGCCGGACCTGACGGGCACGCACCCGCTGGTCGGGCTGGTCGGATACGGCCGCGCGCTGGAGATCTGCGTGACCGGCCGCTTCGTGTCGGCCGAGGAGGCCGTCAGCAGCGGGCTGGCCAACCTCGCCGTGCCCGCCGGGCAACTCGACGACGCCGTACGGGACCTCGCCGGGGCCATCGTGGCCGCACCGCGGGACGCCGTGATCGAGACCAAGGCGCTGCTTCGTGGCGCTGTCGATCGCACCTACGACGAGCAGCGCGGCGCCGAACGGGCCGCGCAGGCGCGGCGGCTGCGGGACCTGGCCGGCCTCGGCGAGTGAGACTTGCGCCGATCAGCCGACGGACGTGACCAGTACGGCCACCGTCGGGTGGTCGGCCAGCGCACGCCCGACCCGCTCGCGTACCTCCCGGGCCACCTCCACGGCCCGGTGGTCCGCGCTCACCGCGATCTCCACGCGCACATGCCGGCGCGGTAGTGCGGCCTCGCCCTGCCGCCGGTCGATGTGCACCGAGCGGCCCAACCCGCCGAGGGTGCCCGTCAGCCGGGTGACGCCCGGGGTCGCCCGGGTCACGGCGACGACCCGCTCCTCGTCGGGGTTGGCCGGCTCCGCCGCCCGCGCCGGTTCGGGCGGGTGCACGGCAGCCGGTTCCACCTCCTCGTCGAGCAGGGCCGTCACTCGCAGGTCCACCTCGGTCACCGCCAGGCCCAGGCGCTGCGCCGCCGCGGTGGACAGCAGCACGCGCAGCCGTTCCGCCGTCGCGGGTAGCGGCTCCGCGGCCGTCGTCGCGAAGTCCGCCGTGATCCGCAGCGGCCCCGGCGGCAGGGCGCTGGGCGGCGGCGGTACGGCCGCCTCCTGCGCCTGCTGCGGGTCGGTCAGCGCCAACCGCAGCGCCCCCAGCCGTACCCCGCCCATGGCCTCGGCCGTGCTCCGCAGCACCGCCTCGGCCGCCTTCTCGGAGATCCACGCGCCGTCGCGCGCGTCGCCCAGGGGCAGCAGCCTGCCGAGTCCCAGCTGCTGTCGGACTTCCCGCGTCCAGCGATCCGCCGTCGTCATTCCTCCAGCCTGCCGTATCCCTGGCGCGCAATCGCGCAACCGTGCTTACGGTGGTCATGGGACGACGACCGAAAAGGACGAAACGGCCATGACTGATGTGACGGAGCAGAACCGGGGGACGGAGGGCGAGACGCCCACCATGCGCAAGGCGCAGGCGGCCAGGCGCGGCGGCGGTGACCCCGGCAGCCGGGGCCGCACGACGATCGCGGACGGCGTCGTGGAGAAGATCGCCGGAATGGCCGCACGGGACGTGGACGGCGTCCACGCCATGGGCAGCGGAATCTCGCGGACCTTCGGGGCGGTACGCGACCGGGTGCCGGGCGGGACGACGAAGTCGGTGACGCGCGGGGTGAAGGCCGAGGTCGGTGAGGTGCAGTCCGCGCTCGACCTGGAGATCGTCGTCGAGTACGGCGTCTCGATCGCCGATGTGTCCCGGGACGTCCGCGAGAACGTGATCAACGCCGTGGAGCGGATGACCGGCCTCGAAGTCGTCGAGGTCAACATCGCGGTGAGTGACGTGAAGCTGCCGGAGGAGGAGGAAGAGGAACCGGAGCGCCGGATCCAGTGACGCGCGGGCGCAAGGACGACGCGGGTGCCGGGGAGTTGCTGAGGAACTGAGGAGCGGACCATGAGCATGGCCGTGGCCGGCATGATCGCCGGCATGGCACTCGGCTTCGCCGGGTATTTCGGCGGATTCGGCGCCTTTTTGCTGGTGGCGGCACTGGGCGCCGTCGGATTCGTCGTCGGACGGTTCCTGGAGGGCGACTGGGAGTTCGGTGACTTCTTCCGGCACCGTGACGAACGGAGGCGGTGACGGCCGTGAGCGGTGGGGCGGTGGAGCTGCGCGAGCCGCCGACCGCGGTCGTGCCCGGCGAGCGCGGAGCCACCCGGATCGCCGACCGGGTCGTCGCGAAGATCGCCTCCCAGGCCGCACGGGAGGCGGTGGGCAAGCTCAGCGAGGGCGCGAACCGGCCCTACGCCGATGTCGTGGTGGCGTACGACACCGCCCGGGTCCGGGTCCATCTCGAACTCGACTACCCCACCGACATCGGCGCCCGGTGCGCGGCCGTGCGTCGGCATGTCGCCGAGCGGGTAGGCGCGTTGGTGGGCATGGACGTGCCGGAGGTCGCCGTGCACGTGGAGCGGCTGCACCCGGCGTCCGGACAGGGCGCGGCACACGGGAGGACGCGATGAGCGAGTCCCAGGGCACCGAGGGCACCACCCGGCGACTGCCGGTCATCGAGAAGGAGACCGGACCCGAGCCTCTCGACCAGTCGGTGTCGGCGCCGGCCGACGAGCCCCCGCCCGTGCTGGAGGGCGAGAGCGGCCGAGCGCGACGCTTCTGGTCCGCGCGCAGGATCCCGGCCGCGATCACGGCGCTCGTGCTCCTCGGCACGGCCGGCCTCTTCCTCTACGACATCGCCTCCGTGCGCGCCGACCGGCCCGCCATGCGCTGGCGCCGCGAACTGGCCCGGCAACTCGCCGAGCGCCCGGTGGACGACACCTGGGTGCTCGTCGGCGCGGGCGTCGCCGCCGTCCTCGGCCTGTGGCTGCTGCTCCTCGCCGTCACACCCGGCCTGCGGTCGGTGCTGACGATGCGGCGCACCCACCCCGACGTGCGCGCCGGCCTGGAGCGCGACCTGGCCGCGCTGGTCCTGCGCGACCGGGCGATGGAGGTCTCCGGGGTCCAGTCCGCGCGGGTCCGGATGGGCCGCCGTCGCGCCGACGTCCGCGCGCTCTCCCACTTCCGCGACCTGGACGACGTACGCGCCGACCTGGACGTCGCGCTCACCGACGCGATCACGGGTCTGGGCCTGGCCCGCCCGCCGTCGCTGTCGGTCCATGTACGGCGGCCCGGACGGAAGGGGTGAGGGCCGTGCTCAGGGTGGTCAACCGGGTGCTGATCGGGCTCGTCGGACTGGTACTGCTCGTGATCGGCGGGTCCGTGCTGGCCGTCGGGCTCGGGCTGGACCCGCCGTCCTGGTGGATCCACGACAGCAAGCACGACGTCCTGCTCAGCGAAGCCGAGCGCACGCGCTGGCGGTCCGAGGGCTGGTGGTGGCCCACCGTCATCGCCGCCCTGGCCGTGCTGGCGCTGCTCGCCCTGTGGTGGCTGACCGCGAACCTGCGCCGGCACCGCCTCACCGAGGTCCTGGTCGACACCGGTGACGGCGAGGGCGCGCTGCTGCGGGGCCGGGCCCTGGAGAGCGTCCTGGCGAGCGAGGCGACGGGTGCGCGGGGAGTCCAGCGCGCCCGGGCGCACCTGACCGGCAGGCGGCTCGCCCCCGAGGCACGCGTACGGCTCCTGCTGGAACCCCACGTGGATCCGGGGACCGCCCTGGACGACCTCACGACCCGGGCGCTGGCGCACGCCCGCGGCTCGGCCGGCCTGGCCTCCCTGCCGACCGAGGTCCGCCTCCGGGGCGTCAAGCACCGGGCGGAACGGGTCAGTTGACGGTCATGGAAGAGGGCCCGGAGCGGTGCGCGGGACCTCGGGGCCGTGACGAGGGCGTCCGACCGGCGCCCCCCAGCCTTCGGCCGGGGACACTCCCGGAGCCCCCCGCCACACCGCGGGGCCCGCCCCCGGGCGGACAACGGGACTTCGCGGACGCGACCTGGGCCATGTCGTCACCTCCGCGTCCGCCCGGCGGTGTCCGGCTCGCCGCCGCCGGGCCCGCCCTTGGACGACGGGAATGTGACGCCGGACCCTAGAACCCGTGCCGCGCCCCGCCGTCCACCGGCAGCATGACCCCGGTCACGTAGGACGCCGCAGGGGACAGCAGGAACGCGGCCGCGCGGCCGAACTCCTCCGGGGTGCCGTACCGGCGCAGCGGGATGCGGGACTCGGACGCCGCGCGGGTCGCCTCGGGGTCGGCGGACAAGGCGTCCAGCTCGCGCACACGGTCCGTGTCGATGCGCCCCGGGAGCAGGCCGACCACACGGATGCCGCGCGGCCCCAGCTCGTCGGCGAGGGACTTGGCGAATCCGGCGAGCCCGGGACGCAGGCTGTTCGAGATCGTCAGTCCGGGAATCGGCTCGTACACCGAGCCGGACAGCACGAACCCGATGACACCGCCCGCGTCGAGCTCGGCCGCTGCTGCCCGCGCCAGCCGTACCGCGCCCAGGAACACCGACTCGAACGCCGCCTGCCACTGCTCGTCGGTGTTGTCGGCGACGAAGCCGGGCGCCGGCCCGCCGACGCTGACGAACACGCCGTGGAACCCGCCGAAGTGCGTGCGGGCGGCCTCGATCAGCCGCCCGGCCGCATCGGGATCGGCGTTGTCCACGGCCACCCCGACCGCGTTCGGGCCCAGCGCGGCCGCCGCCTCGGCGACGGTCGTCTCGTCCCGTCCGGTGATGACCACCTTCGCCCCGTCGGCCACCAGTTCACGCGCCGCCGCGTTGCCCAGCCCGCGCGTGGCCCCCGTGACGACGTACACCCGGTCCTTCAGTCCAAGATCCATGGTCCCTATCCTGCCCCGTCGCCCCCGAACAGGGCGAGGGCGGTGTTCACCAGGCCGATGTGGCTGAACGCCTGGGGGAAGTTCCCGAGCTGGTGGCGGGCGGCGGGGTCGTACTCCTCGGACAGCAGGCCCACGTCGTTGGCGAGCCCGACCAGCCGCTCGAACAGCTCCCGGGCCTCCTGCGTACGGCCCGTCATGTGCAGCGCGTCCGCCAGCCAGAACGAGCAGACCAAAAACGTGCCCTCGCCGCCGGGCAGCCCGTCCACGGCCGTCTCGTCCGCGCTGTAGCGGCGCAGGAAGCCGTCGTGACCGAGCTCGGCGCGGACCGCGTCGATCGTGCCGACGACACGCGGGTCGTCGGGAGGCAGGAAGCCGACGCGCGGGATGACCAGCAGCGCGGCGTCCAGTTCACGGGAGCCGTAGGACTGGGTGAAGGTGTTCCGCTCGGCGTCGTAGCCCTTCTCGCAGACTTCGCGGTGCACCTCGTCGCGCAGCTCCCGCCAGCCGTCGAGGTCGCCCTCCAGCTCGGGGTTCTTCTCCAGGGTGCGCACGGCCCGGTCCGCGGCCACCCACACCATCACCTTCGAGTGCACGAAGTGACGGCGGCCGCCGCGCACCTCCCACAGCCCCTCGTCCGGCTGCCGCCAGTGCGACCGCAGCCAGTCGACCAGTGCGGCCTGGATCGCCCAGATCTGCGGCTTCGGGGGCAGACCCGCGTGCCGGGCCAGCGCCAGCGTGTCCATGACCTGGCCGTACACGTCCAACTGGAGCTGCTCCACGGCCTGGTTGCCGATGCGTACGGGGGCGGAGCCGGCGAATCCGGACAGCCACGGCACCTCGAACTCCGGCAGCCGCCGCTCGCCCGCCAGGCCGTACATGATCTGCAGGTCCGCAGGGTCGCCGGCGACCGCGCGCAGCAGCCAGTTGCGCCACGCCTCGGCCTCCTCCTGGTAGCCCGCGGCGAGCAGCGCGTTCAGGGTGAGGGTGGAGTCGCGCAGCCAGCAGTACCGGTAGTCCCAGTTGCGCACACCGCCCAGCTCCTCGGGGAGTGAGGTGGTGGGGGCGGCGACGATACCGCCGGTCGGCCGGTAGGTGAGGGCCTTGAGAGTGATCAGGGAGCGGATCACGGCGTCCCGGTACGGACCGTCGTAGGTGCAGCGCCCCGCCCACTTCCGCCAGTCCCGGACGCTGGTGTGCAACGCCTTGTACGGGTCGACGAGCGGTGGCCGCGGCTCGTGCGAGGGGTGCCAGGTGAGGACGAACGCGACCTTCTCGCCCGCCTCGACCGTGAACTCCGCGTGCGTGCCGAACTTCTCGCCCCAGGTGCGCACCTCGGGCTCGCTGCGCAGCCAGACCGAGTCCGGCCCGGCGACGGCCACCCGGTGCCCGTCGGACCTGCGCACCCACGGGACGATCGAGCCGTAGTCGAAGCGCAGCCGCAGATCGCTGCGCACGGTGACCCGGCCGCTGACGCCCTCCACGATGCGCACGAGGTCGGGCGCCCGGTCGCGTTGCGGCATCAGGTCGGTGACGCGGATCGTGCCGTCGTCGGTCTCCCACTCGGTGTCCAGCACCAGGGTGTCCGGGCGGTAGGCGCGCCGGGTGCAGGCGCCCTGCGCGTCCGCGGGGGCGATGCGCCAGTAGCCGTTCTCCTCGTCGCCGAGGAGCCGGGCGAAGCAGGCGGCGGAGTCGAAGCGGGGCAGGCACAGCCAGTCGACGGAGCCGTCCGTGCCGATCAGGGCAGCCGTCTGCTCGTCGCCGATGAGGGCGTAGTCCTCGATACGCGGATGCACGAAGTGCGGGTTCCCTGCGGGGCGGTGGGCCAATCAGGGGTGTGGTCGAAGCGACACGCCGGCCGAGGAGCCGGTCCCGGAGAAGACCACGCCGGGGTCCGCCGGAGCCTGGTTGAGCACCCACAGCCCGATCAGCGTGGCCAGGGCGAACACGACCATGACGAGGACGGCCAGCACGAGCCGGCGTCGGCGTTCCCGGCGCAGCCACTCGCCGCGCGCCGTGCGATAGGCGTCGGGCGCGGCCTGGACTCCGCCGGCGAGCGCGGCGAGCGCCTCGCGCAGTTCCCGCTCCGTGCGGTCCGGACTGGTGCCACGCGACCCGGTCGCGTCCCGATACGTCATCGCCGTGCCTCCATCGCCTGGGTCAGGGCGGCCAGGCCGCGTGCCGTGTGGGTCTTGACGGATCCGCAGGAGATGCCCATCGCCGCGGCGATCTCGCTCTCCTTCAGCCCGAGCCAGTGCCGCAGCACGAGTGCCTCACGCTGCCGGGGCGGCAGTTGCTGCAGCGCGTCGATCAGCACGCGCTGGTCGTCCCGCAGGAGCGCGGTGCTCTCCGCGGAGGCGACGACGTCGACGGGCGCGGCCGGGGGGTTCTCGGTGTGCTTGCGGGCGACCTGGAGGTGGCGTATCCGCATCCGCGTCAGATTGCAGACCGTCGAGCGCAGATACGCCTCCGCCGACTCGACGTCCCGCAGCCGCCGCCACTTCCGGTAGATCTGGTAGTAGGCCTCGGCCACCACGTTCTCCGGGTCGTCGGCGCCGAGCAGGACCGCGAGGCGCAGCATCGAGGAGTAGTGCAGCTCGAAGAGCCTGGCGAGGCCTGCCTCGCGCTCCAGGTCGGCGGGGTCGCGCCGGGGCGGTACCAGCCCCTCACCGGCCGGCGCGGACGCGAGCGTCTCGCCGGGGTCGGCGACCGGGGCGGTGAGGGGGCCCTGCGGACTGTGAACGGCCGTCTCCCGCAGGGGAGTTGTCTGTCTGCGTCTCACGGCTGGTTCGCTCCCGTCTCGGGGCGCCGCCTGACGGTCAGGCGGGACGGCAGGTCGGTGAGGTCGGCGCCGCGCGGGACGCCGAGGCGTTCGAGCACCGCGGTCCCGGCCACGGCGACGATCAGGTTGAGCAGCAGGGCGGCGAGTCCGGCGTAGACCTCGACCGGTCCGCTGCCGGTGCCGAGCGGCACGACCGAGGAGAACCCCTCGCGCACCACCAGGAAGGTGCCGGTCACCATGCCCGCGGCCCACCCGGCGAGCAGCGCCCGCGGATGCAGCCGCCCGGTGAACAGCCCGACGGCGACGGCCGGGAAGACCTGCAGGATCCATACGCCGCCGAGCAACTGCAGGTTGATGGCGTCCTGGTCGCGCAGCCCGAACACGAACGCCACCGCTCCCACCTTCGCGGTCAGCGACACCGCCTTGGCGATGCGCACCTGCCGCTTGGGGGTGGCGGTGGGGTGGACGTACTCGACGTACACGTTCCGTACGAAGCTGGTGGCGGCGGCGATCGACATCACGGCCGCCGGGACCAGCGCCCCCACGGTGATCGCGCCGAACACCAGCCCGGCCAGCGGCCCCGGCATCAGCCGGTCGACCAGCATCGGTACGGCCGCTTCCGCGCCGCCGGCGGGTGCCTGCACGCCCGTCGCGAGGGCCGCGATGCCGAGGAAGCCGAAGAGGGCGAGCAGTCCGGTCCAGGCGGGCAGCGCCACCGAGGCCTTGCGCAGGGTGCGCGGGCCGTCGGCGGCGAAGCCCGCGGTGAGGACGTGCGGGTACATCAGCAGGGCGAGCGCGGAGCCGAGCGCGAGGGTGGCGTACGCGGGCTGCTGCTGCGGGGACAGCAGGAGCGGGGAGTTCGCGGCGTCCGTGCCGCCGAGCCGCCGGGCCGCCCCGTCGAAGACCGCGCCGAACCCGCCGAGCCGCTCCAGGACCAGCCAGCACACGGCCGTGAGGGAGACGAACACGGCCACCGCCTTCAGCGCCGAGATGACCGTCGGCGCGCGCAGCCCGTGCCGGTACGTCGCCACCGCGAGCCCCGCGAACAGCGCCACCATCACCAGGTCACCGGCCGCGCCCCGCGGATAGAGCCCGCCGGCCGTCAGCACCGCGCGTATGCCCAGCAGCTGCAACGCCAGATACGGCATCGTCGCAAGTATCCCGGTCAGCGCCACCACCAGGGCCAGCGGCGCCGACCCGTACCGGCCGCGCACGAAGTCGGCGGCGGTCACGTAGCCGTGCCGCTGCGCCACCGACCACAGCCGGCTCAGCAGCACGAACGCGATCGGACAGACGATCACCGTGTAGGGCACCGCGAAGAAGGCGGCGGCGCCGTTGCCGTACGCCAGTCCCGGTACGGCGGTGAAGGTGTACGCGGTGAAGATCGTGCCGCCGAGCAGCAGCCAGGTCCACACCGGGCCGAGGCTGCGGTCGGCCAGCGCCCAGCCCTCCAGTGAGGGCAACCGGTCGCTGGGGTGCAGCCGGCGCGCGGTGACGGCGAGCAGCGACGCTCCGCCGATCACGGCGAGAAACGTCGCGGTCATGGCGCCATCCGCCATGGGTCACCGTCCTTGGTGTGCCTGGGCCCTCACCGACGTAGTTGCGCGGGGGGCTTGTCCGGAGGACGGAAAGCGGGGGGAAATTTTCTCGGCATCCGCTGTCAACCGTCTCCGGCGGGTGGGCAACTCTTGCACAAACCCACAGCGAGCGGGAGAGGAGCGCAGGTCATGGCACGGACCGGTCATCACCGGCTACGGCGCGTCGCGATCGCCGTACTGCTCCTCGCACCCGCCGCGGGTCTGCTGTGGGTCCCTCTGTACGCCGGGGCCGAGCCGCGGCTGGCCGGGACGCCGTTCTTCTACTGGTACCAGCTCGCCTGGGTGCCGGGGTGCGGTCTGTGCCTGCTCGCCGCGTACGTGCTGGCGAACCGACATCGCTGAGCCGCAGTTCCCGCACCGTTTCACCCCCGCACCACCCAACCGTCGAGGTCAGGAGCCGTCATGCCCACATCAGCCATGCCCGAATCCGGTCGTGGGGCGCCGGAAAAGTCCCGGATGTCGCCGAAGTCGATCGCGCTCTGGAGTGCCGTCGCCCTCGTCGGCGCCCTCGGCTGGGCCGTGCTTGCCCTGTCCCGGGGCGAGGAGATCTCGGCCGTCTGGCTGGTCGTGGCGGCCCTCGGCTCGTACGCGATCGCCTACCGCTTCTACTCCCGCTTCATCGCGCGGCGCGTCCTGCGGGTCGACGACACCCGCGCCACCCCGGCCGAGCGGCTGGAGGACGGCGTCGACTACCACCCCACCGACAAGCGGGTCCTGTTCGGCCACCACTTCGCCGCCATCGCCGGCGCAGGGCCGCTGGTCGGACCGGTGCTGGCCGCCCAGATGGGCTATCTGCCGGGCACGATCTGGATCATCGCGGGCGTGATCTTCGCGGGGGCCGTGCAGGACATGATCGTCCTGTTCCTCTCCATGCGCCGGGACGGCAAGAGCCTCGGCCAGATGGCCCGCGACGAGATCGGCAAGGTGGGCGGTGCCGCCGCGCTGATCGGTGTCTTCGCCATCATGATCATCCTGCTGGCGGTCCTCGCGATGGTCGTGGTCAACGCGCTGGCGGAGTCCGCGTGGGGCACCTTCTCGGTCTCCATGACCATCCCCATCGCGCTCTTCATGGGCTTCTACCTGCGCTACCTGCGGCCCGGCCGGGTCGTGGAGACCAGCTTCATCGGCGTCGCCCTGCTGCTGCTCGCCATCCTCGGCGGCGGCTGGATCCAGGACTCCTCCCTCGCCGAGTACTTCGTGTGGAGCCCCGAGACCCTGGTCTTCTGCCTGGTCGGCTACGGCTTCTTCGCCTCCGTGCTGCCGGTGTGGATGCTGCTGGCGCCCCGTGACTACCTGTCGACCTTCATGAAGGTCGGCACCATCGCCCTGATGGCCGTCGGCGTGGTCATCGCCGCCCCGAACCTCAGGGCCGAGTCGGTCACCGACTTCGCCTCCTCCGGCGCCGGGCCGGTGTTCGCCGGTTCCCTCTTCCCGTTCCTGTTCATCACCATCGCCTGCGGCGCCCTGTCCGGTTTCCACGCCCTGGTCTCCTCGGGCACCACCCCGAAGCTGATCCAGAAGGAGTCCCAGGTCCGGCTGATCGGCTACGGCTCCATGCTCACGGAGTCCTTCGTGGCCGTCATGGCCCTGATCGCCGCCTGCGTCCTCGAACCCGGCCTCTTCTACGCCATGAACTCCCCGGCCGCGCTGCTCGGCCCGACCGTGGACACCGCCGCCGAAGCCGTGAAGAACCTCGGCTTCACCGTCACCCCCGACCAGCTCACCGCGGCGGCCGCGGCGGTCGAGGAGCAGACACTGGTGGGCCGCTCCGGCGGCGCCCCCACCCTCGCGGTCGGCATGTCGGAGATCTTCGCCGCGGTGCTCGGCGGCGCCGGGATGAAGGCGTTCTGGTACCACTTCGCCATCATGTTCGAGGCGCTGTTCATCCTCACCACGGTGGATGCCGGCACCCGGGTCGGCCGCTTCATGCTCCAGGACATGCTCGGCAACGTGTGGAAGCCGATCGGCCGGGTCACCTGGAAGCCGGGCATCTGGATCACCAGCGCCCTGGTCGTCGGAGCCTGGGGCTACTTCCTGTACGCCGGTGTCACCGACCCGCTCGGCGGAATCAAGCAGCTGTTCCCGCTCTTCGGCATCGCCAACCAGCTCCTCGCCGCGGTCGCCCTCGCCGTCACCACCACCGTGCTGATCAAGTCCGGCAGACTGCGCTGGGCGTGGGTCACCGGCATCCCGCTGGCCTGGGACGTGGCCGTCACCTTCACCGCCGGCTGGCAGAAGATCTTCTCCGACAACCCGGCGATCGGCTTCTTCGCCCTGCGCGACAAGTACGCCCGGGCCATCGAGGACGGTCAGCTCCTGCCGGGCGCCACGACCATGGACGACATGCACACCATCGTCCTGAACAACACGGTCGACGGTGTGCTCATGGCCGTCTTCCTGCTGCTCGTCCTCACCGTCCTGATCAACTGCGCCGTGGTGTGCGTCCGCGCCGTCCGCGCGACCGAGCCGCTGCCGACCTCCGAGGCGCCGTACGTCCAGTCCCGGATCGACGTGCCGGAGCAGGCCGCGCACGAGCCGCTGGCGGGTGCCCGGTCATGAACGTCCGACGGTGGGCCGGGACCGTGCGCTGGTATCTGCGGGAGGTGACCGGAGAGGCCGAGTACGACCGCTACTGCGAGCGGCACCGATGCCGGCACCCGCACGCGCCGGTACCGACCCGGCGGGAGTACGAGGTGCTGCGCACCCTGCGCCGCGAGGAACACCCGCGGAGCCGGTGCTGCTGACGCCGTACAGGAGACAGGCCCCCGCGCCTCGTGCGTACGTCCACGAGGCGCGGGGAACCGAACCCCGGCCCACGGCTCCCCGTGGCCGCCCACGAAGCACAACCCCACGGCGAGACGCGAACCCGGATGCTGAGACGCAGAGCCCCCCTCCTGACCCGCCCCGAACTCGACGACGACCCCCTGCACAGAATCCTGGTGGAGCTTCGCCCCGCCCCACAGCTCCACGGCCTCGGCGCGGGCCGCACCACCCCCGCCTGGGAACCCGTCGCCGACCTGCTGCGCGCCACCGGACGCGACTGGGACCGCCGTGCCCACCGGGTCCGCGTCCTCGCCCGGTGCCTGCCGGCCGTGGTCGGCGAGAGATGGATCGCCGACCGGCCCGACGACGGTGACGCCCTGGTGCTGCGCGCGTTCGTCGAGTCGACCCGCGCCCCGGTCGAGGGGCACACCGCGGTCCGCCGGGCCGAGCAGACCTGTCTGCGGGCCGCCGCTGCCTGTCCCGAGGACCCGACGCCCTGGCTGGCGCTGCTGTCGCTGTTGCACGCCTGCGCCGCACCGGTGCAGGACGCCGTCCCGGTGTGGACGCAGGCCGTCAACCGCGCACCCTGGCATCGGACGGCCTACCACCTGATGCTGAGCCACCTGTCCCCACGCGGGCAGGGCGCGGTCCCCGACATGATGGACTTCGCCTGGCAGGCCGCCTTCCAGGCGCCGCACGGCTCCCCGGTGGCCCTGCTGCCGGTGGCGGCCCGCGTCGAACTCGTCGCCCACCGCCAGAGGCAGACGGGACCCGCCGCGCTCGGCGCGGGCGGTCACTGGAACGAACCCAGGGCGGTCAGGGAGATCGACACGGCCCTCACCCGCTGGTTCCACACCACCGCCGCACCGCACGCGGAGGCCGTCAGCGACCTCAACCTGCTCGCCTTCGCGCTCACCCGCGCCCACCGCACGACCGAGGCGGGCCTGGTCTTCCAGCGCATCGGCCGCCACATGACCCGCCACCCGTGGGATCTGCTGCCCGACCCGGAACGCAGCTTCCGCTACTGGCGCGACCAGCTCACGGGGCGGGGAAGGTGAGCGGACGCTATACCGGGGCCGGAGCCGTCTCCGTCTCCTTCGCCGCCGCTGCCTGCGCCCGGTCCCGGGCCTCGCGGCGGGCCAGGATGAACCAGCCCACGGGGACGCCCGCCGCGAACAGCCACCACTGGATGGCGTACGCGTAGTTCAGCGGGGCGTTCTCGTCACCGGGCCTGCCGACCGGCTCCGGGGTGCCGCCCTTGGGCTCGGGCTTCGTCAGCGCGATGTACCCGCCGAGCACCCGGGCGTCGAGGCGCCCGGCCTCCTGCTCGCTGTTGATCAGCATGACCTGCCGGTCGGGGAGGCCCTTGAGGTTCTTGATGCCGCTCGCCTCGGTCGTCTCGTCCGGCATCAGCCGCCCGGTGACGGTGACCCTGCCGCTCGGCGGGGCGGGGATCTCGGGGAACGCCGTCTGGCTGGGGCCGTCGGCCGGGATCCAGCCCCGGTTGACCAGCAGTACCTTGCCGTCCGTCAGGACGAAGGGGGTCAGGACGTGGAAGCCGACCTCTTCGTCGGCGTTGACACGCCGCCTGACGACCTGTTCCCGGTCGGTGTCGAAGTGGCCCTCGGCGGTCACCGTGCGGTACCGCTGCTTCGAGGTGACGGTGTGCCCCGGGGAGGTCAGCTCCTCCACCGGCACCGGCTCGGCGCCCAGCGCGTCGGCGACCAGCTCGTTGCGGGCGCTGCGCTCCTCGTAGCGGTGCATCTGCCAGATGCCCAGCCTGATCATCGTGGGGATGAGGAGCAGGGCGACCACCGTGAGGATCACCCACTGCCGGGACAACAGGAAGCGGTACACCCCACGACCGTACAACTCGGTCGCGGGGTGCTTTCAGGCGGGTACCGGGTCAGACCTTGTCGACGATTCCCGCCTTCCCCTCGGCGCGGGCGCAGTGGGCGCCGCAGTACCAGTGGCCGTCGACCTCGACGCCCTGCCCGATGATCTGGACACGGCAGTGCTCGCAGATCGGGGCCATGCGGTGGATCGCACAGGAGAAGCAGTCGAAGACGTGCACCGCGCCCTGCGCGTGCACCTCGAAGGTCATTCCGTAGTCGTTTCCGCACACTTCACATGTCGCCATGCGCCACAGGGTGAGCCGTCGCCGCGGTCCGGGCGAGACGGCTGCGGGCGAGTCGCGCGGCAATCACCCGTCCGTACGGTCACGGCTCCGACGCCGGTTCCACGTCCCGCAGGAGTTGTCCGAACGCGGCCTCGTCCACCACCGGAGTCCCGTACTGCCGGGCCTTGACCACCTTGGAGGTGCCCGCGTCCGGGTCGTTCGTCACGAGCAGGCTGGTCAGTCGGGACAGGCTCGTCGCCACATGCAGCCCGGCCTCGATCGCGCGGTCCTCCAGCAGGTCGCGCTCGACCGACGTGTCGCCCGAGAAGGCGACCCGCATGCCCTGCTTAAGCCTTTTGCCCTCCTCGTACCGCCCTGGGTTGGGGTAGGGGCAGGCGGGCCTCTTCCGGGAGGGCCGCCAACTGGTCGGCCGGTAACCGCCGTATCCGCCGGGCTGCTGCCCGATCCGGGGCGTGGCCGTGTCCCGCCACTCGGTCAGCGGCCGGCACTCCTGCAGCGGCAGCCGTACGCGGCCCGCCGCCGCGGCCCGCAGGCTCGGGCGGAATGCCTCCGCGAGCACACGCGCGTCGTCCAGCGCGTGGTGCGCGCGCCGCTGGACGACACCGAAATGCGCGGCCAGCGACTCCAGCTTGTGGTTGGGCAGCGGCAGGCCCAGCTCCTTGGACAGCGCGATGGTGCACAGCCGCTGCCGCACCGGGGCCTCGCGCTCCGCGCGCGCGTACTCCCGGGCGATCATCTGCCAGTCGAAGACGGCGTTGTGCGCGACGAGCACCCGGCCGTCCAGCCGGGCCGAGAACTCCTCCGCGATGTCCGTGAAGAGGGGGGCGCCTTCCAGCGTCTCGCTCGTCAGGCCGTGGATCCACACCGGGCCCGGGTCCCGCTCCGGATTGACCAGCGTGTACCAGTGGTCCTCGACCTCGCCGCACGCGTCCAGCCGGTAGACGGCGGCGGAGATTATCCGGTCGTCCCGGGCCAGGCCGGTGGTCTCCACGTCAACGACCGCGTACCCCTGCGGATACGCGGCCGGCCACGCTGTGGGGGACGACGCTACGGTCGTACGGTCTTCGAGCATGGTCACTGAGGATACGGGCCACGACTGACAGTCCGGTCCGTCAGGTGCCTTGCCTCGCCCGCCCGTTCGAGCGGGGCGAACGCATGGGCGCCAACCGGTGGGCGTGCAGGGGGCGTTGGGTGTCCCATGGTCCCGCGCCGGGGGGCCGGAGTTGCCCGGGAGCGTCGGTACGTCCCTGATGTCCCTTGCGGTGAAATCCTCCGCATGTGACCGAACCAACGCGGGACGAGGCCCACGGCGGCCCACTGGCCGAGCGGCTGAACTGGCTGCGGGCCGCCGTGCTCGGAGCGAACGACGGCATCGTGTCGACCGCCGGTCTCGTCGTCGGTGTGGCCGGTGCGACGGACGACCGTTCGGCCCTGCTCACGGCCGGACTGGCCGGGCTGCTCGCCGGGTCGATGTCGATGGCGGCGGGGGAGTACGTCTCGGTCTCCACGCAGCGCGACTCGGAGAAGGCCGCCCTGGCCGTGGAGCGGCGGGAGTTGCGGGAGCGGCCGGAGGAGGAACTCAAGGAGCTGGCGGAGCTGCTCGAGCGGCGCGGACTGTCGCGGGAGGTGGCCCTGGAAGCGGCTGTCCAGCTGACGCGACGTGACGCTCTCAGGGCCCACGCGCGCGTGGAGCTCGGCATCGACCCGGACGCGCTCACCGACCCCTGGCACGCGGCGTGGGCGAGCTTCCTGGCGTTCACGGCCGGGGCGCTGCTGCCGCTGCTCGCGATGGTGCTGCCGCCGACGCCGTGGCGGCTGGCGGTCACCGTCGCCTCCGTCCTCGCCGCGCTCGCCCTGACCGGCTGGAGCAGCGCCCGCCTGGGAGCCGCCGCCCCGGCCCGAGCGGTGCTGCGCAACGTGGCGGGCGGCGCGCTCGCCATGGGCGTCACCTACGCGGCCGGGACGCTGCTGGAAGCGGCCGGGACCTGAGACGGCGGTCGCGTGCCTTGCCGCCCGGCGTCCGTACGACGGCCGCCGACAAGCTTGCGGCCGGGTTCACGAGCGGATCGGTACCGGATGGGCTGTCAGCAGCCCTGACAGCGCGATCACTGTTCCCGGGAGGGCGATCTCCGCTCGGGCGGGCGTCTGGGACGGCGGTCGCGCGTCCCGCCGCCCGGCGTCCGTACGACGGCCGCCGACAAGCTTGCGGCCGGGTTCACCAGCGGATCGGTACCGGAAGGGCTGTCAGCAGCCCCGACAGCGCGACCACCACTGCCAGGACGGCGACCTCCGCCCGGGCGGGGGAGCACGCGGTCAGCGGGTCCGCCGCCCGGCTCAACCGGATACGCGCCCACAGGGCCAGCGCGGCCACGGCCGCCACCAGGATCACCTTGGCCAGCAGGGCACGCCCGTACGCGGTCTCCGTCAGCTGCGCGAGGATCGTGTCCGACGGCATCCGGCGCAGCGAACTCCCCACCCCCGTCGCGGTGATGGCGGCGAGCAGGACGGCCGCCACGCGCGCGTAGAGCCCCAGCAGAGTCGCGCCCGCCTCCCGGGCGGCCCCTGCGCGCAGGGCCCGCAGCGTGTACAGCAGTCCGCCCACCCACAGCGACGCGCAGGTCAGGTGCACCAGCGTCAGTCCGGAGCCGAGCAGCGGGCTGTACTCGGTCGTCGGGTGCGCACGCAGCGCCTCGGCGACCACGATCGCGGCCGACGGCCAGACCTGCGCGGCGGGCCGGCGCGAGCGGGCGCACAGCCAGGCCGCCGCGAAGGCGTTGACCTCCACCAGGGCGAGCTTGCCGTCCCGTGACGCGTACAGGCCGCCGATGTCGAGGTCGGAGGGGCTGTCCGGCACGAGGTTGCCCGTCGAGACGACCGAGGCGAGACCGAGGGCGGCGACGAAACCGACGGCGGCCGCATGGGGGGCCCAACTGCGAGGCAGGGCCGAGGGAGCGCCGGGCACGGAACGGGCCAGTCGCCGCACGAGCAGCTCACCCAGCGGGACGCACAGCGCCGCGAACAGCACCGAACGCAGCAACGCGATCCCACCGGTGCCGGGGGCGGCGGCCTCCCCGGTGCCGCGCAACGCGGCGGACGGCCCGAGCAGCGGGACGAGCGCCGCCAGCCCCACCAGGACGAGAAGGGCGACCGCGGGACCGACGCCGGGGCGGGGTCTGGACGGGCTCCCGTCCGCCCCGGCGAGGGAAGGTTTCGTCAATGTCACCTCAAGATCATCACAAGTCGCCACAGAACAGGCAAGCACGGGAAAACAAGTGGTGCTCCGGCATTCCACCCAGGGGTACGTCGGCCACCGGCCGGGTGCTCAGTCCACGCGAGGTGCCGCGTCCCACCGCTCCCAGCGCGCCTCGTCCGCCCCCGGGACCCCGGGAGGTCGCGCCCAGTCGGCGGGGCCGCCCGCGAACGACACCGGCGGCAGGGCGTACCGCAGCCGCCCGAGCGGGCTGTCCCGCTCGGTGAGCCAGGCCCCGGGCCCGTCGTACGCGACGGTCCCCTGCGAAGCCGGCCGGATCCCGTGCGTCAGCCACCACGCGGTGCGCGCCAGTGACAGGCGCACCCACCGGCCGTACCCGTGCTCCTGCCGCTCGGTCAGCGCCCGCAGCACGGCCGCCGCCAGCAGATAGCCCGTGCCGTGGTCGAGGGCCTGCGCGGGCAGCGCACCCGGGCGCTCGACCGAACCGCCCCGCGCGGGCGGCGCATCGGGCCGCCGGGCCGAGTCGTCGGCCGGGGCCGCCTCCAGGGCGGCGATACCGGTGGCGACCTGCACGAGGCTGTCGAAGCCGCGCCGACCGCCCCACGGACCGCCGGCCCCCCAGGCCGACAGCTGCGCCACGACCAGCCCCGGCCACCGCGCCGCCAGCTCCTGCGGAGACAGCCCGAACCGGTCCAGGGCGCCCGGCCGGTACCCGATGACCACGACGTCCGCCGCCGCGAGAAGCTCCTCGAAGACGCGCCGGTCGGCCGCCAGGTCGAGGGCCGCCGAGCGCTTCCCGAAGCCGGTGTCGGCGTGCTGGTCGGTGAGTTCGGGCAGGTGCGGCGGGTCCACGCGCAGGACGTCCGCGCCGAGCAGGGCGAGGGTGCGCGTGGCGACGGGACCCGCGATGACCCGCGTCAGATCCAGTACGCGTACCCCGGCGGCGGGCAGCAGGGGAGCAGCGTCGATCGGCGGCAGCGCACGCGCGCGTGCCCCGCCGAGCCGGCCGTCCCGACCTTCACCGGCCGGTGCCTCGCGCTCCACGAGCGGCCGCCGGGCCACCTCGGCCGCCTGCTCGTGCGCCGCCCACTCCTCGGGCGTGCGCAGCGCCACGGCCAGCCCCCCGGCCGCGTACACGGACTCCTCCACCTCACCCGCGGACCGCTCGGCGAGGGCGGCCGCGACGGCCTCCGGATCCTCCTTCGGCAGATCCAGCGCGGCCAGCAGCCGGGCCCGGTGATGCGGATAGTTGGCGTGCGTCCGCACCCAGCCGTCCGCCGTCCGCCAGAACCGTGACAGGGGCGCGAAGGTGACCGGGGCGCGCCCGTCGACCAGCAGATGCCGTTCACTCGTGAACGCCGTGGCGATCGCCCCGTCGTCCAGCCGCACCTGCGGCACCTCGGTGAGCCCGGCCCGCCGCGCCCCCAGCTCGGCCGCGGCCAGCGCGCACG
The DNA here is from genome assembly GCF_042868655.1 of Streptomyces sp. NPDC007808. Taxonomy (NCBI): domain Bacteria; kingdom Bacillati; phylum Actinomycetota; class Actinomycetes; order Kitasatosporales; family Streptomycetaceae; genus Streptomyces; species Streptomyces sp. NPDC007808. The sequence goes on from NZ_JBIAEQ010000012.1 coordinate 244,183, forward strand.
CACCGACGCACGCGCGCGCCAACTCCCTTACGGGAAGCCTCGCTTCGAGGACGGCGGGCCGGGGCAGGCACGACACGCGGGTGAGGAGGGCGGGGTCTGCGCCCAGCGCGGACCATGCGTACTCCAGGGCGGTGGCGGGGACTCGGGATGCGTCTGTCATGGGCTCACTGTCGGTCATGGCGCCACTGCCCGTCACATCGCCGCCCTCGGCCGTGAGGCCCGTGCGGCACGCCACCGGGCCCCCGCCCCTTCCCGGAGTCCGCGCGTCAGTCGACCGCGTCCAGCGCGTCCACGATGCCGGCCCCGTAGAAGCCGTTGCGCCGCTCGCCGCCCTCGCACACCGCGTCCTGTGTGCCGTCGCCGTTCGGGTCGTAGGACTCGGGGCAGCCCGGGTTGTCCGCCTGGGCCTTCAGCAGAGCCCTCAGCCGGGCCGGAGTCGCGTGCGGGTACCGCGACTTCAGCAGCGCGGCGACACCCGCGGCGTGCGGGGCCGCCATCGACGTGCCCTGCAGGTAGCCGTACTTGCCGTCCGGGAGGGTGGACAGGATGCGGCCGTTCCTGGAGGGGGTGTCCGGGATCTGGTAGAGCCGGTCACCGCCCGGTGCCGCGACGTCGACGACGCCGTAACCGTACGAGGAGTAGTACGACTTGACGTTCCGCACGCCCGTCGCGCCGACCGTGACGACACCCGGCAACTGCGTCGGCACGTCGAGGCACTCGTGCGGGTCGACGGTGCGCTCGACCGGCGTCGAGTCGTCGGGGCTGCTGGCGTCGACGAGTGCGTCGGAGTCGAGGTCGTGGTTGGAGTTGCCGGAGGAGGCGACATGGAGCGTGCCCTTGCGCTGGGCGTACGACTGCGCCCGGTCGACCGCGTCGACGATCGCCCGCTGGTCCGGCTCGTCCACGCAGTTGTACAGCCACGGGTCGACGTAGTAGCTGTTGTTGGTGATCTCCACCCCGTGATCGGCGGCGAACATGAAGGCGCACACCACGCTTTCGGGGTAATAGAGGCCGTTGACCGGGTCGCTCACGTTGATGGCGGAGACCTTGACCCCGGGAGCGACACCGGCGATGCCGACGCCGTTGCGGGGTGCGGCGATCTCACCGGCCACGTGTGTGCCGTGGCCGATGGCGGGGGAGTACGGCCGCCAGGCTCCGGCACGGGTGTCCGCCTTGCCGCCGGCGCAGTTGGCGGACTGGGCGGCGGAGAAGTTCGGCGCGAGGTCCGGGTGGGTGTCGTCGACGCCGTTGTCGATCACGGCGACGGTCACCCTGGCGCTGCCGGGGTCGATGCCGGCGGCCCGGTCGGCGCCGATCGCGCGCAGGTTCCACTGGTCGGCCTCCAGCGGCTCACCGCCGGCCTTCGCGGCACCTGCCGTCTTCGCGGCCTGCTGTTTCGTCAGGACCTGGACGGGCCCCTCGTCGGTCGAGCCGGCGGGCGTCAGGGGCGCCGTACGGGTCGCACCCGCCGACTCGACCCCGCGCACGGCGCGCATGGCCTCGGCGAAGCCGGGGTTCGCCGAGTGGACGACGATCACGCCGATCCTCCCGTGCGTGACCACCACGGTCCCGCCGGCTTCGGCGATCGCCTTCCGCACCGATTCCACCGTGCGGCGATCGGTCCGGGTGTTGACCACGTACGCGAGGGTGGGCGCCTGTGCGGCCGGAGCGGCGGGCTCCGCGAGCGGTGCCGCCGAGACCGCCGTCGGAAGCGGGCCGAGCGAGGCGGCGAGGGACAGGACCAGCGGTACGGCGAGGCCGAGCCTGCGTCTGGACCGCAGATGAGCCATGGGATCTCCACATCATCCGGAACGGGCACCGCCCGGGGCGCGGGTGAGCGTGCGGGCAGGTACATGACGAGTGGTGCAGGGTGAAGCTATCCCCGGCCCTCCCGGTCGGCAATCGTGATCCGGGCGACTTCGGAAAGACGCCCGAGCCGTTGAACCGGTCCTAGCGTGGCGCCGTGACCTTGGGCAGGAGGCGCGAGCACGATCGAGCCCCTGTTGGGTCACCCGCCGGGGCCCTACCATTCGCCACCCGGCTCCAGTGATCCACATCACCACGAGGAACAGAGCCGTCGCATGTCCGTTTCCGATCCGTCCCCGACCCCCGACCCGCCCCCCACACCCGACTCGTCCCCGTCCACCGTCGCAACAGCGCCCGCAACGCGAGGAGACTCCGTGGCCACCGACGCACCGCCCCCCTCGAAAGAGCAACACAAACTCCCCTCCACCGAGGAGTTCGCCGAGGTGCAGCAGAGCGCGGAGTTCGCCGAACTGCGCCGCTCGTACCGCTCCTTCGCCTTTCCGCTGACCGTCGCCTTCATCGTCTGGTACTTGCTGTACGTCCTGCTCTCCAACTACGCGGGCGACTTCATGGGCACCAAGCTGTTCGGCAACATCAACATCGCGTTCGTCTTCGGTATCGCCCAGTTCGTCACCACGTTCCTCATCGCCTGGTGGTACGCGCGCCACGCGGGCGCCAAGCTCGACCCCAAGGCCGAGGCCATCAAGACCCGTATGGAGGGCGGCGCATGAGCCCCGAGATGACCCAGCTCCAGCTCGCCGCCAACGAGGCCAGCCAGCACCGTCCGCTCATCATCAGCCTGTTCGCGGCCTTCGTGATCGCGACCCTGTTCATCACCGTCTGGGCGGGCCGCCAGACCAAGGACGCCGCCGACTTCTACGCGGGCGGCCGTTCGTTCAGCGCCTTCCAGAACGGCCTCGCCGTCTCCGGCGACTACATGTCCGCAGCGTCCTTCCTCGGCATCGCGGGCGCCATCGCCCTCTTCGGTTACGACGGTTTCCTGTACTCCATCGGCTTCCTGGTCGCCTGGCTGGTCGCCCTGCTCCTGGTGGCCGAGCCGCTGCGGAACTCGGGCCGCTACACGATGGGTGACGTCCTCGCGTACCGCATGCGCCAGCGCCCCGTGCGCACGGCGGCCGGTACGTCCACGATCGTCGTGTCGATCTTCTACCTGCTGGCCCAGATGGCGGGCGCCGGCGTCCTGGTGTCGCTGCTGCTCGGCATCACCTCCGACGCCGGCAAGATCCTCATCGTCGCCCTGGTCGGCGTGCTGATGATCGTCTACGTCTCCATCGGCGGCATGAAGGGCACCACCTGGGTCCAGATGGTCAAGGCCGTGCTGCTCATCGGCGGCACCATCCTGATCACCTTCCTGGTGCTGCTGAAGTTCAACTTCAACATCTCCGACCTGCTCGGCAAGGCCGCCGAGAACAGCGGCAAGGGCGCCGCCTTCCTGGAGCCCGGCCTGCAGTACGGCGCCACCGGCACCTCCAAGCTGGACTTCATCTCCCTCGGCATCGCCCTGGTGCTCGGCACCGCCGGTCTGCCGCACATCCTGATCCGCTTCTACACGGTGCCCAACGCCAAGGCCGCCCGGAAGTCCGTGAACTGGGCGATCGGCATCATCGGCGGCTTCTACCTGATGACCATCGCCCTCGGCTTCGGCGCCGCCGCGCTCATCTCCCAGGAGGAGATCATCGCGTCGAACCCGTCCGGCAACACGGCGGCACCCCTGCTCGCCCTGCACCTGGGCGGCGTCGACTCGGCCTGGGGCGCGATCCTGCTCGCCACCATCTCGGCGGTGGCCTTCGCGACGATCCTCGCGGTCGTCGCCGGCCTGACCCTGGCCTCGTCCTCGTCGTTCGCCCACGACATCTACGCGAACGTCATCAAGAAGGGCCAGGCCACCGAGAAGCAGGAGGTCAGGGCCGCCCGCCTCGCCACGATCGGCATCGGCGCCGTCTCCATCCTGCTCGGCGCCCTCGCCCGCGACCTCAACGTCGCCGGCCTGGTCGCCCTGGCCTTCGCGGTCGCGGCCTCCGCCAACCTGCCGACGATCCTGTACAGCCTGTTCTGGAAGCGCTTCACCACCCAGGGCGCGCTGTGGTCGATCTACGGCGGTCTCATCGTCGCCGTCGGCCTGGTGCTGTTCTCGCCGGTCGTCTCCGGCGACCCCAAGGCGATGTTCCCGGACGTCGACTTCGCCTGGTTCCCGCTGAAGAACCCGGGCATCATCTCCATCCCGTTCGGCTTCCTGATGGGCTGGCTCGGCACGGTCCTGTCCAAGGAAGAGGCGGACAAGGGCAAGTACGCGGAGCTGGAGGTCCGGTCCCTGACCGGCACCGGAGCCCACTGAGCAGGCCCCCTCGGCGGCCGCGTCGTAGGTCTCTACGACGCGGCCGCGTCCTACGTCGTGGGATCGGGCCCTGTCGTTGTCGGTACGGTCACGTAGGCTCGCAGGCAACGGAAGAGATGTGCTCCGTGACGAGGGAGGGGGCCCAGTGCTCATCGACACCTACGGCCGTGTGGCCACCGACCTGAGGGTCTCGCTGACCGACCGCTGCAACCTGCGGTGCACGTACTGCATGCCCGAGGAGGGCCTGCAGTGGCTGGCGAAGCCCGATTTGCTCACCGACGACGAGATCGTCCGCCTGATCGACATCGCCGTCACCTCCCTCGGTATCGAGGAGGTCCGCTTCACCGGCGGCGAGCCCCTGCTGCGCCCCGGCCTGGTCGGCATCGTGGAGCGGGTCGCGGCCCTTGAGCCCCGCCCGCAGATGTCCCTGACGACGAACGGCATCGGCCTGAGCCGCACCGCGACCGCCCTGAAGGCGGCGGGCCTGGACCGCGTCAACGTCTCCCTGGACACCCTGCGCCCCGACGTCTTCAAGACCCTCACCCGCCGAGACCGCCACAAGGACGTCATCGAGGGCCTGCACGCCGCCCGCGAGGCCGGCCTGACCCCGGTCAAGGTCAACTCGGTCCTCATGCCGGGGCTGAACGACGACGAGGCCCCCGACCTGCTCGCCTGGGCCGTGGAGCACGACTACGAACTGCGCTTCATCGAGCAGATGCCCCTGGACGCCCAGCACGGCTGGAAGCGCGACGGCATGATCACCGCCGGGGACATCCTGACCTCCCTGCGCACCCGCTTCGAGCTGACCGAGGAGGGCGCGGACAAGCGCGGCTCGGCCCCCGCCGAGCGCTGGCTCGTCGACGGCGGCCCCCACGTGGTCGGCGTGATCGCCTCGGTCACCCGTCCCTTCTGCTCGGCCTGCGACCGCACCCGACTGACCGCCGACGGCCAGGTCCGCACCTGCCTGTTCGCCACCGAGGAGACCGACCTGCGCGCCGCCCTGCGCTCGGGCGCCCCGGACGAGGAGATCGCCCGTATCTGGCGGCTGGCGATGTGGGGCAAGAAGGCAGGCGCCGGCCTGGACGACCCGAGCTTCGTCCAGCCGGACCGGCCGATGTCAGCCATCGGCGGCTGAAGAGGCCGCTTCCCACTCCGTCAGCGGGACGACGTCCTTCAGGAAACCCCGCACCCCGAGGAACTGAGACAGATGCTCGCGGTGCTCCTCACAGGCCAGCCACGTCTTGCGTCGCTCCGGCGTATGGATCTTGGGGTTGTTCCACGCCAGTACCCACACGGCGTCGGCACGGCACCCCTTGGCGGAGCAGATCGGCGTCTCGTCACTCACAGATTCGTCTCACAGGTTCGCGCACAAAAAGGCGACGCCGAGCAGCCACGGGGGGAGCTGCCCGGCGTCGGTCCATCGCTCCGACGGGGGATGCGGAGCGTCCACGAAGTATGTCACGGGTAACCCGTCCCCCGGCACCGGAACAACACTATTGATCTGAGCTTTTCCTGAGCTTGGCGTGGAGTCGACTCCGGAGTACTCCACTCCGCAGGATCACGTCCCGTCGTGGGGTTTGCTTTGTCCGCCGGACGCGCGCTCACCCGCGACATCTTCCGGGACGGATTCCGCGGAACCGTCGTTCGTCCGCGGCGGCGAGATCATCGGCCGCGTCGGCGCCATCACGAACGTCGACGGCAAGGACGGCGCGTTCTCCCGCCCCGCGTTGGCGATCACCACCGCGATGTACGGCAGGACCGCCCCGAGCACCAACGCCACGATCGCGACGTGCCGTTCGACGTTCCACAGCGAGGCCGCGAGGATCACCGACACCGTACGCACCGACATCGAGATGACGTACCGGCGCTGCCGGGCCCGCACATCGTCCTGGAGACCCGCCCGGGCCCCGGTGATCCGGAACACCTGGGCGTTGCCGTCGCCATGCAGCTTCCGCATCACATTCCACCATCCGCCCGCATCGGACTCTCCCCCTGTCCCTGCCCGCCCGCCCTCGGTCGGGGGCCCGGGCCAGGACACCTCCCACGGTACGCCTCGCCTGCGCCGCCTACGAGACCGGGGCCCCTGCGACCTGGAGGAACGCTGCCAGCCGTACCGTGTACGACCGTATCCGGCATGCGGCGTAAGGCGCCTGGACCGACACTGGCCTTAGTGCTCACGTCGAGCCGTACGAGGAGGCCACCATGGGCTGGTTGTGGGCGATCATCGTGGGACTCGTGCTCGGCCTGATCGCCAAGGCGGTCATCCCGGGCAAGCAGCACATCCCGCTGTGGCTGACGATCATTCTGGGCATGATCGGGGCCATCGGGGGCAACGCGATCGCGCGGGCGGCCGGTGTCGACGCGACTTCGGGGATCGACTGGTGGCGCCACGCCTTCCAGCTGGTGGCCGCGGTCATCCTCGTCGGCCTCGGCGACAGGGCATACACGGCGGCCCGGGGCAGCAAGCGGAGAGCCTGACGGCGCATACGGCGAACGGGACGGCCCCCGCCACCGGAGCCGCCCCGTTCACATGCTTGCTCAGCCGCCGGTCACTTCGACCGCCGCCAGGTTCTTCTTGCCCCGGCGCAGCACCAGCCACCGCCCGTGCAGCAGGTCCTCCTTCGCGGGCACCGCGTCCTCGGAGGCGACCTTCACGTTGTTCACGTAGGCGCCGCCCTCCTTCACGGTGCGCCGCGCTGCGGACTTGCTGGCCACCAGGCCGACCTCGGCGAGCAGGTCGACGACCGGACCGAGCCGCTCGACCTGGATGTGGGGCACCTCGGAGAGGGCCGCCGCCAGCGTCCGGTCGTCCAGCTCCGTCAGCTCGCCCTGGCCGAACAGCGCCTTCGACGCGGCGATCACGGCGGCCGTCTGGTCGGCGCCGTGCACCAGCGTCGTCAGCTCCTCGGCCAGCGCACGCTGTGCGGCACGGGCCTGGGGGCGCTCCTCGGTCTGCTTCTCCAGCTCCTCCAGCTCCGCACGGGACTTGAAGGACAGGATGCGCATGTACGTCGAGATGTCCCGGTCGTCCGCGTTCAGCCAGAACTGGTAGAACGCGTACGGCGTCGTCATCTCCGGGTCGAGCCAGACGGCGCCGCCCTCGGTCTTGCCGAACTTGGTGCCGTCCGCCTTGGTCATCAGCGGAGTCGCCAGCGCGTGCACGCCCGCGTGCGGCTCCAGCTTGTGGATCAGGTCCAGACCCGCCGTGAGGTTGCCCCACTGGTCGCTGCCGCCCTGCTGCAGCGTGCAGCCGTACCGCCGGTACAGCTCCAGGAAGTCCATGCCCTGCAGCAGCTGGTAGCTGAACTCCGTGTAGCTGATGCCCTCTTCGGACTGCAGCCGACGGGCGACCGAGTCCTTGGTCAGCATCTTGTTGACGCGGAAGTGCTTGCCGATGTCCCGCAGGAACTCGATGGCCGACATGCCGGCCGTCCAGTCCAGGTTGTTCACCATCACCGCGGCGTTCTCGCCCTCGAAGGACAGGAACGGCTCGATCTGCCCGCGCAGCCGGTTCACCCAGTTCGCGACCGTCTCCGGGTCGTTCAGCGTGCGCTCGGCGGTGGGGCGCGGGTCACCGATCTGGCCCGTCGCCCCGCCCACCAGCGCCAACGGGCGCAGGCCCGCCTGCTGGAGGCGGCGCATGGTGAGGACCTGGACCAGGTGACCGACGTGCAGGCTGGCCGCGGTCGGGTCGAAGCCGCAATAGAACGTGACGGGACCGTCCGCGAGCGCCTTGCGCAATGCGTCCTCGTCAGTGGACAGGGCGATCACGCCACGCCACTTCAGCTCGTCGACGATGTCCGTCACGGTTCTCGTGTCTCCTCGATGATCCTCGGGCGGTCGGGTGACAGCCGACTACGAGGTTATACGCCCTGACTGACAGAGCTCATGTTGAAATCGGGGACGCGCAGCGCAGGCATCGCCGCCCTGGTGAACCAGTCGCTCCACTCCCGGGGCAGCGTCTTCTCGGTACGCCCCGCCTCCGTGGCCCGTCCCAGCAGGCCCACCGGCGACTCGTTGAACCGGAAGTTGTTGACCTCGCCGGTCACCTCGCCGTTCTCGACGAGGTAGACCCCGTCCCGGGTGAGGCCGGTCAGCAGCAGCGTCGCCGGGTCGACCTCGCGGATGTACCACAGGCAGGTCAGCAGCAGTCCGCGCTCGGTGCTCGCGACCATCTCCTCGACGGAGCGGTCGTCGCCACCGTCCAGGATCAGGTTGTCTGCGCCCGGCGCCACCGGCAGACCGGTCAGCCCCGCACTGTGCCGGGTGGTCATGAGGTGCTTCAGCTCGCCCTCGCGCATCCACTCGGTGGCCGCGACCGGCAACCCGTTGTCGAACACGGACTGGTCGCCGCCGGAGGAGTGCGCGATCACGAAGGGCGCGGACTCCAGGCCGGGCTCGTTCGGATCGCTGCGCAGGGTCAGCGGAAGATCGGTCAGCCGCTCGCCGACGCGTGTCTTCCCGCCCGGCTTGGAGAACACGGTCCGGCCCTCGACCGCGTCCCGTCCCGACGCCGACCACATCTGGTAGATCAGCAGGTCGGCCACGGCGGTCGGCGGCAGCAGCGTCTCGTACCGGCCCGCCGGCAGCTCCAGGCGCCGCTCGGCCCACCCGAGGCGCACCGCCAGCTCGGCGTCGAGCGCCGTGGGGTCGACGTCCTTGAAGTCCCGCGTGGAGCGTCCCGCCCACGCCGAGCGGGTGCGGTCCGGCGACTTGGCGTTGAGCTCCAGCGTGCCGTTGGGCTGGTCGTGCCGCAGCCGCAACCCCGTGGAGGTGCCCACGTACGTCGACACCAGCTCGTGGTTGGCGAAGCCGTACAGCTCCCGACCGCCCGCACGCGCGCGTGCGAACGCCTCCCCGAGCGCCGGGGCGAAGTCGGCGAACACGGTGGACGACGTCTCGGCCGGGGCGTCCGCGAAGTCCGGCGACGCCGGTACGCCCGTCACCAGCGGCTGCGCGTCCTCGGCGGGCCCGGCACCGCGCGCGGCGGCCTCGGCGGCCCGCACCAGGGATTCCAGCTCATCGGCGGTCACCGCGGACCGGGAGACGACCCCGGAGGCCGTGCCCTCCTTGCCGTCGACGGTCGCGACCACGGTGAGCGTCCGCCCGCGCGTGACACCGTTCGTGGTCAGCGCGTTGCCCGCCCAGCGCAGGTTGGCGGTCGACCGCTCGTCGGCGATCACGACACACCCGTCGGCCCGGGACAGTTCCAGTGCCCGCTCGACGATCTCGTGGGGCTTGTGCGCCTTGTCGGACTGAGCGCTCATCGACCGGCCTCCTGCGTGGTGTTCAGAATGTTGACGCCCTTGAAGAGGGCGGACGGGCAGCCGTGCGAGACCGCCGCGACCTGCCCCGGCTGAGCCTTGCCGCAGTTGAAGGCTCCGCCCAGGACGTACGTCTGCGGACCGCCCACCGCGGCCATCGAGCCCCAGAAGTCCGTCGTCGTCGCCTGGTAGGCGACGTCCCGCAGCTGACCGGTGATCCGCCCGTTCTCGATCTTGAAGAACCGCTGGCCGGTGAACTGGAAGTTGTAGCGCTGCATGTCGATCGACCAGGACCGGTCCCCGACGACGTAGATCCCGCGGTCCACGCTGCCGATCAGATCCTCGGTCGACATCCCGGCCGGATCCGGCTGCAACGACACATTGGCCATGCGCTGCACCGGCACATGGCCGGGGGAGTCGGCGAACGCGCACCCGTTGGACCGCTCGAACCCGGTCAGCCGCGCGATCCGCCGGTCCAGCTGGTAGCCGACGAGGGTGCCGTTCCTCACCAGGTCCCAGGACTGGCCCTCGACGCCCTCGTCGTCGTACCCGATGGTCGCGAGGCCGTGCTCGGCGGTGCGGTCACCGGTGACGTTCATCAGGTCGGAGCCGTACCTCAGCTTGCCGATCTGGTCGAAGGTGGCGAACGAGGTGCCGGCGTAGGCGGCCTCGTAGCCGAGGGCCCGGTCCAGCTCGGTGGCGTGGCCGATGGACTCGTGGATGGTCAGCCACAGGTTGGACGGGTCGACGACGAGGTCGTACGGGCCCGCCTCGACGCTCGGCGCCCGCATCTTCTCGGCGAGCAGCTCCGGGATCTGCGCCAGCTCGGACTCCCAGTCCCAGCCGGTGCCCGTCAGGTACTCCCAGCCGCGTCCGACGGGCGGCGCGATGGTGCGCATCGAGTCGAACTCCCCGCTCGACTCGTCGACGGACACGGCGGTCAGCTGCGGATGCAGCCGTACGCGCTGCTGGGTCGTCACGGTCCCGGCGGTGTCGGCGTAGAACTTGTTCTCGTGGACGGTGAGCAGCGAGGCGTCGACATGGTCGACCCCGTCCGCCGCCATGAGCCGCGCGCTCCACTCGGCCAGCAGTCCCGACTTCTCCTCGTCGGGCACGCTGAACGGATCGATCTCGTACGACGAGATCCACGTCCGGTCGGCGTGCACCGGCTCGTCGGCCAGCTCCACCCGCTCGTCCGAGCCGGCGGCCTTGATCACCTGCGCGGACAGCTTGGCCATCGCCACCGCCTGCGAGGCGACCTTGGCGGCGGCGTCCAGGGTCAGATCCACACCGGACGCGAAACCCCAGGTGCCGCCGTGCACCACCCGTACCGCGTACCCGAGGTCGGTGGTGTCCGACGAACCGGCGAGCCGGGCGTCCCGCAGCCGCCAGGACGCGCTGCGCACCCGCTCGAAGCGGAAGTCCGCGTGCTCGGCGCCCAGCGCACGCGCGCGAGCCAGCGCCGCGTCCGCCAGGGGGCGTAGGGGAAGCGCCGTGAAGGCTTCATCGATCGTATGGGGCACGGAGGTCTCCCTGCTGTCGTGGCCTGTTCGGCACGATCATGTCGCGCGGGCGGGGCCAGGGACCACACGTTTCCGGCTGGAGTCCGCATCTTTCTGTAGGGACCCGACAGTGACTCCGGTGTGCCACTGTCGGTGCCCGAATGTCCCGGCGAGGGACGGGACCGATAGGTTTTCCGGGAAGCCGCCTGCCATCCCTGTGTTCGGGCGGATGTGTCAGATCCCTATCGAAAGGGTGATCCGTTGAGCCGCTCGGTTCTCGTCACCGGAGGCAACCGGGGCATCGGCCTCGCCATCGCCCGCGTCTTCGCCGACGCCGGCGACAAGGTCGCCGTCACCTACCGCTCGGGCGAGCCGCCGGCCGGCTTCCTCGCGGTGAAGTGCGACATCACCGACCCCGAGCAGGTGGAGCAGGCCTACAAGGAGATCGAGGCCGAGCACGGCCCGGTCGAGGTCCTGATCGCCAACGCCGGCGTCACCAAGGACCAGCTCCTGATGCGCATGTCCGAGGAGGACTTCACCTCGGTCATCGACACCAACCTCACCGGCACCTTCCGCGTCGTCAAGCGTGCCAACCGCGGGATGCTGCGGGCCAAGAAGGGCCGCGTCGTGCTGATCTCGTCGGTCGTCGGGCTGCTCGGCTCCGCGGGGCAGGCGAACTACGCCGCCTCCAAGGCCGCCCTGGTCGGCTTCGCGCGCTCCCTCGCCCGTGAGCTGGGCTCGCGCAACATCACCTTCAACGTCGTCGCGCCCGGCTTCGTCGACACCGACATGACCAAGGTGCTCACCGACGAGCAGCGCGCGAACATCGTGTCGCAGGTCCCGCTCGGCCGGTACGCGCAGCCGGAGGAGATCGCCGCGGCGGTGCGGTTCCTCGCCTCGGACGACGCCTCGTACATCACTGGAGCCGTCATCCCCGTTGACGGCGGACTGGGAATGGGTCACTGATCACCATGAGCGGAATTCTCGAGGGCAAGCGCGTCCTGATCACCGGTGTGCTGATGGAGTCCTCCATCGCCTTCCACACCGCCAAGCTGGCCCAGGAGCAGGGCGCCGAGATCATCCTGACCGCGTTCCCGCGGCCCACGCTGACCGAGCGCATCGCCAAGAAGCTCCCCAAGCCCACCAAGGTCATCGAGCTCGACGTCACCAACGACGAGCACCTCGGGCGCCTGGCCGACATCGTCGGCGAGGAGCTGGGCGGTCTTGACGGTGTCGTCCACTCCATCGGCTTCGCGCCGCAGGACGCCCTCGGCGGCAACTTCCTCAACACGCCGTTCGAGTCGGTCGCCACGGCCATGCATGTCTCGGCGTACTCCCTGAAGTCGCTGACCATGGCCTGCCTGCCGCTGATGCAGAACGGCGGCTCGGTCGTCGGCCTCACCTTCGACGCCCAGTTCGCCTGGCCGCAGTACGACTGGATGGGCCCGGCCAAGGCCGCCCTGGAGGCCACCAACCGCTACATGGCGCGCGACCTCGGCAAGCAGAACATCCGCTGCAACCTGATCTCCGCGGGCCCGATCGGCTCGATGGCCGCCAAGTCCATCCCGGGCTTCAACGAGCTCGCCTCCGTGTGGGACAGCCGCTCCCCGCTGGAGTGGGACCTCAAGGACCCGGAGCCGGCCGGTCGCGGCGTCGTCGCCCTGCTGAGCGACTGGTTCCCGAAGACCACCGGCGAGATCGTCCACGTGGACGGCGGCCTGCACGCCATCGGCGCCTGAGCCTCCAGGTAGTTCGCGACGCCCCGTTTCCCGCACCGCGCGGGGAGCGGGGCGTCACCCGTTCGGCCTACCACTCCGGGCGGGCGAGGCACTCAACCGCGCACTCTGGAGTACGCGTTCACCACGCGAGCCCCTCCCCATTACGGCCGAGGAGGTCCCCTTGTGCGCTTGTTCCGCCGCCTGGCCTCAACGACCGTCGCCGTCGCTCTCGTACTGCCCCTGTCGTACGACGCGATGGCCCACGCGCGCGTGCACGTCACGCGAGCCGAGACGCAGGACCCGTTCGGCGCCGCCTGCCGGGTCCGGATCACCGGCTCCCAGGTGACCGCGTACTGCCACAACCCCTATCCGGACACCGACCGGGTCAGCCTGCACGTCGAGTGCGCCCGTTGGTGGGACCTGGACAGCGACGGCTCCCCGGTGGCCGCCGGGCCCGCGCAGACCGTGCGGCTGGTCGGGCGGTGCTGGAAAGAGGTCGGGTCGGTGTGGATCAGTCACCGCCGGGAGGGCTGAAGCGTCCCGGACGGCACAGGAACGGGTAGCTCGCCGCCTCCGCGGCGGCCGCCGCGGCGTCGCCCGCGCGGATCGCGTCGACCAGCCGCGTGTGGTCCATGTGGGTCTCCGGCGTCAGCTCCTCGCCGATGTCCTCGCGCAGCCAGTCCCGCAGCACCTCGCCCAGGTCCGCGTACATCTCGATCATCACGTCGTTGTGGGACGCCGACACCACCGCCAGGTGGAAGGTCGCGTCGGCCGCCACGAAGGCCTCGGCGTCGCCGGACTCCCATGCCTCCTCACGCCGTGCCAGCAGGACGTCCAGCTGCTTGAGGTCCTTCTCCGTGCGCCGCTCGGCGGCCAGCTTCGCGGAGGCCGACTCCAGTGTGGAGCGCAGCTCGGCGACGTGCCGGGGGTCGGCGTCGGCGAAGCGGCGGTGCATGACGCCGGCCAGCTCACTGGTCGCCACGACGTAGGTGCCGGAGCCCTGGCGGATGTCCAGCAGGCCGTTGTGGGCGAGCGCGCGAACCGCCTCACGGATCGTGTTGCGGGCCACACCGAGCTGCTCGACCAGCTCGGGCTCGGGCGGGATACGGGACCCGACCGGCCATTCACCCGACGTGATCTGGTTCCGCAGGGCCGCGATGACCTGCTCGGACAGCGCCGAGCGGCGGGGGTGGCTCAAGGGCATGGCACACCTTCGCACGGGACGGCCGAGGCCGGGCACCTGGGCAGTGGACAACCAATCATCCCATGATTCTATGATGGGCGGCATGGCCAGCGACAAGACCCGGACGGTGACGTCCATGCCGATACGCAGCTCACAGACCCGCACCGCCGCGGAACCCGCCACGCGCGCGTGGACGACGCGGCTGCTCGTGCTCGGCATCGTGCTGACCGCGCTGAACCTCCGCCCCGCCATCACCAGCCTCGGCGCCCTCCTCGAAGAGGTCCGCGACGCGCTCGGCATGAGCGGCAGCGTCGCCGGACTGCTGACCTCCGTGCCCCCGCTCTGCTTCGCCGTGTTCGGCGTGGCGGCCCCGCGCCTGGCCCGCCGCTTCGGCCCGGGGGCGGTGGTGTGCGCGGGCATGGCCGCCATCACCGCGGGTCTGCTCCTACGGCCGTACGTGGGCAGCACGGCCGGCTTCCTGGCCGCCACCGCGCTCGCCCTCATGGGCATCGCGGTCAGCAACGTCCTGATGCCGGTCATCGTCAAGCGCTGGTTCCCGGACCGGGTCGGCTCCATGACCGGCCTGTACTCCATGGCCCTCGCCCTGGGCACCGCCTCCGCGGCCGCGGTGACGGTGCCCATGACCGACGTGCTGGGCGGCAGCTGGCAGACCGGGCTCGCGGTCTGGGCCGGGCTCGGGGCGGCCGCCGTGCTGCCGTGGCTCCCGTTCGCGCGGGACCGGGAGGCGGCGCCCGCCGCGCCCTCCGCCGACAAGCACGCGCGCGTGGCCGCGCCCCCGCTGCGGATCACCCGGAGCCGCACCTCCTGGGCCCTCGCCGTCTACTTCGGTCTCCAGGCGACCGGCGCCTACATCACGATGGGGTGGATGGCGCAGATCTTCCGGGACGCGGGAGTGCACGCCGGCACGGCCGGGGTGCTGCTCGCCGTCACCATGGTGATGGGCGTGCCGCTGGCCTTCGTCATCCCGCGCCTGGCCACCCGGCTGCCGCACCAGGGCCCGATCGTCGTCGCGCTCGGCGTCTGCGGCCTCGCGGGCTACGCCGGCCTGTACCTCGCCCCGGACTCCGGCGCCTGGGCCTGGGCCGTGCTGCTCGGCATCTCCAACTGCTCGTTCCCGCTGGCCCTGACCATGGTCGGCATGCGCGCCAGGACCAGCGCGGGAGTGGCCCAGCTGTCGGCCTTCGCGCAGAGCACCGGCTACCTGCTCTCCATCCCGGGCCCGCTCCTGGTGGGTGTGCTCTACCAGCACAGCGACGGCTGGGGGCTGCCCATCGCGCTCATGGCCGGCCTCATGATCCCGCAGATGGCGGTGGGCGTCCTGGCGGGCCGCGACCGCACGGTGGAGGACGAGGCGGCCCGCTGAGCCTCACCCCGGCGCCGCGGGCGGGGGCGAAGGGTGCGAGACTTGCCGTATGCCAGTGCTCGACCCGAACCCCCAGAACGGCCAGAAGAAGATGCTGCTCGTCTTCGGCGCGTTCTTCGCCATCTTCCTGATCATCGGGATCATCGCGACGATCGCCTCTCCCTGAGGTGTCCCGGCCCACCCTTCTCGACGCCCGCGCCCACGCATTGTCCGGCGCCGGTGCGCCTTTCTCGTGGTGGGGCTACGCCCGTGGTGGGGTTGACCCGGTGGTGGGGCTAACCCCGTGGTGGGGCTAACCCCCCATCCCCTAGGGGGCGAGTGTCAGGGTCAACTGGGTGGATCACCGGATGGGTTGAGAGCCGAGACCTCCGTACCTTCGAAGTGTGACCGCGAGAGCGCGGTACCGGACCACTCGAAGACTCACGGAGGCGTCATGTCGGCCCGCACGCACACCTCGCCCCACCCGGCGTCCACGGGCCGTGCCGACATCCGGCTGCCCTGGTGGGCCCTCGCCCTGCCGACGCTGGCCTTCGTCACCCTGCTGCTGCTGATACTCGACCCGGCCGACGCCCATGCCGCGCCCGCCGAGCCCGCGGTCACCCGGCTCTTCGAGCGCGTACTGCAGCTGATCACACGCTGAGCACCCCGGAAGCCGCACGTCAACTCCCTGCGCCCCGTGGCCTGTTTCATGCGAAGCTGGGTCTCATGAGCGTCGCAGAATCCCGCAGGATCGTCCTCTTCCGGCATGCGAAAGCCGACTGGCCACAGGTGACCGACCATGAGCGGCCCCTCGCGGACCGGGGCCGAATGGACGCGGCAGAGGCCGGGCGCCGGCTGGCCGACACCGACATCCCCTTCGACCTGGCCCTGTGCTCCACCGCGACCCGGACCCGGGAGACCTGGAAGCTCGCCGTCCACGAGTTCCCGCACCGGCCGAAAACCATCTACGAGGAGCGGGTCTACGAGGCCTCGCCCGGCGAGCTGATCGCCGTGCTCAACGAGACGCCCGACGACGTGCAGAACGTCCTGCTGATCGGCCACAACCCGGGTGTGCAGGGACTCGCAGACATCCTCGCCGGCTCGGCCGAGGGCGACGCGCGCGAGCGGATGAGCCGCCGCGGCTTCCCGGCCGCCGCCTTCGCCGTCCTGTCCTTCGGCGGCACCTGGAAGGCGCTGGAGCCCGGCGTGGCCACGCTGCTCGACTACTGGGCACCCTCGGAGTGACCGACCGGCACGCGAGGGGCCCCGCACCGTCGTGGTGCGGGGCCCCCGTGCTCTGCGGACGTGCCGGCCGTGCGGTCAGTCCTCGTCGTGCATGTCCGCCGCCTCGACCTCTTCCCGGGTGACGCCCAGCAGATACAGGACGGTGTCCAGGAACGGCACGTTCACCGCCGTGTGCGCCGCTTCCCGCACCACCGGCTTGGCGTTGAAGGCGACGCCCAGCCCGGCCGCGTTCAGCATGTCCAGATCGTTGGCACCGTCACCGATCGCCACCGTCTGGGACAGCGGCACCCCCGCCTCGGCGGCGAACCGGCGCAGCAGTCGCGCCTTGCCCGCCCGGTCGACGATCTCCCCGGTGACCTTCCCGGTCAGCTTGCCGTCGATGATCTCCAACGTGTTCGCCTGCGCGAAGTCGAGCCCGAGCCGCTCCTTGAGATCGTCGGTGACCTGGGTGAACCCACCCGAGACGACTCCGACTTGGTAGCCGAGCCGCTTGAGGGTGCGGATCAGCGTGCGCGCGCCCGGCGTCAGGCGCACATCGCTGCGCACCTTCTCCACCACCGAGGCGTCCAGCCCCTCCAGGAGGGCGACGCGCGCGTGCAGCGACTGCTCGAAGTCGAGTTCCCCGCGCATCGCGGCCGCCGTCACCTCGGCCACCTTGTCCTCGCAGCCGGCGTGCGCGGCGAAGAGCTCGATCACCTCGTCCTGGATGAGCGTGGAGTCCACGTCCATGACGACGAGCCGCTGGGCGCGCCGGTGCAGCCCGGCGGCGACGACGGCGACATCGACACCCAGTGCCGCCGCCTCGGTCACCAGGGCGGTGCGCAGCGGCTCCGTCTCCACGCCGGACACCGCGAACTCCACCGCCGTCACGGGGTACTTGGCCAGCCGGAAGATACGGTCGATGTTGCCGCCGGACTCGGTGATCCTGGCGGCGATCGCGGCAGTGGCCTCCGCGGTGAGCGGGTGTCCGAGCACGGTCACCAGGGACCGGCCGAGCCCACGGGGCCGGTTGTCGCCGCGACCGGAGATGATCTCCGCCTGCATCTTCATCGACTCCGCCCAGCTGTGGACGGTCGCCCGCAGATCGCCTTCCAGACCGGCCGGCGGCTGCGTCACGAGCGCGCACAGCGTGATCCGGCCACGGGTGACGACCTGCTCGATGTCGACCACGTCCAGCGAGTAGGCGGCCAGCGTGTCGAAGAGGCCGGCCGTGATGCCCGGCCTGTCCTTCCCGAAGATCTTGACGAGAAGGGTGGGGATGTCAGAGGTCTGCGATGCGCTCATGGTGCCTCCACCGTATCCGGCACGCAGTGCCCCTCGCCCGTGAGGTCCGCCTGCCGGACAGGGAACACTGGGTGTCGCCCGGGTGGCGTGGGCCTTGCGTTCCGGCCGCGGACGCGTCCGCGCCCCCGAACCGGCACGGCGGCGCTCCCCAGGGAGTTTCGAAAGTCCTGTGCGGTGCCCGCGGTGCCCGGTGCGTGCCCTGGGGTGCCCCCGGGCGAAGGCTGGGGAGTGCCGGACGAAAGTCCCCGTACTGGGCGTTCGCGGAGTTCGTCCGGTGCGGCGAGCGTGCGTGCCGGGCGCCGTGGGTGCTGTGCGGGACCTCCCGCCACCCCCTAGCGCCCCTTCGGCTTCCCGGGTGGCGGGGGAGGAGGCGGAGGCGGCGGCGGTACGTCGCCACCCGCTCCGGACGACGGCCGCTTCCCGGGACGCCGAGGCGGCCGGGGCGACCTCGCGGGCGGTTCGATGGGCCGTACGACCGTGGGGGCGCCGTACACGTCGTCCCCACTGGGAAGCTCGCTGGAGGGAGGCTCGCTGGAGGGCGGTGACTCGGTGGAGAACCGCCGGTCACCGAAGGGCGGCTGGTCACCGGAGGGCGGCTGACCGGCTGTCGGGGGTGTGCCCGGCCGCCGTGCGTCCTCGCGCCACGAGGCGCCCTCACCGGGCCGCGCGTCCTGCGGTTCGCGCTGCTCGCCCGGCATGCGCAGATACGGATTCGTCCCCGGGTTCGGGGGCCGGTACGGGGCGCCCGGCGCGTACGGCCCGGGCGGGCCGGGCGGGCCGGGCGGCCTGGGCGGCCCGGGCGGGCCGGGGTACGCCGAGGCCCCGGAACCCCCCGCCCTGTCCCATGGACCAGCCGGACCCACGGAACCCAACGGACCCCCGGCGCCGTGCCCGCCTGCCGTTCCCGTGGGGCCGTGTCCGCCTGCCGTTCCCGTGGCGCCGTGCCCGCCTGCCGTTCCCGTGGGGCCGTGTCCGCCTGCCGTTCCCGGGGAGCCGTGCCCGCCCGCCGTCCCCGAGGCCCCGCCCCCCGCACCCGCTGCCGCCGCACCCCGAGCCGCCGGAGCCGCCCGCCCCCCGGCCGCCCCGGACGCGAGGGCCAGCAGGGCCCCCACGGCACCCGCCCCCGCGCCCCAGGCCGCTCCGAGAAGCAGCGCCATGCCGAGGTTCCCGCGCAGCTCGACCCCCGCGTCGAAGGCGTCGAAGCCCAGGACCGACAGCGAGGCGTCCACGGACAGCCCGGTCAGCAGGACCAGCAACGGCAGGGCCGCCGCCGTGGCCGCCCCGAGTCGCAGCGCACACCGCCCGGCGAAACGGAGGGCACCCGGGTGCCGCATCCCTTCGGAACCACCCACCGGGCCCGCCCCCGCACCGGTCACCCCGCGCGACCGTGAAACCGGCCCGACCGGGACCGCCGCAGCCGCGCCGGGCCCGGCCAATCCGCCGCCCCGGCTTCCGGACTCGACCGGCGTCCGCACCGCGGTCAGCACCCCCGCGAGCAGCATCATCAGCGCCGCCGCCACCCCCAGCAGCCACACCCGGCCGTCCAGCTCAGCCAGTCTGCCCAGCGTCACCGGCTGGTCGGCACCGCCGTTCAGCAGGTCGTCGAGGGGGTAGGGCAGCAGGCCGGTCAGGACCCCCGTCGCCCTGCCGTCGAACGGCACGAGGAGGCCGACCGCGATGCCGAGCCAGACGCCGTTCGGGGCGCCGAGCAGGGCGGCGCCCGCGATGCGCTCGGGGTGCTCGTCGCCGACCGCCGCGTACGCCGCCGCCGCCAGTCCGGCCGCGACCGCCACCAGCACGACCGTGACGAGCGCCGACGCGGCGGGCCGTACGGCGTGGTGCAGGACCTCCCAGCCGCGCGGCAGCGGGGTGCGGCGGGAAGCCAGCAGGGCGATCAGCAGCACGCCGGCCGACCAGGCCGCGCCGCCGAGCAGGGTCGGCGCCGTGTCCACCGTGAAGCCGACCGCCGCCTCCGCGTCGACGAGGTCGCCGATCCGGTCGGGCAGCAGCCCGCCGACGTCCCCCACGCCGGGGATCTCGATCCCGCCGCCGTCCCCGCCGCCACCGGGCAGGTCGTCGAGCCCCAGAGATCCCCCGTCGATCGTGACGACGTCGTGTCCCGCCCAGGCGAGCCCGCCCAGCATCGCCACGAACAGCACGACCACCGCTCCCGCGCGCGCGAGGAGTTCCGCCGGCGCGATCACAACTCCCGCGCGCCGCAAGGACCGTAAGAAGAACCACGCCAGGAGCACCGCGCCGGCCAGGCTCACCCCGAGTGGCGTGATCTCGATGGCCGTCGTCGCCTCCGCGCCCGTCAACCCGAAAGCGGACACATCACCGGACGGAGTGACCGACCCACCCGCCCCGAGGGCCACCACCGCCGCCGTCATCGGGCCCAGCGAGCTCGCCGCGTCCGCCTCCAGCAGATGCAGACCCAGTGCCGCCGTGCCCGCCATCCCGATCAACGCCCAGCTCACGGCGGCGATCGCGGAGAGCAGGACGTCCCCCCACGGCAGCCGCGTGTCGCGCCTCGCGGTCTCGACGTTCCTGGACGCGCTCATGGCAGACCCCCCGATGCGCGGCGCGGCCGGCTCGCCGCGCATGTCCCCCTCGCGTGGATTACCACTTTCCGGGCTGGTTTCAACCCCGTCAACGGAACCGGGCGAAGCGAACCCGCGTGGTCTTCGTCGAGGTCTTCATAAGGCCCGACTTTCAGACAGGGGGCGGAGCCTGAAATAGTTCCCGACGATGTTCGACATCCCTAGACTCCCTCCGTTGGGGGTAACTCGGGGGACTACTCAGTGGGGCATGGAGTGCCGGAACTCGTACTGGAATTGAATGGACGGACCTGGACGCTCGACGCGTCCAGGCCCTACACCCTCGGACGCGATCCGCAGGGCGACATCGTGTTCGACGACGCCAGGGTGTCCTGGCGGCACGCCACGATCAGCTGGAACGGCCGTAGTTGGGTCATCGAGGACCACGGCAGCACCAACGGCACGTTCGCGCAGGGCCAGCGGATCCATCAGCTGGAGATCGGCCCCGGCTCGGCCGTGCACCTGGGCAACGCCACCGACGGACCGTGCCTGAACCTCTCCGGCACCGGGGCCGCTTCACCGCAGGCCCAGCCGCAGCAGCCGTACGCGGCGCAGGGCGCGCAGGCCGGCTGGGGCCAGCAGGCGCCGGCCCAGCAGGCACCCGCGCACCAGGCCCCGGCCGGCCAGGTTCCGCAGCAGGCATCCCCGCACCAGGACCCGCACGCCGGCTGGCAGCAGCCGCAGCAGCAGTCCGTCGCGAAGGTGCCCCACCAGCAGGGCGGCCCCGGTGGTGGCGCGGGGGCGCCGCCGGTCTACGGCGACCGCAGCCCGACCACGTTCCACCAGTTCTCCGTCGGCCGCGTGATGCGCATCGGTCGTGCCCTGGAGAACGAGTTGGTCGTCTCCGACCTCCAGGTCTCCCGGCACCACGCCGAGTTCCACTCGACGCCCGACGGCCGCATGGAGATCCGCGACCTCGGCTCGCACAACGGCACCTACGTCAACGGCCAGCCGATCGCCAAGGGCGGTTCGGCGATGCTCGGCCCGACGGACATCGTGGGCGTCGGCCACTCCACGTTCCGGATCGTCGGCGACCGCCTCGAGGAGTTCGTCGACACCGGTGAGGTCTCCTTCTCGGCCCGCCACCTGACCGTCACGGTCGACGGCGGCAAGCAGATCCTCAAGGACGTCTCCTTCGGTGTCCCGGAGAAGTCCCTGATCGCGGTCATCGGCCCGTCCGGCTCCGGCAAGTCGACCCTGCTCAAGGCGCTCACCGGCTACCGGCCCGCCAACCAGGGCGACGTCCTCTACGACAACCGGAACCTCTACAAGCAGTTCGCCGAGCTGCGCCAGCGCATCGGTCTGGTCCCGCAGGACGACATCCTGCACAAGGAGCTGACCGTCAAGAAGGCCCTCAAGTACGCGGCCAAGCTCCGTTTCCCGGCCGACACCACGGCCGCCGAGCGCGAGGCCCGCATCGACGAGGTGCTGCGTGAACTGAAGCTGGACATCCACAAGGAGAAGAAGGTCACCTCCCTCTCCGGCGGCCAGCGCAAGCGCGTCTCGGTGGCCCTGGAGCTGCTCACCAAGCCGTCGCTGATCTTCCTGGACGAGCCCACGTCCGGCCTCGACCCGGGCATGGACCGCGATGTCATGCAGCTGCTGCGCGGCCTCGCCGACGACGGCCGTACGGTCCTCGTCGTCACCCACTCCGTGGCCGAGCTGGCGCTGTGCGACAAGCTCCTGGTGATGGCACCGGGCGGCGCGGTCGCCTACTTCGGCCCGCCGGAGGAGGCGCTGAACTTCTTCGGCTACGACACCTGGGCCGATGTCTTCTCCGCCTTCGAGAACTACCGCGACTACGACTGGGCGGGCCGCTGGAAGGGCTCGCAGCACTACCAGATGTACGCCGCGGACATCGACGCGATCGCCCCGCAGTCCGTACAGATGCCGCCGATGCAGGCGATGAAGCCGCCCAAGCCGCAGGGCTGGCTGTCGCAGTTCCTGACCCTGGTGCGCCGCTATGTCTCGGTCATCGCCTCCGACAAGGGCTTCCTGGCTCTGACGGTGATCCTGCCGCTCGTCCTCGGCTCGGTGAGCCTGCTCATCGACTCCGGCAAGGACCTCCTGGTCAACACGGAGATCAACCCGAGCACCGGCAAGCCCGTCGCCAACGGCACGGCCCTCACGGTCCTGCTGATCCTCGCGGTGGGCGCCTGCTTCGCCGGTGCCGCCAACTCCGTCCGCGAGCTGATCAAGGAACGGGTCATCTACGAGCGGGAGCGCGCGACCGGCCTGTCCCGGTCCGCGTACCTGATGTCCAAGGTGTTCGTGCTCGGCCTGATCACCGTGCTGCAGGGTCTGATGGTCGGTGTCATCGGCTTCTCCAGCCGCACCATCCCGGACGAGGGCCTGATCCTCGGCAGCCAGATCCTGCTGGAGCTGTGCATTCCGATCATGGCGCTGGGCTTCACGGCGATGATGTTCGGCCTGATCATCTCCGCCCTGGTGAAGACCGCCGAGAAGACCATGCCGCTGCTGGTCATGTTCGCGATCGTCCAGGTCGTCTTCACCGGCTGCCTGTTCCCCCTCGCCAACTCCATCGGCGTCAACCAGCTCTCGTACCTGATGCCGTCGCGCTGGGCGGTCGCCGCCGCGGGTGCCACGCTCGACTTCAACCGGATCAGTCCGCCCGCCAAGGGCGACAGCGACGACCCGCTGTGGGAGCACACGGTCGGCGCCTGGTCCCTGGACATGGTCGCCCTGATCGCCCTCGGGGTGATCTGCGGCTTCTTCGTGGCCCGCTTCCTGCGCCGCCACGAGCCCGAGGTCATGCGCAAGTAGTCGCCGTCGTACGACGCACGAAGGGCGGCACCCCGTCAGGAGGGTGCCGCCCTTCGGCGTACGGATCGCAAGGCCCGCGCCTACCTCGCTCAGTACGCGCTGTTGACGTTGTCGATCGAGCCGTACCGGTCGGCCGCGTAGTTGGCGGCGGCGGTCAGGTTGGCGACCGGGTCGTACTGGCTCCACGCGGTGCCCGGGACGTGGTAGGCGTCGAAGGTCGGCTTGATGACCTGCAGCAGACCGATCGACGGAACGCCGTTCTGGGCGTTGATGTCCCAGTTGTTGATCGCGTTCGGGTTACCCGAGGACTCTCGCATGATGTTCTTGTACAGGCCGTTGTAGGTGCCCGGGATCTCGTGCTTCTTCATGATGTCCAGGGCCTCACGGATCCAGCCGTCGAGGTTGTTGGCGTAGCTCTTCTTGGCGGCGACCGTCTTGACCTGGACGCGCTCGGCGGACCGGCTCGCGGCCTCCTTCGCCTTGCGCTCCGCCTCGGCCTTCTTCTGCGCGGCGGCCTCGGCGGCCTTCTTCTGCGCGGCGGCGTCCGCGGCCTTCTTCTTGGCGGCCGCGTCGGCGGCGGCCTTCTTCTTGGCCGCGGCCTCCCGCTCGGCCTTCTTCTTGGCCTCGATGGCCTCGGCCTTCACGCTCGCGGAGGCGAGCTGGTCGGTCACGCTGCCCTGGACGTCCTTGATCTGCTCGCTGCTGTACGCCACCTGACCCGTGGGGGCCTCGGCCGTGGTCGACTCGGCGTTCCCGGGGACGGCGGAGAAGGCCAGCGCGGCGACACCGAGCGTGGTGACTCCGGCGACGGCTATCTTGTGCCGCTTGGTGAGCGCACGACTGAGACCGCGGTTCTTGGTGTTCTTGAGCATGGCAGTGGGACCTCTTCGAAATAGCGCGGAGGTCGCTCGCTGTCCGGCAGTGGACACGGGTGCTTCCTGCACAAACGCCGCGGGCGGAACCCACGGCGCTGAGCGACGAGAGCAATTCTTAGCGGCCGCAAAATGGACAGGCAAAGGTGTGACGTACGATCTCGGGTAGTTGACCCATGAAGTGCAAATTAGGACAGATGGGGCCGTCCTCCCCGTTCAAAAGGGGCGTCTTATCTCCTATGGGCCTTCGTACGTGACGTGCGCCCTATGCGCGGGCTCACATCGACCCGGTAACAGTCTCACTGGCAGTTGCTTGAGCAATGCGCTGCGTGAGAGGTCTCCGCCGGGAGGACGAGGTGCACGTCGCCGAACTCGTGCCACAGGTAGAGCCCGCGCAGCGCCGCCTCGTACCCGCGGTCGATCGCGGCTCGCCCCCCGACCGCCTCCAGCATCAGCAGATGCGAGGCCTGCGGCTCGTGCAGCCCCGTCAGCAGCCCGTCCACCACCCGCACCCCGCGCTCGGGAGTGACGACCAGATCCGTCCACCCCTCACGCGCGCGTACGACCCCGTCGGCGTCCGCCGCCGACTCCACGGCCCGCACGGCCGTAGTCCCGACGGCGATGACCCTGCCCCGCCCCGCCTTGGCCGCGTTGATCGACCGGGCCGACGCCTCCGGCACCGCGAACCGCTCCGGATACGGCGGCTCGTGCGCCTCCGCGGAGGCCACCCCGGTGTGCAGCGTGATCGGCGCGAACTGCACCCCCCGGCTCACCAGCTCCGTCACCGACCGCGGCGTGAAGGGCCGCGCCGCACTCGGCATCTCCGCGCTGCCCGTTCCGTCGGCCGACGGCAGCGCGAACACCGTCTGGTAGACGGACAGCGGCTGCTCCCGCTCCGTATAGGAGTACCGAATCGGCCGCCCGTACTCCCGCATCAGCGCGAGCACCGCCCTCGCCGTACCCGAGTGACGGTCGGCGGAACCCGCCCCGCCCGTCACGGTCACCCGAGCCCACCACAGCCGCTCAGCGGCCGCGCTCAAGGGCTCCTCCAGCACCAGCCGCGCACCCCCGGGAAGCCGCACCTGTGTCCCCGCGGGCCCATCCCCTCGCCACGAAGCGCTTCGCGCCCACGTCAGCGGACGCGTGGTCCCCCGCTCATCGGGATCCCGCAGCTCGACCGCCCAGCGCCCGTCGTCCCCACAGGTGGAGAAGTGCACCACCACGCGCGCGTGCCCGACCCACCCGTCCACGGCCGCCGGCAACGTCTTGGACGTGTTGACGACCAGAAGGTCCCCGGCGCGCAGCAGCCGCGGCAGCTCGCCGAACACGTGGTGCGACACGTCCGTGCCCCGCGAGACCAGCAGCCGTACGGCGTCCCGGTCCAGCCCCGGCCCCCGCTGTTCGGCCGGCACCCGGGCCGACAGCTCCCGCGGTACCCGTGACACCGACGTCATCGCCGCCCCTCCAGCAGCGCCGGAGCCCCATAGCGACCGCTCGCCGGACGCTCGTCCAGCAACCGCAGGAACGCCGGCACCACACCGTCCGGCGCCGGTCGCGGACCGTCGTCGTCCGGTACGGCCGCCGCGTACAGATCCGTGGCCATGTCCCCGGGGTCGACCGCCCAGACGCGCAACGCCGGCTCCTCCGTGCCGAGCACCGCCGCGAGCTGGTCGAGGGCGGCCTTGGACGCCCCGTACCCGCCCCAGGTCTCGTACGCCTGAGCGGCCGCGTCCGAGCTGACCGTGATCACCGCGCCCGACGCCGAGGCCCGCAGCAGCGGCAACGCCTCCTGGACCAGACCCAGCGCGGCGATCAGGTTCACCTCCAGCGCCCGCCGCATTCCCGCCAGGGGCAGCTCGTCCAGGCGAACCAACGGCTCGGCCCCCAGCGCGCTGGCGTTGCTCACCAGCAGGTCGACGCCGCCCAGCCGCCAGGCCGCCGCCACCAGCTCGGACCGGTGCCGGGCGTCCGTGACGTCCCCCGGCACGGCCGTCACGCGCGTGCCGTGCACCCGGATCCCGGCCGCCGTCTCCTGGAGTGCCCGCCCCCTCCTGGCGTCCAGCACCAGATCCCAGCCGCGCGCCGCCAGCGCCTCGGCGAGCGCCCGTCCCAGCCCCTTCGAAGCTCCCGTGATGATCGCTACCGGCATGACATCCGTCCCCTCGTCCGTCGTGGCCGCCCCCTTCGGCGGTGCCCTCAACGTAGGAACCGCCGGGTACGCCCCACCTCGGACGCGGGCCCCAGAACCGCGGGGCCCTTCGTCCTACGCCGCACACCCCGGGCCTTCGGTCCTACGCCTCCCACCGCGGCCTTTCGCTCTACGGCACCGGTACCGGGACCGCAGCCCTAGGTCCCGAGCCTCATCCGGCCGCCGCCACTGGTCCGATCCGGCTGTCACACCCCGCCGGTACCGTGAGGGCATGAGTCAAAGGCCCAGGTCCGGCCTGGCAGCGGTGAGCTCCGCGCTGCTGGCCATGAGCAGGCATCTGGAGGTGCGCGACGTCCTCAAGACGATCGTCGCCTCGGCCCGCGAACTGCTCGACGCGCAGTACGCCGCCCTCGGCGTCCCGGACGACCACGGCGGCTTCGCCCAGTTCGTGGTCGACGGGGTCAGCGACGAGCAGTGGAAGGCCATCGGCCCCCTCCCGCGTCAGCACGGCATCCTCGCCGCGATGCTCCGGGAGGCCGAGGTCGAGCGCCTCGCCGACGTCCGCGAGGACCCCCGCTTCGAGGGCTGGCCGTCGGCGCACCCCGAGATGTCCGACTTCCTGGGCCTGCCGATCCGCGACGGCGACGAGGTCATCGGTGCGCTGTTCCTCGCCAACAAGCTGCGCCCCGAGGGGGAGGACCCCTCGTGCCCCAAGCCCGAGGACGGCTGCGGCTTCACCGAGGAGGACGAGGCACTGCTCTCCATCCTCGCCCAGCACGCCGCCATCGCCCTGACCAATGCCCGGCTGTACGAGCGCAGCCGCGAGCTGACCATCGCCGAGGAGCGTTCCCGCCTCGCGCACGAACTGCACGACGCGGTCAGCCAGAAGCTGTTCTCCCTGCGCCTGACCGCCCAGGCGGCCACCGCCCTGATCGACCGGGACCCGTCCCGCGCCAAGGGCGAGCTGCACCAGGTGGCCGCGCTGGCCGCCGAGGCCGCCGACGAACTGCGCGCCGCGGTCGTCGAGTTGCGCCCCGCCGCCCTCGACGAGGACGGCCTCGTGGCGACCCTGCGCACCCAGATCCAGGTGCTCGACCGCGCCCACACCGCGCGCGTGACCTTCGCCGGCCGCGGCGTGAAGGCCCTGCCCGCGGCCCAGGAGGAGGCGGTGCTGCGCGTCGCGCAGGAGGCCCTGCACAACGCCCTGCGGCACTCCGGGGCCGAGCATGTCGACGTGACACTGGACCGGCGCGGCGGCGGAGCCGTCCTGCGGGTCACCGACGACGGCAGTGGCTTCGACCCCAAGGCGATACGCCGCGCCGGACGCCACCTGGGCCTGGTCTCCATGCGGGACCGGGCGAGCGGGGTCGGCGGCACGCTGACCGTGGAATCGGTGCCCGGCAAGGGCACCGTGATCGAGATGGAGGTCCCCGGTGGCTGACGCAATCAAGGTGCTGCTCGTCGACGACCACCAGGTCGTCCGCCGGGGCCTGCGCACCTTCCTGGAAGTGCAGGACGACATCGAGGTGGTGGGGGAGGCCGCCGACGGCGCCGAGGGAGTGGCCCGCGCCGAGGAACTGAAGCCGGACGTCGTCCTCATGGACGTCAAGATGCCGGGCATGGACGGCGTCGACGCCCTGCGCAAGCTCCGCGAACTCGACAACCCCGCGCGCGTGCTGATCGTCACCAGCTTCACCGAGCAGCGCACGGTGATCCCCGCCCTGCGCGCGGGCGCCGCCGGGTACGTCTACAAGGACGTGGACCCCGACGCGCTCGCCGGCGCCATCCGCGCGGTGCACGCCGGCCACATCCTGCTGCAACCCGAGGTCGCCGGCGCCCTGTTGTCCCAGGAGGAGGCCAACTCAGGGCCGGGCAGGGCGGGCTCCCTGACCGAGCGGGAGCGAGAGGTGCTCGGCCTGATCGCGGACGGCCGATCCAACCGGGAGATAGCCAGGGCCCTGGTCCTGTCGGAGAAGACCGTCAAGACGCACGTGTCGAACATCCTGATGAAACTCGACCTCGCCGACCGCACCCAGGCCGCGCTGTGGGCCGTACGCCATGGCGTGACCGGCTGAAACGCTCTCCGCAA
Organism: Streptomyces sp. NPDC007808; assembly: GCF_042868655.1. NCBI lineage: Bacteria > Bacillati > Actinomycetota > Actinomycetes > Kitasatosporales > Streptomycetaceae > Streptomyces > Streptomyces sp. NPDC007808. Next base: position 272,395 of record NZ_JBIAEQ010000012.1, read on the forward strand.
GGCATGACGGACGGCAATACGGAGGGTTCCGCTCCGGACTGAGATTCATACCGTCGTGGGAATGTCCCCCGGATGGCGCATCCTTCGTGGATCCCCGCCGTTCTCCATGGCGTGCTGCGGCGACTGCCGCGGCAATCGCAAGGAGGGCTTAGAAGTGAAGAACCTGAAGAAGGCAGCGGCCGTGACGATGGTGGCGGGTGGCCTGCTGGCCGCCGGTGCCGGAGTGGCCTCCGCCACCGACGGCGCGCACGCCGACGGCAAGGCCGTGGGCTCCCCGGGCGTCGCCTCGGGCAATGTCGTCCAGGCTCCGGTTCACATCCCGGTCAACGTCTCGGGCAACAGCGTGAACGTCGTGGGCATCCTGAACCCGGCCTTCGGCAACCTGGCCGTCAACAAGTGACGCCACCGCGCACCAGGCAGTGACCACCGGCCTCCCGGCTGTCCCGGGAGGCCGGTCTGTCGTGCACGCCTTCTGCCGGCCGTCAGACGCCCGACACTCAGCGCACGCCCCGCTCCCGCTCCTCGACAACGGCGTTGTAGGCCGCGACCTGCGCCCGCCTGGCCACCCGCTCCACCGGCCGCAACGCCTCCGCCCGCGCCCCCATCTCAGCGGAGCTGACCGCACCCCCGTGCCCGTTCCCATACGCCAGCGACACCAGCAACCCCACGCGCTGCGCCAGCTCAAGCACCCGCACCGCCCGCGGGGGATAGCCCGGAGCCAACGCCTCCCGGCCCCGCTCGGCCCTCGCCCGATACGCATCGATCGCCGCCTCGGCCACCGGCCCCGACCCGGCCACGTCCAGCCGCGACAGCACCTCGGTGGCCTCCCGCAGAGCCTCCGCCAGCTCCCGCTCCGCCTCACCCAGCGACGGCACATCCGCAGGGGGCGCCTCCCGCACGGCCAGGCAGTGCCACACCACCTCGACATGCACATCACCTTCGGGCCCGGCCTCGTACACCTGCGGCACCAGCCCGAACGCGGCACCGTGGCAGATCACCGCCTCCTCGGCCTCCAGCGCCCGCGCGTTGAACTCCGGCGGCCCGCTCAACCCCAGCGGATGCCCCGGCGCGGGCAGCGCCACCCGCAGCCCGCTCACCCCGAGCGACCGCAGCCGCCCCAGCGCCAGCGTGAGACCGACGGGCGCGGTCTCGGCCGGCAGCCCCTCCACCCGGTGCACGGCATCGGTCCCGACAATCTCCAGCACAGCGTCATCGGGAGAGACAAGTCCGGCCAAAAGGGCATTACCCCAAGCCGCAAGACGTCCTGAACGTGGTTCCGAGAGCATGCCACCACCCTAAGGACCGGACCGATGGAATGAAGCGCCGGACCGGTGGCGTAGATTTCCTAGAGGGCTGCGCCCACAGGCGCACGCGACCACTGAGACGCCGAGACGCCGAGACCGGTCACAGCAAGGGGAGACAACGCGCTCATGAGCGATGTTCTGGAGCTTCAGGACGTATCCGTGGTCCGCGAGGGCCGGGCTCTGGTGGACCAGGTCTCCTGGTCGGTCAAGGAGGGCGAGCGCTGGGTGATCCTCGGCCCGAACGGCGCCGGCAAGACCACGCTCCTGAACCTCGCGTCCAGCTACCTCTACCCCAGCACGGGCTCCGTCTCCATCCTCGGCGAGACCCTGGGCAAGCCCGGCACCGACGTCTTCGAACTGCGCCCGCGCATCGGTGTGGCCGGCATCGCCATGACCGAGAAGCTCCCCAAGCGCCAGACCGTCCTGGAGACCGTGCTCACCGCCGCGTACGGCATGACCGCCACCTGGCACGAGGACTACGAGGAGATCGACGAGCAGCGCGCCCGCGCCTTCCTCGACCGCCTCGGCATGAGCGACTACCTCGACCGCAAGTTCGGCACCCTCTCCGAGGGCGAGCGCAAGCGCACCCTGATCTCCCGCGCCCTCATGGCCGACCCCGAGCTCCTCCTCCTCGACGAGCCCGCCGCCGGCCTCGACCTCGGCGGCCGCGAGGACCTCGTCCGCCGCCTCGGCCGTCTCGCCCGCGACCCGATCGCCCCCTCGATGCTCATGGTCACCCACCACGTCGAGGAGATCCCCCCGGGCTTCACCCACGTGCTGATGATCCGCCAGGGCAAGGTCCTCGCGGCCGGTCCCATGGAGCTCGAACTCACCTCCCGCAACCTCTCCCTCTGCTTCGGGCTCCCGCTCGTCGTCGAGCAGGTCGGCGACCGCTGGACGGCACAGGGTCTCCCGCTGTCCTGACGCCGTCCTTCACCCCGCGAGAACCTGGTCAGGACCGCGGTGAGAAAGACCGTTCAAACGACCGGCGCCCTGTCCGTGACAGGGCTCGCGGTCCTACCATGACCATGTGGAAATCGACGCGTGGGTTTGGTGGTTGATCGGCGCGGCAGCGCTCGGCATCGGGCTCGTGATCACCGCGATGCCCGAACTCGGCATGCTGGCGGTGGGTGCCGTGGCCGCCGCCCTCGTCGCCGGCGTCCTCGGCGGCGAGGCCGTCGCCCAGGTCGTCTCCTTCGTCGTCGTATCGACCGCACTCATCGCCGTCGTACGGCCCATCGCGAACCGACATCGCGCCCAGCGGCCCCAACTCGCCACCGGCATCGACGCGCTGAAAGGCAGACAGGCCGTCGTCCTTGAGCGCGTCGACGCCTCCGGCGGCCGGATCAAGCTCGCCGGGGAGGTCTGGTCGGCACGCTCCCTCGACACCGACCGCGCCTACGAAGTAGGCGAGGAAGTGGACGTCGTGGACATCGAGGGGGCCACGGCGATCGTCATGTGACCTCGCACGACGTAAGTGGCGCGAACCCGCCACGAGGCACGCGACGGTCTGTCAGACTCGACCAGCAAGATCTTCAACAACCATAAGATCTGCGGAAAACGCCGCGGCGGAGAAGGGGTACGGGGAACGACGATGGAACCGGTCATCATCGTCCTGATCATTCTGGTGGTGTTGGTCTTCATCGCCCTGATCAAGACGATCCAGGTCATCCCACAGGCGAGCGCGGCCATCGTCGAGCGCTTCGGCCGCTACACCCGCACGCTCAACGCGGGCCTCAACATCGTGGTCCCGTTCATCGACACCATCCGCAACCGCATCGACCTGCGCGAACAGGTCGTGCCGTTCCCGCCGCAGCCGGTGATCACCCAGGACAACCTGGTCGTGAACATCGACACCGTCATCTACTACCAGGTGACCGATGCGCGCGCCGCGACCTACGAAGTCGCCAGCTACATCCAGGCGATCGAGCAGCTGACGGTCACCACCCTGCGCAACATCATCGGCGGCATGGACCTCGAACGCACCCTCACCTCCCGCGAGGAGATCAACGCGGCTCTGCGCGGCGTCCTCGACGAGGCGACGGGCAAGTGGGGCATCCGCGTCAACCGTGTCGAGCTCAAGGCGATCGAACCGCCCACCTCCATCCAGGACTCGATGGAGAAGCAGATGCGCGCCGACCGCGACAAGCGCGCCGCGATCCTCACCGCCGAAGGCACCCGCCAGGCCGCCATCCTCACCGCCGAGGGCGAGAAGCAGTCCCAGATCCTGCGCGCCGAAGGTGAGGCCAAGGCAGCCGCCCTGCGCGCGGAAGGCGAAGCCCAGGCGGTCCGTACGGTCTTCGAAGCCATCCACGCCGGCGACCCGGACCAGAAGCTCCTCTCCTACCAGTACCTCCAGATGCTCCCCAAGATCGCCGAGGGCGACGCCAACAAGCTCTGGATCGTCCCCAGCGAGATCGGCGACGCCCTCAAGGGCCTGTCCGGCGCCATGGGCAACTTGGGCGGCTTCGGCGGCGGTTCAGGCAACAGCCCCTCCGGCAACGGCGGCACGGGCACGGAACGCCGAGAGAAGCCGTCGATCGACTGACGCACACACGGCCGTACGACAAAGGGGCCCGCCTTCATGACGAAGGCGGGCCCGAACGCCTCCAAGGGGCGCGGGGAACTGCGCGACAAGCCACGTACAGCCTGCAGCCAACGAACCACCCAAAGCCCTACGGCGATTGGTCAGGCCGCGTCCAGCGCCAGCCAATCCGGCAGCGCAGCGAGGTCGTCGGCCCCCAGCGCCAGCAGCATCGCATCAGCCGGCGTCGGCTCGAACGGCTCCCGAAGCAGCGGCATACCCGCCTGCTCAGGCGTCCGGTCAGCCTTCCGGTGATTGTCCTCCGCGCAAGAAGCCACCGTATTCAGCCACGTGTCCTGCCCACCCCGCGACTTCGGCACCACGTGGTCCACGGTCGTGGCCCGCCGCCCGCAGTACGCGCACCGGTGCCGGTCCCGCACCAGAACTCCCCGCCTCGACCACGGCGCTTGTCTTCGGAACGGCACCCGTACGTACCTGCAGAGCCTGATCACCCGGGGCGCCGGTATGTCCACCTCGGCTCCCCGCATACGCAGTTCGGGGTGGGCCTGCTCGACGACGGCCTTGTCCTGAAGCACCAGAACGACGGCTCGATTCAACGTCACCGTCGACAGCGGCTCGAAGCTCGCGTTCAGTACCAGCGTGTCCCGCATTGCAGCCCACCTCCCGTGTGCACCTGCCCACCCCCTGGCGGGCTGGGATCAACTCTGGCCGGGCACGCCGAGATGGACAACGAAATAAAAAGTGCCCGCCTCCGATCACTTCCATGACCGGGGGCGGGCAAACGTTCCATGAACGTCAGGCTTCGGCGGGCACCTCGTACTCGGCGATCACATGAGCGCGCGCCAGTGTGTGGAACCGCAGGTTGAACCCGACGACGGCAGGGCTGGCGTCGGAATCCGGACCGAGCTTCTCCTGGTCCACGGCGTAGACCGTGAACACATAGCGGTGCGGCCCGTCCCCGGGCGGCGGCGCGGCACCGCCGAAGTCCTTGGACCCGTAGTCGTTACGGGCGTGGATCACACCCTCCGGCAGACCCTCGAACTTGCCGCTGCCCGCACCCGCCGGCAGCTCGGTCACCGAGGCCGGGATGTCGAACAGGACCCAGTGCCAGAACCCGCTCCCCGTGGGGGCGTCGGGGTCGTAGCAGGTGACGGCGAAGCTCTTGGTCTCGGCCGGGAAGCCCTCCCAGCGCAGCTGCGGCGAAGTGTTGCCGGCCGCGTGGACCTGAGCGTCCTTGAGGGTCCCGCCGTGCTCGACGTCCTCGCTCGTGACCGTGAAGGACGGCACGGGCGGATGGAAGTCGTGGGGCAGCGGCCGCCTCTTGAGCTCGGTCACTTCGATACCTCCTGACGAACCGGTGGAATCAGCAGTTCCGAGCCTAGAACCAGTTGCGCTTGCTGCCGACCTCGGACAGCCACTGGTTGAGGTACGCCGCCCAGTCGGTCCCCTGGAAGTCGTGCAGACCCACCTGGAACGACCGGAAGGTGTCGCTGCCCTCGCTGAACAGCCCCGGCTTCTTGTCCATCTCAAGGACGACGTCCATCGCGTTCGCGTCGGCGACGAAGCTCAGCTCGACCTGGTTGACCCCGCGGTACTGCTGCGGCGGGAAGAACTCGATCTCCTGGTAGAACGGCAGCTTCTGCCGCGTACCGCGGATGTGCCCGCGCTCCATGTCCGCGTTCTTGAAGCGGAAGCCCAGCTGGATGAAGGCGTCGAGGATCGCCTTCTGCGCGGGCAGCGGGTGCACGTTGATCGGGTCCAGGTCGGTGGAGTCCACGGCCCGCGCGATCGCCAGCTCCGTGGTCACACCGATGTGCATGCCGCGCAGCGTCTGACCGTCGATCGTCGTGATCGGCGTCTCCCACGGGATCTCCAGCCCGAAGGGCACCGCGTGCACGGCCTGGGCCTGCAGCTCGAAGGCCCCACCGAGCGGCATCTTGGTGAACTCGATGTCCTGCTTGTACTCCGAGTCCTGGGTCTCCACCTCGACCCGGGCCTGGAGGCCCACGGACAGACCCTCGATGTTCTGGGCCACGGACCCGCCCTGAATCCGCACCTCGCCCTGGACGACGCCGCCCGGCACGACGTTGACCTCGGTCAGCACCGTCTCGACCGAAGCCCCACCGGCCCCCAGGCTCGCGAGCAGCTTCTTGAACGCCATGACTCTCCTCTTTTCAGAGTGGATCCTTGATCCCTACAAACGCGATCCGGTCGCGGCCGGTTCCGCACCCCACCCTGGCAAGGTGCACGCTCCCTGACCACCCCGTCACGAGCACCCGTCTCCAGTACCCTCGGACGGCATGATCGCGACCCCCGACCGTACGCCCCTGCCCCGGGACTTCTTCGACCGGCCCGTCCTGGAAGTCGCCCCCGACCTTCTCGGCCGCATCCTCGTACGCTCCACCCCGGACGGTCCGATCGCTCTGCGCCTCACCGAGGTCGAGGCCTACGACGGCCCCAACGACCCCGGCTCCCATGCCTATCGCGGCCGCACACCCCGCAACGACGTGATGTTCGGCCCTCCCGGACACGTCTACGTCTACTTCACCTACGGCATGTGGCACTGCATGAACCTGGTCTGCGGCCCCGACGGCTCGGCGAGCGCGGTCCTGCTGCGAGCCGGCGAGATCGTCGAGGGCGCCGAGCTGGCCCGCACCCGTCGACTCTCGGCCCGCAACGACAAGGAACTGGCCAAAGGCCCGGCCCGCCTGGCCACCGCCCTGGACGTGGACCGAGCCCTGGACGGCACGGACGCATGCACCCCCGACGAGACACCGCTGCGCATCCTCACCGGCACCCCCGTCCCCTCCGACCAGGTACGCAACGGCCCCCGTACCGGCGTGGCCGGCGACGGCGGCAACGGGGACAGCCACCCCTGGCGCTACTGGATCGCCAACGACCCCACCGTGAGCCCCTATAGGGCCCACGTCCCGAGGCGCCGCCGAAGTTGACGCGCCTGGACGAGGGGCGTAACGTAGCCCGAGCCGCTGAACCGGGTACTGCGAAGTCAGCAGCCGGAGCGGCCAACCCACTACCTACGAACACCCTCAACGGGGTCGGTTTTTGGCGTGCACGCATGCCTGAATTCCAACCTCCGGAGCCCGATTATGAATCGGGCGGGGGAATCGGCTAACGTAGTGAATGTCGAAAGGCCGACAGGCGAAAGCCCAAGGCCCACGGCAATCCCGCCGACAGGGAATCGGATCGCAAAAAGGATCTGATAGAGTCGGAAACACCGAAGGGAAGCGCCCGGAGGAAAGCCCGAGAGGGTGAGTACGAAGGAAGCGACCGTTCCTTGAGAACTCAACA
>NZ_JBIAEQ010000013.1:0-90156 GCF_042868655.1 Streptomyces sp. NPDC007808
TCCGCCACGATCAACTCACGCGCCCCAGCCCCCACCATGCTCGGTTCAACGAGCCACTCCCGCGCCGAGCCACGGCCAACCATGCACGAGGTCGTAAAGGGTGTTGCAGAAGGCCGTGAACAGGGCATCTCCGTTGTATGGGCGGGGTGTTGAGGGCTGATCGGGTGTGGGTGGAGACGTTCACCGGGCTGCGGGAGGATCAGTTCCGGCGGCTGCTGAGGGCGGTCCGGGAACGCGGCGGCGAGGGTTGCGGATGGGGCCGTCCGTGGCGGCTGCCGCTGGCCGAGCGGGTGCTGTTGGTGGCCGTGTACTACCGCACGAACCTCACCATGAGGCAGCTCGCCCCACTGTTCGGGGTGTCACCGGCGACCGTGTGCCGGGTGATCCAGCGACTCGGCCCGCTGCTCGCCCTTGAGCCGGCCCGAACCTCCCAGGACACCGTCGATCGGCTGTGGATCGTGGACGGCACCCTCGTCCCGGTCCGCGACCGCAAGATCGGTGCGTCCTCGCGTAACTACCGGTTCTCGGCAAACGTGCAGGTCATCGTGGACGCCGAGACCCGCTTGGTGGTGGCTGCTGCCCGTCCGGTGCCCGGCACGACCGCGGACGCGAAAGCCTGGCGGGACTCCGGGCTCGCGGAGCACTGTCAGGGCATGACCGTCCTCGGCGACGGCGCCTATATCAACACCGGCCTGATCGTCCCGCACCGCAAACGCCCCGGACGGCCCCTGCTGAAGGGCGAGGAAGAAGACAACGTCGCCCACCGCAAGGTCCGCGCCCGCGTCGAGCACACCTTCTCCCGCATGAAGAACTACAAGATCCTCCGCGACTGCCGGCAGCGCGGCGACGGCCTCCACCACGCCGTCCAGGCCGTCGCCCGCATGCACAACCTCGCCCTCGCCGCATGACCCCACGCACCCAAACACCGCTCCGACCTGCGGAAACACGGCCTTCTGCAGCACCCTTTAGGCGCGCTCCGGCTCAATGGTCGGGCAGTGCCAGCGTCATGCCCACTGCACGCCCAGTTCCCGTAGTGCGTCGAGCTGGTCCTGGGTGAGCTTGTCCCGCCTCGCGCGGGTGTTCGATGTCCGCACGCCCAGTTTCACAGCCACCGGCTCCGCCTCGCCGTCGACCACGATCTCTTCGCTGTGGCCCCTCGGCACCGGCCGCTGGCCCTTCCGTTCCACCCACTGCGCGAGGGCGCCAGGCCCCGCTGGAAGGCCTGCTGCGGCTTGCTCAGGCCCTTATCGCACGCGTTGCCGCCGGGGCCGGAGACGGCGCCTCAAGCGGCTTCACGCCCAGCCTGGACAGCCGCTCCTGCTGCTCGGTCGACAGCTGCGCCCAGGTGCCCGGCTGTGTCTGTCGCTGAAGCCACCGTCCGATGTCATCGCCGTCCGTCAGCACCCCGGGTGCGATGTCGGGCAGGCTGCCGTCGGCGTCGACCAGGTCCGCGAGGACGCGGTAGTGGCGTTGCCAGTCCAGTGGCCAGGGGCAGTTCCAGTCCGGGTCGATCGCGGCCAGATACTTCGCGCGCTCCGCTGCCCGCTCCGTGTCCTTCCCGAGGCCGCCCTTCCGGCGGAGGTTGGCCATGTGCTGGCCCACCGGCACCATCGCCTCGCCTTCGCCCCAGACCGCGTCCTGACGCGGAGCGAGGTGCCCCGTGGCCCGTCGGTACGAGCGCAGCGCGGCGAGCTTGTTCTCCCAGGCTTCCTCGCCGGGCTCCCACACCATCCCGGCCTCGGGCGCGTCCAGCAATTCCTTGCGGTGCGGCTCCAGCTCCCCGGCCCGCAGTGCCTTCCGCTGCCGGTGGACCCACCTCCCAAGGGGAAACGACTTTGTCACGCCGACTTCGACCTCGGTGTCGTAGGGGACGGCGTAGAGGCCGGTGATCTCGTTCTCCTTCCGCCAGTGGAGCAGGGCCTGGTAGCCCTCCAGCCAGACCAGGGACTCCGGCCGGTACACCCGCGTGCGCAGGAACGCGGCGATCGTGGTGGCGTCGCGCGGGCTGGAGAAGTGGAGCAGCGAGGACTCGGCAGCGGCGTCCGCGCCCTCGTCGTGCTCCTCGTCCTTGCCGTCGGCCTCGACAATCTGCCCCTCTTCGTCGCGCCGGACGTGGACCTTGCGCTTGCCGCTGGTGAGGGCGCGGGAGGCGAGCTGCTCGACCAGGCGCTCATCGTGGCTGCGCAGGCCTTGGAGGACGGCTACGAGGGGGCGGAATGAGGCGGAGGCGACCATGTCCTGCGGGTTCTCAACGGGCTCCAGGAACACGGGCACGATGATCCTCGCCACCTTGGTGCTGCCGTCCCGGTTGAGCCTGAGCGCGCGGCCGATGTTCTGCACGATCTCGACCTGGGAGCCGCGGGTGTCGGCGAAGCAGATGGCCTCCACGCCCCGTTCGCCGGTGATGTCCACGCCTTCCCCGAGGACGCGAACGCTCGCGAGGAACGCCCTGTGTACGCGCCGGTTGTTGGCGTCGATGCCGTTTGCGAACTGGCGCAGGACCTCGCGCCGCTCGGACACGAGGTGGTCGCCGCACAGCCACGCCGACCACACTCGGTCCGGCTGGACGTGGCGGCCGGCCTCCAGCTCGTAGAACTCCGCGTCGATCAACGACGTCGGCAGCTTCTCCGCCTGCGCCAGGTCCTCCTCGGAGGCGTCGTTGACGTACATGTCCGCTGCGATCTCCGGCAGCTTCTCCGCGAAGGCCATCGCCTCCTCCACCTTCTGGTGGAAGGTCATGACCGTACGCAAGTTGTACGCGGCGGCGTGCTCCAGGAGCGCGGTCTGCAGCAAGGCCAGGCGCCGGCCCCGCTGCGCTTCCTCCGACTCGCCCAGGACCGGGGAGGGGTCGCGGATCTCCAGCACGTCGATCTCGAACCCGGCGAGGATGCCCCGCTCGATCGGCCCTGAGAGCCCGAGCTCGGCCAGCCACGGCCCGTAGGTCTGGTGAGTCCTGGCCCATCGACGCGATCTCCAGCTCTTGGCCCTCCGCGCCCTTCTGCGGGCGGGGCGAGGCCAGGATGCGCGGCGTCGCGGTCAGGTACAGCCGGAAGTCCGCCGGGATCCGCTGGTTGTCGTGGATCGCGGGCCCACGGCCGCCCGAGATCACCGGCGGTTCCGTGGGCCTCATCCACGATCGCGAGGTCGAAGCCTGCCAACTGCTGGCCGTAGAGCCGCTCTCCGCCCGCCAGGGCGGCCTCCAACGGTCCGCGGACCTTCTGCTGGCCCGATGGGGTCGTCGATGTCCTCGCGGTCCACGAGAGAGGCGTACGTGGCGCACACGACCACGGGCCCGGACCCGGCCCACAGGGCGAGTTGGATGGGGTTGGTGGTGGTGCGCACGTCCAGTTCGTTCAGTACCGGGTCGTTCTCCAGCGAGCACACCGCGACCATCGGGGCGCGGTGGCCCACCAGGTGCCACGCCTGGACGGTCTGCACGAGCAGGTCCAGGGTCGGCACGGTCACGAGGATTCGGCCGCCCGGGAAGTACTCCAGCGCGGACGCGGCTGCCGTGATCGTCTTGCCTGAGCCGGTCGCTGACACGATCGTGCCCCGCGCACCCTCCGGGGGCACGGAGGATCTTGCAGGGAATCCCACCCACTTGCGGAAAGCCGATTTCTGGTCGATCCTCACCGCAACCGCCGTCATCGGCAGCCGCGGCGGCGCCGACGAGTTCATCCCCGGCAGCGCCTTCCTGGCTCTGAACCGTCTCGTGGACTGCCGCTGGCACATCAGCCTCGACGGCGATCCGCTGACCGAGGACGAGATGACCGTCCTCGCCGACGTCGCCTGGCCGCTGATCGGCATGCGCGGCCGTTGGCTGCTCGTGGTGTGGTCGAGCGGATCGGTGACGAGGGAGGTACTCGAAGAAGAACTGGACGCCAGTTCTCAGCGAGGCGATCACATGCGCGCGCTTCACCTCATTGGCCGGATACTGGGGCGTGTCGTAGAACGGCATGGTGCTGAGCGAGTTGACTATCCGGGTTGTGCCGTGGTAGCGGACGACAGCGGTGTCCGGGCTTCCCAGACGGCCCAGCTGGCCGGCTTCTCTCCCACGGGCAGCAGACCACCCTCATCAGGCGGACCGAGGTCAGTACCGTTCGCGATCTCAGCCACGAAGGTGCGATTACGGCTCAGGCAACACCACGCCGTGCCTGCGCTCCCATGCCCGTAGCGCCTCCCGGCCCAAAGGGCAGTGCCGGACCTCTACCGGAAAGGCTTCACGCAGGAGGGGTATCGCACCCGAAATCGCATCTTCCACGCCCTACAGGTATCACCGCTCACCGACACTCTGACCTCTGACGACCGGACGCAGCGGGTTAAAAGGCAAGCTCAGGATGTTCACCTGCATTGATCGGCGTCAGCTGGATGAGACGGCGAAGGGCCGCTGTCACGTTGCCCGTGCGGCGCATAGCCGCTTTGTGAATCAGCTGACGCCGTGACCAGACCGACCAGGTCGCCCAGAATCTCCGGGGCGAAGACGGCGATCGCCTCGATGGCCGCCCCCCAGGGGCCCGTGCTCAACGCCTCCGCAATGAGGGTGCGGGCTTCGGCGCAGTGTTGCGAAGCCAGCCGTGTGTCACTGTCTGTGTGGTCTGCTCCGGCCATGGCGAGCGCGGTGTCGAGGAGTACTCGGGCACAGTCTGCCGGATCGGTGACTGCACGAGCGGCGGTCGCGGTCTCCTCGGCGAGCACGAGGGCGTCATCCGCGCGCCCGGCCCGAACCAACGCCGGGATCACGGCGGCGAGAGCCTGCGCGTGATGGTGAGCGTGCGTGATGGTATGCGCCAACTCGAGTGCGTCGTCCGTACGTCCTTCCTCTGCCCAGGTGCGCACCACGCCGACGAGTTCCTGCGACTGACGGTCGGTGCGCGTCATCCTCCGCGCCAGTTCCATTGCCTCTGTTACGCGTTCCTGCTCGGCGAGAACGTGCATCACCGCGGCAAGTGCCTGTGCCTGGCGGTCCGAGTACGAGATCTTCCGCGCCAGAGTCAGCGCCTCGTCAGTCCGGCCCTCCCGTGCCAGTTTCCGGACGACGCTGATCGTGGCGGGACAGCGCACTTTGGGATGAGGGATGGTGCGGAGGTGGTCCATAGCGGCATCCGCGCCACGATGTCGTACGAGTGACCGTACAACGTAGAGTTGCACTGCGTCCCGGTACTCGGACTCGGGCATGTTCCGCAGTTCGCTGAGGGAGTCGTCGATTCGGCCTGTGTCGGCCAGCGTCCGCACCAGACCGTACAGGGCACGGTCCCGCTGGTCGCGGCCCTCAATGCAGCCCAGGAGCTGTCGGACCTGGTCGGGACGCCCGGCCTGGGCCATGGCGCGTACGGCTCCGATCGCGAAACGGGAACGTGACACGGCGCCAGTGACACCCTGCACAAGAGCGACCGCCTCGTCGGCGCGGCCGGCCTCCGCCAGAGTCCGGGCGACGACCCCGAGCGCGTCGGCCCGCCGTTCGGGCCGAGCGATCGTGTGCGCCAGCTCCATGGCCTGCTCCACCCGGTCGCTCTCGGTCAGCGCGCCCACCACCAACGTTCGGGCCGCAGCCCCTGTATCGGGGTCGTCGATCATCTCAGCGAGGACGCGCGCGTCGCCCAAGCGGCCGGATTCGGCCAGCGTCTTCACGATGGCCCCGAGGGCCTGGCCCCGACGGGAGCGTTCCTCGATCGTTTGAGCCAGTTCCACAGCCTCCTCCGGGCGGCCGCTGCTTGCCAGCGCTCCGGTCACGACAATCAGGGCCATTGCCCTGTGGCCGGGCTGTTCGATCATCCGGGCGATGCGGGCGGCGACGCCGGTCTGACCTGCGTCGACGAGTGCCCGTACGACGGCCGCCTGGGCCTCACCCCGGAGGTGGTGGCTGTCTGCATGCCGGGCCAGTGCCATGGCCTCGTAAACCAGCGCGGCTGCGGAGTCCGAGCGGCCGGTTCGAGACAGCGTCCATGCGACGTCTGCCAAGGCAGCGGCCCGCCGCTCCGGGTTGTTCATGGCACGTATCATCGGCAAAGCGTCGGTGACTAGATCGGCAGCTCCGTCCGCGTGGCCGGCCTGAGCCAGCACTTCCGCTACGAGCGCGAGGGCTTCACCCCGCCTATCGGGGTTGTCGATCGCATGCGCTAGCACGACCGCCTGGTCCGCGCGGCCCGGATCCGCGGCGCACGCCTGCGCGACGGCCGTGAGGACGCGCGCCTGGATCGCCATGGGGGCTTTGTCGCGGGCGAGAGCGAGCGTTTCCTCCATGCGCCCGAGTTCGGCCAGGGCCCCCAGGACATTCGTCAGTGTCGCGGCCCTGCGATCGACGGTGCTGAGGTCCGGAAGGAGGCCGGCGATCTCCCGGGCGAGGTCCACGGCCTTGTCGGCGCGGCCCGCGTTGGCGAGCGCCCGCAGGACGTCGATGAGGGCTACGACCTGCCGGTCAGGGAGATCGATGCTGCGGGCGTAGAGGAGGGCGTCTTCGACTCTGCCCGTCTGTGCCAGTAGCCGCGACGCGGACCTCAGGGCCTCGGCCTTGCGCTGGTGGGTCAGGCGTCCGGAGAGATCAGCGATCTTGTGGGCGAGGCGGGTGGTTTCCGCGAGACGGCCAGCTTGCATCAGCGCGCCGGCAACGCACGCCAAGGCCGAGCGACGCCTCTCCCATGGGCGGATCGTCTGGGCGAGGGCGCGGGCACGGTCCACGCGGCCGGTCTCGACCAGCACTGCGGTGATCGCCTCCAGGATGTTGCCCTGTCGGCCCACATGGGAGATGTCCTTGGCAAGGGCGATGGCGTCATCCGCCCGGCCGGCCCGTGTCAGCAGTCTCGCGGCCTCCGTGACGGCCTGGTCCCGAACTCCCTCCTTGAGGCTGCGAGCCAGGCGGACGATTTCGTCCGCGAGTTCGAGCGCGTCCTGGATACGGCCGGCGTCGGCCAGCGGCCGCCCCAGATGAATCAGGGCGCCGATGAGCTGCGTGGGATCACTGATCGTGCGCGCGAACGCCTCGGCATCGTCGGTCCGATCGGCTTGCGCCAGCAACCGCACGATGTCCTGGAGCACATTTCCCGTGAGCCGGCCGTGCGGCATGGTGCGAACGAGAGTGACGGCGTGGTCGGCGAGGCCGAGTTGCGTCAGTTCCAGCACCACACGTGAGACAGGATGTGGGAATGTGGCCGGCTTGGCGATCGTCAAGGCCAGGTCAGCGGCTTCCTGGGCGAGCCGGACGGCCGCCTCGACTCGTCCAGTGCACGCCAGCGCACGGACTGGGCCGAGCAGAGCCTTGATCCGCGCTTCGGGGTCGGTGATATTTCGGGCGACCTCCGTTGCGAAGGCGATGGTGTCCTGCTGGGAGTCCAGGTCTAGGATGCCAGGCAGCAGCTCGACGAGCCGCGCGGCATCGTTCCCCGAGTCGAGGAGGGAGATGGCCCGGCGGACCCGGCCTAGCCGGGCCCAGGTCATCACCATCGCGTCAGTGGTCCGGCCGCCGAGCCCGATGAGGGCGTCCCGGTGGTGGGCCAGCTGTATGCACGCGCGCAGGTCGGGTTCGGGGGACTCCAGGTGAAGCCGGAAGGCATCCTTGATCTCGGACAGTGCCTGGACCTCGGAGCCGGTGATCCGCCACAGGCACTCGTGGCGGTCGGGGTCGGTGGCCAGTGCGGTCAGACGCTCGGCATCGCCCAGCTGGCGCAGCAGCACCGGATAGCCGATGAGGAAGTACTCGGGCGTGTCATCCGGCCACCGGTCCCGGCGCCAGGTCTCGGCGTAAGCGTGTACTCGGCCCCGGTATTCGTCCAGGGTGGCGGACATTCTGGTAAGCACCCTGTGGTGCAGCACGTCATGACCGAGCGAGAACAGCGCCTGAGACCCCGTCTCCGTGACCGTCCACTCCCCAGGACGTCGCTGGAAGGAGCGGCCCGCGTTCCCACCGAGGAGCTCCTCGATCTCCCACGCCGCCCATGGTGGACGGTCGTCGCCCTCACCGCCGGCCTTGCGGGCCATGTGCGCCATATCGGCTGCGCTGAGCCCGCCTCCGGCGGCCGCGGTGAGACACGCCAGTTCCCTCCCCAGCCAGGGCCCCTCCCACAGCACCTTCAGATCTCGCTCGGCCACCTGCTGAGCTACTCGAGCGGCCGGTGAGACGTCGAGCCCGTGCTCGATGGCTGGGTCGCGCAGCGGATGAGGGTCGGGAACGTCGCTGGGAACCGGTGGGTCCGGGCGCCCCGCGATCACCACCGACAGCCCGCTCGGCGGGTGGCGCGGCAGCAATGCGGCGATGCTGTGCCCACTGCTGCCGTCCAGTACGCCGGTGTCCTCGTCCAGCCCGTCCACCAGCAGCGCCAGATGTCGGCCAGCCTGTCTGGCCTGTTCCGTGGCGCGCTCCAGGGCATGCAGGAAATGTCCCTCGGACGCGCACACGAGGTTGGGGTCGTGCAGGTATTCACGCAACTGGCCCTGTAGAGAAGCCAAGAAAGCGGTCTGGTCAGAGCGGCCGAGCTGCCGGCGGGTGATGAAGAAGGCCAGCGCGTCGACATCCCGCGGCGGATCCAGGTAGAACTGGGCCATCAGGGTTGTCTTGCCCGACCAGGCCGGCGCCACCCACCGCCAGTATTGCGAGCCGCCCGGGTCTGCTGCGGTGCAGAAGTCAGCCATCCGTGCCATCTCAGCATCGCGGCCCTTGAAGTCCTGCGCGGCGAACTGCTGTCTCACCTCCAGCCGGTATCCCGATACGGGAACCGGTGGACGCGCATCCACCGGCACGAGCACGGGCGTGCTGGCCCCATGACGGCGGAGGTGCACAGTGAAGTCGGAGTCGGAGACGAAAGCATGAACAGGCACGGCGTGCAGGCGCCGGTTCTTGTGCGCCTCGTTGTTGACAACCGTTACTCCGACGAGGAGATCCCGGCAGAAGACCGCCGCACCGGACACGCCGGCCCACGCTTGTGTGCCATCGGGGCGGCGCTCCGGGCTTGCGCTCTGGTCCAGCACGTACAGGTCGTTGTCCCGGGAGCCGCCAGCGAGTGGCTGCAGCAAACCTCCGAGCTGCTCCACAACTCGTTCGCTGTTCGCTCCCTTGCTGTGTCTGGGAAATCCGACCCCGTTGTACCGGATGGGGTCGACACCACCGGGGCGCCCCCAGCGGACGAGGCCCGTGGCCTGCACTGGTTTGCTCAGCTCCAGCAGTGCCACGTCCAGTCCACCGGCGCCGAGCCAGCACACCGAGGCATCGATCCACGCGCTTCGTCCGTACCGTGGGTGGCCCACTTTGACTCTGATCACCGGCCACAGCTCATCCACGGCCGCCTTCTTGAACACGACGTGGCGAGCCGTCAGGACAAGGCCGTGCGTAATGAGATAGCCCGATCCGGACGATACCCATCCCTCGTCGCCGCCGCACCGAACGTCCGCCAGACGCTGGACGTGTGCCTCAGTCATCCTCGTCCCAGGGAATGCCTTGCTCCTCGTCGTTCACGACGACCTGCTGTCCTGCCCTGGCACGGTCCTTGACCTTCAGCTTCAGCACGAGTTTGTGGGTGCGTGCTGAGGCGACCGCGTCGTTGGCGTCGATGGTCGCCACACCGAACTGCAGCTTCCCGCCGCCTCTTCCCTCCTCACGGAGCTCAAGCATCAGCTCCAGCTGCGCTTCCTCGACTTCAAAGGCGAACTGCTCGTGCGCCCCTTGGCTCTCAGCCGCGTAGAGCTCCCTACGCAAGTTGTCGATCGCCTCGGCCAACCTGATACCGGTCAATTCGCCCCCCAGATGGTCATCGGACCCATATCGACACCCAGTCGACAGAGCAGCAGTCTGCCGACCGGTCCCGCCAGCCGCAGCCGAAACCTACAACTCGCGAGAACTTGTTGACGCGTCATTCCTCATCACGAACCGCCTGACCCACCGAGCGTGATACTTTGCGCGACCTTGCATCACTGCAGCTCGTCTGCGAGCAGCATGTGCCGGGGAGCGCGCGGTCCACTACTCGCAGGCATCAAACGCTGCCACCCCGCTGGCCCCGCCTTCGCCTGGTCCTCGCGGTGTGTGTAGCCGCTCGGAGCCTTGGGGTATCCGCAGCCACCCCGCTACGGCGCGGCACCAGAACACTCCCTGGCACGATCCGTCCCACGACGGAACTCACTCCTACTGGAGCGAAGCGGGCATCGCGCGTGGGCGGTGGCATTATCCGTCTGTGGCGATCATGGTCAATCGGGCGGTGCTGGCGCATCGGCTGTTCACGGGGATCTCTCGGCGTCATCTCGCGCGTCTGGTCGATGAGTTGGCGGTGCCGTGGCAGGCCAGGGTCGAGGGTCGTCGCCAGGCTGCACGAGGTGGAGCCAGGAAGCGGGCCGCGGGAGCCGGCGCCCGCCACCAGCTGGTCTTCGTCGACCGGCTGGTGGCCACGCTGATCCATCTGCGGCATGACCTGCCGCACTCGGTCCTGGGGCTGCTGTTTGGCGTCGACCGCTCCACCGTCACCCGTGCGATCGCAGAGATACGTACGCTCCTGGCCGAGCGGGGGTGCGCGGTCCCCGACCGTCCCGGCCTGCGGTTACGGACTATGGCGGACGTGTTCGCCTATGCCCAGGCCGAGAACATCGAGCTGCGGCTGGATGCCCCCGAGATCCAGGTTGGCCGTCCGCCGGCCGGCCGTGGCGGACGGCGTGCGTTCGTTTCCGGGAAGAAGAAAATGAACACCATGAAGGCCACCGTCATCGCTGACTGGCGTGGCCGCACGTTATGGACCGACACCCTGCGGCCTGGTCGTATGCACGATGCCACGGCCGCCCGCAACGAGGGCATCGTCGTCTGCTTCCAGCACTTCCCCGACGTGGAGGTCCTCCTGGACGACGGCTACCTCGGCCTGAGCCGCGACCACCGCGGGCAAGCGCTCACACCACCAAGGAAGCCGCGTCCGGGAGCACTGCCCGGCCGAGTCCAGCAATGGGAACGCGAGCGCCACGAACATTCCTCCGACCGCATCAGCGTCGAACACGCCCTCGCCGACCACAAACGCTGGAAGCAACTGACGCGCTGGACCCACCGACGCGACCGCCTGCCCGACACCTACCGCGCCATCGCCAACCTCGTATCCGACCGCACCATTAACGCCTGAGAACAGGCCACGACCAGGCCAAACACGCCTCACCCGCTATCACGCACCAACTCGTAAAATGGGGGGGAGCCACACGGGACCATCGCCGGTCGACCGGGGTCGGGCCGGCTCGAAGCACCACTTGATCACCGACGGACACGGCACCCCGCTCGCGGTCCTGCTGACCGGCGGCAACCGCAACGACATCACCCAGCTCATGCCCTTGATCGACGCGATCCCGCCAGTCCGCGGCGGAGTGGGCCGTCCGCGCCGCAAGCCAGACTCGCTGTTCGCCGACCGCGGCTGCGACCACGACATCTACCGCGACCGGGTCCGCAACCGCGGCATCATGCCGGCCATCGCCCGCCGAGGCGCCCGACACGGCACCGGGCTGGGTACCTATCACTGGGTGATCGAGCGGAGTTTTGCGTGGTTGCACGGCTTTCGACGCCTGCGGATCCGGTGGGAACGGCGGGCGGACATCCACGAAGCGTTCCTTAAACTCGCCTGCTGCCTGATCGCTCACCGACAACTCAGCTCATTGCGTTAGCCGTTGTTAGCGGACAGGGCACGGCGGTTCTCACCTCTGATGCGCATGGCGCCAGGGCAGAGTTCCAGGCTCCGCCGTTCGAGGGTTGCAGCAGGGCAAACTGCACCTTCTCGCATCGCAGATCGTGCAGCAGTGAATACGATGCGTAACTACCTGGCGGCTGTTGCAGTGGGTCTCCACCCTTGTCGTCGCCCTGGAATGCGGTATTTGGCGTACGCCGCCGCGACGAAGGGAGAACTCGTCATGGCCACCAAGCCCAAGAAGAAAGCCTCGTCGTCGACGAAGGGCCGCAAAGGCACCTTCTTCGAGGACAGGCTCATCGGTGCCCTGCGGTGCAATATCCGGCGTCTCGGACCAGAAGCTGCTGGCGGATCCGAATATCACCTCAGTCGGTATCGGACGCAAGATCACCAGTGGTCGGCGCGCCCAGGAAGTGGTGCTGCAATTCACGGTGGCCAGCAAGGCTGAGCCTGAGAAGCAGGAAGCACTGGGCGCAACGCTGATCCCGGAAACGATCACTGTCGACGGTGTCGCGGTGCCTACGGACGTCATCGAGCGCAGCTATAAGCTGGATTATCGCACAATGGCTGAGCCTGAGAGTTCACCCCGTAAGGCCCGGAAAGACCCAATCGACCCCAGTGTAAGTGTCGGTCTGGCTGGGTCGGTGCCGCCGCGGGCGGGCACGTTCGGCGCGATCGTCTTCGACAAGGCCGACGGCACCCCGTGTGTGTGCTCAGCAACTGGCAGGTGCTGCACGGCCAAAATGGCGAGCTCGGCGATGATATCGCCCAACCCGGCCCGCACGATGACAACCGCGTCCTGCGCAACCGACTCGGCGTGCTCAAGCGCTCACGTCACCCGTTTTGCCGCGAAAGATGCGGCGACTCATCACCAAAATTGTCGTATAAGGGAAGGGGTAAGGATAGCCAATGCCAATCGAAGATCTGTCAAGCGACCCGGCGGAATGGGATGGTCCCGAAGGGCAACTCTATCGTAATGCGATTCAAGGGCTAGATACAAATTTCGGCAAGGGTGACCCAAGAGGCGGTGAGGGCTGGCCAGCGGAACGCACTGTTCGGGCTGCCGCAGTAAAGTATTTGCTCACGAGCCCTCAATTCACCCAGAAGATCACCCGCCTACGCCTGACGGGCGCCAAAATCTCCGGACCGCTCGACCTGGAAGCCTGCACTCTAAACGCGACTCTAGAGTTGACCAGATGTCATACTGCAGAAGTCGTAACTCTGGAACAGGTAAAGGCTCCGGCTGTATACCTGGAATATTGCTGTCTAGCCGGGGTTGATGCTGCCCAGCTTCACACAACGAATAACTTCAACCTCGTAGGAGCAAATTGCTCCTACGTCACCCTAACAGGCGCCCATATCGAGGGACAGGTGGACATGAAACACGCCACCATTCAGGGGACGGAACGAGCACACGCTGTAACTCTTGGGCTGAGCTCCGTAATTGTGGGATCGGACATGCTCCTCAGGGGGATCAACGTCACGGGCGAGGTCAATCTTCAAGGGGCCCGTATCGGCGGTCAACTCAACTTGCGTCAGGGCACGCTGAGCTTCCGTGGCCGCCGAGCTCTGAAGGGCCTCGAACTGGAGACACAGTCGGACGCGCTGTTTGAAGATCTTTCCGTCGACGGCTCAGTGGATCTCACCGGGGCAGTGATCGGAGGCTCTCTTTCCTTGAATGGTGCAAGTCTCCACCGTCCCGGCAAAGATCCAGCCCTGGACCTCGCTCGGATCACGGTGAAGCAGAACGTGCACTGCGAGAGAGGCTTTACCTCGGAAGGCATGGTCTTCCTGGCCGGAGCGACTATCAACGGGCGTTTCCACGCCAGTGGCGGCCAGTTCCTACATCCCTCTGATACCGCGATCGACGCCAGCGGGATCCAGGTTCGCAGCGTCATTCTAGGAACGGAGCCGTCTGAGCATGAAGCCAACAGGAATGGTTTCCGAGCAGAGGGGACGGTCATCCTGGCCGACGCGGTGATCAACGGAACCCTCGACTGTCAGGGCGGATCGATTACACATCCCAGGCCAAACAAGGAGTCACTCAATGCTCAAGGATTGAAGATCACCCGCGATCTTTTGCTCAGTGAGGGATTCAAGTCGTCAGGCATGGTGGATTTGACCGGCGCAGAGATTGGCGGCCGGGCCGTCTTGACAAATGGGTCGTTTGAAAACGCTGGCCGAGTGGCTATCTCAGCTCGTCAAATCGAAGCCCGCACCAGCCTATTGCTCCAGGGTGGTTTCCTCGCCCACGGGAAAGTCGATCTGTCTGGCGCTAGGGTCGACGGTCCACTTGCTGTAGGTGGCAAGGTCTACGCGGCCGAAGAAGAAGCTTTGGTCCTCGATAGCGTAAAGACTGCACAGGATGTCGAATTCGAGCCAGGATTGCTGGTAGAGGGTTCGGTCTGCATGCGTGCTGCAAACGTCGGCTCAAACCTGAAGATCATCAAGCCGAACCTGAGCCGCGAAAAGGACGGCGTGGGAGTTCTCAACCTCGAAGGGACGACTGTCGGAGGGACCCTTGCCCTCAAAGCAGATACACCGGTGGCTGGCCGCATCGATCTACGCCAGGCCAAGGTTGCATTCCTGAAAGATGATCCGAGCTTTTGGCCCGAGGAGAACACCATGCTCGCGGGATTTACATACGGGTCGCTGTCCAATTTCGACTCCCCGGACCTCGACTCGCGGATCAAGTGGTTGCGCTACCGGGGTGGCTACTCAGCCCAGCCCTACCAGCAGCTTGCCTCCGTATACAAAGCCGTCGGACGCGACGATTACGCCCGGGACGTGCTATACGCGGGCCAGAAAATGAGGCCACGCCCCCACCTTTTTGAGAAGATCTGGTCGTGGCTACTACGCCTCACAGTGGGCTATGGTTACCACCCTGCGCGTGTTCTGTACGCCGTAATTCTGCTAGAGGTCTTCGGCTGCTTCTACTTCTCGATCCGACGTGACGACCTCAGACCTAGTTCAGCGCTGGTGTCCGCTTATGGTGACAACGTGGGCGCAGCCAGCGACCACTTGCAGCCAGCCCTGTACACGCTGGACCTACTGCTCCCCGTGGTGACCTTCGGCCAGCGCACCCTGTGGGTCCCCGAAGGGCCCACCAGCTGGGTTGTCACTGCTCTCATGGCGATGGGGTGGGTACTGGGCGGCATTCTCGTCTACGGGATCGGAACGGCCTACCAGAGGCGGTACAACAGCTGAATGAAGGTCAGTGAGCGTTTTCAGTGGGACCACTGATCGGGTGACGCCGTCGGCATCCGCAACGCACGAGGCTCCGGTGCCGTTGAGGGAGGTGTTCGACGTCTCAACTCGCTGGCACAGGAGCCTCGATGGTTCCCTATCCTGCCGCACTCGACCTGCCCCATGCCCTGGTCGAGTGGGTCACCATGCTCATCGTCACCCGCGAGGGTGACCGCCGCTGCAAGCTCCCGCCGCACCAGCGTGCCCTGGTCGGCCTGGTGTACCTGCGCAGACACGACACCCTCGCGCAGATCGCGGCCGGCTTCGGCATATCCGTCGGCACTGCCCACGCCTACACCACAGCCGTCATCGGCATGCTCGCCGCCAGGGCACCCGGCCTGCTGCGCGCTCTGCGCGAAACCGACCCTGGCTACGTCCTGATCGACGGCACTCTCGCGGAGTGCGACCGAGTCGGCGACAGCCGGGCCGACTACTCGCACAAGCACCGCCGACACGGGGTGAACGTGCAGGTGGTGACCGATCCAGCCGGGCGGCTGTTATGGATCTCGCCCGCGCTGCCCGGCCGTGCCCACGACCTGACGGCGGCCCGCACGCACCGGATCATCCGGACCTGCGAACGCCAGGGCGTCCCCGTCCTCGCCGACCGCGCCTACATGGGAGCTGGCCCATGGGTGACGACACCCCTCAGACGCCCGCCAGGCCGCGACCTCACACCAACCCAGCAAACCGTCAACCGCGCGCTCTCGGCGCCACGGACACCGGTCGAGCGTGGCGTCGCACGACTGAAGTCCTGGCGCATCTTCCGCAGGTCCCGGTGCAGCCCGAATCGAATGACGTCAATCGCCGCCGCCATCCTCACGCTGGAGCGGCAACGCTGAAAGAGCTCAGTAGACCGTCCCCCTGACCCGCGCGATGCCACGGAGTTCGGCGGCTTCCTGGCCTTGGCCGTGGGTGGAGCGGAGGCCGCCGTCTCATACGCCGCTGCCGGTTCATAGCAGCGCAGTGAGGTGGCGCAGTAGCTCAACGGGGTCGGGCGGCTGGAGGGCTGGACGACGCCGACGACGACTTAGTACTGCAACGGTGCTTGTCGTGACTCATGGCCAAGTCGGTCGGTGATGTGATTGTGGGTGGGGACCTTGCTGATGTCAGGTTGTGGGCGCGTGAACTAGACGCAGTGCATGAGCGGTTCGTGCACCGTTTCAGCAGGTCGGAGCGGAGGGAGTCGACACTTGCCTATTTGCGGGGGCTGATCGCTCCCCTGCAGCGGAAGAACGGCTGGACGCTGGCGGAGGAAGCCGGCCATGTGGGACCGGACCGCATACACCGGATGCTGAACCGGATCGAGTGGGATGCCGACAGGTGCTCGACGACGTGCGCCAGTACGTGGTCGACAACCTCGGCGACCCCCAAGCCGTCCTGGTCGTGGACGACACGGGCTTCTTGAATAAGGCGACGAGGTCGGCCGGGGTTCAGCGGCAGTACTCCGGCACCGACAGCACCCGCCCGCTTGGGCGCGATGGCGGCGTCGGCCTGCACGCTGCCGTCATCGTGGTCGTTGCGGGCGGGGGAGTTGTGGCATGTCCGTGCTGCAGCATGCCGGCGGTCGGCGGTCCGTGGTGGGCCGCGGCCCGGTTGATCGGTGACGTGGTCGGTTTCCCGGCCAGCGGCGCGGTCGGTGACACCAGTCCGCCTGCCCTTCAGATTCAGCTTGTACAGCCCTTGATCGAGCTGCAGAGGTACCCCCGTGGCGGTCAAGTCCACGGTGAAAGACTGCCCTACCTCGGGGAGCGCGGCCGCAGACAAGGCCTGCGCGTGTGCAGGGCGGCCCAGACTCACTCCCACAAGGGGGGCGGCGGCGAGGGAGAGGGCTCCGAACAGGACCTGGACGCTGGATTTTGGTGTTGTCCATGATCGGAGTTTTGCAGCCGGCAACGGTCGCCACCGACGAAGACATTCCACCCGCCCGGTACGGATGAACGCCTGCAAGGGTGTACGAGCTGCTGACGCTCTCATCTAAGACGTCATCTCATTTGGATCGATAGTCTGTCGGTCGTGGTTTCGATAGTTGAGCGGCTGGTGCCGGATGAGTTGTGGGATCTGTTCCAGCGGGTCGTGCCGGAGGCTCCGTCGCGGCCTCAGGGCGGCGGCCGACGCCGGCACGGTGACCGGGAGGTGCTGGCCGCCATTGTGTTCGTGGCCACGTCGGGCTGCACGTGGCAGCAGCTGCCGTCCGCGTCGTTCGGGCCGTCGGGAGCGACGGCCCACCGGCGCTTCGCCGAGTGGACGAAGGCCCGGGTGTGGGCCAGGCTCCACCGCCTGGTCCTCGATGAGCTCGGCTCCCGCGGCGAGTTGGACTGGTCCCGCTGCGCGATCGACTCGGTGAACATGCGGGCCCTGAAAAGGGGGACCTGACAGGCCCGAATCCTGTCGATCGGGGCAAGTACGGCTCGAAGATCCACCTGCTCACCGAGCAGACCGGTCTGCCCCTGTCCGTCGGAATCTCTGGGGCGAACCTGCACGACAGCCAGGCGCTGATCCCGCTGGTGAAAGGGATACCACCGATCCGCTCCCGGCGCGGACGTCGTCGGCGCAGACCGGGAAAGCTCCACGCCGACAAGGGATACGACTACGACCACCTGCGGCGATGGTTACGCGGGCGCGGCATTCAGCACCGCATCGCCCGCAAGGGCATCGAGTCCTCCACCCGGCTGGGCCGCCACCGCTGGACCATAGAACGCACGATGTCCTGGCTCGCCGGATGCCGCCGGCTGCACCGCCGCTACGAGCGCAAAGCCGACCACTTCCTGGCCTTTACCAGCATCGCCTGCCGCTCATCTGCTATCGCAGACTCACCAAATGAGATGACGTCTAAGAGTTGGCGTTAAGTGCTGCACCAGCGGCCCCGGGTCACACTTTGGGACCGCGCTTTTCTCAGTGCCTGTTTCACCTCGGGCCGCTGACCTTCGACCTGCCGCTTCCGGGTTCAGAAACAGGCACTTACGGACACTCGACGCACTTCCGCCACCGCAGACACCGCCCGTGCGATCTCACGGGAGAGGCTCGGCACCGCGATTCCTGACAGGCCGCCGCCTCACGGACCGGGGACATGGACCGCATCCGTTGACAACGCACGATCACCGGGCGGCCTCCCCCAAGCAGCGGTTCCCCACCGATGATCAGCGCCCTCGTCATGGCCATCAGCCTGCGCCTTCCCCGCTCCCGACCGCAGCCCGGGACACCGCGTGGCTGCTACTGGAACGCCGGGCACGACATCCCGCGACTGACCTGAGGGGCCCACAAGTGACGTTCTGATCGTCTGGCGCGCTGAGGAGAGTGATTCCCCTGTGCGGTCTGGGTGTCTGCGCTTCGTGGAGGGGGCAGGCGGGCGCTGACGTGCAGGGCAGGCTCGTTCAGTCCCCCGTGGCGACTCTGCTCCTGCTCGCCCTGCGGCTTCGGCTGCCCGGAAGTCAGGACACATTTCGCTGCCAGGCTCCAACCCTCCCTGTGATGCCGCGCCTGTAAGGGAACCCGCCCGGGCGTGAGCTTGGCTCTGTCCACGAGAACAGACAGCAGAAGTACGGCACTTTGCGAGGCACCCCGCCGCACAGAGCAATCGAACTGTCCAGCAGACATGACAACGGCCAGGACCATCCCGGCTTCTGGTGTGTTGGGGTGTTCCCGGCGGTGGGGGCGTCGTTGGGTTACTCGCGGATCTGGGCGTTCACTGGGGAATGGGCGTCGTCACCAGTGTCCGCGCCCAGGCCGGCGAGCAGGCGCAGCCCATCCTCGGCGGGGCTGCCGGGGGCCGCGGACAGCACCAGTAGCTCGATGCCTGATTCGTCCGGCAGCGCGAAGTTCTCCTGGTGCAGTTCCAGCCGTCCGACCAGGGGGTGCCGGTACGCCTTGCGTCCATGTGTGCGGGCGCGTACGTCCGCGCGGGCCCAGAGGCGGCGGAAGCGTTCACTGCCCATCGCCAGCTCGCCGATGAGTGAGGCCAGGCGGGGATCCTCGGGGTATTTGCCGGCGGCCAGGCGCAGGTGCCCGACCACGTCGAGGGTGCAGTTCTCCCAGTCCGCATACAGGCCGCGCTCGGCTTCCTCAAGGAAGATGTGCCGGGCGGTGTTCAGGCCCGGCATCGGGCGGCCGTAGAGGAGTCCGGCCAGGCGGTTCCCGGCGAGTACGTCCAGCCGATGGTTCATGATCAGCGCGGGGGCGTCGGCTACCAGGTCCAGGACCCGCAGCAGCTCCGGCCGGACCCGCCCGCTCGGTGCCTTCGCGCGGTGGCGGTGCTGCCGGGCGAGCCGGTAGAGGTGCCCGCGTTCGGTTTCGTCGAGGCCGAGGACGCGGGCGAGGGCGTCGAGGACCTGCTCGGACGGCTGGGTGGCGCGGCCCTGCTCCAGGCGTACGTAGTAGTCGACGCTGACGCCGGACAGGTGCGCGACCTCTTCGCGGCGCAGCCCTTCGACCCGGCGGCGGCTGTCGGTGGGGATGCCGGCGGCCGCCGGGTCGACCCGGGAACGCCGGGTCCGCAGAAAGCCCGCAAGATCGTCCATGTGCCCAGTATGGCCTCGGCTGTGCCCGTGAGGGTGGTCCTGCCGTTACCAGGAAGTCCCATCCGATGGATGAGGAGCCCCTGAACGCCGGGCGGCGCGGCGCCCAGGATCGGAGGCATCCGATCCGAAGGAGTTCCCATGAAGACGCTGATCGTCTACGCCCATCCAGAGCCGAAGTCGCTCAACGGCTCGCTGAAGGACCTCACGGTGTCCACGTTGTTGGACGCCGGGCACGAGGTACGGGTGAGCGATCTGTACGCGATGAACTGGAAGGCGGTCGTCGACGCCGCGGACTACGGCCCCGAGGCCTCACGTCCGCTGAAAGTCGCTTTGGACTCGGGCCGGGCCTTCGACTCCGGGACGCTCACCGCGGACGTCCTCGACGAGCAGGAGAAGCTGCTGTGGGCCGACACGATCATCTTCCAGTTCCCGCTGTGGTGGTACACGATGCCCGCGATCCTCAAGGGCTGGGTGGACCGGGTGTTCACCTACCGCTTCGCTTACGGCGTCGGCGAGCACAACGACACCAAGTACGGCGAGCGCTTCGGGGAAGGCACACTCGCGGGCAGGAGGGCTCTGCTGTCAGTGACCGTCGGCGGCCCGGAGTCGCACTACGCCGCTCGCGGGATCAACGGACCCATCGACGATCTGCTGTTCCCGATCCAGCACGGCATCCTCTACTACCCGGGCATTGAGGTACTGCCGCCGTTCGTGCTGTACGGCGCCGACCGGATGACCGGCGAGGACTATGCGAACGTCGCCAAGGCCTGGGAACAGCGCCTGCTCACCTTGGAGTCGACCGAGCCGATCGCGTTCCGGCGGCAGAACTTCGGCGACTACGACATCCCCTCACTGCACCTGAAGGAAGGACTGGAACCTGCGGGGCGCACGGGTTTCGGGCTGCACGTGCGCGGCTGACCGCCAGCGATGGAACAGGAAAAGCTGAGGCGCGGACTCGAGAGCAGGCCGGAGCTGCGCCGCCCTCCTACGGGGCGTGCACCTCTGCGCCTTCGGTTCGGTGACCGGCGTGACGGATTCCGTCCCTGGACACAAGCCTCAGCAGCAGTTGTCGATCACTGCGTGGGAAAATCTCGGTGAAGGCGTCGGAGTGCGAAACGTTACGGTCGTAACGTTTCGCACTCCGATGGCTGGTCAGTTCGCTTCCTTCGCGCGTCCCGTCGCCCCAGCACGCCGAGTCGCCGGCGAGTGCTGTTTATGCCCTCACGCACGCAGTCAGGGATGTCGTCGAACCGGCCACGTCCGCCGATGGAACGGTGATCACCATACGCCGAGCCGGACATCGGCATAGAACGCAACCTGGTAGCCGGTGTCCACAGGTGTGCGAGTGCCCTTAGGGCACGCCTTCCACTGCTTGAAGTAGCCGTTGTCCATGTTCACGGTCAGGCGGGCGCATGCCCCGTCTGCATCGGTGTCCTCGACCCATCCCTTGACTCGGAGACGCCCGCCTTCGAAGCATTCCTGATAGTAGGCCTTCCCGCCGTCCACGAAGATGGAGTCCGACGTACAGTCGGCGGACGGTGAAGCTGTGGCAGAGGACATGGGTGCGGCCAGCGCAACGGCTGTCGCCAGGGCTCCGACCAGGGTCCATCGTCTTGTGCGCACAGTGCTCTCCTTAGTGATCGAAAGTTCATTGGTGGGATGGCCGTGACGACTGCTGGACGCAGACGCTGATCGTCTTGTGACTGTTGTGCTGGCTGCGCCAATCACGGCGAACTCATCAGGCGCTTGCCATAGGGCACAAGCACGGCCGTGTTTCAGGTATGTGAGGCACGTGCCGCTGAGGACTACTTGCCTCATGTTCGGCGAGGCCACGGTGTCAGTGGGCCGCGATAGCGTCCTCGGCGCCACCGTCCGACAAAGGAGACCGTTGTCGTGCTCGGGTTCAGCGCATCATCGCTGGTGCGGTCCTGGTGTACGTCTGTATCTCGATCTACCGGTTGGCGTCGATGCGGGCTGCGACTGTGGGCGACGCCTTCACAGCCGGAGGTGATCAGCAGGGAGCAGTGACGTTGCCGCAGTAGATCCAGCCGTAGAAGTCCTTGGGGTAGGGGTTGCCGGCCGTGTACCTGACGTAGTACCAGCGGTTGTGGGAACTGGGGTTGTATGCGTAGTGGCTCCAGTACACCGTGACTTGAGCGTTCGTCCGTGTTACCACGTCGCACGAGGCCGCATAGCACTCCCTGATCGGGGCATAGGTCAGTGTGGTGGTGGGGGTCCATGCGGCAGCAGAGACGTCGCTGGCGGGACCGGAACTACTCTTGTCCGCTGCTGCGGAAGCGGCAGGAGCCGCGGCGGCTAAGCCCATGGTCAGTGCGGCCACACTCATGGCAGCTGCAGTGATCTTTGCGCGGAATGGCACGTTTTCTCCTTTGCCCGCGAGAGGCCTGTCCGGTGCAGTTCGGAACAGGATTTCCCCTCCGTCTAGTGTGGTTTCGGCACCTAGGATGCCGACCGGGACAGCAGCTGGCCTTGTCATCCAGCGCAGGCTTGTTGACGATTTGCGCATGCTTCGGCCTGCAGGTTCCTGAAGTCTCGCGGCGCTATCCCGAAGGCGGCCCGGAACAGGCGGCTGAAGTGGGCGGGGTCGGTGAAGCCCCATCGGGCGGCGATGGCCTGGATCGGACGGGCGTTCAGGCGCGGGCTGGCCAGGTCCAGGCGGCAGCGTTCCAGACGCCGGTGGCGTATCCAGGCTGCTGGCGATGTGTCGTTCTCGGCGAGCAACTGCTGGAGATGGCGCAGGGAGATGTGGTGGGCGTCCGCGATCGTCTGGGGGGTCATGGTTGGGTCGGCGAGGTGCTGCTCGACGAACGCGTTGATCCGGACCCGTAGGGCGCTCCGGCGGGCCTCCGGGGTCAGCGCCTCCTCAGCCTCCAGGCAGCGAGCGATGACGGAGGCCAGGAGGTCCAGGGTGACCGAGGTGAGGGTGGAGAGGTCATCCGGGGTGAACTCGCTAGCGCGTGCGTTGAGGTCGGACAGCCAGCGGGCTAATACCCCGCCCATGCCGCTGCGCCCGCTGAGCGGAGTCGCGAGCACGCGCTGCACTGTCTTCTCCGGCAGCGGCAGCAGCTTGTGAGGAAGCTGCACCGTCAGTTGGGACCAGCTGTCCTGGAGAGTCTGGCGGTGGGCATCGAATGGATGACTGCTGTCCAGCATCGTGAGGTCGCCCGCTTGCAACCTCGTCTCACTCCCGCCCTGGGAAAGGGCCCCCTCCCCATCGAGGATGTAATTGATCATGTACACCTCGGGGTCGGACTGGCGAATCATCTTCGTTGTCCGCGCGACCTCCAGATGCGGGAAGGCCTGCGCGGACACTTGTAAATCCCCCAGGTCCAAGACACGCACCTTGGCATGGAAATCCTTCCAGTCGTTGCTGCGCAGGCGATTACGCAGGTGCGTCCCTGCTGTGACTTCCTCGAACCGCGCGAAGCGCTCCGGCGCCGCCACGACCTCCGTGCTGAACTCTGTCACCAGCATTCCCACCCCCCCGTAGCCCACTCCCCCTGCGGCTTCGAACGTGGCATGGACAGGTACATGCCGTCGAGCAGCACTTCGGTCACATGACCGCCGTGGACACGGGGCTCTGTACGGCGGACTCCACCAGGGCCGGATCGACGTCGCCCGGCTGCGTCGGGCCCTGGCCGGGGTGCCGCTGCCGAGGGCGGCGGACGGTCGGCTCGTGCTGGCGGTGGATGTCTCGCCGTGGCTGCGACCGGACGGCAACACATGTGCTGACCGGGCGTTTTGCCACACGTTCGGCCGGGGTGAGGGCAAGCATCAGATGGTGCCCGGGTGGCCGTACTCGGTGGTGGCCGCGCTGGAGACCGGCCGCACGTCCTGGACGGCGGTGCTGGACGCTGTCCGCCTCGAGCCCGGCGCCGACGTCGCCGCGATGACCACAGTACAGATCCGCGAGGTCGTCGAGCGGCTCGTCGCCGCCGGTCAGTGGCGGCCAGATGACCCGGAGGTCCTGGTCGTGCTGGACGCCGGATATGACATCCCGCGCATCGCCCACCTGCTGGATGACCTGCCCGTCAAGATCCTCGGCCGACTCCGTTCGGACCGCGTGATGCGGCGTACGACACCTTCCCGCAAAGAATTGCACCTGGCCAACCCCAAGGGCGGCCGACCGCCCAAGCACGGCGGCGAGTTCGTCTTCGGTGACCACACAACCTGGGGCACCGAGGAGGTCGTGCCGGCCACAGATACCCGGCGCCATGGGAGGGCGACCGCGCAGGCGTGGGACCGGCTGCACCCGCGGCTGACCCGCCGGGCGGCCTGGCTCGACCACGACGGGCCGCTGCCCATCATTGAGGGCACCGTCATCCGGCTGGTCGTGGAGAAGCTGCCCAGCGGCGGGGTCAACAAGCCCGTCTGGCTGTGGTGGTCGGGCACCGGCGCCACCGAAGCGGACGTCGACCGCTGCTGGCACCCGTTCCTGCGGCGCTTCGACATCGAGCACACATTTCGCCTGTTCAAGCCGACCCTCGGGTGGACCAAGCCCCGGCTCCGCAGCTCGGAAGCGGCCGACCGGTGGACGTGGCTCGTGATCGCTGCCTATGCCCAGCTCCGGCTCGCCCGTCCCCTGGCCACCGACCTCCGCAGACCCTGGGAGAAGCCGACCGAGCCGAACAAACTGACACCCGCCCGCGTCCGCAGAGGGTTCAGGAACCTGTGCACGAAGGCCGGCTCACCGGCCGGTGCACCGAAACCCTCCCGCCCCGGGCCAGGCAGGCCGCGGGGCTCGAAGAACCGCCGTCCGGCCACCCGACACGACGTGGGTAAAATCCTCGCCACCGGCGAAGCATTCAGCCGACCCGCTCACCACAAAGTCGGTACGAAACCCCGACGCACCAGCGGTCTGTGGCTTGACAGTGAGGCAGTGAGCAGTGGGTGATGTGTCTGCAAACGGCTTCGAGGGGGGTCTGTGGATCTTGGTTCTGTGATCATCGCGGTGGCAGGTGTCGCTGGAACATTGGGGGGATCGTTCCTCACCCAGCGCGCCTCCGAACGGGCAAGACGTCGGGAGATAGAGCTGCTTCGAGACCATGAGGCGGTCCGCGAAAACCTGCTCCTCCGGCGCACCTGCTACGTGGAGCTCAATCGGGATGCACGCCAGTTCACCACGGCACTCAACCGCTATCTGCATGTCATGCGGGAACGCGGTACTGAGGAGACCGACAGGGAGGCACTCGATGACGCAAAGAGGGCCCACCGCGACAGACACTCCGAAGCGCAGATGATCGCTCCTGACCGGGTGCTCGCATGCGCGAGTGAAGTTAATCAAGCCCTGAACAAGGTCTATGGCCAGGTCAGACGCCTTGAGCGACAAGAGCCCGAACCTGGGGAGACGATGGCTACTGCGGTCCAGGCTCAGGCGGAGATTTGGCACATGCTCCGGGCCATGAGGACCGCTATGCGCCATGACCTCGGGGTGGGCACCCAAGAGTGACGATGCGCCGATGGCCCTCCCCATCCAGCTGGCCGAGCACCGGAGCAGACGTTAAATCACAAGCTGAGGAGCTGGAAGACAAGCTGGGATCGGTCCCGGCCGGCGACTACGTCACCCTGATCGGACACAACAGGAAGCTCGCCCTGGCGCGGGTCGGCAAGGACACTGCGCCCTGCAAGGTCACCAACTCGAAGATCCCCCTGGCACGGCTTCTCGGACTGCCTGAGAACATGCGGCGGATTCCGCTGAGCCCGATCGAAGAGGCCTTGGGCTTCCAAGGGGCGCTCGATGACGGAATGCTGCAAGTGGAGGTCGCCGCGCAGACCGGATGCAAGCAGCCTCATATCTCGCGCCGAATCAAGCTGCTAAGGCTCCCCATCGAAGTTCAGCAGGCCGTCATGGATGGACTCGCTGTCAGCGAGGCTGAGACCCTGCTCGACAGGCTCACTACTCCAGAGCAGCACCTGCAGGCCTGGCGGGTTATGAGGGAGGAAGGTATCAAAGCCGCCTTCGCCGCCGCGAGGGTTCTGGCACCCTCGGCCTCAATGACACCCAAGGCCAATCCCGCGCCCAAGGCGAAGCAGACTCCTGCCGTCCCGCCGCAGAAGACGAACTCCTCGGACGAGCAAAGACCAAGCCAACCGGCTCTGATCACGACGCCTCCCAACTGCAGGCTGAGCAGATCAACCCCGAGACCCGGAACGGGCCGGAACCTGATCACAGTGCCGAAGCGGCGCAACTGCGGGTGCAGGCGTGCCGCACCGTCCTGGAGCTGGGAGTTCCCTCGAACCCCCGGGAGACTCTGCGCCTCCTGGCCCCTGCCCTTCTCGCGGCCCCGAGTAAGGCCACTCGCGAGATGGCTCACGAGTGGCTGCGGTCAACCGCCAAGCCCATCGGGCCCGATACAGCGAGTGCGGACAAGTTCTTTGCCGAGGTGTCCGCATCCGGCGACGCAAAGCTGACCGCTCACGTCGCCCTGGCCGTCGCCCTGGCTGTCGCCGAGCAGCGCGCCTCGGACGCCAGCCGCCCCTGGGACGCCCAGGACCGGGACTACCTCGCCCACCTTAAGTCCGCCGTCAACTATCAGCCCACCGACTGGGAGCTGGACCGCCTCGGCGGCAAGTGAGGCAGCCCGTATTCCGTCGGAATATTGGTGACCCAGCGACCGCAATATTCCGACGGAATACGAGGGCGCCCCAGCACGACCCTCAGGAGAACCCTTGCCAACCTCCAAGACCACGAACGCGCCCGAAGAGCCGCGCATCTTCGCCTGCTCCGTCATCGCCGGTGGCGCCGGCAAGACCCAAGACGTCATCAACCTCGCCGTTGAAGCCGCCGGACGAGGGCACTCCGTAGCCATCGCAGACTTCGACCCCCAGCGCACCGCATCCCACATCGAGCTACCGACGAAATGCAGCTTTTGAGGTGACGGAATGTGGCGGGGTGTCACTTGATGGGGCGTCCGCCTCGGCTGCGGCGTCGTGAGCGCTGTGCGGGGTCCCACAGACGCAGCGGGGCAGCTCCCGGAAGTCTTCAAATGACATCACAGGATCACCACGCACGAAGCGTCGCAAAGCCGCAGTTCAAGCCGTTTCGTCGGTAGCCCAGTGGGCCGTCGATCGGGGAGGTTGTCACCGAGCCTGGCGACCCTTTGTAGAAGGGAGTGGCTTCGAACGGCGAGGGCTACAGTCCGGTGGCCGATCGGCTGGGCGAGTGAGACGCCTCGCTCCTTCGGGCATGCCGGAAGTCCGATGCGGACATCGGGTGATCGGCTGGCTCCAGCGCCAGTGCCACGGACGAGTGCACCTGGCGCGGAAGGAGGAGCTTCCGATGTCGTGGCTGAGTTCCCGATGGAAAAGTCCCGCTCCGCGCTACCGGCGTGCGCGGTTTCTCCGGGTAGGTGCGCTGCTGATGGCGGCGCTGGCTCCCGCCCTTCCGGTGTCGGACGCCCATGCGGTGCCCCATGACCACCATCGCGGCCCTGCGGTGAGCATCCCGAAGAGCGGTGTCGGCGGTGCCGTAGACCGACTGGGTGATCCGGTGGTTACGCTCCTCGGTTCGTTCGGCGGAGTTCGCTATGTGCAATACGACGGTGTGTTCGAGGGGAAGACGTCGACCGGGCGGTTCCGCGTCCCCTACCGGATCAGCGCTCCTGCCGATCCGGGCCGCACCAACGGCACCGCTGTCGTGGAGCCGCCACACTTTGGGGTGGGGCTCGGCGCACTCAATGTTTACCTGCGCAGGGACTTCCTGTTCCGCCGGGGCTTCGTGCACGCCGGCGTCGGCTGGAGCACGCTCGGCAACCGCATCCTCGACCCGTCGGTTCCCGGCACCTTCATCAGGGGCGGAGTCGAAGAGGACGGAGCCAGGGTCGATGACGAGATCATCACGGACTTCGCAAGGGCACTCGCCTCCCGCTCCTCCGGCGCGCGTCCACTGGTCGGCAAGCTGCATCGACGGTATGGCGCGGGCTTCTCCGACAGCTCGTACCCCCTCATGCGCCTTGTTCATTCCCGCGACGCCACGGGCGCGCTCGACCTGGTGCTGCCCATCACCACGGAGGGCTTCGACCCCCAGGCCGACATCGCCACCGGCCGCTACAAGGGCAAGGTACTCGTTGTTAATTCGGAAGCCGACGATTCAGCGGACCTGATCGACCGGGACATCGTGACCAATCGGTACCGGTTCTACGTCGTCGCGGGAAGCCCGCACATTCCGGATCCGCTGGACGCACCGCTGAACGTGCCGTTCCCGGTGAGAGGGTCGACTCCGGCGAGCTTCGTGCCCGCCCTTCGCGCGCACTTCCTGCAGGGGCACAACTGGGTACGCAAGGGGTCCCCGCCGCCTACGAGCACGCAGTTGCGCACGGCGAACGACTACAGCATCGTCCGTGACGCCAACGGCAACGCGATCACCGAGGACCGCACCGGCCGACGCGTCCCCCGGCTGCCGTTCGTCGAACTCGGCGAGGCCCGCTTCATCACCGGCTTCATCGGCAGCTACGACAACGTACGCACCGTGCAGCAACTCGGGTTCAGCAGCCACCGCGCCTACGCCCGCGCCTTCGCCGACAAGCTCCGCGACTACCGCAGGGCCCGCTTCATCCTGCCGCAGGACGCCCGTGATATGAGCCGCCGCGCCAGCCTGTGTCCTCCGTCGACCTTCACGGAGACCTACCGCGACCACTACGCCGAATTCGTCGCGATCCGGCCCTGCACGGCCCGATGAGCCTGTCTCCTCTTCATCTGGCGGATGACACGGAGACTTCTGAATCCTGCACAGCCCTGCGCGTCAGCGCCATCCTCTCCGTGCACCGCGCGCTCGTAGCTCGTTGCCAGCCCCTCAACGGCACCCCCAAACGCCCCGGCGATCCCGGCATGAGCAAGGCCCACCGCCAGTACGAGGACCGCGTCAGCGCCCTCGTTGATCCACGGCCTGATCCTCACCTAGCTACTTTGCCCCTGGAGACAGAGCTGGGAGTCCAGGGCCGAATCAGCGACCACGATCGAAGGCTGAAGCTCCCGGGGCTTCTCCCTTGCCGTCACGGGAACATCACGTACGAAGCGCCGCAAAGCCGCAGGTCAAGCCATTCCGTCGGTAGCCCACATCCTCGGCTACCAGGCCCCCCGAGGGTCAGCCGACATTCTTCGATGTCCTGCAGGGAAAGCACCGACTCGAGGAAGCAGTCGTCCCGGCTCGCTACCGCATCGGTGAAGGCGAAGACGACAGCGCGTTCCGTCGTATCCCCAACCTCGGGCTCCTCCTCGGGATGCCTGAGATGGCGGATGCGGAAGTCAACCTTGGCCTCGACCCTGCCGGCGTGCTGTGGCTGCAGAACGTCTTGGACGAGCAGCTGCCTCCAGGCCGCTGGAGCATCCTGTTCTTCGACTGCGGACCGACACTTGGCATTCTTCTGCTGTCGATCGCTATGGTCGGCCCTGAGGTCATCGGTTGCGTCGCCGAAGTTCAAGTACATCATTGGCCTGCAAGATCTCGAAGACACCCTGGACAAGGGAGCGCGCAAGTTCCGCCGCTTCGGCTTCAAGATCGAGGTCCAGCACATCCTCGCCACCAACATCCCCTTGGACGCCCAAGGAAACATCCGTTGCAGCGGCGGAGTTGTCGCAGACGATGCCATCAAAGCCATCCGCGGCAACCCGGACTGGAACACCAAGCTGCTGCCCATCATCCGCCGCAAGCAGCGCTTCAAGGACACCATCGTCACGCAGCGCCCGCTGCGATTCCTTGATCCCCGCAACGAGGCACTCCAGGACATCGCTGCTGTCGCGGACGCCCTCGGCATCACACGCCTCAACTCCACGCGGGAGCGATGAGCTTATTCCGATGGAATTTCGTGCACGCGGCGTCTGGCTCCTCCTGGGACAGGCGCCGCACTGCTGTCCATAGGCAAGGCGGCCTGGCCCAGGGTCGCCTCATGCACCCGCCGTAGATGGTCCTCAATGATCACTTTTCGCAGCCGATCCGCCCCAAGCCCATCCCGAAGGGCCACAACGTGCCGCACATCGTGGGAGTGTGAGACCAGCTCAGTAGTGAGGCTCGGATAGGGGAGTGGGACGTGGCTGCGGGGAAAGGCGAGATACCCCAGCTGACCCGAGCGCATCGGGTCCTCATCGGCGTCGTCGTGTTCGGCGCCGTCATCATCGCCGGCATCGGCTTCGCGGGCTCGTAAGCGGCCGTCCGCGAACTGGCCGTCCAGAAAGGCTTCGGGAACTTCTCATACGTCTTCCCGATCGGCATCGACGCCGGGATCTGTGTCCTGCTGGCCCTCGACCTCCTGCTGACCTGGATCCGCATACCCTTCCCCCTCCTACGTCAGACAGCATGGCTGCTGACGGCGGCGACCATCGCCTTCAACGGCGCGGCGGCCTGGCCGGATCCGCTGGGCGTGGGAATGCACGCCGTCATCCCGGTCCTGTTCGTCGTCGCCATCGAGGCAGCCCGGCACGCGATCGGCCGCATCGCCGACATCACCGCCGACAAACACATGGAGGGTGTGCGCCTCACCCGCTGGATCCTCTCGCCCGGGCCCACCTTCCTGCTGTGGCGACGCATGAAGCTCTGGGAGCTCCGCTCCTACGACCAAGTCATCAAGCTGGAGCAGGAACGTCTCGTCTACCAGGCAGCCCTCCGCTCCCGCTTCGGCCGCGGATGGCGACGCAAGGCCCCCGTCGAAGCGTTGATGCCGCTGCGACTGGCCCGCTACGGCGTCCCGCTCGCGGAGACCGCACCTGCCGGCCTTGCCGCAGCCGGTATCGAGGAGCCGCCGATCCAGTTCACCGTGGAGCGGGTCCCCGCCCCCACACGACCAGAAGACTCCGCACTCGACGCCGCGGCGGAGCACGAGCAGCCACCGGCCGAGCTGGACAGCGCAGAGGCAGAACCGGACCAGGCACCAGCCGCAACTCCGAGGCCAGAAGCTACCGCGGAGGATCCGCAGGAATCGACCGCGGAAGCCGCTGAGCGGTTCGCCGAGGCATACCAGGCGTTCCTCACCCAGTTCCAGGCTGAACCGACCCCGACGCAGTGGGCCTACTGGCTCCGCGACACCTATGGCATCTCCACGGGATCCGGTGGCCCGCTCTCCCAGCACCAGGTGCAGCCGCTGCTCCAGGTCCTCCAGGCGCGGTACGCGCTCGACAGCCAAGAGCCCGCACCCACCGACGAAGCCGAACCAGTCAACCAGTGGTACGACTACTTCCACAGCGCCTGGCGCGACGACGCGCAGGAGCACGGCGCGTACCCGGATGCCGCCGCCCTCGCCGCGTACGTGTACGAGCGAGACTCCATCACCGGAGACGGTGGCCGCCCCATCACAGGCGACGACTTGGTGGCCTTCGTCGCGAGCTTCCAGGAGCACGAAGTCGGTAGCAGCGAGCCAGCCTCAGCTGAGACTGTTGCGGATCCCGGTGAACGCAGTGATGCAGAGGCTCCGCCGGAGGGGGAGCGCGAGGCGGCGCCCGCCGGCGCGGGCGCACAGGCCGCCAAGGAGCAGCGCACCCCGCGGGTGAACGCCGTCATCGATGACGCGCTACCGGAAGAGGGTGGTACGTCGGACGGACTTGCCGGCCTGACCACTGCCGATCGCTACTACCTCACGTGGATGGAATACCAAACGCAGAACGGAGGCGAACCGCAGTCCTCGACGCGGGAGGCCGAGGAACTGTCCGCCTACTTGGCCCGCAAGGGAATGCGCGGCCGTGGTGACAAGCCGGTCAGCC
The DNA here is from genome assembly GCF_042868655.1 of Streptomyces sp. NPDC007808. Taxonomy (NCBI): domain Bacteria; kingdom Bacillati; phylum Actinomycetota; class Actinomycetes; order Kitasatosporales; family Streptomycetaceae; genus Streptomyces; species Streptomyces sp. NPDC007808. Next base: position 31,097 of record NZ_JBIAEQ010000013.1, read on the forward strand.
CAGCCACCCTGCGCCGCTACCTCCTGCCGTTTCGCGTGTACAACATCTGGGCCGAGCAGCGGGTGCGCAGCGATGTGCCATCGCTCGACGCCGTTGCGCAGGAGTGCGCAGCCCAAGGGATCACTGCGCAGTACAACAAGCCCCTCAAGGCCGACTACCTCGCCGAGCAGGCCGTCGACTTCGAGCGGCGCTGGCAGGCGCTCGTCCGCCACCACGCCGACGCACCACAGTAAACCCTCCGCTGCGACCGGTTGCGCACCTGGTCTCAGGCCATCCCCGCCATGCTGCGCAATGAGAGAAACCCCAGATCAGGGGCGCATTGCGCAGGCATTGTGATCATTGCGCAGCACGGCGTATCCCGTCCTTGCACATTGCGCAGCCCCGCCCCTGAATCGACGAGGAGAACCAGATGCACGCACTGCGCATCGACCCGGACGCCACTGTCACAGACCTCAACTTGCCCACGACCGATGCGCAGTCCGCGATCCAGGAGCACGTCGGATCCGACTCCGTCGACCACGGGGTCTACCACCGGCGGGCTGTTCTGCACATCCACGGCAACGGCCAGGATCTCGGTCTCCCTCAAAACCTGACCGCGTGGGCCCTGGCGAGTGCCTGGCGCGGCATGCCCCTGTACCGACTGGCCGGCCCCATCGTCGTCACGGGCCGCACCGAGAGCGGTGACGTGACGGCCCTCGACGACGACCTGGTGCAGCACGCCAAGGCTGTTGCGCAGACCGTCCGCGACACCATGTCCGAGTGGCGTGCACGCCCTCCCGCCTCCAACGAGGCCGCCGTCAAGGAACTCCTCGCGTACGCAGCGCGCGACGTCGCCTCCCGCCAGTGACAGGCTGCGGCTAGTGCTCTGACCGCATAGGTTCGCCGGGTTGGCGGTCATGACGGTTGGATGTGCGGTGACGTCCGAACCGACTGCTGTGAGCCGCCGCCGAAGCAGGTGGAAGGGCGGCCTCGAGTGCCCGACCGGCAGGCTCTGTGCGGGATCTTGTTCGTCCTGCACACCGGCATCCAGTGGGAGTACCTGCCTCAGGAACTGGGCTTCGGTTCGGGCATGACGTGCTGGCGCCGTCTGGCAGCCTGGAACGAGGCCGGTGTCTGGGACCAGCTCCACCATCTGCTGCTGAACAAGCTGCGGTCGAAGAACCAGCTGGACTGGTCGAGGGCGGTGATCGACTCCTCGCATGTCCGGGCCGCCCGCAGGGGCCCAAAAGCGGACCCAGCCCAGTCGACCGCGCGCGCCCGGGCAGCAAGCACCACATCATCACCGACGGCCAGGGCATCCCGCTCGCGGTGTCGCTGACCGGCGGAAACCGCAACGACGTCACCCAACTGCTGCCACTGTTGGACAAGATTCCGGCCGTGGCCGGAGTCGTCGGCCGGCCGCGCAGGCGGCCAGACGTGCTCTTCGCCGACCGCGGCTACGACCACGACAAGTACCGCCGGCTCCTGCGGCAGCGCGGCATCCAGCCTGCGATTGCCGAGCGTGGCCAGCCGCACGGCACGGGTTTGGGCACGTTCCGCTGGGTCGTGGAGCGGACGATCGCCTGGCTGCACGGCTTCCGCCGCCTACGCATCCGCTGGGAACGACGCGACGACATCCACGAAGCCTTCCTCGGACTCGCCGTCTGCCTGATCACCCACCGGCACGTCCAGAGGCTTTGTTAGGGCCAGTAAGAAGCTCGCGCGAGGCAGCTGCTCTGGTCGAGGTCGGGGACGCGATCGAGCGACTGCCCGCCGACGGGCGCCGCGGCGTCGTGGAGGTGATCGCCGCGGTTCCGGCCCGGCCGAGTTCATGGCCGACACCGACTGTTCGAAGGCCGGATTCAGCTCCCGGTGCGTCAGACTGCCAAGACCCGCAACCACCTCGCCGACCAGCGTGCGAAGCGCTGAACGATCCTTCCTGTCGGCCATTCGCCGATGGTCGCAGAAACCGCGAGGAACCGGCAGCGGGTCCGTGCTGGAGAACTCACTTCCCACGACGTCCACGCCCGTCCTCAGGGCTACCGCCTCCGTGCCCCCGGGATGACGGGCCACGCGTACTGGTGGCGAGGGCGGCAGGGTAGAGCACCTGGCGTCCGTAACGGGCGCGGGCGCGATCGGCGACGGCTTCGATCGCAAGGGGCTTGTCGTCGCCGGCGTCGAGGGTGAGCTGCCGGGTGGCCCGGTCGGCGGGACGAAGGGCGTCGGCGCGCAGGGCGATGCTGCGGACCCGGGCGCGCTGGAGACCGAGGGAGTCGTATTTCAGGGCGCGTTCCCGTCAGGTAGCTTCGAGGCGGTCGTGAGTGTCCTGGTTCGCCTGCTCGCGCCGCCGTGTGCCAGCGGCGGCTGCCTCGCGGACCAGGGATCGATTCGAATTTACCGACCGGCGAGCTCACCGGGAGGCGCTCAACCTGGGGCGATGCGTCGCGGTCGTGTCAGGGATGGCCTGCTTCCTTCTCGGATGTCGGGCCGCAGGTAGGCACCCTGAGCCTCGCGGCCACCCGGCGTCACGGCATGCCCGCACCGTGACGCCCCGGCTGCACACTGCGGACGGGCTACGTCATCAACTCGATGTGCGGATGCTCGGGCTCCACCGGGCAGACGAACAGGTGCTGCCGGTAGCCGCTGCCTATCTGGACACCGGTCGCGTTGTAGCCGCGGTGGCCGGGGTACGGTCCAGCACCTGGGTGGGGGTGCGGAGACCAGCTGTTCCCGGCGTCGTCCCCTTCCTCGAACGTGGCGACGGTCATCAGGACCTCCATGCTGGTGCCGCACTCGGAGCAGGGCTGCGAGCTGGGGTCGGTGGAGTTCCAAGCGGGCCAGCCGCCGACCTTCCAGCCGGGCGCGTTGGACAGCACACAGTCGTAGTACGTGTCCGGGTCCATGTCTTCCTCTGCTGCCTGCGGCACACTCCACTGCTTGAGCTGCTCCCGCAGTTCTTCGCTCAGCTCCAGATGGTCGGGGTACTCGGTGATCTGCTCCGGTTCGAGCACGCACGGTTCCGGTAGATAGCCGTCGAACTGCACTGCGGGCGGCTCGGGGGGCGTGTCGAGGATGTCGGTGACGGCGGCAGCCGAACGCCAGAAGAGCAGGGTCCTGGGCATGATCGGATGATCGAAGGGGCACCACAGAACCTGCAGCAGGTCCTTGCCCTCCGGCGGGCTCAGATCGGGCACATCCCGTACGTACAGCTGCGCGACGGGCAGCATCGCTATGGGGCCGTCGTACGCCTGGACCGCCAGCCTCACCGGATACGTCCGAGGGGGCCGGATCCGCTCGAGAGTCTCCCGTTCCTCCGGAGTCAGGTCCCGGCCGTGCGAGGCGGCGAAGATCCGTCGTTCCAGCCGCAGATCCGCCGGGGACTGGGCTGGGTTGATGCCATCCACCACATGCGGTTCCTCGCAGTGCGGCCACGGCTCCTCAGCGGGCCACAGCAGCGGCCCGCCGATCGAGCTGTCGTGCCACGTCGGCGCCCCAGGGCGGGGGTGCAGGCGGGTCGCCGTGCGGGCCAGCGGAACCAGTTGGGGAAAGACCGCGGCAACGTCGATCGGCCGTGGCGGAGTGACAGGAGTGACATTCATGGCCGCAATCTTGCCAATTGCCTCTGACAACGGCCCTCGTGGCCGCCCCACGAAGAGTTCCGGCACGGGCGCCACCCGGGAGAGCGCTACCGCCGGTCCGTTGCCGGCAGATGGCCCGCGAGCAGGTCCACGATCGCGGCGTGGATGTCCGTCCACGCGCGCGGTTCGTCGCCACGTACCACCTGGACAGGTACGACCGAGTGCAGGACTGTCCGGGGGCCTCGGTCTCGGTCAGCAGACGCACGCCTTGGGAGGTGTCATCGCCGACGGCCTGGGCGATCCGCTCGGCGATCGCGGTCATGGCGGCCGGGTCCTTCAGCCACCGCTCGCCGCCGTCCAGGTGCCGGAGGTCGACGGGCCGCAGTAGCCGGGCCGCATCGAGCACGTCGGCCAGCCGGTGCTGGTCGGGGTCGGCGTAGTGGACCGCGTTCGTCAGCACCGCGCCCACGCCGAGCTGGTCGGCCAGGCCCACGGTGCGCGCGGCCAGCCGCAGCGATCCCGCACCGGTGCCCTGCCGTCCCAGGTACACGGTTTCCAGCCGCAGCCGCTCTCCAGCCAGCTCCCGTCAGGGCGCGAGCAGTTGCTCGGCGACGTCGGGGCGGCCGGCGGACAGGGCCCGGACCGGTTCGGAGGCGGGACCGAGCAGGACCAGCAGGTCGGTGTCAGCGAACTCGCGCAGGACTGGCCAGGACACGACCGGCAGGCCTCCGTCCGTCGCGGCGTGCGCGGTGGACACGAGACGGCACAGCCGCGCCCACCCGGCCGGGGTCTGCGCGAGCAGCGTGATCCGCAACGGCGGCTCCACCACGTGGGCGCCGCCGCGTACGGGTGTACGCGGTCGACCGGCAGCCGGGTCGGGCGGACGGACGGGGGCGACGCCGAGGACGGGGCGGATGCCGGCGGCCGCGGCGGCCTTGGCGAAGCGCACCACGCCCGCGACGGTGTCCTGGTCGGTCAGCGCGAGCGTCGTCATCCCACGCTCTGCAGCACGCTGCACGAGGGCATCGGGGAGGGAGGCGCTGTCCAGGAGCGGTGTTTGTGATCATAGGTGTGTGGTCTGGCCTGGGCTGATCAGTTTGGTGCGCGGTCTTGGTTGGCTCGTGGTCAGGCCGAGCGGGTGCCTCGGTGGCAGTGCGTTCATGGGGTGTCAGGTCGTTCGTGGTCTTCTGATGTGCAGTTTTGTCACGTAGCGGGCGGTGCTGATCAGGTTGTCTCTTCTGCGCTGGCGCATGGCTCATGTTCAGTGATCGTTGAAATGCGGTGGCACCTGGACGGCCCGCGCCATGATCCTGGCGCGGGTCGCCGCCGACACTTGGCCACCAGCTCACCTCGATGGCTGGCCCCGCCCTGAGGGTCACTTTTGCCGCCGAACCTCACTGACCGGTCTTCGGACACAGCAGGGGCCCTGGGGGATCGGGCGCTGTCCAGTGATGGCGCAACACCGGTGTTACGTGGTGGCCGGTTGCAGCTCTTCCAGCACCCATGGCTGTGTCCGTGGCCGCTCCGCCTCACGTCGCAGTCGCGACGGCTGTCCGCTCGCCTCGCCGTCCTCGATCAGGCAGGCGCTGATGTCGGTGGTATGCGGCAGCATCAGGACATGACGCAGATGAACAGGGAGTGGGCGATCGGGAAGTTGAAAAGCTTCCTCGTCACCGCAGCAATCTCCTACGTCCCAAGCCCGCCGAACTCGGTCGGCTTCGGCTACTACAAGTTCAACAACCCCAAGCCCGAGGTGCAGGCGGCGGCTCAGATCGTGGAGCGGATCCTGGACCGGGTGATACCAGACTGGCGAACGGCTGACTGGGAAGAGGCGAAGAAGCAGCCCATGTGGCGCCACCGTGAGGCAGCCAATCGTGCGGTTGCACTTTTGGAAGCTGAGCAGGAGCTGCAGGAGAACCTGGGCAGCGGAGCACCTCAGCTCGACGCCGCGACGCTTCACCCGTGGGTCTGGGGCAGCGTCGCTGGTCTGTGGAGCAGCGGCCACTTCCGTGAGGCGGTCGGGGCGGCCGCCCGGGCCATCAACGCTCAGGCACAGGCAAAGCTCGCACGGAGGGATGCCTCCGAGGCGAAGCTCCTCTCTGACGCCTTTTCCACCAATGCTCCCACCACCGGGCATCCGCGTCTGCGCCTGAGCGTTGACGACGGGGGTGACACCTTCAAGAACCGTCACGACGGTGCTGGCAACTTCGCACGCGGCGTCTACTCGGCCATCCGCAATCCCATCGCCCATGAAGAAGGCGATGAGCTGGAAGAACACGAGGCGCTGGAACAGCTCGCCGCGTTCAGCATCTTGGCCAGGTGGGTGGATGCTGCCACGGTGGATACCGCGACCTGAGCTGACCCATGACGGCGGCAAGGAGTGCTCACCGGCAAGAGAGGGTCGAACCCGAGGCCGCAGCGGATCTCCCGGCCCGGGCTGCTCTCAGTGCTGGGAAGCGTGCTCGGCGCGTATACCGGGCTGGTGCTTCGCGGGCTTCCTCCCGCCTGACGTTGCGGCCCAACACCTCACGCGGCAGGGCCCGGAGCGGGGATCTGCTCCAGGCCCTGCCGCGTGAGGCGGCGTGCCCCTCGCCCAGCTCAGCGGGCGCCGACACCTCGATCGGAGCCGCAGCACCGAGGGGAAGGCGCGGTGCCCGCAACCTCGTCTATGCGGATGCAGGTGACTGGCTGCCGCTGTCGGGATTCGCGGGGGGTAGTGCTCCTGGTGGCGGGTCGGGTGGTGGCTGGGGGGTGGCGGCGAGGGCTGTGGCTTGCCGGTAGCTGATGATGGCTTGGATTCTTTTCTCGGGGTCTGTTATCTGGTCGAGTGTGGCTGCGAATTTCTCATCGACCAGTGTTCCTTTTCGTTGTCGTGAGTGTTCGAGGATCAGGCTGGTAAGGGGGACGGCGAGGTATGCCGCGATGACGATGACTCCGACGGCCCACCAGGGTGCGCCGCCCAGGGCGCCGGCGAGGACGGCGGGGAGTCCGGCCAGAAGGCCGGCGATGGGGGCGAGGGAGGACGAGTTCATCGCGTGGAAGCCCTTCCAACACGTGACGGCTGGGCCGCCTCATGCCTGAACGAGCCGTGCGGGCACGGCTGGGACGGGGAGAGCGGCACAGGTGTGCCGGTGATGTGAGGGCATGCCAAGGGCCGGCGCCGCCGTAGGGCGGGCCGGTGGTGTTTTACGGCAGGCCTGCTAGCCCCTTGGGGCGTGGGTTCGCTGTTCCCGTGGGGTGGTTTAGAGGGGTTGTTCGGCGGTTTTTGCGGGGGTGGTTTTCTTTGGCTTTTTGGGCAGGGTGGGCTACATCCAGTAGCCCACAAAAAGAATGCTGATAAAGCCCTTAAGCCAGTTCATTTAACCTTTTCCGCGCCGCCTTTCTCTTACTCGTCGGTCTCGTGCATCCTCTTGCGGGCACGCTAGACCTGCTCACCAGTATCGGTCATCGCGGCGCCGTCTGGGGCCTGTTCGGGCAGATCGATGCCAGAAGTTCTACCCGTCGCGGCTGGCTGAAGGAGTCGGCCGACCGGGTCGGTGGCGCTAGCCACAGGATTCAGGTTGCGACGAGGCCGGCTGTGGTGAGGAGGTGTTGTTGGTCGGGATGGAGGAGTGGCCAGCCGCGTTGCTGTTTCTGGACCCAGTGGCGGGTGGTGGGGTGGCGGGGGTGGGTGCGGGCACGCTGGTAGGCGCGTTGCCAGACCATGCCCCAGGGCGGGTTCCACCAGGGGTCGATAGCGGTCAGAGCGTGGGCTGTCGTCGCCCAGTCGTTCTGAGTGGCTGTTGTGGCTATGAGCTGGGGTTTCTCAGTTTTTGTGAGTGGGGTCCTTCTGGTGGGTCGGGTCCTCGGTGTGTGGGGATGAGTGCGGCGGTAGCTGTCTGACCTGCGTTTATGTGCTGTGTGCAGGTTCATCGAGCGTGGTGCAGTTTTCCTGGGTCGCTACTTGAGATGTCATGGGGGTGGCGCCGGTGCTCCGTGGTGTGGGTGGCTAGAACCCGGGTCCTGGGTCGCCGCCGCCCTGTTGGCATTCAGTCGCAGCATCGAGCCAATCACCTGCCGGTTCGAGGGCCTGCTCGCGCTCAATGCCGGAGTCCACTTTTCCGTCAGTGGGGCGGGCTTCGTCGGCGATGTCGCGTGCCCGCTGGCACGGATCTGATGAGGATGAGGGTCCGGACAGCTCAGCGAGACCGCCGATGACGCTGAACGAGAGGGCGATGACCGCCGCTGCGGCCATCATCAGGCCCGCGCTCCGGTCCTGTATCAGGCGCGGTAAGTGGCGCTGCCAGCGGAAGTACGGGATGCGGTCCTGGCTGTTCACAGTGCTCCCCTATCGGTGGCAGGTGAGTGAGGTATGGATCCTGCCGAAAGTACCTGCTGAATCGGACGTCAGGCGGTGTCGGGGTTGGTGAGGTCGTCGTGGGTGAGGGTGACGCGGGTGGCTTTGCCGGCTTTGCTGGCGGTGGTGGTGGGTGGCAGGACGCGGACGTGGATGAAGTAGACGCGGACGCCGGTGAGTTCGGCATACGGGGGCCATGCGTCGGGGGTGCCGTCGGTGGGCAGGTCGAGGAGCTTGTCGGTGATGTTGTAGATGACGAGGTAGGCGGTGTGTTGCCCGTAGTCATGGGCGTACTTGATGATCTGGTGCACGCCTTTGACGAGGTAGCCCTTGCCGCGGCCTTGGCCGTCGAAGATTTTGCCATGCCGGCGTTCCACGGTGCGGCGGACGTGGTCGAAGGTGAACGCGGTGAACGGGCGTCGGACCGCCGCCGCGTGGACCCACGGCACCTCGAGCCAGCCCTCGGGCAGGCGCACCCACACCCGGTTCGGGTCGTAGGGGTTGTGGTGGACCTCCCAGCGGCCGTTCTTGTCCGCCCGCGGTGAGCGGCGGCGCCGGTAGGGGTTCAGGCCGGGGTGGTCGTAGGTGCGGCAGCCGAAGCGGATGCCGTAGTCGTTGATCACCTGCCACCGCACCGGCAGCAGCTCGACGTCGTCGTCGGCGGACAACGGCACCGGTACATGCCCCGCCACCAAAGCCGCCCACATCTCGTTCGGACAGACGGCGAGCTGCGGCATCATCGGGTGCCGCAGCGCCTCGTGCCGGCGCTCCAGCCACCCGCAGATGACCCACTCGTCCAGCAGTTCCTGAGTGCCTGTTCCTGAGGCCGACATGACATAGCGGTGGTCGTGACGCTTAAACGAACGGCTCGTTGGATCTCCGAGGCTATGAGGACGATCGGGAGCAGTCAGGAACCGAACTGATGTAGCACACGTCTCCCGCACCATGATCTCCAACGAGCACCAAGAGCACGCGAGCTCCACCGGGCTCACCTTGCCGTCCGCGGTGACTGTGGAGCCACCGAAGGCCAACGACTACAACAGCTTCGCCGAGGCGTACACGGCCGAAAACGAAACTAACCTCATCAATGCCTACTACGAGCGGCCCGCGATGCTGGCCCTCGCCGGAGATGTGTCCGGTCGGCGCATACTCGACGCCGGCTGCGGCTCCGGGCCCCTGTTCGGGGCGCTGCGCGAGCGTGGCGCCGTCGTGAGCGGCTTCGACGCGAGTGCCGGGATGCTGGAGCTGGCGCGGCGGCGGCTCGGACCTGCAGGTGGTAGACGTGGGCGGTCCGCTTCCTTGCTCCGACGACACCTTCGACGATGTAGTCGCCTCCCTGGTGCTGCACTACCTGGAGGACTGGGGGCCGGCGCTGACTGAGCTGCGCCGCGTCCTCAAGTCCGGCGGTCGGCTGATCGCATCTGTCGACCATCCCTTCGCCATCAACCTCATGCACCGCCAGGCCGAGTACAACTACTTCGACACCACCAACTGGACCGAAGAGTGGACCATGGGCGGCCAGACCACGCTGATGAGTATCTGGCACAGGCCGCTGCACGCGATGATCGAGGCATTCACCGGGGCCGGTTTCCGGATCACGGTCATCAGCGAGCCGGAGCCTGATCCAGCCGCCCGCGAGCTGTTCCCCGAAGCCATCGCGGCCAAGCCGCGCTTCCTGTGCTTCCTGTTCTTCGTCCTGCAGGCCGAGTAGCACCCGGATACTCCCACCACCACCCCGTCACTGGAGTCAGACCTCACCTGCCGACCGGTCTCACTTCTCACTTGGTGGCGCGAAGAGGTACCGATCGATCATGAGTGCGGCGTCGGCGAGGATGTCCAAGTCCCCGGTGGGATCTTCGCGGAAAGCAAGGTCGAGAAGGTTGCTTGCGACCCCTACGGCGAGTCGGCCTCGTCGACGCGATTCCACGGTGTCTGGCATCCCATACCCGTGGACGAGTGCCCTGTGGACCCGCTTGGCGATCTCCAGGTCTGTCTGTTGGGTATCGGCTCTCAGCGATGCGATGCGCGGTCCGCCGTACCAGAGGCGACGGTAGCCGGGCTCCTTGCGGAAGCGGTCGGCGTAGGCAGTCACCAGCTTCTCAAACAGTTCCCGTGAGTGCTGAGGCAGAGGCTCCGTTGTGATGCGCTCGGCGATCTGCACGTCAAGCTGCAGCCACTGGCGCACCAAGGAGGCGACGATCGCCTCCTTGTCTGCGAAGTAGCGGTAGAGCGCACCGACCGATACTCCGGCCTCAGCGGCGATCAGCTTGGTGCCCAGGTCATCGTAGGGAGTCGTCTCCAGCAGAGATGCCGTCGCCTCAAGGATGCGGGCGACCTTCTCACGACTGCGCTGCTGCCGCGGCTCATATGTCTGCTCAGCCATCGCACTCCTTGACATCTCCTCAGAACTCGAACCAGAGTCTAGTTCATGTTTTTATCCAGGGGGACCTCTCGCACGAAGCTAGGTCTGGACTTCCAGTGGCTCTGGGCCTCGGTTACCGTCTCCAGCCTCGGCGACGGCATGCGCTTCGTGGCTCTGCCGCTCCTTGCGGCCCAACTCACGTCCGATCCCCGCCATGTCGCCTTCGTGTACCTGGCCGAGCAGTTGCCCTTGCTGCTGTTCGGCCTCCCCGCGGGTGCCTTGGCGGACCGCTTCGACCGGCGCCGCATCCTGTGGGTTGTCGATGCAGTCCGAGCCCTGGTCGTCGGGGCACTTGCCGTGGCGGCGGCAGCGCACGCGATGACGATCCCCTTGCTGGCCGTCGTCGGCTTTCTTCTCGGCCTTGGACAAACCCTCTACAACGGAGCCTGGTCGGGCATGGTGCCAGCGCTGGTTGCACCCACGGAGCTGACCCGAGCCAACGCCCGTCTGCAGTCAGGCGCCCTCATCACCGACACCCTCCTCGGCACCCCGCTGGGGGCAGTGCTCTTTGGGATCGCTGCCGCGCTTCCCTTCGCTGTCGATGCGGTGTCCTTCGCTGCCGCTGCCGTGCTGGCCCTGATGCTTCGGGGGAATTTCCAGCCACGGCCGCAAGCGGCGCCGAGCACTTGGAGAAGACTGGGCCGTGACGCGACTCAGGGGGTGCGCTGGCTCTGGCAGCATCGGCTGCTGCGCCGCCTCTGCCTGGCGTCCGGGGTCATCAACCTCGTCGGCGGTGGCCTCATCGCCATTCTGGTGCTCTACGCCCAGCGAATCCTGGGTCTGAGCAGTCTCGGATTCGCTTTCCTCGTCGCCGCTTTCGCCCTCGGAGGGGTAGCCGGCGCAATGGCAACCCCCCGCCTGAACTCCCGCTTCGGCACCCCACGAGTCTTGAGACTGACTGCTGCAGCTACTGCAGTGGCGGCCGCGGCCGCCGGGACGGCCTCCTCGGGCCTCGTGGCTGCGGCGTGCATCGCCTCGTACGGAGCAGCGAATCTGGCATGGAATGTCATAGCGGTATCCCTACGCCAGGCCCTGGTGCCAGCAGAATTGCTGGGGCGCGTCGGCATGGCCTACCAGATGGTCATCGGCGGTGGCACAACGCTCGGTGCTGCCGCCGCGGGCTTCACGGCTGGCTCCTTCGGACTTCGTGCCCCCTTCTACATCGGAGGCGCACTCCTGTTTGCCATCAGCCTGATCAGTATGCGATCCACAGCGAAAGACGCATCGGCAAGCCACACAGCAATGGCATCCAGAGCCCGCCCGTTCAGGGCTCGCAGAACCGGACACACACCAACAAGTGAAACGGAGAACTCATGAGCCCCCACTCAGGACTGCCGATGGTCTAGGTTCTGTTTCTTTGGTCAGCGTCGGGTCCAGATGAGGATGCCCGCGAGGTGTAGTGCGGCCTGGTAGGCGATCGCGAGCTTGTCGGTTCGTGTGGCCAGGCCGCGCCACTGCTTGAGGCGGTTGATGCACCGCTCGACGCTGTTGCGCTGCTTGTATGCCGCGGTGTCGAAGCCGGGCGGACGGCCACCGAGCCGGCCGCGCCGCAGGCGGTGGCCGACCTGGTCGGACGGCTGCGGGATGACCGCACGGATACCCCGGCGCCGCAGGTAGGCGCGGATGGCGCGGGAGGAATACGCGCGGTCGGCCAGAACGGCCAGCGGCCGGGTCCGGGGCCTGCCCGGACCAGTTCGGGGCACGCGGATGCGGGACATCACCGTCTCGAAGGCAGGTGCGTCACCTGCCTGGCCCGCGGTGACAGTGACGGCAAGAGGCCGTGCACGGCCGTCGGCGGCCAGGTGGACCTTGGTGCTCAGCCCGCCGCGGGAGCGGCCGAGCGCGTGATCGGCGGGCTCACCGGTGCGGGCCGCCCCTTTTTGAGGGCTCCGGCAGCGTGCTGGTGAGCCCGGACGACCGTGGAGTCCACTGACACGGTCCAGTCGATGTCGTCGTCGGCGTCCGCCGCCGCCAGGACGGCGGTGAGGATCATCTCCCAGGTGCCGTCCGCGGCCCATCTGATCAGCCGCTTGTGAGCGGTCTGGAACGAGCCGAGCTCGTCGGGAAGGTCCCGCCAGGGCGAGTTGGTGCGGTACTTCCACGCGATGGCCTCGAGCGTGCGGCGGTGGTCGGCCCACCGCCGCCCGCGAACTGGATCGGCCGGCATCAGCGGCTCGATCCGGTCCCACATCGCATCGATGATCACTAATCGGACAGACACATCCGACCAACTGACCAACCCATCAAAGAGACACGCGCTAGGCGTCCCTGCGCAGCACTGACGGCTTGGTACTGGTGGCCTCACGTATCCAACTGCCGCGGGTTCAGGAGTCGCCGACGCTGAAGTTCGCCGGTGGCAGCGTCTGGACCAAGATCCACGGCCTGGCCGAGCCCTCCGCTCACGACGACGACCTGCGCACCGCGACGGACCAGCTGATGAACGCCACCGGTCTCCAGCGCGGCCGCCTGACAGCGTGACTTTGAAAAGGGGAGGACCTGATTGACGCCAACCAAGTCTCCGAGCGGATCAGCCTCGACACCGCCCGCGAGGCGAGGCTGGTGGCCGAAGCGGCCGTCGACCTCGTCCCGTGACAAGTGGGGGCCTGACGGTTGTTGGCTCCCGTCCAGCAGTTTCGGGTTGCCGGACGGGAGCGGCACGGGGCCCTCCTGGGGTTTCTTGAGCACGAGGGAAGCCGTGCGCCTTCCAGACGGGAAGGTGTGACGCCCAGGCGTCTCGTTCATGGTGCCCGTCCCCAGACTGCGGTTGTGCAAGTGCATGAATGGTGATCGGAAGCGAACGGTCTGATGTGTTTTTGGCTGTGGTGGGACGGGAGTTGGCGTTCTGGTGTTCATGGGAGTGCCTATCGAACGTATTTGTTCCGTGACTCCTTGATCACGTTGAGTGTCGGCTGTGGCGCCCGTAATGCTGTGCACCACCTCCCTTCCCCGGCGCTTGAGCACCGCCGAGGAGGGAGGCCCTTCCAGACCTCTCAACCTCGATGCAGAGAAGGTGAAATGCCCAGTCGAAAGGTGTGGATCATCGCCGTGCTGGCGGTGATTCTCGCGTGGAGCACGGTGATGACCGTGCTGGGACACCTCGCCGCGGTCATGGCGCTGCTGCCCTCGCTCGGTCTGCTTGTGCAGCAGCTCACCGCCGCCGCCCATGGTTCGGCCACCGGGCCCGCCCGTGCCCCGGCACCGGAGCCGGCCGGGCCCGAGGAGCCGCAGCGGTGACCTCCTCGCCATCGCCTCAGGACGATCCGCCCGCTGTCGGCGACGTTCCGGACGCACCGTTCTCCGTAGCGCCCGCCACGTTCGGGTCAGGTCGGCGCGGTCGCCGCGCGGAGCCGATGTCCGAGAACATCGGCCCCAGTCATCAGGCGTTGCTGGAGCGTCTGCGCCACCAGATATCCGCTCATGGGGTCACCCTCGACGAGCTCGCCCGGCGCACCGGCTTCTCCAAGACCCGTATCTCCGCTCTCCTGCGAGGCATCGAGTACTACCCGAGCTGGGAGATCACCTACAGCGTGGTCCACGCCTTGGGGCTGCCGCCCTGGCCCCTGTGCCGCCTGTGGACCGCAGGGGCGTACGAGGCCGCCAAGTCCACCACGTGGATCACGCAACGGATCGCGGCCGTCCGGCCGCTGGGGCCCGAGGAGCGGCCCGTGGAACACCGCGGCTTCATCGAGAAGATGGGGCACTACTACGTCTCCTACGCCCGGGCGCTGCTGCACATCGAGCGGCCGGAGCGGATCGTCGACGAGGCATTCGACATCCTGTGGGCCGGCTGGGACGAAGCAGAAGCGGCCGCCGGCCCGAACCTTCCCCGTTACGCGTGGAGGCTGCTGCGCTCGCGGGTGCTGCTGCGGGTCAGACGCCACCAGGACGGCCGCCCTGATCTGCGCCCTGCCGCGTTCATGACGGTCGCGCAGAGCCGGATCGAAGACCCGGTGGCCAGGTTCGTCGAGATCAGTGAAGTCGCCGAGTTCTTCGACGCGATCAGCCGCCTGCCGCAGGACCAGTTCGACGTCGTCGTCCTGCACTACCTGTGCGAGTTCACCCCCGACGAGGTCCAGGAGGCCACCGGCCTGTCCCCGGCCCACGTCCACACCCTCGACCACCACGCACGAGGAGCCCTCGAACTGCTCCACCACCGTCCCACAGCCCGGGAGTGATCACCCCGACATGAGTGCCATCGACGACCTCCTCGCCCGCGCCGCCCTGCTGAAGAACCCCCGCATCCCCGCGGACACGGTCCCCTGCCTCGACACCCACCCGGCCCCCACCTCCCCGCCCGACGAATCCGGCATCCTCATCGAGGAGACCTGCGCCGACGACACTGCCGCAGAGCACCTACGCTCCCTGTGTGAAGTCGCAGTGACCCACGCCCGCGCAGCCCAGATCACCGACTTCATTACCGAACAGCTCCCAGGTCCCGAAGGCGCCTGGATCCTGGGCTGCCTGCTGCACCTGGCCGGCGCCCAGGACGGAGCACGCTACTGGTGGCAGTACGCCGCCGGAGCCGGCGACCGAGGCGCCGGCTACTGCCTGTCCCTCCACCACCGGGCACGAGGCGATGCCCCAACGGCCGACTTCTGGCTCGACCAGACCCGCGACGACACCGACACCGACGATGGATGCGCGGCCAGCACCGCCACCGTCCTGCGCATGGTCGCGCAGATGACCGCCGACAGCGACCGCACCTACAGCGACACCACCCTCGCCGTCATGTCCTACACCACCGCAGCCGTCACCGACGGATACCGCCGCCACCCCGACGTTGAAATCCCTGCCCCTGGCCCCTACTTCGCCGAAATGCTGCAGATCATCCTCGCCGCCCTCACCGACCCGCACGACGACTGCACCGACCCCAGCGCAGACCCTCTGCCCGCCCGCCCGATCGAAGCCGACGACATGACCACCCGCCTCAACAGAACACCCGAACCGGACCACGTCCTGGTCCAGTCCGCAGCGACCGACGCCGAGTCCGCCTCCGCCTTCCACGAGGCAGCCCTCGCCCACGCCTGGACGCACATTCCCCCGGAACAACCCCACAAGCCCGGCCAGAGGGAAGTCCTCATGCGCTTCCTCCTGGACCGCCGCCGCCTGTGCACGCCTGGCCTCGCCCGTGCACGCGACACCACAGGGCAACGCCTTCTGCGGTTCGCGCCATGACAACCGGACCCGTCCCGAAACTGCGAGCCCGGACGCCAGCGGTGGCGTGCGGCTTCGGTCGGCTGAGGGGTATCGGGTGGCTTCGGCACCGGAGCCCCTGAGGACGACGAGCCCGTTGGCGCAGAGACCACCGGGCCAGCCTTTTCAACCGCCTTGAGTGGGCCCTGGCGTCACTTTCGCCAGAACAGGTGGTGCGTTACCCCGCTCGGGCTGGGCACGACGTCAAGGTGGAACCGGTCGAGCAGCTCATCGGGGGAGCCCCAGAGCCGTAGCCCGGATCCGAGCTTTACCGGTGAGACCGCGACGTGCATGGTGTCGACGAGGTCGGCATCAAGGAACTGTCGGATGGTGGTGACCCCGCCGCCGAGTCGGACGTCCTTGCCCTGTGCCGCTTCCCGCGCCTGCTCGAGGACCGTGGCCGGGTCGCCGTCGACGAAGTGGAAGGTGGTGTCGCAGAGCGTGAACGAAGGACGGGTGTGGTGGGTCATGACGAACACCGGCGTGTGGAACGGGGGCTCGTCACCCCACCAGCCGCGCCACTCATGGTCCTGCCAGGGCCCGCGCTGGGGCCCGAACTTGTTTCGGCCCATGATTTCGGCGCCGATGTTGCGTGCGTAGTCTCGCGTGAAGTAGTCGTCGAGGCCCCGGCTTCCGCCGGGGTCGGTGCGCATGGGCCAGCTCGCCGTGGCGCCGGCCCACGCGAACAGCTTCGCCGGATCGACGCCGTGGCCGAACGGATTCTCGAAGCTCTGGTCCTCACCGGCACCGATGCCGTCACTTGAGACGTTGAAGTTCTGGACTCTCAGCAACTGGGCCACGTGTTTCCTCCTGGGTTGTCGATGACGGTGATGAGACCCTCCAGGCCGTGACAACTCATTGCTGTGTCATAACCGGCGGGTCTCATCGACCGCATGGTCCATCCGCTGAGCCTTTCACGGCCCCATGACCGCCTGGTGGAGCCAGGTCAACTTCTTACGCGGCGGAGCGTTCCAGTCCGTGCAGTGGAGCCCAACGAGGGGCCCATGGATACCGGTCCGACTTTGACCGGTGTGGACTGTGGGTGCGGGGGCTGTCTGGTGTCACATTCTCCGCCTTGCAACTGACCATGCGCGTCCTTGTGTCCGAATGGATTGGCTTCAGGGTGCCGTAATACGAACTGGGCCCTGCTGGGTCTTGTGGATGCTGGGGTTGGTGTTTTTCCGGGTGGGACTCTGGCGGCTGTGGGTGTGGTTTGTGGTCTTGGGTTGGTTGTGTTGTGGGCGGCTTGGTGGTGCTGGTGTTGGGTTTACCGGCTTGTCGGTTCTGGGGGGTGCGTCGTTTGCGTCATTGGTGCGCATGCGGGATCGCAGCATCGTTGCGTCCAGCGGTGATCGCTGCCGGTGTCTGGCGGTCACTGGCCTGCCAGCCGCGGCCGTTCTGCCGGCGCTTCACTTTCGTCGGCGGCGCCGCCCGCCGGAAGAGTATCCATAACTCGTCTGGTGCCAATCGCTCGACCGGATCGGTCATGTACGGCTCGACGACCGATCACACCAAAGGAAACGGTGATTTAGGGCCGTGGGTGGTGTTGGTGGGTGGTGCTGGTTGGTGGTGTGGGGGTTGAGGGTGTGCCAGCGGTGTTGGAAGCGGTTGAGGTGTTTTTTGAGGTCGGTGGGGGTGAGGGGTTTGTTGTATTGGCCGGTGATGCCGTGGGAGGCGCAGTCTTCAGCGACGGTTTGGAGGGATGGGTGGTTGGTGAGGGCGCGGTGTTTTGCCCAGATGGTGTAGATGCGGAATTGGAGGGTGTAGCGGGCTAGGGTTTTGGGTTTGACGGGTTGGTTGTCGCGGCCGTAGATGCCTTTGTGGGCGAGGTGGGTGGAGAGTTCGGCGGGGTCGGGTTCTTTGCCGTGGTGTTGCTGGTAGTGGTGCCAGGCGAGGTAGTAGTGGTCGGCTGCGGTGAGGGCGTGCCTGGCAGGAACCGTTCCCATGCCCGGGGTGGGGGCTGTTGTAGTGGTGTGGGTGTTGGGATGCGTGTGCTGCCGGGTTTTCGCCTTGGGGTGGGGGTGTGGTGGTGTGGGGGTGGGGGCTCGGGTCGGGTCGGGTGGGAGCCGGGCGGGTGGTGGGGGTTCGTCTGGTGGGGTGGGGTGTGCCTGCTTGTGTTCGTGGTTGTGCCGCTCGGGTGCTGGCGCGTTGTCTTGGTTGGGGTCGTGTTGTGGGCGGGCTGTCGGGGATGGCGTGCTGCCAAGCCGCGGGGTGGTGGTGTCCGTGGATGTGGGGTGGGTGGGGTGGGGGGCCTGGCGGTTTTGCCGGGTGGTTGCGGGTTGTTGTGAGCTGCTGGGTGTCGGTGTGGCGGTGTTGCTGTGAGCTGCTCGCTGTGGTGGCGGGGTGGTCAGTGTGGGTGGGTCAGTGGTGTGTGGTTTCGGGGTGGGTGTGAGGTGTGGCTGGGTCGGTGGGATGCCGGGTGGGTGGGCTGGTAGGGGGATTCCGTAGCGGGCTAGGCGTAGGGGCGTGAGTGCTTGGGTGGGTGCTTTTCTGCGCCAGCCGCGGCCGTAACGGGTGCGCAGGCGGGCCTGGTAGAGCAGGCGTTGTTGTTCAAGGCTGATGGCTTGGTGGTAGGAGCGCAGTTCCCACAGTTTCATGCGTCGCCACAGTAGGAAGGTGGGTAGCGGGCTGAGCAGCCAGCGTGCGGGGCGGATGGGGTCCATGTGGGTGTCGGCGGTGAGGTGGGCGATGCGGCCGATGGCGTGGCGGGCCGCCTCGACTGCTATGACGAAGAGCAGGGGGATGACGGCGTGCATGCTCACGCCGAGTGGGTCGGGCCAGGCGGTGGCGGCGTTGAAGGCGATGGTGGCGAAGGTCAGCAGCCAGGCCGTGTGGCGCAGGAGTGGGTAGGGGATGCGGATCCAGGTGAGCTGTAGGTCCAGGGCGAGGAGGACGACGATGCCGGCGTCGATGCCGATGGGGAAGAGGTAGCTGAAGGTTCCGAAGCCTTCTGCGAGGGCGAGGTCGCGGACGGCGGTGTAGGAGCCGGTGAAGCCGATGGCGGCGATCAGGACGGCGCCGGTGGTGATCATGCCGGTCACGGCGCGGTGGGCGCGGCTGGGTGTGTGCTTGTTCGGTCCGGCGTGGTGGGTGGCGGGTGCTGTTGCCTTGGTTGTGTGGGGTGGATGCGGCTGCTTGTCGGCGGGGTCGGGTGTGGGTGTGGCGTTGGGGCTGTGTGGGGGAGGTGTGGTGGGTTCGCCCGGTGGACAGGTCGGGGCCTGGATGCCGGGTCGGGTAGTGCTACGCGGGGTTGGTGCAGTCTCGGGCGTGGCTGGTAGTCCAGCGGCGGTGTACGGGCTGTTGAAGGCGGGCGGGTCGGGGACTGGGGGCCTGTCGTAAGGGGTGTTCATGTGGGGTGGGGGCTGGTGGTGGGTGTGGTGAGGGTGTGGATGAGGTCTTGGGTCTCTTTTTCCAGGGGGCAGCCGAGTGTGTGGTTGGTGTGTTGGAGGCGGGTGATGGCTGTGTGGAGTCCGGGGCGGTTGCCGGCGGTTGCTTCGATGCGGATCCAGTCGCGGTAGAGGAGTTCTGCGCTGTCGTCGACGTCGAGGCCGGTGGTGATGGCTTGGCGGGCTTTGGTGAGGTTGTGGTGGGGGCCGTTGGGGGTGCGGTGGCGGGCGACGGTGTGGGCGACCTGGACGATTTTGGTGGTCATTTCTTGTTGGAGGGGTTGGGTCCAGGGCAGGGGCCGGGGGCCGAAGGGGCGTCCGCGGACGAGTTGGAGGGCTTTTTCGAGGTCTTCCAGTCCGGCTGGGCCTTTGGGTAGGGCGTGTTCGGTGTAGCGGAGGAAGGTGGTCCAGTCGCAGCGGATGGCGGGGGAGAGCTGGTACGGGTCGTCGGCGCTGTGGCGGCGGGGGACATAGGGGTTGCCGGTGGGATCGTTGCCCAGGGCGCGGCGCAGACCTTGTAGTCGGGCGTTGAGGGTGGCGGTGGACCAGGGGGTGTGGGGGTCCATGTCGGTGCAGAGAGTGTCTGCGCTGTGGTGGGGGCGGAAGTAGAGCAGGGCGGCGAGTTGGGCGATGCGCGGGCCATGGCCGGTTGTGTGGACGCGGTCGACTTCGAGGGGACCAAGCACCCGAATTTCCGGCGCGTTCGGATCGTGGTCCGGCGCATGGCTGGTGCTGGTGCTGGTGCTGGTGCTGGTGTGGCTGGTGCGGTGGGTGTGGCTGGTGTGCGGATCGGGGGAGGGCGGGGTGTGGTCTTGGGGCGGGTTGCCGGTGGCGGTGTCGGCCGGGGTGGTGGGGTCTGGCGCGGGGGAGGCTGGCGGCGTGACGCTGGAGTCGGCGAGGGCGGCGAGCAGGCAAGGGAATACCTGGCTTTCGGCGGTGCCATCGTGCGCGGAGGCCGGTCGCGAGGTGCTCTGGTGGGGGGCGGTCGTTTGGCGTGCGGAGGGTGCGGGGGTATCGGGTGTGGGTGGACATACGCCGGGGTGGGTGCCGGCTGCTTGGCTGGTGGGCGTCTTTGCAAGGGCGGATGCCGGCTGTTGGTCTGTGGGGTCGTGTCTGGCTTCGGGTTGGACTTCGGTGGCGGTGTGCGCGCTTGGGCCGGTTGCGGTCAGGGCAGTGGTGATGCGCTGGTAGGCGGTGTGTGTGAGGCGTTGCAGGGTGATGTCGGTGTCGAGGGAGGCGAACGGCTGGGGCGTGGTGAGGGAGGCGTTGAGGATGTCGGCGGCGGGGAAGTGTGCCGCCGCGCCGGTTGCCGGGGCGATCAGGGCGATGCGGGTGTCTTGTGCGGTGGTGATGAGGTCGGCGAACTGCCGTGCAGCATCGGCACCCAGGGCTTTGGTGCACAGCAGCAGGTGAGGCCGGTGCTCGGAAGAGGGTCTTTGGTGCGCCTCGAGCAGCCGCTCGGTCACCGCGCGGGCGGCGTCGGCCGGGTGGGGGGCGTGGGTGATGCGGCGGGCCGGCAGCAGCCGGGGGAGATCCTCACCGAATCCGATCAGGGTGATGTCGGTGCCGGCACTCCAGGGGCTGGTGGCGAGTTCGAGGGTGAGTGCGGTGCAGACCTCGTTGATGTGGGCGGCCTCTCCGTCGAGGAGGAGGACGGGCAGCTGGGTGAGGTTGGCCAGGAGCAGAGCGCCTTGGGCGGTGGTTCCGACGGTGGCCAGGGCCGGGTAGGGGGCCGGGACGGTGTGGGCCTGCTCGTCGTCCACGAGGTGGGCGTCAGCCGGCAGCTGCCACCATCCGTTTGTGCCTGCGGTGAACGGCGTGGGCGGCGCTGAGGCGCCCTCCTGCGGCAGGACCTCAAGTGTGCGGGGCCCGATGCGTGCGGCGCGCACTTCGGGCAGATGCGGATGGCCGTGCTGCGTCGCCTGCTGGGCCAGAGTGCGCAGCGCCTTGTCCAGGCGGACTGCGCCGCTGGGCTCGGCGGGCGCTGCCGGCTGGGCTCGTGCGGGGGGTGCCGGGGTGGTTGTGGCGTCGAGGGGGCGCCGGCGCCTGCGCCGATGGATGAGCAGGCCGGCGAGTGCGGCCGCGAGGAGTGCGCTGGTGACCGCGAGGGTCAACGCGGGGATGGGGTGGGTGGATGCGGAGTCGTCTGTCTGCTCGGGGGCGGGTGTGAAGGCGCCGGTGGGTTCGGGTGCGAGTGTGAAGGTGCCGGTGGGTTCGGGGGTGCTTTCTGCGGCGGATGCGCTGACGGTGGGGTGCGCGGGGCCGGGCTGCTGGCTGGTGCTGGGGCGGGGGGTGGTGCGGGCATCGGGTTCGATGCGCTTGCGCAGGGCGAGTCGGGGTGCGGTGAGGTCGAGGATTTTCGGCTTCGCGAGGGTGGTGCCGGCGGGCAGGGCCAGGTCGGGGTCGCGTGTGTTGATGGCGAGGTGCGTGCCGGCCAGGGCGGTTGCCCTTGCTGCGGTGGGGTGCGCAGTGATGGCGTCCGCCTGGGGGGTGCTCAGCAGGGCTGTGGCGATGAGGGCGGCTGTGAGGCCGGGCAGGAGTCGGCTTGCGGGGGGCCGGGCCTGAGTAGGCGGCAAGTTGGTCCTCACGACGTGATCCTGAGGGTGGCGGTGTCGAACAGGGGGAGCTGGATGTCGACGGCTGTGGTGGTGGCGGGTGGGGCGGGGAACTGCCAGAACACCGCGACGCTTTGGCGGGCTTTGAGGGAATTGAGGCCGGTGGTGGTCAGGGGCCGGCCTTCGGTGTCACGCAGGACGTAGTAGCGCTTGCGGTGGTGGAAGTCGATCAGTGTGGCCCCGGCCAGTGACTGGCCGTTGCGAAGGACGTGGCGTTCGTTGCCGCGTAATTCGGCAGGGATCATGGTGGTGTCCGCGCCTTTGTTGGTCATCGTGCCGCGCAGTGTGAGGAAGCCGCTGGGGTCGCGGTCCGCCTCGGTGATGGTCAGGGCCAGGTGGGCAGGGCCGGTAAGCCGTGCCAGCGGCTGTTCGGACCGTGTCTGAGAGGCGGCGCCGGCGGTTGCCGGCGTGCGCTTGGGCTTGTGGGGTGCGTCCGCGCAGCCGGCTGTGGCCAGGAGGAGGGCGGTCACCGCCGCCACCGCCGCCGGTGACCGGCCTGATTTTCGTGTGGAGCGCTGGCCCTGCGTGATGCCGGGGGTGCCGGCCGAGCGCCGGCGGCAGACGGCCGCGAGCTGTGTGGGTGCAGGGGCCGGCCCTGACAGCGGGCGGCACGCACGCAGGAGAGCCGGCACTGCCAGGGCGGGTGCGGCGCTGCGCGGCGGGGTGGGGGGATGGTTGCGGCGGCGGCTCACCGGTTCTCCCGATGGCGGGGCCAGATGGTGATGGTGTCGCCGTCGATGGTGACGCGGCGGTGCGGGAACTGGTGCCGTACGAGGTTGAGGTCGTCGAGGTCGAAGTCGCCGGCGGCCTGCAGGACGAGGGCGTCGTCGAGGTGCGCCACGGACTGTGTGACGGCCGGCCACACGACGGCTAAGACTGTTTCTTCATTGCGAATGACGTGAGTCGAGTGTGTCACCTTGCATCCTCAATGGTGTTATTGACATTGTCTTTTGTGGTGTGAGTCCGCCGGTGCGACAGAAACCTAGTACTTCGCGTAAGCAAATCTCAAGGGGGGTGGCGGGGGCAGTTGCAAGGCTGCGACATTCGGTCTGCGCCTCTTGCGGAGTGGCTAGAGCTCGGTCCAGGGGCGGGGTTCGCCGCCGGCCAGAGGGACCCACACGTCCGCGGTGGGGCTGTGCTCTTCCAGGTCGTCCAGGACCACTGCTCCCAGCGGTACTTCGCGGGCGAGGTCGGCCACGAGCGGATGGTGGGCGACCATGGCCTTGAGGTCGCTGATCCGGTTGTCCATCGCCTGGCGCCCGGCTCCGGTCAGTACGAAGAGGACCCGCGGAAACACCGGGTACCAGCGCAGCCATCCCTGCACGGTCGGATGCCGGCGCCGACCGGCCGGCTGTGGATCGTAGGTCCACAATCTCGCGTACTCGATCAGCTTGGCCGCCAGTCGCTCGCTGCTCATGGTGGCCCGGTCGACCTCGACGAACGCCCGCAGTTTCCGCCGCTGTTGGCCGCCGGTGAGGGTGTAGTGCATGACCGCGTCGGCCACGACCTTTTCGCCGTCGCCGATCGAGTGGAACACCTCAGGCGTCCAGTCGAGGTGACCGTGCTCGTCGCCGCGGCGGCGGGCATCGGCGACGAACTGAAGATGCGTGCGCAGGACGGTCAGGGTGTGGGGGGTCTTCAGCGAGGCGGCCGTCGCTGAATGGATCGGATAGGGCGGGCGGCCGCGCAGTGCGGGCCAGTCCCGTGTGAGGCGGGCGCCCTTCGGCGTGAGGTACCAGACCCGGGTGCGGTTCGACTGAGGCAGCACCACGAAGTCGACCAGGTGCTTGCCGAGCAGCTCGTTCAGGCGCTCCGAGACCGACTGGCGGGAGCGGTCGGGCCGCAACAGGACATGCAGTTGATGGGTGCAGGCCATGCGGTGCTGGGCGAGGGCGGCCAGGAGCTGATGCGCGAGCCGCTCCACGGGACCGGGCGTGAAGCCCGCCGTCGTAGGGTCCTGCGGCTGGGTGGTGGTCACCCGAACTCCTTCTCCTTCGACAAGTCGGCAGCGGCGGCGCCGGCAGGGGAGTGCGCGGCCAGAAAGGCAGCGACACGGCCGAGCTGTTCGGCGGCGCGGCTCGTGAGCTGGCCCAGCGGGAGGGCCTGGGCGTTGGCCTGGGCGGCCCACTCCAGCGCGGGTACGTCCCTTGGGCGGGCCTGGGCGGCGAAGACGTCATCGAGATGCGGCCCGCGCAGCTGGATGGGCCCGATACGGCGGCCCTGCACGTTCATGGAGACGAAGTGCTCGAACCGCTCCATGGTGGCGACCCGGTCAGGGCTGGGGATGTCGCCCCACTCTGCGGTGACGGGCGCGATCGCAGACTTCGAACCGGCCGTCGTGGCCAGCGTGGAGGCGTTCTGCACCAGCGACAGCCGCACCGCGGATGGAAGGCGGGCCAGCAGCTGGGTCATGCCGTGGATGTGGCACCGGTACTTACGGAGATCCTCGAACATGCTCGCGATCGTCTCCGGGGCCGCGCCGGTCAGCGTGATCAGCTCGTCGAAGTACGGGCGGAACGGCACCCGCTTGGCTTCAGGCGTGTCACGCCGGGAGCGTGCGGCCCGCAGCAGGTCGCGGGCGAGCAGCGCGGTCAAGAGGCGGTCGGTGGGCCCGCTGCCGCCCGGGCACACCCACACGACCATCCGCGAGTCCATCGCGGCACGGATGTTGTAGACGCCGACCGGCTGACCGAGGAAGGCCCGCGTGATGGGGTTGGCGGCCAGCCGGGCGATCGGGTTGAGGACCACGGCGAACGCGTCGGGCGGCAGCGTCGGGAACACTACCTGCCACCAGGAGCGGGTCTCCTCGTCCAGCCGGCCCGCCACCGCGGCGAGCGCTGCCGTGCGGAACTGGGTGTCGGTGAGCAGGGCCCGTACGTGGAAGATCGTGGCCTGGTCCTCGGGCCGGCCGGCCTGGCAGGCCGCTTCGTTGACCGCGACCAAGACGGTCAGCGCGGTGGTCAGGATGGTGAGCGCACGCGGGGCGGTCGTGTCGTCCCAGGCCAGTGCGCAGGCGTAGGCGTCGGCGATCGCTTCGACGACCTCGTGCGCTGCCTGGCCCTGGTGCATGCCGAGCGGATTCCACGAACTCACCCGCGCCTTGGGGCCCAGGCCGTTGAGGTCGATCAGCGCGATCCGAGGCATCAGATGCTCGTGCGCCAGGAACGGGGTGGCCCGGGGCCAGGAGTCGCGGTGCGGGTCGACGAAGAGCAGTCCTCCGCCCGCATGCGCCCAGCCGATCGCCTGCGCCAGGGCGCGCTCCGTCTTGCCGCCGCCCGCTTTGCCGACCCCGACCTCGAACAGGGTCTCCTCGGCGTAGGTGGCGACCATCCGCTCGCGGCCGTCCGGGCCCCGGTAGATGCCCTGCAGCAGCAATGCGGGATCGCCGAAGGCGAAGGTCGGCAGATCACCGGCGAGAACCGGGAGACGGCAGTGCACGGTCGGCGGCTTGAGCAGCCCGGTCAGTTCCTCCAGCCGGACCCAGTTCGCGCGGGGCGGCTGGCAGTGCCCCAGATTCCATCGGCGCTCGAAGCTATGCCGGGTGGGCCAGTGGTCGGCGCCCACCCGCCACGGGCCCAACCGCCACCCTCGCATGGCCCACCGGGAGCGGCCGCCGAACACGTCGAAGGCGGCCTGGAGCTGGGCGAGCCGGGCCTGGGCGCGGCCTTCGGTGTGTGAGGCGCACATCACGAGCAGCTGGACCCTGACCAGGTGGTCGTCCTCGGCGAGCTTGCCCAGTGCCTCGGCTGGTTCCACCCGGCGGGGAACGGGCGGCATGACCAGCCGCCGTCCCGGCCCCGGGCCGGTTTTGTCGCTGAGGAGCTGCTGAAGTTGCCGGCCCAGGGAGTCCTCGATGCCGCTGGCGTCTTGGCGCAGCCAGCGCGTGGCCCGCTGGGCCTCGCGGCGTTCTAACCGGCGTGCGGCGCTCATCAGCTGCAGGCGTCGCGCCCGCAGCGCCCACTTGGGGGCGCGTTGGATGTCGAGCCGGATCTCGGCGAGGTCGCCGAGCTCGGCGCGTAGGTCGGCCACGGCGTCGACGAGCGGCTGCAGCGGGTCGGGGGTGAGTGGCACCTCGCGCAGCGGTGCCGTGGGCTTGCCGCGCAGGATGAACTCGGCTCGCACCGTGTGTGTCCGCGGCTTGTCGACGATCGGCCGGGCCCGGTTGATGGTGACGTCCGGCCCGAACGGGGTGATGGACAACAAACGTTCACCGCCTGCCGGGCCTTCGATGCGGTAGCGCACTGGCGCACTGCCGTCCGCGCGCAGCCGGATCTGGACGGCCTTGGCGCGGCGGGGCGCCCACCAGGGCATGGCCGTCGATGCGCGGGCGAGCTGAACACCGCGGCGGAAGATTTCCTCCAGGCTCGGGTCGAAATGCCGGTTGGAGACGAGCTCCAGGGCCATCCGCTCGGCCGAAGCCTTGGCCGCGAGCCGGCGTACCACCAGCTCACCCGCGCCCCAGCATGCGGCGATGGTCAGGGCGAGCAGGTACCAGTGGTCATAGAGCCAGTCGGCGGCGTCACCCAGTGCGGTGACCAGGCCGGGTACCTGACCTGCGGCCGTGTCATCGGCCCGGTCCGTCACATGCGGGGCTGCGCAGTCCACGTCGCTGCTCCCTTCTTGATAGTGCGGGTGAAGTGCCTGTCGGTGATGCGCAGGTCGGTGAAGGTGCCGCCGCGGTCCATACCGGCCCACACCAGATGGACCACCGCTTTGTCCGGGCTGCCGTCGCGGCGGGCGATCGCGGCCTGGATACGGAAGCGAGCGGTGGCGAGCGCCGGGGCGACCGCCTGACGCGAGTCGGGGAATACCTCTGGCCACTTCGCGCGGCCGACTCCAGTGGCGTCCGCGCGCAGCAGCAAGCGTCCAGCGGCAAGCAGCTCCCGCTCGTCGCGTGCGGGAAGGTCGGCGGGCCAGGCCGCCTCCAGGTTCCGCTGGATGGCCGGGTCGCCGGCCACGCCCTCGCCGTGCGGCGGCAGGGCGGACACCGAGGCCGACGGGCACGCTGCGCAGGCAGCCGCGCCGGCGGTCGGCTTGCCGGCGCGAGGCACAGCGTCCGCCGATGAGCAATCCGTGGTCGCGTGCGCCGTCGACGCCGGGGCGGATTGCTCCTGACCGTGCGGCACGCCCAACAGGGCGACACCCACGACGGCGAGCGCGACGGTGCTCCAAAGCAGCAGGCGCGGTGAGCGCGGGGTGGTGGTCACAGCAGCCGCGCTCCCCCCGCAAAGCCCGACATCGCGTGGACGGAGTCCAGGCGCACCACGGTCCCTGGGCGGGGAGCGTTGACCATCTTTCCGCCGCCTACGTAGATCCCGACGTGATAGATCGTGAAATCGCGTCCGGGAGCGGTGGCGTAGAAGACGAGGTCGCCGGCCTTGAGTGCGCTCGTGCCGAGGCCGGCCGGGATCCGCTTGCCGACACCGGCCTGGGCAGCCGCGACACGCGGCAGTCTGATGCCGACCTTCGCGTACGCGTACAGCGTCAGCCCGGAGCAGTCGAAGCCCTTGATACCCGCGCCGCTCTTCCCGCTGGGGGAGCAGCAGATGCCGGTCGACTTGCCGCCCGCGTTGCCGCCGCCCCACGAATAGGGGACTCCACGCTGGGCGAGTGCGGCCTCGATGACGGTGCGGACCTTTCCGGTGACGTTCTTCAGGTCCGGGTCCTTGCCGTCCGCCGTGTACTGCTCGACCCAGCCCAGCACGCCTGCGACGTACTGCCTCGACCGGTTGTACTGGAAGAACGCGGCCTTCAGCTGCGATTGCTTCGTCAAGTCACGGCCGGTTCCGCACAGGTAGACCGCGGCGCCGAGCGCGGCGTCGTCGGCGTTGTGCGGGTCGGCGCTCTTGTCACCACTGGCGTCCTTGCCGACGCCTTCCCAGGTGGAGGGCAGGAACTGGAAGGGGCCGACAGCACGCTCGCCGTTTGCGGTGCCGTCCCAGCGGCCGTTGTCGGTGTCGGGGAAGACGGTGGTGTTGCCACCGGCGCCGGAGCCGTTGAGGAGCACCCCGTAGATCTTCGGGCGGATGTCACCGCCTGCGGCGATGTTCCGGCCCACGGCGTGATTGGACTCGACCTTGGCGATCCCGGCGAGGATCGGCCAGCGCATGCCCCGACACTGCGGAACATGCTTGCCGATCTGCGCGGCGGCCTTCTTGTACGCGGTCAGCATCCGCGGCGGGATGTCCGCGGCGCTGCCGCCCTCGGCGATCCCGCCGTCGCCTCGGGCACCCGTCTTCAGCGCAACGTACGCGCTGATCGCGTTGCCGACCGGCGCGGCACAGCACACGGCGGCGAACCCCAGTACCGCCAGCACACACCACCAGCGCGCCGCACGGCGGCGGGTGGACCTCATGGGCCCTCACCGCCCTCGTCCAGGTCCCACCCCAGATCTCTGCTGGCCCGCCGCCACCAGTCCACAAAGACCGGGTCGTCCCAGATCTGGGCATCCAGTTCGTCCTCCTCCTCGCGCCGTGGCTGGGCCTGCCGCTGTTGCTCAGCCTCGGGCGCGGTCCTGCGTATCAGCTCCTGGAATCGTGCTCGCGCCTCGTCGCGGGTGCTGCCGGAAGTACGTCCGACTCCGGGGAGGGCCGCCGCGGACGTGTCCGCTGCCGGGCGGCCCGGACGCCGGGGCCCACTGCCGGACAGCCGCGTCGGGGACGTCGGCGGGACGCTCGCGCGGGTGCTGGCTGCATCCGCGGCCGCAGATGCAGGCGCGCCGGCCCCGGGGGCAGCCGGACGCGTGCCGCCCGAGGAACCGGAGGAACCGGTCGGACGCGCAGTCGGTGCCGGACGGGCCGGCAGACGCCGGCTGGCCAAGGAGCCGGGGCCGCCGCTGTCATCCGTGTGCTCCCGCAGGACACGAGACACATGGCGGCCCGTGGCGGCCCACGCCCGGCCGTCCTCGCGGACGGTGTTGCCCCAGACCCGCACCTGCTGTCGGGCGTCCTGGGAGAAACGCGAGCCTCCCGCCCGGGCCCGGCGGACGTCTGCCGGCAGCCCGACCGTCGCCCCGTACGCAGTCCGCCCCCCGCGATTGAGGATGCGATACCCGCGAAAGCGGACCAGCCGGTTATGGGCGCGGGTGGACAGCAGGGTGCGGTCGAAGTTCTGGTCGTGCAGCACCTGACCCGTGGTGCGGTCGACGACCTGGCCCTGCTCGTTGCGGTAGCGGTCAGGCGGGCCGCCGGGCCGGTCCGGCCCCGTGCCGCCTGAACCGTCGCCGCCGTCCGACGGGTTACCGCCCGTGTTCGGGTCGCCGTCGGCGGTGGGCTTGCGCCACTTGGCCAACTGCTCCTTGTCAGGACGCTTGCCGATCAGCAGCCAGTGCGCGCCCTTCGCCCCGAGCCTGGCCCCCAGTCCGCCCACGGCAGCAGCTGCGGTGAGCGGGGCGAGACCACGTCCGGCTTCGGCGGTAGCGTCGGCGAGGATGCCGCCGGTGTCCACCGGCATGCCCGCGCCGTCGACGAAGGAGGCGAGCGCACCCATCAGCCGCTGGCGGGTGCCGAGCATCCCGTACCGACCGCCTCCACCGCCGGTGAAGGCGCGCAGCCCGCCGCCGTAACCGCCCATTGCAGAGGGTGAGTTCATGGCGAGTGCGGCGCCGAGCTCGGAGGTGTCGCCGGGCATGTGGGTGCCGCCGACCTTGGCGTAACGCATCCGCATCGTCATGCGGCGGCCAAAGGACGTGATGCCCACGAGCAGGCGGCGGTGCCCGGCCGCACCGGCGATCGCCAGAACGTCGATCAGCAGGATCCGCTCCACCATCAGGTCCGGACCTTCGGTGATCGTGGCATCGACGGCGATCCCGAAGAACGGCACAAACGCGCAGACGCCGACAACAGCCAGGACCGCAATGCCCCACAAGGACAGCCACTTCCACACTGATTGGCGTGCGGGACCGGGCAGCATGCCCGCGATGAGGGTGACCCCGCCGACGGCAGCTGCTGCAGCGCACACGCCCTGGGTGCCGAGCAGGACGATCGCGCTGGACAGCAGCATGCCGCAGATGAACAGCGCCGCGATCAGCAGCAAAACGGCGCCGCCGACCCGCCACCACGTGGGCTTCTCGGCATAAGCTGCGCAGGCCTTGCCGACGCCGCCGGTCTTCTTCAAGTCGGCGAGGAACGCGGCGAACTCGCGGTCTTCCTCACTGACGACCGCATGGGAGGCGTCCAGCA
Source organism: Streptomyces sp. NPDC007808 (assembly GCF_042868655.1). Classification (NCBI taxonomy): domain Bacteria; kingdom Bacillati; phylum Actinomycetota; class Actinomycetes; order Kitasatosporales; family Streptomycetaceae; genus Streptomyces; species Streptomyces sp. NPDC007808. The sequence goes on from NZ_JBIAEQ010000013.1 coordinate 60,786, forward strand.
GTTCGCCTCCCGGCGTGAGCGACGGCAGATCATCGCTGCTGTCGCTGCCCTCGCTCAGGCAGTGCTCCTTGGCCGGACCGTAGAGCAGGCTGCACGCTTCTTCCCGGTTCTCGGACGCGGAGTGCGCCTTGTAGCCACCGGTCACCCACTTCACGTGGACGGCGTAGGCCTTGCTGTCGGATTCCTTGGCCGGGTCGAGGATGCGCCCGTACTGCAGCAACATGTACGGCTTCACGATCAGCGCATTGGTGACCGAGTCCTGCAGGGGACGGGCGATGTCGGTGGAGGAAACAGGTCGTTCGGCTTCCCGTTGCAGGCACTTGATCTCGGCGTTGCCGGCCATGCCCTCGCATCGACCCCGGCTGGCGAGCTTGCCGCCCCAGTCGTAAGAGTTGACGGCCTCCTGAGCGACCTCGGCGGCCACCTGCTGGGACTGCCCCAGCGGGCCGTCCTGGGCCAGCAGCACATCCGGGCGGACGAAGGTGGAAGCAGCGAAGGCGCCGATCAACAAGGTCAGGAACATCTCGCCCAGACCGCGGCCGACCCGGCCGCGCACGATCATGAATCCGGCGAACACGAACGCCCAGGCCAACAAGAGTCCCTTCAGCCCCAGCGCGTTGACGACCACATCCTTGTAGGCATCGGAAACCTTCTGCGCCGGCCCAGTGAGGATCTTCAACAGGGGGAACCGGAAGGCCACCTCCACCGCCCACCCCGACAGGCCCACCAGCAGCCGGATGAGGGTGAAAAGACCGCCCAGCGCAAAGGCGAGCGACTGGGTCTTGAAGCTGACGATGGAGCCGCCCTCGGCGTTCAGCTCATACCCGTCGATCGGCACTCCCTCGGAGGAGGTGATGTTCAACGCAGCGAGCAGGTCACCCCTCTCGCTGTTGCCGCTCGCCGCGTACACAACCTGGCTGTTCACCATGAGAAACACGCCGGTGAGCAGCACGACGAAGCCGGCCGAGCGCAGGGTCGCACGGTCTGGACGGAACATTTCAGCGCCGCCCTTGCCCAGCAGTCCGGAGCCGCCACGCCGCCAGGGCGGCCAGGCCGGCACAGACGGGCACCAGCCTCCACGCCGCACCGGTCATGTCCGGCTGCTCGGGGGCGGGCGCGGTCGTTGTGGTGCCGCGCTCGCAGTAGGCCTTGGCCGAACCCACGATCAGCGCGCACGCATCCTGGTTGGTGGGGTGGGTGTCGGCGGCGAAGGCATGCCCCGTGTGTGGCCACCACGCCTCCGGCACACTCACCCCGACGGCCCAGACGAGCACGCTGACCACGACAGTGATGAGGGTGAGGACACTCGCGGCCGCGGTACGGCGTGGGGCGCGGTCCCAGGCAGAAGAGGTCATCAGAGGAGTTCCTTCGTACGGTGCTCTGCGGCCTCATCGGCGAGCGGCTCGGGTGCGGACGGCGAAGCAGCGCTCGTGCGGCGTCCCGGTGTGGTGGTGATGGACGTGGTGATGCGCGGGATACGGGGGATGGAGACTTTGACCCGGCCGGTGTTCTGCCGCGGGCAGGTCAGCAGGAATTCGCCCTCGCGGCCCTTGCGGCCGACGGGGGACAGACCGTTGGTCACCAGCCGCAACAACTCGGGGTCGTTCGGGTCGAGGCCGACGAACTCCAAACCCCGGCGGGCGCGTTCGCGGTCGGTGGTGCGGGCGAGCGCACGGTAGGCCATCAGCCCGCGGTCGGGGCCGAGTTCGGCGGCGTCGTGGGAGGCGGCCAGGAGACCAGCACCGTGCTTGCGGCCGTCGTGGAGGATTTCGTGGACCAGCGCGGTGCCCTCGGCCGACGAGGTGAGCCAGTACAGCTCGTCCGCGACCACGGCGGTGAACCGTTCGGGGTCCTCGAACGCTGTCTGCCGGGCGATCGCAGCGATCAGATAGAGAACGGCACGCCCGATCAGGGCCTCCAGCGGCTGCTGGTGCAGGACCTCCGGGTTGTCGAACGCGGCCTTCGGTGGCAGCTTCAGACCGGCAGTCGTGATCACGATCATGTCGGAGGTGCTGGACGCGTCCAGGTGTACCGGCGGCAGCGTGGGGTCGAACACCATCCGCGCCAGGGAGTTGGTGGCGATGACGCGGACGAGACCGGCGAGGGTGGCGGCCGCGTCCTGCCGCTTGCCCACCTCGCTCTTGGCCATCGCCTCAAGGACTTCCAGCACGCGGTGCATGGACGGCCGGTCACTGGCGGCGGCCTGCTCGACGGCATGGTGCAGGACCTCACCATTGGTGCTCATCGGGCCGATCCCGAGCTGCAGGGTGAGGTAGGACAGGGCGTAGTGCCGTCCCTCGGGCCCGTCGAACATGCGCAGCGGGTCGATGGAGACTTCGGCCTGGGCGGCGTCGATGATCTGGACACGGCCCTTGGCCGCGGTGCGGGCGAAGGCCGCCCACTCGCGTACGGGGGTGCGGTCGATGCAGATCGCGCAACCGCCGCGCGCCCACACCGCCTCCGCGATCAGCTTCTGCAGGACGCTCTTGCCCGCGCCGAGGTCCCCGACGATGCCCATGGACGCGGACGCGTCCACCTTGGGCGCATCCGCCACGTTGATCATGACCGGGCGGGTGGTGCCGCTGTCCAGGTCGATGCCGAGGAACATGCCGTTCGGGTCGCCGACCTGCGAGGTGGTGAAGGCCCCGCCCAGCGCCCAGTCCTCGGAGATCTGGTGCTGGGTGAACTCCCGCACCACCCCCGGGCGTACGGTGCCGGGCAGGCCGAGCGGGAACAGGGCCTCCTGCAGGCCGGTCGGACGCACGGCCCGGTAGTCGGCGCCGCCCAGCAGCGCCGCCAGTGCGCGGCCCCGGGCATCGCACACGGCGGCGCTCGGCCCCCACACCGTCAGCACGGTCACGGACTGCACCTCGACCTCCACGGATGTGCGCGACAGGCGGGCATCCAGCTCGCCCAGGTCGCGGGCGGCCTCGGTGAGCGATGCGGGCATGCCGGTGGGGCGGGCGTCGTACTGGTCGGCCTGGTCGATGAGCTCGTTCTTCTTGCGCCGCACCTGATCCCGCGCCTTCTCCGCAGGCACGAGGGTGAGGTCGACGGTGTAATCGACGGGAAAGTCGAGGGTTTCCAGCTGGGCGAACAGATCGGCGGCGTCCTGACTGACCGCGGGCGGGCACTCGGCCAACGCGAGGTGCGCCTGGTAGCCCACCCCGGCGTCGGATTCGACCTGCAGCCAGCGCCGCCCGAGCGGCGAGCCGCTGCTCACCCGCCACCACGCCTTACGCCCGGACCGCGTGATCCGACCGGAGCTCTTGAGCTCGTCGACGTCGTCCAGTTGGGTGTCGATGCCGCCTTCCTGCAGGCGCACTTGGCCGAGGTCGGCGTAGCTGGGGGAGCGCAGCACCCCGTCACGCAACTGCCCGCCATACAGGTCGCTGGTCTCGGCTTCCGTCAGCAGCGGCTCCGCCAAACCCCGGTGCAGGGCGTGCTGGACCACCCACACGATCTCCGCCGGGCGGGCCGGGCGCAACGCGATGCCGCCGGCGAGCGCGGCCGCCACCCGGGCGGCCTGCTCGCGGTAAGCAGTCACCTCCCGCTGCGCCACCGGCGCGGGGCGCATGCCGAGCATCGGCGACAGCTCCGCCCACGCCGCTCCGAGGGAGGCCGACACCTGCAGACCGCCTGACTCGGTCTGCAGCGGCACCGCCAGCCACAGGGTGCGGCGGTGCATCTCCTGGTCGTCGAGCAGATCCAGGGTCGCCTCGACGTTCTCCACCCACGGATGCGCACCTGCGCCCGGTGCCGTGTCGGCCGGCTCGATGCCCTCGATCATCTTGAGGGCGATCTCTCCGGGATCGACCTGCGCGCACAGCCCGAACAACCTGGGTGCTCCGGACAACGACCGCACCAAATGCGTGATCTTGGCGAGCTGTTCGTCGCGGACCGCGGCGGGCACGTAGGTCCCCTGCACGGTCTCCTCGTGCTGCCCTTGCGCGTCCGGGCCCGGATGCAGGCGGTAGACGGCCCACACACTGCCTTGCGTCGACCACAGAAGGTGCCCGGCGATGTGACGGATCGGAACCCTCACCGCACACCCCCGCCCCGCGCGGCGAGCGCAAGCAGCTGCTGAACACCCGACACCGGCCCCACCGGCACCGCGGGAGCAGTCGGCTCCCTGCGGTGCCGCGTAGCCGAGCGGCTGGCGGCCCGGCTCGCGTGCGGCGCCCGCTCGATACGCGGCCACACCACAGGGGACGGTGCGGCTGCCATAGCGGGGGCGGGCGGATCCTCGATCGTGAAGCCGCAGATCAGCGGGTGGGGAGCGCGGTCTCGGGCGGCCCGCCCGCCGATCCGCCCGCCCTGGGGCTGCCAAAGAAGCAGCACCCAACCCAAAGCGGCCTGCAGCGGGGCACGGCCGGCGAGCTTCGGACGGCGGACCGCCCAGATCGACAGCAGCCAGGCCGCGATCGGGATCGGCCCCATCCACGACCACCAGCTGATCGTCTTGACCAGAAGGAAGCCGCCACCCACGGCAACCGCGATCTGCGCGGGCGTGTACGGGCCGAGCGGGATCTTCCAGTCCGCGACCTTCCCCAGCACCCAGGGATGGCGACGGGCAGCGGTGTAGAAACGCCCCACCCGCCCAGCGGCGGCCGCGCTCACAGCCAGCCTCCAATGCCAGCGGAGTGCTCTCGTACGCCGGGGTCGGAACCGTGCACGGTTCCGGGGATTGCGGGGGCACCCTTGGCAGGGTTCTTGACCTCGTCCTCGAACATGTCCGAGAGGTCCTCGCGGGAGTTGTACAACCCCAGCGCGATGATCATCAGCAGCAGCGCGCCGATCCCGGCCTTGAGGCTGAACTTCTGGATCATGATGACGACGACGAGGACGAGCAGACCCGCCTGCAGACCTTTGGTCGCCCAGTCCTGGAGCATGGTGATCCAGCTGTCCCCGAGGTCGTCCAACTGACCGGCGAGGATTACGCTGTTGACCGCGTTCACCGGGCACCCCCGTCCAGGGCCGTACCGGACTCGAGCGCCGAGACTTCCCAGCGGCCCGAGCGGGCAGTGAGCGCAAGCTCGTAACCCAGCGGCCACCGCCCGCCGCTGTCCCGGGCTTCCACCTGCGCCAGGACACGGACCTTCGTCCCGTCGGCCGGAACCTGCTCGACGGCCGCGGCCTCCTCCACGGCGGCCACCTGCTGCACCGCCACAGCCGTGTACGGGGCGGGGGACACCGGCGACAGACTCACACCAGGGGCGAGGTAGCGCTCCACCTCTCCGGCACCGGTCAGGTAAGCGGCGAGGAACTCCCCGACGGCCGCCGACAGATCACCCTCCGGGACACTCACGCCGTACGACGACTTCGGTACCTCGGCCCGGGCCGGGCCGGCCACCACACCGGGCGCACCGGCCACGGCGAACGACGCGCCCGCGCGATCGGAGGCCACCGGCACCGCGTAGTACCGCACCGCTCCGTCTCCGTACTGCGCAGCCACCGTCACCCACCACCCGCCGTCAGCGCGCTGCGCACTGCGCACTGCCGTCACCGATGCAGGCGTCGACTGCGCATCCGTGTCCGTAGCCGGGTCGGGCAGTTCGACGTCCGGCGCCATCGAGTGCGCAAGCCGGGCCTGCGCACTCGATGCGTCGTCCGTGCTGCTGCGCAGCCACGCGTGGACGAACAGCTGCGCATAGCCGGCCGGATCGGCGGCCTGCGCCGTGGTGTGCACGGCGGCGGTGGGCTTGGACGGGGTGGCTGCCTCGACCGTGGTCGGGCTGGAGGTGATGGCGACGCCCAGAGCGATCGGGCCGGCCGCGATGACGGTCCAGACCGCCAGGCGCGACAGACGCACTCGGCGCCGCATCGCCTCCAGCCGGGCGCCTGCCGCCATCGGAGCAGCGGCCTCGTCTTCCGAGGCCTGCTTGCCAGGAGACATGGTCAAACTCCCAGGTCAGAACGAATGTTGCTGACTTTGAGAAAACCTGCGGGCCCCGACCGGACCACCGACCACGAGCCCCCGACCACGGTCACGATGGGGACACAAAGTCCGTGGTCGGGCCCGTGGTCGGCCCGACCACGGGGCGGCCGCGAGTCGGAAACGGCGCGCCCTGCCCGCCACAAGTCCCCGGCCGACGACCGCAATGAGGTCTTGCTGCCGCACTGCCACCGGACCCGCACACCACTGCGCAGAAGGTCGACGCCAGCGGCCGCGGCAGAGCCTGCGCAGTGCGGAGCCTGAACCTGCGCACGAGAAGATCAGGAAGCCTGGGGCGCGCTGCGTAACGCTCAGCCACCGCCCGACTGCGCACCACCCTCGACCGGTTGCGCAAACCCGTTGCGCAACCGCCCGTCCGACGCTGCGCAATCGGCGGCGCACCCCGCACACACCACAGCTCAAAGCCCGTGGTCGCCCCGACCATGAGCCCGACCACGGCAGCTAGATGGCTGCGTTGCCGGATCGTGACCGATGGTCGGGGCTGGTGGCCGTCAGCCTGGTCGGGGTCGACGAGTGAGCTGACGGCATGGAACACATGCACGCCCCCACGCCCGGGACCACCGGCCGCCCCACCACGGCGAGCCGAGGGCGCCGCCGTGGCCACCGTGCGCGGCCGGCGCCGGGGACACGGCGGTGAGCCGCTTCGGCGCGGGGGTCCGCCGGGGCGTGATGGCGGCCGAACAGTTCACCCAGGTTGCCAACGCACTGTTCCGCGACTGTCAGTTGTCGTTCAAAGCCAAGGGGATCTTCGGATACGTCAGTACGCACGCCAACGGCTGGCAGGTGACGATCGCCGACCTCGTCCGCCTGGGTCCGGACGGTCGGGAAGCGGTGCGCACCGGGCTGAAGGAGCTGGAGGCGCACGGCTATCTGATCCGTGAGCGCCTGCGCCGCCCGGACGGCACCCTCGGGGAGATCGTCTACTGCATCACCGACCGCCCGGCCACCCTGGACATCGCGCTGATCGAAGCCGACGTGATGATCGCGTCCCCCCAGGCCGGGTACGCCGGCGGGTTCGCGGCGGGGGTCCGTCGGGGCGTGATGGCCGCCGATCAGTTCACCCAGATCGCCAACGGCCTGTTCCGCACCACCGAGTTGTCCTACAAGGCCAAGGGACTGTTCGGACTGCTCTCCACGCACCGGGAGGGCTGGCGGATGACCGTCACCGACATCGCCCGCCGCGGCCGCGACGGTGAGGCAGCCGTCAAGAGCGGGCTGAAGGAGCTGGAGAAGCACGGCTTCCTCGTGCGGGAACGCGAGCGCGGCGTCGACGGAACCCTCGGCGCGGCCGCGTACTTCATCACCGACCTGCCCGCCCGGCAAAACAGCAGGTCGCAACCAGAATCGGGTTTTCCACCAGTGGATGACCCTACGTTGGCTGATCGGCCCACTAAGAACACCAACAGAAAGAAGACCACTCAGAAGAACACCAGACCCCTCCCTCCCCGCACCCGCGCAGCACGACCGCGCGGCGAAACGCCGCCCACACCACGGACGGCGCCTGCGGACCTCGAACCGGGCGTCCGCCTGCTGCTGGCGATCGGCGCACAGCACCCCGAGCTGCTGCTGACCGACCAAGTCCTTACCGAGCAGGGGCGCACCGTCACCGCGATGCTCGACGCCGGCTGGACGCGCGCACAGCTGCAGCACCTCATCAGCGACCGCCCCCTGCCGAGCCCGGTCCGCACCACCGTCGGCGCGATCATTGCCGCCCGGCTCCGCGCCGCCCAGGCCTACCCACCGCCCGCCACTGTGGCCGACCACTACGACCCGCCCGCGTGGGAGGACCCGCCACTGCGCTCAACCACCTCCTGCGCCGCGCGCACGGTGGACGAGGCCCTGGCCTACCGGGCCCTCGTCGAATGCGTCGGCTGCGGCGCGCCCGCAACCGCCCCCGGCGAGGACTTCTGCCCGGCCTGCCTGGGCTGGCCGCCCTGCCGCACCTGCCCGGGGCCGACCCCCCGCCGCGCCCACCCCGACGGTGACGGCCGCTGCACCACGTGCGCCTCCATGTTCATCAACCATCTGGAAGGAAGCACCCCGTGACACAGACGCTCCGCACACCGCCGCAGACCGCGGCCGCACACCACCAACGCCCCTGGACCCGCGACCCGGGCCAGTGGGAGAAGGAAAGCAGCCACGCCCTGCGTACCGGCCACGTCCACGACAGCTCGTGCTCGCCCGCGTGCCGGCCCGTGCTCGTGCACGAACGGCTCATCTGGACCGTCCCCGTAGAGGGCACGCTGCCCGAGGTCCCCCACCAGATCGGGGTGCTCACCCCGGCCCCGACCCGCACCCAGCGCCTGGCGCAGCGCTGGCAGACCAGGCGCCCCGCCCAGCACATCGCACTCGACACCGTCCCCGGCTTCTGCGCTTCTCGGCCGCCGCCGTCGCACTCATCACCGTGGTCGTCGGGCTGTTCGCCATACACCACGGCGCCCCCGTCGACGTCGCACTGCCGGCGATGCTGCTCGCTCCACTCCTCGCCGAGCACCTGCCGGTCGGCTGGACTGCCCGGGCCGACGAGGACCAGCACGTCCGCAAGGTCGAAGGCGTCAACGCCTGCCGCTACCTGCAGCGCCTCGCCACCCTGCACACCTCGCTCGTCCAGGCAACCGAAGGCAGCGACCGCTACGATCCGCGCCGCTCGGCCGAGTTCGGCCACAACCTGCTGTGGGACACCGCCGGTCTGCTCCAGACTCACGACACCCTCTCGGCCTCCGAGGCCTCATCACCCGCGAACGGCTCATGCTCCAACTCGCCGACCAAGTCGCGCAGATCACCGAGCACACCGAACGCGAGGACGCCGCCGCTGCGGACCAGCCCCGTGAGCCCGGACGGCCACTGGACCCGTACCCGCCGGGCTTCCGCCAGACGACACCTCGCCCCACGTCCAGCACAGCACCGCTGAAGGGAACTGTCCTCATGCCCGACCCCCAGCCCCAACCCCAGCCCCAGTCCAGCCAGGACGGGGGCACCCCGGACGTCTACCTACTGTTCGTGCACGAGCCGTACTACCCCGGTCCCGGCGCCCAGGAGATCAACACCACCGTGGTCGCCGCCGACTCCCTGCTGCATCCGCATGTGCGCCAGCCCGACGGCGTCCGGATCCACGACCGTCTCACTCAGGGACGGCAGCCGGGCGAGATCGTTCCCCTGTCCACCCTCACCTATGAACTCAACGGTGGCGCCGACTGGCCGTATGTCGGCGACTGGGAGGGCGTCACCAACGACCTTGTGCAGCTCGTCCACGCAGGGCGGTGCGACGCCCTCAGCCTCGGCCTGTCCGAGGTGGCGCGCGCCCTCCTTTGCACGGGACCACACGGTCAGGTCCGTGCGTATGGCGCCACAGCCGACGAGCTCGTCATCTACGGCTCTACGGAGCGCGGCGTGGTCCTGCAGGAAGTCGGCATGTACCTCACCGGCATCGCGACCGAGCAGCCATTCTGGCCGGGGGACAGCCTCCTACCTCCGCTGGGTCGCCTCGCCTGAGGCGCCGAGCCGGCCCCCTGCGACTCGCGAGCGGTCCGGCAGATCTGAGGCTGCTGCATCGGCTCGTCCACCGGTGTCACGGCGATCCACCTGGCCCGGAACCATCGACTTCCCAGGCCATCCCCCTGGGACGCCGCACTGAGCTCTGTTACGTCTACCTTGGCACCGCGGCAGCGGCAGCCGTGGCCATCTGGCTCCGGACCTGAAGATCCACGACCCAGCTCAAAGACCGCCCTCGGCCGGCCTCTGGTGCCCACACGGCACTCGGTCTCCGTCCTTGTCGAAGACCTCGGCATCGTTGCCAGAGTTCACCCACACCGTGATGCCCTGACCATGCACAACCACATTGAACGGCGAATCCTCTGCCTCCGTCTCAGTCACCACCGTGAACTCCTCACCCGGACGCATCCAGTGATCGGTTCCCCATGGCTCGACCCACAGGCAGAGCATGCTGCTGGTCTCGTTGCTCACGCTCGTCTTCGACACGCTCGCACCCTAACCAGCAGGATTGGCCGGACAAGTCCTAAGGGCAGTGCGAGGACAACGGCGCCGCCAGCCAGAACGAGGTGGATCTCCGCATCCGCCGCGAAATCCCGGGCTGGCAGGGAGTAGCCGGGATACCGAGGAAGCCCGGCAGCGAGAGTCTTACGCTGCCGGGCAGGCAGGTCGGGACCCACCATCACGAGTCGAGCCTGCGAACTGCGCTTCCCCTCCGCCCGCGGCTCCTGCTCATCGGACATCTCTGACCCTCCAGGTGCGGGTTGAGGCCGTGCAGGATCAGCCAGTCCGGCGGGGCCGGCCGTGCCTCCATGCCCCGGCGCTGCTCCGCCTCGCGTCGTTCCTCGAGGGCGATCCAACCGCCGATCTGGGCGAGGGCTGCCGTCGCCTGCTGAACCACCACGCGGCGGGCGAAGCGGAGCAGCTGGAGCCGCGACGGTTCATCGTTCATGAGTTTGATTCATGAAGCGCGACCACTGAGGGGCATCAACTGGCCAGCCCCGTGGCCGATCTCCGCCTTCACCCTGTCCTCGCCTCCGGCCGGATCGACAAGGTTGGCACCCGGCTCGGGAGGAACCTTGACCGACCTGCACGAACCGCTGGAACCGCTCGACAGCTGCCCCGACGAACTGCCCCCGCCCCGCCAGCGCGGCGACGTCAATCTGGTGGGGCTGCTCAGCGTCGCCGACGACCTCGCCCGCAGCCTGTCGGCGCTGAAGATCCGGGTGCAGCCCTACGACCCGAAGACCTCGCTCGTCAGCCCGGAGAAGGCACAGGAGAACATCGCGAAGGAAGTCGACCGGCTCCTGGGCACGGCCGTCTACCTCCAGCGCCACGCCCACGCCGCCATGCTCGGCCGGTGCGTCCTCGGGGCGGACTCCAAGGAAGACTGCTCCACCGAGGGCGCCAACCTCCAGCTCAACGTCTGGGACGGCATCACCCGCCGGAACATCGTCGAAGACGGCACCACCGGCTGCGTCGCCCACACCGTCGAAGCCGCCCGCCGCATCACTGGCCGACCCCGCCAGCCGCAAGATCCTGCTCGCCTTCGCCAGCGACGACGAAGGCGCCGCCGTCGCCCGCGCCCTTGGTCTCGGGCCGGACGACACCGACCAGTTCCTGCACCGGGGCTTGGCCCTGAGGCCCGAACACCGCGTTTTCTGACCCCGCGGGCGCGTGACCTGTTCCTGCCTGCCACTGCCCGCCTTCTCTGAACTCCTGCCTGACAAGCCCCCGCTCTTGGCCGCGACGCCGACCGCGCCGGTAGCGGGACATACCGCGGCCGCCCCCGCCACCCCCATCGGAGGCGTCCGTCCACACGAGGAGGAAGAGCGTGACCATCGCGATGGAACGTCCCGTGGGCACCACCGACCCGATCACCCTGGTTGACCCCGAGGTGACCGAGCGGCTTGCCCGGCGCATCACCACCGAGCACCCTGATCAACGATGCGACCGCGCGCCGCATCGTCGGTCAGGCGGCCGCGTTCATCGCCGCTACCGGCCAGCAGCCCGGCCGGAGCCTCGTACCCAGCGAGCTGGTCGACTACGGCTGGCACGCCTTCATCCTGCACACCGTCGACTACGCCGACTTCTGCCACCACGTACCGACCGACGAGGACGATCAGACGCCGGACGGGGCCGCAGCCGCACGCCAGCGCACCATGGCCGCGCTCGAGGCCGCCGGATACACCGTCGACACGGAGCTGTGGAACTCGGCGCGGACTGCAACCAGTGCCACGCCGGATGCCACGACAGCCCCAAGACCGGCTGACAGCCAGCGCCACCTGTAAGACACTGCAGCCGCCCGGTGTCACAACCGGGCGGCTGGCCCTATGAGCGGAGCACCACGTGACGGACACTGCGATCGCCTGGGACACCTACTCACGGCAGCGGCCCGAGCGCCGGCCGGTCAACGCCCGCGGCGACACGACCTGGTTCAACTGGACGCAGTACCCCGACCACGGGCCCGGGGCCGAACTCCTCAGTCTTCGACCCGGAGGCCGCGCCCTGGACCTCGGCTGCGGCAAGGGCGGCAACGCCGCGCATCTGGCTACCCTCGGTATGCGAGCTGTCGGCATCGATATCTCGTGCGCGCAGCTGAGCGCCGCCCGCGAACGCTGGGCCGGCGCGCCTGGCCTGGAGCTGCACCAGGCGGAGGCCGTCACCTTCCTGCAGGATTCGGCGGAGACGTTCGACGCGATGTACTCGGTGTACGGAGCTCTGTGGTTTACCGACCCCGCCAAGCTGCTGCCCACCGTGCGTGAGCGGCTCCGCCCGGGCGGCCGTCTGGTGTTCTCGCAACGGCCACCCGTCGAGGGCTGCTACGGCTGCCAGGCCTCGTACATCCCGCGCGGCCCCGACGATGACCCGCTCGTCGTGAAGCGCTGGGACTACGAGCCGGACGTGTGGGAGCGGGTACTGGTCGAGCATGGCTACACGGACGTGCGCGCGACGGTACTGGCGGCGCCGCCGGGACGACGCACGGTGGGGACGCTCATCGTCTCCGCCCGCGCGTGAGCCGCAGCTGCCGTATGAACACCCGCCCCGTCTTCGCACCCCATGCACCAGAGAACGGCCGAGTCGCCTCGCGTGAACCGGGTATGCGCGCCGCCTCAGTGCGGCAGGATGCTCGCCCAACAGCGTGAGCAATGTCGCCCGCGCCCGCAACGCCTGGACCCAGCGGCCCGGAGGTGGCCAGTGACGGAGGGTCCACCGTTTCCCAGCGCTGCCCGCACCGCGGAATGGTTTCGGAAGCCAGCAGCGCCCCGAGGGTCCGCAGCCACGCCCACGAGAGCGCGGCCGGTACACAAAGTACCTGCTGAGCGGGACATCACGCAGGCGTTCAACACAGGCCGGTGGCAGTTCAGTTCGTGGCCAGGAGGCGGCTAGCACGGTCGGAAAGCTCGCGGGCGGTCGTGTCACCGGAGAACCGGCCCAGGCGGACCCGCATGTCCTCTGCGGCGTCGCGGACCTTCACGGACTTCACGCCTTCGGCGCAATCGAGGAACTCTGACCAGGCGCTCAGGGCGCCGTCGAAGTCACCTTGCCGTAGGCGGATCTCGCCGAGATGGCCGAGGACGCTGGCCCGGGTGCGCCGGCGGTCAAGTCCGTACTCTTCAAGGGCCTGGTCGAGGTGTTCGGCCGCGGCGGTCAGGTCGCCCATTCTGGCCAGGGTCATGCCAGAGGCGTAGGCCCAGCGGCCGATGGTGAAGTGCGACGCCCAGGACTGGCCGGGGGGTGTGCTGGCTGTGCGTTCGATCTGGGTCTGGGAGGCGCTCAGGGCCTGGGTGGCGGTGCGGTGGTCGCCGTCGAAGGCAGCGGCATCAGCGTGGGTGGACTGGTAGTAAGCGACCGCGCGAGGGTCGTCGAGGCGGCCCGCGTAGTTCATGGCCATCTCGGCGAGTTCGACGGCTTCGGCGCGGTGGCGGGGGCCCAAGCTGATGGCCTGCACGGTCAGGCCGCGCAGGGCGGTCGCCGCGAGTTCGGGTTCGGAGGCTTCGATGGCGAGGCGCCAGGAGTGGGAGTAGTAGTAACGGGTGAGGGCCTCGTGGCGCTTGTCGTCGCCCTCATCCTGGACCATCCATCCGATGAGGTGGGTGAGCTGGCTCGTGGCGGCGTACAGGGCTCGGCCGGTGGCTTCGGTGTAGCGGCCGAGAAGCCAGGGCCCGGCGTTCTCGGTCAGGTAGCTCACGGCGAGTTTCCTGACGTGGCCGCCGCCGTACTCGGCGGCGCTGTCACCGAGGGTCTTGACCATGGCGTTGATCGCCGCGACCTCGCCCTGACCGACTCGTATAGCCGTGGCGGGGGCGGAGCGGACGCGGCGAGTGATGGCGTCCGAGTCGGGCACGCCGAGGAACGACAGGGCAGCGCCGGTTGATGCGGACAGGAAGTTCCGACGGTCCACGTCACTCCTCCCAAGTTCCAGGACAGAGGCAACGGTATCCAGGGTTGGTTCACCATGCTCGTCGGGACCGGCGTCCTCGGGTTCGATCCCTAAAACGCGGGTGACGGCGGGTAACCAGAGTTCGCCCGGTACCCGTTCGCCGACCAGCAGTTTTCGCGCGTACTGCCGGGACATGCCTTGAGGTCCGCGGCCTGCGGCGAGGCCGAGTTCCCGGGCGAGCTTGGACGGGCCCCAGCCCCGGTCCTCGCACGCGGCACGGATCAATTGGGCCAACGGCCCAGGGTCCTGCTCCATCTGTGGTCCCTCTCCCCAGGGTTACAGAGGACTACGCGGGGTTACATCGTGGGTCCTATTGCCCCTGGCCACCAAGGACTTCACTGAACTCGACGCCTTCGGGACCAACCCCCGCGTAAGGGCTCCTCCCGTCCCCACGGCGCCAAACCGGCATGCTCCGGACCCCGTTTGTGCAGCACCCGGGGCATGCCGCCCCCACTTTTTCCCATGTCCTGTCAAGGAGTTGATCGCGTGGACCCGGCGGCAAGAAACCCTCACCCCCACGGCGAGGGCGCCACGATGTCGGACAGCGCCACGGAGGCCGTGCTCTACGTCTGCGCCGAACGCGGCACGCAGACGCCCGCCCTGGCCGAGGAACGCGCCCTCCAGGAAGGCCGCGCCTTCGCCGGCGAACGGGATCTGCGCCTCGGCGAGGAGATCACCGACCACTTCGGCGAGGTCGACCCGGGCAAGCGGCCCGGCTGGCAGCGCGTGCGCGGCATGGTGGCCCGCGGCGAAGTCACGACGGTGATCGTCCGCTGGCCGAATGCGATCAGCACCGACCAAGAACTGCGCTACGCCGAGATCGCCTGGTGCCAGGAGCACGGCGTGAGAGTCCAGTTCTCCTGGGCTCCCCTGTCCGAGCTGGGAGGCCAGGGCAGATGAGCGGCAGGCACGCCGCCCGGCCCGTTGCGGACCACTCCGGCCGTCATGTTGCCCTGCTCGGACTGATCGCGCTGATTCCACCCGCGCTCGTCCTAGGCCCCCGGGCCATCGCGGCACCGGCCAAGCCGGCTGGGATCGAGCGGCCCGACATCAAGGCCGCGCAGGCGGATCCGCCTGTCATCGGCCGCGCCACATAGACCAACCGGCGGCGGCGCGTAGAGCTTCACCGCCCGCCGTCGCCGGTTCCCTATCTCGTACCCGAGGCGAGAGGAACGCTCGTGCACCAGCTCATCGCAGCCCCGTTCCAGAACAAGCGGATCATCCTGCACCCTCGCAGCAGCAAGACCCTCACCGTGCCGCCGCCCAAGTACGAGGAGCTGACGCACTCGGTCGCGGAGCATGACCGGCTGCCGGACTGGCTCATCCGGGGCGCCAACCGGGCCTGGGACCTGGTCCTGCCCGCCGAAGCCGCGCACAAGACGATCGTCGTCCGTGTCGCCGGCCCTTACGAGATCACCCGCGCCACCTGGGAGATCAACTTGGGCTGCGACTACGACTGCAAGATGTGCTTCCTCGGCAAGAAGAAGTTCGCCGGGCTCGACTGGGAAGGCAAGAAGCGCCTCCTGCGCGTCATGCGGGACGCCGGAGTCATCTGGTTACAGATCACCGGCGGCGAGCCACTCATCGACCCCGACTTCCAGGCCGCCTACGCCCTCGCCTACTCCCTCGGCATGCAACTGGAGATCCTCTCCAACGGCTCCCAGCTCCGCCGCCCCCGGATCCACACCCTGCTGACCAACCTGCCGCCGTCCAAGCTCACCCTCAGCGTGTACGGGGCCAGTGCCGCGACCTATGACGGGCTCACCCGGCGCCGCGGAGCGTACGCGCGTTTCCGCGCCGGTCTCTACGGCGTCCTGGACGCTGGGCTGAACGTCGACCTCAGCCTGATCATCACCAACGACAACGCGCACGAGGTCGACGAGATGCGCGCGTGGGCGCGCGAACTGGGCCTGCCCTACCGGGAGTACGCCAACATCTCGCCTACCTACAGCGGCGGCGCCGAGACCCTCCCTTCGCAGTCCCCGCAACACCTCACCCAGCGGGCCCCCTTCACCGGCTGCCCGGCCGGTCACACGTTCTTCCACGCCGACCCTCACGGCCGCGCCTCGATCTGCAAGATCGGCCGCGAGCCCCACGTCAACCTCATGACCGAGGGGGTCGAAGGTCTGCGTGCCCTCGCCGGCATCGCGGACCAGCTCATGCTTCGCACCGGAGGATGTTCGGGCTGCCAGCTCTCCGGCACCTGCCGGGTCTGCCGTCCCATGGCGAAGATCTTCCAGGAGGCGAAGGCACCACTGCACAGTTACTGCCAACACGGACAGAAGGAGACGGTCTCATGAACACCGCTGTGCTCGAACCGCTCAAGGCCCCCACCGGCAAGGAGACCCCGCAGGCCGTGCCGGTCACGCTCACCCTCGGCCCGACCCGCACCGTCGCGAAAGCTGACGCCGACGGCCTGGTCCTGACCGACGTGGACAGCCTCGTCGCCTCCTCCCTCCCCGGCTGCGGCGACGACAACCCGTACAACTGATCCACCCCAGGGAGGGGCCGCGGCCGAAACCGCGGCCCCTCCCGCCCGGCCTCTGGAATGCTGCCCCTCATGCCCACCACCCGCCTGACCAAGCTGCCGCCGGAGGCCCGCGCCGCGATCGAGCAGCACACCGGCCCCGTCTTCAAAGACGAGATGGTCAGCTCCGGCCTCAACAGTGAGATCGCCGCCCGCGTCCACACCCAGTCCGGGACCTTCTTCGTCAAGGGCCTGACCACCGGCCATCGCCGCGTGTGGACCCAGGCACGCGAGGAGGCGATCAACCCCTACATCCGCCACCTCGGACCCGCCATCCTGTGGCACCCCCACACCCCCGAATGGGACCTGATCGTCTTCGAGGACATCCCCGGCAGCCACGCCGACTACAGCCCCGGCTCACCCGACCTCGAACACATCACCGCCGCCCTCACGAACCTCGCCCACACCCCGTGCCCGCCCGTCCCGCTCAAGCCGATGACCGAACGCATGGCGGACTACACCGGCGGCGGAGACCTCAGCCTCTTCGCCGGCGAACACCTCCTCCACACCGACTGGAACCCCCACAACGCCCTCATCACCGACCGCGCGCACCTCGTCGACTGGGCATGGGCCGCCCGCGGAGCCGCGTGGATCGACCCGGCGCTCTGGGTGATCTGGCTCATCCGCTCAGGCCACCCCGCTCCCCAAGCCGAGCAGTGGGGCGCGAAGACCCGGGCCTGGCGCGACGCGCCGCCGCACGCCCTCGACCTGTTCGCGAGCGCACAACGGCGCCTGTGGAACAAGATCGCCGGAACCGGCCCGGACCCCTGGACACGCGCCATGCAGCAGGCGGCGATGGCTTGGGACCATCATCGACGGTCGGTCTGACTGTCAGCGGGGCAGGATTGGCAGCTGAGGGTAGGCCGTCCGTACCGGAGAGGGCCCGCACCGGCTTAGACGCTCTAACAGAAGTCGGTGATCATGTGACTGTCGGTCTGTCTGCTCATTGGTGTGGTCGCGGGGAAGCGACAGTCGCGACCGTGGATCATCTCGAATGAGGTGTGGTCGCTGATCGAGCCGTTGCTGCCGGAGCCGGGGCCGAAGCTGGTGGCGGGCCGGCCGCGGGTGCCGGACCGGCAGGCCCTGAGCGGGATCCTGTACCTGCTGCATACCGGCATCCAATGGGAGTACCTGCCGCAGGAGCTGGGCTTCGGCTCGGGTATGACCTGCTGGCGCCGCCTGGCCGCCTGGAACGAAGCAGGCGTGTGGACCAGCTGCACCTGGTGCTGCTGAAGAAGCTGCGCGGGGAACGTCACGACAAGTCGGTCCAGGGGCGAGGTTCGCCCCCAGATAGCGGCACCCATACCGATTCGGACGGCCCGTGCTCCTCGATGTCCTCCAGGACGGCGGCTCCCAACGGGACCTCGCGGGCGAGGGATGCGACGAGTGGGTGCTGAGCGACCATCGCCCGTAGATCCCTGATTCGGGCGCCCAGCCGGGCCGGGGAGGCGCCGGTGAGAACGAAGAGCACGCGGGGGAAGAGTGGATACCAGCGCAGCCACGCTGGGCCGGTGGAGACAGCTCTGCGGCGGCCCACGGGCTGGGCTTCATATCGGAACAGTCGCGCGTACTCGATCAGCTTCACGGCCAGACGCTCGCTGCTCATCGTGCTGCGGTCGACCTCCACGAACGCGCGCAGCTTCCGACGGTGTTCGCCGTCGACGACCGTGTAGTGCATGACCGCGTCGGCTACAAGCCGCTCGCCTTCACCGATGGGGTGGGCTACTTCAGGGGTCCAGTCCCACGGGCCATGCTCGTGCCCGAGCCGGCGGGCGTCTGCCGCGAACGGCAGATGGGACCGTACGACGGTCAGCGTGTGCGGTGTCTTGAGCGAGGCCGCGGTTGTCGAGGTGATCGGGTACGGCGGACGCCCCCGCAGGACAGGGAGACCGCGGGTCAGACGCGCCCCCTCCGGGGTGAGGTACCAGGCATGCGTACGCGAACGGTCCGAGTCCGGCAGCGGGGTGAGGTCGACGAAGCCCGCGGAACGCAGCTGGTTCAGCACCCGGGAGAACAGCTGGCGGGAGCCGTCTGGCCGCAGCATCTGCCGCAACTGGCCGATCGTGGCGATCCGGTGCAGGGCGAGCGCAGTCAGGACCTGCAAGCGCAACGGTTCGGCGGGGCTGGGGGCCAACTCGGCGGCTGGAACGCAGGACGTGGAACGAGTCATGGGTGGGAGGCAAGTCTCAACTCCCGACCGACTGCCCGACCACGAGACCCCGACCAAGGTCACGACCCAGGAACGATTTCGTGGTCAGGGCCGTGGTCGGGACCCGCGGCCGCCGACCACGAGTCTGTGCCAAGTCCAGGGACCCGGGGTTGGGGGCAAAAAAGCGTACCGGTCGCGGCCTGGAAGGTTCGGCGATGGCCGGTCCGCAGCAGCGGGTGCTGCGGGGCGTGGTGGCGAGCCGCGCCATGCCGGCCATCGTGCGACATCCGGCCCGCAAGGGACCAACTCCCATAGCCGGCTGTCGCGTTCATGGGGCGGTGCGTCGGAGGTCCGCTCACCGCCGGGTTCTACTTCCTGGACCGCTGGGCGGCCTGCTCGAGGATGCGCCGGCGCGTCCACCGCCGGCGTCCGTTCTGGCGCCCGGCATTCTCTGCGACTCCGTCTGTGGTTTTCAGCAGCGGAAGGTTGCCTTGGGCCAGGCTGCTCGAGAAGGAACCGACGGTCTTGTACCCCAGCAGGGCGGCCGCCTGGCTCGCCCCCAGCAGCTCGTCGGGATCGCCGTCGACCGGAACGTTGGGCAGGGGCGGAGTTTCCTTGGCTCCGGCTCGTCTTCCGCGGCCGGGCCGGGTGGCCATCCAGGCCTGCAGGGTCTCCACCTTCCACAGTTGCCGGCGGTAGGGGTTCTTGGCCGTGCCCTTCTCTTCGACGACATCCGGCTCGGGGAAGTAACCGGGGTGGTCACGCACGAAGGTCGTGACCTGGTTGGAGTTCTTGTAGCCGAGGTACCTCGAGGCCTCCGCCGCGTTCAGCAACGTTCCCTGCGGGAGGGTGGGCGGTGCGTGTTCGGTGAGTCGTGCCGGCGCCCGGTGGGCGAACCACTCGGTGACCTCCGTGTGGTCCCACAGGCGGGCGCGGCCGCGCTTGTCGACAGGCTGGGGGAATATCTTGCCGGCCGCGTTCTGTGCGCCTCCGGTGTAGAGGCCGGTGATCCGTGCGGGTGTCAGGCCCTGTTCAGCCGCGATCTCGGCAGCGTCGGCCAGGCGAGGCTCATCGCTCGAGGTCATGGCAGAACCGTCCGTACCGCTCAGCAGCGGGCCGGCCAGCCCGGACCCGCAAATACAAATAATGGCAGGAGTTCGGGCTGGGCGTCCAGCCCGTGGCTCAGAGATGGTTGCTGTGAGCGAGAGCCGTGCTCGCGGCTCTCGGCTCGCTCTACTCCTCGGGGATCAAGCAGACGCCGCGGCGCGCGGCGTGTTCGGCCATTTCCGCGTAGGCCAGGGCGGCCGGTGTCATCTGCCACTCGAGGAGAGCCAGCAGCAGGATCACCTCGTCGCGGTCCTGCGAGGCATCGCACGGCATGCCGACCGTCTCCGCAGCGAGAATCAGATCCGCGGTGGTCAGCCTGGCGGCACGCTTTGACACCGTCTGGTGCAGATCCCGCAGGCCCTGCTGGTACAGCTTGTTCGCCTCCTGAAGGAGCAGCATCAGATCCTCGCCGTGGCGGCCCGGTGCCGCCGCAGCGAGGTCGAGGATGCGCTGGGTCGTCGTCATCTTCCTTGAGTATGCCTTCCCTGATGGAATGAGCGCCGGGTGGTGGTCAGCTGCAGCCGTCACACACCGGGCGGCGTCCGCTGTCGCGGGCCAGCTCGGGCTCCTTACGGGGCTCCTTCTGAGCGCTGCCCCCCACTTGGTTCTTTAAGGCGGTGAACCCCGGACCGTCGTCCGGGCAGAGGACGCCCGGGTCTGCCCCGCATGGTCTGGCATGGCGAATCAGATCGGCGATGCGCTTGCCGGCGCGGAAGCTGTCGCCCCGGACCTATTCGACCTCGGCATGCAGGTCGGCGAGCCGCGGCCGGCGGAGAAAAGCAAGTCGGGGAGGGACGCGTAGCTGCACAGAGCACAGGAGCAGCGCGTGTTGCCAGCCAGTTGCCGGCACCGGGCACGGAGTCGTACGACCAGGTGGACCGCGTTCGACGTCGGCCAGCACGACGTCGGCCAGCGGCACTTCATAAGATCTGCGCTGTGTCAACTGAGCTACAGCACTGTGGTGTTCGGTGTGCGAATCGGCCGGGTGGGAGCGGCCCTGGGCTGGTCGGGTGGGGGAAGGGAAAGGCCGTCGCCCTGGCGGGCGGGTTGCCAGCGGCGACGACCCGGGGTTCAGTGGTGGTGTCCCGGCGTCGGTCCGTGCGGTCCGAGGTGGGGCGGAACGCAGTAGTCGACGCCCGATTCCGGGGAGATAGGGTCGCCGGAGTCGATGTCGGTGCAGTAGGCGTCGAAGACTTCTCCGGCGGTGAGAGGTTCCAGGTCTCCCGCTCGTAGCCGCCAGCCGTAGATGCGGTCCCTGCTGCTCGGGGCGCTGGTCCGCACGACGAGTCCGCCGGGCAGGGCCGCGAGCCCGAGGGCGAGGACTGTGGTGAATTCCAGGGTTTTGGCGTCGTCGAGTTGGGTGGCGCCGTCGGCGTCCGTGTCCACGTGCAGGACGGCGACCAGGTTTTCCGGCGTTGCCGAGACGCTGCACACCATGTGCTGGTGACCCGGGGCGGCCGTGTCGAGAACGCGGATAAGGAGGTCTCGGGCGCGGGCGAAGGCCTCCTGGCCGATGTCCTTTCCGCAGACGGCGCAGGCGCCGAGGCGGGCCAGGAGCGTGGAGGCGTACTCCCAAGTTGCCTTGCGAACTGCTTCTTCGATCAGGACCGGGATGAGGTCGGTCAGCGGTTCGCCGTCGTACGGGATGGTCGGGCCCGTGGTGGCGATCTCGGCGGTGAAGCGGGAGCGGCTGGACGGGCTGTCGGGGGTAAGGCCGGTGTCGGCGCAGAAGTCGGCGTACTCCTCGGGGTCGAGGAGCGCGAGCATGGTGTGAATGCCTTGCGCGGCGCGGGACCTGAGAAGGTCTTCGACCCCTGCCAGGTAGGCCGCGTAGTCGTCGAACGCGAAGCTGCGGTAGTGCCGCATGGCGCGGAAGTCGTGCTCATCGGTGAGCAGGCCGATGATGCCGGGCATTTCGCGGCGCAGGAGACGGCGCATCGTCTGCTGGTCGGTGCGTGCGGTCCTGCCTCCCGCGCTCGATCGATCGGCGCGGGGCACGTCATCGTGGCGTTCGGAGGACTGGTGTGTGTGATTCACGTGCGCGCCCTTCTCGTGGGGGAGTTGAGGGACAGTCCGCCCCTGCCCGGCTGAACGGCAGGGGCGGGCCGGTAGTGCTAGCTGGTCGGCGGCGCTATGAGGTTGAGGCGGGTGGTTGTCCGTGCGGGCTGGGGCCCCTCCGCCTCACAACTGCAATAATAGTGTGTTTTGGGGAAATGGGAACCCTCCCCTGACCTGCTCTTCTCGCTCCCGCGACGCCTGGGCGAAACGCGGCCAGCATGGCGGCCACGGAGCCGGGGCGGCCCGAGGCCTCGACCGTCACCCTGTGCCCGGAGGCGCCGACGAGCACTGCGACACTGTCGACCTGGATGGGGCCGTGCTCCCCGGGCGGCCTGATGTCGTGCTGCCAGATGATCCGGGTGCGCCGGTACTGCTCCTCGATCCGGGCCCCGGGTAGTGCGCCGGCCACGGATTTGGTGACGGCGCGGCGGCTGCTTTCCTCCGCCTCCTGGCGGGCGGCGAGTTCGGCGGCCTGCTGCGCGGCCTCGGCGTGCAGTGGGTACAGACGCCGTGTGATCTCGCGGGCCACATGGTGGGCGCTGCTGGCCGTGACCCCGATCGACGGCGCGATCATCTTGGTTCCGTCCGGCAGGACGGCGTAGATCTTCAGCCGGTCGGGGTGGCGGCCGTCGGGCTGGCACAGGCGCAGGGCGCGGTCGTCGCCGTCGATGATGAGCCGTCCCAAAACGCCGTCGTAGTCCGTGAGTTCTGCGGTCCGGCAGTGTGTACCCAACTCCTGCGCCACCTCGTCGGCAAATGCGTCCACCTGCTCCTGTGTGGTCAACTCGCGTGGCATGGCGGTTCACTCCTTCGGATCGCTGGTCGGTGTACTTGGCGCGGGGCTCCTCGAGCCCTGGTCGCGCAGCTCGGCGTCGCGGCGGGCGTCTTCGGCGGTGTAGCCGGTGTCGCACCATGGGCGGCACAGCTGGCCTGCGGGTGCGCCGCACGTCTCGCACTGGTCGTCGAAGTCCTCCGCACGCCATGGGCGCAGCTGCCCGCTCATGCGGCGAAGTTCCGGATGTGGTCGGCCACGGAGCGGGCGGACAGGGCAGGGCTCCGGTGGAAGGGGGCGGTGCGGACAGCCTGCCACAGGCTCGACGGCTCCCACGGGTTGAAGTCGACTCCGCCCACGGGCCGGACGGACCACTGGCGGCCGCGGGGGCCGGTGACGGTGTACGTCAGGCTCCGTGGGCTGCCCTCACGTCCGCCGGCCTCCCATGCGAGGCCGGCGGACGTGAGCGCGCTCCCCAGCTCGTTGCGGCGTGCCCGGGTGATGTGCTCGAATTCGGCCGGGTACACCCGGGCCGGTTGCCGGAGGCGGCAGCCTTTCCACGTCCGGACGCGCTCGGGGCTGGTGACGTCCCACACGCCCTCCGGGCTGCGCAGCTGCTCGCCCACCCGGAGCGCGCGGGGCGGCTGGGTGTGGAAGCTGCGGCCGGGCGTCAGGCCGTTGTCCTTCAGGTCGGTGCACTGCCAGCACATCCACACCGTCTCGCCGTGAAGCCGGTGGATGCCCCAGCAGTTCTCGTAGCAGGTCGAGCACACGAATCGGCAGTCCTGAGAGGCGCGGACCGTTGCCACGTACGTCATGCGGGGCATTCGGGTGATGACCAGGCCGAAGTGGCGTCCCACGGACACGGTTTCTCCTTCTGGGCGGCGGTAACCGGTGGGCGGCCGGGACGGTTCAGGGCGCGGCGGTCCACAGCGGGAGGCCGGTGGTGGTACGGGCGCTGATGCCCGGGTGCACGGGGACGTCGCGGTAGTCGGACACCTGGACGTAGCCGCCGCGCTGGGTGTCGATGCGGACGGGAGCGCCCTCCCACTCCGGCCGGTCGATGAGTTCTGCAGGGAGGTTCTCGATGTCCTTGGCCCCGACCTGTACGGCCCAGGCGGTCAGCTCCTCGCCGTACTCCTGCCGCCGCTCCTTCAGGACGGTGAAGAGGTGTGCGAAGCCGTCGACCAGGGCCAGGGCGCGCGCCTTGTCGGGAGCGGGGTCCTCGGCGTAGGTCGGTGCATCGGGGTGGGTGCGCTCGCCAAGGCTCATCAGCCAACGCGTGATCACAACAGCTTCCTCGTCGGGCGGGCGGTGGGGGTCTGGGGTGCGGGGCGGTGCGTCAGGGGCGCCCGGACGGCTCGGGCTTGCGGTAGCGGTACAGGAAGCGCGCGGCCCACTCGCGGCCAGCGGAGCCGGGGATGCCGCCGCCGGTGCCGGGGCGGCTGCCGGGATGCTCGGCTACCCGCTCGCAGAAGTCTGGGAGGCGCCAGACGACCCCGTGACAGGTGCTGTCGTCCTCGGCGTCAAGTACCCGGTAGCCGAGCGAGCCCGTGTTTGCTGTGAACCTGAACTGCTTTGGCACGGCGGGTCCTTCGGTCGATGCCGGGTGCGAGAGGGGGCCGGGCTGGGGAGCGGGGCACCCTCTCGCACGTCTAATAATAGTGTCTTATGGTTTGGGTGTAAACCCGCCCCTGACCTGCGCATTCCCCTGGATGTCAGGGGGCGCCGACCAGGGCCGGGCGGCGGCCGCGCGGGCGCCTGCGCTGCTGGGCACGCAGGGAGGCGACTTCGGCCTCGGCGCGGCGGGCGCGCGCGTGCTCTTCTGCGGCTGCCTCCACGCAGTAGGGGGCCCACCACTGCAACTCCCTGATCTTCTGGGGCAGCGAGCCGGGGCGGTCGGCCAGCATGAGGAGCAGGACGGGGTGCGGGGAGAGGGCGAGCCACTGCGCGGCGGTCCGCCAGGCGGCCTCTGCTGCTCGCTGCGCGGGCAGCGCGGCGCGTGCTTCGCTCTCCAGGCGGACGGCTTCGGCCTCGTGGTGGGAGACGGACCAGGTGAGGAAGCGCAGCAGCCCCGGGGTGTCTCGGTACCGGGATGCCTCCAGGATCGCGGGCAGGTCGGCGCGCTGCGCGACGTGCTCGGCGCACCCGCGCAGGACCGCGGTGAGTACCGCGGCCGTCTTCTCCGACGGCGGGTGATCAGCGGCGGACATCATCGGGGACACCGACTCAGCGGGGCGGTCGGCGTAGCGGTAGAGGGTGAGGCTGCCCCGGTACCCGGTGCGGCTGCGGGCGAGCCGTGGGAGGGCATCGTCGGGGGCGGTGGTCTTGAAGGCGTTCACGATACCGAGGCAGGCACGTACGGCGGTGAACTGGTCCCAGCGGTGGGGGTCGGTGGTGCCGGTGACGTGCACGCTGCCGCGCATCGCCCCGCCCAACTCGAACACGACGGGCGTCGTCCTGGCGAGGGCCGGCGGTGGCGTGCACGGGGCCGGCGGACGTGTCGAGGGTCAGGCTCCGGCTGGGCATGGGCTGCGTACTCCTCGGGGCTCGGGCGCGGTGTGTTGGGGGCCTGCCGCCCCGCGCTCGCCGAAGGGGAGGGCGCGGGCGTTTGGGGCGGCAGTCGGCCAGTGGCGCGCTGGCCGGGGTGGCCGTCCACGCCCTGTACCGGGGAGGGGCGTGGACGGCGTCTGCGGGGTTACTCCTGCGGCTGCTTGTGTCGGCGGAGGTTGCCCCGGTCGGTCAGGGAGACCTCCGTGCCGCACGAGCATTCGCCATAGCGGCGACCGTGCAGGTGGAAGAACTTCGGTCCTGCGTTCTTGGCGTTGACTGTGCGGATGGTGCCGGGGACAGGCTGGGTGCTGATGCAGTAGCCGTCCGGCGTGGCGGCGGGCTTGTCGCTCATGAGCGCTCCTCGGTGGGCACATGGGGGTGGTGCAGTACGGTGGCGTGACAGACGACGTGCGGAGCGGCGTCGTCTGTCGGGCAGGACATGACGGCGGTCTGGAACTCGGCCGTGTCCATGGGGTGGAGCCACCCGCCGCGTATCGCCCAGCCGCACGCACGGGGGTTGGGCTCGGCGGCCGTGGTGGCGATCAGTACCGCGCTGCGCATGGTGCTGCCCTCCAGCGCGAACACCAGCAGTGCGCGCAGGGCGCAGAACTCGTCTTCGTCCAGCACGGCCAGGCGGATGGGCTCGGTGCCGATGGAGAGATCGGTACGGCCCGTGACGAACGCGTCGTCGGTCCGCTCGGCCACGAGGTTGAGCGTGTGCTCGCCGTCTCCCAGTGCCCCGAACACGCCGGTAAGGGCGGTGAGCGTGCGGTTCATGGCGGCCGCGATGGCGGCGTCGCCGGGGTAGGTGAGCTCCGGATGTGAAGGCATGAGGGCTCCTTGTGGGAAGGGGCGGTGGGCGGTGGGCGCCGAAAGGCCGGCCGCCGCTGCGCCCCTGGGCGGGGCGGGTGTCATATGGGCGCGCGGTCTGCTCCGCCGACGCGTCGCGGTGCCGCTACGCGGCAGAGGAGCGGCGGGGCGGGCGCGCTCCGCCGCCCCCTGCGGGGCTGGGGAGCGCGCTCCGCGCTCTGGGACGGTGGGGCCCCCGTGCGGGCCGGGCTGGGGGAGTTCTCCCGGCCCGCACGGGGGTCTGTCAGCCGTGCGCGGCGGCGGCCGTGAGGGCGGGTACCGCGAGCGCTTCGAGGGCGGCGGCCTGGTCGGCGTCGGTGAGGGTCTGCGCGGTCGACGTGACGGCCTGCATCACGCCCCCGGCCGTCATCTGCCCGCCCCGGATGAAGTGGGCAAGGATCCTGTCCTTGGCCTCGTTGCCGATGCTGAGCGACTTGGTGACGTGCTCGATCGTCTTCGTCGGCTCGGACAGCTCCTTACCGGCGGCGGCCTCCATCTCGTACACCTTGGCCTCGACGTACTCCCGTGACAGGAACGTGCTCACGGCGTCGGCGGTCTTGGAGGTGATCAGCTCCAGCGTCTTGCGCTGGGTCTGCCCGGACCAATTCACAACGCCCTCGTCCTGCTTGCCCCCGAGGTGCACGGCGCGCATGACGTCCTTGGCCTGGGTCAGGCCGTTGCGGCACACCTGGATGACCGCGCGCGGGGTGATCGTGTACGCCCCGGCTCCGACTTCGCTGTTGGTGATGACGAAACCGGCCGAGATCATCGGCAGTTCGTCACCGCTGCGGCCGTCGAACGGGGAGCGGTAGCCGCGCAGCAGGCTGCGGGCCTGGATCGCGACCGCTTCGGACTCGACGCGCACGTACATGCGCCGGTCGGTCAGGTCGCACCCCGTGATGCGGGTGGGGTGCCCGGACTGCTGCACCCCGTCCAGCGCGGCCAGCAGCATGTCAAGGTTGTCCATCAGCTTGTAGCTGTCGGACAGCAGCGCACGCGCCACACCCTCGGACGGCATGCCGGGGCCGTTCTCGCCCCTGAACGCGCGAAGCATGAAACGGCGCTCCGGCTCTTGCCGCATCCACGCGTTGACGTTCTCGTCCAGCAGCGGGACGTTTTCCGCGCGCATGCGGCGCAGGTAGGCCAGCGGAATGCGCAGCTTGTCAGAGACCCCCTCGTCGGCTACGGCGGTGGGCCGGTAGATGCCGTCCACGTCCGTTACGCCGTCTTCCGTGATCAGGGACTCGATGCCCTCGACGTGCACGTTTCCCTCACGCATCCGCAGCGCGGACGCGGGGGCGATGACGTCCAGCTTCCGGCGCTGCCCGTCCTCCAGGATGCGGACCAGGTCGTTGAGGTCGGCGTTCCGAGCCCCGGTGGGGGCTACGTTTGTGGCGCGCTCGGCGAACTGCTGAGTCATGTGGTGTTCTCCCCTTCGCTGTTGGTCTTTGCGGTTCGGGGGGCGGAGCCACCAACCCCCGAACAACTTCAATAATAGTGTGTTTCAGGGGTAGGTAAACCCACCCCTGACCTGACACTTAGACCTAGGCGCGGTATGCCCGGACCGGCGTCAGGCTCTGCCTGCGTACGTTCGCCACGATCGGCACGGGCACACCGTCCCGCATCTCGCACAGGTCGTAGCGCAGCGTGTGAGCCGCGCCGAACGTTCCAGCGTGCGCATGGATCGCCTGCACCCAGTAGGTACCGTGACGCTGCGTCAGGCTGCCGTGATACCGCACCCTTTGGCCAAGCACCGGCCCGGAGTGCTGCGGGGCCAGCGTCCGCGCAACCGAAACCGCGAGCTGATCCGCTACCCGCTCGGACAGCAACGTCGTAAACGCGTCGTTGACCGTCCCCCGGTCTACCGGCACATCAGCCATGGCGGGGCCAGTGTGACCGGTGCGCACACCCAGCGCCCAACCCAACTCGAAGAAGGGCCGGATGATCTCTAACTGCTTGTGCGACACCCGCAAGGCCTCCGGGTCGCTCTCGCTGCGGGCCAACTCCCGCAAGGCGTAATCGGCCTGTTCCCTCTCAGCTGCGGTGAGCGGCGCTCCGGCTTCCTCGGCCTGCTCTGCAATCCGCGTGTTCTCCATGGTTCCCACTTTTCCTTTCGGTGATGCCGGGTGGAAGAGGGGCGCCCCGGCCGGGGCGCCCCTGTGCGGATTAATTCAGGAATCCACGCGTCCGGAGAAACTCGGCCGTGATGTGCGCGATTCCAGCGGGCTTGTAGATCTGCGGGAATCGCCGCATCTCAACTTCGGTGCGCCCGATCTCGTCCGGCTCAATTAATTCGTGTACGAGCCGGTAAGGGTGGTCGCCTGTCGGCATTTCCAGCACAACCGGGCCGACGGGAGTGTCGAAGCGAATACCCGTGTAGTTCGCGTCCGAGTTGTGCACGATCTTCGCTCCTGCCCGCTGGCACAGCAGAGGCAGGAAGTTTGCGACCGTCCGAGCCTGGATGGAAAGGGTGTTCATTGGTGCGTCCTGGCCTCCGCGCACCCGCCGGACGATTCCGCCCTCGATCTGGATTTCCACCGTGTTCCCCTTCGTTGGTCCCTTGCGGCTCCTGGGAGTCGCCTCTCCCATGGCTTCAAATAATAGTGTGTGTTGCGCTCGTATGGAACCCCCGTTGCGCTGGATGTTGCGCCACGGTGTTGCGGTAGAGGTTGCGCTAGATGTTGCGCGGCCCAACTCCGGGCCTCCGCGTCACCGCAGGTCACCCTCACAGCTGGGCCTGGTACGCCTGCTGACATCCCCTCTGCTGCCACTTGTACCGCGCCCGAAGGATGAGTGAGGTCGTGGGGCGGGGTCTGCGGGTGGTGGGGTGGCTGCGTCGGGGATGGGGGGTGGGATGGTGTGTGGTTGCGCGTCGGCCGGAGGCCGCCGCGCCGCGCCGAGTCCGTGTAGGACCTGGTGGTCCTGTACGGGGGTGAGGGTGGGTCAGGCAGCTGCCCGGGCTCTCTCGTTCCCTCCGGGTCCTCCTCGCTCGCCGGGCCCGCCCGGCCAGCCGAGCCTGGCCAGGGGCCCGGGGGCCTCCTGATCCTCCCTCCTATCTCTTCCGGGCTCGTCCTGCCGGGAGGCAGGACACCCACCCCGAGCCCTCACCCCCGCGGCTTGGGTCTCTAACACCCTCACCCTCCACACGGATAGGGGAGGGGCCCTATCCCTTCCCCGGTATTCCGTGGTCTCTTTCCCCACGGAGTACCCATCAACTCCCCTCATTCCATAAGGGGATCGGAGATCCCCGAACCCCTCACCTAAACAATCCACCTGACGAAACCTCAACTCAAACCCCAACCCCCCACCCACAAAACCAAACCAGCCTGTTTCCGTGCCGGAGGCACGCACGTTATGGAATGGCCGGAGGCCAATTCCATAACGCCCCGCCGGAGGCGGGCAATTCGCGCGGGGACGCGCGAAACGAGCGAAGCGAGTATTCGGCTGCCGGAGGCAGAGCGAAGCGG
>NZ_JBIAEQ010000014.1:0-79065 GCF_042868655.1 Streptomyces sp. NPDC007808
CTGAGCGCGCCGCCCGCCGAGGAGGTCAAGGTCGGCATCCAGATCCTGGAGTCCCTGAACCTCAAGCAGCGCGGCCTGGAGATCGTCTCCTGCCCCTCCTGCGGCCGCGCCCAGGTCGACGTCTACAAGCTGGCCGAAGAGGTCACGGCCGGCCTCACCGGCATGGAGGTCCCCCTCCGCGTCGCCGTCATGGGCTGCGTCGTCAACGGCCCCGGCGAGGCCCGCGAGGCCGACCTCGGCGTCGCCTCCGGCAACGGCAAGGGCCAGATCTTCGTCAAGGGCGAGGTCATCAAGACCGTCCCCGAGTCCAAGATCGTCGAGACCCTCATCGAGGAGGCCATGAAGCTGGCCGAGCAGATGGAGGCGGACGGCGTGGCATCGGGCGAGCCGTCGGTGGCGGTGGCCGGCTGACAACGGCGCCCTGAGGGGCGCGGGGAACTGCGCGATCGACCGCATACGACCTGCAGTCACCGCGCCACGGGTCTTCCCGAGTTTTCGGGTGGGGCGTGGGTGTCGGTGGCGGGTGGTTGTGGCGCCCTGAGGGGCGCGGGGAACTGCGCGATCGACCACGTACGACCTGCAGTCACCGCGCCACGGGTCTTCCCGAGTTTTCGGGTGGGGCGTGGGTGTCGGTGGCGGGTGGCTGTGGCGCCCTGAGGGGCGCGGGGAACTGCGCGATCGACCACCGTCGACCTGTAGCCGCCGGACGACAGGTCCTCCCGAGTTCCTGGGCGCCCCGCAACCGACCGCGCCTCGAAGCAGGCGGTGCCGAGGCAGGGCGGCATGCCTCAGCTTCCGCAGGTACAGTGCGGAGACCAGCAGCTCCCCCGGAGGGCCCCCGCACGTGTTGACCCAGACCACTTCACGGGTGCTCGAACCGAGTGACCTGGACGCCGCGCTCGCCGTCCTCGACCGCGAGCCGGTCGCGAACGCCTTCGTGACGTCCCGAGTCCAGGTCGCCGGCCTCGACCCGTGGCGCCTCGGCGGCGAGATGTGGGGCTGGTACGAGGACGGCATGCTGACGTCCCTGTGCTACGCGGGCGCCAACCTCGTCCCGATCTGCGCGACCCCGCGAGCGGTACGGGCCTTTGCCGACCGGGCCCGGCGAGCGGGCCGCCGCTGCTCCTCCATCGTCGGGCCCGCCGACTCCACCGCCCAGCTGTGGCGCCTGCTGGAACCCGGCTGGGGCCCGGCCCGTGAGGTCCGCGCCCACCAGCCCCTCATGGTCACCGACCGCATGCCCGCCGACATCACCCCGGATCCGTACGTCCGCCGCATCCGCAAGGACGAGATGGAGACGATCATGCCGGCGTGCGTGGCGATGTTCACCGAGGAGGTCGGCGTCTCGCCGCTGGCCGGTGACGGGGGCCTCCTCTACCAGGCCCGGGTGGCCGAACTCGTGGGCTCCGGCCGCTCCTTCGCCCGCCTCGACCAGCACGGCAAGGTCGTCTTCAAGGCCGAGATCGGCGCCGCGACCGACCGGGCCTGCCAGATCCAGGGGGTCTGGGTGGCCCCCGAGTACCGCGGCCAGGGCCTCGCGGCCCCCGGAATGGCGGCGGTTCTGCGCTACGCCCTGGCGGACGTGGCCCCGGTGGTCAGCCTCTACGTCAACGACTTCAACACGGCGGCGAGGCGGACGTACCACAGGGTGGGCTTCCAGGAGGTCGGCGCCTTCATGAGCATCCTGTTCTGAAACCGCCCGGGGGCGCGGGGCCCGCGCGAGCGACCGAGGACGAGCCACACCCGGAACACGGCGCGAACCCCCCTGTAGGCTCCCCACATGCGCCTTCCCGGTCACGCACACCGCCGCCACCCCGACGACATCGTGATCGGCCCCCTGGACCTCTCCGCCCACGTCGACGAAGCGCTCGCCGTCCAAGCCGTCGCCTTCGGCCTGGGCCCCGACGAAGTGGCCGTACGCCGCCAGATCGTCCTGCGCCACATGACCTACCCGGGAGCGCGGGCCCTGGGCGCAACCTCCGCGGGCAGCCTCGTCGGGTTCGTGTACGGCATGCCCAACGACCGCACGCACTGGTGGTCCACCGTCGTGGAGCCCTACCTCCGGGCCCAGGCGCGCGACGACTGGCTCGACGACTCCTTCGTCATCACCGAGCTCCACGTCCACCCCCGCTACCAGAACCGCGGCATCGGCCGCTCCCTCATCACCACCATCACGGACGGCGCGACCGAACCCCGCTCGATCCTCTCGGCGATCGACATCGAGAGCCCCGCCCGTGGCCTCTACCGCTCCCTCGGCTACCAGGACCTGGCCCGCCAGGTCCTGTTCCCCAGCGCCCCCAAGCCGTACGCCGTGATGGGCGCCCCGCTCCCGCTGCGCCGCCGTTAACCGATTTCCACCGCCCGGTGCCACCCGGCTAACCTCCTGCCATAACCCAAACCCGGCAGGAGTACGAGAACCATGGCGAACGCACCGGTCCAGCGCATGTCCCAGTTGATGGCGAAGACGCTGCGCGACGACCCGGCCGACGCCGAGGTCCTCAGCCACAAGCTGCTGGTCCGCGCGGGCTACGTCCGTCGCACGGCGGCCGGCATCTGGTCCTGGCTGCCCCTCGGCAAGCGGGTCCTCGCCAACGTGGAGCGCATCGTCCGCGAGGAGATGGACGCGATCGGCGCCCAGGAGGTGCTGCTCCCCGCGCTGCTGCCGCGCGAGCCCTACGACGCGACCGGCCGCTGGGACGAGTACGGCCAGGAGCTGTTCCGCCTCAAGGACCGCAAGGGCGGCGACTACCTGCTCGGCCCGACCCACGAGGAGATCTTCACCCTGCTGGTGAAGGACCAGGCGTCCTCCTACAAGGACCTGCCGGTCATCCTCTACCAGATCCAGCACAAGTACCGTGACGAGGCCCGCCCGCGCGCCGGCATCCTGCGCGGCCGCGAGTTCCTGATGAAGGACTCCTACTCCTTCGACACCGAGGACGAGGGCCTGGCCCAGTCCTACGCCCTGCACCGCCAGGCCTATCAGCGCGTCTTCGAGCGCCTCGGCCTGGACTACCGCATCTGCGCCGCCAACGCCGGCGCGATGGGCGGCTCCAAGTCGGAGGAGTTCCTCGCCCCGGCCGGCGCCGGTGAGGACACCTTCGCGGACTGCCCGAACTGCGACTTCGCGGCCAACACCGAGGCGATCGCGTACGAGCTGAAGCCGGTGGACGGCTCCACCGTCCCGGCGGCCGAGGAGATCCCCACCCCCGACACCCCGACCATCGAGACCCTCGCCGCCTCCCTCGGCGTCCCGGCGTCGGCCACCCTGAAGAACCTCCTCGTCAAGGTCGACGGCGAGATCGTCGCCGTCGGCGTCCCCGGCGACCGCGAGGTCGACATGGACAAGGTGGAGGCGCACTTCGCCCCGGCCCTCGTCGAGATGGTCACCGAGGCGGACTTCGCCGGCCGTGCGGACCTGGTCCGCGGCTACGTCGGCCCGCAGGGGCTGGGCGAGAAGGTCAAGTACCTCGCCGACCCGCGCGTGGCCCCCGGCACCTCCTGGATCACGGGCGCCAACAAGGAGCACACGCACGCCAAGAACGTCGTCGCGGGCCGTGACTTCGAGGTCGACGAGTACGTCGACGTCGTGGTCGTGCGGGACGGCGACCCCTGCCCGAAGTGCGGCACCGGCCTCAAGCTCGACCGCGCCATCGAGATCGGCCACATCTTCCAGCTGGGCCGCAAGTACGCCGACGCCCTCAAGCTCGACGTCCTCGGCCAGAACGGCAAGCCGGTCCGCGTCACCATGGGCTCCTACGGCATCGGCGTCTCCCGCGCGGTCGCCGCTCTCGCCGAGCAGACCGCCGACGACAAGGGCCTGTGCTGGCCCGCCGAGGTCGCCCCGGCCGACGTGCACGTCGTCGCCGCCGGCAAGGCCCTGCAGACCGAACTGGCTCTGGACGTCGCCGAGAAGCTGTCCGCGGCCGGCCTGCGCGTCCTGTGCGACGACCGCGCCGGCGTCTCGCCCGGCGTGAAGTTCACCGACTCCGAGCTGATCGGCGTCCCGCAGATCCTGGTGGCCGGGCGGCGCGCGGCCGAGGGCGTCGTCGAGCTCAAGGACCGCCGGACGGGCGAGCGCGAGGAGCTGACGGTCGACGAGGCGATCGCCCGCCTGACCGCGTAGCCGCGGCCCCGCACAAGAGGAGCCGGGAGGCGCACACCGCCTCCCGGCTCTCACCTTTCCAGACCGCGTCCGCGAAGTCCCGCCTGCCCGCACGCCCCGCACTGCCTGAAAGGCGTGCGAGCCGCCCACTCGCCGCAGCGGCCGAAAGCCCGCGTACCGCCACCGGTGCGAGGGCATCCGCCCGGCACGCCGACAGACACGCACCGCCACACCGCGGGGCCCGCCCTCCCGGCGGCCGACAGGTCGTCGCGGACGCCGCCTAGAGCCACCCGGCGAACTCCAGCAGCAGCTCGGCGTCGTTAGGCCGCCCCACCCGAAGCGCCCGCACACCGGACTCCACCGCCCGGAACAGCGTCCAGCCCCGCAACCGCTCCTGATCGACGTCCAGCGACTCCGCGAGCCGCTTCACGCGCCGCCGGGTCGTCGCGGCGCCCGACGGCTGCGCGATGAGATCCTCCACCCGGTCCCGTACCAGCCGGGCGAGGTCGAAGGCGCACTCACCGACCACCGGGTCAGGACCCACCGCCAGCCACGGCATCCGCTCCCCGGCCAGCACCTTGCTCTGCCGGAAGGTGCCGTGCAGCAGCCGGTGCTCGGGCGGTGCGCTCAGCAACTCCTCGCGGGCCGCGAGCGCGGCGTCCACCAGCGGGGCCACCTCGGTGCGCGCCGTCGCGGTCGTGCGCATCGCCCGGGCCTGCCGCCCGGTCCGCTCGGCCACGGTCTCGAAGACGTGCCCGGCCGGAGGCTCCACCCACAGCCGCCGCAGCGTCCCCGCCGCCTCCAGCAGCGCCTTCGCCTCCGGCAACGACCGCACCGACAGATCCGGATGCAGCCGCTCCAGCAGCAGCACGCCCTCGGTCACCGGGGGGCCCTCCCGCTCGGACGAAGTCGAGAGCGGGGGAGGTTCGAGCAGCTGGACGGATCCGAGGCCGCCCCAGTGCGCGAGCGCCGCCCGTTCACTCTCCGGCCGGAACCGGGGCGGGGCCAGCTTGAGCACCGCCGGGGTGCCGTCCGCGCGCCGCACCAGTACCACGAGGCTGCTGCGACCGCCCGGCATCTGCACCCGCTCGACGGTCAACTCACGCGAGACGACGGCCCGGTGGGCCGCCTCCGGCAGCTTCCCCAACCAGTCGTCACCGTCCGGTGCCGTCTCACCGAGCGCCCTGACCAGACGCTGCGGCGGTTCGAAAGCCATGCGCGAGTCGTTCCCTTCCCGTCCTGCCCCCACGTGTCCTCCGCCCCCGTCACGCCGTGGGCGCCGCCGCTGCCGACGGGGCGCCCGCCCGCTCGGCGAGCCCAGGGAAGGCTACGCTCTCGCCCCGCCAGCGCACCGCCCGCACCGCCGCCTCCCGCAGCGCATCGGCCGCCGTGGTCCGCAACCCACCCTCGGCTGCCCGCACCAGGTCGGAGTACACCGCGGCGACCCGGTCCTCCAACTCGGCGGCGAGCCGGACGGCCGCTGCCGGGTCCGGCACCGGGAACGGCAGCGCGTAGGCAGCGCTCGCGACGGCCGGATCGGCGCCCAGGTCGCGCACCTCGCGCGCCAGCGCGTCCCGCCGCGCCCGGTGCGCGTCGTACGCCGCCCGGGCGTCCCCGCGCCGTTCCTCGGCGATCCGGGCGCCGACGACGCCGTACCCGTACACCGCCGCGTGCTCGGCGGCGAGCGCCGCCTGCAGGGCGGTCAGCCGCCGCTTCCTCGTCTCGTCGCCCGCCTCGCTCACTTGGCCCCCTCGGTCAGCAGGTACGCGTGCGCCGCCCCGGCCGCCGCCACGGAGGCCAGCAGCCGCGCCAGCTCGCCGGGCACGTCGAGGAGCGCCTTGGACCGCCGGTCCGCCAGCTCCCGCTCGGCCGCGGCGAGTTCGGCCACGGCGTCCTTCTCCTTCGGCGGAACGCCGGGCGGGACGGAGGCGGACGGTGCCGCCTTCCCGGCCTCCGGCGCCCTGGAAGAGCCGTCGTCGGGCCCGGAGGTTCCCGAAGTCCCCGGCGCCCTGCCCCCGAACGCCTCCACATGCCGTACCGCGGCCGCCCGCAGCGGCCCCAGCAGCTCTGCCAGCACCGGGTGGGCGGCGAGCACGGCGTCGTACCGCCCGACCAGCCCCTCGCTGTCCCGGGCCGCACGCGCGCGTGCCCGCTCGGTGAGCGACGGACCGCCGCCGGTCGTACGGCCGTCCGAGTCCCCGGACCCGGAGGAGCAGCCCACGAGCAGGACGGCCCCGGCGGCCGAGGCGAGCAGGGTTCTTCTGCGCGCGCCCGAGGGGGTGCGCGGCGGCGAGGGGTACGGCACGGCAGACGTCCTCGGGGAACTCGTTCGAAAGCGGTTACGAAGGCACCTGTGCGATCAGCGGACCGCAGGCCCGTGATCACCGTACCCGCGCAACCGGACGGCACCACTCAGCGGCACCGCTCGTACGCAGGTGGACGGCAACACCCCCCGCGACCCGATACCCTTTGACCTGACAGCGACCCATCCCACAACAGCACACGCGGCCGAGGAGTCACCCGGATGAGCACCACCCAGAGCGAGAGGCTGCGAGAACTACTGGAACCGCTCGTCAGCTCTCAGGGCCTGGATCTCGAAGAGATCGCAGTGGACTCGGTCGGACGCAAGCGTGTGCTGCGCGTCGTCGTCGACTCCGACACCGGTGCCGACCTGGACCGGATCGCCGATGTGAGCCGTGTGCTCTCGGCGAAGCTCGACGAGAGCGACGCGATGGGCGAGGGCGAGTACACCCTCGAGGTCGGAACCCCGGGCGCGGAGCGCCTCCTCACGGAGCACCGCCACTACGTGCGTGCCGTCGACCGGCTGGTGAAGTTCCAGCTGGCCGAGGGCGGCGAGCTGGTGGCCAGGATCCTGAAGGTCGACGACGAAGGACTCGACCTCGAAGTACCGGGGGTGAAGGGCCGCAAGGCCACCTCGCGCAGGCTCGGCTTCCCGGAGATCGACCGGGCGCGCGTGCAGGTCGAGTTCAACCGCAAGGACAGCAAGGACGAGAAGGAAGAGGAGGCGTAGCCGTGGACATCGACATGAGTGCCCTGCGGGGCTTGGTACGGGAGAAGGAGATCTCCTTCGACCTGCTGGTCGAGGCGATCGAGTCGGCCCTCCTCATCGCCTACCACCGCACCGAGGGAAGCCGCCGCCACGCGCGCGTGGAGCTGAACCGGGAGACCGGCCATGTGACCGTGTGGGCGAAGGAGGACCCCGAGGACCTGGAGGAGGGCCAGGAGGCCCGCGAGTTCGACGACACCCCGTCCGGCTTCGGCCGTATCGCCGCCACCACCGCCAAGCAGGTCATCCTGCAGCGGCTGCGCGACGCCGAGGACGACGCGACGCTCGGCGAGTACGCCGGCCGCGAGGGCGACATCGTCACCGGAGTGGTCCAGCAGGGCCGCGACCCGAAGAACGTCCTCGTGGACATCGGCAAGCTGGAAGCCATCCTTCCGGTGCAGGAGCAGGTGCCCGGCGAGACGTACCCCCACGGCATGCGGCTGCGCTCGTACGTCGTCCGGGTGGCCAAGGGCGTCCGCGGCCCGTCCGTCACCCTTTCGCGCACCCACCCCAACCTGGTGAAGAAGCTCTTCGCCCTGGAGGTGCCGGAGATCGCCGACGGATCCGTCGAGATCGCCGCCATCGCGCGTGAGGCCGGTCACCGCACCAAGATCGCCGTCCGCTCCACCCGTAGCGGCCTGAACGCCAAGGGCGCCTGCATCGGCCCCATGGGTGGCCGGGTGCGCAATGTCATGGGCGAGCTGAACGGTGAGAAGATCGACATCGTCGACTGGTCGGACGACCCGGCCGAGATGGTGGCGAACGCGCTTTCCCCGGCCCGGGTCTCCAAGGTGGAGGTCGTGGACATGGCGGCCCGCTCCGCGCGGGTGACCGTGCCCGACTACCAGCTGTCCCTGGCGATCGGCAAGGAAGGCCAGAACGCCCGGCTCGCGGCCCGGCTCACCGGGTGGCGGATCGACATCCGCCCGGACACCGAGCAGGCCGGGGAATAGATCCAGGCCGCGGGACGCTCAGATCACGTCAGGTTATCGCGCGGCAACTGTTCGAATCCTGCCCCAAAGGGGTGAGGTCGGTACGGGGAGGTAGACTTAACTGTGTCTGGCCGGACACGCGTCCGCGCATGCCCTGAACGCACCTGTGTGGGGTGCCGGGAGCGAGCGGCCAAGACTGATCTGCTGCGCATCGTGGCGATCGAGGACGAGTGCGTCCCTGATCCTCGCGGTACGCTGCCCGGCCGGGGTGCGTACGTACACCCCGCACTGGTCTGTCTCGACCAGGCGGTACGCCGCCGGGCGTTCACGCGGGCGTTGCGCGCCCCGGGAGCGCTCGACACAAAGGCGTTGCGCCGGTACGTCGAGCAGGCAACAGTTGCTGAGCAGGCAACACCGTAAGAAGCGTCGTGCGGAACCCCCGTGCGGCCCTGGTACCTCGCGAGTCGGAAGTAGGTCGAGATTGCGATGAGCACTCGATGAGTACGCGATGAGTACGCCCATGAAGTAGCGACGGTCCGGCCGCAACCCGGACCTAAAAGGAGCGAAGTGGCTAAGGTCCGGGTATACGAACTCGCCAAGGAGTTCGGTGTGGAGAGCAAGGTCGTCATGGCCAAGCTCCAGGAACTCGGTGAATTCGTCCGTTCGGCGTCTTCGACCATCGAAGCGCCCGTAGTCCGCAAACTGACGGACGCCCTCCAGCAGGGCAACGGAGGCGGCAAGTCCGCCCCCGCCCGCAAGGCTGCCCCGGCGAAGCCGGCAGCCCCCTCTCCGGCGCAGGCAGCCCGTCCGGCCGCCCCGCGCCCGGCGGCTCCCAAGCCGCCCGCCGCCGAGAAGCCCGCGGCTCCCGCCGCGCCGGCCGCTCCCGGCCCCCGTCCGACCCCGGGCCCGAAGCCCGCGCCGCGGCCCGCCCCGGCGTCCCCGGCTCCGACCACGCCCGAGTTCACGGCACCCCCGTCGGCTCCCGCCGCCCCGGCACAGGGCTCCGGCCCGCGTCCGAACGCTCCGCGTCCGGGTGGCCAGGCGCCGCGTCCCGGCGCCCCGCGTCCGGGCGGTCCCGGACAGGGCGGTCAGGGCCGCGGTGAGCGTCCCGGCGCTCCGCGTCCGGGTGGCCAGGCACCGCGTCCCGGTGGCCGTCCGGCCGGTCCGCGTCCGGGTAACAACCCGTTCACCTCTGGTGGCTCCACCGGCATGGCGCGCCCGCAGGCGCCCCGTCCGGGCGGTGCCCCGCGTCCGGGTGGCCCCGGCGCTCCCGGCGGCGCTCCGCGTCCGCAGGGCCAGGGCCAGGGCGGTCCCCGTCCCCAGGGCGCCGCGGGCGGTCCCCGTCCGCAGGCCCCGGGCGGCCCGCGTCCCACGCCGGGCGGCATGCCCCGTCCGCAGGGCGGCGGCCCGCGTCCCGGTGGCGGTCCCGGCGGTCCGCGTCCGAACCCCGGCATGATGCCGCAGCGTCCGGCTGCCGGCCCGCGTCCCGGCGGCGGTGGCCCCGGTGGCCGCGGTCCCGGTGGCGGCGGTCGTCCCGGTGGCGGCGGTCGCCCGGGTGGCGGCGGCTTCGCCGGTCGTCCCGGTGGCGGTGGCGGCGGTTTCGCCGGTCGTCCCGGTGGCCCCGGTGGCGGTGGCGGCGGTTTCGCCGGCCGTCCGGGTGGTCCCGGCGGTGGCGGCGGTGGCCGTCCCGGCTTCGGCGGTCGTCCCGGTGGTCCCGGTGGCCGTGGCGGCACGC
The DNA here is from genome assembly GCF_042868655.1 of Streptomyces sp. NPDC007808. Lineage (NCBI taxonomy): Bacteria > Bacillati > Actinomycetota > Actinomycetes > Kitasatosporales > Streptomycetaceae > Streptomyces > Streptomyces sp. NPDC007808. The sequence continues at coordinate 9,837 of NZ_JBIAEQ010000014.1, forward strand.
AGGGTGCCTTCGGCCGTCCCGGTGGTCCCGCGCGTCGTGGCCGCAAGTCGAAGCGGCAGAGGCGCCAGGAGTACGAGGCCATGCAGGCCCCGTCGGTCGGCGGCGTGATGCTGCCTCGCGGCAACGGCGAGTCCATTCGCCTGTCGCGCGGTGCGTCGCTCACCGACTTCGCGGAGAAGATCAACGCCAACCCGGCGTCCCTCGTCGCGGTCATGATGAACCTCGGCGAGATGGTCACCGCGACCCAGTCCGTCTCCGACGAGACGCTCCAGCTCCTCGCCGACGAGATGAACTACACGGTTCAGATCGTCAGCCCGGAGGAGGAGGACCGCGAGCTGCTCGAGTCCTTCGACATCGAGTTCGGCGAGGACGAGGGCGACGAGGAGGACCTGGTGGTCCGCCCGCCGGTCGTCACCGTCATGGGTCACGTCGACCACGGTAAGACCCGACTGCTCGACGCCATCCGCAAGACGAACGTCATCGCGGGCGAGGCCGGCGGCATCACCCAGCACATCGGTGCCTACCAGGTCGCGACCGAGGTCAACGACGAAGAGCGCAAGATCACCTTCATCGACACCCCGGGTCACGAGGCGTTCACCGCCATGCGTGCCCGTGGTGCGAAGTCGACCGACATCGCGATCCTGGTCGTCGCGGCCAACGACGGCGTCATGCCGCAGACGGTCGAGGCGCTCAACCACGCCAAGGCGGCCGAGGTCCCGATCGTCGTCGCGGTCAACAAGATCGACGTCGAGGGCGCCGACCCGACCAAGGTGCGCGGTCAGCTCACCGAGTACGGGCTGGTGGCCGAGGAGTACGGCGGCGACACCATGTTCGTCGACATCTCCGCCAAGCAGGGTCTGCACATCGACTCCCTGCTGGAGGCCGTGGTCCTCACCGCGGACGCCTCGCTCGACCTGCGGGCCAACCCGAACCAGGACGCGCAGGGCATCTCGATCGAGTCCCGTCTCGACCGCGGCCGCGGTGCCGTGTCGACGGTCCTCGTCCAGCGCGGCACGCTGCGGGTCGGTGACACGATGGTCGTGGGCGACGCCTACGGCCGTGTGCGCGCCATGCACGACGACAACGGCAACCTCGTCACCGAGGCCGGCCCGTCGACTCCGGTGCAGGTCCTGGGCCTCACCAACGTCCCGGGCGCGGGCGACAACTTCCTCGTCGTCGACGAGGACCGTACGGCCCGTCAGATCGCGGAGAAGCGTGCGGCGCGCGAGCGCAACGCGGCCTTCGCGAAGCGCACGCGCCGTGTGTCGCTGGAGGACCTGGACAAGGTGCTCAAGGCCGGCGAGGTCCAGCAGCTGAACCTGATCATCAAGGGTGACGCTTCCGGTTCGGTCGAGGCCCTCGAGTCCTCGCTGCTCCAGCTGGACGTCGGCGAAGAGGTCGACATCCGCGTCCTGCACCGCGGCGTCGGTGCGGTCACGGAGTCCGACATCGACCTGGCCATGGGCTCCGACGCCATCGTCATCGGCTTCAACGTGCGCGCCGCCGGGCGTGCGCAGCAGATGGCCGAGCGCGAGGGTGTGGACGTCCGGTACTACTCGGTCATCTACCAGGCGATCGAGGAGATCGAGGCTGCCCTCAAGGGCATGCTCAAGCCGGAGTACGAAGAGGTCGAGCTCGGCACGGCGGAGATCCGCGAGGTCTTCAAGTCGTCCAAGCTGGGCAACATCGCGGGTGTTCTCATCCGCTCCGGCGAGGTCAAGCGCAACACCAAGGCGCGCCTCATCCGCGACGGCAAGGTGGTCGCGGAGAACCTCAACATCGAGGGTCTGCGTCGCTTCAAGGACGACGTCACCGAGATTCGCGAAGGGTTCGAGGGCGGTATCAACCTCGGCAACTTCAACGACATCAAGGTCGACGACGTCATCGCGACGTACGAGATGCGCGAGAAGCCGCGGGCGTAACAGCCGACGGTTCGTGCCGGCCGGCGGGACTTTCGGTCCCGTCGGCCGGCACGGCGTTTGCCGACCGGCACCGCGGGCGGGCGCGACGGTCCACGGAGCGTAATATCCGTCGATCGTCCCGGCCCCTTCGTTGTACGGTTCTGATGTTCCTGCCTCACAGTCGGCAGGGCCATCGATCCCGTACCGGCGGGTGAACCGGTTACACACATGTATGTGGGGACGCTGTCCTTCGACCTCCTCCTCGGCGACGTACGGTCGCTGAAGGAGAAGCGCTCCGTCGTCCGCCCGATCGTCGCCGAGCTCCAGCGCAAGTACGCGGTGAGCGCGGCCGAGGTGGACCACATGGACCTCTACCGGCGGGCCGGGATCGGCATCGCCATGGTGTCCGGCGACGCCGGTCACCTCACCGACGTACTGGACCGGTGCGAACGGCTGGTCGCCGGCCGTCCGGAAGTGGAACTGCTGTCGGTACGACGGCGCTTCCACGGTGATCACGACGACTGACGACACACAGCCAAGAACGAGAAGAAGAAAGAACGGGAGACGGACCAGTGGCCGACAACGCGCGGGCGAAAAGGCTGGCGGACCTCATCCGAGAGGTGGTGGCCCAGAAGCTGCAGCGCGGGATCAAGGACCCGCGGCTCGGCTCGCACGTCACCATCACGGACACCCGGGTCACGGGTGACCTGCGGGAGGCGACCGTCTTCTACACGGTGTACGGGGACGACGAGGAGCGGGCGGCCGCGGCGGCCGGACTGGAGAGCGCCAAGGGCGTCCTCCGGTCCGCGGTCGGGGCGGCCGCGGGCGTGAAGTTCACGCCGACCCTCACCTTCGTCGCCGACGCCCTGCCGGACACCGCACGCACCATCGAGGACCTTCTCGACAAGGCGCGCCAGTCCGACGAGAAGGTGCGCGAGGTGTCCGCGGGCGCGAAGTACGCCGGTGAGGCCGACCCGTACCGCAAGCCGGGCTCCGACGACGAGCCGGACAGCACTGTCGAGACGGACGGCGACACCGCGGAATGACGCAGAAGCACACCACGCCCGACGGCCTTGTCATCGTCGACAAGCCGTCGGGCTTCACTTCGCACGACGTGGTCGCCAAGATGCGCGGCATCGCGCGCACCCGCCGCGTCGGGCACGCCGGCACCCTCGACCCCATGGCGACGGGCGTGCTCGTCCTCGGCGTCGAGAAGGCGACCAAGCTCCTCGGTCATCTGGCCCTGACCGAGAAGGAGTACCTGGGCACCATCCGGCTGGGCCAGACCACCGTCACCGACGACGCCGAGGGCGAGATCACGGGGTCGGCCGACGCCTCGAAGGTCACCCGCGACGCCGTCGACGCCGGGATCGCCAAGCTGACCGGCGACATCATGCAGGTGCCGTCCAAGGTCAGCGCCATCAAGATCGACGGTGTCCGCTCCTACAAGCGGGCGCGCGAGGGCGAGGACTTCGAGATCCCGGCCCGTCCGGTCACCGTCTCCTCCTTCGCGGTGTACGACATGCGGGACGCCGTCGCCGAGGACGGAACCCCCGTCCTCGACCTGGTCGTGTCCGTCGTCTGCTCCTCCGGCACCTACATCCGCGCCCTGGCCCGCGACCTCGGTGCCGGTCTCGGCGTCGGCGGCCACCTCACGGCGCTGCGCCGCACCCGCGTCGGCCCGTACAAGCTGGACTCCGCCAGGACGCTGGAGCAACTGCAGCAGGAGCTCACGGTGATGCCGATCGCCGAGGCCGCCGCGGCCGCGTTCCCGCGCTGGGACGTGGACGCCAAGCGCGCCCGCCTGCTCACGAACGGGGTCCGCCTGGACATGCCCGACGAGTACGCGGGCGCCGGCCCCGTCGCCGTCTTCGACCCCGAGGGCTGCTTCCTGGCGCTCGTGGAGCAGCACAGAGGGAAGGCGAAGAGCCTGGCCGTGTTCGGCTGAGGCGCCGACAACCGGTGCCCCGTGCGGGTGCCCGCCCGCGGAGCGACGGCCACGGGGTCGTCCACTGCCCGTCGCTCCGCGGTCCCCCTCGGTTCCCCCACCCCTAGGGTGTATCCAACGCCCCCCGCCTGTTCACCCGTCCGTGCGGGCGCTCGGAGTGAACCGAGGGAGCGGAAGGGGGCGCGTTCGTCACGCGATCTGTCCCACTGATCATCTCGCGCCTACCGTCGACAGCAGCGCGCGAGTGTGCGGGGCGCGCGGACGTACGGCGTGGAGGTTCGACGATGGCGGAACGGGGCCCGGGGGCGGGCGGGGGCCGCCGGATGCCGGGTGCGGCGGGGGACGCGTGGGCGGCCCAGGGAGCCTGGGTGCCGTCCGACGCCGAGGGGGAGCGGTGGGCACCGGCCGGGCAGGAGCCGCGGACCGGGTGCGCCTCGGACGGGTCGTCGCCCTCGGGCGACCGGGCCCTGGTCCGGATCCACGACCTCGGCGGGCGGCCCCGGGGCCTCGGTTTCATGGCCGACCACCACGGCACGGTCGTCACCGGCCATGAGGTCGTCGACGGACTGTCCCGTCTCGTCCTGTGCGCTGTCGAGGGGGGCCGCAGCTGTGCCGTCTCCGCGAGCGCGGTGACCGCGTTGCCCGCCTGCGGCCTGGCCCTCGTACGCACGCGGGGACTGGGCGTGGACCCGCTGCCGGTGGCGGTGCGGGACCGGGCCGAGACCGGTGCGTATGTGCGGATCGCGGCCGGTGGCTGGCGGGAGGCACGGGTACTGGGGGCGGCCTGTGCGACGTACCGGGCGACGGACGGGGTCCATCTGCTCGACGGCGCCGCGGAGTTGGCGGTCGGGACCGCCGGTCGGGATGCCCTGCGGATGGGTGCCGGGGCGGCCGGAGGACCGGTGCTGGACGCCGGGACAGGCGCGGTCGTGGGCGTGCTCGGCAGGGCCCTGCGGTCCGGTGACCGTGACGCCGTCCTCGCCGTGCCGCTGCGGCCGACGCCCGACGGACCGCTGGCCGACCTGCTCGCGAGGAACGCGGCGACGGTGCCGGCGTACGGCGCCGACCTGAACATGGCCGGCGTCCTCGAACTGACGGCCACGACGGTGGCGCAGGACGGTCCACCGCAGACGCCGGGACGCGCCGGGCGGGCGGACAGCGGGGGAGCGGGGGCGGCGGCGCCCGTCGAACGCGCCTCGTTGGCAAGGGAGTTCGACGCCTTCCTGCGGGGCGGGGCCGCGGTCCTGGGCCTGGTCGGCGCTCCGGGCAGTGGCCGTACCACCGAACTCGCCGCCCTGGCCGCGCGCCGCCACCACGGTCCCGAACCGGCCCCCACGCTGTGGCTGCGCGGCGCCGACCTCAAGGACCACGACACCTCGGTGGCCGACGCCGCGCGTCGTGCGCTGAGCCGGGCGGCCCGCATCGTGGCCGCCTCCGTGCCGGCCGGCTCCACCGACCTGGGCGACACCTCCCCGGAGCGCCTGGCCCACCTCTCCCACGCCACCGGCCGCCCCCTGCTGCTGCTCCTCGACGGTCCTGAGGAGATGCCGCCGTTCCTGGCGCACCGCCTGGCCGACTGGACGCAGGACACGGCGCGTTGGCTGCGGGAGACCGGGGCACGGCTGGTCGTGGCGTGCGGGGCCGAGTACTGGGAGGAGGCCGCCTTTCCGGAGGAGTCGCTGCACCGGGCCGGTGAGTGTGCGGTGCCGGAGGCCGACCGGCCGTCTCCGGCCTGCGTACGGCTCGGTGACCTCACCCCCGACGAGGCACGGCAGGCCCGCGCCCGGTACGGCATCCCGGAAGGCGCCCTCGCCGCCCCCGACGCCCGGCACCCCCTCACCCTGCGCCTGCTCTCCGAGGTGCGCGCCGCCCTCCCCGGCACCCCGGCGCCCCGGCAGGCCGACCGCGACGACGTGCTCTCAGCCCACCTCGACCTGATGTGCCTGCGCATCGCCGTACGCCTCGCCGCGGAGAACGGGCTGCGCGGAAGCGCTGTACGCCGCCTCGCCGCCAAGGTCTCCGGCCAGGTCCACGAGGCCGCCCGACGCAGCCTGGGGCCCGGGCAGGGCGAGCTGGACCGGGAGTCGTTCGAGGCCGTGTTCCCCTGGGGCCCCGCCCCCGCGAGGCTCGGCGGCGGCACCGGCTGGGCCTCCGCGGTCCTCACCGAGGGCCTCGTCGTGCCGGCCGGCAACGGCTACCGCTTCGCCCACGAGGAACTCGCCGACTGGATCCAGGGCATGCACCTCGACCTGGACGAGGCACTCAAGGCCCTGGTGCACCGCCGCCGCAGCCACCCCGACGCCGTGCACCCCCTCCCCGTACCGCACCACCGCATCGGCCCCGTGGTGCAGGCCCTGCTGCACCTGGCGCGGCAGCACGGAAGCGCCCGACTGGCCGAACAGCTCGACCAGTTGACGTACGCCCTCGACGCCGACGAGGACTCCTGGTGGGCCTCCCGGCTCCTGTCCGAGACCCTGGTGCGCGTCCCGGACGCGACGCCGTACCTGGACGTACTGCGCCTGCTCGTCGACCACATCGTGGCCTGGCGGCACCGCGGACGCCCCGCACCGCCGGACTTCGGCCCCGGCTTCTGGACCGCCCTGCGGCTCTCCGACACCGACCGCTTCGAGCTCCTGCGCGACCTGGTCCGCGCCGACGGCCCACCCCAGGGCACCGACGGCGCGACGACCGACGCCGTCACCGACCCCCTGCCGTACACCACCGGCCCCTTCCACCCCGGCGGCCCCCCGGCGCCGGGACCCCCCTCGACCGGCGGCCACGACGCCCGCTACCTCGACGCCGCCGCCCACCTCCTCGCCACCACCCCCGCCGCCGTCCAACCCCACCTCACCCGCTGGTTCGACGACGACCGCCCCCTGCCCGCCACCCCGCACGCGACCGTCGCCCGCGCGGCCCAGGCACTGCTCTACACTCACCGCCACCGCGCCCTCGACGACCTCACCGAGACGCTCGTCGACAGCGCGCACCGCAAGGCCGACGAACTCCTCGCCGTACTTGCCGAGGAGGAGCCGTCCGCCGTCTGCCGGGCCGTCGAGCGCTGGGCACACGACGAACGACCCGGGCGGCGCTGCGCGGCGGTGACCTACGGGCTGCGTGCCGCGCCCCACGTCCACGCCGAGACCGACCTGGAACTCTTGCGCCGCGCCGCCCTGGCCCTGCTCGACCGCCCCGCCGACACCACCCTCCACGGCGGCGCCCTCGCCCTCCTCGTCCGGGACCCGCGCACCCGGACCCGGCACCTGCCGCAGGCGCTGGCGCTCTTCACCGCCGCCGACCCGCAGCTGCCGCCCAGCGCCCTGGTCGCCGCCCTGGCGACCCACCCCGAACCGGTCCTGGAAGCGTTCCGTGAGCGCCTGAAGCGACCGGACACCGGTGAGGCGCTGCGCACCCTCGCCGACGTCACCACACCGGCCCTCGCCCGCCGCGTCGCCGCCCTGGTCCGGGAGGCGGTGGGGCGGCGCCCCGAGACCGCCGCCGACGTGGCCGCGTACGTCGACCGGCGCCTCGACCACGGCCCCGCGGCCCGTGCCGTACTGTTCCCGCTGGTCACCGGGCTGCTGGACGGCGGCACGGAACAGGTGCGGGCCGCCCTCGCCGCCGTACTCGCCGCTCCCGGCGCCCCCGGCTCGCGCCCCCTGCGCGGCGAACTCCTCGACTTCCTCCTCGCCCACGAGCACGCCCCGGCCGTCCTGGAAGCCCTCCTGCGCGCAGTGGTCCACCAGGGCGGCGACCGGGCGGACGGCGACCTTCACGGCCTCGTCCGACACACCGGCCTGCTCCTGGTCCGCACCCCGGACGGCGCCGCCCGCTTCGACCGGGGCCTGGTCGACCTGGGCCGCCGCGTTCCGGGCTTCGCCGGGCGGGTCGCCGGCTGGCTCGCCGCGAGCCCCGAGGAGTGGGCGGCCGTGGTCGGCCCGAGCACGCGCCGGATGATCGAGAACCTGGCGGGCGTACGAGTTCCCGCATGACCAGCGCGTCCGTGCGTGCACCCGGTCACAGCCCCCATGCCGATGCGGGCACGGGGCGCCCGGCATGGCACCCTTAGACCTGCGTAAGAGCGTCTGAGGCACAGACGGACACGAGTTCGACGAGTTTGCGACAAGGAGCAGGCACAGTGCAGCGCTGGCGTGGCTTGGAGGACATCCCCGAGGACTGGGGGCGCAGCGTCGTCACCATCGGCTCCTACGACGGCGTCCACCGCGGACACCAGCTGATCATCCGGCATGCCGTGGAACGCGCCCGCGAGCTGGGCGTCCCCGCGGTCGTCGTCACCTTCGACCCGCACCCCAGCGAGGTCGTCCGCCCCGGCAGCCATCCGCCCCTGCTCGCGCCGCACCACCGCCGCGCCGAGCTGATGGGCGAACTGGGCGTGGACGCGGTGCTGATCCTGCCCTTCACCACCGAGTTCTCGAAGCTGTCGCCGGCCGACTTCGTCGTCAAGGTCCTCGTCGACAAGCTGCACGCCAAGGCCGTCGTCGAAGGCCCCAACTTCCGCTTCGGGCACCGTGCGGCGGGCGATGTCGAGTTCCTCGCCGAACAGGGCAAGGTCTACGACTTCGAGGTCGAGGTCGTCGACCTGTACGTGACCGGCGAGGCGGGCGGCGGCGAACCCTTCTCCTCGACCCTGACCCGCCGTCTGGTCGCCGAGGGCGACGTCACCGGCGCCGCCGAGATCCTGGGCCGCCCGCACCGCGTGGAGGGCGTGGTCGTCCGTGGCGCCCAGCGGGGGCGTGAGCTCGGCTTCCCGACCGCCAACGTCGAGACACTGCCCCACACCGCCGTCCCCGCCGACGGCGTCTACGCCGGCTGGCTGCACGCCCAGGGCGAGGCGATGCCCGCGGCCATCTCCGTCGGTACCAACCCCCAGTTCGACGGCACCGAGCGCACGGTGGAGGCGTACGCGATCGACCGGGTCGGCCTGGACCTGTACGGCCTGCACGTCGCCGTCGACTTCCTCGCCTTCGTCCGCGGCCAGGCGAAGTTCGAGACGTTGGACGCCCTGCTGGAGCAGATGGCCGAGGACGTGAAGCGCTGCCGCGAACTGGTGGCGGCAGCCGAGTAGTCACCCCGTGACGCCGAAGGGCGGCCGGTGCCTCGCGGGCACCGGCCGCCCTTCGTTGCGTACGGGCTCGCGCTACTGCTGCGTCCAGCCGGGCGGTACGACGCCCTGCTGCTGGGGCTGCTGCGGGTCCGGGTGCGGCGGCGCCTGCTGCTGCCAGCCCTGACCGGGCGCGGGCTGCTGCGGGGCCTGGCCCCAGCCCTGACCGGGCTGCGGGGAGCCGCCCGGCTGGGCGTACGGCTGCTGCGGCGGCTGCTGCTGGGCCGGGTAGCCCTGCTGGGGGTGCTGGTCGTACCCCTGCTGCGGGTGCTGCTGGTACTGCATGTTCGGGTTGCCGAAGCCCTGCTGGGTGCGGGCGATGTCCTCGGCGATGAGGGCGGCGAGGTCGAAGTAGGCCTCGCGCGTCTTGGGCCGCATCATGTCGAGGTCCACCTCGGCGCCCGCCGCCAGGTGCTCATCGAACGGGATCACGACGACACCGCGGCAGCGGGTCTCGAAGTGCGCGACGATGTCCTCCACCTTGATCATCTTGCCCGTCTCGCGGACACCGGAGATCACCGTGACCGACCGCTGGACGAGGTCCGCGAAACCGTTCGCCGACAGCCAGTCGAGCGTCGTCGAGGCGCTGCTCGCACCGTCCACCGACGGCGTGGAGATGATGATCAGCTGGTCGGCGAGGTCCAGCACCCCGCGCATCGCGCTGTAGAGCAGCCCCGTACCCGAGTCCGTGAGGATGATCGGGTACTGCCGGCCCAGTACGTCGAGCGCGCTGCGGTAGTCCTGGTCGTTGAACGTGGTGGAGACCGCCGGGTCCACGTCGTTGGCGATGATCTCCAGACCGGAGGGCGCCTGCGAGGTGAAGCGACGGATGTCCATGTAGCTGTTCAGCTGCGGGATCGCCTGCACCAGGTCACGGATGGTCGCGCCCGTCTCGCGCCGCACCCGTCGGCCGAGGGTGCCGGCGTCCGGGTTGGCGTCGATCGCCAGGATCTTGTCCTGCCGCTCGGTGGCGAGCGTGGCGCCCAGCGACATGGTCGTCGTCGTCTTGCCGACGCCGCCCTTGAGGCTGATGACCGCGATCCGGTAGCAGGACATCACCGGCGTACGGATCAGACCGAGCTTGCGCTCCCGCTCCGCCTGCTCCTTCTTGGCGCCGAGCTTGAAGCGGGACGGGCCCTGGTTGTTCTTGCGGGCCTTGGGCTGGTTGCGCAGCAGCCGGTCGGAGGACAGCTCCACGGCGGCGTTGTAGCCGAGCGGGGTTCCGGGCGCGGCTTGCTGCTGCTGCGGAGCGCCGGGTCCGGCCTGCGGCCCGGGCGGGGCGGTCCAGCCCTGGTTGCCCGGCTGGCCCTGGTTGCCGTACGCGGCGGGCGGGACGGCCGGGTTCTGGACGGGGTGCTGCTGGGGGTGCTGGTGCGGCGCCTGCTGCTCCGGCTGGGCCGGGGGCTGCTGGGCAGCCGGCGGCTGCGGCTGGGCGGGCTGCGGGTAGCCGTAGCCCGGCTGCTGGGGCGGATAGCCGTAACCGGGCTGGGGCTGCTGCGGGTAGCCGTAACCGGCGGCCTGCGGAGGAGCGGGCTGCTGCGGGTGCGGCTGGGGCTGCGCGGGCCCGGCCGCCTGGCGCGGGTCGACCGGAGCGGGCTGACCGCCCTGCGCCCCGGGGTGGCCGGGCTGCTGCTGCGCCGGGTGACCGGGCTGCTGGGCCGGGCCGAAGGAGCCCTGCGGCGGCGCGGGGTGGCCGGGGTGGCCGGGATGCGGCTGCTGCGGCTGGGCGGGGTGGCCCGGCTGCTGGGGGTAGCCGTATCCGGCGGCCTGCGCGGCGGCTGCGGCGGCTGCGGCCTGGGGGTCGTGCTGGGCGGGATGGCCCGGCTGCTGGGGGTAGCCGTATGCGCCGGCCTGCGCGGCGGCTGCGGCGGCAGCGGCCTGCGGGTCCGGTTGCTGCGGGGCCCCCTGGGCGGGGTTCGCGGGCACGAAACCCTGGGGCAGCGGGGGCAGCGGCTGGCCGGCCTGGGGCGAGACGGGCACTTGGCCGACGGGAACCTGGCCGACGGGCTCCGGCTGCTGGCCCTGTGCGGCGGGCTGGCCTTGTGCCTCGGGCTGCTGTACGGGGACCGGCGCGGGTTGTGCCCCCGCTTCCGGTTCCGGCTGCGGCGCCGGCGGCTCCGCCTCCGCCGTGGCCGGCGCGGTGCCGGCCTCGGGCTGCGCGGCGTCGGGCTGCGCGGCGTCGGGCGCGGGGGAGTCGTCGGACCGGACCGGCGCCGGTCCCTCGTCCCCGGCTCCCGTCACGGACGCGGCGGTGTCGTCCGCCTCCGCCTCGTCGCGCCGCTCCTCCGGCTCATCGTCGTCGGCACCGCCGAACAACCGTGCCGCCTCCGCGTCGGCGGCGGCGTGGTTGAGCTCGGCCTCCCGCTGCTCGGCTTCCCGCAGCTCGGCTTCCCGCTGCTCGGCCTCCGGCTGCTCGGCCACCGGCTGGGCCGGGGCGGGCTGTTCCGGCTCGGGCGGCGCCGGAACGCCGGCCGCCGGGGTGGCGGTCGGGGCGGGCGCGGGTGCGGGCGGTGCGGCCTGGGCGTCCTCCTCGACCGGGCGCAGCACGGGGAAGCCGGGCGCGGCGGCGGGCGGTTGGGCCTGGGTGGCCTGCTGCGGAGCGGTGGCAGGCGGTTGCTGCGGTGCCACGGCGGGAGGCTGCTGCGGAGCGGTGGCAGGCGGCTGCTGCGGTGTTGCGGTGGGCGGCTGCGCGGGCGTCTGCTGCGGGGACGCGACAAAGCCGCCCGACGTGCCCTGGGCGGGCTGCTGGGGGTAGCCGTAGCCGCCGGACGTGTCGTGGTTCGGCTGGGGCGCGCCGAAACCACCCGACGTGTCCTGGCCGGTCGGCTGCTGGGGGTAGCCGTAGCCGCCGGACGTGTCGTGGTTCGGCTGGGGCGCGCCGAAACCACCCGACGTGTCCTGGCCGCCCGGCTGCTGGGGGTAGCCGTAGCCACCCGCCGCGGGCACCGGACCCGGCGCGGGCTGCTGCGGGAACCCGTAGCCGCCCGTGGCCGTGCCCTGGGCCGGGGTCGGCTGCGAGGGCTGCGCGGGCGGTTGCGGTGCGCCCTGCGCGGGCGGCTGGGCCGGTGCGGGACCCTGCGCGCCGGGGCCGCCCGGGGGCCCGGTGGGCGTACCGATCGGTGGTCCGGTCGGCGGTGGTGGTGACGTGTGCCCGGTGTCCTGCTGAGCGCCGGACGCGGAGCCACCCTGCGTGCCTTGGGCGTACCAGGCGGGAGGTGTGTAGACGATTTCGAACTCGCCCGTCAGATCCACCTCGTGATCGTCCCCGTCCGAGGAAGGGCTCCCGCCGTTGTACTCGGACCGATCCCTGTTCACTGCTTGCCTCCTGGTCAGCCACTGCTGCTGAGCTGGTCGTCGTCGCGGCCGGGCGGACCGAGTGGCGAGTCCCACGCGACTGCGATCGTCACCGCACCACCAGAAGCCTAATCACTCGCATGGCGGGACGGAAAAGCCCCCATGGGGGCGGACGAAAACGCCCCATGGGAGCGACTTGTCCGCGCCCCGCCGCGCAGACGACGACGCGTCAGTCCATACGGCGGGCCACACCGAGCAGACCCGTCTCCGCATCCGTGGCTTCGGTCATGACGAACTTGTGATGCTTGCGAGTGCACCACAGTGCGACGCCGTCGTGAAGGGTCGGCAGATGCTGGAGATGCTCCTCGGGCACGCCCAGAGTGTCCTTCACGACCTCGGTCTCGAACGGCGAGATGCGCTGGATCCCGACCAGATGCGCCTGGGACAGCCAACGCGGCGCGTGTTCGCTGACGAACGGCAGCACCGTCACCACGGACTGCCACGGCACCGACGTGACCCGCCCGCGTGGCGGCCGGATACCGCAGTCCCGGAACAGCACGACCGGACTCGACACGGACGGACCCTGCGCGGGCACCCGGCCCACGGGATAGACCGTCACACACTGCTGACCGCCGCCGGCCGCCTGCGCCAACTGCTGCCAGGCCTGCGGACGTCCGGTCTCCACACCGACGCGCGCACCGGTCGCGGCGGCGCGCAGCGCCAGCACCTGGGCGAGCCACAGGCCGCCCACGAGGACGACGTCGAACGGGGTGGGGCGGGCCAGCCCGAGCACGGCCGGCTGCGATTCCGGGTCGGTACCGATGATCACGCCGTCGTCGCCGAGCGGCATGCTGATCGCCGCGAGCTCGTCGGCGGTCACCACATGGCGGTTGCGGCGCGGTCCACGCAGCCCGAACCCCGGGCTGAAGATACGGCGTTGCTGCTGCGGGGGCTCCGGCTGCCGGATGATCGGGATCATGCCGGTGTCCGTGGGCGAGGCCACGTGCGCGGGCGTGCGTGCGGGGGCGCGGCCCTGCTGTCCCGGGGGCATCGTCGGGGCGGGCTGGGACATCAGTACGTACCTCCGAGCGGCAGAGTGGCGAGGGCACCGGGGACCTGTTCCCGGTCCAGACGGACGAGGCCGACCTTCGCGGCACTCGCGGCCCGCTCCAACTCGCGGCCCACCTGGCCGAGTTCGTCGTCACCGCGGGCCGTGACGCGGATGTGCCCGGTGAGGGCGACACCGCGGTTGCCGGCCCGGCTCAGGGTCATGCTGAACGTCGTGGCGAGCACCGGCAACGACGTGAACCGCGTCACCAGCTCGGGCAGCGCCACACCGCCGCTGCCCAACTGGGGCCAGCGCGACACCCAGTACGTGGTGTGCCAACGGTCGTCCACCCGCCAGGTCCGCACCGCCTCGACCGTACGGCGCTGGGGCGCCCGACCCTCCTGGGAGTGCTGGGCGTTGGCACGCGGGTTGAGGCAGCTGGAGGTCGCCAGCGCCTGCACCAGCTCGGTCTCGTCCAGGATCGTCGCCTTGAAACCGGCCCCGGCGAGCCGGCTCGCCAACTGGTCGGCCACCCGCAACAGCGCCCGCTGCGCGCCGGGAACACCGTCCCCGCGTGCCTGCACCGCCTCCGGGCACAGCTCCGGGTCGAGCTTGAGGGCGACCCAGGTGAGCCGCAGCGCGGGCGAACCGGCCTGCGCCTGGAGGGGGCCGTACGAACGTGCGGCGAGCGACTGCTGCGGCAGGTGCGGCGCGGGCGCCGGCTGGGTGTGCTGCACGACCTGCACCGAGGCGAGCCGGATGCCGTCGACCTCCAGGGCGTCCTGGATCAGCCGCAGCGGCAACTGCCGTCCGGCGGCCCCCGGGCGCAGCGGCTGGTCGCCCGGCTGCACGAAGAGCACGGCGGTCAGGAACGTCCCGTCACCGATCATGCCGATCGAACGGTCGTCACGGGAGACGAAGGAGTACGTCCGCAGGGCGGGGTCGCACTCCACGACCGGGGCCATCATCGCGTCCGTCCCCGGCGGGACGGGAGTCTTGGCGTCGCGCCGGCGCTGCCGGAGCGCGCGCGACGTCTCGTACCACTCGGGCAGCGGGCGACGACCCCGGCGCAGGACCGCCAGGAGCAGCAGCAACGCCGCCACGACACCGGCCGGAACCAGCAGCCACGACGTGTCGGCGGCCCAGGCGGCCACCATGACCGCGGCCGCGAGCTCCACCAGGATGAGTTGCTGCAGCCGCACCGGGCCCAGACCGCCGGGACGGGGCAGCGTGCGCGGCGACGCGGCGGCCGGGGAGGCCGGGGCGTTCGGCGTACGTCTGCCGCTCGGCCCTCCCTGTTGCTGCGGTGCGCGGCGTCCGCGCCGAGTGCTCGTAGCGCTGGTCATCCCCCGGGACATCCCTTTCGCGAAAGTATCGGCCCGCTCGTGGGGCGGAATCCTCTGTCCGGGATTCCGGCGACGGGCCAGGGGCCCGACGGCCCACGACATCCATGCGAGTGGCTCACGGTACCCGCTGCGGAAGTCGAGGTGACACAGGGGACACCGAAACCCCAGGTGGCCAGAGTGTCACGGACGGGCCCCCGGTGGTGGAGCGCTGTGGTGAAGCTCTGTGAAGATGCGGGGTCGGCCACCCACCTGATGAATCGTCGTCCGGCGGCGCAGGGCATAGTAGGGGCCTGCGTGGCCGACGTGACCTTCGCGCACGAATGCGAGCAGGACTACGAGCACGACATCGAGCACGACATCGAGCACGGCTTCGAGCACGACAAGGCCCCGCTGACGGAGCATTGTTGAGCTTTCGGGCACGGTCGAGCACCACAAAACGCCACCGTTCACCACAAGGTGAGCGAGCGGTACGAACGCGATCGAGCAGTACACATCGGGAGACACGGGGACCATGGCAAAGCAGCGTCGGGATGAGCTCGCCGCCTACACGTTCGCTCGCAAGCGCACCGTCGCGGCGTTCCTGGCGCCGTCACCGGGCGGCTCGGAGGAAGGCGCGCCGCGCCCCGTCCGGACGGTGATGCCCAGCCTCGCCGTCGGCGTCGTTCTCGTGATCGGCTTCATCGCCTGGGGCGTGATCAAGCCCACGGCGCCCAAGGGTTGGGACACACCGGGCGAGCACATCATCGTCGACAGCGACTCGACGACGCGGTACGTGGTCCTCGACCCCGACCCGAAGGACGGCAAGGTGGAGAAGGTGCTCCACCCCGTCCTCAACTACGCCTCCGCCAAGCTGCTGCTCGACAAGGGCAAGGGCAGCGTTCTCGAGGTCCCCGGCAAGGAGATCGACAAGAGCGGCATCCGGCACGGCGCGACGATCGGCATCCCCTACGCCCCCGACCGGCTGCCCTCCAAGGAGGACGCGGAGAAGCCGAAGACCTGGGCGGTGTGCGAGCGTCCCGCGCAGGGCGCCAAGAACGCCGTCGACCGCGCCGTGTTCGTCTTCAACGACGAGGACGCCAAGTCGCTGAGCAACTCCGGCCGGGTCAACCACCGCGAGGCCCTGTACGTCGTGGACCAGCAGACCGGCCGGGAGTTCCTCGCGGACGGCAACGGCAACCTCTTCCTGCTCGGTGACCGGGCGGGGCTCGACGAGACCACCATGGCGCAGTTGCGCGCCGCCGTCATCGGCAGCAGGGCCGAACCGCAACCGGTGAGCCGGGAGTGGCTGCGCACCTTCAACGAGGGCGGGGTCATCACCTTCCCGACGGTCCCGTCGATCGGCGGGCCCACGTCGGTCCAGGGGCTTCCCGCCGAGGCGAGCACGGTGGGTCGTGTGCTCAAGGCGCGGGACGCGCAGGGCGAGCAGTACTACGTCGTCCTCAAGAACGAGGTCGCCGCCATCACGCCGTTCGTCGCCGACCTGCTCAAGCGGTCGCCCGACGCGGACAAGGCGTACGGGACGGACCCGATCACCGACGTCGAGGTGAACCCGCAGCAGATCATCGCCGCCAACAACGGCGAGGCGAACTTCTTCTACGCCGACAAGGGCTGGCCCCAGGCCGTTCCGCAGCAGGCCAACCCCGCGAAGACGGCGACCGGCCGGGCCCTCACGACCTCGTGCAGCGTCTACAAGGGCACGATCGGCGAGGGCAACAGGCCGCAGCTCGCCACCTGGGCCGGAACGACCTACCCCAAGAAGGTCATCACCGACTCGCAGAGCGCGTACGTCTCGTCCGGCTCGGGTCTCCTCTTCCAGGAAGTCACCGGCAAGGCGGGCGGCGGTGGCGCCTGGTACCTCCTGACGGACACGGGACTGCGGTACTCGCTCCCGTTGAACAACGACAGCCAGGCGGGCACGGACGCCGTTGGTTCGTCCTCGTCCTCGTCGCAGGGCGGTGCCACCGAGACGGACAAGGCACGGACGCGGCTGGGCTACGAGGACGTCGCCAGGCCCGCGATCGTGCCCCAGACGTGGGCGGCGTTCATCTCGAAGGGCCCCATGCTCGACACCGGGCGCGCGGCCCAGCCGCAGAGCCAGTGACGGCGGGCCCCGCGGGGCGACCGACGTCCGACGCGCCCGTCGGTCGACGGCCAACGGGCCGACGGGCAGCAGCACTTGGGGTAAGACGGCGCACGGGTCACAGGATGATCGCCCAAGTGTGTGAGCCGTGTAACTGATTGGCCGTGCCTGTGGTTGAGTGACAGGCTGACGATAGAGTGTTTGCAGCGCTCAAGCGTGCGAAGCTTCTCCGGGCACCGGCACAGGTTTCCCGGATCAACGACGACATGGGGGAAGGTTCATCATGGCCGGCCAGTTCCGGGTAACAGAGGACGAACTCACCAAGCTCTCCGGTGACATCAGCACTGTCAACGGCCAGCTGCAGGGCGAGATCCGCCGCCTCAACGGAGTGATCGACCAGATCGCCGGCGGCTGGAAGGGCCAGGCGGCCCAGTCGTACCGCCAGCTGCAGGACCGCTGGAACGCGGACGCGAAGAGGATGAGCGACATCCTCAACGACATCAAGGAAGCCGTGGACTCCACGCGGAGCAACTACTCCGCGTCCGAAGAGCAGCAGAACTCCGAGATCAGCAAGATCATGTCCGACTTCGGCTGATCGAGCCGTTCCGGTCGGAAGTGCTTCATTCGCTCGCGAAGCACTCCAACTCTTCCTGATTTCCACCGACTTCCTTAGATTTCTTCCTGAAAGGGAATGACGATGTCGATCCTCGTCAATTACGCAACGATCACCAACGCGTCCACGGACGTGAAGACGACCGCCGGTCGCATCAAGCAGCAGCTGGACGACCTCGAGGCCGCGGTCAAGCGCGTCGCCACCACCTGGGAAGGTGAGGCGCAGGAGGGTTACCAGCGCAAGCAGCGCGAGTGGGACAAGACCGCCGCGGACCTGCACGCGACCCTGCTGAAGATCTCCACGGCGCTGCAGAACGCCGCCGAGAACTACCAGGCCACTGAGAAGAGCAACGCCCAGACCTGGGGCTGAGCCCGTCGGCGACCCGAGGGACATGAGATGAAGAGAATCGGCCCAGCCGACGCGATGGCGTCCGCTGGGCCGACCTCTAGTTCAGGGTCGACCACAGGTTCTGCGGAACCGCACAAGGCTCCTGCGGAAACACGCGAGGCTCCCGCGGGGGCACGCGAAGCCTCCACAGGGGCGCACACAGCAAATTCCGCAAACATTCACACATGTCGCCACACCGGTGACACAGACATGACCCAGCTTCGTAGGAAGCACGACGGCAAGGAAGCCCTGGGGGGCCTGAACATGAGAGGCCTGAACGTGGCGGGCCGCACAGCCCGCTCGCGTAGCCGCAACGGTGGAACCCGCGCACTGCAGCGGGCCTTCGGCGTGCTCGCGGTGACCGGGATCTGCCTCGTGTCGGCACCGCCCGCGCCGCTCGCTTCGGCGGCACAGGCTGCACCGGCGGACACGGCGGTACCCACCCACCTCGCGGACTCGGGCGCTCCTGCTTCGGGCGGCGGCTCCGGCAGCACGGACTTCGGCCTGTCGAACAGTTCGGAGTGCGTCTTCGGCGGCGACGTCATCAAGTCCACGCCCTGGTCGCTGCAGCGGATCCTCCTGGACCAGCTGTGGGCACAGGCGGAGGGCGAGGGCGTCACGGTCGCGGTGATCGACACGGGCGTCGACAAGAGCAATCCCCAGCTGACCTCCGCCGTGGCCGGCGGGGACACCTACGTCGACGGCCCCGCCACCGAGGACATCGAGGGCCACGGCACCCGGGTCGCCGGCATCATCGCGGCCCGCCCGATCAAGGGCACGGGCTTCGTGGGCATCGCACCGAAGGCCAAGATCCTCTCCTACCGCTACACCGGCGGGGAGGAGAAGCAGGGCGACTCGGGCACGATGTCCGCCGCGATCCGGGACGCGGTCGCCAAGGGCGCGGACGTCATCAACATCTCGTCGGACACCGCGAACAAGAAGGACAACGGCCCGCTGCGGCGCACCGTCGCGGACGCCGTGCAGAAGGGTGCCCTCATCATCGCCGCCGCCGGGAACGACGGCGCCGACGGCAACACCGGCAGGACGTACCCCGCTTCGTACGAGGGTGTCCTGGCGGTTGCGGCCTCCGACCGCAACGACGAACGCGCCTTCTTCTCCCAGTCCGGCGACTTCGTCGACGTCGCGGCACCGGGCGTCGGCATGGTCTCCACGGTCCCGACGAAAGGCCAGTGCACCGCGGACGGCACGAGCTTCGCGGCACCGTACGTCGCGGGTGTCGCGGCCCTGCTGAAGGAGAAGTACCCGAAGTGGACCGCGTCCCAGATCGCCACGCGCATCGAGGAAACGGCACAGCGCCCCGGCCGCGGCCCCAACCAGTTCATCGGCTGGGGTGTCGTCGACCCGGTCGCCGCCTTGACCGACGAATCGACCCCGGGCACTACTCCGAAGCCGGACCAGCCGGTCGCAGCCGGCTCCGGCGGAGTCGTCCCGATGGCCGTGACCATGGGCGAGACGGAGACGGAGCGGGAACGCCGCGTGGCGATCTACGTACTCGGCACGGGACTTGCGCTGGCTCTCGTGGTTGCGGGGAGCGGGGTAGCTGTGCGGGACTGGCGTAGTCGGCGGGTTGGCCGGTCCGGCAGCGGAGTTGGGCGATGACTTGGGCACCGGGTGGTGCTGACGACTTGGACAACAGGGGAGAGGACAACGGGGTATGAGTAACGGGATGCGGGTTGATCTCAGCGCGCTGGATGAGGTCATCCGGAAGCTGTGGACGTTGCTGGACGATATGGATAAGGCCGGGCAGACGTCGCGGTACAACACGGAGATCCCGATGGATGCGTTCGGGAATTCGTGCCTCTTCAAGGAGGCCGGGGATCTGCATGCGGCCCACGGGACCATGAAGTCCGATCTCGAGACAGCGATCAAGAGCCTGCATGGACTGATCGACAAGTTCGGCACGAGCACCTCCAAGGTCAAGGACAAGTACACCGAGCAGGAGTACGCGAACAAGAACCAAATGGGTGGTGACACGGGGAACTCGAACGGCTCGTTTGCAAGGTAGTCGGTTCGAGAATCACCTGTAGAGGAGGAGTTCAAAATGGCTGGTGAAAAGGACCTGCCCAAGCCCGAAATCGTGAACGACACCTGCGTCGCGGATCCTGGGCGACCTCAGACCAAGACTCAATTCATTGAGTACTCGCTGAAGGAACTCAAGCAGATGCTTGAGGGTACGAACCCCGGCGCGATTGAGGAGGCTGGTCGTCACTGGGGCAAGGTCAACGACATCCTTTCCGGTGGCGAAGGTGGCGGCATCGCCGGGCTGCTCGACAAGGCGGTCGACAATGTCCTGGAGCATTGGGAAGGAGATGCGGCTCGGAGCTTCGAGAAGAAGGCCCGAGAAATCTCCCAGAGCATCAGGAATGCGGCTTGGCATGCCGATCTCAACAGCTCACAGATGGCTGATGCTGGCTCGCAGCTCCGGCGGTTCAAGGCGCAGCTGGATCAGATCGAAGAGCCCAGCGGATGGGCTAAGGTCGGCGACGCTCTCAGTGACTGGAAGTGGGACAATGGCGAAGCCGTCGCCAGTGACCTTCAGGACCGCAAGCTGACCGCTAAGGAAGTAGCGGAGATTAACGAGGGCAAGATCGGCGCAAGCCGGGAAGCCCAGCTCAACGGTGTTGCCGTTATGGAGAATCTTGCGGCCCAGTACATCCGGGTAAAGGGAAACCTGGACAGGAACCGAGTGGTCGTCGATGACAGAGGCAACATCAAGGACCCTAACCGCGACGTAGAGTATCCGCCGCCCGTTACGCCGCCCACCGGTGGGGCGTCACGCCCAGGGGCATCAGGCGCGGCTCCCAAGCCGTGGAGTGCCGGACCGACAGCTACTGTGAAGCCGGCTCCGACAGTCCCCCGTGACGGGGGCATCACGGGTGGCACGCAACTGCCGACAACCAAGACGAAGGTGGACAGCCTCACGCCTGGTCTGACAGGTCCCGGTCTGCCTCCGAGCACCGGAGGTGCCGGGGGCGGCGGCGGAGGCATTGGCACCGGCGGCGGGCAGGGCCCGGGCTTCGTGGCGCCTGGCGGAGGAGCCGGTCTCGGTCGTGGCGGCACGGCCGGACGTGGTGGCATTGGGGTAGCGGGCGGTCGTGGTGGTATGGCTGGCGGTGGCGCGGCAGCAGGTCGTGGCGCCGGAGGCCGAGCCGGTATCGGCGGTATGGGCGGTGCCGGAGCCGGTGCGGCTGGCCGAGGCGGTGCTGCTGCTGGCGGGGGTCGTGGAGCCCTCGCGAAGGCTCGTGGAGGTGTTGTAGGCGCGGCTAAGGGCATCGCTGGCAAGGGCGCTGGCGGTGGCGCGGGCCTGCACGGCAGTCGCGGTGGAACCCAGCGTGGTGCAATGGCTGGTGGGATGGCCGGCGGCATGGGTGGTCGCAACGGTCGACGGTCCGAGAACGAGAGCAACCAGAGCGATCGTCCCGATTACCTGGTCGAGGACGAAGAGACCTGGATCTCGGAAGAGGACCGGAACCGCAACGTACCGCGGACCATCGAGTAGTACACGAGTCGGGCCGCACGACTAGCGTGCGGCCCGCTCGTATGAGGACTGGTGGTACCAGTCGTAGTTATGTGAGGAGTAAAGCAGTGAGTTTCAAGCGAGCCCGGTCTGCGGCGGGAGTCGTGGCACTGACAGGAGCTTTGCTCCTCACTAACGCCCCAACCGCATCGGCGGACTACGTAAGAGACCAGCAATGGGTCTTGAACGCGTTTGCGGTAGACGACGTTTGGGCCGAATCCCAAGGCCAAGGCGTTACCGTTGGCGTTGTCGACTCTGGAGTCGATGCCAGTCATCCCGATCTGACTGGGCAGGTCCTCAAGGGTAAGGACTTCACCGGAGGAGGTGATGCTCAAGAGGACAAGCTCGGACACGGGACGATTATGGCCAGCATCATTGCTGGCCACGGCCATGGCGCGGGGAACGCGTCCGGCATGGTCGGTCTTGCGCCGAAGGCGAAGATTCTGCCGCTGCGTGCCCTCCAGACGGAGAAGGACCCCCTACATGACGAGACTTGGGCTGCAGCGGTTCGATATGCCGTAGACCAGGGTGTGAAGGTCATTAACCTCTCCTTCGCTAATGATGGCGGAAAGACCCTCAGTGATGGTCGGGAGGCAATCGCTTATGCGCAAGCTCACGACGTTGTCGTTGTGGCTGGCGCTGGAAACGACGGCTCCATCGCTGTCGACGAGCCAGCAGCGCTACCTGGTGTTGTCGCTGTTGGGGCCATCGATAAGAACGCGAACCGCTGGGAGGGCTCAAACACTGGCAAGGGGCTTGCCCTGATGGCTCCTGGCGTCGAGGTTCTTGCTGCGGATCCGACCAATGCGAAGCAATATACTTTGTCTACCGGCACTTCGGATGCTACTGCTTATGTATCCGCCGCCGCCGCCCTCGTCCGATCCAAGTACCCCGACCTCACCGCAGGCCAGGTAATCAACCGCCTGATCAAGACGGCCACCTTCGCCCACCACAAGGGATTGAAGGCGCCCGACGAAGAATACGGCTACGGAATCGTGCGCCCCTACTCGGCGCTGACGATGGACATCCCCGCCGGCCCCAAGAAGAACCCTCTCGGTCAGCTCTCGTCCTCCACCTCGACTTCCAGCGAGGCGGCCAAGGGGACGAACGACGCGACTCGGGCCAAGAAGAAGAAGTCCTCTTCCGGCAACCTCCTCATCATTGCCGGCGGTATCGCAGCCGTCGTGGTCGTCGGCGCCATCGCCTTCGCTGTCCTTCGTAGCCGGCGCAACGGCGGCGGCCCCGGCGCCGGCAGTGGAGGCTCACAGCACCCCCCGTACCCGTCCGCGGGGCAGCCGTACGCCCCTCCGGGACAGGCGCCACAGCAGCCCGGCCCCTACAGCCAGCAGCCTCCGTATCAGGGTCAGTAGGGAACAGGCGACCTCGCTGCCGCCGATGAAACGACCTCGCAGACTGAGCGGTGTTTCATCGGCGTGTTGCCTTGCTCCTCGTCACAGCGGCTGGCCCCTGACCGTGTTGCCGAGGTCGCGGGATTCCGATCTGCGCGACGGGGAGCTCCTTGACTTCGACTGTCTCGCCGTCGCTGCAATACAGAGCATCAACCAGCAGCGCAGTCAGTTCCGAGAACAAGAAGGGACACTCCCCAAATGGGCGCACTCGCCCTTGTTGTTGGCATCCTCTTTTTCGGGGCCGTGATCGCCGCGGTCGTGGTATTTGCCGTGATTCGAAGCCGGCGTCACTCCGGTGTCGGTCAGGTCACCCCTGGCATGGCACCCCATCCTGCCCCGGGGTATCCCGCTCAGCAGCCAATTTACCCGCCTGCCCAAACGCAATATCCCATGCCTCCGCAGCAGGGCTACCCTGCTCCTCCTGGACAGCCGCCGCAGCATGCCAATCCGTACACCCAGCAGCCTCCCCAGCAAGGCCAGTAACTGTGGTTTCTGTTGATGACCAGTACGCACCCGTGACCAGGCCGATCGGGGTCTGAGTCGCGGCTCGAACCCCACCTGGCCCAGTGGTCGACGGAGAACGCTGGACGCGCGCGGCCACGGCAAGGGCGTGTATGAGGATGAGGGAGCCGGGCCGGGCAGTGTCTGACGGCGTCCGTCGGGTCGCTCTCGTCGACCGCGCCTGGTTGTGACACAACGGTCGAGTGGACGAACTTCAGTGGTAAAGGCCGCCGTCTGAAATGCCGGAGGTCCGTGTACATACCGAGGGTCTGTTACAACCAGGCCCGTGTGGGCTCGTGTTCGTTCGCAGGCGAATCACGGACCGCGCTGGTGGCATTGGTTTCGACGCCCGCGGAGCCGTTCGTCGCGCAGGTGGGCGGCTCTGGGCCCTTGTGAATCCACCTGCTGTCACTAGGTCAAGCGCCAGGACATACGCGGATCAGCTTGCTGGCGTGGGTCCGGGCCCGGCGGCCGTGTGCGTCACGGTGGGCTGTTGCAGCTGACGGGCGGCGCTCAAGAGGCATGCCTCGGCGAGCGTGGCTCCATGATGAAATGATCGCGTCGCGACTACCGGAACGGTCGCGTCCATCCAAGTACCGCACTAATGAGGGGACTTATGAGCGGGGGATTTGATGTCGAAGGCGACGCCTTGCGCAAGTACGCGAAGGCGGTGGAAGCCGCAGCCGGCCGGGTTGAGAGGATCAGGGCCCGTACTCAGCAGCTTGAGCTCACCCAGGAAACATTCGGGAAGCTGCCGCAATCAGATGATCTGAAGGCCGACTACGACACTCAGCGTAAGGAGTCCGGCAATGATCTCACCGACGCCGTCGACACGCTGTACGCGATAGCCGATGCACTCAAAGACTCTGCGGCCGCTTACGACGGCACGGAGATGGAGAACAGGGGCATGATGGGCGGGGGGAACTGATGGGCGCGGGACAGGCAGCGGGCGACGCCCTCAGCCGGATCAATTTCGTCCTGGACTGGAGCAACCCGCTCGCCGGTGTTCTCGACGAGATTATCCGGGGCATCCTCAAGCAGTTCAACCTGGACGAACTCCTCGAGCAGGTCAGCGGGGACAACGAACTTCTCACCGAGACCGCGATCCAGTGGCGGAAGCAAGCCAACGAACTGCGCGGTGTGGTCGAGGACCTGGTCGCCGACCGCCGTACGCTCGCCCAGCAGTGGCAGGGCGAGGCCTTCGGCAAGTTCGACACCATGATGACCGAGTTCGAGGAAGCCCTCAGGGGCGAGGCCACGGACATGGACACCATGGCGGAGCTGCTCGAAATGGCGGCCCAGGAGTGCGCGGCCGCCGAGCAGCTGATGCTCGAGCTCATCGTCGAGATCGTGGAAGTCGCGCTCGCGACCGCCGCGACCACGGCGATCCTCTCGCTGCTGACGGCGGGCGCCGCGGCCGCCATCGGCCCGCTCATCGCGGCTGCGGGCATCGCTTCCAGGGCGGCGAAGGCCGTGAGGATCACCGCGAAACTGGCGGACGCCCTGTCGGACATCGCCAAGCGCATGCAACTGCTGCGCAAGATGATGAAGCTCCGCAACGCACTGCGTAAGGGACCCAAGCATTTCAAGGGTGGCCTCGGGCGTTACATCCGGGGCACGAAGAAGCGCGACGAGTTCGGCAACGAAATCACTGTGCGCAACCCCAACGACCTCGCCATGTACGTGGGCTATAAGGTCGTCAAGAAGGGCGTGAAGGGTGTCGTCAAAGACGCCATCGGCGCGGACCCGGCCGGGGCCGTCCAGGACAGTCTGTTGCAGGACGGGCCGGGAGTGGCGGAGGAGCGCTACGAGTACCACCAGCGTCCTGATCCGCAGCGTTTCGACGAGCGTACGGATCTGACTCCTGCGAGTGGCGCGAGGACAGTGAGGGACGATTTCGGGTGAGCGGAAAGGGTAGGGCGGACTTCGTCCGTCAGACGGTCGAGCGGGCCAGGGCGTTGGTGCCGGCGGGTGACGTGCTGCGTGCCGATCACGGAGTCACGCTGGCCGAACGGGCACCGTCGCCCGGCCATTTTCGTCGCCCGCGCGTTCTGCGGTCCGAGCGCCGTACGCTCGGTGGCTGGCTGTGGATCCCGTTTGGCTGGCTCGTGAGGATATTCACAGTCACTTCTTGGAACCCGATCGAGTGGCTCGTCGAAGCATTCACGGAGCGTGAGGAGAAGAAGCCGGGCAAGCCGTTTCACGGCGGCTGGAACAGCATGGCCGGCCATCTGGCCCGCGGGCTGGTTCCTCGGACGAAGAACCCCTCGAACTCGCCAACCGTGATGATGCAGGTGACCGACCGTCGCCTGCAGCTCGTGTACGTGTCCCGCGTCCGTTCCCTCACCGGCGCACCTGGCCCGGTGGAAGCGGGGTGGGCCACCGATATCCGGAACGTGACCTGGATCCGGGATCGCAGCGACGTAGTGGGCGGCGACCATGAGATCGGCTTCGTCGACGGTTCGTGGTGCACGGTCCGCTTCTGGGGTGACGGGTGGAGCCGGGTGTCGGAGGTGTTCCCCCTCCGGTTGAGTCACCTCGACCCCGTTCCGAACCTGAGATGACCAACCACAGGTGAGCGGGCGTCAGTCGATGCGCCTGGGGTCGGCGACCCGGCCCCAGGCCACGCCTTGGGGGCACTTCTACGAGGTACGAGGTACGAGGTGCCGGCTCAGCCGAGGAGAAGGGCCCCGACGGGCCGGCGCCTGGCGGAGCAGCCGTGGTTGGAGCGTGGCCGGATCGCTACCCGAAGTCAGCCCGCACGCGATCGGCGAGGGTGTGCCTCTGCTCCCCTCCATCGCCGTCGGCTGCGTCGGACTCTCCGCCGCTGGACACCGTCAGGTCATGCGCGGTCTTCGACAACAGGGAGACGTAGAACGGCAGATCGGGCAACGAGGGTGTGGTGAGGCTCAGGACGAGGAGCCGCTGCATACGGGGGAGGGGCAGGTACACGTCCGCCCTGGCCAGGGGGAGAGAGGGTGCCGTGGCGTCCGAGGGATCCGACTGCCACTCGACACCGCACAGGACCAGCACTCCTGGCCCCGCCGGGACACGGATCTCCTCGACGGCGTTGTTGTCGTTCGTGGACAGTGCCTCGAAGAGACCGCGTGCCGAGAGTTCGGCGTCCGGTTCGTCCAGTGGGTCGAGGCGGGCCAGCAGTGAGGCTGTGGTGAGACGGCCGTCAGGGGCCTCGTCGAGGCAGAAGCCGGCGTAGAAGGAGTTCTCGGCCAGGGCGTGGTCGGCCATTTCGCGGTAGGCGTGGAAGGCGACTTCACGTTGGAAGTCGGTTCCGGTCGGCCAGACCTCCTCCGCGATGGCCAAGAGCTGTTCAAGGCGTTCCTCACCGGCAAGGTCAAGGCCCAGGGAGTAGAAGCCTCCAGGAATGTCCAGCTGAAGCTCTGATGTGGCGGACTGCATTACCGGACCTTCCCGTGCTGGGGGAGCAGAGCCACGTGCCGGAGTCCCTTGGAGGCGTCCAGGTTCAGGCCGTGCTTGTGCGCGAGGCGGGTGAGGGTGCTGAGAGGGGTCCCGCGGAACTCTCGCGGGGACAGCCACAAGCCCTTGAGGAAGCCGCCGTCGGGCATGAGCGCGGGGGCACCCAGGTGGTGGAAGTTGGTGCGGCGGCTGAATTCCTGCCGTGCGATCTCGTACGACAGGCGGGCGAACTCCCTGTCCAGGTACGCCTCGTGCTTGGACGCATCATGAGACAGCCGGAGCATGAGCCTGCCAGGTGACAGGAACGAATGAAAGGCGAAGCGGTCCGGCAGCAGGGAACCCACGTCGCCCTCTCCGATCACGAGCACGAGCCGGCAGACCAACCGGACGGGGATGTCCAGGGGAATGACGACCCACTGCACGATGAACCACAGGACCAGTCCCAGCCGTGACGGGTGGGGGAGGACGGGGTCGACGTACGACGGGGAGTGCGGTGTGGAGGCCATGCCTATTCTCCGGTCACGCTGTTGTAGATGCCGCTGACCGTCCCGGGCAGGGACTGTGCGAGCTGCGGGCCCTTGGACCACCACGACAGGGGGTCGAGGCTGCCGTCCGGGCGAATGGCCGCCTTGAGGGAGTCCAGGTCCCTGAGCACCGGGGCATTGGCGATCATGTCGTTCAGCTTGCCCTCGGTGAACGTGGAGCCGAGATTGTGGGCGACCGAGTTCTCCCAGGCGAGCTTCAACCGGTTGCCCACGCCACTTGCCGCCTCGAAGACGCGGCCTTCCGCGGCGGGCATGATGCGGCCGGCCTCGCGGGTGAAGTTGCTCGCCTGCGCGACTCCCTCGTCCGCGAGGCGGTTCAGCCGAAGGACCTTCTGTACGTCGTCGACGTTGGCGACGACTCGTTCCACGCCCTCCTCGACGATCGTCGTCGTACGCACCGCGACCTTCGCGGATCCGGTGACCGCCGTCTTCGCGAACCCGGCCCCAGGGATGATCCCGACCGCGTCACCTACGAGATCCATGACCCCCACGTCAGCCCCACCGATCTTGGCCGCGCCGTGGGCGAGCAGCGCGCCCGCGGAGAATCCGGCGCTGGCCAGGGCCAGGGCACCGGACAGAGGCGGACACCACAGGGTCAGCAGTGCCAGGACGCCCAGGACCGCGGAGATGTTGCTCAGCCAGTCACCGATCGTCTTCAAGAGGTCCTTGTGCCGGGCGCACCACTCCTGGATGGCGTGCCCGAGCTTTTGGAACTGGTCGCCCAGACGCTCCCAGAACCCCGGGTCGGGTGCCTTCTCGGTCGCCTTGCGCAGCTGACTCGCGACGCCCCGAGCCTGGGACTGGTGCTCCTCCAGCAGACGCTCGGCCCGCTTGATGATCTCCTCCAGTTCACGCTCGGCCTGGTCGAGCCGCGCCGAGGCCGCCGACAGTTCGCCGTCTGCCTGCCGTAGCCGGACGCTCGCCGCGTCGATCTTCGCCTGGGCATCCTGGAGAGCGGGGCCGGTGAAGTACTGACCGCTGAGACGGAAGGCGGGGTCGGACGCGGCCTGGTTGTAACGGTTCGTCGCGGTGTCCTTGCTCTTCTCCGCTGACGCCACCTGCCCCTTGGCTTCCTTCGCCTGCGCCTCGTACGTCCGCGCCGTGTGCTGGTAGTCGGCGAGTGCCGCACGCCACTTCGTCAGCTCCGAGGACGCGGTGCTCATCGCCTCCTGGCTGTCCTTCAGGTAGCGGGGCAGTTCCCCGACCTTCTTCGAGAAGGCGGAGGCGGCGTCTCCGGCCCATGTGACGTTCCCGGTGAGGCGCTTGATGCTGTTCTGCGCGTTGTCCAGTGCGGCTGCCGCCCGCTTGGTGCGGGCGGCGAGTGAGTCCACGTTGCCGGGGCTGCCCGGAGCGGGGTCGAAGCCGAGCGAGGGATAGGAGTCGCTGCTCACTGGGTGCCGCCCTTCCCGGCGAAGCCGTCGCGAAGTGCGCTCTCGACGTCCCGGTAAGTGTCGCGGGTCTTCTTCAGGCCGTCCTCGATGCCCTGCGTGCCCTCGGCGATCTTCGTGATCGCGTCGTCCCAGCTGTCGTGGAACTCGTCGCAGGCGTTGTCGAGTTCCTTGCTGCCCGTGGTCTTCGGTCCGGTGTCGCGCAGGGCGTTCAGTGCCGCTCGCATCTCGTCCTGGCTCCGATGGAGTTCCCTGACCAAGGTGTCCAGCTCGGATATGTCTACCTTGAAGCCCGCTCCCATGGCGTGGCATCCCCCTTGTCTTGCACAGGCGCACGTCAACCGCGCCGCAACACGCTATCCAACGGGATTGTGGAACCACGCTGGGGGTTTGCTCGTTTGCACAACCTTCACGGCTTCTTCGGGGCAGGTACCGGAAGTGGTGTCGGGCGAGCGATGACCCTTGCCGGCGCATTCATCCCGGACAACCTCTCCGCCCACACGGCGCGCGCATCCGCCACTGGGCGACGCAGCCCGTCCAACCGCGAACCGCAGCCCGCGAGCGCCGATGGGGACAGGTTCATGAGAAGGCCAGCGACAGACAGGTGACTCAGGAGTAAAGGGCTTGACTCAGGAGTGGAGGGCTTGACTCAGGAGGTGGAGGGCTCGATCTCTCCCGCAAAGACGATCACCTGGTCGATGAGGCTCCGCCGCAGATGCACGACGTCCGTTCCCGCCAGGCGGGGGCCTCCGTCCGGCGTGGTGAAGACCCACTGGTACCGGGCCCACTCGTCAGGCATGTCCACCGCTGAGCAGCGCACCATCGTGCCGGTCCCCGCCGGGTGGCGCCGGATGTCCAGCACGAACCGCTCGACCGCCGCGATTCCTTCGCTGCGACCCAACGGCCCCCAGAAGACCACGTCCGAGGTCAGGGCCTGGGAGAGCAGGGCAGTCACATAACTGTCATCCGAGGCGTTGAACGCGGAGATGAACGTGTCGATCGCGGAGCGTGCGGTCTCTTCCTGCATGTCCCAGTAATACCAGCCGTTTCGCGTGCCCCGGTCCGCGAGCCGC
This sequence comes from Streptomyces sp. NPDC007808, assembly GCF_042868655.1. Taxonomy (NCBI): domain Bacteria; kingdom Bacillati; phylum Actinomycetota; class Actinomycetes; order Kitasatosporales; family Streptomycetaceae; genus Streptomyces; species Streptomyces sp. NPDC007808. Next base: position 39,462 of record NZ_JBIAEQ010000014.1, read on the forward strand.
CTTCCGGAACACGGTGAACAACCCCGGTCACAGCACTGGTTGCACACCATGAGAGTCGACTACGTGCGCACCTCGGCGCCACGGGCGCCGTGGCGCCCGCCCTGGCTGCCGCGGCCGTCCAGGACGGCCGGATCCGGGGCAGCGGCGAGATCCGTACGGGGATGGCGGCGGTGGGTTCCCCTCGCGGTCGTCGCGCTGCCGCCGGCGTGCGTGCCGGCATGACCCGAGGGCCGTGAGGGGTGCGGCTCGCCGTTGTCCTGCCGCTCTCGGGCGGACGGTCGCTAAGCTCGCCTGCCATGACAACGCATGGCGGTGACGCGGCCGAAAGGTCGGACGGGACGGGAGGGCGGCCCCTGGCCCCGAGGGAGAGTGCGGACGAACTGCGGGCACGGTTCCAGAGTCAGGGCCGACCGGAGCTCGCGGAGCAGCGGCGGCGCGATGTGCGGCAGGCAAGGGGCATGTACGCGGCGGTCGCCGGGTTGGTCGCCGTAGTCTGTCTGGTCCTGCTCGCCGTACGCCTTGGTCAGGGCGACGCGCTCGGCGTGTGGGTGGCCACGTATGCCGCGGGTGTGCTTCTCGGTGGGTGGGGTTTCGTGCTCGCGCGCATCGGCCACACGCGCTGGGCGATGATGGTCGCTTGTGTTGCGGTGGCGTTGGCTGGTCTTGGCGACAGCCCGGCGTTTCGCTGAGGAGCCGGGAAGTGGCGTTCCGCTCGACGAGCAGGACCTCGTGCGGCCGCCGGCGGACACCGCCCTCGTTCCAGCCCGGCGGTCGATGCCGGCCTCCTTCCAGCTCGGCGGTCGCCCCCCTCGTTCCAGCCCCGCCGTCGATGCCGGCAGGTCATGCCCGAGCCGAAGCGAGTTCAGGCACGGCCACTCACCACCGGCCCGGCATGAGCGGAGCAGCCCCGTAAGCCGAGCCGATGGACGACGTCAGGCGGCAGCCCCCATGGCACCCCGGCCGCCACCCGACTGCCTCTCGGACGCCGGGTCGTGGCGTACCGCGAGGTACATGCCGTACGCCAGCAGCCCCACCGTGCCAACGATTCCGATGACCAAGCGCCAAGCCACCCCGGGAGCGGGAAGCGCGAGCACTACGACGCTGAGCGTCCACAGCAGCAGGACGTTCATTGAGCGGTTCGGGATGCTGAGGATCCAGCAGCCGTTGAGGTCCAGCAGTCGGCCCTCGCTCCCGGGGTTGACCGGAACCTGATGATCGCCTCTCGCGCTCGCGGTCTCCTCGTGCTCCGGGGCGAGCCCGCCCGGGATGAACCAGCCGGCATCGCCGACGAAGACCGCCCCCGTACGATGCGGCCCCTTCCGACTCCCGTGCCTGTTGCGGCCGGGCACCCAGACCAGATGGCCTTCCGCACGCCCCACCGTCTCCACGTACCTGGCATTGTCCGCAGGAACATGCAGCTGCACGGGGCCATTGACGCCATCGGCGATGTCCAGGGAGATACGTGCCTTGCCGGCACCATAACCGTCGTACCCGGAGACACGCGCCCTCAGCACACTTTCGTTCCCGCGCAGTCGCCGCGGAAAGCGCTGATCCCTACGGGTCGTCAGACGCCCGAAGGTGATGGTCACCACGAGGACCAGCCATGCCAAAGCCAGAATCCAGGTCCACCAGTTACTCATGGCCCGACCGGTGAGTCGACGCTCGACATCGGCCCTGTCGTTGTCGCCCACGGCCCCCAGTTCCGGTCGGTCGGGGGCGTGGGCGACGTAGACCTTCGCACCGACCACCGCGGGGTCCGGAAACTCCGACCTGAAGTCGACGCGCTGCCCTCGCCCGGCTTCGTCGGCCGCAGGCAGCGTCACCGTCACCGTCACCGTGCAGTGGTACGTGCTGCCGTTCCTGTGCTCGTCCTCGACCACATCCCGCACCGACTCCACCGGCAACGCCCGCACAACGGCGCCCGCGGAGGCGATGTCCGCCGCCTTGCCGCTGGGTGTGGCTTCACCCACCCCGAGGGCGAGCGGGAGGATCAGCGCCACAACCGCGCCGTAGACCACCAGGGCCTCGTTGTTCCACAGAGCCGATGCGCCCCGCAATCTTCCGGGTAGCTCTCCGGGGTCGTTCTCGCCCGCCCGCGACAGGCGGTCGGCGAGGGCGCGGTAGACCTCCGCGGGCTCCGCGTTGCCCGAGGCGCGTCGCAGTGCCCATGCCGAGACGGCCAGGACTGCGAGGGCGCCCGCGCAGCCCAGCACCAGAGCGTCACGCATCGTGGACTTCACCATGAAGAGCCAGCACCCGAGGAGCACGGTCATCAGGGTGCAGGCCCCCCATGCCACCGCCTTGCCCAGGACGACGGCCGGGCCGAGCGTGCGAATCACGCTGTGCTGCACGGCTCCCGTCCCTGTCCCTCCCGAACCGTTCATCCGAAGTCGTCCACGAGAGTTGTGTTCCTCGCGTGCTCGCGGAGCCGCTGGGCCGTCTTCCGCTGCCCTTCGGCCAGGTCGTCCTCGATGCCGTCCGCCTCCTTGAGCCGGTTACCGGCCACACCGAATCCGGCCCCCACTCGGTTGCTCGTGGCTTCGTCACGCATCGCGTTCCGCTGCTCCTGCGTCAGGCCGCCGGCATCGGCTCCGGTGCCGGACGACGTCGCCTGGCCGCAGCTGCCTCCACTCGCGCCGGCAGCCCCGCCGCTTCCGCGGGTTGCGCTCGCGTCGGCGGCTCCGCCGGAAGCACCGTCCGCAGTGCCGCTGCCGTCGGCCGCCCCGCCTGAAGTGCCTTCTGCGCCGGTGGCACCTACTCGGAGGCCGGATGCCTCACCTGATCCCGGGCCATGCGCCATTCCGCCTCCGACGCCCCCGCCGGCCGCCCCCGCCCCTGCCCCGATCAGCGACTGCGACCAGTCGAACCCGTCATCCTCGTCGGCCCACGGGCCGGAAGCGTTGACGGCATCCCCGACCAGGCTGCCCGTCGCTCCACCCACGGCACCCGCGCCGATCGACTCACCGATTCCGCCCCCGAGCCTTCCGCCGAGCGCCGCATCGGCGAGCTTTCCCATGCCTGCCCCCGCCATCCCGCCGACGAGGTTGTTCTCCCACTCGGGGCCCTTGCCGCTGAGCAGGCTGGTGGTCACCCCGTTGCCGAACTCGATCGCGGTCCGGCCGGCGAACGTACTGGCGAAGTGAACGCCGTACCGCACAAGCTCGTTCGAGTGCTCACATGTCCGCAGCCTCTCGAAGCACCGGGCGATGGCAGCCAGGATCCTGCCGAGCCGTGCCGCGGCGCTTGCTGCCTGCCCGGCGAGTCGGGCCGCGTTCGCGGCACCCGCTGCGGCGGAGAAACCGAGGGTGATGAAGGAGGTGGCGATGGAGACACCGATCGTGACACCGATCTCCGCGTAGATCGCATGGATCTCGTCGTTGATCTCCTTGATCTTGTCCGCTGCCTCGTTCAGGCCCTTCTGCGCCTCGCCGAAGCTCGGTTGAGCGTCCGCGACGGAAGTCTTGATCTCTGCCCAGTGCTTGACGAAGGCATCGGCGGCCGGCCCTCGCCACTCGTCGCCGTACACGTCACGAACGACCTTGTCCATGTGTACGACGAACGTGTCGAGCGCTTTCCCCATCGCGCCCCACGCGTTGGCGGCGTTCCGCAGAACGTCCGGCTCGCCACCGGGGTTCCAGAGTTCCAGTCCGGCTTCGTACACGGTCTCCGCGGCCGACTCGTCACTCACGCGCTCCTCCCCTTGAACAGATCCGCCAAGGCGTTCTCGGCGGCTGCGGTGTTGCGGGAGTTGTCGGAGAGGTTGTCGGCCATGTCATAGAGGTGGTCCTGTAACCCCTGGACCGCCTTGGTCATATGCTCGGCCAAGTCAATGTAAGCGGTGGTCACTTCCTCGGACTCCGTCAGAAAGCCGAACCCGTCGTGGATGGCCTCGGCATCCGTCCTGGGCTTGAACCTTGCCAACTGCTCACCGAGTTGATCGGCCTCTTTCTTGAAGGCGCCGCTCAACTTTTCGAGCGCTGAGCGGCCGACATAGAACCCGTCCGACACAAGGTTCTCCCTCTGTGTGTTGTCGCGCGCCGTGCAGCAAACCCTCCGGCTCTGCAGGGCACTTCACGCGCACGCTTGGCGGAATCGCCGATTGTGCCGGGCGGCGGCCGCGGCTCTGCACATCCGGAGTGCATGCCGAACGTCTTCACACAGGGTCTACGCCTACCCTCAGCTGCAGCGCGACGGGGCCTTGTGGCGGCTCGACCGGCGAGCGTCGAGTCACGGCATCATGCCTAAGGGGGACTGCCTGATGTACCACGTATGACCCATACGCCCTGCTTCGGGTGGAATGGCATCCCTCATGAGGGTGAGCTCGGCAGCTCACCGGGCGGATGATGGCGCGGACCTCGGGCGCCCGAGTGCGCGGTTCAGGTCAGCACCTTGAAGAGGGACGTACAGACGACGAAACACCCGACGAACTCGCCAGTGCCGTACGTGCGTCGATTCCGGGTGCGCTGGCAAGCGCGAACGGTGACATGGAAAACCGCGTATTCGGTGACCCCGGATTCAGTAGGGGATCCGGAGAAGCGCCCGTTCCTCGTCGAAACGCAGATGCGGATGACGCTCTGGCGAGGGCGGGTTCGCTGCCGAGCCTTACCCTGTCAAGGGCGTGGCCGCGGCCTTTCCCCAAGCAGCAGCTTCGGCGGGGCTCGGTGACAGCCCCGCCGTCCACTGAGGCGGACTGCCGAGAAGTCACACGTGACGGCGCTTGTTGCCGACGAGGTAGGCAATGCCCCAAGCGGCGGCTGCGGCGATCACGAGTCCGAGCGGGGAGGTCCAGTCGACTCCGCCGCTGGCTTCGTCGATCCACCAGGCCTTGGCCGGGAAGAAGGGCTCGGATTCCAGCAGTGACTTGAGAGCCATGCCGCCGTCTTCCTTGACGATGTAGATCGGGAGGAAGTTGGCCCAGCCGAAGAAGGCGCCGAGCGTGGCGACGATGGCTCCGCCGATGCGGGCGCCGTTGCTGTGATGACCCACGCTGCCGATCAACGCGCCGACGATCGCTCCGTTGAGGAGCGCGTGCGCCAAGTAGAGGGTGGTGGACGTGGCGAACGTCAGGTCCTTGGCTATGACCACGATGAGGACGCTGAAGAGCAGCGCGACGATGAAGGAGACGAGGAACCCGAGCAGGACCGCGCCGACGGGATTGCCGCTCCTGACCGGCTGTTGCCCGAAGGGAGGCGCCTGGTACGACGGTGCCGCGTACATCGGGGCCGGTCCGGGCATGTGCGGCTGCCCGGACTGCATGAGGGGTTGCCCGGCCTGCATCGGGGGCTGCCCGGGGACGGGGGGCGCTCCGAAACCCGGTGGCTGCGGCGGGCCGGGCTGGGCGTACGGGTTGTAGGCGTTCGGCGGTTGCTGCGACTGCTGCGGTTGCTGCGAGGGCTGTGGTGGTTGGGGAGGCTGCGGGGGCGGCTGGAAGGGCGGCTGGCTCATCGATTTCCCACTGAGTGAATTGATGGGAACAGCAAGTTATCAGTGAGATCAGGAGGGGGACGTCGGAGCAGGAGCGGGCCGCGTGAAGAGCGGCCGTCAGCACGCAGAATCCGCCGCCGAACGACCGGGGCCGGCCCGTCAGACCCGGTCGTCGAAGTTGTAGTCCTCGAATACCCTTTGCCACCCCTGTGTTCGGGAGGCCGCAGGGTCGATGAGCTCCAACCAGTGACGTAGATCCGACTCCGTGTCCTCGATCGACCAGTCGGAGGCGCGCCACCAGTAGTAGAGGCGGACCATGGCGACGAACTGGGCGAGACTGCTTCCGGCCAGATCGTCCGCGATCCCCGACCAGCCATCCTGCAGTACGCGCCCGTCGCGGCCGTCGAGGAGGAGGCGCGCGCCTTGCCAGCTGCCGAGGGCGAAGTACGAGGACTCCGTCCCGTCCGCTTTGCCGAACGGCTCGGCAACCGGGTGCAGGCCGGTGTCCTCAAGGCCGGTGGTGTCGAGTTCGAGGAAGCCGGTGACACAGGGGAAGCCGACTTCGGAAAGAAAGGCGCGCGCACCGACGTCGGAGAGGGCGGCCGGCAGGCTCTCCTGCGGGAACCGTTTGACCGCCGCGGATCCGAAGACGTCCGTCAGCCAATCGGTCGTGGGGGCCAGTGCCGGGGCGGGCAGGTCGGCCCGAGCAAGCGTCGTGTCGGTGCCCACCAGATGCTTGAGGAGTCCTGATGTGCCCTCCTGGCCTGCGCTCTGGTTGATCTCGACCGCACAGACCCCGTCCATGGTTGCCAGAGCGATGTGATGGCCCGAGCGCGTGGCTCGACGGATGTACTGAGGCATGCGGGGCAGATCCACCTCCCCGCCGGCAGCTCCGGCGGGGCGCCACCCTCGGGGCCCCTGATCCGCCCGCACGGTGCCGGACGCGTCCGCGGCCTCACCGGGCTCGGCTCGGGGCGCGCCCGTGGCCAGATCCCAGGTGCCGATGTGGCCGCGGCGTGTGCGGGCTGTGACCAGGTCGCCGGTCGGGGTGCGCGCGATCTGGAGTGTCCGGACGATCGGGCGCCTGACCACCGCGTCCGTGCCGAACGCGCCGGCACCGACGCCCTCGGCCCACAGTGTCCGCCAGGGCAGGATCACGGGGCCGGCCGCCGGCAGAAGTAGATCGGCGGCGGCTTCCTCCGTCGGTCCGGCCTGCATCAGGGCCAGATGCCACAGCGCCAGCCACTCACCCTGGGACGAAGGCCGAACACCGCGGCGCACCAGGTAGTGGAGGCGGGCCCCGGCAGTTCCCTGCGGGATGGGCCGTCCATGGAACGCGGCCTCGAACGCCTCGAAGAGCGTCTCGTGGCCGCTCCCGACGACTGCTGCCGTGTCATTGAGGAATGCCTCGAACTGGTCGGCTGCCGCAGCGTGACCGGCCAGGGCGCGCTCGGCGTACCAGCGTGTCGCCTCGGAGGCGTCCGCGGCGGACAGCGCGGTGACTGCGCGCGCGTGCCAGGACCTGGCCTCCTCGGCGGGCATCTGTGTACGCAGGTGTCGGGCCGCTGCCTCCTGTTTGAAGGAGAAGAGGGGGGTGCCGGTCCCGTCCTCCGTCCGGTGGAGCCAGTCTCCGGCCTTCGGCTCGCCGAGCAGCGACTCCAGCCGGGACTCGGGGACGTCTTGGCCGAGCGCGGCGCAGAGGATGGACCACACGGGGAGGGGAACGAAACGGTGCTCGGCCAACGCCAGTGCATCGAGGGCGGACGTCAGGGCCGCATCCTCGGCCGACTCCGCGAAGGCGGGCATGCGCTCGAAGCCCCCCTGCAGCGTGAGATGCCGTCCGCGCAACTCGTCGGCCCTACCCGGGGCATCGTCCACTTCGACCAGCAGGCGCATCCGCAGCCCGCGCGGAAGGAACGTGATCAGCGCCCGTGCCACCCGATCGACCACACGCTCCGGTTCGCGCGATGTGCGCAGCCGGCCCGCCCACTGTGTGTTCGTGAGCACCACCACGGGGTCGCCCTTGATCCGGCGGGCCACGGAGCCGAAGGTGTCGTCGAAGGAGTCCGGGGCGGCGATGCCAAGGGCTTTCGCCAACTCCCGGGCCACTTCCTCCGCTGACCTGCCGGCGCAGTCGACGTGGGCGGCGGCCGGATGGCGGGCAACGACTGCGCGCAGCACGCCCGTTCTGCCGCTGCCCGCACGCCCGCCGATCCATAGCCAGGCGCTGGTGTCGCGAGGACGGTCGATCCACCGCAGCGCACGGCTCAGAGCGAGTTCTGCCGTGACTTCATCGAGGTTCGGAGTCGCGCTCATGCGTCGGTCATTTCCTACCGTCAGACCTGCTCTGACCTGGGCGTTTGGTGTCGGAAAGGCGTAAGCCTCGAGAATAGCGGCGCCTTGTTCGAAGCGATCCCGGCAAATCGGCTTCCATGGCCTGTGCCGCATTGTCATGCCACCGCGCGGATCCCTGAACGGTTCGACCAGTTCGCCTCTTGAGGCGCTCGATCCAGCCGCCCGAGTGCGGTTCGCGGTGGTCGGGGCGTGGTCCCGCGCAGCTGAACGTCTGCCGCCTTCCGTTGCGGCCGGTGCGCCTTTCGTGCTTCCTGGGCCTCTTCCGACTCCGACCAGTGGTCAGCGGACTGTTCTCTCGCGCCGGTACGCGAGGGCGGCGGCGCCGGGTTAACGGTCGCCGCATCACAACGATTCCGGGACGTCCGACTCTCCGTCGAATGCTGCCTGCCAAGGTGCGGACGATCCTGCCGGTTGGTCTATCTGCTGTGCCCAGGACGCGAGGCTGCGACGAGCGTCCCGTTCCTCGTACCGGGTGGGGAAATCGCTGCGACGCAGCGTGACGTACAGAGCCACCAAGGTCATGAACTGCCGCAGGCTGCTGCCGAGCAGCTGCGGTCCGGCGGCAGAGGCCAGCAGTACGCGGCCGCAACCACCGTCGAGGACGACCTCCTCGCCGAGCCAGGTCCCCAAGCGGTAGCCCGGCTCCTGGTGCCCCCGTGCCTCGGTGGCTTCCAGGCCGGTCCGGTCAAGGGCCACGGTGGTCAGGAATCTCGGCTCGCCGCCGTCAAGAGCGGGGAAGCCGAGGTCGGTCAGGGTGGCACGCGCTTGCGGGTGGACGACCCCGGCAGGGACTCGGTTCGGCTCAAGTCGGCGGAGTGCCTGCTCACCGAAACTACTCGCGAACCAGGACCGATCGGGCCCCTCGGCCGTGAGGAGCGGGGCGGGCATGGGCCAGATGGCCGCGCGGCGGACCGGGGCGACGAGTGGGCTGGGCCAGCGCGGCGGCCCCGCTTCCAGTTCCTTGGCCTCCAGCACTTCCAGGGCGAAGAGGCCCCCACTGCCGCCCAGCACCCAGCGATCGCCCTCGGCCTGCGTCGTGTCCCGGACGCTGCGGGGCAGTTGGGGGCACGGCAGCTCCGAGGGCATCGGAGGGGCCGGGTGAGTGTCGACGGCACGGCCGACCACACGGTCGACTTCTCCATCGTCGTCGAGGAAGACGTCGACCACCGACGGGACCGCGGTTTCCGTGCCGTCCGTGAGCCTCCACACCCGTTCCAGATAGCGCTCGTCGCCCGGTTCCTCCGACTCGTCATCCATGGGCAGAGGCAACTCGCGCTGAGTGGTCACCACGGGGAGGTCGTCGTTGAATCCGAGCTCCACGTAGTCCACAGCCCCGCTCGTCCCGGGGTGCTGCCCGAACACGCCGTACGGACGCCACCGCGACCACGAGGTGCGCCAGGGCAGCCGCACGGCAGAGTCAGCGAGTGCGTCCGCCCACTCGGTACGTCCGCGGTTCACGGCAGCCCAGTGCAGCCAGGCCAGCCATTCGGCCTGGGACCGCGGTGCTACGCCTTCCGCATCCAGGTAGTGGGCGTCGGCGGCGGCGCCTCCCATGGGCACGCCTTCCGGCCATGCCCGGGCGATCCCTTCCAGCAGACCGATCCGGTCGCAGAGGGCCACGAAATCCGGCTGCCTGTCCAGAAGCCGGGGCAGGGCGCCGCCCAGGGCCGCGTGGACTGCGGCGGCACGAGCTCCGTAGTCACGCACGCGTGCAATTGCGTCGGCGGAGGCGGGGATCGCCGGAGATGTGCGCGTGGAGGCGAGCAGGGCCTCGGCAATGGAGACCTGTTCGGCAGGGGCCAGTGAGCTGTGTGACCTGATGCCGTACTTCAGCGCATCGGATACGAGCGTCGCACTGATGCCGGCGGCCGTGTCCTGCACCGCCACTACCTCGGGGAGCTGTTGCGCGAGCCGACGAAGAGATTCCTCTTGGGTACGCTCCCCCAGCACGGAGCAGAGGAACTCCCAAACCGCCAGCGGGGTTTCGCGTACTTCAGATGCGGCGAGCGCGCGCAGCTGAGGGTGGGAACCGAGCAGTGCCGCAACATCCGCCCCATCGGATTCTCCGTCCAGGACGATCTCATTCGGGCGGCGGATGTGCACCCGGCTACGAGCAGAGTCGGCTTCCACGACCACACGCACGCACCCACGACTGTGTGCACCGAACGCAGTAGCCAGTGGGCCGGCAATGCGATCCGGCTCGCTCGATGTGAACAAAGGGCCGGACCATTGCACGTTGGACAGCAGGACAATGGCATCACTGCGCACCTTCACGACGGCATCGAACAGCGGGTGCTGTCCCCGAAGTCCTGCGATATCGATGCCGAACTCCGCGAGAAGTCCACCGGCCACTTCATCCATGGTCAGACCGCGGCAGTCCACGAACACAGACGAGGGAAACCGCTCGCGCATCCTGCCCAGGAGTGCGCTCTTGCCCACCCCGGCGGCTCCGAGCAGGGGCAGCACCGATCCGCGTTGCCGCGGTTCGGCCAGCCAGTCACTGACAGCGCGCTCGGCTTCAGCAAGGATCACTGGTTCATCACTCCGATCAACGCTGGGCGGCTCACTCTACGCCACTGTTCTGGGCGGCCTTCATCCATATTCTGACGAGCTCGCCTCGGAACCGGTGCATATCCTCGTCGCGACGATCCTTGGCTTCCCTGTGTGCCCGCTCCGCGGCCTGCTCCGGTGTCTCGCCCTCTCGTATTTCGACGGCCGCAGCATCCATCTCGCCCATGCGGTAGCCGGCGGCGTAGTAGATGGTCGTCTTGTTCTGCTTTCCTTCAGGGACCGCCCTTTCCTCTTCCGATTTCTCGTGATACTTCTTCCGCTCCTGGCCTTCTGGGCGCTCCAGCTCGTGCACGAGGTAGTCGGAGCAGTTCGCTGAGGCGGGATGGGTCTTGTCTCCGCAGGGCTCGAATTCCGTGTACATAGCAGGCGCTTCGTAGCGGCCCGGGTTCGCCTGGTCGCGTGCGCGAAATGCCTCACCGAGTACCGGCTCGGAGTGATCCTGGCTGATGTCGTCGGAGTTCGGTGGCACAGAGGAGTCGATGATGTAGTGAATCTCGGTGGTGCCGTCTTCCTTCGTCTCCACCACTTCAAGTACTGCGTAATTCTTTCCGGAAAAGTCGGGGCGCAACAGTCTCCGTCTTTCCCGCATCTTTTCCTTCTCTTCCTCTGTCTTGCCCGCCTCTTCCTTCTTGATCCTTGCCTTGTCTCCGACGTGTTCGTTCCAGAGAGAGGTGAACTTGCGCTTCTCGGCGCGCATCTCCTTGGCGTTGTCCGGGTCATGGCCGCCCTCCAGGAGCCCCTGCACCGCCGCGTATTCGCGAGCCAGCGAGGCCGGGTCCACACGCTCGCCGGTCTTGGGGTTGTGCCGGGAGTGGAGATCTGCGCCGCCGGACTCATCCACGGAATGCGCCTCGTGGAACGCGCTGCTGAGGCGGGCGATCGCAGCGACGGTCGCCATCCTCTCCTCGCGACTCATGTCCTCGAACCCCGGACGGAGCAGATCGTTCAGCCGCTGCTGGCTGATCGGCCCCTTGGCGGATTCGCGGATGGCGTCGATCAGCGGTGGAGGCGTCCCCTCGGGGCCGGGTGCGGCCCACTCATGGAGGCGTCGGACGACAGGACTGAGGTCCACCTGCTCGACACGGTTCGTCTGACGCAGCCGGTCCTGTGACTGGTCGGTGAGCATCCCGTAGTGGGTGTGGGAGCCGTCGCCCGGCTGATCGACGCCGTAGCCGGGGGTTCCTTCTGCTCGGGACGAGTCGTAGGGATCCCCAGCGACCTCCTTGGCCCTGGCGATCTCGGCCGCTCGCTCTTCCGGGGACTTCGACTTCTTCGGCTTCTTGCCCTCGTTCTGTCCTTGCTCGTTCTTCTTGCCCTCATCCTTCTTCTCGTCCTTGTTCTTGCCGTCGTCGGCGCCAGCTGGGGCTTCGGGCGCCCGCCGGTCGCTCGTAGGCGTGCCTGATGTCTCGCGTCCGGGTTGCGAGGCCGTGCTCGACCCGGAGTGGCTGCCGCTGTCCGGGGCAACCGCGCGTCGGTTCGAGTCCAGCGGGATCGCGAAGACCCCGTTGTCCCCGCTGTGCAGGGGCTTCGAACTCTGCTGTCCTGTCTGGGCGTCGATGTATGTGATCTTGCCGTTGTGGTTGACGGCGTTCCAGGCGTGGGCCCGTCCGTTGGCGTCCTGTGTGATGATCACGGCCTGCGAGCCGTGTCCGCTGTTGCGGAGGGTGTTTTCCAGGCGGTTGAAGGCGTCGCGTCCGTTGCCCAGGTCGCTGAAGCGGGCGCCGAGGGTGTTCTCGATGCGGTCGCGGCCGCCCTTTTCGCCGCGGTCCGAGGGGTTGCCGTCGGCGTCCAGGTCGGGGGTGCGGCTGGCGGCGGCGGTGGGGTTGCCGGCGTAGGTGTCGACTGTGGACAGGGCCACGTCGACGCAGTTGTTGTTGCGGCCGGGGGCGTTCCGGCCTTCGCCGTTGATGCGTTCGACCCACCGGCCGTCCGCCGGGTTCGGTGGCCGGGTCGGGTCGCCGTTCTCGTCTCGGGGGACCGAGTTCTCCAGTGCGTCCTGTTCGGCGCGGGTGGGGTCGGTGACGCCGCCCGGGGGGTTGGTGTTGCGGGTTTCCGAGGCCGGGGTGGGTGGCTGTATCGGCTTCGGGCTGTCCGAGGAGTTCTGTTGGTTGGGGCTGTTGGGGGTGGAGTGCGGGGTGGATTGGTGGGGCTGGTTGTTCGGCGCCGTGGTCACGTGGTGGATGGGGACCGGGGTGACCTGGGGCTGCTGTTGTTGGTTCGGGGTGTTCGCCGGGGGCTGTTGGGTGTTGGGCTGCGCTCCCGGCTGGTTGGGGGTGTTCGGTGTGCTGCCGGCCGGCTGGTGGGGCGGCTTGGAGGGGGTGGAGCCGGCGCTCGGCTGGTTGGGAGTGCCGGGTGTGACGGGTGTGCCCTGAGTGGTTGGGTTGTGGGTGAGGGGATTGTGGGTGGTGGGGCCGGGCTGCGTCGAGGAGTTCGGGGTGCTGCTGCTCGGTTTGGAGGCGGGCCCCGAGCCGGTACCGGTCGTGGGGGAGGGCGTCGCCGTGGGGGTGCCGGTGGGCGGCGATGCGGTCCTGGGGGGAGTGGCCTGGGTTGCGGTCTGGTTCGGGCTGGTCGTGCTCGGGTTCTGGCCCGGGGTGGTGGTACCCATGCCGGTGGCCGGGCCCGTGGTGTTGCGGGACGGTGTGCGGTCGCCCGGAGTCGTGCCCGGGGTGTTGTTGCCGGGCGCAGGGCGGTCGCTCGGAGCCGTGGTCCCGGGAGTGTTGCCTGGGGTGGAGCGGCCGCCCGGGGGTGTGCTCCCCGGGGTGTTTCGGGGCGCGGTCCCGTCGCCCGGCGTCGTGCTCCCAGGGGTGCGCTGAGTCGGAATTCGGCCGTCGGGAGTGCTGGATGCACGTCCGTCCGCCGTACCGGGTATTCGGCCGTCCGGTGTCGGGGCCGGCGTACTCCGAGGTGTTGTAGGTGACGTGGGGCTCGGAGTCGATGCAGGGCCGGTCCCGGTTGCGGAGGGCGTGACGGGCGTACCGGCGGAAGGATTCCTCGCCGGGCCCGAGCTGGGATTCGGGCTCGTCGCGGACGAGGTGCCGCCGGAGCCGCTCGGGGTGTGCTGCGTGCCCGGAGTCGCGCCTCCGGTGGAAGGCGCCGTGGGGGACGTCGGCATGGCCGAGCCGCCGTCCGTACGGCCACCTGTCCCACCCGAGGTGGGGTCGGCGGTCGGCGTCGGCGCAGCGTTGGACTGTGTGGGCGTACTCGCGGCCAGCCCGTCGATCTGGGTGCCGATCGAGCCGCCTCCGGGGGAGGACGACGTCCCGCCCGGCGACGCGGATGTGGGCGCGGACTGCGCGGTCGGGGACGACAGGCCGGACACGGGGGAGCCGCCGCCGGAGTGCGAGGGACCGGGCGCACTCGGAGTGCCGGACGTACCGTTGGCGTCCGCACCGCGCGGCGAGGCCCCGCCGGGAGAGGGGTCGTCGAAGTCCGACAGTGACGGTCCTGCGGAGGGCGCCGGCCTGGAGTACGGGGTGTCCGAGGAGGACCGGTTGCCGGAGTCGTTGCCAGGCCCGGAGTCGGAGTTGGGAGCTGCACCCACGTTCGGGGCGCCGATGTCGTTGCCGCCGGTGTCGGCGGATATCCCGCCGCCGATGTTCACGCCGGGGCCGTTGCTCGCACGCGTCGACGGGGAAGAGTCCGGGCTCGACGAACTCGACGAGTTGGAAGACGAGTCGGAGGACGAGGAATTGGAGGAGGACGAGGAGTCGGAGGAGGACGAGGAACTGGAACTGCCGGACCCGGAGTCCCCGCTGCTGTCGGAGCTGCCGCTCCCGCTGTTCCCGCCGCTGCTACCGGTGTCGCCCCCCGCCGGCCCCGCCGGCCCGTCGTACCCGTCGATACGGCTGTCGATGGCGTGCCGAGCCCGGCTGCCCGCCTTCTGGCCCAGGCTGTCGCGGACGCCTTCGGCGAAGGTCTGCGGGCTCTGCCTGAGGGCGTCGAGGCCCGCCTGGCCACCTGCCTTCATGGTGGCGCCCACGTCGTAGCCCTCCTGGGCGCCGAAGCCGACGTTCACCGTCTGCCGCACGAGGTCGCTGATCATCGCCTCGACCGCCGAGATCGCGGGCTCCTTCAGCGTCTCGATGAGCGCCTCGATCATGGCTTGTTTGAGCTCGTCCAGGATGCGCCGGACGATCAGCCGGGCAGCCTGGGTGGCGCCCATTCCCGCGACCGAGGACAGACCGAAGGTGAAGGGTGCGGCGGCAGCGGCGGCGGCGATCTGGATGGCGAGGGCGATGAGCTGGGCGATCACCGCCCACTTGGCGAACTCGACCAGGTACGCGCAGGCCTCAAGGACGTTCGCGATGAGGAAGGCGGCCTCGGCCGCGTTGCGGAGGTAGCCGTCCTGGCCGCCTCCGCCGTCGAACTTCTCGTACGTCTTGGTGAACTTGTCGATCGACTCGCCGGCATTGTGAGCCGTCACCGTGCGGGCGCTGTTGTTGGCCTTGGTGTGGAGCTCGGTGACCTTGCCGCCGAACTCCCGCCACATGGTGGCGCAGTCCCTGAGCTTGTCCTCGTTCGCCGTCGGCCACTTGTAGCCCAGCATCTGGAGAACCCACTCGAGTTCGTCCGGCAGCATCATCGCCACAGCAGAAAGCACCCCCGTCACCCGTTGCGGCCGTACAACTCCCTCGCTCCTCAAGCCAAATCACACAGGAGCACAGCCGTCCGCAAAGTTTACGGACTCATCTGGAGGCAACTTCAAGGGCGGCTGTCACAAATCCGCTGCAGGCCACCACCGTGGTCCGAAGCAGCCGAGTATGAGACCGTTCACGGCCTACGGCCCCGAATCCGCTCCTTGTGTCCCACCACGTCAGGTCGGCCGATGTGCCCCTCCGCGCGCTCCGATTCGCCGAGCCAGATGTGCGGGACGTACTGCTGGACGGCCGTGACCACCTCCTGCCGGCACCCGGCGGGGAAGGGTACGCGGTAGCGCAGACGGGGCAGGTCGGGGTGCAACGGCTCCTCGTCGCGGACCAGGGTCCATAGGACCGGGTCGTCGCGGTCGACCGGGCCGGTGGGGAACAGTTCCAGGGAGTACATGGTCTGGCGCCCGAACTTGCTCCAGTAAAGGCCGACTCCCGCGAGGGTCTGCCACGGGACGACGTTGCGGAGTCTTCCGTTGTCGATCCACAGGCCCGTGCGGTCGACGAGGATCCTCGTCCTGCGGTTGGCCCAGTTGGCGATGAAGAGGAACACGCCGACCACGCCCAGCGCCAACATGAACACGAGGCCCACGTACCCCGCGGGGGTGGCCGCGCCCTTCTCGTTCCCGGTAGCGATCACGACCGCGCCGAAGACACCGATGGCGCCCAGGGCGACGAGGAGGACGGAACAGGGGAGTCCGACCATGCCACTGCGGCGGCCGGTCCGTATGACCGTGGCATCCGGCGCGGGGGAGGGCGTGTGCGAAGGCGACATGGTGCGTGAGCCTAGCCAATTCACCTACGCTGCCTCGTCATGACCACGGACGGCCGGGAACACGGCGGGGAACAGGCACAGGGACAGGGACAGGTACAGATGAAGGTACGAGGCGGCGAAGGCGAACCGGCCCTCCCTGGCGTGGACGAGGTCAGGACGAGTTTCCAGGGCCAAACGGACCCAGGGTTCGCGAGACAACAGTCGCAGCAGGCGCGGAGCGCGCGCGGGGCCCTCATGGCCGCCGGGGCGCTGGTGGCGCTGGTCTGCCTCGTCGTGATCGTGGGACGACTCACCAGCGGTGTGCCGACGGGCATGGGGACCATGGTGTACGTCCTGTCCTTCGCTTCCGCCGGCCTCAGCGTGGAGTTGGCCCGGCGCGCACGCACCGGCTGGGCCATGATGGCGATCATTCTCGCGGCGGCCGGCGCGTCACTGGCGGATGTGCTGCCCTGACCGGACCCACCTGCCCGGCAGCCGCCCACGCCGCAGCCTTCGCCTGTGCGCGACGGGAGATACTGCGGGTGCCGAAGGACGAGGAGCAGCAAGGAGAGCCGACATGACCAGTCGACCGGAGAACTCACCGGACCCGCAGGGCGCTTCGCCGGAGCGCGGCGTACTGGACGAGGCCCTGGAACCGGAGCAGATACGTTCCCTGAACTCCGCCCTGCGCAAGCTGTCCGCAACCGATGGCGTCAGCCAGGACCTGCAGGAGGCGGCCAAGAGGATGCTCTCC
This sequence comes from Streptomyces sp. NPDC007808, assembly GCF_042868655.1. Lineage (NCBI taxonomy): Bacteria > Bacillati > Actinomycetota > Actinomycetes > Kitasatosporales > Streptomycetaceae > Streptomyces > Streptomyces sp. NPDC007808. The sequence continues at coordinate 55,966 of NZ_JBIAEQ010000014.1, forward strand.
GGCCGCCTCCCCCTGCGCGACGCCCTGGACGACCCGGCGTTCGCCCGCGCCCTGGGCGGAGGCCTGGCGTCCCTGCGCGGCCAGTGGGAGTCACTGTCGGAGGAGGAGCGCGACCAGATCAGGCACGGAGAGGCACCGGCGAGTGCAGACGCCGCCTCCGGGCAGTCCGACACCGGGGACTCCAAGGACGAGTCCTCACAGTCCGGGAAGAAGAACCAAGGGCGCCACAGCGGCGGATTCTCGCTGTACTGATCACAGACGACTGATCACAGACGACTGATCAGAGACGGCTGATCACAGACGACTGTCCAGCCACAACTGATCGGGGGCGACTGATCACGCGCTCGGCGTACGGTCACGACTGTCGCTGCTTGCGGTACAGCGCGATGGCCGTCTCGGTCGGGTAGTTGGGGACGGTGACGGTCTCGCCGGTCTCCTTGGAGACGACGATCTTGCTGCCGCCGGGCGGAGCGGGCTGGGGCCGCCCGGCGGCGTCCGTGACAGGCGGGAACACCGCGTACACCAGGTAGCCGATGTCGAACTCCTCGACGTGCATTTCGGCGGGGGTGCCGTCCGGGAGCTTGGGCTGCGCGTAGCGGCTGCGGACGAGGGCGAGGGCCTGTTCGGGGGTTGTGGGCCGTGCGGTGTTGTTCGAAGTCACGGCAGAGAGCTCCTTTTGTGCTCAACGGGAACGGTACTGGAGGCCGTTCAGAACAACCCGTGCCACATCTGCTCGACGATCAGCGACCACCAGGCTCCCGGATCGGCCAGCGCTGAGGCGTCGATGGCGACCAGCTGCTCCTGCAGCTCCGCCACCGCCGCACCCGCCGCTACCGGATCCAGGCCCTGCAGCCGCTGCCGCGCGGTGGCGATCAGGGCCAGGGAACGGGCGAAGGCAGCGGCCGAGACATTGACGTAACGCGCCTCGGCGGTGACCGGATCCACCGCCCACACCGCGCCCAGACCGTCCGGCTGCCCGGAACCCGGCTGGCACTGCACCGCCATGACCGCGACCCCGTCGAAGCCGATCCGAATCAGGTACGACAGGGCGCCGATCTTCTCCTCGCCGGCCGGGCTGCGCCGCTCACGCAGATTCGTGGCGACATCGGTGAACAGGCCGCCGGCCGGAGGGGCGTCAGACCGGTCGGCGGTGAAGAAGAGAGGGAGGTCGGCGGGGAGCCCTGCCCACGTGAGCGTCGCCTTGCAGGCGTCCGGCAACGGGCTGTCGGCGAGGGTGTCGGCGTCGTAGCGGCGTACGCCGTCCTGACCGAGAACCTCGACGAGATGGCGGCCGAGGGCCACGTCCCGCATCGGCTCCACAGGCGTCACCTGCGCGGGAACCGGAACGCGGTGCGGGCGCGGCGGCGGCTGCTGCCCCGCGATCCGGTGCATCGTCTCGACCTGCTCGACGAGTGCTTCGATGCCCTCGGCGCGCGCCTCGGGGCGGGCCCCGTAGCTCTGTGAGCAGGAGAGCTGGGCGTTGGGGAAGTTGTTGAGCAGCTCGGCCGTGTAACCGCCGGGGAGCAGGCTGGGACGCAGATCGGTGTGGACGGCCACGACGTTGTCGGCGGGGACGTTCATCCGCCGCAGCTCGGCCCACGCCTGGTACTCGGCGGGAGGCAGGCCCGGAGCGGAGGTGCGGAAGAGGGTGGTCTCCTCGCCGTTCGCCGGGTCGACGTACGTGAAGACGGCGGTGTTGCCGGGGCCGGTGACCGGACGGGTGCCTCCCTCGGAGCCTCCGCCCTGTGCGTGGGCGGCGCCGTGCTTCTGCCGGTACATCTGCACCACCTCGTCGACCGGCACCGACGGCCACAACGTCAGCTCGCCGGTACGGCGGTCCACGACCCCGCACGCGTTGCCGATCTCGGCAGGCGGCCGCCGCTCTCCGGTCACCGGATCACGCTCGGGCTCCGCGGGCGCGGCCCACACGACCCAGCCCAGGTCGAACTCCTGCATCCGCACCTCGCGCCGCGGCTCCGCCGAGCCATCCGGGTTGAGCCAACGGTCGGCGATGGCGAGCGCCTGCTCCTGGCTGGTCACGGGGAGGCTCCTTCAACGAATTCGGTGGGAAGAGTGCGGTAGGAGAGGGAAGCGGGACGAGAGGCAGACCTGCCACGCAGGCCGGCGCGAGGATGTCGCACCTGTGCCTACGAGGCTATCCCCGTGCCCGCCACGAGGATGCGGAGGGCCTTCGCCCCGCGCTCGGTGGCGACGAGCAGGACGCCGTCGGGGGAGAGGTCGGCGGCGGTGAAGGGCGTGTCGGAGATCAGCGCGGCGACGACCTCCTGACCCGCCCGCCTCCAGACCCGCAGGTAGTCCGCGCCCCGGCTCAGCCCGAGCGGGGCGGCGGCCCGTTCCTCCTCGGAGGGCCGCAGGATCTGAGCGGGGTCGATGTCGCCGAGGTGTTCGCGTTGTACGAGCCCATGCACGAGCAGCGCGGAACCCGGCCCCTCGCCGGGCTCGCCTACCGGCTGCGCACCCGGCGTGCCTGCGGGGACGACGAGGACGGCGACAGACGAGGGCTGCCCCTCCGGCCGGGGCAGACTGCCCACCGTCACGGCGCTGACGCCGGTGACGGGCAGGCTCCACAGCGTCCGCCAGGGCAGCTCGATGCCGAGCCGGCCGTGGATGGCCTCGGCGTACTCGGGCAGCCCGTCCTCGACGAACGCGGTCTCCAGCAGGGCGGCGCGCAGCGTGGCGGGCGCCTCGGTGCGGGTCAGCAGAGGGGCCGTACGCAGATACGTACGGGCCGGTGCGCCGAGTTCCTGGGTCGGTACGGCCTCGACCGCGGCACGTAGCGGCACCGGGTCGGCGTGGACGAACAGTCCAGGGTCGGTGAGGAGCTGGGGCAGCAGGCCCGCCTCCAGCGTGTGCCCCGCGATGTGGTCGCGCACGTACGGATCGGCCTTGCTCCAGTCCTGTTCCGGTACGGCCCCCAGCAGCGTCATCGCGACCTGCGTCTGGGCGGCGCGGACGCTGGGCAGACCGGCGCGGATCTCGTCGCCGATGGCCGGATGGAGCAGCCGGAGCAGCGTACGCCCACCGTCAGCGGCGTCGCCCTCCTGCTCTGCGGGCTCTCCGACCTGCTCCTGCTCTACGACCTGCTCCTCAGGCTGTACGAACGGCCCGGCGAGCAACATCCCGCCCGCGATTTCCTGACTCATGTCCTGCCCGGCGACCGCGCTCGCCAGTCGCCCCCACAGGTGGGCCGGTATGCCGTCGGCCTCGGCCAGGGCGAGCGGGGCCAGCAGCAGCCGTAGCGTCTGCGGGTCGGCACCGAGCCGCCGGGCGTGCAGGTCGAGGGCTTCGCCGACGGAGGTCGGCACCAGGCTCTCGTCGGCGGGATCGAAGCCCTCCGGAGCCATCAGGATGCAATGGACGGCCAGTTGGACGACCAACGGACTCGAACCGGCCCGGCGGCCGATGGCCGCTCCCAGGGCGAGACGGGCGGCGGGATCGACGGTGAACGGCAGTTCAGGTGCTCCGAACTGCGGGCTCAGCGCGGTCTGGGCCTGCAGCACCAGACCCTCCGGGTCGGCCCACTGCGGCTCGTCGAGATCGATGACCTGGACGGTCCCGCTCGGGAGACCCGCGGCCAGTTCGGCGGCCGACGCACGCGGCACCTCGGCCAGCAGCCGGACGGTCTCCGTGGCCGCGAGCGGGGCGAGAACCTCCCGTACGAGCCGTGCGGGTTCCCCCGCGGCCCGAACCGGACCCGCACGGTCGACGTCCGGTACGACGACGGTCACCGGCTCGTCGAGAACGGCCAGTTCGGCGTACACGCCCTCGGCGCTGGTGGCCTTCAGCCCGTAGTGGTCGGCGAGCAACCACAGGACCTGGGCCGCGGTCCGCCCGTCGGCGGATGGTACCGCGGGGGCCGGCAGCTCCGGCGGCACCGTCGACGGATCCATCTCGTCCAGCGGCAGCCGCTTGCGGAACTCCGGCTCGCACAGCATCAGGAACCCGGTCAGCAGCCGCGAACGCCCGCTGCCCGGACTGCCGGTGAGCGCGACCACGCGCGGGGCGCCGGGAGCGGCCTCGCGCCACGCGGCGAGTGCGCGCAGAGCGGCCACCCGGCCGCCTATGTGAGGGTGTGGTGCGTAGCCGTCGGTTGAGTCGGTCATGGGATCCCGTCCTCCGCTGGCGCGGACGTATGCGAAGGCTTCTGACTGGTGAGCCGTTCAGGCTATGGGTCGGTGGGCGGGCTTTTCAGATGGGTAGGGCGCCCTTGAAGCGGGAGTTCGGTACGGCGGGGTCGGTGGTGGCGAGCCAGCCGTGGTCGTACGTGTCCTCGGCGAGTTGAGGGCCGGGTTCGACCGACAGGTTCTGGGCTGCCGTGGATGCGTCCGGAACACCTTCGGAATACGCTTCGGCCTCGTCCTCGTCGGCGTTCTCCGTGTACCAGGCTTCGAAGGGCAGTGGTTCTCCTTCGAACTGAGGGTAGGCGTAGGTGCTGTAGGCCCTCCGCGTGTGACCGTCACGGGCGACGTACCAGCTCTCGGAGCCGTTGTAGGGGTCGAGGACGTAGAAGTGAGCCTCACCGCAACGCCCACTGAGTTCCCTGGCCAGCTCGAAACCGTCGAGCTCATCCAGGAACGAGTTTCCCCACAGCATGCGCCAGCGCTTGATGTCCCCTTCCGCGTACTCGTTCTCGAACGCCGGCGTGATGAACACCCTGTAAGCCCTGCGCGTCGCGGTCCGCGAGTCCTGGACGTCCAGGCAGTCGGTGGCCTGCGTGGCGGCGGCCACGCCCATGACTGTGGTGGCCGGCCGAACGTCGTACAGTTCGAGAGCGGATACGGCGTCGTCGAATCGATCCGCCGGGAAGGCCAGCCAGCGGCCCGCCTCGAAGGGGACCTTCACCGGGCGTTCGTCCAGGATCTTGATCCGGACGAGGCGCTCCACAGCCCGCCGGTCGGCATCGTTGAGCGCTTCTTGACCGCCCAAGTCGACCAGGATTTCCAGTGCTTTACGGCGCAGCCGCCCAGGGCCCGTGCGCCGGATCCCACGGAGGCGTGGCAGCACCTCGTCACCCCAGCGCTCGATGATGGACTGGACCTCACGCCCCAGGTTCATGGGGTGCTTGTCGAGGGCGTAGGGCAGGAGCTGGTCGATGCCCGCCGCTCCGAGCGCGACGAGGGCCTCCGTCGCGGCTCTCCTGACGGCGCGGTCCTTTGCGGAGAGGTCTTGAACGAGGGCGTCAACAGTGTCTGGCACAGGGCACAGCCTAGTTTCGTCCCTACCGTCGTTTCGCGACAGCCCACGACAAGCCGGGTCCTGCCGGCAGCGGCGAGGAAGGGGACCGCTGACCCCGCTCGACCGGCGCGGCCAAGGTGTCTTCCGTCCGCCCCGAAACGCCCCCTGCCGCCGCGAACAACGGCCGCAGCACCCCCCGCGTACGACGAGGGGCGCGCGAACCTACTCGCCCGCCACACCCCCGCCGTGCGGCGCCGGCTCCAGGTCGAACTCCCCGTCCCGCGCCCCGAGCACGAACGCCCGCCACTCCGCCTCGGTGTACCGCAGCACAGTCCCGGGATCGAGGGACGACCGCATCGCGACCGCGCCCTCGGGAAGGTACGCGATCTCCACACGCTCCTCGTGCTGCTCCGTACCGGGCGCGCAGTGCCACTCGACGCCGGAGATGTCGAGGGCGTACAACTCGTCCCGCTCCCGCTCCTTGCTCGCCTTGATGTCCTCGGCCTGATTCCCGACCTCGTGGTTGCGTGCCTCGGTCATGCCGCTTGGCCTCTCCTGACGTGCGAACGACGTGTGGGGCTCACCCTACTTGCGTCGGTGGGCCCCATGTGTCCGTTGCGGATCAGAGGTTGTGACGGGGCCGCATGCATGTGAGGTCCTCGCGACACCGCATGGTTCAGAGGCCCTGGCGACGCCGCATGTCTGTGAGGTCCTGACGATGCCGCCCGGGCCAGGGGCCCTGGCGACGCCGCACGCTCGTGAGGTCCTGCGACACCGCCAGCTTCAAAGGTCCTGGCGAGGCCGCATCGTGGCGTGCACGCCCCCGGACGGCACCTGCACCTGACCGTCGTACTCGGACATCGTCCGCTGCCAGATGGCGTCCTGCTCGGCCTCGTTCTGCTCGTGCGCCACGCCCATCTTGCCGAAGGCCACACCCATCCCGGCGAGGCGCTCCGCCAGGCTCGCCATCGACTCGTACATGCCGTCGCGCAGGCCCTCGTAGACGACGCCGAACTTCTCGCCGATGTCGTCGTCGCCCCAGGGCAGGGTGTCGCCCTTCTCCAGCGCCGTCAGCCCGGTCTGCAGGGCCGTCACGGCCTTGGCGAAGTCGATGCCGACGTTGAACATGTTAAGGCCCTCGGTCTTGAGGACCTGAGGATCGGAGTTCATGAATTCCGACGGCACAACTGCCCCCCGTGGCTCGTCCTTTCAGCAGCAACGCCACCTTAGCGGTGCCGTCCGCGAAGCCCCACCCCCGCCCGCTGACGGGAGAGGGGCGGCACCCGCCCGGGTACCGCCCCTCACACTCGACCGCCGTTCACGCTCGACCGGCCGGTCCTCAGAACCGGTTCGGCAGCCACCCCGTCTGGATGAGCTGCCCACCGCGCCGGCGTGTGTGGAAGTAGCCACGGCCGGGCGGCAGCTGCGTCGCCGTGATGTTGCCGAGCAGCGCGCCCTCCGAGCGGTCGCCGGAGAGTACGACGCCCTGGGCGCCGAGCTCACGCATCCGCTGCATCACCGGCTCGTACAGCGACCGGCTCGCACCGCCCGAGGCGCGCGCGATGATGATGCGCAGGCCGATGTCACGGGCGAACGGCAGGTACTCCAGGAGCGGGGAGAGCGGGTTCCCTCCCGTGGCCACCAGGTCGTAGTCGTCGACGATGACGAACGCGTCCGGGCTGCTGTACCAGCTGCGGTTGCGCAGCTGCTCGGGTGTGACGTCCGGGCCCGGCATACGGCGGTTCATCGAACCGGCCAGGCCCTCCAGCGTCTCCGTCAGGGCGGGCGCCGACGCGCAGTAGCGCGACAGGTGCGTCTCCGGCACGCCCTCCAGGTGGGCGCGTCGGTAGTCACCCATGACGATCTTCGCCTGGTCCGGTGTGTAGCGCTCGGTGATCTGCTTGATCAGCAGCCTGAGCATCGCGGACTTACCGGACTCGCTCTCACCGAACACGATGAAGAGCGGGTCGGTCTCGAAGTCGACGAAGACCGGCGACAGCGAGGACTCGTCGATACCGATGGCGACACCGCGGTCCGGGTGCTCGAAGCCCTTGGGCAGCCGGTCGGACGGCAGCATCGTGGGCAGCAGACGCACCGCCGGGGCGTGGTTGCCCTGCCAGTTGTCGTTGATGCCGCGGATGAGGATCGAGGTCGCCTCGGACAGGTCGTCCGTCTCCGAGGAGCCGTCGACCCGCGGCAGCGCCGCCATGAAGTGCAGCTTCTCCTGGGTCAGACCACGGCCCGGCACGGTGGCGGGGACGTTCTGCGCGACCTTGCGGTCGACCTCCGACTCCGTCGGGTCACCGAGCCGCAGCTCGATGCGGTTCTGGAGCATGTCCTTGAGCGCCGGCCGCACCTCGGTGTAGCGGCTCGCGGTCAGGATCACGTGCACACCGAAGCCGAGGCCACGCGTGGCGATCTCGGTGACGGTGGCCTCCAGCATCTCGTAGTCCGTCTTGAAGGTCGCCCAGCCGTCGATGACGAGGAAGACGTCGCCCCACGGCTGGTCGGGCAGCTGACCGGAGTTGCGGCGCTGACGGTACGTCTGGATCGAGTCGACGTTGTGGGTACGGAAGTACTCCTCACGCGTGTTGAGGATGCCCTCGACCTCGCTGACCGTACGGCGCACCTTCTCGGCGTCCAGACGGTTGGCGACCCCGCCGACGTGGGCCAGCTCCTCCATCGAGATCAGACCGCCACCACCGAAGTCCAGGCAGTAGAACTGCACTTCGGACGGCGTGTGCGTGAGGGCGAACGACGAGATGAGCGAGCGCAGCAGCGTCGACTTGCCGGACTGCGGACCACCGACGAACAGACCGTGACCGGCACCGCCGGAGAAGTCCCGGTACAGCACGTCGCGCCGCTGCTCGAACGGCTTGTCCACCAGGCCGACCGGCACGTTGAGCCGGCCGAGCGCCGTGTAGTCGGGTGCGGTCAGGCCGCGCTCCGGGGTGACGGCGAGCTGGGGCAGGAGCTGCTCCAGCGAGGGCGCCTCGTCCAGCGGGGGCAGCCACACCTGGTGGGCGGGCGGACCCTGGTTGACCATCCTGGCGACCAGGACGTCCAGGACGGTGTCGGCGAGCGCGTCGTCCACCCTGTTGTCGGGTTCGGGCTCCTCGACCACCGGCTGCGGCGGCAGCGCGACCTGCTCTGCTGTGAACAGCGCCGGACGCAGCTGCGTCGAGCGGCTCACCCGGGAGGGGCCCTCGCCGTGGTACGGGCCCGACACGTACGCCGCCTTGAAGCGCACCATGGTGTCGGTGTCGTAGCGCAGGTAACCGGAGCCGGGGATCGACGGCAGGTGGTAGGCGTCCGGGACGCCGATCGCCGTACGGGACTCGGCGGCGGAGAAGGTCCGCAGACCGATCCGGTACGACAGGTAGGTGTCGAGGCCGCGCAGCTTGCCCTCTTCCAGGCGCTGCGAGGCCAGCAGCAGGTGAATGCCCAGCGACCGGCCGATACGGCCGATCTGGATGAACATGTCGATGAAGTCCGGCTTGGCGGTGAGGAGTTCGGAGAACTCGTCGAGCACGATCACCAGCGAGGCCATCGGCTCCAGCGCGGCGCCCGCCGCCCTGGCCTTCTCGTAGTCGTGCAGGTTGGCGTAGTTGCCCGCCGAGCGCAGCAGCTCCTGACGGCGCTGCGTCTCACCCATGATGGAGTCGCGCATGCGGTCGACGAGGGTGAGGTCGTCGGCCAGGTTGGTGATGACCGCCGCAGTGTGCGGCATGTCCGCCATGCCGGCGAAGGTCGCGCCACCCTTGAAGTCCGCGAGGATGAAGTTCAGCGTCTCGGAGGAGTGCGTGACCGCGAGGCCGAGCACCAGCGTGCGCAGCACCTCGGACTTACCGGAACCGGTCGCGCCGACGCACAGGCCGTGCGGGCCCATGCCTTCCTGCGAGGCCTCCTTGAGGTCCAGCATGACCGGCTCGCCGTTCTCGCCGACGCCGATCGGCACCCGCAGCCGCTCGTGCAGCGTGCGCGGACGCCAGGTTCGGGACACGTCCACGGTGCCCGCGTCGCCGATGCCCATGAGGTCGGTGAAGTCCAGGTTGGACAGCAGCGGTTCGCCCTCCTCCGCGGAGCCGACCCGGAACGGGGCCAGCTGCCGCGCCAGGGACTCGGCCTGAGCCACGTTGAGCAGGTCAGGCTTGCCGCTGTACGCCGACTCGTGGCCGACGAACAGGCGCATCCGGTCCGGCTTCGCGTAGATCGTCAGACCCGCGCGCAGCTCCTCCTCCAGCTCCCCGGGCGCGATCTCCAGGAAGGTGACGCCCTGCAGGCCCTCGGCACCGGCGAGTTCGGAGTCCGGCGGTACGGTGCCGCCGTCCAGGATCACGATCAGGTGCGGCTGGTCGTAGACCGGGTTCGCCTCACGGTTCCAGCGGGGCCGGTCGTCCAGCTGGTCCGCCAGCGCCTCCTCCAGCTCGCCGAGGTCGTCGAAGAGCAGCCGGGCCGAGCCCGCGCCGTCCTTGGCCTTCGGGTGCTGGCTGTGCGGCAGCCACTTGATCCAGTCCCAGTCCGCCGCGGCGGAGGGATGCGCCACCACGGCGATCATCAGGTCCTCGGGGGAGTGCAGCGTGGCCAGCTGGGCCAGCGCGGCACGGGCGTTGCCGTAGACCGTGTCGGTCTCCCCGCAGACCGTCACGTGGTAGAAGGCGCGCAGCGACACGGCGACGGGCAGGTCGGACAGACTGCCGTGCGCGTCGAGGAACGCCTTCATGGCGGCCGCGGTCAGCGGCTCCAGCTCCTCCTTGGGCGCCGTCTCCGGCGCGACGAGCGGGGTGTTGAGCTGCTGCACGCCGCGGCCGATCCGGACCGACGCGAAGTCCGCGTCGGTCGGGCGCCGCTCCCACAGCCGCTTGTTGTCGGCCGCCACCGCCCACAGCTGCTCCGGGTCGGGGTGCTGGAACAGCTGGCTGCGCCGCTGCAGTTCCGCGGTCTTGTGCACGTCCTTGCGGACCTGCTCCAGATAACGGAAGTAGTCACGCCGGTCCTGGGCCATCCCCGCGCCGCCGCCCTGCCGGGACTTGGCGAACTGGGCGATGGCCATCGCCACGGTCGAGGCGAGCATCAGCCCGCCGACCACCCTCATGTAAGGGGGCAGGTTGGGCATGAAGAAGAAGCCGACGGAACCCAGCATGCCCATCATGGGCAGCAGGTTCATCAGCATGCCCTCGTCGGCCTCGCGCGGAATCTCGGGCGGCGTCTCTAGTTTGACCTCGCCGTCCGGGACGGCCGGGGGCACTGTCCGCGGTGGCCGCTTGATGATGACGACGCTCACCGATGCACTCATCCTTAGCGATTGATACGTCCTGGCACCGACGCCCCCGTGTACCGCGACGTGTTCTCGTTCGCGTAGGCGTCGTTCGCGTAGGCGTCGATCCTACTGATGCGTCCGGTGCCCGAGGGAGGCAGGCGCATGGAGATGCGGCGCAGGTCCTGGGAGGAATGAGGGAGGCAGGGGCTGCGCCGGGTACCGCAACGGATATGGTGGCGCTCCGCGTCGTACGAGCGGCGCGAGGAAGCCTTGTCTAGCAGGGGGAACACCAGGTGAGCACGGGGACTTCGACAGGTTTCTGCCGAATCACCATCGCAGCACCGGACAGCCGTGTCGACGTCGCGCTGCCCGAGGACTTGCCGATCCAGGACCTCTTTCCCGAGATCGTCAGGCTCTCGGGCCTGGTCCAGTCGGACACCAGCCCCTCGGGATACCACCTGGTGACCCGCGAGGGCCAGGTGCTCGACGCCAGCCGGTCGTTGCTGGAGCACCGGGTCCGCGACGGCGAGGTGCTGCTGCTGCGCACCTTCGCGGACTCACTGCCTCCGGCCGTGCACGACGACGTGGTGGACGCGATCGCCGCCGCGGTCAAGCAGGACCTGCGCAGCTGGAACGACAACCTGATGCGGCTCGCCGGTCTCGTCGCGGGATCGCTGCTCCTGGTCATGCTCGGTTTCGTCTTCTGGTTCGCGGACCCGATCCGGCACGACATGAACGGCCTGCAGGGCATCCTCGCCGGTGTCACCGCGCTGGCCCTCACGGCCCTCGCCGGCGTCCGCGCCCGGGTGTACGACGACCGCGGCTCCGCCGTCGCACTCGGCATCTCGGCGCTGCCGCACGCGCTGATCGCGGGCTCCGGCATCATTCCCCAGGACGCGGGTGAAGGCCCCGGCAGGATCCAGTTCCTCGTGGGCTGTGTCACCGTCCTGCTCTGCTCCGTCGTCCTGATCATGCTGCTGCCGCAGGGCGACGCCCCCTTCGTGGCCGCCGCGCTGGCCTCCGCGATCGGCACCCTCGCCGTGTTCTTCGGGGTGCTCACCGAGGCCGAGCCCCGGGAGATCGCGGCCGGCACCGCGGTCGTCGCCCTGGCGGTCGTCGGCTTCCTGCCCGGCTGGTCGGCCCGCTTCGCCAAGCTGCCGATCGGCTTCCGCAACCCGGAGGACCTGGCCCGGGCCCGCCGCGAGGGCCGCGAGGGCGACCAGGAGGCCGTCGACGTCCAGCGCATCGTCGCCCAGACCAGCCGGGGTCACGAGCTGCTGCTCGGTCTGGTGGGCGGCTGTGCCGTCGTCATCATCGGCGCGGGCGGCGCGGTGCTCGGCTTCAGCGACAACGGCTGGGCCCAGCTGCTGGCCCTGTGCACCGGCCTCGCCGCGATGCTGCGGGCCCGTCTGTTCCGCTACACCGCCCAGGTCACCTGTCTGTTCGTCGCCGGTGTCGTCACGCTGGGCCTGCTGGTCCTCGGCCTCGCGATCTCGCCGCCCGCCGACATCGTCATGGAACTGCTGCAGGGCAACTCCGGGCCGGTCGACGTCCGCACCCTGTGGCTCGGCGCATCGGTCGGCGCCGGCGTGCTGCTGCTGATCGCGATCGCCCTGATCGTGCCGCAGAAGGGGCTGTCCCCGTTCTGGGGCCGGATGCTGGATCTCGCGGACTCGCTGGTGCTGCTGTCGCTGGTTCCGATCTGCCTGGCGGTCCTCGACGTCTACGCCAGGGTCCGCGGCGGCTTCTGACCGGCACGGACCGCTGTCCGGAGCGTGCTCGCGGGCTGGTACGCTGTGTGACGGCCGTTTGTGTACGCGCCCCCGGAGCATCTGGGGGACGCGCCCAGCGGATCCCGCCTCCCGAGTCACGGAAGCTCTCCTGAGAAGAAGACCAGGGGCACTCGGTGGCAATCACAGTTCATGAGGAGTACGCGTGCCGCTCGACGCCGCTACGAAGAAGCAGATCATCGCCGAGTTCGGTCAGAAGGAGGGCGACACCGGCTCCCCCGAGGTCCAGGTCGCCATGCTTTCGCGCCGGATCACGGACCTGACCGAGCACCTCAAGACCCACAAGCACGACCACCACTCCCGTCGTGGTCTGCTGATCCTGGTCGGTCAGCGCCGCCGCCTGCTGCAGTACCTGGCCAAGAAGGACATCCAGCGCTTCCGTGCGCTGGTCGACCGCCTCGGCATCCGCCGTGGTGCGGCGGGCGCCAAGTAAGACGCCGTGAAGGGAGCGGTTCCCGGGACGTATCGGGAGCCGCTCCCTTTGCCGTACGTACGCATGATCAGCCGTGCGTGCGGAAACATGCGGAGTGTCACCCACGCTTTGTAGTGTGGTAGCACAACGCAATACGGACGACACAGCACGACAAGAACGAGGAGAAGCGCGCCTAGCCGCCGCCGGTCCTCGGTAGTGGCCCCCGGGGGAAGCGAGCCCCGGGTGCTTCGATCGAAGACCGGCCCGCACCGCACGGAGCGCTTCTCCGCCACCGTCCCCCTGCCACACGGGCAGCGAGGGACAAAAGACGACAAAGTAACGGAGAAAACGCTAGTGGAGAACGAGACCCACTACGCCGAGGCCGTCATCGACAACGGCTCCTTCGGCACCCGCACCATCCGCTTCGAGACGGGCCGCCTGGCCAAGCAGGCCGCCGGTTCCGCCGTGGCCTACCTGGACGACGACACCATGGTGCTGTCGGCCACCACCGCCTCCAAGAACCCCAAGGACCAGCTCGACTTCTTCCCCCTGACGGTGGACGTCGAGGAGCGGATGTACGCCGCCGGCAAGATCCCCGGCAGCTTCTTCCGCCGTGAGGGCCGCCCCTCCGAGGACGCCATCCTCACCTGCCGCCTGATCGACCGCCCGCTGCGCCCGTCCTTCAAGAAGGGCCTGCGCAACGAGATCCAGGTCGTCGCCACGATCATGGCGCTCAACCCCGACCACCTGTACGACGTCGTGGCGATCAACGCCGCGTCCGCGTCCACGCAGCTGGCCGGCCTGCCCTTCTCCGGCCCGATCGGCGGCGTCCGCGTCGCGCTGATCAGCGGCCAGTGGGTGGCCTTCCCGACGCACACCGAGCTCGAGGACGCCGTCTTCGACATGGTCGTCGCGGGCCGCACCCTGGAGGACGGCGACGTCGCGATCATGATGGTCGAGGCCGAGGCCACCGAGAAGACCATCCAGCTGGTCAAGGGTGGCGCCGAGGCGCCGACCGAGGAGGTCGTCGCCGCCGGTCTGGAGGCCGCGAAGCCCTTCATCAAGGTGCTCTGCAAGGCCCAGGCCGACCTCGCCGCGAAGGCCGCCAAGCCGACCGGCGAGTTCCCGATCTTCCTGGACTACCAGGACGACGTGCTGGAGGCGCTGACCGCCGCCGTCAAGCCCGAGCTCGCCCAGGCGCTCACCATCGCCGGCAAGCAGGAGCGCGAGGCCGAGCTGGACCGCGTCAAGGCGCTCGCCGCCGAGAAGCTCCTGCCGGAGTTCGAGGGCCGCGAGAAGGAGATCTCCGCCGCGTACCGCTCGCTGACCAAGACCCTGGTCCGTGAGCGCGTCATCAAGGAGAAGAAGCGCATCGACGGCCGCGGCGTGACGGACATCCGTACGCTCGCCGCCGAGGTCGAGGCCATCCCGCGGGTGCACGGCTCCGCGGTGTTCGAGCGTGGTGAGACCCAGATCCTGGGCGTCACCACCCTCAACATGCTCCGCATGGAGCAGCAGCTGGACACCCTCTCCCCGGTGACCCGCAAGCGCTACATGCACAACTACAACTTCCCGCCGTACTCCACCGGCGAGACCGGCCGCGTCGGCTCCCCGAAGCGCCGCGAGATCGGCCACGGCGCCCTCGCCGAGCGCGCCCTCGTGCCGGTCCTGCCGACGCGCGAGGAGTTCCCCTACGCGATCCGCCAGGTCTCCGAGGCGCTGAGCTCCAACGGCTCGACGTCCATGGGCTCGGTCTGCGCCTCCACCATGTCGCTGCTGAACGCCGGTGTGCCGCTGAAGGCCCCCGTCGCCGGTATCGCCATGGGCCTGATCTCCCAGGAGATCGAGGGCGAGACGCACTACGTCACCCTCACCGACATCCTCGGTGCGGAGGACGCCTTCGGCGACATGGACTTCAAGGTCGCCGGTACGAAGGAGTTCGTGACCGCCCTCCAGCTCGACACCAAGCTGGACGGCATCCCCGCCTCCGTCCTGGCCGCCGCCCTGAAGCAGGCCCGTGACGCCCGTCTCCACATCCTCGACGTGATGATGGAAGCGATCGACACGCCGGACGAGATGTCCCCGAACGCGCCGCGGATCATCACCGTGAAGATCCCGGTCGACAAGATCGGCGAGGTCATCGGCCCGAAGGGCAAGATGATCAACCAGATCCAGGAGGACACCGGCGCCGAGATCACGATCGAGGACGACGGCACCATCTACATCGGCGCCGCCGACGGCCCGTCCGCCGAGGCCGCCCGCACCACGATCAACGGCATCGCCAACCCGACGATGCCCGAGGTCGGCGAGCGCTACCTGGGCACGGTCGTCAAGACGACCACGTTCGGCGCGTTCGTCTCGCTCCTCCCCGGCAAGGACGGTCTGCTGCACATCTCGCAGATCCGCAAGCTGGCCGGCGGCAAGCGCGTGGAGAACGTCGAGGACGTGCTCGGCGTGGGCCAGAAGGTCCAGGTCGAGATCGCCGAGATCGACTCCCGCGGCAAGCTCTCCCTCGTCCCCGTGATCGAGGGCGAGGCCGAGTCCGACGGTGGCTCGGCCGACGACAAGAAGGACGACGCCGACAAGTGACGTCGAGTAGCTCCACGGCGACGGCCCGCACCTCCTCGGAGGCGCGGGCCGTCGCCCGTACCCAAACCCTCATCAAGGGCACAGGCGGCATCGGCACGGTCCGCAAGACCACCCTCCCGGGCGGCCTGCGCATCGTCACCGAGACCCTGCCCTCCGTCCGCTCCGCCACCTTCGGCATCTGGGCGCACGTGGGCTCCCGCGACGAGACGCGCGCCCTGAACGGCGCCACGCACTACCTGGAGCACCTGCTCTTCAAGGGCACCACCCGCAGATCCGCCCTGGACATCTCCTCCGCCATCGACGCGGTCGGCGGCGAGATGAACGCGTTCACGGCGAAGGAGTACACGTGCTACTACGCGCGCGTGCTCGACACCGACCTGCCGCTCGCCATCGACGTGGTCTGCGACATGCTGACCGGCTCGCTCATCCTCGAAGAGGACGTCGACGTCGAGCGCGGCGCGATCCTCGAAGAGATCGCCATGACCGAGGACGACCCGGGCGACTGCGTGCACGACCTGTTCGCGCACACCATGTTCGGCGACAACCCCCTCGGCCGCCCGGTCCTCGGCACGGTCGACACGGTCAACGCCCTCACCGCCGACCGCATCCGCCGCTTCTACAAGAAGCACTACGACCCGACCCACCTCGTGGTCGCGTGCGCCGGCAACATCGACCACAACAAGGTCGTACGGCAGGTCCGGGCCGCCTTCGAGAAGGCCGGTGCCTTCAAGAACCCGGACGCCGTACCCGTCGCCCCGCGCGACGGGCGCCGCGCGCTGCGCAGCACCGGCCGCGTCGAGCTCATCGGCCGCAAGACCGAGCAGGCCCATGTCGTCCTCGGTATGCCCGGCCTGTCCCGTACGGACGAACGCCGCTGGGCCCTCGGCGTCCTCAACACCGCGCTCGGCGGCGGTATGTCCTCCCGGCTCTTCCAGGAGGTCCGCGAGAAGCGCGGCCTGGCCTACAGCGTCTACTCGTACACCTCCGGATTCGCCGACTGCGGCCTGTTCGGCGTGTACGCCGGCTGCCGGCCCTCACAGGTCCACGACGTGCTGAAGATCTGCCGTGACGAACTCGACCATGTCGCCGAGCACGGCCTGTCCGACGAGGAGATGGACCGCGCCATCGGCCAGCTCCGGGGCTCCACCGTCCTCGGCCTGGAGGACACCGGCGCGCTCATGAACCGCATCGGCAAGAGCGAGCTGTGCTGGGGCGAGCAGATGTCCGTCGACGACATGCTGGCCCGGATAGCGGCGGTCACCCCGGACGACGTGCGCTCGGTCGCCCGCGAGATCCTGGGACAGCGGCCCTCGCTGTCCGTCATCGGCCCGCTGAAGGACAAGCAGGCGTCCCGGTTGCACGACGCCGTCGCCTGACAATCCCCTGGTGAAGGAAGCACAAGAGATGAGCAAGCTGCGCGTGGCGGTCCTCGGCGCCAAGGGCCGGATCGGTTCCGAGGCGGTACGGGCGGTCGAGGCCGCCGAGGACATGGAGCTGGTCGCCGCCCTGAGCCGCGGCGACAAGCTGGAGACGCTGGCGGAGACCGGCGCCCAGGTCGCCGTCGAACTGACCACGCCCGACTCGGTGATGGCCAACCTCGACTACTGCGTGGGCCACGGCATCCACGCCGTCGTCGGTACGACGGGCTGGACCGACGAGCGCCTCACGCAGCTCAAGGACTGGCTCTCCGCCTCCCCGGACACGGGTGTGCTCATCGCGCCGAACTTCTCCATCGGGGCCGTCCTGACGATGAAGTTCGCTCAGATCGCGGCTCCCTACTTCGAGTCCGTCGAGGTGGTCGAACTGCACCACCCGAAGAAGGTCGACGCTCCGTCCGGCACCGCCACCCGCACCGCCCAGCTCATCGCGGAGGCCCGGCGGGCGGCAGGGACCGCCCCGGCTCCGGACGCCACGGAGACCGCCCTCGACGGGGCGCGGGGCGCGAACGTCGACGGCGTCCCGGTCCACGCGGTCCGACTGCGCGGCCTCCTGGCCCACCAGGAGGTCCTGCTCGGCGGCGAGGGCGAGACCCTCACCATCCGCCATGACTCCCTCCACCACAGCAGCTTCATGCCGGGCATCCTGCTCGGCGCCCGCCGCGTGGTGGCCACTCCGGGCCTGACCTTCGGCCTGGAGCACTTCCTGGACCTCGGCTGACACGAGGCTCAGCGATGCGCGCGAAGATCTCCTACGCCATCACGGCCGCCGTCCTGGTCGTCTACTTCGTCCTGGTCGGCAGCCGTGGCGTGATGCTGATTCAGTCCGGCACCGTCCTCACCGTCACCTTCGGTCTCGCGGTGCTGATCCTGCCGGTGATCGGCCTGTGGTTCCTGTGGAAGAACACCCAGTTCGTCCGCAAGGCCAACGCCCTGGCCGCCGAACTCGACGCCGAGGGCGGCCTGCCCGTCGACGAGTTGAAGCGCACGCCCAGCGGCCGTGTCGACCGCGACTCGGCCGACGCGGTCTTCGCCAAGCGCAAGGCCGAGACGGAAGCGGCTCCCGACGACTGGCGCAGCTGGTTCCGCCTCGCCGTCGCCTATCACGACGCCCGTGACACCCCGCGGGCTCGCAAGGCGATGCAACGGGCCATCGCGCTGCACGAGGGCAAGACCGTCCAGGCCTGAGCCCTCCGCGGCCCGGGCCGTCCGGCGCGCCGGCGGTACGCCGTGCGGCGACGACGACCCGGCCCGTCCGGCACTCGTCCGCTCAGCCGTGACACGTCGAAGGGGCCGGCCCGCACTCGCTGCGGTCCGGCCCCTTCGACATGCTTGGTGTCGTCAGCCGCGCGTGTTCTCCGCGGCCCACGCCTCGACCGCGTCGGCGGCCCGGTCGAAAGCCTCGGTCCGCGCCAGGAAGTCCGCGTTGTGCGTCGTCATCAGCACCGGCAGCTCGTCCGTGGCCCGGCCCCGCCGTACGAGCAGCAGCGCCTGCCCCTGCACCGTGCGCGGCAACCCCAGCCAGCGCACCGGCTGCTGGGCCGTCCGCACGGCGACGACCTGCTCCCAGGGCACCGTACGCGTCACGAGGAAGCCCACCTGACGCAGCCCGTGCGGGCTCACCCACACCCCCATGCGCAGCAGCCGCAGGGCTCCGGCGATGACCGCCAGCGCGACGGCGAAGACGACCGCGGCGCCGGTCACCGTGCCGGTCAGGGCGGTGATGACCGCCGCGAACAGCACGAACGAGGCGAGCAGCAGCCACAGCGCCGCAACACCCACGCGCCAAGGCCCGGGACGGTAGGGACGCCGCCAGCGGTCATGGTCCTCGAAGGGCAGCGCGACATCGTCGGCTGAGTCGAAAGCACGGTCGGCCGTCAGGAAGGGCAGGGGCACGGCTGGTCCTCACTGGTCCATGCGTGGGCTGTGCCCGGTGAGGTTATCGACCAGTGCCCCCACTCACCACTCTCGGGGGGCCAAGGGGGTGCATCCCACGCCATTCGGGCAGCGGGGGAGGGTCAACGCCCCTGGGACGCCTGCGACTGCTCGGTCTGGGCCCCGGTGTCGGTGGACAGTGCGGGCATGCCGACCACCAGCGAGCCGACGAGCCCGGCGACGAGGGTGAGCCCCAGCAGCCAGCGCCCGGCTATCTCGCCGAGCGACGCCCGCTCACGGGGTGGGGGAGTGACATTGCTGCGGAACCTGTCGGCTTCGGCGACGAAGGCGAAGGGAACGGGCTCGCGCCGACGGAACATGGGAGGTCCGGCTCCTCTCGGGGATCGAACGGATCGTTGTCATCCACACAGACGACCGGGTGCCCCAAAAGGTGCCGGGATTCGCCGGATTCACAGAAATTCGCCGAAGTTCGCCGAGGTATGTCGCGACCCGGCACCGAACGCCCCGTTGTCGGTGCCGGCCCGTAGAGTGGGCGCCGCCCAGAGAAGTGATGGAAGGACCCTCCGAGCCGTGACCGACACCCCCGCCGACGACCTCAAGCCCAGCTTCCGCAGTGACGTCACCGTAGAGCTGGTCAAGCACAGCGCGGCCGACTCCGACGTGCTGTGGGCCGCCCGCGTGTCCACCGCCGGCGAGCAGTCCCTGGAGGAGTTGCAGAAGGACCCCGAGCGCTCCAAGGGCCTGATCAACTACCTGATGCGGGACCGGCACGGCAGCCCCTTCGAGCACAACTCGATGACCTTCTTCATCAGCGCCCCGATCTTCGTCTTCCGCGAGTTCATGCGCCACCGCGTGGGCTGGTCGTACAACGAGGAGAGCGGCCGCTACCGCGAGCTCCAGCCCGTCTTCTACGTCCCCGACGAGTCCCGCAAGCTGGTCCAGGAGGGCCGCCCGGGCAAGTACGTCTTCGTGGAGGGCACCCAGGCGCAGCAGGAGCTGGTCGGCCGTGTCATGGAGGACTCGTACCGCCAGGCGTACGAGGCGTACCAGGAGATGCTCGCCGCCGGCGTCGCCCGCGAGGTCGCTCGCTCGGTCCTCCCGGTCGGCCTGTTCTCCTCGATGTACGCCACGTGCAACGCCCGCTCCCTGATGCACTTCCTCGGCCTGCGCACCCAGCACGAGCTGGCCAAGGTGCCGTCCTTCCCGCAGCGGGAGATCGAAATGGTCGGGGAGCGGATGGAGGCGGAGTGGGCCAAGCTCATGCCGCTGACGTACGCGGCGTTCAATGCGAACGGCCGGGTGGCGCCGTAACGCGCCCGCCTTCCGCAGGCGGGCCAGGGGGCGGCTGTCAGCCGCATGAAGTGTCCGTATTGCGGCATTTAGAGAAGTTCATCTAGCCTGATCAAACGGACCCGGCACTGCTTGAACCCCCGAGCAGGCAGTGCCGGGCTCCATCTTTGTCCTGACTTTTCGCGCCCCCCTAGGGCAGACCCCGCCGTGCGCAACGAGTAGCGTGTAACCCATGGCTCCGACCTCCACTCCGCAGACCCCCTTCGGGCGGGTCCTCACCGCCATGGTCACGCCCTTCACGGCGGACGGCGCACTCGACCTCGACGGCGCACAGCGGCTCGCCACGCACCTGGTGGACGCAGGCAACGACGGCCTGATCATCAACGGCACCACCGGCGAGTCCCCCACCACCAGCGACGCGGAGAAATCGGACCTGGTACGAGCCGTCCTGGAGGCCGTCGGCGATCGGGCACACGTGGTGGCCGGTGTCGGCACCAACGACACCCAGCACAGCCTGAAGCTCGCCCGCGCGGCCGAGCAGGTCGGCGCACACGGCCTCCTGGTGGTCACGCCGTACTACAACAAGCCCCCTCAGGAGGGCCTGTACCGGCACTTCAAGGCCATCGCCGACGCCACCGAGCTGCCGGTCATGCTGTACGACATCCCCGGCCGCAGCGGCGTCCCGATCAACACCGAGACGCTCGTCCGCCTCGCCGAGCACCCGCGGATCGTCGCCAACAAGGACGCCAAGGGCGACCTCGGCCGCGCCAGCTGGGCCATCGCCCGCTCCGGCCTCGCCTGGTACTCCGGCGACGACATGCTGAACCTGCCGCTGCTCTCCGTGGGCGCCGTCGGCTTCGTCTCGGTCGTCGGCCACCTGGTCACCCCCGACCTGCGCGCGCTCGTCGACGCGTACGTCTCCGGCGACGTCCAGAAGGCCACCGAGATCCACCAGAAGCTGCTCCCGGTCTACACCGGCATGTTCCGCACCCAGGGCGTCATGACCACCAAGGCCGCGCTCGCCCTCCAGGGTCTGCCCGCCGGACCGCTGCGCGCCCCCATGGCCGAGTGTTCCCCCGAGGAGATCGAGCAGCTCAAGATCGATCTTGCCGCGGGCGGGGTACAGCTCTAGCACCAGACTTCGCGCGCCCCGGGCGCGCAACGAAACTCCACAACTGAATACGCGGGCCACCGGTGCCCGCACCCCACAACGACAACTGCTTCTGCACGAACGTCACGCGCGCCACGTGCCCGACCGGTACGTGGCGCGCGTGGTGAGGAGAGTCTTTTGAGTCATCCGCATCCTGAACTCAGCGCGCCCCCGCCGCTCCCCGAAGGCGGCCTGCGGGTCACCCCGCTCGGCGGCCTTGGCGAAATCGGCCGAAACATGACGGTCTTCGAGTACGGCGGCCGTCTGTTGATCGTCGACTGCGGAGTGCTCTTCCCGGAGGAGGAGCAGCCCGGAATCGACCTGATCCTGCCGGACTTCTCGTCCATCAGGGACCGTCTCGACGACATCGAGGGCATCGTCCTCACCCACGGTCACGAGGACCACATCGGCGGCGTCCCCTTCCTCCTGCGCGAGAAGCCGGACATCCCGCTGATCGGCTCCAAGCTGACCCTCGCCCTGATCGAGGCCAAGCTCCAGGAGCACCGCATCCGCCCCTACACCCTTGAGGTGGCGGAGGGGCACCGCGAGCGCATCGGCCCCTTCGACTGCGAGTTCGTCGCCGTCAACCACTCCATCCCGGACGCCCTGGCCGTCGCGATCCGCACGCCCGCCGGCATGGTGGTGCACACCGGCGACTTCAAGATGGACCAGCTCCCGCTGGACAACCGCCTCACGGACCTCCACGCGTTCGCCCGGCTGAGCGAGGAAGGCATCGACCTCCTCCTCTCCGACTCCACGAACGCGGAGGTGCCGGGCTTCACCCCGCACGAGCGCGACATCTCCAATGTCCTGCGCCAGGTCTTCGCGGGCGCTCGCAAGCGCGTCATCGTGGCGAGCTTCGCCAGCCACGTCCACCGCATCCAGCAGATCCTCGACGCCGCCCACGAGTACGGCCGCCGGGTCGCCTTCGTCGGCCGCTCGATGGTCCGCAACATGGGCATCGCGCGCGACCTCGGCTACCTGAAGGTCCCACCGGGCCTGGTCGTGGACGTCAAGACGCTGGACGACCTCCCGGACCACGAGGTGGTCCTGGTCTGCACCGGTTCCCAGGGCGAACCGATGGCAGCCCTGTCGAGGATGGCCAACCGCGACCACCAGATCCGCATCGTCAACGGCGACACGGTGATCCTCGCGTCGTCCCTCATCCCCGGCAACGAGAACGCGGTCTACCGCGTCATCAACGGCCTGACCCGCTGGGGCGCCAACGTCGTCCACAAGGGCAACGCCAAGGTCCACGTCTCCGGCCACGCGTCCGCGGGCGAGCTCCTGTACTTCTACAACATCTGCCGCCCGAAGAACCTGATGCCGGTCCACGGCGAATGGCGCCACCTGCGTGCCAACGCCGAGCTGGGCGCCCTGACCGGTGTCCCGCACGACCGCATCGTCATCGCCGAGGACGGAGTCGCCGTCGACCTCGTCGAGGGCAAGGCGAAGATCTCCGGCAAGGTCCAGGCCGGATACGTCTACGTCGACGGCCTCTCGGTCGGTGACGTCGGCGAACCCGCCCTGAAGGACCGCAAGATCCTCGGCGACGAGGGCATCATCTCGGTCTTCGTGGTGGTCGACTCCTCCACCGGCAAGATCACCGGCGGTCCGCACATCCAGGCCCGCGGCTCCGGTATCGAGGACTCCGCTTTCGGCGAGGTCATCCCGAAGATCACGGAAGTGCTGGAGCGGTCCGCACAGGACGGCGTGGTCGAGCCCCACCAGCTGCAGCAGCTGGTGCGCCGCACCCTGGGCAAGTGGGTCTCGGACTCGTACCGGCGCCGGCCGATGATCCTGCCTGTGGTCGTGGAGGTCTGACGGCCCGTCGGACACGGGACCGTGTGAACCAGGAGCGGGGCACCTCGATTTGCATCGGGGCGCCCCGCTCCAGTACGTTTACGGCTCCGCCTGATCGGGAACCCGGCCACCTCGTGCGCCGGAACCAGTCCCCGGAGGGGGCGGGAATTCCGACTCAGAATCTCTGATAAAGTCGGAAGCGCCGGAAAGGGAAACGCGAGAGCGGGAACCTGGAAAGCACCGAGGAAATCGGATCGGAAAGATCTGATAGAGTCGGA
>NZ_JBIAEQ010000015.1:0-64829 GCF_042868655.1 Streptomyces sp. NPDC007808
ACGCCCGGTTACATTCCGAACCCGGAAGCTAAGCCTTACAGCGCCGATGGTACTGCAGGGGGGACCCTGTGGGAGAGTAGGACACCGCCGAACAATCTTTGGGAAGGACCCCTGGTCACCAGCGTTCAGCTGGGACCAGGGGTCCTTTCGTTTTTACAATGCTTGCGGTACCGAAGACAGGAGCCACCGATGTCCACCAACTCTCCCGACGACCGACCGGAGCGCGACCAGCGGCGACGGGACAGTGGTGATCGCGACAACCGCGGCGACCGGGGTGATCGAGGCGGTTTCCGTCGCGACAACGACCGCGGTGGCTACGGCCGTCGTGATGACCGCCGTGGTGATGACCGCCGTGGTGACGATCGTCGTGGTGGCGACCGGGGCGGTGACCGTGGTGGGTTCCGTCGCGATGACCGTCGTGATGACCGCCGCGATGGTCGCCGTGACGACCGTCGTGGTGACGACCGTGGTGGCTTCCGGCGTGACGACAACCGGGGTGGCGGCTACGGCCGGCGTGATGACCGGGGTGGCGACCGACGTGAAGGCGATCGTGGGCCCCGTCCGGCGTTCCGCAGGGACGACCGTTCCGGTGGGCCGCGTCGTGACGACCGCGACCGTGGCTTCCGGCGTGAGGGCGACCGTCCGTCCTTCCGCCGTGATGACCGTCGTGACGACCGTCGGGATGACCGTCGTGACGATCGTCGTGGTGACGAGCGTGGTGGCTTCCGGCGTGACGACAACCGGGGTGGCGGCTACGGCCGGCGTGATGACCGGCGGGATGACCGTCGTGACGACCGCCGGAGTGATGAGCGCCGTGACGGCGACCGCGGTGGCTTCCGTCGAGACGATCGGGACCGTGGGTTCCGTGGTGATGACCGCGAGCGGGGCTTCCGTCGTGACGACCGCGACCGTGGGTTCCGTCGTGAGGGCGACCGTCCCTCCTTCTCTCGCGACGACCGCGGGGAGCGTCGTGACGACGCGCGCGGTGGCTTCCGCCGCGATGACCGTCGGGATGACCGCCGTGACGACCGTGGCGGGTTCCGGCGGGACGACAACCGGGGCGAACGCGGGGGCTTCCGGGGGCGGGACGACCGTGGTGCTCGTGGGCCCCGTCGCGATGACCGAGGTGGGCGTCCCGGCGGGTTCCGTGGGCGTGACGACCGTCGGGACGACCGGCGCGGTGGTGGCCGGTTCCGTGACGAGCGGGACCGGGATCGCGAGCCGATCAAGCGGCTGCCGATCCCCGAGGACGTCACGGGCGACGAGATCGACAAGGACGTACGGCAGGAGCTGCAGAGCCTGCCCAAGACACTCGCGGAGGACGTCGCCAGGAACCTGGTGATGGTCGCGCGGCTCATCGACGAGGACCCCGAGGGCGCTTACGCCTACTCGAAGGTGGCGCTGCGGCTGGCGTCGCGTGTCGCGGCCGTGCGAGAGGCGGCCGGGTTCGCGGCGTACGCGAACCAGAAGTACGGGGAGGCGCTCGCCGAGTTCAGGGCCGCTCGGCGGATGACCGGCAACACCGACCTGTGGCCCGTCATGGCCGACTGCGAGCGTGGGCTCGGGCGTCCGGAGAAGGCGCTGGACATGGCCGGGGCGCCCGACGTGCACAAGCTGGACAAGGCAGGGCAGGTCGAGATGCGGCTCGTCGCGGCCGGCGCCCGGCGTGATCTTGGGCAGCTGGACGCGGCCATCGTGACGCTGCAGAGCCCCGAGCTCGCCTCCAACGCCGTACAGCCGTGGACCGCGCGGCTGCGGTACGCCTACGCCGACGCGCTGCTTGCCGCCGGGCGTGACGGTGAGGCGCGTGAGTGGTTCGCCAAGGCCGTCGAGGCCGACAAGGACGGCAGCACGGACGCCTCCGACCGGCTCGCCGAGCTGGACGGTGTCGAGTTCGTCGACGCCCTCTCCGAGGATGAGGGCGAGGACAAGGGCAGCGGTGGCGGTGCCGCTGAGGTTCAGGACGGGCCGGACGAGGGCGACAGGGACTGAGCGAGGCTTCAGGTGAGGGGCGGGATCCCGGGCAGGGGTCCCGCCCCTTCGGCGTTCACAGGTCCAGCGCGCGCAGCACCAGGCCCGAGGCCGGCTTGGGGCCGAACGACGTCGACTTGCGGGGCATGGTGACACCTTGGCGTGCCAGGTCGCGGACGACGTCCTCGCGGACCGGGTGCATCAGGACGGCCGTACCGCCGTCGCGTTCGGCCTTGCGTACGGTGGCCGCCGTGTCGTGGATGTAGGCGATGCGCGTGGGATCGTCCTCGGGGATGTGCCAGATGTGGGCGAGGAGCGCGGCGTGCAGGACCGTCGCGTCCAGGGTGCGCCAGGCGGCGGGACGGTCGGCCGGGACCGTGCGGGCGAGGAGGGCCGGGTCCGGACGGTCGATCAGGTGGAAGGCGCCGTCTCCGGCGAGGAGGTAGGCGTTGCCGGCGCGGGCCCCGTCGGCCAGCGCCTCCAGGGCCTTGCCCAGCGGGACGTCGAGGCGCTGTATGCGAAACAGGCCGTCGAGGGCGGCCAGGGCCTCCGGCACCGGCAGGCCGTGCAGGAGGCGGTGGATCGCGCGGACGCGCAGGGGGTAGCGGGCCGTGTCGACCAGGAGGACCAGGCCGTGGTCCCAGGGGCCGGGCGAGGCATGCTCCGCGCGTAGACGCAGATACGTGGCCCAGCGGTGGTGGCCGTCGGCGATCAGGGCCTGGCGCCGGCTCAGGTCCGACCGGACGTGGGCCAGGTCGGCGGGGTCGGTGATCGACCACAGGCGGTGGCTGAAGCCGTCCTCGGTGGTCGTCGCCAGGAGCGGAGGGGACTCGATCGTGCGCTCGATGACGGCGGTCGTGTCGGCCGTCGTGCCGTCGCCGCGGTACGTGAGGAGCAGTGGTTCGAGGTTCGCGGACGTGGCGCGCATCAGGGCGGCCCGGTCGGCGACCACGTGGGGCATGACGTCCTCGTGCGGGAGGACCAGGCCCTCCGAGGGTTCCGAGACGCGCAGGGCGCCGATGACGCCGCGCTGCAGCATGCCCTCGCCGTCGTGCTGCTCGTAGACGTACAGGCAGGGCTCCGGGTCGACGGCCAGGACGCCTTCGGAGAGCCAGCGGCGCAGGGTGGTGGCCGCCTGCTCGTTGCGGGCGCCGGGCGTGGCCGCCTGGGGGAGGATCAGGCGGACGATGTTGTACGGGTCCGCGTCCTGGAGGTGGTGCAGGCCGTCGGGGCGGACGACGACGTCGTACGGAGGGGATGTGACGGCGGCCAGGCTGCCGACCCGGTCGGGGTCGTAGCGAAGCCCTCGGAACGGGGTGAGTTCGAGGCCTCGGCGCGCCGTTGCTTCCGGGTGACCTGCTGTGTTCATCCCGGCATCGTACGGGTGTCAGTGGCATGGGGGATGATCGGGTGAAGCCGTCGAACGAGGAGCGATGCCGAATGAGCCAGAGCGTCAGGACGAGGCCGGAGGGCAGTGGCAGGGCCCTGAGCGAGGCGTACGACACGGCGCTGCTCGACCTCGACGGTGTGGTGTACGCGGGCGGCAGCGCCATCGCGCATGCCGTGGAGTCGCTCGCCATCGCCCGTGAGGGCGGGATGCATCTCGCGTACGTCACGAACAACGCCTTGCGGACCCCGGACGTCGTGGCCGGGCATCTGACGGAGCTGGGGATACCGACGGGGGCGGACGACGTCATCACCTCGGCGCAGGCGGTCGCGCGGCTGATCAGTGAGCAGGTGCCGGCCGGGGCACGGGTCCTGGTGATCGGCGGTGAGGGGCTGCGGGTGGCGCTGCGGGAGCGCGGGCTGGAGCCGGTGGAGTCGGCGGACGACGATCCGGCCGCGGTCGTGCAGGGGTACGGCGGGCCCGAGCTGCCGTGGGGGCGGTTCGCCGAGGCGTCTTATGCCGTGGCGCGCGGGGTGCCGTGGTTCGCCTCCAACACCGACCTGACGATTCCGAGCGGGCGTGGGATCGCTCCGGGCAACGGGGCGGCGGTGGAGGTGGTGCGGATAGCCACCGGTGCCGAGCCGCAGGTGGCGGGCAAGCCATTGCCGCCCATGCACCGGGAGACGATCCTGCGGACCGGGGCCGAGCGTCCGCTGGTGGTCGGCGACCGGCTGGACACGGACATCGAGGGGGCGTTCAACGGCGGTGTCGACTCGCTTCTGGTGCTGACCGGCGTGACCGACGGCGCCCTGCTGCTGGCCGCGCCGCCGCAGCACCGGCCGACGTATGTCGACGCCGATCTGCGCGGGTTGCTCACCGGGCAGCCGGAGGTCGTCGTGGACGGGGAGGGGTTCCGGTGCGGTGGCTGGACGGCGACCGCCGGTGCCGAGCGGCTTGAACTCGACGGTGAGGGGGAGAGCTTGGACGGGCTGCGGGCGTTGTGTGCGGCGGCCTGGAGCGCGGCCGGTGAGGGTGTGTGCGAGTTGGAAACCGGGAAGGCGCTGGCCCGGCTGGGGTTGTGAGCGGTCCGTGGGCCCGCGACCAAGGCGATGACCTGCGGTTGGGGCGGGTACGGAGCGGGATCGTGCCGGATTGGCAGGGTAGGCTAACCTAACTGCGTGTTGGTCGACAGTCCCCCCGAACAGCGCGCGGAGTCCGTGTCCGCGCCCCCAACCCGACGGCTCGTACGTGCCGTTGGGCTGCTCGTCTCTGTCCTGATCCTGGTGGTCGTCGCGTTGGCGAGCATCGCGATCGGGGCGAAACAGCTGTCCATCGGGGAGGTCTGGCACGGGCTGTTCGACGCCTCGGGGACGTACGGCGACGTGGTGGTCGACGACCGGATCTCACGTACCCTCCTCGGGCTGCTGGCCGGGGCCGCCCTCGGCCTCGCCGGGTCCGTGCTGCAGGCCCTGACCCGCAACCCGCTCGCCGATCCCGGACTGCTCGGCATCAACGCGGGCGCGTCGGCCGCGGTCGTCACCGCCATCACCTTCTTCGGCGTCACGAGCCTGAGCGGGTACGTGTGGTTCGCCTTCCTCGGCGCGGCCGCGGTCGGCGCCGTGGTGTGGTTCCTCGGCGGCAGCCGGGGCGCCACGCCGGTACGGCTCGCGCTCGCGGGTACGGCGATCAGCGCGGCCCTCTACGGCTATCTCCAAGCCGTGATGATCATGGACGACGCGGCGCTGAACAAGATGCGCTTCTGGACGGTCGGGTCGCTGTCCTCGGCGACGGACGCGACCATCGAGCAGGTGCTGCCGTTCCTCGGGGTCGGCATGGTCCTCGCGCTCGCCCTCGCCCGGCCGCTGAACGCCATGGAGATGGGCGACGACACGGCCAAGGCGCTCGGGGCCGACCTGAACCGGACCCGGGTGCTGTCCATGCTCACGGCGACCGTGCTGTGCGGGGCCGCGACCGCGGCCTGCGGGCCGATCGTGTTCGTCGGTCTCATGGTGCCGCACGTCGTGCGTTCCTTCACCGGGCCCGACCTGCGCTGGATCCTGCCGTACGCGGCCGTCCTGTCGCCGGTGCTGCTGCTCGGTGCCGACGTCCTCGGCCGGCTCGTCGCCCGGCCCTCCGAGCTCCAGGTCGGCATCGTCACCGCGATCCTCGGCGGCCCGGTCTTCATCTTTCTCGTACGACGGCGGAGGACGGCCCAGCTGTGAGGACCGTACGAAACAGCGAGGCGGAGAACGAGGCGGAGGGCGAGGCGCGGAGCGACGTGAAGGCCGACGTGAAAGCCGGTGTGAAGAGCCGGCGGAAGGGCGGGGCCGGGACCGTGGTGAAGGGCGCCCGGCGCAGTCGTGCCGTGCGGACCCCGGGCGGGTTGTCCGTCCGGCTGGACGTCCGGGCCCTGACCGCCGTCGTCCTGCTGCTCGTCGCCGCGCTCGGCGCGAGTGTCGTGCTGATCGGCACCGGCGACTTCCCGATCCCGGCGGGCGACGTACTCAGGACGCTGGCCGGCGACGGCAACGCGGGACAGGAGTTCATCGTCAACGAGCTGCGGTTGCCGCGTGTGCTCGTCGGGCTTCTGGTCGGTGCCTCCCTCGGCCTGGGCGGTGCGCTGTTCCAGGCGCTGTCCCGCAACCCGCTGGGCAGCCCCGACATCCTCGGGCTCGGGCAGGGAGCCACGGCCGGGGCGCTCGTGGTGATCGTGGTGTTCTCCGGCGACGCCACCCAGGTGACCACCGGAGCACTCGTGGGCGGACTCGCCACCGGGTTCGCCATCTATCTGCTCGCCTGGAAGCGAGGCGTGCACGGCTATCGGCTGGTGCTGGTCGGCATCGGCATGTCCGCGATCATGACGGCGGTCAACGGCTATCTTCTGACCAAGGCCGACCTGGTCGACGCGGCCCGCGCGGTGGTGTGGATGACCGGGTCGCTCAGCGGCCGGGACTGGGCCCAGGTCTGGCCGCTGCTCGCCCTGTGCGCCGTCCTCGTACCGCTCGTCCTCGGCAACGCGCGCGGGCTGCGGATGATGGAGATGGGCGACGACATCTCGTACGCCCTCGGCGTGCGCGTCGAGCGCATACGGCTGCTGCTGATGCTGGCCGCCGTGCTGCTCACCGCGGCCGCCACCGCCGCCGCCGGCCCCGTCAGCTTCGTGGCGCTGACCGCGCCGCAGCTCGCCCGTCGCCTGACCCGCTCACCCGGCCCCAACCTGCTGCCCTCCCTGTGCATGGGCGCCGCCCTCCTCGTCACCGCCGACTGGATCTCCCAGCGGGTCTTCGGCGCCGACCAGTTGCCCGTCGGCGTGGTCACCGGCGTACTCGGCGGTGTCTATCTGCTCTGGTTGCTGGTCACCGAGCGCAGGGCGGGCCGCATATGAGCGCCGGCAGCCGCACGAGCAGCGGGCCGAAGACCGGGCCGAACCATCGAAGGAGCACTGTGAACCGCCTGTCCGCCGACAACGTCACCCTCGCCTACGACCAGCGGGTCATCGCCGAGCAGTTGTCGGTGGAGATACCCGACAACTCCTTCACGGTGATCGTCGGTCCCAACGCGTGCGGGAAGTCCACGCTGCTGCGGGCGCTGTCGCGGATGCTCAAGCCCAGCCAGGGGCGGGTTCTGCTGGACGGGCAGGTCATCCAGTCGATGCCGGCGAAGAAGGTCGCCCGCACCCTGGGTCTGCTGCCGCAGTCCTCCATCGCGCCGGACGGGATCACGGTCGCCGATCTCGTCGGCCGCGGCCGGTACCCGCACCAGGGGATCCTGCGGCAGTGGTCGACCGAGGACGAGCGGGTCGTCCAGGAGTCGATGGAGCAGACCGGGGTCGCGGAGCTCGCGGATCGCTATGTCGACGAACTGTCCGGCGGTCAGCGCCAGCGGGTGTGGATCGCGATGGCGCTCGCCCAGCAGACCCCGCTGCTGCTGCTCGACGAGCCGACGACCTACCTCGACATCCAGCACCAGATCGACGTCCTCGACCTGTGCGCCGAGCTGCACGAGCAACAGGGGCGCACGCTGGTCGCCGTGCTGCACGACCTCAACCACGCCGCCCGGTACGCCACCCACCTCATCGCCCTGCGCGGCGGCACCGTCATCGCCGAGGGCGCGCCCAACGACATCGTCACGGCCGAGCTGGTCGAAGAGGTCTTCGGGCTGCGGTGCCAGGTGATCGACGACCCGGAGACGGGCACGCCGCTGGTGGTGCCGGCGGCGCGGCAGGCCCGCCGAGACGTCGAGAAGGTCGCGGCTACAGAAGCTTCCTGAGGACCAGCAGGTCGCGTACACCCGCGTGCAGCTTCACCCGGCCCGCACCCCAGGCCCTGGCGAAGTGCAGATCCCCGGCGACCAGGGCCACCAGGTCGTCGCCGGTCATGCTGAGCCTGATCTGGGCCTTCTCGCGGGGCGGGCCCTGGAGGGTGTCGTGGACGTGGATCCGGCCGCCCGACATGCGGCCGGCGAACGTGACGTCAAGGTCCGTGATGTGGCAGCTCACCGAGCGGTCCAGGGCCGCGGCCGCCCCGACGTCCCCTTCGGCGTGCTGCATGTTCTCCGAGAGCTTCTCGAGTGCGGCGCGGCACTCCTCGATCGTGGCCATCGCGATCGACGGTACCCCAGCGGTTCGGGGTAGCGTCTGGGCATGAGCGACACGTTTCCGGAGACGGAGATCCCGCAGGCGGCGGCCGAGGCCGAAGCGGCGGCCGGGCTCGCGGCCGGAGCGGTGGGAACGGTCGGCGCGGTCGAAGGGGCCGTAGCGGTCGAAGGGGTCGAAGCGGCTGAAGCAGCCGAAGGGGCTGAAGGGGCCGAACCCGACTACGACCCCGCCGCCCCCGCCCCGCTGAACGTCCCCCGCACCCCCACCGGCAACGCCGTCGTCGACGCCCAGCTGGAGAGGCTGGGTGATGCCGACCACCTGGCCACCGACGGGCACGTCGAGGTGTACGAGGATGTGCACCGGGGGCTGCGTGACGCGCTCACCGCGCTCGACGCCCGCCAGGGGCCACCGGCTCCCGCCCCCCACCGGACCACCACCCCACCGTGAGACCCTTCGGGTCGCGCCCATCGATGCCGTACGGGAACAGGAGCTGAACCGAAAGTGGCAGGAGTCGCACGCCGTCGTCTCGACGCGGAGCTGGTCCGCCGGAAGCTCGCGCGCTCGCGTGAGCACGCCAGCCAGCTGATCGCCGCCGGGCGGGTCTCCGTCGGCAAGACCGTCGCGACCAAGCCGGCCACGCAGGTGGAGACCGCGGCGGCGATCGTCGTGGCGTCCGACGACAGCGATCCCGAGTACGTGTCGCGAGGCGGCCACAAACTCGCGGGCGCGCTGGCGGCCTTCGTACCCCGGGGGCTGATGGTGGAAGGGCGGCGGGCGCTGGACGCCGGCGCGTCCACCGGGGGCTTCACCGACGTCCTGCTGCGGTCGGGGGCCGCGCACGTGGTCGCCGTCGACGTCGGATACGGGCAACTCGCCTGGACTCTTCGAAGCGATGAACGCGTCACCGTCAAGGACCGTACGAACGTACGCGAGTTGACGCTCGAAGCGATCGATGGGGAACCAGTGGATCTTGTCGTGGGGGATCTGTCCTTCATCCCGCTCGGACTGGTGCTGCCCGCCCTTGTGCGGTGTGTGAAGCCGGACGCCGACCTGGTGATGATGGTCAAGCCGCAGTTCGAGGTGGGGAAGGAACGTCTGGGCAGCGGTGGAGTGGTCCGCAGTGCCCAGTTGCGGGCCGAGGCCGTGCGCGGCGTGGCCGAGAGGGCGTGGGAGCTCGGGCTCGGGGTGAAGGGGGTCACGGCCAGTCCGTTGCCCGGTCCCTCCGGGAATGTCGAGTACTTTCTGTGGCTGCGTGCCGGGGCGCCCGCCCTGGACCCGGCCGACGTTGACCGTGCAGTGGCGGAGGGGCCGCGTTGACACAGGACCGAGCTCGTACTGTTTTCCTGCTCGCCCACACCGGGCGGCCCGCGGCCATTCGCAGCGCCGAGCTGGTGGTCAAGGGACTGCTGCGGTCGGGGATCGGCGTGCGCGTCCTGCAGGCGGAGGCCGAGGACCTGCCGCTGCCGGACGAGGTGCAGCTGGTCAAGGAGGCGACCCCGCAGTGCCTCGACGGGTGCGAGCTGCTCATCGTGCTGGGCGGTGACGGGACGCTGCTGCGGGGCGCTGAGTTCGCGCGGGCGTCCGGGGTGCCGATGCTCGGCGTCAACCTCGGGCGGGTCGGGTTCCTCGCGGAGGCCGAGCGGGACGACCTCGACAAGGTTGTCGACCGCGTGGTGACCAAGTCCTACGAGGTCGAGGAGCGGATGACCGTCGACGTCGTCGTGCACCGCAACGGCGACATCGTGCACACCGACTGGGCGCTGAACGAGGCGGCCGTGCAGAAGGCCGGAGCGGAGAAGCTGCTCGAGGTCGTGCTGGAGATCGACGGGCGGCCGGTGACGGGGTTCGGCTGCGACGGGATCGTGCTGTCCACGCCGACCGGTTCCACCGCCTACGCCTTCTCCGCGGGCGGGCCGGTGGTGTGGCCCGAGGTGGAGGCGTTGCTGATGGTGCCGATCAGCGCGCACGCCCTGTTCGCGAAGCCGCTGGTGACCTCGCCGGACTCGGTGCTCGCGGTGGAGGTGCTGCCGCACATTCCGCCGGGCGTGCTGTGGTGCGACGGGCGGCGGACGGTGGAGCTGCCGCCGGGGGCGCGGGTCGAGGTGCGGCGAGGAGCCGTACCCGTGCGGCTGGCCCGGTTGCACCACGCCTCCTTCACGGATCGGTTGGTCGCGAAGTTCGCGCTGCCCGTCTCCGGGTGGCGCGGGGCGCCGCACTGAGCTCGTTCTTCGACCTTTCGACCGTCGTAGGGCGGTGACGGTCTTCTCGCGGCGGACGGTTTCGCCCACGCCATTGCGGGGTGCCCGGTGCTTGTTCGGGGTGCCGGGCGGTCGTCCGGGGCCGGGTCGGTGCGGTTCTGGTGCTCTGGCGGCGTCACGTCGTAGCCGGCGTCGGGTGCAGTCGATGAGTTCGGGCGGCGACAAGAGTCTGAAGGAGGACACCCGATCTCCGGAGGCTGCCCTATGGCTGAACCACACGTTCCAGAAACGCGGAAGGCTCTGGAACAGGCGATCCAGGTCGAGCGATTGGCGCTCGCTCAAGACCTCGCCGAGCTCAGCGAGGCCCAGTGGGCGAAAGCATCACTGTGTGAACGCTGGACCGTGGAGGAGGTCGTAGCCCATCTGACCGCAGGTGCCGGCACGAGGATGTGGCGCTGGCTGCTGAGCATGCTGGCCGCGCGGTTCGACCCCGATCTGCACAACGACCGACGACTCGCACAGCACCGTGGTGCTACACCTGAAGAGACTTTGCGGCGATTTCGCGCGGTTGTTGCCGGTCCCGCCGGGCCGTCCGGACATACCGCGGCCTGGCTGGGCGAAATAGTCGTGCACAGCGAGGACATCCGCCGGCCATTGGGTCTTGTGCGGACACCTCCGGTGGCCACGACGACCGCCGTGGCCCGGTTCTTCGCCGGCCGCGATTTCACCGTCGCGAGCAACACTGCGATCGCGGGCTTGCGGGTCGAGGCCACAGACGGACCGTTCACCACCGGCTCGGGGGACCTGCTCCGGGGGCCGACCCTCTCGCTGGTGATGGGGATGGCAGGCCGCGCGGCGGCCTGCGAGGACCTTGAGGGGGACGGTGCGGCAGTCCTGCGCGCTCGACTGCGCTCAGGTTGAAGAACACCTTCGCTTCACCCCCCGGCCCCTGAGAACGTTGCACTCGCCTGGGTGACATGTGAAGCCGATCCGTATTCGTCACCAGGAGCTTCACCCGACTGGGACCGGGGGGCGTCGCACTCCCGGCTCCTGACCTCGTAAGGTCGTGTCCGTGTTGGAGGAGATGCGGATACGGTCGCTCGGAGTCATCGACGACGCGGTTGTCGAGCTGTCGCCCGGATTCACCGCCGTCACGGGTGAGACGGGTGCGGGCAAGACCATGGTGGTCACCAGCCTGGGCCTGCTGCTCGGCGGGCGGGCGGACCCGGCGCTCGTGCGGATCGGGGCGAAGAGCGCGGTCGTGGAGGGGCGGATCACCGTCGCCGCGGACGCGTCCGCCGTGGTGCGGGCCGAGGAGGCGGGGGCCGAGCTGGACGACGGCGCGCTGCTGATCAGCCGTACCGTTTCCGCCGAGGGGCGCTCCCGGGCGCATCTCGGCGGGCGCAGCGTGCCGGTCGGACTGCTCGCCGAACTCGCCGACGACCTGGTGGCCGTGCACGGGCAGACCGACCAGCAGGGCCTGCTGAAGCTGTCCCGGCAACGCCAGGCCCTCGACCGGTACGCGGGGGACTCCGTCACCGTGCCGCTGGCCAAGTACACCGAGGCGTACCGGCGGCTGCGGGCCGTCTCCGTCGAACTCGACGAGATCGTCACGCGCGCGCGTGAGCGGGCCCAGGAAGCCGACATGCTGCGGTTCGGGCTGGAGGAGATCGCCGGTGTCGAACCGCGGGCCGGAGAGGACGTGGAGCTCGCGGAGGAGGCGGAGCGGCTCGGGCACGCCGAGGCGCTGTCGTCGGCCGCCACGGCCGCTCACGCCGCCCTCGCCGGCAACCCGGAGGACCCCGAGGGCATCGACGCGGCGACGCTCGTCGCGGGCGCGCAGCGGGCCCTGGAGGCCGTGCGCTCGCACGACCCGGCGCTGGCCGCCCTGGCCGACCGGATCGGGGAGATCGGGATCCTGCTGGGCGACGTCGCAGGAGAGTTGGCGGGATACGCCGACGATCTGGACGCCGACCCCTTGCGGCTCACGGCCGTCGAGGAACGGCGGGCCGCGCTGAACGCGCTCACGCGGAAGTACGGCGAGAACGTCACCGCCGTGCTCGCCTGGGCCGAGGAGAGCGCCGCGCGGCTGACCGAGCTGGACGGCGACGACGAGCGGATCGAGGAGCTGACCGCCGAGCGGGACGCGCTGCGTGCCGAGTTGGGCGGGCTGGCGCAGGCGCTGACGGACGCGCGGGCGGAGGCCGCAGAGCGGTTCGCCGCCGCCGTGACGGCGGAGCTGGCCTCGCTCGCCATGCCGCACGCGCGGGTGTCCTTCGACATCCGGCAGACCGAGGACCCTCAGGGCGTGGAGGTCGGCGGGCGGACGGTTGCCTACGGTCCTTCCGGCACGGACGAGGTCGAGCTGCTGCTCGCGCCGCACCCCGGAGCGCCGCCCCGGCCGATCGCCAAGGGCGCGTCCGGCGGTGAGCTCTCGCGCGTGATGCTCGCGGTCGAGGTGGTCTTCGCCGGGACCGATCCCGTGCCGACGTACCTCTTCGACGAGGTCGACGCCGGCGTCGGTGGCAAGGCGGCCGTGGAGATCGGGCGGCGGCTGGCCCGGCTGGCGAAGTCCGCGCAGGTGGTGGTCGTGACCCACCTGCCGCAGGTCGCCGCTTTCGCGGACCGGCAGTTGCTGGTCGAGAAGACCGACGACGGGTCGGTCACCCGGTCCGGTGTGAAGGTCCTGGAGGGCGAGGAGCGGATCCGGGAGCTGTCCCGGATGCTCGCCGGCCAGGAGGACTCCGAGACCGCGCGGGCCCATGCGGAGGAGCTGCTGGAGGCGGCTCGGGCGGACGCGTAGAGGGGCGGCAGGGGGCCGGTCGTAGGGTGGCGGCATGATCCGACGCGCCCCCGGGACCACCGCTTTCGCCCTTTCCGCCGGCTTGACCCGTGCCGCCGTCTCCGCCCTGCGCGCCAAGGCTCCCGGTGGCCGCGACCGCTGGGAACGGAAGAACTACGCCGGTCGGACCGTGGAGTTGTACGCCGGTGCCGCCGTCGCCCTGTCGGCCGCGGTGGGCGCGGGGCGGGCACGGCCGGCCGCCGGGCTCGCCGTCGCCGTCGCGGGAGCCTGCGGGGCGTACGACGATGTCGCCGGGGCCGGTGACCCCCGGCGTGGGTTCCGGGCGCACCTGACCGCCCTGCGGGAGGGCGAAGTCACCAGCGGGGCGGTCAAGTTGCTCGGGATCTCCGCCGCCGGGCTCGTCGCGGGCGCCTTCCTGAAGGAACGGCCCGTGGACCGGGTGCTCGCGGGCGTGGTGATCGCCGGGGCCGCGCACTTCGTCAACCTCGTGGACGTACGCCCGGGCAGGGCCGCGGCGGCGGTGCTCGGCCTCGGGGCGCCGGGGCTGCTGCGTCCCGGGTCCGGCGCCGCGATCGCCGCCACCGCCATGGGTGCCGCGGCGGCCGTGCTGCCCGATGACCTCGGTGAGCGGGCGATGCTCGGCGACACCGGTGCCCATGCGCTCGGCGCGGCCCTGGGCACCGCCGTCGTCGCCGGGAACGGGCGGGCCGGGCTGGCCGCGCACGCCGCCGCCCTCGTGGCCGCCGCGGTGTACGGCGACAAGGTGACCGAGGCGGCGCGGGCGCTGGGCGGGCGGTGACGGTCGCGACCGTTCTCCCCGTTCGAACGGAACCCGGCGATCTTCACCCACGTGGGTGATACCCCGCGTGGTACCGCCCGTCTCCCGCCCGCCTCCCGCCCTCCCGCGGTTCCCGGAAGGACCGCGGCTCCTGGCATCCTTGGCCTTGAGACGTCGTACGCGTGGGGATCTCCGCGGTACACCCCCTCCGCCCGATCCTTCTGTACGTTCTTCGTGACCGCCCGACCCGAACCAGGAGCCCCGGCCACGTGACCCCCGTGAGCAGCCACTCACCGCACGGCCAGTCCTCGCTGCGCACCGTGCAGGTGCTGGGCGGCGGCAACGCCGGCAGCAGCGCGCATGTGCGGTCGCTGGCCTCCGGGCTGGTCGCGCGGGGCGTGCGGGTCACCGTGTGCGCCCCTGCGGAGGCCGATCACCTCTACGATTTCACGGGCGCCGGAGCCGAACACGTGCATGTCCCGCGCAGCAGCGATCCCGCCTCCGTGGCCGCGCTGCGGGCCGCGTGCGCGGACGCCGACCTGGTGCACGCGCACGGGCTGCACGCCTCCTTCCGTACGGTGCTCGCGCTCAGCGGGCGACGTACCCCGCTCGTCGTCACCTGGCACGACCGCGCGCATGCCGAGGGCGCCCGCGCCCATCTCGTACGGCTGTTGGAGCGGCGGGTCGTCAAGACCGCCTCCGTCGTGCTCGGGACCACCTCGACGCTCGTGGACCGGGCCCGTCGGACCGGTGCCCGCGACGCGCGCCTCGCCGCGGTGGCGATGCCCGCGCCCCGCGGTGTCGTCGAGCATGACGACCCCGACCGGCTGCGGCCCAAGGTCCGCGCCGAACTCGGCGCCACCGGACGCCCGTTGCTGATCGCGGTCGGCTCGCTGGAGCGGCATCGCGGGTACGACGTGCTGCTGGACGCCTCGCGCGCGTGGCTGCGGCTGGACCCCGTGCCGTTGGTCGTGATCGCGGGGGAGGGGACGCTGCGGGCGGCCCTTCAGCGCCGAATCGAGGACGAGGGGCTGCCCGTGCGGCTCATCGGACGGCGCGACGACGTCTTCGAGCTGCTCGCCGCCGCCGACGCCGCGCTCCTGCCCAGCAGTTGGGAGTCACGCTCGGTGCTGGCCCAGGAGGCGCTGCGTGCGCGCGTGCCGCTCGTCGCCACCGACGTGGGCGGCATGCCGGAACTCGTCGGCGACGCCGCTGAACTCGTCCCCTACGGCGACCCGCAGGCCCTCGCCGAGGCCGTCGTACGGTTGATCGGCGATCCCGAGCGCCGGGAACTGCTCAGGGAGCGGGGCACGCGGCAGGCGGCCACCTGGCCCACGGAGGACGAGACCGTCGCCCAAGTGCTCAGCGTCTACGACGAGTTGACGCAGCCGCAGCCCATGATCTAGACGGCGTCCGACGACGACCGCCCACCCCCGGCTACGGCACGTGCCGCCGGGCCCGCAGGGCCAGGCTCAACGCCAGTACCGTCTGCGGGTCGTCGAGGTCCGTGCCGAGCAACTCGCCGATGCGGGCGAGGCGGTTGTAGAGCGTCTGCCGGTTGAGGTGCAGCTCGCGGGCCGTCTCCGCCTTGCGGCCCGCGTGCGCCAGATAGGTCTCCAGGGTGGGCAGCAGAGGCGGTCTGGAGCGGTCGTCGTGGTCGCGGAGCGGGCCGATCGCCCGGTCCACGAAGGCGGCGAGGTCCGGGTGGTCGCGCAGCCGCCACAGCAGCAGGTCGATGTCCAGACGCCGGGCGTCGTACCAGGGGCGGTCCGACAGGCCCTGGGCCGCCGTCGCCGTCTCCGCCGCGTGCCTGAGACCCGCCGAGGCCGCCGCCCAGCCCCCGGCCACCCCGACGACCACGACCGGCGGCTGCGCCCCGGGCCGCTGGATCCCGGCGCGCTCCACACCCGCCCGCAGCGCCACCGCGACCCGGTCCGCGACCGTCGGCCGCTCCGACTCCGCGCGCAGGCCCAGCAGCACCAGGACACGGCCCTCCACCGGCCGTACGCCCAGCAGCACCGGGACCCCGACCGAGGACAGCTCCTCCGCGACGGCACGCGCCAGCACCGCCCAGCCCCCACCCGGCGACAGCACGTCCCCGAGCCGCATCACGACCGGCAGCAGCGGGCTGCTGCCCGGCTTGAAACCCAGGACGCGCGCCTGGGCCGGGGCGTCCTCGGCGGTGACGCGGCCCTCCGCGAGGTCGGTGAGGAAGTCGCCGCGCCCGCGTGCCGCGAGCTCCTCCTCCTGCCGCGCCTGCATCAGCACCACGGCCAGGATGCCCGCTGCCCGCTCGGCAGCCATCCGGTGGACGGGCGCGAGCGGCCCGCGCACCGGAAGGAGCACGAGCCGTGCCCGCACCGAGCCCGTGCCGGGGCCGCCCCCCGGCACCTCGACCAGGACCGACCCGGCAGGCGGTGGCGCGTCCTTGTGCTGCCCTCTGAGCCCCTCCCACACCTGCAGCGGATCGGCGCCCTCGGGGCCCGCCCCGGCGGCGTACAGCAGCAGGCCGTCGGTCGTCTCCAGGAAGACCGGGTTGCCGCAGAAGTCGGCGAGGATGCCCAGCACCTGGGGCACACCGCCACCGCCGAGCAGGGCCTGCGTGCACCGCCGGTGCACCTCCTCCGCCCGTTGCAGCAGCGCGTAGTGGCCGTTGACGATCTCGGTGTGGATCTCCTCGGTGACCGTCACGAAGGGCACCTCGCGGTGCAGCTGGACCAGTGGCAGGCCCGCGGTGCGGGCGGTGTCGACCAGCGCGGCCGGCAGACGTGTGAAGCGGGGGCCGAGCTCGACGACGAGGGCCGCGATACCGCGCTCGGCCAGGGTCCGTACGAACGCCCGCTGGTCGGCGGGGCGGGTGCCGAGCCCGTACCCCGTGGTCAGCAGCAGCTCGCCGCCCTTGAGCAAGGAGGCGATGTGGGGAACCTCGCCCGCGTGCACCCAGCGCACGGTACGCCCCAGCCGGTCGGCGCCCGCCAGGACCTCGGGGAGCCCGCTGCGCAGACCGGGCAGCTCCAGCGCCCGCCGCACGGTGATCCCCGCTCCCTGGGTGCCGAATCCGCTGTCAGTGCCGCCCGTACCGCCCGTACCGCTGTCCATGAGGCGGACGCTACCCGCGGGCGTGCTGCCACGACATCTCCACAGGGGCCCGCGAAGGACGATCACCGGCTGCCGGGGGAGGGGCCGACTCGGGACTCCTCCGTGCTCGCCGCCCGATCGCGGCGGCCGGTCCCGTGGCCGTGTCGGTGCGCGAGCCGTTCGGCACCGCGCGGCGGACGGCGGCGATCCCGGCGGGGAGCGGACGCCGACGGCGCTCAGGCCGGCCTGATGTTGTGGTTGAACCGGAAGACGTTGTCCGGGTCCCACCGCCGCTTCAGATCCGCCAGCCGCCGGGTGTTCTCCGGGCCAAGACCGGCCACCACGCGTTCGGCGCCCTCGTCGCCGATGAAGTTCAGATACACCGCGCCGGTGCTCCACGGCCGCACGTCGGCACGAACGGAACGGACCCACCGCACGCACCGTTCGTCGTCCGCGGGGTCCTGCCACATGCCGTAGGGATGGATCGCCCAGGGCGCGTCCCGGTAGGGCACCGGGTACTCGTGCGGTCCGGCGGCGATCGCGCCGCCCTGTGGGAAGAGGACGTGCTGGGTGCCGGTCGGCACCGGCATGGACCGGGCCTCGGCGCAGTAGACGTCCACGAACTCGTCCGGGGCG
Source organism: Streptomyces sp. NPDC007808 (assembly GCF_042868655.1). Classification (NCBI taxonomy): domain Bacteria; kingdom Bacillati; phylum Actinomycetota; class Actinomycetes; order Kitasatosporales; family Streptomycetaceae; genus Streptomyces; species Streptomyces sp. NPDC007808. Next base: position 17,449 of record NZ_JBIAEQ010000015.1, read on the forward strand.
CTCGTCAGGTACTCGGCCGACCAGTAGTGCCGCATGCCGGGCGGATCGTCGATCATGCACTGGACCTCGGCGTACGGCATCGCGCCGACGATCTCCGCCTCGTGCGCCAGGGCCAGCAGGGGTTCGGCGTACTTGCGCATGGCCTGCTCGGTGCCGGCGTACGTCAGCAGCACACCGCACACCAGGGAGCCGACCAGGGACGGCGGTACGAAGTCCTCGGGCGGCCCGGTGAAGTGAAGGACGCCGCCGCCCACCTCGTCGGGGCCGGACTCGATCACGTCGCGGAAGGTGCGGACCGCCTCGGGCGCGAAGTCCGGCCGGTACAGCAGCATGGCGATGGCGAACTCGGGCAGTTCGTGCAGCTTCAGGGTGAGCGCGGTGGCGATGCCGAAGTTGCCGCCGCCGCCGTGCAGGGCCCAGAACAGCTCGGGGTTCTCGTCCGCGTTCGCGTGGACGCGCGCGCCCTCCGCGGTGACCAGCTCCACACCGAGCAGATTGTCCACCGCGAGGCCGCAGCAGCGGTCCAGCCAGCCGGTGCCGCCGCCGAGGACGAAACCGCCGACGCCGGTGGTGGAGGCCCGGCCGCCGGTCGTGGCGAGGCCGTACGGCTGGGTGGCCCGGTCCAGGTCGCTCATCGTGGCGCCGCCCGCGACCCGCACCGCCTCGGCCGCCGGGTCGACGGTGACCGCGCGCATGTGCCGCAGGTCGACGACCAGGCCGTTGTCGTTCAGCGCCATGCCCGCGACGCTGTGCCCGCCGCCGCGCACCGCGGTGGTGAGGTCCAGATCCCGGCCGAACCGCACGGCCCGTACGACGTCGGCCTCGTCCACGCACTGCGCGATCACCGCGGGCCGCCGGTCGATCATGGTGTTGAAGACGCCCCGGGCGTCGTCGTAACCGAAATCCCCCGGGGCGAACACATCACCGGAGAGATCCTCGCGCAGCGCGGCGAGGGCCGCGCCCGCCTTCGAGCGGGAAGCCATGGCCGCCCCCTTCCGACAAGCGGCAGGGCAAGGGGCACCTACTTGCTTCCAGGCTAGGCGGGCGCCTCACGTCCGTCCTGCCGAGGGCCGTGGTGGCCTGCTCAGCCGCCGTACGCCCCGGACGCCGTCAGCCGCAGGGCGGTGTCGATCAGCGGGACGTGGCTGAAGGCCTGCGGGAAGTTTCCGACCTGGCGCTGACGGACCGGATCCCACTCCTCGGCGAGCAGACCGAGGTCGTTGCGCAGCGACAGCAGCTTCTCGAACAGCTTGCGGGCCTCGTCGACGCGGCCGATCATCGCCAGGTCGTCGGCCATCCAGAACGAGCAGGCCAGGAAGGCGCCCTCGTCGCCGGGCAGCCCGTCGACGCCCTCGTCCTCGCCCTCCGTCGGGTAGCGCAGGATGAAGCCGTCCGTGGTGGACAGCTCGCGCTGGATCGCCTCGATGGTGCCGATGACCCGCTTGTCGTCCGGCGGCAGGAAGCCCATCTGCGGGATCAGCAGCAGGGACGCGTCCAGCTCCTTCGAGCCGTAGGACTGCGTGAAGGTGTTGCGCTCCTTGTCGTAGCCCTTCTCGCACACGTCCCGGTGGATCTCGTCGCGCAGTTCCTTCCACCGCTCCAGCGGGCCGTCCGCGTCACCGGACTCGATGAGCTTGATCGTCCGGTCCACGGCGACCCAGGCCATCACCTTGGAGTGCACGAAGTGGCGGCGCGGGCCGCGCACCTCCCAGATGCCCTCGTCCGGCTCCTGCCAGTGGTCCTCCAGGTAGCGGATCAGCTTCAGCTGCAGCAGCGAGGCGTAGTCGTTGCGGGCCAGACCGGTCATGTGCGCCAGGTGCAGGGCCTCGGTGACCTCGCCGTACACGTCCAGCTGGAGCTGGTGCGCGGCGCCGTTGCCGACCCTGACCGGCGCGGAGTTCTCGTAGCCGGGCAACCAGTCCAGCTCGGCCTCGCCCAGCTCGCGCTCACCGGCGATGCCGTACATGATCTGCAGGTTCTCCGGGTCGCCCGCGACCGCCCGCAGCAGCCACTCCCGCCAGGCGCGCGCCTCCTCGCGGTAGCCGGTGCGCAGCAGCGAGGACAGGGTGATCGCCGCGTCGCGCAGCCAGGTGTAGCGGTAGTCCCAGTTGCGGACGCCGCCGATGTCCTCGGGCAGGGAAGTGGTGGGCGCCGCGACGATGCCGCCCGTCGGGGCGTACGTCAGCGCCTTCAGGGTGATCAGCGAGCGGATGACGGCCTCGCGGTAGGGGCCGTGGTACGTACAGTGCTCGACCCACTCGCGCCAGAAGTCCTCGGTCGCCACCAGCGACTGCTCCGGCTCGGGCAGCGCCGGCGGCTGCTTGTGCGACGGCTCCCAGGAGATGGTGAACGCGATGCGCTCACCCGGGGCGATCGTGAAGTCGGAGTACGTCGTCAGCGACTTGCCGTAGGTCTCGGCCTCCGTGTCGAACCACACCGAGTCCGGGCCGGCGACCGCGACGGTGCGCCCCTCGTGCTTGTGCACCCACGGCACGACCCGGCCGTACGAGAACCGCATCCGCAGGGCCGAGCGCATCGGCACCCGGCCCGAGACGCCCTCCACGATCCGGATCAGCTGCGGAGCGCCGTCACGCGGCGGCATGAAGTCGGTCACACGGACCGTGCCGCGGGGCGTGTCCCACTCGGATTCCAGGATCAGCGAGTCGCCGCGGTAGCTGCGCCGGGCCGCGGTGGGCGGCGGGGAGTCGGAGGCGTGCGCGGGGCCGAGCCGCCAGAAACCGTGCTCCTCGGTGCCCAGCAGGCCGGCGAAGATGGCATGCGAGTCGAAGCGGGGCAGGCACAGCCAGTCCACTGTGCCGTCCCGGCAGACCAGTGCGGCGGTCTGCATGTCTCCGATGAGTGCGTAGTCTTCGATGCGCCCGGCCACGTGCAACTCCAGTCGAACGGCCACGTCACCCCCTCAAGGCAAGGGGGCTCTCGCTAGTGCGGTCAAGGGGTGGTTGTAATGCGTCGTTGAGCCGTGAAGCAAAGCAGTCGCCTGAGCCGTGAGGCAAAACGACAGTCTCTTCTTGACAATCTCTGCTCAACGAACTGACGAGCTCTCGTTGTTCCGGGTGTGACGGGCGGGGGTGGTGCCGTGTTTGCCGGCCGGGCTCGGCAGCGAATGTCCGAGCAGGATACGACGCACGTAGATGATCTGCGTGCCGCTCCGGACAACCCGGGTAAGCCGAACGGGTGAGCAAGGGGTGACCGATGCGCGGGAAAACGGCGAAGCGTGCGGATCCGTGCCGAGTCGTGTGCGGAGCGTGGCCGGAAGCCATCGGTCGTAGTCGCTGATACCCTGGTAGCCCGTGGACCGGTGGGCGTGAAGACCCCCGAACCGCACTTCAAGATCGCGACCACGGGAGCCCCCTCTTGGCCATGCCGCCCGCTGCTTTTCGAAACAGCACAGCCACGACGACCAAGCACATCTTCGTCACCGGGGGTGTCGCCTCCTCGCTCGGCAAGGGCCTGACGGCCTCCAGCCTCGGCATGCTGCTCAAGGCGCGGGGCCTGCGCGTCGTCATGCAGAAGCTGGACCCTTACCTCAATGTCGACCCTGGCACGATGAACCCGTTCCAGCACGGTGAGGTGTTCGTCACCAACGACGGCGCCGAGACCGACCTGGACATCGGCCACTACGAGCGCTTCCTCGACCGCGACCTGGACGGATCGGCGAACGTCACCACCGGCCAGGTGTACTCCACGGTGATCGCCAAGGAGCGCCGGGGCGAGTACCTGGGCGACACCGTGCAGGTCATCCCGCACATCACCAACGAGATCAAGCACCGCATCCGCCGCATGGCGACGGACGAGGTCGACGTCGTGATCACGGAGGTCGGCGGCACGGTCGGCGACATCGAGTCGCTGCCGTTCCTGGAGACCGTCCGGCAGGTCCGTCACGAGGTCGGCCGTGACAACGTCTTCGTGGTCCACATCTCGCTCCTGCCGTACATCGGCCCCTCGGGTGAGCTGAAGACGAAGCCGACCCAGCACTCGGTTGCGGCTCTGCGCAACATCGGTATCCAGCCAGATGCGATCGTGCTGCGCTGCGACCGCGAGGTGCCGACCGCGATCAAGCGCAAGATCTCCCTGATGTGCGACGTCGACGAGGCGGCCGTGGTCGCCTGCCCCGACGCCCGCTCGATCTACGACATCCCCAAGACGGTGCACGGCGAGGGCCTGGACGCCTATGTCGTCCGCAAGCTGGACCTGCCGTTCCGCGATGTCGACTGGACGACCTGGGACGATCTGCTCGACCGCGTCCACAACCCCGACCACGAGATCACCCTCGCGCTGGTCGGCAAGTACATCGACCTGCCCGACGCCTACCTCTCGGTCACCGAGGCGCTGCGCGCCGGAGGCTTCGCCAACCGCGCCCGCGTGAAGATCAAGTGGGTCACGTCCGACGACTGCAAGACCCCGGCCGGGGCCAGGCAGCAACTGGCCGACGTGGACGGCATCTGCATCCCGGGCGGCTTCGGCGACCGCGGTGTGCTCGGCAAGGTCGGCGCGATCAAGTACGCCCGGGAGAACAAGATCCCGCTGCTCGGCCTGTGCCTGGGGCTGCAGTGCATCGTGATCGAGGCGGCCCGCAACCTCGCCGGCATCTCCGACGCCAACTCCACCGAGTTCGACCCGGCCACCGGCCACCCGGTCATCTCCACCATGGCCGAGCAGCTCGACATCGTCGCCGGTGAGGGCGACATGGGCGGCACCATGCGGCTGGGCATGTACCCGGCGAAGCTGGCCGAGGGCTCGATCGTGCGCGAGGTGTACGACGGCAAGGAGTACGTCGAGGAGCGGCACCGCCACCGGTACGAGGTCAACAACTCCTACCGCGCGGAGCTGGAGAAGCAGGCGGGCATCGTGTTCTCCGGGACGTCGCCCGACGGCAAGCTCGTCGAGTACGTGGAGTACCCGCGGGAGGTCCACCCCTACCTGGTGGCCACCCAGGCCCATCCCGAGCTGCGCTCCCGCCCCACCCGCCCGCACCCGCTGTTCGCCGGGCTGGTGAAGGCGGCCGTCGAGCGCCAGCAGGCCGAGGGCACGCACAAGAACGCGAAGTAACACGAGAGTTGTACGGTGACCGGGGTGCAAACCTTCAAAGGTGGGCACCCCGGTTTTTCTTTGCGCACGTGGAAAGGCAGGGCATGACGATCAAGGACACCCCGCAGGAGTGGGAGATCCGGGCCACGGAGACCCCCTTCGTGGGCAACAAGACCTCCGTGCGCACGGACGACGTGGTCATGCCCGACGGCTCCGTGGTCCGCCGCGACTACCAGGTCCACCCCGGTTCCGTGGCCGTCCTCGCCCTCGACGCCGAGGACCGCGTCCTGCTCATCAAGCAGTACCGCCACCCGGTGCGGCACAAGCTGTGGGAGATCCCGGCCGGTCTGCTCGACGTGCCCGGCGAGAACCCGCTGCACGCCGCCCAGCGCGAGCTGTACGAGGAGGCCCACGTCAAGGCCGGGGACTGGCGCGTCCTGACGGACGTGTACACGACTCCCGGCGGGTGCGACGAGGCCGTACGGATCTTCCTCGCCCGGGATCTGTCCGAGGCCGAGGGAGAGCGCTTCGAGGTGGAGGACGAGGAGGCCGACATGGAGCACGCGCGCGTGCCGGTCGACGAACTCGTCCGGGGTGTCCTCGCGGGCGAGTTGCACAACAACTGCCTCGTCGTGGGCGTGCTGTCCCTGGTCGCCGCGCGCAGCGGCGACGGCCTGGACGCGCTGCGCCCGGCGGAGGCGCCCTGGCCCGCACGCCCCTTCGAGTCCTGAACGCGCCCCTGCGACCGCACACCTCCGACCGCACGCCTCCGACCGCACGCACCGACCGGACCCACCGCAGATACACCCTCCGGTGTGAAGATCGGCTGTTCCGATCGGGGGATGCGTCCGCCGTGCTCCGCACGGAACGTAGCAGAGCGTGAACTAGGCTCTGAACACGCCCGAACCGGAGTCCCGGCGGGCTTGCGTGTGCGGTGGGACGGGAGCGTGGCCCGTGGCGGACCAGGTGGTGGACACAGGCGGCGTGGAGGTGTCGGGGCAGGCTGTCGTCGGCAACCGATTTCTGGGCCGCACGCGCGAGTTGAAGGAGCTGCGCGCCGACATCGAGCGCGCGGGGCTGGACACCCTTTCCGGTCGTAAGGCGCCACGCGCGCGCGTGCTGCTCATCGCGGGTCGCCCCGGCTCGGGCCGCACCGCGCTCGCCGAGGAACTCGTACGGCAGGTGGCGGACCGTTACGGCGACGGTGTGCTGCGTGCCCGTCTGAGCGAGCCCGACGGCACCCCCGTCCCGGTGGGACGGGTCGCCCGCGAACTGCTGGCCGCCCTGGACCGGCCGACCCCGCCCGGCGTCGCCGAGGACGACCTCACCGCCGCCCTGCGCAAGGCCCTGGCCGGGCGCCGGGTGCTGCTCGTGCTGGACGACGCGGCAGAGGCCGAGCAGGTCGACGCCCTGCTGCCGGACAGCCCGGGATGCCTGGTCGTCGCCGTCTCGGGCGGGCCGCTGACCGGGATCGCGGACGTGCGGCCCTGCACCCTCGGCGGCCTCGACACGAAGTCCGCGGTGGCGCTGCTGTCCCGGCAGGCCGGCTCGGTCCGCATCACCGTGGACCCGCGGTCCGCCGAAGGGCTGGCCGAGGTGTGCCAGGGTCAGCCCGCCGCCCTCGTACTGGCGGCCGGCTGGCTCGCCGCCCACCCCAAGTCGGCCGTCGCCGACCTCGCCAAGCAACTGCGCGCCGAGGGCGACGAGGGCACGCCGCTCGGCCGGATCCTCCGGCTCGTCCACGCCTCCCTGCCGACCACGCCCGCCCGGATACTGCGCCTGCTCTGCCTCGCCCCGGGCGGCCTCGTCGACCCGCACATCGCCTCCGCGCTCGCCGGCTCCTCGGTAGACGGTGCCCGCGCCGTCCTGGACGACCTGGTCGGGCTCGGCCTGCTGCACGCCGTCGACTCCCCGCTGCCGACGTACCAGGTCCCGGCCTGTCTGCACGCCCACCTCAAGGCGCTCACCGAGACCCAGGACCGCCCCGCCGAGCTGCAGCTCGCCCGCGCCCGGATGCTGGAGCGGACCGTACGGCTGCTGCAGTCCTGCCGGGCGATCACCGAGACGGACAGCCCGGAGACCCGTCAGAAGCTCCTGGACATGCCCCGCGCCCTGCGCTTCCCCACCCCCAGGGCGGCCGCCGACTGGCTGAGCATCCGCAGGCCCGCCCTGCTGGCCTCGGCCCGTGCCGCGGTCGCCGACGGGGAGCTGGACACCCTCGCCCGGCGCCTGATGTCCCAGCTGGTCAGGGCGCTGGTCGTGCATGTCGGCACACAGACGGCCGCCGCCGACCTGTACGACATCCACGGCCTCGTCCTGGACGTGGCCGAGCGCCAGAACCTGCCCCGCGAGAAGGCCGCGGCCCTGCTGAACCTCGGGGACGTCGACGCCCGGACGGGCCGCCAGAGGGAGGCGCTGGTGCGGTACCGGGCCGCGCTGGACGCCGGACGGGAGGCGAACGACCCGTACGCGACCGGTCGCGCGATGGAATCCGTAGGCGGCGCCCATCTGGAGCTCGGCGACTACGACCGGGCCGCCGACTGGTTCGGCCGGGCGCTGGCCCAGCGGCTGGCCCGGGGCGAGCGCGCGGACGCCGCCCGGCTGTACGGGCGTATCGCCGCCGCGTACACCTACGCGGGCCGGTACGGCGAGGCGCTGCGCAACTGGCGGGCCGCGATCGCCGGGCACCGCAGGAACGGTGATGTCGCCGCGCACGCCCGGGCGTTGAGCGAGCTGGCGCGGGTCCAGGAGTACGCGGGCCGGCCCGAGGAGTCGCTGCGCACCTGCCAGGAGGCGGTGGAGTGGGCGCGGCGCGCGGAGGACCCCCGGCTGCACGCCGCGCTGTATCTGCGGCTCGCCGACACGCTGGAGCGCCTCGGCGATCCCGCGGCGGCGCAGCTGCACCGGAACGCGGCCCGGCGGATGCTGGGAGAGGAGCCCGAGGAGCTCGATGTGGCCGAGTCGGGGCCCGAGCAAGGCACATTCGAGCCGGAACACGACGCTAACGCCTGCGAAATCCGTAGTACATCAGCTGAAGATTGATGCAATGAAAGGCTAGACAGCGGCAACACCTTCATTAGACTGGCTCTGCCGCACCTTCTCCTGCGGTGTCTCCCGGTGTGCCCTGCATGCCTGGGTATGTCATGTAATGCCCTACACCCTCTGAGCCAAGGACCGTGATCGACGTGAAGGTCGGCATCCCCCGCGAGGTCAAGAACAACGAGTTCCGGGTGGCCATCACCCCCGCCGGCGTGCTGGAGCTGGTGCGCCACGGCCACCAGGTCGTCATCGAGCAGGGCGCCGGTGTCGGCTCGTCGATCCCGGACAGTGAGTACATCGCCGCGGGCGCGCAGATCCTGCCCACCGCGGACGAGGTGTGGGCCACCGCTGACCTGCTGCTCAAGGTCAAGGAGCCCATCGCCGAGGAGTACCACCGCCTGCGCAAGGACCAGACGCTCTTCACCTACCTGCACCTGGCCGCCTCCAAGGAGTGCACCGACGCGCTCATCGAGTCCGGCACCACGGCGATCGCGTACGAGACGGTCGAGCTGCCCTCCCGGGCCCTGCCGCTGCTCGCCCCCATGTCCGAGGTCGCGGGCCGCCTCGCCCCGCAGGTCGGCGCCTACCACCTGATGCGCGCGGGCGGTGGCCGCGGCGTGCTGCCCGGCGGCGTCCCGGGCGTGCCGGCCGGCAAGGCCGTGATCATCGGCGGCGGAGTCTCCGGCTGGAACGCCGCGCAGATCGCCATCGGTCTGGGCTTCCACGTGACCCTGCTCGACAGGGACATCAACAAGCTCAAGGAGGCGGACAAGATCTTCGGTACGAAGATCCAGACCGTCGTCTCCAACACCCTGGAGCTGGAGAAGGCCTGCCTGGAGGCCGACCTCGTCGTCGGCGCCGTCCTCATCCCGGGCGCCAAGGCGCCGAAGCTCGTCACCAACGAGCTCGTCTCGCGGATGAAGCCGGGAAGTGTCCTTGTCGACATCGCGATCGACCAGGGCGGCTGCTTCGAGGACTCCCGCCCGACGACGCACGCCGAGCCGACCTTCCCGGTCCACGGCTCCGTCTTCTACTGCGTCGCCAACATGCCCGGCGCGGTGCCCAACACGTCGACCTACGCCCTCACCAACGCCACGCTGCCGTACATCGTCGAGCTCGCGAACAAGGGCTGGGTCGAGGCGCTGCGCCGTGACCCCGCGCTGGCCAAGGGCCTCAACACGCATGACGGCAAGGTCGTTTACCGCGAGGTGGCGGAGGCGCACGGCCTGGAGCACGTGGAGCTCGCCTCGCTGCTCGGCTGAGCCGTTCGGCTAAGTCACTTTCTGGTAAAGGCGATACGTCAACACGAATCGTCAACCGTACGCACCCGGCCGGACCTTGCCCGAAAAGGTCCGGCCGGATGTGTGTATGGTCACTTTGCGACTCTCGGTCAACTCGCCTCGAACGCAACCCTTCGACCGATTCGCACACCGGTGAAACCTGCTGTGCGACGGCCGTACGCCCTTGACAGCGGGATGTTTCATTGTCGACACATCTGCCCGGTCCGGTGGATTGTGTTGCTGCGAACCGCCGACACGCCATAGAGTCGCCAACCGTCGGCATGGTGCCACGCTGACCTGTCTAGAAGTTTCCTGGTCACCAAGGAGGTAAGACGACTTGTGAATGAGTCGACATTTTCTCCCGGGGGTGGTCAACCAGGAATGCCTGTACGGGGCCAGGGTCCCGCGGGATTCGAGGCTGTCGGCTCCGTCGCTGTCCGAACCTTCGCAGCCCACCAGAGCCAGACCAGCCCCCACACGGCTCTGTCAGCAAACCAGAGCATGGATGGCCATCACGTGAACGCCATGGCCGGCGACGGAAGTGGCGCGCCCCACAACCACTTCGCCGACTACGACGAACTGCCCGAAGGGCACTTCTACGATCCCGACGCGGAGTACGAGCCCGACCCCGAGTACGCGGCCACCCTCGCGCCCGACGCTGCCCGCCAGCGCCGTGAGCGCATCGGCCCGACCGGGCGTCCGCTGCCGTACTTCCCGATCCCGGGTCCGCTGACCGACCACGGTCCCGCGAAGATCATCGCGATGTGCAACCAGAAGGGCGGCGTCGGCAAGACGACGTCGACCATCAACCTGGGTGCCGCGCTCGCGGAGTACGGACGCCGGGTCCTGCTCGTCGACTTCGACCCCCAGGGCGCGCTCTCGGTCGGTCTCGGCGTCAACCCGATGGAGCTCGACCTCACCGTCTACAACCTGCTCATGGAGCGGGGCATGTCGGCCGACGAGGTGCTCCTGAAGACGGCGGTCCCCAACATGGACCTGCTGCCCAGCAACATCGACCTGTCGGCCGCCGAGGTCCAGCTGGTCTCCGAGGTCGCGCGCGAGTCGACGCTCCAGCGCGCCCTGAAGCCGCTGCTGCCCGACTACGACTTCATCGTCATCGACTGCCAGCCCTCGCTCGGTCTGCTCACCGTCAACGCGCTGACGGCCGCGCACAAGGTGATCGTGCCGCTGGAGTGCGAGTTCTTCGCGCTGCGTGGTGTCGCGCTGCTGACCGAGACCATCGAGAAGGTCCAGGAGCGGCTCAACCCGGAGCTGGAGCTCGACGGCATCCTCGCCACGATGTACGACTCGCGGACCGTGCACAGCCGAGAGGTGCTCGCGCGGGTCGTCGAGGCCTTCGACGACCACGTCTACCACACGGTCATCGGGCGGACGGTCCGCTTCCCGGAGACCACGGTCGCCGGTGAGCCGATCACCACGTACGCCTCCAACTCCGTCGGTGCCGCCGCCTACCGCCAGCTCGCCAGGGAGGTGCTCGCCCGGTGTCACGCCGAGTGAGTCTGCCGGGGGCCGACGAACTGTTCCGCACGACAGGGGGTATGGCGCTCCAGCCGTCCACTCCCCGGCGCCCGGCCAACGGCGAGGCCCGGGTGCCGGCTCCAGCGGGGGAGAGCGACGCCGCCGCGGGCGCCGAGGACGCGCCGCAGTCGGTGCCCGCGCAGGGCGGTGACGGCGACGGCGCCGAGCATGTGGCGGTCGACGCGGAGTCCGTCGACACCGGGGAGTCGCGCAGCCGGGCCGCGGAGCGCTCCGCGCGGCGGCAGGGGGCGCAGGAAGGTTCTGGCAGCGCGTCCGCGGGCGCCGCGGGCGGGCCTGCCGGGTCCGGCGCCGCCGGGTCCACCGCCCAGCCGCGCAAGCGCGGGCGGACGGCCACGCGCCGGCCCAGCGGTCGCGAACGGCACGACGAGAAGATCACCGTGTACGTCTCCGCCGAGGAACTGATGGATCTGGAGCACGCGCGTCTGGTGCTCCGCGGTGAGCACGGCCTGGCCGTGGACCGCGGGCGGATCGTCCGCGAGGCGGTGGCCGTGGTGCTCGCCGATCTGGAGACCCGCGGAGACGCCAGCATCCTCGTACGACGGCTTCGCGGGCGGTAGCGGTAGCCTGCGGGGGCTATGACCTCGAACAATGTTCCCGTCCCCGGCGCCGGTGCCTCCGGCGGGCGCCGGCGCGCGCTGGGACGGGGACCGGGTGCTTCGCCCGTCGCCCCTCCGGTGGAGGCGGTTCCCGAGGCGGTTCCGCAGTCCGTGGAGCCCGCCCCGCTCGTCGTTGAACACGACGTCGTCGAGCCCGAACCCGGGGCCGGGGCGCCCGAATCCACGGTGGCCGGGGTCTCGTCCGCCGAGCCCGAGGCCCCCGCTTCCGAGGAACCGGGCGACGGCGTCTTCAAGGTCCGTCTCGCCAACTTCGAGGGCCCCTTCGACCTCCTTCTGCAGCTGATCTCCCGGCACAAGCTCGACGTCACCGAAGTCGCCCTGTCCAAGGTGACCGACGAGTTCATGGCGCACATCCGGGCGATGGGGCCGGACTGGGACCTCGACGAGACGACCGAGTTCCTGGTGGTCGCCGCCACCCTGCTCGACCTCAAGGCGGCCCGGCTGCTGCCCGCCGCCGAAGTCGAGGACGAGGCCGACCTGGCCCTCCTCGAAGCCCGGGACCTGCTGTTCGCGCGACTGCTGCAGTACCGGGCGTACAAGCAGATCGCCGACATCTTCAGCCGGCGCCTCGACGACGAGGCCCGGCGCTACCCGCGGACCGTCGGACTGGAGCCGCAGCACGCCGAGCTGTTGCCCGAAGTCGTCATCAGCATCGGGGCGGAAGGTTTCGCCCGACTCGCGGTCAAGGCGATGCAGCCCAGGCCCAAGCCGCAGGTGTACGTCGACCACATCCACGCGCCCCTGGTGAGCGTGCAGGAGCAGGCCGGGATCGTCGTCGCCCGGCTCAGGGAACTCGGCGAGGCCAGCTTCCGGGCCCTCGTCGAGGACACCGACGACACCCTGACCGTCGTGGCACGGTTCCTCGCCCTGCTGGAGCTGTACCGCGAGAAGGCCGTGGCCCTCGACCAGGAGACCGCGCTCGGTGAGCTCCTCGTGCGGTGGACCGGCGGGGACGGCGACGAGACGCCCAAGGTGACCGACGAGTTCGACCGGCCGCCCGAGCCGCCCAAGGAGGAGAAGAAGGCGTGAGTGAGGACACCACCGAGCTGCCGGCCGGGCTGCGCACCGTCGCCGACCTCGACCTCAAGCCCGCACTGGAGGCGATGCTCATGGTCGTGGACGAGCCCGCGACCGAGGAGCGCCTCGCGAAGCTCCTGGAGCGGCCGCGCCGGCAGATCGCCGACGCCCTTCGGGAGCTGGCCGACGAGTACGCGGTGCAGGGGCGCGGCTTCGAGCTGCGCTTCGTCGCGGGCGGCTGGCGCTTCTACACCCGCCCCGAGTACGCGGCCGCCGTGGAACGCCTGGTGCTGGACGGCCAGACCGCGCGCCTCACCCAGGCCGCCCTGGAGACGCTCGCGGTCGTCGCGTACCGTCAGCCGGTCAGCCGCAGCCGCGTTTCCGCCGTACGCGGAGTCAACTGCGACGGTGTCATGCGGACCCTCCTTCAGCGCGGGCTGGTCGAGGAGGCGGGCACGGAACCCGAAACAGGTGCGATCCTGTACAGGACGACGAACTACTTCCTGGAGCGGATGGGCCTGCGCGGTCTGGACGAGCTCCCGGAGCTCGCGCCCTTCCTCCCGGAGGCGGAGGCGATCGAGGCCGAGACCCAGGAGGGCGTTCCGTCGTTCGACCCGGACGCGCCCGACGACGACGCTCCGGGTATCCCGGCCCCCTCGGTGACTCCGGGCACCGACGACGTAGACGACTAAGACGGAACTTTGATGCGAAGCAGCAGCGGCAGGAACAGCAGCGGAAACAACGGCGGGAGCCGTGGTGGCAACAGCGGCGGCCGCGGCGGGAGCAGCGGGGGCCGCGGTAACTACCGTGGCGCCGGTAACAACCGCGACGACAAGCAGGGCGGCCGGCCGAAGAAGCCGCGCCCGGAGGAGCGGCGCTACGACGTAGGCCCCGGCGCCACCCAGGACGGCCCGAAGTCCGGGCGCGGTGCCTCCGCGCGCGGCGGCGCCAAGGGCGGGCCCAAGCAGGGCGGCCGGCCCAGCGGCACCGGACGGGGGCGTTCGGCGCCTGCGACCTCCCGTGAGTACGACGCCCGCGCCGAGGAGCGCAACCGGGAGCGCTACGCCGGCAAGAAGGACGTCAAGGTGCCCAAGACCTTCCCGGGCGCCGAGCAGGAGGGCGAGCGCCTCCAGAAGGTGCTCGCGCGGGCCGGCTACGGCTCCCGGCGCGCCTGTGAGGAGCTCATCGAGCAGGCGCGGGTCGAGGTCAACGGCGAGATCGTGCTGGAGCAGGGCAAGCGGGTCGACCCGGAGAAGGACGAGATCAAGGTCGACGGGCTGACGGTCGCCACGCAGTCGTACCAGTTCTTCTCGCTCAACAAGCCCGCGGGTGTCGTCTCCACGATGGAGGACCCCGAGGGCCGTCAGTGCCTCGGCGACTACGTCACCAACCGTGAGACCCGGCTCTTTCATGTCGGCCGGCTCGACACCGAGACCGAGGGCGTCATCCTGCTCACCAACCACGGTGAGCTGGCGCACCGCCTCACCCACCCCAAGTACGGCGTCAAGAAGACCTATCTCGCCGCCATCGTCGGCCCGATCCCGCGCGACCTGGGCAAGAAGCTCAAGGACGGCATCCAGCTGGAGGACGGCTACGCGCGCGCGGACCACTTCCGGGTCGTCGAGCAGACCGGCAAGAACTACCTGGTCGAGGTCACCCTGCACGAGGGTCGCAAGCACATCGTGCGCCGCATGCTGGCGGAGGCGGGCTTCCCCGTCGAGAAGCTGGTGCGCACTTCCTTCGGGCCGATCACCCTCGGCGACCAGAAGTCGGGCTGGCTGCGGCGGTTGTCGAACACCGAGGTCGGGATGCTGATGAAGGAAGTCGACCTGTAGGTCCCGTCCGTCCTCCGCGCGCGTACAGGCCGGCCCCGGATCCGATCCGGGGCCGGCCGATGCGTTTCGGCCGCACCGCCGGTCTGTATCCCTGACGGAGGGAGCGGGGATGAACACGACCACGGGCACGGACTGCGGGGAGCTGCTGGAGCGTGCGCTCGGCTATGCGCTGGGCAGCGTCACCGGGGTGGAGACCGCGGGGCTGGGGCGCGGGACGCCCTGTGCCGAGTGGGATCTGGGGGAGTTGCTGCGTCATCTCGACGACTCTCTCGACGCCTTGTACGAGGGTCTGACCGGCGGGCGGATCGGGGGGTTTCCGCGCACCGACCCCGTCTGCGGGTTCCGTACGCGCGCGTGCGCGGTCCTCGGTGCCTGGGTGTCCGGGCCGCCGGAGTCGGTGCTGGTGGGTCAGCGGCCGATGGATGTGCGGGTGATGGCCGCCGTGGGTGCCGTGGAGATCGCCGTGCACGGGTGGGACGTCGCCCAGGCGTGCGGGCGGCCCCGGCCCCTGCCCGGCGCGCTCGCCGCCGAGCTGCTCCCGGTAGCGCGTCGCGCGGTCGCGCGGGGGGACCGCGGTGTGCGATTCGGCGCGCCGGTCGCCGTGCCGGAGGGGGCCGGCCCCGATGTGCGGCTGCTGGCCTTCCTGGGGCGGCGGGCCGCCTGGGCGGAGTGACAGGGGCCGCGCGGTACTTCCGCACTGCCGGGGGGTTGCGGCCGCGCACCGACCCTATTTATAGTCGTGGTGACCATTAAGGGGGTGGGTTCGCATGGACACCGATTACGACAAGTACGCGCACGAACCCTTCGCCGTCACCGCCGACCTCGCCGTTCTCACCATCCGCGAGGGCGTTCTGCACGTCCTGCTCGTCGAACGCGGGCAGGAGCCGTACCGGGGCCGCTGGGCCCTGCCCGGCGGTTTCGTGCAGCCCGACGAGTCGGCGGAGACGGCGGCCCGGCGTGAACTCGCGGAGGAGACCGGCCTGGCGGACGTCTCGGGGCTGCACCTGGAGCAGCTGCGGACCTACAGCGAGCCCGACCGGGACCCGCGGATGCGGGTCGTGACCGTCGCCTTCACCGCCCTCCTGCCGCACCCGCCCGAGCCGCACGGCGGCAGCGACGCGGCGCAGGCGCGCTGGGTGCCGTACGAGCAGGCCGCCCCGCTCGCCTTCGATCACGACCGCATCCTGGCCGACGCCCATGACCGCGTCGGCGCCAAGATCGAGTACTCGAACCTCGCCACCGCCTTCTGCCCGCCCGAATTCACGCTCGGCGAGCTCCAGCACGTCTACGAGGTGGTGTGGGGCACCACCCTCGACCGGCCCAACTTCCGCCGCAAGGTGCTCGCCACACCGGGCTTCGTCGAGCCCGTCCCCGGCGCCGCCCGCCTCACCGGCGGCCGCGGCAAACCCGCCGCGCTGTACCGCGCGGGCACCGCCACCACCCTGCACCCCCCTCTGCTCCGGCCGACCCCGGAAGGACGCCCCGCATGACCACGACCACCGTCCGCAAGCGCGCCGCCACCGGCTCCCTGCTCGGCCTCGCCCTCGGGGACGCGCTCGGCTTCCCCACCGAGTTCGACGACGTGCCGTCGATCCTCGCCAAGTGCGGGCCATGGCGGGAGATGGACCTGCCGACGCCGGCGCTCGTCAGCGACGACACGCAGATGACCCTGGCGCTGGGCAAGGGGCTGCGGACGGCGATGGACCGCGGCGTGCTCGGGCCGAAGCGGTTGGAGCGGCCGGTGCGGGAGGAGTTCGTGAACTGGTACCGGTCGCCGGAGAACAACCGCGCCCCCGGCCGGACGTGCCTGGTCGCCTGCGACCTCCTCAAGAGCGAGGCCAGGCCCTGGCAGGACGCCGGCCAGATCGGCTCCAAGGGCTGCGGCGCCAACATGCGGGTCGCCCCGATCGGGCTCGTCCCCGGTCTGAGCGACGAACAGCGCGCGGGCGCCGCCCAGTTGCAGTCCGCCCTCACCCACGGGCATCCCACGGCGCTCGCCGCCTCCGACCTGACCGCCCACGCCGTACGCCTGCTCGCGCAGGGCGCCGAGCCGACCGGCCTGGTCGGCCTACTGCGCTCGTACGCCTACGACAACCGCACCCGGTACCACGAGCGCTGGCTCGGCGACCTGTGGACCCGCAGCCAGGACCCCACCCCCGAGCACTTCATCGCGCGCGGCTGGGACGAGTGCCTGGGGGCCCTGGACCGTCTCCAGGAGGCCGTGCGCTCGGTCTCGCCCGAGACCGACCCGTGCCTGGCCACCGGGGAGGGCTGGATCGCCGAAGAGGCCCTGGCCACCGGGTTGCTCAGCTTCCTGTGGTTCGTCGACGAGCCGCTGACGGCCCTGCGGCGGGCCGCCTGCACGTCCGGTGACTCGGATTCGATCGCCTGCCTGACGGGCGCGTTCGCGGGCGCCTGGCTCGGAGCCGACGCCTGGCCGACCGAGTGGGCGGACCGGATCGAGTACCGGGGTGATCTGCTGACCCTCGGGGCGCTCTGGGACGCTTGACCGATGATCGACACCCTGGATCTCGACCTCACGTCCGTCGTCGCCGAGCAGCCCGACCCGGTGCTGTTCGCGACCGTCTCCGGCGCCCACCTGTACGGCTTCCCGTCCCGCGACTCCGACGTGGACCTGCGCGGCGTGCACCTGCTGCCGGCCGCCGACCTGGTCGGGCTGCGGGAACCGGACGAGACACGGTCCCGGATGTGGGTGCGCGACGGCGTCGAGATGGACCTCGTCACCCACGACCTGCGCAAGTTCGTACGGCTGATGCTGCGCCGCAACGGCTATGTGCTGGAACAGCTCCTCTCTCCGCTGGTCGTGCACACCACGGACGCCCACCGGGAGCTGGCCGCCCTCGCGCCGGGCGTCCTGACCAGCCACCACGCCCACCACTACCGGGGGTTCGCCGGCACCCAGTGGCGGCTGTTCGAGAAGACCGGGGAGCTCAAGCCGCTGCTGTACACCTTCCGTGTGCTGCTCACCGGCGTGCACCTGATGCGCGGGGGAGAGGTGCAGGCCCATCTGCCCACCCTGCTGGAACTCGTGGACGCCCCGGCCTACCTGCCGGAGCTGATCGCGGCGAAGGCGGAGCAGGAGCACGGGGCCGCCGATGTCGACCACGCGCGCGTACGGGCCGACGTCGAGCGGCTGCACGGGGCCCTGGACGAGGCCCAGACGGCCTCAGCGCTGCCCGACGCCCCGCGCGCCTACGACGCCCTGCACGCCTTCGTCGTCCGGACCCGGCTGGAGGGCTGAGGCGCGCCGGACGCGGATCAGGAAGTCCTCGACGCGGCGGCGGTCCGGCTCCGGCGGGAGGGGGCTGCGCCGGGACGCCTCCTCCGCCTCCTGAGCCAGGCGGGCCATCCGGGACTCGACCCGCGGCCAGGGGACCTCGCCGCGCCTGACCGCCAGCAGCGGCTCGCGCCGGTCGCCCACGTCGATCGTCAGGCGGCCGGTGCGCAGCAGGTCGCGGGCGCTGATCAGCAGGCGCAGCAGGTGCATCGCATGCTTCCAGCGGGGGGCGCCGTGGACCCGGACGTCGGCCTCAAGCTTCTTGCGCTGGCCGAGCGCGTAGCGGGTGAACGTCTCATGCGCCCGGCGGGACAGGAACGCCTCACGCAGGGCGAGCAGCTCGCGGCCCGTGTCGTCGGCGTACTCCACCAGCGGGGAGTGCAGGCACTCCAGGATGTTCGGATTGGCACGCAGGGCCAGCTCGCAGAACCGCTCCAGCTCCCAGCTGAACTGCTCCTCGCGAGGGCCCTCGATGTGCGCCGGCGGCTTGTCGAAGCCCCAGAAGAGGGCGGTGGGCGCCAGGAAGACGCCCCGGCGGTCGGTGTCGCTGCCGTCCGTGGCCAGACCGAAGGCGCGTGAGCCCATCACGCAGGCGTAGATCGTGTGGTCGCGTACCAGGGCCTCGGGCTGCATGCCCCGGAGCGTACGCGGCGGATCACGCCAGGCGGATCGAATTTCCGTCCACGACGATCTGCTTCTCGGGCAGCGGACGGGTCGCCGGCGGGTTGGCCACCGCCCCGTCCGTGATGCTGAACCTGCTGCCGTGGCAGGGGCAGTTGATGGTGCCGTCGGAGACGGTGCCGACCGTGCACCGCTGATGCGTGCAGATGGCGGAGAAGGCCTTGAACTCGCCTTCCTTCGGCTGGGTCACCACCACCTCCTCCTCCTTGAAGATCTTCCCGCCGCCCACCGGGATCTCGCCGGTGGTGGCCAGGTCCTGGCCGGGTTCGGCGGTGGTGGCCGAGGGCGCTGTCGAGTCGCCGCCGTCGCCGGAATCGCCGCAGCCCGCGACGAGCGCCGCGGCGCCGGCCGCACCCGTCGCGATCAGGATCGTGCGCCGCGTCGGACTGTTGGTCATGTCGTCACTCCGAAGGTGCCGGGCAGTCGCTCCGGGCGGAGCAAATGCATCTTTGCACCGAATTCGGAGAAGAAGAAGCAACCTTGGATCAGATGTCATAAGCAACTCATATGGTGCATTTCTCATGGGTGTCTCAGCGGGCGGGCGACGCGCGTCCGACGCACACGGGCTGACTAGGCTGGACAGTCGTAGAGCCGATCCATAGAGCAGCAAGGAGCAGTGCCGTGGCGGTACGAGCGGTCCGGGGGGCCGTCCAGCTGGAGCGGGACGAGGCCGGCCACATGGACGAGCAGGTGGGTGCCCTGCTCACCGCCATCCTGGAGCGGAACGGTCTGAGCGCCGACGACCTGATCAGCGTCTGGTTCACGGCCACACCCGACCTGCACAGCGACTTCCCGGCGGCCGCCGCCCGCAAGCTCGGGATCGTGGACGTCCCGCTGATCTGCGCCCAGGAGCTGGACGTCGAGGGCGCCATGCCCCGGGTCGTACGGGTCCTCGCGCACATCGAGTCCGACCGGCCCCGCGCCGACATCGCGCACGTCTACCTCGGTGCCGCGGCCGCCCTGCGCAAGGACATCGCCCAGTGAGAACCGCACTCGTCATCGGCGCCGGCCTCATCGGCACGTCCGCCGCCCTCGCCCTGTCCCAGCGCGGAGTCGTCGTCCATCTCGCCGACCGCGACCCCGAGCAGGCCCGTACGGCGGCCGCGCTCGGCGCCGGCACCGACGAGGCGCCCGAGGGCCCGGTGGACCTCGCGATCGTCGCCGCCCCGCCCGCCCACGTCGCCGGGGTGCTCGCCGACGCCATGCGCCGCGGTGTGGCGCGCGGCTACCTCGACGTGGCCAGCGTCAAGGGCGGACCGCGCCGTGAGCTGGAGGCGCTCGGGCTCGACCTGTCGGCGTACATCGGCACCCATCCCATGTCGGGCCGCGAGAAGTCCGGCCCGCTGGCCGCGACCGGCGACCTCTTCGAAGGCCGGCCCTGGGTGCTGACACCGACCCGCGACACCGACACCGAGGTGCTGAACCTCGCCCTGGAACTGGTCTCCCACTGCCGTGCCGTGCCGGTGGTGATGGACGCCGACGCCCACGACCGGGCCGTCGCCCTCGTCTCCCACATGCCCCACCTGATCTCCAGCATGGTCGCCGCGCGCCTGGAGAACGCCGAGGAGGCGGCCGTACGGCTGTGCGGCCAGGGCATCCGGGACGTGACCCGGATCGCGGCCTCCGATCCGCGGATGTGGATCGACATCCTCTCCGCGAACCCCGGGCCCGTCGCCGACCTGCTCACCGACGTCGCCGCCGACCTGGAGGAGACGGTGCGGGCGCTGCGGGCCCTGCAGTCGTCCGACGAGGCCAAGCGGCTGGAGGGGACGACCGGCGTCGAGGACGTGCTGCGGCGGGGGAACGCGGGGCAGGTCCGCGTCCCCGGCAAGCACGGGGCGGCCCCCCGGGCGTACGAGGTCGTGGCGGTGCTGATCGACGACCAGCCGGGGCAGCTGGCCCGGATCTTCGCGGACGCCGGACGGGCCGGGGTCAACATCGAGGACGTGCGGATCGAGCACGCGACGGGGCAGCAGGCCGGTCTGGTGCAGTTGATGGTGGAGCCCAAGGCGGCGCCGGTGCTCAGCGCCGCGCTGCGGGAGCGGGGCTGGGCGATCCGGCAGTAGGCCCCGCCCGCCGCCTGCCGCCCGCCGCCCGCCGCGCGCCGGTGGACGGCCGGCGGGCCCACGCGCGGCCGGACGAGTGACGCGTACGCAGTAACCTTGTGCGGGGCACGTTCGCGCCCCGACATCCCGACACACCGCACCAGGAAGGTGTCCCCCCGTGGAAAACGGTGCCGCCAAGCCCGTGATTGTCGCCATCGACGGCCCCTCCGGCACGGGCAAGTCGAGCACGTCGAAGGCCGTCGCCGCGCAGCTCGGGCTGAGCTACCTCGACACCGGCGCCCAGTACCGGGCGATCACCTGGTGGATGGTGAGCAACGGCATCGACCTCGAGGACCCGTCCGCGATCGCCGCCGTGACCGGCAAGCCCGAGATCGTCTCCGGCACCGACCCGGACAACCCGACGATCACCGTCGACGGCACCGACGTCTCCGGCCCGATCCGCACCCACGAGGTCACCTCCAAGGTCAGCGCGGTCAGTGCCGTGCCGGAGGTGCGCACGCGGATCACCGAGCTGCAGCGCTCGCTGGCGTCGTCGGCGCAGAAGGGCATCGTCGTCGAGGGCCGTGACATCGGCACCACGGTGCTGCCCGACGCCGACCTGAAGATCTTCCTCACCGCCTCCCCGGAGGCCCGCGCCGCCCGACGCAGCGGTGAGCTCAAGGGCGCCGACGTGCACACGACCCGCGAGGCGCTGCTCAAGCGCGACGCGGCCGACTCCAGCCGCAAGACCTCGCCGCTCGCCAAGGCGGACGACGCGGTCGAGGTGGACACCACCGACCTCACGCTGCAGCAGGTCATAGAGTGCGTCGTCACGCTCGTCGAGGAGAAGCGGGCCGCGAAGTGAGCGAGCTGCCTTCGGCGCGGGGTGCCGAGGTCGGACGGCGCATCGGCGTCGGCCTGATGTACGGGCTGTGGAAGCCGCGGGTGCTGGGCGCCTGGAAGGTGCCCGCCACCGGCCCGGTGATATTCGCCGTCAACCACTCCCACAACATCGACGGGCCGATGGTCATGGGCGTGGCCCCCCGGCCGACGCACTTCCTGATCAAGAAGGAGGCGTTCATCGGCCCGCTGGACCCCTTCCTGACCGGCATCGGCCAGGTGAAGGTCGACCGCGACACCACCGACCGCACGGCGATCACGCGGGCACTCGACATCCTCGCCGCCGGCGGTGTCCTCGGCATCTTCCCGGAGGGCACCCGCGGCGAGGGCGACTTCGCCTCGCTGCGCGCGGGCCTCGCGTACTTCGCGGTACGCAGCGGGGCCCCGGTCGTGCCGGTCGCCGTGCTGGGAAGTTCCGAGCGGCACAGCCGGTTGACCAAGGCGCTGCCGCCGCTGCGCAGCCGTGTCGACGTCGTCTTCGGAGAGCCCTTCGAGGCGGGCGACGGCAGTGGACGGCGTACCCGCAAGGCGCTGGACGAGGCGACCGAGCGCATCCAGAAGCAGCTCACCGCGCACCTGGAAAACGCCAGGCGACTGACCGGTCGCTAGGCGACACTGAGTAGTGGATCAGGCCGGCACACAGGCTCCGGACGGTCCACCGATCACCACGATGAACGAGGTACGGACTTCATGAACGACCACATCCACTCCGACGGCTCGGGCGAGCAGCACGACCACGGAGAGCTTGGCGACGCCGAGTACGCGGAGTTCATGGAGCTCGCCGCGGAAGAGGGCTTCGACCTGGAGGACGTCGAGGGCGCCATCGAGGAGGCCGGGCACGGGCCGCTGCCGGTCCTGGCCGTCGTCGGACGCCCGAACGTCGGCAAGTCGACCCTGGTCAACCGGATCATCGGGCGGCGCGAGGCCGTCGTCGAGGACAAGCCCGGCGTCACCCGTGACCGCGTGACCTACGAGGCCGAGTGGGCGGGCCGCCGCTTCAAGGTCGTCGACACCGGCGGCTGGGAGCAGGACGTCTTCGGCATCGACGCCTCCGTGGCCGCGCAGGCCGAGTTCGCCATCGAGGCCGCCGACGCCGTGGTCTTCGTCGTCGACGCCAAGGTGGGCGCCACCGACACCGACGAGGCCGTCGTACGACTGCTGCGCAAGGCCGGAAAGCCCGTGGTGCTGTGTGCCAACAAGGTCGACGGGCCCAGCGGTGAGGCGGACGCCTCCTACCTCTGGTCCCTCGGCCTCGGTGAGCCCCACCCGGTCTCCGCGCTCCACGGCCGGGGCACCGGCGACATGCTGGACGCGGTCCTGGAGGCGTTGCCCGAGGCGCCCGCGCAGACCTTCGGCGGCGCCGGGGTCGGCGGCCCCCGCCGTATCGCGCTCATCGGCCGCCCGAACGTCGGCAAGTCCTCCCTGCTCAACAAGGTGGCGGGCGAGGAACGCGTCGTCGTCAACGAGCTGGCCGGCACCACCCGTGACCCGGTCGACGAGCTGATCGAACTGGGCGGGGTGACCTGGAAGTTCGTCGACACGGCCGGCATTCGCAAGCGCGTCCACCTGCAGCAGGGCGCCGACTACTACGCCTCGCTGCGCACCGCGGCCGCCGTCGAGAAGGCCGAGGTGGCCGTCGTCCTGATCGACGCCGCCGAGAGCATCTCGGTGCAGGACCAGCGCATCGTCACCATGGCGGTGGAGGCGGGCCGCGCGTTGGTGATCGCCTACAACAAGTGGGACACCCTCGACGAGGAGCGCCGCTACTACCTGGAGCGGGAGATCGAGACCGAGTTCGGCCAGGTGGCCTGGGCGCCGCGCGTCAACGTCTCGGCCCGCACCGGCCGGCACATGGAGAAGCTGGTCCCGGCGATCGAGACGGCCCTCGCGGGCTGGGAGACCCGGGTTCCGACCGGCCGTCTGAACGCCTTCCTCGGCGAGCTGGTCGCCGCCCACCCCCACCCGATCCGTGGCGGCAAGCAGCCCCGCATCCTCTTCGGCACCCAGGCCGGCACCAAGCCCCCGCGGTTCGTGCTCTTCGCCTCAGGCTTCATCGAGGCGGGCTACCGCCGCTTCATCGAGCGCCGGCTGCGTGAGGAGTTCGGCTTCGAGGGGACGCCGATCCACATCTCGGTGCGAGTGCGGGAGAAGCGCGGCAAGAAGAAGTAGGCACGGACAGCGAAAGGGCGGCCCGGCGCGGGCCGCCCTTTCGTGTGCTCAGCCTCTGCGTGCCGGTGGCAGTGCGGGGGGCACGTGATGCATCCCGCTGCCCTGTGGGCCGATGTGTCCGACCCGTTGCCACTGAGGCTGCTGACCACCGCCGTGGCGGGCGCTGTGGGCACCTGCGCTGTAGGCGGTGTACGAGCTGCTGAACGACCCCGGGCGGTGACCGCCGTACGGGCCCGTACCGCGCGGGATGTTTCCGAACGCGGTGAACCCCAGATCCTCCTCGCCGCTGCGGTCACCCGGCAGCGAGCGGAAGGACTTGACGTACTCGGCGTAGAGCGCGTCGTAGATGGGCGTGGCCGATGGGCCGCCCTGAAGGCGGGGAACGTCGTATGCGTGCACGTATGTCCAAACGACCCGGCACGGGAAGAGATGCGGCCGCTGTGAGGGATCGCCTGCTCAGCGGGGATGCGCTCGGCGTCCCCCGGGCGCTCAGGTCCCCGCGAGCGGCAGCGCCGCCGCGACCAGCTTCCCGTTGGCCGCCGCCTTGTCCAGGGCGTCCCGCAGCAGGTCCTCCCGGGGCTGGCGCCCGATCGACCCCACCGGCGCCGCGAACATCAGTACCTGCTGGTGCTTGTTCGCCGCGGTCCGCCATCCTTCGGTCACCTGGAGCGGCTGGTGCGCCTGCCACCACGCGACCTGCTGTCCCCCGGACGGCCCCGGCTGCAGGACCGCGTGCAGCTGTCCCATGGCCAGCAGCACCGACCAGCCGTGCAGCACCGGCGGCACATCGGCCAGTTCCGTCACCGGCATGAACCCCTGCTCGATCAGCAGCGGCAGGAAGTCGTCGCCGGCGGCGAACGCTCCGGGCCGCACGATGGGCCCGGTCGGCTCGACGACCAGCGCGGGGTGCAACTCCCCGGCGATCAGCACCAGTCCGCTGGTCACGCCGAGAACGGCCTGCTCCGGGACGATCGACTGCGGCTCCTGGTCGACCCTGTCGCCGGTGATGGACTTCACCGCGCCCCGAAGCTGCTCCTCGGTGACCTGGACGACCTGCGACGGCAGACAGGTGGCGTGGGCGAAGGCGAGGACGGCGGTCTCGTCCCCGATGAACAGGACGGTGCTGGTGCGCTCCTGTTCGGAGTCGCCCGGGGTGCGGCAGGAGGTGCAGTCGTAACTGCCGGGTGCGTTCTCTCCGGCGAGCAGCCGGTCGGCTTCCTCGTCGCCGATCTCGGCACGTACCTCGTCGCTGACGTCGAGCATGCGCGGCACGGGTGGCTCCCTCGGGATGTGGTGCGTGGCGGGGCCGGGTGGCTCCCGGCCCGTGAACCGGGCGGCTCCCGGGCTCATGAAGGAGACAACGGAGGATCTGTGGCGGGAGTCACGCACCAAGCCGAACGGAATCGAACCATCCGACGCGCACGGTCACCGCAGGCACGGAACCGCCCACTCACCGTCAACTCGACGGAAACGCAAGGCAGTTGGTTGCGTGAAGTGAGTCACAGATCGCCATGGCGGTGGGTCGACAAATCCTGAAATCAGCGAATGAAGTGGGTGGCTGAAAAAAGCCGATACCGAAGGTAACGGCGAACTGGCCTGGAAGGACGAGGAGTTGGTTGATGCCGATCGGCCGACCTCTCTACATTCCTCCGCCGTGTGCATCGAGCACCGCTCGGGTACGTCCGCCGCACGCACCGACCGGCAAGCACCGCACGGCCCCAGGCGGACGGGGCGAGCGCGACCCACGCGCCCCATGGCGCGGCGGGCGGCGTTCCGCCTCGGGGTGTCCCGGGTCCTGCGAGAGGGAACTACATGTCCGAATGTGCCGATACCACTCACGACAACGTTCGTAAGGCGCCCAAGGCCCCGAACGGCAGCCGGACCCGTACGACGGCGGTCCTCGCCGGGGCGGTACTCCTGGCCCCGCTCGGGCTGCTGGCCTCGACCGGCAACGCCGCGGCGGCGGACAGCGGAGTGTGGGACCGCATCGCACAGTGCGAGAGCGGCGGCAACTGGCACATCAACACCGGCAACGGCTACTACGGCGGCCTCCAGTTCGCCGCCTCGACCTGGCGCGCGTACGGCGGCACGGCCTACGCGCCGACGGCGGACCGGGCCACCAGGGCCCAGCAGATCGCGGTGGCCACCAAGGTCCAGCGCGCCCAGGGATGGGGCGCGTGGCCGACCTGTTCGGCGCGGGCCGGAGCAAGCGGTGGCGCACCCGCGGCACCCGCCACCGGCTCGGCGTCCTCCTCCACCGCCGACGCGGCCCCCTCGGCCCCCTCGGCGCCGTCACGGACGTCGGAGCGTTCGGCGGGCCACACCAACCGCAGTTCGTCCCGCGGCGACTACACCGTCCGCGTGGGCGACACGCTCAGCGGCATCGCCGACCGGCACGGGACCACCTGGCGGCAGCTCTACGCCGCCAACGAGTCGGTCATCGGCGGCGATCCCCACCTGATCGTTCCCGGGCAGCGCCTCGAACTCTGAGCATCGCCACCCGCCCCGCCCGGTCCGCCGACCGGGTGGGGCCCCGGCGTTCGTCGGACGTGCCGCGGCGGTCGACCGCAACAAGCTGCCTAGCGTGCTCATATGAAATGCACACCGCTCACGATGACCCTCGTCGCCGCTCTGCTCACCGCTGTCGCGCCGAGCACGGCGCACGCGGCGCAGGCACCGCAGGCAACGCACGCATCACGCTTGAGCCATATGGCGCCACCACGACCGGCCCCAGGACCGCCGCCCAAACCCGCCGGCCACGGCTGTGCCAAGGACCAGTGGCCCTGGGGCTGTGTCGCCAAGTGCGAGAGCGGCGGCAACTGGCGCATCAACACCGGCAACGGCCACTACGGCGGGCTCCAGTTCTCGCAGCAGACCTGGGTGGGGTACGGCGGGGCCAAGTACGCACCCCGCGCGGATCTCGCCAGCCGCAAGGAACAGATCGCCGTCGCCCGCAAGGTGGTGGCCTCGCAGGGGTGGGGTGCCTGGCCGCACTGCTCCAGACGGTACGGGCTCAAGGGCCGTATGGACCTGAGCAGGCCCAGCGTCACGGACCGGCTGAACTCCAGCACCTCACGGCTCTTCAGGAAGGGCTCCACCCGGTTCGGCGTGCTGCACGGCGCTCCCATTCGCCGCTCTCTCCGCTGAGCACGACCGCGCCCCGGCTCAGTTCGTGGACGAATGCCGCCCGTGCGCGCAGTACGGGCGGCAGTCGTTGCTCCGCGATGACCACGCACGCGTCCAGGTCGCTCAGCAGTTCGTACGTGCGGGCGGCGACCGCGGGTGACATGCCCTGCGCGGGCTCGTCGACGAGGACCACGCGCGCACCCGCCAACAGGGCACGGGAGAGGGCGAGCATGCGCTGCTCGCCGCCGGAGAGCGTGCCGGCCCGGCGTGCGAGGAGGGGTTCGAGCCGGGGATAGGCGTGCAGCGCGGTGTCGTACGAGGCAGCCGCGAGTTCGAGGTTCTCGCGCACGGTGAGGGAACCGAACACCGCCCGGCGCTCGGGGACCAGGCACAGCCCCCGGCGGGCCCGTTCGTGCGCGGGCACCCGTGTGACGTCGATGCCGTCCCACACCACCGCGCCGCCGGACAGGGCCACCGTCCCGGCCAGGGCGCGCAGGGCGGTCGTACGGCCGGATCCGTTGCGCCCCAGCAGGACGGTGAGACCGGGGCCGGCGGCGGCGAGGGTGACGCCGTGCAGGGCCTCCAGGGGCCCGTAGCGCACACGGGCGCGGCGCAGGGAGATCGTGGTCATGCGGGGGTCTCCTCGGGGCCCGTGGCGTGCAGGACCCGGTCGGGCGGGCCGGAGGCGACGATGCGGCCGGCCGCCATCACGTGCACGGTGTCGGCGAGGCCGGCCACCAGGTCGAGGTCGTGCTCCACCACCAGGAGGGCCGTGCCGTCGGCGGCGAGGGCCTTCAGGACGCGGGTGAGCGCGACGACCTCCGCGCTGTCGAGACCGGCGGCGGGCTCGTCGAGCAGCAGCACGCGCGGACCACCGACGAGGGCCCGGGCCAACTCGACGCGGCGCAGGGTGCCGGTGGGCAGGTCGGCGGCGGGGCGGGTGCGCAGCGGGCCGTCCAGGCCCAGGAGCCGGAGGGTTCGTTCGACGGCTGACGGGTCGTGGACGCCGGCCTGTTCGGCGCCGACGCGGACGTTCTCCGCCACGGTCAGTGACGGGAAGACGGCCAGCTGCTGGAAGGTGCGGGCGATGCCGAGGCGCGAGCGGGTGTGGGCGGGCAGGCGGGTGATGTCCCGTGGGCCGAGGAGGACCTGGCCGCGACTGGGCCGGTGAGTGCCGGCCAGGCAGTGGAACAGGGTGCTCTTCCCGGCGCCGTTGGGACCGACGACCGCGGTGATGTGGGCCGCCGGGACGGTGAGCGTCACGTCGGACAGGGCGGTGAAGCCGTCGTAGCGCGCCTGCAGCCGGCGTGCGGAGAGGACCGGAGGGCGGGGCCGGCGGGGCCCGGCTGCCGCGTCGCCCGTTCCACTTGAACCACGCGGACCGCGCGGACCACGCGGACCACGCGAACCATCCGAACCACCTGGACCACTTGGACCACCTGAGCCACCCGTGCCGCCTTCGCCGGCCAGCCCGCGGCGCACCCGACCGCCCTCCCGCGGCGGCGGTGTCCGCACGGGCTCGCCCCGCCGGGCCGCCGCCGCGACCCCGGACGCGGTCACCCCCGTCAGGACCGCTCGGGGCGCCGTCTCCCGCCCCACCGACCGCAGCCGTCGCCGCACCCGCGCCCCCGCCGCCGTGAGCGTCACCCCCCGCCGCCTCCCCGTCGCCGCCCGCCACACCGCGTACGGACCGCCGGGGAACCGGCCCACCAGCACCGCCAGCACCCCGATCAGGGCCGCCGCCACACCGCCCCGGGCACCCGCGTCCAGGCCGACCAGGAGAGCCGCCGCGGTCAGCGCGCCCAGGGTGCTGTCGGCGCCCAGCACCACCACCGCGGCGAACCAGAGGAGGCCGCGGACGGGGTCGTAGGCGGCCGGGTCGAAGGCGCGCAGGCCCATGCCGAGCATGCCGCCGCCCAAGGCCGCCAGGGCGGCGCCCGAGACGAAGGCCAGGAGCTTGAGGGAGGGCACCCGGACACCCGCCGCCGACGCCCCCGCCTCGTGGTCGCGCATCGCCGCCAGCGCCCGGCCCGTGCGGCCCCGGCGCAGCAGCCAGGTCGTCAGCAGAGCGGCTG
Organism: Streptomyces sp. NPDC007808; assembly: GCF_042868655.1. Lineage (NCBI taxonomy): Bacteria > Bacillati > Actinomycetota > Actinomycetes > Kitasatosporales > Streptomycetaceae > Streptomyces > Streptomyces sp. NPDC007808. The sequence continues at coordinate 46,140 of NZ_JBIAEQ010000015.1, forward strand.
CCAGGAGCGCCAGCTCCAGGACGTAGTAGGCACGGTCGCCCTCGAAGCCCGCCGGGCGGCCGAGGGACAGGCCCGCGATCGCGTACGGCTGGGCGAAGACGAAGCGGCTCACGCCGACGCCGACCGCGAAGGTCGCCAGCGCCAGCGCGAGGCCACGGCGGCTGATCGCCGGCCAACCCGTCAGCAGCCCCAGCGGGGCCACGAGGACCACCGCCACCGCCAGCGCCGCGAGCTCCGGCAGCCGGGGCAGGCCCGGGAAGCGGCCCGCCGCCAGCAGGGCCGTGAACAGGGCCCCCAGACCCGCGTACGCCGCCTGCCCCAGGGAGATCTGGCCGCCCCGGCCCGTGACGACCACCAGGGACAGCAGCACCACACCCAGCGCCGGCACCTGCACCGACGTATGCAGATCGGAGCCCGCGAAGCCGAGCGGGAGCAGGAACAGCACCGCCGCCACGATCCAGGCGCCCGGCGGGGTCGGCACGCGCGCGGTGGCCGTGCGCGGCAGGGCGTCGCGGGTGCCGACGCCCGGGAGGGCCAGGGCGGCGACCAGCAGGGCCACGACGAAGAGGTTCGTGCCGACGGCCTGGACGAGGGGGGCGCCCCAGCCGGACGGGTGCAGGCGCGTCAGCTGGCTCTGCGCCACCCCGATGGCCAGCGCCGCCGCCACCGCGACCGGCAGGCTCCGCATCCGCGCGGCCACCGCGACCGCCACCACCTCCATGACCAGCAGCGGCATGCCGTACGGGTCCAAGCGCACGTACGGCGCCAGCAGGACGCCCGTCAGGCCCGCCGTGAACGAGCCGAACGCCCAGCCCGCCGCCGCCACCCGGTCCGCGTCGATGCCCCCGAGCACGGCCAGCCGGCGGTCGTCCACCACCGCCCTCAGCTCCCGTCCGAAGCGGGTCCAGCGGATGACCGCCCCGACCCCGGCCGCCAGCAGCACGGCCACCGCCAACTGCCCCCAGGGCTCGGCGGACAGCAGCTCCGGCGCGTCGTCCCGCGCCCCCTGGCCCCACAGCAGGGCCGCGCCGCCCACCAGCAGCACGAACACGCCGATGGAGGCGACGAGGGTCTGCGCGGGATCGCCGCCCAGGACCGACAGAGGCCGGAAGACGAACCGTTCCAGCACCATCCCGATCCCGGGCGCGAGCAGCAGCAGCGTCACCGTCGCGCCCGCCCACAGCGGCCATCCCCACTCCACCACGCACTGCCGCAACGTGTACGCGCACACCATCGCGATCGCCCCGTGCGCGAAGTTCAGCACCCCGGTCGCCCGGTACGTCACGATCAAGCCGATCCCGGTGAGCGCGGCGGCGCTGCCGACCGACAGACCGGCCAGGGTGAGGTCGTACGTCAGGGCGGACATCAGTCGTCCGCTTCGGCCGGCTCACAGATGGGGCAGGGGCCCAGTTCGCCGCTCCTCACCTGTTTCGCGTCCACCGGCGCGGCCTCGGCCTTGCCGGCCACCAGCGGGCAGTCCGCGCGGTGCCAGAGGGTTCCCCCCGGCACCATCAGCAGGTCCGGGCTGACCGCGAGCGGCGCCGAGGCCGCCTGCCCGGACTCCGTGGCCTCGGCGGGCTCGGCGTCCACCAGGAGGCCGTACAACTCCTCCACGCGCGCGGCCGCGAGCCCGCCCCGGCCGTGCGTCAGCAGCACCGACCCGGCGATGATCAGCGCCGCCCCGGGGACCGTGCAGGAGGCGAGATACGGCAGCTGCCGCTCGGCGAACCGCTCGCCGGAGACGCCGTACCAGCCGATGACGCACAGCACGGCGCCGGCCGCGAGCGCGGCCCAGCCGGCCCAGAGGACGGGGTGCACGGATCGCAGTCGGGCTGTCCGCATCGCTGGCTCCCACATGCCGGTTTTCACTGCACGCACATCTGTCTTCGGTGCATGTGCCTGGCCGTATTCCATGTCTGCCGATGGACTTGCACTATGCCCCTTGCAAGCTGACCCTGAAAGCACCGGGCGCACACCGCCCGGACCGACACCCGGTGGTGAGCCAGATGGTTCTCGGGAGCGACCTCAGGCGGAGCAAGGCACCCACGGTCCATGGCCCACGGGCGGCGGGACGGGGCACCGCGCTGGCGGCAGCCCTGCTCCTCTTCCTCGCCCCGGCCCTCGCGGCCTGCACCGACGACGAGGGAGGCGGCGGCGACGCGACACCGCCCACACCGACCGTCGAGCGGACCGAGTCACCGGTCGCCTCCGCGCCCCCCGACGCCGGGGCGGCCGAGACGGAGATCAGGCAGAACTGGCAGAGGTTCTTCGACCCCGGAACGACCCTGGAGGACAAGCAGACCGTCCTGGAGAACGGCGACCGGATGGGCCCCGTCCTGCGGGCGTTCAGCGGCGACGAGCGCGGCGGGCAGGTCCAGGCGAAGGTCTCCAAGGTGGAGTTCACCTCCCCGACCGAGGCGAACGTGACCTACGACCTGACCCTGAAGGGCGCCACCGCCCTGCCCGGCGCCACCGGAACCGCGGTCGAAGAGGACGGCACCTGGAAGGTGTCCGTCAAGACCCTGTGCGCGCTGGTGCAGATGAGCGGCAATGGGTCGCCGATCCCGGGGTGTTGAGGCGGCGATCGCCGTGCTGGTGCTGGCTCTGAGTACGGCGTGCGGCAGCAGGCTGCCGGAGAGCGACTTCGAGCACCGCGACCGGGGCACTCCCTCGGCGCCCGCCGGTGACCGGGCCCCGGTCCGCGTCGGCATCATCACCAGCGCCACGAGCCCCGTGGGCGGCAACGCGTTCACCGGCCCCCGCGACGGCGCCAAGGCCTTCTTCGAGCGCCTCAACGCGCGCGGGGGCATCGACGGCCGCCGCGTCGAGGTGCGCGAGTGCGACGACGGCGGCAGCGGTGTGGGCAACAACGAGTGCGTGCACCGGCTGATCGACGAGGACGAGGTCGTCGCCCTCGTCGCCACCACCGCCCTGGACTACGCGGGCGCCTCCCGCGTCTCACGCGCGCGCGTGCCCGACATCGGCGGCCAGCCCATCGGACCCGCCTACGACACCTACCCGCACCTGTACGGCATCTACGGCAGCCTCGCGCCCCGCGACGGCACGACCGGCTGGGACGGCGAGCAGTACGGCGGCACCGAGGTCTACCGGTACTTCGCACGCGAGCACGGCGCCCGCACGGCCGCCGTCGTCTCGTACAACCAGCCCGCGTCCGCCGCCTACGCCCGGCTCGTCGAGCGTGGACTGAAGGCAGAGGGCTACAAGGTCGTCGCCGAGCAGGTCGACTTCGCGCTGCCCAACTTTCGCGCCGTGGCGGCCGATCTGAAGGATCAGGGCGCGGACCTCGTCTTCGACGCCATCGACGGCCACGGCAACGCCCGGCTGTGCGAGGCGATGGACGACGTCGGCGCCGACGTCACCGCCAAGGTCACCCACGTGCAGAACTGGACGTCCACCGTCGCCGAGGACTACGAGGACGCCCCGCGCTGCCGCAACGCCCTGTGGGCGACCGGCGCCTCCCGCAACCACGAGGACACGGAGCATCCCGCCGTACGGGAGTTCCGGGACGCCACCGAGGGCCTCAAGACCCACTCCCAGTGGCAGCTGGAGGGGTGGGCGGCGGCGATGTGGTTCACGGACGCGGCGAAGTCCTGCCTCGACGAGGGCATCACGCGCGCGTGCGTCGACGACCACATGAACCGCAGCCAGGGGTACACCGCCGACGGCCTGCTCGTCCCTGTGCGCTTCGACCGCCTGGCCGAGCCGCCGCAGAGCCGCCGCAGCTGTCTGTCGGTGGCCCGCTGGGAGGACGGCCGGGGCTGGATCTCCCAGGGAGACATGAACGACACGTGCTTCGAGGTGCCGCAACTGCCCTACCGGCCCTGACGGGCAACCACAGGGCCGTGTCGTCGGTCCAACCGGCGAAGCACACAGAGCCGAGGGAGGAACCGCAGCGCATGACGCCCCTGTCGCACGCCGCACCGCTGCACGCCGACTGCATCGCGGACTCGGCCGGCGGCCTGACCTTCGACGTCACCGCGACCGGGGCGACCGACGAGGCCCGCCTCGTCCTGCGCCACCGCGAGGGCCCCGAGGAGGTCACCCTGCCCCTCGCCCCGGCGACCACGGGTCGCCTGCGCGCGGCCCTGCCCAGCAGCGTCGCCCTGCCCGAGGGCCACTGGGACGCGTACGCCAGCGTCGGGGACGAACACACCGACCGCCTGGTGCCGGGCGCCATCGACGTCCACCCCTCGGCCTCCCGCGTCCCCTACGAGACCCGCCAGGGGAACCTCAGCGTCGAATGCCGGGTACCGGCCACCCCGTTAGGGCCGCGGGGAGGTACGCGATCAACCATGATGGACCCGCACTCGCCCGTGAACCCCGCACTTCCGAGGTGTTAGGCGCCCCATGCTCGACACGTCCGCCAGACTCCTGCGGCTGCTCTCCCTCCTCCAGGCCCACCGCGAATGGTCCGGCGCCCGACTGGCCGAACGCCTCGGCGTGACCCCGCGCACGGTCCGCCGGGACGTCGACCGGCTGCGTGAGCTCGGCTACCCCGTCACCGCCAGCCCCGGCACCGGCGGCGGCTACCAGCTGGGAGCCGGCGCCGAACTGCCGCCCCTGCTGCTGGACGACGACGAGGCCGTCGCCGTCGCCGTCGGCCTGCGCACCGCGGCCGGTCACGGCATCGAGGGCATCGGCGAGACCTCCGTACGGGCCCTGGCCAAGCTGGAGCAGGTCCTGCCGAACCGGCTGCGTCGCCGGGTCGGCGCCCTCAACGCCTTCACCGTGCCGATGCTGCGCGGCCCTCAGCCCTCCTCCGTGGACCCGGCCCTGCTCACCGAACTCGCCCATCTGTGCCGGGACTCCGAGCGGCTGCGCTTCGAGTACCGCGACCACGAGGGCGCCGCCAGCCGCCGCAGCGTCGAACCGCACCGCCTCGTGTGCAGTGAGCGCCGCTGGTACCTGGTCGCCTGGGACCTCGAGCGTGACGACTGGCGGACGTTCCGCGTCGACCGCATCACCCCCAGGCCCCCGCACGGCCCGCGTTTCACCCCGCGCACTCCACCCGCCGAGGACCTCGCCGCGTACGTCTCCCGAGGCGTCTCCACGCGCGCGTACGCCGCGCACGCCGTGGTCCGGCTGCTGGTGCCCCTGCACGAGGCCGCCGAGCGGATCTCCCCCTCGGCCGGGGTGCTGGAGGCCGACGGCGAGGACGCCTGCATCCTGCGCACCGGGGCCGGCAGCCTTGAGGTGATGGTGATCCATGTGACGCTGATGGGCTTCGAGTTCGAGGTGCTGGAGCCACCGGAGCTGATCGAGGAGATCAGGAGGGCTCACGACCTGCTTGCTCGCTCTTTGGCTCGGGCTGCGACGTCAGTGCCGCGTACCGCGGATGGTGCAGGTCGAACGCCGGAGACTCGGAACGCACCTTCGGGAGCGTCGTGAAGTTGTGCCGCGGGGGCGGGCAGGAGGTCGCCCACTCCAGGGACCGGCCGAAGCCCCAGGGGTCGTCGACCTCGACCTTCTTGCCGTACTTGGCCGTCTTCCAGACGTTGTAGAGGAACGGCAGCGTCGACAGGCCGAGCAGGAAGGCGCCGATCGTCGAGACCGTGTTCAGCGCCGTGAAGCCGTCGGCGGCGAGATAGTCGGCGTAGCGGCGCGGCATGCCTTCCGCGCCCAGCCAGTGCTGCACCAGGAACGTGGTGTGGAAGCCGATGAACAGCGTCCAGAACTGGATCTTGCCGAGCCGCTCGTCGAGCATCTTGCCGGTGAACTTCGGCCACCAGAAGAAGAAGCCGGCGAAGATCGCGAACACGACCGTGCCGAAGACGACGTAGTGGAAGTGCGCGACCACGAAGTACGAGTCCGTGACATGGAAGTCCAGGGGCGGCGACGCCAGGATCACCCCGGTCAGCCCGCCGAACAGGAAGGTCACCAGGAAGCCCGTCGACCACAGCATGGGGGTCTCGAAGGACAGCGAGCCCTTGATCATGGTGCCGGACCAGTTGAAGAACTTCACTCCCGTCGGGACCGCGATCAGGAAGCTCATGAAGGAGAAGAACGGCAGCAGCACCGCGCCCGTGGCGAACATGTGGTGCGCCCACACCACCACCGACAGACCGGTGATCGCCATCGTCGCCGCGACCAGCGTCAGATAGCCGAACAGCGGTTTGCGGGAGAAGACCGGGATGATCTCGGTGATGATGCCGAAGAACGGCAGCGCGATGATGTACACCTCGGGATGCCCGAAGAACCAGAACAGGTGCTGCCACAGGATCGCCCCGCCGTTCGCCGCGTCGAAGACCTGCGAGCCGAACCGCCGGTCCGCCTCCAGCACCAGCAGCGCCGCCGCGAGCACCGGGAACGCCATCAGGATCAGGATCGACGTGAAGAGCGTGTTCCAGGTGAACAGCGGCATCCGGAACATCGTCATCCCGGGGGCGCGCATCCCGATGATCGTGGTGATGAAGTTGACCGCGCCGAGGATCGTGCCGAAGCCGGCCAGCGCCAGACCCATGATCCACAGATCGGGCCCCACACCCGGTGAGCGCTCCAGGCTGTTCAGCGGCGCGTAGGCGAACCAGCCGAACGACGCCGGGCCGTTCGGCACGATCAGTGAGCTCAGCACGATCAGGCCGCCGAACAGGAACAACCAGTACGAGAACATGTTCAGCCGTGGGAAGGCGACGTCCGGGGCGCCGATCTGCAGCGGCATCAGCTCGTTGGCGAAGCCCGCGAAGGTGGGGGTCGCGAACAGCAGCAGCATGATCGTGCCGTGCATGGTGAACATCTGGTTGAACTGCTCGTTGCTGAGCAGTTGCAGCCCCGGCCGGGCGAGCTCGGCACGCATCAGCAGGGCCATCACACCGCCGGTCAGGAAGAACACGAACGACGTGATCAGGTAGAGATGGCCGATCTTCTTGTGGTCGGTGGTGGTCAGCCAGTCGACGACCACCCGGCCGCCGGGCTGTCTGCTCCCCGTGGGCCGTGCCGTCGCCCGTACGGTCTGCGTCCCCATCGCTCGCTCGCCCCTTCGCTCGTCGCGCCCCGGGCCCGCACAACCCGCGCCGCACGCGTCGACGCGAGCTCAGGCCATGATGCTCGCGTCGGCGACGCTCCGACAGGGGGCGTGCGCAGGCCATGTGCCGGAACCATGTATTTCCTGTGCGGCACCGGCTTCCGCGGCCCGCGCGAAATGGGAGGGAAAAGGGGTCCGGGGATCGTTCTCAGGGAACTTTTCCGTCGGGCTGTCGGCGGGGCCGTCACGACACGCGGAAATTACGATCGAATGCCTGCGGAAGGCCTATGAAACCGCTCGTCCGTGTGACGGAGCGGAGTCGAAACGCGTGTCGTGATCCTGTGACAAAAGCGTGACCGGAGGGGGATGTATGACCCGGATGGCCGCTACAAGGTTCCCCGCCCGGCTCTGGCCCGATCCTTCCCGAAGGCCCTAGCGTGGCGGCATGGCACCCATTCCGAATCTCCCTGCCGAGCCCCAGGACAGCCCGGACTCCTACGTCGGACTCGATGCCGACCGGGCCGAGCGACGTGCCCGAGAGCGAGGGTGGTCCACGGTGCGCTCGCTGCCGCCGGGGGCGATCATCACCATGGAATACCGCAGCGGTCGCCTGAACTTCGAGGTCGAGAACGGCCACGTGGCGAGGGCCTGGAAGGGCTGACACAGCGTGACGGCCCCGGCTCCTGCGCAGGAGCCGGGGCCGTCGTGGTGCGGGCGTGGTGTGCGTACCGGCCCGGGAGCCGAAGTCGCTCAGCCCCCCGGGATGAAGCGGGCCTTCGGGGCCGCGCCGCGGGCGATGCGGTCCGGATGCGGGGGGCGGCGGCCGCCGACCGGGGTGCGCTCGCCGCGGGCCGTGTGCGGGCCGGGAGCCAGATGGACGGGAGCCCGGGGTGAGCGGGCAGAGGGGGCCGCCTCGAATGCCGCCACCTCGTCGTCGGTGGGCGCGGGACGCGGCGTGAGCAGCACCGGAGCCTGGACCGGTGTGGCGGTGGGCGCGGCGACCGAGCCGGCCCGACGCTCGCGCCAGCGGTCGCGCAGGTCGAAGATCCAGGCCTCCGAGCGGGCGATCAACGGCTCGAACCACGGCAGGGCGAGCAGGATCAGCAGTCCGGCGGCCCAGCCGAGCAGTACGTCGCTCAGCCAGTGCGTACCGAGGTACACGGTGGACAGGCCGACGCCCAGCGAGGTCACCGCCGACAGGGCCGACAGCCAGCGGCGCGCTCTCGGGGTCGAGGCCAGATAGGCCAGGATTCCCCAGGTCACCACGGCGTTGGCGGTGTGGCCGCTGGGGAATATATCGCCGCCCAGCCACATCTCGTTGGAGCCGACGGTCGTCGCGTAGTGCGGGCCGAGGCGGCCCATGCCGATCTTGGCGGCGCCGACCGTGACGTTCAGCAGCAGCAGCGAGACGCCGAGCGCGAGCAGCGGACGCAGTGTGTGCTGCCGCCAGGAACGCCAGCCCAGCCAGGCCGCGACCATCACGGCGGTCGGGCCGCGCTGGCCGAGCACCACGTAGTAGTCGACGAAGGCGTGGATCTCCGCCCACTGCTGGTACGGCCGGAAGAACATGACCTGCCAGTCGAGCCGGACCAGCCACGAGGTGATGACGACGGCCCACACGATCGCCACGTAGAAGGCCAGGGTCGCGCCGAAGAGGACGATCCGGTGTCGGCTCGTCTCCGGCACGGTGATGTGGGCCGGTCGTTCCGGCTCACGATCGAGTCTGGCGAACACCCGGTCCAGACGGGTGGGCTTCCGTTCGGTACGCACCCAATCGACGTTACAGCGAGTGAGCTCAGATCCTCGTCGATTCACCGGGTTTGTGATGACGATGTGATGTGGGATTCCTCTCAGTGGAAGGTTTATTTCCAGCGAATCCGTATTCGACGAGGGCCGTGGCCTTCAATTCTTTTGATCATTCCGGATGGACGTTTTTTCGTGCTTTTGAGTTCGTTTACCGTTTCCTCATACGGAATTCTCCCGGCGCACACTCGGAGTGACCGGCGGTCAGGGCGGACCGCTGCCGTTCAGCCAGAACGCCCCGTACACGGCCGACCCCACGGCCACGGCCCCCACCAGCAAGGCGGCCCCCCGCGTACGCAGTCGGGCGAGGGGCTGGGCGAGCGGCAGGAGCAGCGGGAAGGCGGGGAGCAGCAGCCGCGGTTTCGAGCCGAAGTAGCTCGACGCGCACAGGGCCAGCGCGGTGACGACTCCCGCGTACACCAGGAGCGGCAGCGGCTGGCGTTGCCGTACGCACACGACGTACAGCCGGATCACCAGGCCGACGCCGACCAGCAGCCCGACCCCGGCGAGGGCCGAGGGGAACGAGGTGAACTTCTCGGCGACGAACCGGGCGAAGGCGTAACCGCCGTCGAAGCCGTTGCGCCAGCCCGCCTGGACGTCCAGATAGCCCAGCGGGCCCTTGCCGGTGCGGTGGCCGACCCACAGGACGTACCCGGCCGCACCGAGCGGGGCGAGCAGCATGCCGAGGACGAGACGCACCGGGGTGCCGGGGGCACGGGCCGGGGCGTCCGCGTCCGGCGACCGGCCCGCACCGCGGTCCCGTACGAGCGCGGCGACGCCCGCCGCCCACACCGCCGCGACCACGGCCAGCCCGACCGGACGGGTCAGCCCGGCCAGCAGCGCCAAGGTGCCCGCCGTGAGCCAGCGGCCGGTCAGGAGCGCGTACAGCGACCACGCGGCCAGCGCGGTGAACAGCGACTCGCTGTACGCCATCGACTGCACGATCCCGACGGGCAGCACGGCCCACAGCACAACCGCGCACACCCCGACGCGACGGCCGTACACATGGTCCGCCACCGCGAAGATCCCCCAGGCCGCCGCGAGCGAGGCCAGCAGGCTGACGGCGAAGCCGCCGTCGGCGTACGACAGTGGCGAGACCTCCGCCACCAGCCGCTCCAGCCAGGGCAGCAGCGGGAAGAACGCGAGGTTGGAGTGCACGTCCCCGTTGGGCAGGCGCACCTCATAGCCGTAGCCGAGCTCGGCGACCCGGGTGTACCAGAGCGCGTCCCAGCGCGCGGTCAGCAGGGTGTACGCGTCCTTGCCGCGCGCCGCGCTCCACAGGGTCAGGGCGAGCAGGCCGAGGGCGCGCACGGCCACGTACCCGAGGAGCGCCGGGGCCGCCCGGCGCAGCATCTCGGAACGGGCCGGGGCCACACGCATCGCAAGATCGGTCACGGGCCCGATTATCGGCCCGGCGCCGGTCGGGGGATCGGCCGGACCGGGAACCGCAGGCGATGAGAGTGGCATACGCCACAGTTGTCCGCCGGACGTGTGAGAGGTCCGCCACTCGGCACCGCCGGGAACTCGCGTACCCTGACGAGTCACTCGCCCTTTTCGTTGCGCGGGCCGGAGACCACCGCTCCTCTCCGGCCGGGTCACGGGGAGTCCCCACCCCGTGTGACCGCCGAGAGCGAGGGAACATCTGGGAGGTACGTACATGTCCGGGACGACCACGGCTGCCGCTGCGCTGCGCCGTAGGGCGGCCGGGGCCGGTGCCAACCGCTGGGTCGTGCTCGTCGTCCTCTGCGTCAGCCTGCTGCTCGTCGCGGTCGACGCGACCGTCCTGCACGTGGCGGTGCCCGCCGTCACCGAGGACCTCAGGCCCGGCGCGATAGAGCTGCTCTGGATCGTCGACATCTATCCGCTCGTGTGCGCCTCGCTGCTGATCCTCTTCGGCACGCTCGGCGACCGGGTGGGCCGCAGACGGGTCCTGCTCCTCGGTTACGGCCTCTTCGGCCTCGCCTCCGGCCTCGCGGCCCTCGCGCACGACCCGCAGGTGCTGATCCTGGCCCGCGCCCTGCTCGGCGTCGGCGGCGCGATGATCATGCCCGCGACCCTGTCGATCCTGCGCCAGGTCTTCCCCGACCGGCGCGAGCGTGCCCTCGCGATCGGTATCTGGAGCGCCGTCGCCGCGGTGGGCGCGGCGGTCGGGCCACTGCTCGGAGGCTTCCTCCTGGAGCACTTCTGGTGGGGCTCGGTCTTCCTCGTCAACATACCGCTGATGCTGATCAGCCTTCCGGTGGGACGCCTGCTGCTGCCCGAGTCGAAGGGTGACGGCAAGGGACCCTGGGACGTGGTCGGGGCGCTGCTGGCCGCGGCCGGGCTGTTCGGTGTGGTGCTGGGCGTGAAGCGGCTCGGCGGCGGGGAGACCGTGGTGAGCCTGCTCACGCTGGCGCCGTTGCTGATCGGCGCGACGCTGCTGGTCCTGTTCGTGCGGCGGCAGCGGCGCCGGGCGTATCCGCTGGTGGACCTCACGATGTTCGCGCGACCGGCGTTCAGTACGTCCGTCGGGTGCATCGTGCTGGCGATGCTCGCGCTGGTCGGGCTCGAACTGATCGCGGCGCAGTATCTCCAGCTCGTGCTGGGCCTTTCGCCGCTGGAGACGGGCCTGCGGCTGCTGCCGCTGACCTTCGCCGCCATGGCGGCCGGGCTGGCGGGGGCGCGGATGCTGCGCCGGTTCGGCCCCCGGCGCATGGTGTGCCTCGGGTTCTGCCTGACGGCCGGAGCGGTGCTGCTGCTGACGGCGATGGGCCGCGCGGACAACTGCGCGCTGATGGTGTCCGGGTTCGTACTGCTCGGCTTCGGTCTGGAGACGACGCTCTTCGGCGCCTACGAGTCGATGCTGAGCGAGGCCCCGCCGGAGCAGGCCGGTGGGGCGGCGGCGATCGGTGAGACGTCGTACCAGCTGGGGGCAGGGATCGGCATCGCCCTGCTGGGCAGCGTGATGAACGCGGCGTACGCCCCTGGGCTCACGGGCGTCTCGGGCGTGCCGGCGTCGGCGTCCACGGCTGCTTCGCACTCGCTGGGGGAGGCCTACGAGGTCGCCGCTCAGCTGGGCGGGCCGGCCGGCGCCGCCCTGCGGCACGCCGCTCGGGACTCGTTCGTGCACGGACTGCATGTGACGTTGCTGGTGAGCGCCGGATTGCTGCTGCTCGGTGCGGCCATGGCGCTGCGGTTGCCGCGCGTGATGCAGTGCGAGGCGCCCGCGGTGGAACTGCCCAAGCCGAGGGAAGTCGCCGAGTCCCGCGTCTCCGCCTGACCGACGCGGCGGGGCGCCGGGCCTGTACTGGACGCGCGGGACACCGCGTCGTAGCGTCTGGGCCGAGAGCCGTGACTAGCGCCGCTAGTTTTAGTCGTTGCTGGAGGGTGTCCCATGTCCGCGTCCGCGAAGTTGCCCCCGTTCGACCCGGCCGACCCGCTCGGTATCGACGACCTCCTGGGGCCCGAGGACCTCGCGGTCCGGGACACCGTGCGGCAGTGGGCGGCGGATCGGGTGCTGCCGCACGTCGCCGAGTGGTACGAGAAGGGCGAGCTGCCGGGGATCCGGGAACTCGCCAGGGAACTGGGGGAGATCGGCGCCCTCGGGATGTCGCTCAGCGGGTACGGGTGCGCCGGGGCCTCCGCCGTGCAGTACGGGCTCGCCTGTCTGGAGCTGGAGGCCGCCGACTCCGGGATCCGGTCGCTCGTCTCCGTGCAGGGGTCCCTCGCGATGTACGCCGTCCACCGGTTCGGGAGCGAGGAACAGCGGCAGCGGTGGCTGCCCCGCATGGCGTCCGGCGAGGTCATCGGGTGCTTCGGGCTGACCGAGCCCGACCACGGGTCCGACCCGGCTTCCATGCGGACGTACGCGAAGAAGGACGGCTCCGACTGGGTGCTCAACGGGCGCAAGATGTGGATCACGAACGGCTCCGTCGCCGGGGTCGCCGTCGTGTGGGCGCAGACCGAGGAGGGGATCCGCGGGTTCGTCGTGCCGGCCGACAGCGCCGGGTTCTGCGCACCGGAGATCAAGCACAAGCTGTCCCTGCGCGCCTCTGTCACGAGTGAGCTCGTCATGGACGACGTACGACTGCCCGCCGATGCCGTGCTGCCCGAGGTCGTCGGGCTCAAGGGGCCGCTCAGCTGTCTGTCGCACGCCCGGTACGGGATCGTGTGGGGCGCCATGGGCGCGGCGCGGTCCTGCTTCGAGGCCGCTGTCGACTACGCGAAGTCACGGGAGCAGTTCGGCCGGCCGATCGGTGGCTTCCAGCTCACCCAGGCCAAGCTCGCCGACATGGCGCTCGAACTGCACAAGGGAATTCTGCTCGCCCATCATCTGGGGCGGCGTATGGACGCCGGCCGCCTGCGTCCCGAGCAGGTCAGCTTCGGCAAGCTCAACAACGTCCGCGAGGCCATCGACATCTGCCGTACGTCCCGGACGATCCTCGGTGCCAACGGGATCTCGCTCGAATACCCCGTGATGCGGCACGCGACCAACCTCGAATCGGTGCTCACCTACGAGGGCACCGTCGAGATGCACCAGCTCGTCCTGGGCAAGGCGCTCACCGGGCTCGACGCCTTCCGCTGAACCCCACCAGGGGGCAGGGCCGGTGAGCGGCCCTGCCTCAGCTCTGGTTGTAGAAGCCGTCCGAGCGGTGGGCGGCCGACTCCCCGTTGATGATCTCGGTGTCGGCCGGGGTCAGCAGGAACACCCGGTTGGACACGCGGTCGATCGAGCCGCGCAGACCGAAGATGAGTCCTGCCGCGAAGTCGACGACCCGCTTGGCGTCGCCGGGTTCCATGGCCGTGAGGTTCATGATGACCGGGACGCCGTCCCTGAACAGCTCGCCGATGGCGCGGGCGTCCCGGAAGCTGTCCGGGGTGACCGTGCCGATGCGGCGGCCCTTCTCCTCGGCGACATCCGTGGCCACCTTGACCCGCGGGTCGGTGACCCAGGCATCCCCGGACTCGGTCCCTTCGGAGTAGTCGTCGTCGTAGTAACGCTCGTCATCGTTGTCGTCAACGAGGCCCAGCCAGGCACTCGCCTTGCGCACCGATCCCATGGACGCCTCCTCTCACAGCGGTCTCTCTTACATTCCGCATCCCTATGGTCATCCATGATGCGGACGTCGCGCCAAGTGGATAGACGCCGCGCGGGGGGTTTGTGACGGTACTGGTGCACAGCGAATCCGTCGAGAGCCCGTGTCCCCCAAGGGGCGTGCCACAAACGGCTGCTGACTGTGAGTGAAATATGATTCTTCACGGCGTACGGGTGATGCGGGGTGCGTACGGGTGAACGGTGCGGCCGCCGTGATCGGTGCTCCGCTGGGTACGATGCGGCAGTTCAGCGCCACAGTGCGCCGTCGGGACCTCGGGGGGACGTCATGTTCGGAATGGTCAGGCCGTGCCGTCATCGGCTGGGAGAAAAGTTCACCGGTCAGTGGATGGCGCATCTGTGCGGGCTGTGCCTCGCGTTGCGCGGGGACCATGGCCAGTTCGCGCGGATCGTGACGAATTATGACGGTCTTCTCATTTCTGTTCTGACAGAAGCTCAGGCAGAGAAGAACAGTGAACTGCGGCGTACGGCCGGACCGTGCCCGCTGCGCGGCATGCGTACCGCGTCCGTGGCGCAGGGCGAGGGAGCGCGGCTCGCCGCCGCCGTCTCGCTGGTACTCGCCTCTGCCAAGGTGCGGGACCACGTGGCCGACGGCGACGGGCTGCTGGCCCGCAGGCCGGTGGCGCTCGCCGCGCGCCGGGTGGCCGCGGGATGGGGCGCCGCCGGTGCCCGTTCCGGCTCGGCCGTGGGCTTCGACACCGCTGTGCTCGTCGACGCCGTGGACCGGCAGATCGGCATCGAGGCGCTCGCCGGGCTCGGCACGCCGATCCTCGGCGTCACCGAACCGACCGAGACGGCGACCGCCGCCGCCTTCGCGCACACCGCGGTCCTGGCCGGACGGCCGCACAACGCCGGGCCGCTGGCCGAGGCCGGGCGCCTCTTCGGACGGTTGGCGCACCTCCTGGACGCCGTGGAGGACAGGGCGGCTGACGCCGAGTCGGGCGCGTGGAACCCGCTGACGGCCACGGGGACTTCGCTCGCGGAGGCGCGGCGCCTCGCCGACGACGCCGTGCACGGGGTGCGGCTCGCGCTGCGTGAAGTGGAGTTCACGGACGCGGGGCTCGCGCATCTGCTGCTGGTGCACGAGCTGCGGCGCTCGGTGGACCGGGCGTTCGGCACGGTGCCGGTGTGCGCCTCCCACCAGCCCGGTCCCTATGGGCAGCCGCCACAGCAGGGGCAGGGGCAGGGGCATGGGCATGGGCATGGGCAGGGGCCTTACGGCGTGCCGCCGCAGAATCCGTATGGCGGTGGGAATCCCTACGGGGGCCCTGGCGCGTACGCCGGTGGCGGGGGAGCGCCCGGTGGCGGTGGGGGAGCGTACGGCGGTGGGGGTGGTGGCGGCTTCGGAGGGTTCGGCGGTGGAGCGGCGCCTCAGCCCCCGAGGGGGCGGCGTGGGTTCTGGGCCGGCTGCGGGATGTTCTGGCTGCTGTGCTGCACCTGCCAGTTGTGCTGTGCGAAGGAGTACGAGGGCCCGTGGTCCCGCAAGAGGCGCGAGGGCTGCTGCCGGGACTGCGACGGCTGCGACTGCTGTCCCTGCGACGGCTGCTAGGTCGGTCCGCGAAGTCCCCTCGTCCGCCCGGGGGCGGCCCTGTGGTGGCTGCCGGGTGCGGCTGCTGCTGCGGTGGTCGGCAGAAGTTCGGTTGAGTTGGGTCGGGGCCGGGGGCGGCGGGCCGTGGTGGGCAGGCGACTTCCGGTCACTGCTGGGATTCAGGTGGCCGACGGTGCCCGTCGGGCGTCCGGGGCGGCCGGGGCGGCCTTGCTGACCGGGTGATGTGAAGGCGCGTCGGCCGTGGGGGTGGTGCGCCAAGCGGCGGGGGGCGGAGCGGACTTGGGCTCGCCGTCGCCGCACGCCGGGGCAAAGGCCGTCAACTTTCGTAGATCATTCAATGGTTGACGGCCGAAAGGTGCTCTTGCGCCTACCGGTCGTTCGGCCGAATACTCCCCCTCAGCGCTTGTCAGGGGCACGGCGTGTTCGGAATCCGGAGACGTGCCCCCTGGCTGCGCCTCACGGGCCCCGACCCCACGCGGGCCCCCGACTTCCCTTGGAGGGAACGAAAAGTGAGGATCAAGCGCACCACCCCCCGTAGCGGCATTGCGAGACGGACCCGGCTGATCGCCGTATCCACCGGCCTCGCGGCCGCAGCCGCGATCGCGATCCCCCACGCGAGCGCCGCGGAGACTCCCACCACCTTCAGCGCCGCCCAGCTCAAGAGCGCCAGCAGCTCGGTGCTGAAGGCCGACATCCCGGGCACCGCCTGGGCCGTCGACAGCAAGACCAACCGCGTGATGGTGACCGTAGACAGCACGGTCTCCCAGGCGGAGATCGCCAAGATCAAGCAGCAGGCCGGGGCCGACGCCGACGCGCTCACCATCAAGCGCACCCCCGGCAAGTTCAGCAAGTTCATCCAGGGCGGCGACGCCATCTATGCGAGTAGCTGGCGCTGCTCGCTCGGCTTCAACGTCCAGGACAGCAGCGGCAACCAGTACTTCCTGACGGCCGGCCACTGCACGGACGGCGCGGGCACCTGGTACTCCAACTCCGGCCGCACCCAGGTCATCGGCTCGACCGCCGGCTCCAGCTTCCCGGGCAACGACTACGGCATCGTGCGCTACACCGGTTCCGTCAGCCGCCCCGGTACCGCGAACGGCGTGGACATCACCCGCGCGGCCACGCCCAGCGTGGGCACCACCGTCATCCGTGACGGCTCGACCACCGGTACGCGCAGCGGCCGGGTCACCGCCCTCAACGCGACCGTCAACTACGGCGGCGGCGACATCGTCGGCGGCCTGATCCAGACCACCGTGTGCGCCGAGCCCGGCGACTCCGGCGGTTCGCTGTACGGCAGCAACGGCACGGCGTACGGTCTGACCTCCGGCGGCAGCGGCAACTGCACCAGCGGTGGCACGACCTTCTTCCAGCCGGTCACGGAGGCCCTCAGCGCCTACGGCGTCAGCGTCTACTGACGAGCCCGCCGGACATCGGCGCAGATCGCTTGCGCTGATCGCAGCCGACGGCATCGAGCCCCCGCACGCCAGTCGCGTGCGGGGGCTCCTCCTTGTGTTCCCCCTGTGTTGCGCGCCCGCGTGCTGCCTCGTCATGTGCTGTGAGGCGTCGGCCGCGCGGGTCGACGCCTCGTCTGCTTCAGGGGGACCTTGCCGGCCGGTGCTCTCGTGCGGGTGGAGGACTGTCGGTTCGCGGTCTCGCGGATGGGGGCGATTTCGAGACAGGAGTAGACCTTACCCGTTGCTTATGAGTCGCTCGCTCGGGGTGTTTGCTGCGGGAAGGAAGCCGGGCGTGACTGTGCACGGTCAAGCCGGTGAGGGGGTGCAACCGTGTTCTACGCGCGTCCTGAAGTCGACCTTGTGCGCTCCCCGTTGGCCTAGGAATAGTGAGCGTTGTTCAACCGGCAGGGGCGCGACTTTTGTTGTGTGACGCCCCGGTAGCCGTACGCCTTCCGGTCCGACGAGGTCCCCACAACCTCTCGGGCCGACCCCCCACAGGAGGACGTGAGTTGAAGCACCGACGCATACCCAAGCGGCGTGCAGCCGTGGCAGGTGCCGGTATCGCCGCACTGGTTGCCGCGGGCGTGACCTTGCAGACTGCGAACGCGAGTGAGACGCCGGAGGCGTCCGCGCCGAAGACGCTGTCGATCGGCGCGGCCGGAAAGCTCGCCTCGACGCTCGCCAAGGACCTCGGCGCCGATGCCGCGGGTACCTACTACGACGCTCAGGCCAAGAGCCTTGTGGTGAACGTCCTCGACGAGGCCGCGGCCGACGCCGTCGAGGCGGCCGGCGCCAAGGCCAGAGTCGTCGAGAACTCGCTTGCCGAGCTGAAGAGCGCCCGTACGACGCTCAAGCAGGACGCCACCATTCCCGGCACCTCCTGGGTGACGGACCCGACGACCAACAAGGTCGTCGTCACCGCCGACCGCACGGTCTCCAAGGCGGAGTGGGCCAAGCTCAGCAAGGTCGCCGACGGGCTGGGCGCCACGGTCGAACTCCAGCGGACGAAGGGGGAGTTCAAGCCCTTCATCGCGGGTGGTGACGCCATCACCGATGGCAGCGGGCGCTGCTCGCTCGGCTTCAACGTGGTCAAGGGCGGCGAGCCGTTCTTCCTGACCGCCGGGCACTGCACCGAGGGGATCTCGACCTGGTCGGACTCCAACGGCAAGGAGATCGGCACCAACGAGGTGTCCAGCTTCCCCGACAACGACTACGGGCTGGTCAAGTACACGGCCGAGGTCGAGCACCCGAGCGAGGTCAACCTCTACAACGGGTCCACGCAGGCCATCAGCGGGGCCGCGGAGGCGACTGTCGGCATGGCGGTCACTCGCAGCGGGTCGACCACGCAGGTGCACGAGGGCAAGGTCACCGGGCTCGACGCCACCGTGAACTACGGCAACGGTGACATCGTCAACGGGCTGATCCAGACCGACGTGTGCGCGGAGCCCGGGGACAGCGGTGGCTCGCTGTTCTCCGGTGACAAGGCGGTCGGGCTGACCTCGGGTGGCAGTGGTGACTGCACCTCCGGTGGGGAGACGTTCTTCCAGCCGGTGACCGAGGCGCTGTCGGCGACGGGTACCGAGATCGGCTGACCTGGTCGTCGTGGTTCGTGAAGTCCCGCCCTCGTGAGGGGGCGGGACTTTCGTGTGTGGTGCGGGTGCCTGCGGCGCTTGTGCGGGGTGGGGTGGGGGTGCGCGTTCGATGCCTGCGGCGCCTGTGCGGGGGTGTGGGGGTGCGGCTTCTTCTCGCCGTCGGTGGGTGTCGGTCGGCGGCGTCGGGGGCCGCGGCGGCGGCGGGGGGGGGGTCGTGG
>NZ_JBIAEQ010000016.1:0-41667 GCF_042868655.1 Streptomyces sp. NPDC007808
GCTAAGCCTTACAGCGCCGATGGTACTGCAGGGGGGACCCTGTGGGAGAGTAGGACACCGCCGAACAAATTTTGAGAAAGCCCCCGGCCGGGGATACCGGCACGGGGGCTTTCTGCGTTTGCTCAGCGTGAGAAATTGGGTCTCTGAGGGTGCTCAGAGACCTTTTGATTACAGGCGTCCGGTTGTTTTCAGCGCGAGATACGCGTCTGCCAGTGCCGGCGCGAGTTCCTCCGGGGTCGCGTCGACGACCGTGACGCCGTGGCGGCGGAGTTGGTCTGCCGTGCGATGGCGTTCGCTCTGAGCCTGGGCGGCGGCTGCGGCCTCGTACACCGAGTCTGTGTTCCCGTGGGCTGTTGCCATGCGTGCAATGTGTGGGTCGGCTACCGATGCCAGTAGCACCGTGTGGCGCTGGGTGAGTTGAGGCAGAACAGGGAGCAGGCCTTCTTCGATGGGGGCGGCGTCCAGGGTTGTCAGCAGGACGATCAGGCTGTGGCGCGGCGCCGTACGTAGAGCGGTGGCCGTAAGGCCTCGGGCGTCCGTTTCGATCAGCTCGGGTTCGAGTGTGGCCATGGCGTTGACCAGGGAGGGGAGGAGATCGCCTGCTGCGCGGCCCTGAACGAGGGCGCGTACGCGACGGTCGTAAGCGAGGAGGTCGACGCGGTCGCCGGCGCGGGAGGCGAGGGCTGCCAGGAGCAGGGCCGCGTCCAGGGAAGCGTCCAGGCGCGGTGCGTCGCCCACGCGTCCTGCTGAGGTACGTCCGGTGTCCAGAACGAGGAGGATGTGGCGGTCGCGTTCGGGGCGCCAGGTGCGGACGGCGACCGCAGATTGCCGGGCCGTGGCGCGCCAGTCGATGGAGCGGGTGTCGTCACCGGGAACGTACTCGCGCAGGCTGTCGAACTCTGTGCCTTCGCCGCGCGTGAGAACACTGGTGCGGCCGTCGAGCTCGCGCAGGCGGGCCAGTTTGGCGGGCAGGTGCTTGCGGCTTGTGAAGGGGGGCAGGACGCGTACGGTCCAGGGAACCTTGTGGGTGCCCTGGCGGGAGAGGAGGCCGAGGGGGCCGTATGAACGGACGGTCACGCGATCGGCGCGGCGGTCGCCTCGGCGGGTGGGGCGCAGGCGGGTGGTGAGGCGGCGGCGTTCGCCTGCCGGCACCGTCACGCGGTGACGCGAGGCGGCCGTCTCGGTGCCGGGCTGCCAACTGCTGGGGGGCCAGGCGTCGCGGATGTGGGCGCGGAGGGGGCGGCCGGACGGGTTGGTGATGGTCAGGGTCACGTCGGCTGTTTCGCCCAGGCGTACGGAGGTGTCGCCGGAGCGGGCCAGGCCGAGACGTCGTACGGGCGCTGCCAGTGCGAAGTCACAGGCACATGCGACGGCCAGCGGGGCGTTGACCGCGAGGATGCCCGTCCAGCTGGGATCCCAGATGCCTACCGGGAGGGAGCCTAGGGCCGCGAGGAGTGCGGCGCGTCCGGTGAGTGCCATCAGCGGGGGACGGGGACGTGGGACAGGATCGCGTTGATGACGGAGTCGGCGGTGACGCCTTCCATCTCGGCCTCCGGGCGGAGCTGAACGCGGTGGCGGAGGGTGGGCAGGGCCAGTGCCTTGACGTCGTCAGGGGTGACGTAGTCGCGGCCGGTGAGCCAGGCCCAGGCGCGGGCGGTGGCCAGGAGGGCCGTGGCGCCACGTGGGGAGACGCCGAGGGTCAGGGAGGGGGATTCGCGTGTGGCCCGGCAGATGTCGACCACGTAGGCCGTGATCTCCGGGGAGACGGTCGTCTTGGCCACGGCCGCGCGTGCCGCTTCCAGGTCTGCGGGACCCGCTACGGGGCGTACGCCGGCGGCGCGCAGGTCGCGTGGGTTGAAGCCCTCCGCGTGGCGCGTGAGGACGTCGATCTCGTCCTGGCGTGAGGGCAGGGGGATGGTGAGTTTGAGGAGGAAACGGTCCAGCTGTGCTTCGGGGAGGGGATAGGTGCCCTCGTACTCGACCGGGTTCTGGGTGGCCGCGACCAGGAAGGGTTCCGGGAGCGGGTGGGGGGTCCCGTCGACGGTGACCTGGCGTTCCTCCATGGCCTCGAGGAGCGAGGACTGAGTCTTCGGCGGGGTGCGGTTGATCTCGTCGGCGAGGAGGAGATTGGTGAACACCGGGCCGGGCTGGAAGGAGAACTCGGCGGTGCGGGTGTCGTAGACCAGGGAGCCGGTCACGTCGCTGGGCATGAGGTCGGGTGTGAACTGGACGCGTTTGGTGTCGAGTTCGAGTGCGGATGCGAGGGCGCGGACGAGCAACGTTTTGGCCACCCCGGGGACTCCTTCAAGGAGAACGTGTCCGCGGCAGAGGAGGGCTACGACGAGGCCGGTCACTGCGGGGTCCTGGCCGACCACGGCTTTGGCGATCTCGGCGCGCAGGGCCTCCAGGGAGGCGCGGGCGCTGCCCGGATCCCCGGTGCTCCCGGCGTTGTCAGTGGTCGGGTCCATCATGGACGGCGTACCTCTCTTTCGAGGGCGTCGAGTCGGTCGGCGAGGGAGATGAGTGCTGCGTCGTCGCTCGGCGGCGAGCCGAAGAGGAGTGTGTGCAGGGTCTGTCCGTCCTCGGGGTTGCGGAGGTGGGCGGACAGGGCGGGGAGAAGGGCCTCGGGCGCATGCGCCTGGGAGGCGGCGACACCTACGAGGGGGGCGAGGCGCGTGCGGGTGGTGGAGCGAAGAGCGGCGGCCGCGCGATCGCGGGCGTTCGCCTTGCGGTAGAGGCGGGCGCGGCCTTCGACGGTTTCGGAGGCGCGGATCGCCACGGGGAGTTTCTCAGGCACCAGGGGGCCGAGTCGGCGTGCCCGCCAGAGGGCGGCCAGTGCTGCGGCGATGAAGAGTTGCAGGCCGCCCCAGACCCAGCCTGAGGGGAGCAGGTCGAAGAAGCCGCGTTCGCCTTCCGGGTCGGCGGCTGTCGTGTCGGAGAGCGAGGGGAGGTACCAGACCAGATGGGGGCGGGAACCGAGGAGTTGGAGGGCGAGCGAGGCGTTGCCCAGCTCGTCGAGGCGGTCGTTGACGAGGATGTCGGGTGCGCCGAGCACCACCGTGTCGCCGCCCCCGCTGGTCTCCGGGACGCGCAGGAGGGTGGCCAGGCGCTCGCTGGGGTAGCACTCGTCGGCGTCGAGGTGGGTGGTGGTGTAGCGGATGCCGCCCAGGTCGGCGGTGCCGGCGCGGCGGGCGGCGGGCAGGGAGCAGCCGGGGTCGAGTTCGTCTTCGAGGCTGGTGGCGGGGTCGGCGGTGACACCGGGGGCGAGTCGTTCGACGGACCGGCTGCCGGGGGCGACGAGGACGGTACGGCCGTCGGCGTCGGCGGTGGCCGAGCGCAGCCGCGACTGTTGACGGTGCGTCAACAGGTCGGGGGAGGCGACCAGGAGGGTGGTGTCCGGGGCGGCCGCGGAGCGTGCCTCGTCCAACGTGGTGACGACGCGTGTGTCCACGCCCCGGTCGGCGAGGAGTTCGGCGATCGCGCGGCTGCCGTTGGGGTCGGCGGAGCGGGGGTCGAGGGCGCCGTGCCGGGTGTCGGAGCGGATCGTGGCGATCGCGACGGCCGCGGCCAGCAGGACGACGACGGCGAGAGCGATGCCTCGGGTGCGGGTCCAGACCTGGCGTGTGGTGGGCGAGGCCGAGGTGGACGGGAGCGTGGCCTCGGTGGTCATCGGGCGGCTCCGTGGCGGGCATGGGGGGCTGTGCTGGGTGCGTTGCTCGCGAGCTGTGGCTTGGTGCTCTCCAGGGCCTCGTCGAGTTCCGCGATGCGCTGGTACGCCTGCTGGGTGGCTGTCCGCCCGCCGTATGTCACGTCGTCGAAGTCCCGGGCGGCTGTGCGCAGCCGGTCTCGGTGGGAGGGCAGTGAGCGGCCGGCTTCGGCGGCGGCCTCGTCCGCGGTGCGGCCGGGGCGGGCGTCGAGGAGTGCGCGTTCCTCCAGGGAGCGGACGATGGCGCGCATGCGTTCCTGGACGGCCTGGTTCCAGTGGCCCTGGGCAGCGTGCGCTTCGGCGGCGGACCGGTGTTCGGCGGCGCTGCGGGGGCGCTCGTCGAACAGGGCGGCGGAGGAGGTGGGTTGTCGGCGGGGGGTGCCGAGGCGCCACCACAGGGCGCCGAGGACCGCGAGGGCGACCAGGATGACGACGACCAGGCCGAGCGGCCCTCCGGGCGTGACGGTCGAGGCGCTGCTGAACAGGTCTTCGACCCATTCCCAGAAGGCGTCCAAGGCACGTTGGAACCAGCTCGGTTCGTTCTCGTGGTACATGTTCTTGGACAGCTCGCGCCGGGCCGCTTCCCGCGCCGGATCACGCGGGATCGTCAGCGGCGGCTCGTCGTCCGAGCGGGTCGGCAGCGACAGTACGGACGTGTCGCCGCCCCGCGACAGCGACAGCACCGCGGTGCTGTGGGCGCGCAGCACCGTGCGTGCGGCGGCGTCCGGTAGTGCTGACGCCGCGCCGGCAACTCCCCCCGCCAGGAACACCGGTTCAGCTCCCCCCGGTGTCGGCGCCGTACCCCTGGACGCCGGCTGCTCGGGCCAGTTCGAGGTCGAGGGCCTCGCGGCGGATGCGCTGGTCGATGTAGAGCAGCACGGTGACACCGGCCGAGATCGGGAAGGTGATCATGGAGCCGATCACCGAGCCGATGCCGCTGATGATGAGGAATGTCCAGCCGAAGTCGGTGGTGCCCTCGACGAAGCTGGTCGCCCCTTCGCCGCTTACGGCGCCGCCGAGGAAGGTGAAGGGGATGACGACGATCGCCGCGACGATGTTCGCGATGATCGTGGCGAGCAACTGGATGCCGAACACACGCCACCAGGAGCCCCGGACCAGCTTCGCGGAGCGGCTCAGCGACTTCAGAATGCCCTGCTTCTCCAGCATCAGCGCGGGCGAGGCGAGGGAGAAGCGGAACCACAGCCACAGTGCGACGATGCCGGCGCCGAGAACGCCCAGCACGGCGAGGGCCGCGCCTCCCTCACCGGAGCCCGAGGCAGCCACGAGGATGCCCGGCAGGGCGCCCACGGTCACCAGACCGAAGGTCATGAGCAGCAGCAGGAAGAGCAGGCCGAAGAGCCGCAGCACCTGAGGCCGGGCGTCGCGCCAGGCTTCGCCGGTCGTCACCGACTTGCCGAGCACCGCGCGGCTGGTGACCGTCGTCAGCAGGGCGGTGGCGACGATGGCGCCGATCACCGAGATCAGGAAGACCAGGGTGGAGCTGATCAGGGCGTCGCGGGTGGCTCGGGCCAGTTCGCTGACGGTGGCGCTCGGGTCGTTGAGCGCCTCGGTGCCGGCGAGGTCGTTCAGGACGAAGCCCTGGAGCAGGATGACGAGGATCTGCGTCACGACGGCGACGGTCAGGGAGATGCCCAGGACCGTGCGCCAGTAGGTGCGCATGGTGGAGACCGCGCCGTCGAGGATCTCACCGACGCCGAGCGGGCGCAGCGGGATCACACCGGGCTTGGCGGCGGGCGGAGGACCGCCCCAGCCGCTTCCCCACGCGCCGTACCCGCCCGGAGGGCCGTAGCCCTGCTGGCCGCCGCCGTATCCGCCGGGGCTCGCTGGAGGCGGAGCGCCCCAGCCCGGGCCGGGCGGTGGAGGCGGTGGTGCCTCGCCGGGAGCTTGCGGGCCCGTCGGGGCGGACCACTGGGCGGGCGGCGGCTGCTCCTTGGACCACTTCGAGCCGGGCTCCTGTGGGTCCGTTCCCGGCTGCTGTGCGGAGTCGGAACGGTCTGCGGGCTCGGCCGGGCCGGACGCGCCGGGCTCCTGCCCGTCGGACGGGGCGGATCCGGGCGAGGCCCAGCCCGGAGTGTCTTTCATCGTCGCTCCTTCACGGTGCCCGTCCGCGGTCGCGGCGGCAGGTTGGCAGCCATCGTGCCATGGGGTGGTCGTCGGGGTACCGGCCGCGGTATGGGCTGCACACCTTCAATTGTCCGCCGGATACGGGGCAGACTGACCGCATGGCTGATCAGTACGCGCATTCCGGCGAGGACAGCGGGCCGACCGAGATTCCGGCGATCCGATGGGACGAGCCACCCGAGGGCCCCGTTGTGGCGCTCCTCGATCAGACGAGGTTGCCGGCTGAGGAGGTCGAGCTGGTCTGTACGGACGCGCCCGCGCTGGTGGAGGCGATCCGTTCGCTCGCCGTGCGCGGGGCACCGCTGCTGGGTATCGCCGGGGCGTACGGCGTCGCGCTCGCCGCCGCGCGCGGTTTCGATGTGGACGACGCCGCGGAGTCGCTCGCGGGGGCCCGGCCCACGGCTGTGAATCTGGCTGTGGGTGTGCGCAGGGCCCAGGCCGCTTATCGGGACGAGCTCGCGCGCAGTGGAGACGTCGGGCAGGCCGCCGTGGCGGCGCTGGGTGCGGCGCGGGCGTTGCACCAGGAGGACGCCGAGGCCAGCGCCCGTATGGCCGAGCACGGGTTGGCGCTGCTGGACGAGCTGCTTCCGGGCGGCGGTCACCGCATCCTCACGCACTGCAACACCGGAGCGCTGGTGTCGGGCGGGGAGGGCACGGCGTTCGCGGTGGCGTTGGCGGCGCACCGGGCCGGGCGGCTGCGGCGGCTGTGGGTGGACGAGACGCGGCCGTTGCTGCAGGGGGCGCGGCTGACGGCGTACGAGGCGGCGCGCAGCGGGATGGCGTACACCTTGCTCACGGACAACGCGGCGGGCTCCCTGTTCGCGGCCGGCGAGGTGGACGCGGTGCTGATCGGGGCGGACCGTATCGCGGCCGACGGTTCGGTGGCGAACAAGGTGGGGAGTTACCCGCTGGCGGTGCTGGCGCGCTATCACCATGTGCCGTTCATCGTGGTGGCGCCGCTGACGACGGTGGATCCGGGGACGCCGGACGGGGCGTCCATCGAGGTCGAGCAGCGCGCGGGCTTCGAGGTCACCGAGTTCCTCGCCCCGCAGGTGCCGGTGGCGGGGGCGGAGATGGGGGGCGGGATACCGGTGGCGCCGTTGGGGACCCAGGCGTACAACCCCGCGTTCGATGTGACGCCGCCCGAGCTGGTGACGGCGATCGTCACCGAGGAGGGGGCCGCTTCACCCGTGACGCCGGAGGCCTTGTCCGAGTTGTGTGCCCGGTCGCGGCAGGTGCCGCGGTCGTTGTGAGGTAGAGGGAACCGGCCGGGTGCAGACGTGGGCACACCCGCTCTCACGTCACTGACTGCGATGCCGATGAGGGCAGACAGTGGTGACCGCGTACGACTAAGGTCACTGGCCGGTGACCTACCTCACCTGAGCCTTCGCCACTGTTATGAGAATGGGATGATGTCGTTTATGAAGGGACGAGTCCTTGTCGTCGACGACGACACCGCACTGGCCGAGATGCTCGGCATTGTGCTGCGTGGTGAAGGTTTTGAGCCGTCTTTCGTAGCCGACGGCGACAAGGCGCTGGCCGCATTCCGGGAGGCCAAGCCCGATCTGGTGCTGCTGGACCTGATGCTGCCCGGGCGAGACGGCATCGAGGTGTGCCGTCTGATCAGGGCGGAGTCCGGGGTGCCGATCGTGATGCTGACGGCCAAGAGTGACACCGTCGACGTGGTCGTCGGCCTGGAGTCCGGTGCCGACGACTACATCGTGAAGCCGTTCAAGCCGAAGGAGCTCGTCGCCCGTATCCGGGCGCGGCTGCGGAGGTCGGAGGAGCCGGCACCCGAGCAGCTCGCCATCGGTGATCTGGTCATCGACGTGGCCGGGCACTCCGTGAAGCGGGACGGGCAGTCGATCGCGTTGACGCCGCTGGAGTTCGACCTGCTGGTCGCGCTGGCCCGCAAGCCGTGGCAGGTGTTCACGCGTGAGGTGCTCCTGGAGCAGGTGTGGGGCTACCGGCACGCGGCCGACACGCGTCTGGTCAATGTGCATGTGCAGCGGCTGCGTTCCAAGGTCGAGAAGGACCCGGAGCGGCCGGAGATCGTGGTGACCGTGCGTGGTGTGGGTTACAAGGCAGGGCCGAGCTGACATGTCCCGGGACAGTGCCGCTGCGGCCCCCGGTCGGACCGGGGCCCGTCCGGAGCGGCCTGTCGGCCGGAGGGTGTCGGGCTCCCGTTGGGGGCGGTTCCTTGAGGGCGGGCTGCTGCAAGGAGGAGTCCAGGGCAGCCCCGTTCTTCGGCTTCTGCTGCGCTGGGTGCGTCGGCCGCTGCTGCCCGTCATGCGGCTGTGGCGGCGCAACATCCAGCTCAAGGTCGTCGCCACCACCCTGCTGATGTCGCTCGGCGTCGTTCTGCTGCTGGGCTTCGTCGTCATCGGCCAGGTGCGCAACGGCCTGCTGGACGCCAAGGTGAAGGCCTCGCAGAGCCAGGCCACGGGTGGGTTCGCGGCGGCCAAGCAGCGGGCCGACGAGGCGGCGGCCGGCACTGCGGACGACGGCGGGACGGCGGGCGAGCCTTCCGACCAGAACGTCATCCAATGGATGAGCGACCTGGTCTCCTCGCTCTCCAGCGGCGGCCAGGGCGCCTTCGACGTCGTGACGCTCCCGACGTCCGCGGGCGGTGACACCGGCGGGCGCGGTCCGCGTGCTTCCGGCGGTGTGAACCCGACGAGCAGCGTGCCGGAGGACCTGCGCGAGCGGATCGACAGCAATACGAGTGCGTTCCAGAGCTACACGCGCATCGTCTACTACCCGAGCGCCAAGAAGGAGTCCCAGCCGGCTCTGGTCATCGGCAAACAGGTCAACGACCCCAACAGCGACCCGTACCAGCTCTACTACCTTTTCCCGCTCACTCAGGAGGAGAAGTCGCTGAGCCTGGTCAAGGGGACCCTTGCCACCGCCGGGCTCTTCGTCGTCGTGCTTCTCGGGGCCATCGCCTGGCTCGTGGTGCGGCAGGTCGTCACGCCGGTGCGGATGGCGGCCGGTATCGCGGAGCGGCTTTCCGCGGGGCGGCTGCAGGAGCGGATGAAGGTCACCGGCGAGGACGACATCGCGCGGCTGGGCGAGGCATTCAACAAGATGGCGCAGAACCTTCAGCTGAAGATTCAGCAGCTGGAGGACCTGTCGCGGATGCAGCGGCGGTTCGTGTCGGACGTGTCGCACGAGCTGCGGACGCCGCTGACGACCGTACGCATGGCCGCCGACGTCATCCATGAGGCGCGGGAGGACTTCGACCCGGTGACCGCGCGGTCGGCGGAGCTGCTGGCCGACCAGCTGGACCGGTTCGAGTCGCTGCTCGCCGACCTGCTGGAGATCAGTCGCTTCGACGCGGGCGCGGCGGCGCTGGAGGCCGAGCCGATCGACCTCAGGGAGGTCGTGCGACGCGTGGTCAGCGGGGCCGAGCCGCTCGCCGAGCGCAAGGGGACACAGATACGTGTCGTCGGCGATCAGCAGCCCATCGTCGCGGAGGCGGACGCCCGGCGGGTCGAGCGGGTGCTGCGCAACCTCGTGGTCAACGCCGTCGAGCACGGCGAGGGCAGGGACGTCGTCGTCAAGCTCGCCTCCGCAGGCGGGGCCGTCGCGGTCGCGGTGCGCGACTACGGCGTCGGGCTCAAGCCAGGTGAAGCCACCCGTGTCTTCAGCCGCTTCTGGCGGGCGGACCCGGCACGCGCGCGTACCACGGGCGGTACGGGTCTGGGCCTGTCCATCGCGTTGGAGGACGCGCGGCTGCACGGCGGCTGGTTGCAGGCGTGGGGCGAGCCGGGGGGCGGTTCGCAGTTCCGGCTGACGCTGCCGCGGACGGCGGACGAGCCGCTGCGGGGCTCACCCATACCGCTCGAACCCAAGGACTCGCGCCGCAACCGCGGACTCGATGACGCCGGTCTGCCGTCCGGTGGCGGCGAGAAGGCCGCGACGCTGCCGACGCAGCCCTCCGGCGACCAGGCGTCTCCCGTGTCATCGCGGGATCCGATCGCGTCGCGGTTGGGCGCGGCCACGCCCCCCAAGGCGGATCCCACGGCGCTGCCCGGCAACGGCGCGCGCGTGGTGCCCCGCCCCGCGTCGGGAGCGAGACGACAGGACGACCGGGCCGGGGCGGAACGCACGCCGAGCGAGGAAGCCGGGCCCGCCGAGGAGCCGCACGACCAGGGGGAGGCATTCCGTGGCCGCTGACCGTGAGGGGGGCGCCCGACGCAGGCCGGGGCGCGCGGTGGCGTACGCCGCCTGTGGCGCCGTATTGCTGACGGGGTGCGCCTCGATGCCGGACAGCGGTGACCTGCGCGGTGTCGAGTCCACGCCGCGCCAGGACACGCTGGTGCGGGTCTTCGCCATGCCGCCCCGTGAGGACGCTTCGTCATCGGAGATCGTGTCGGGCTTCCTGGAGGCGCTGACCAGCGACGATCCGGACTACGAGACAGCCAGCAAGTACCTGACCGAGGAAGCCGCTCGCAGGTGGCAGCCCAAGCGGTCCACCACGGTGCTCGCCGACGGGCCGGGCGCCGAGGCCGAGCACGTGGGAGGCCGCGAGGACGGCGCCAGCCTCACGTACACGCTGACCGGCACCAGGGTCGCCACGGTGGACGCGCAGCAGTCGTACGCGCCCGCCGGCGGGGCCTACAACGAGTCGATGCACCTCGTCCGGGAGAAGAAGTCCAAGCAGTGGCGTATCGACGTGCCGCCGCGCGGTGTCGTCATGGGCCAGTCGGACTTCCAGCGCAACTACATGTCGGTCGACAAGTACTACTTCGCATCGAGCACCACGCTCGGCAGCTCTCAGCACACGGCCGCCGTCGCCGACCCCGTCTACGTCCGCCGGAACGTGGATCCCATGACGCAGACGGTGCGCTCCCTGCTCAGGGGGCCCACCAGTTGGCTCGACCCGGTGGTCCGGTCGAGCTTCCCCACCGGCACGGCTCTCAGTGTCGACTCGCTGACACCGGACGACCAGAACCGGCTGACCGTGCCGTTGAACGACAAGGCGGCTCGGGTCGGACTGGCCAAGTGCAAGGAGATGGCGGCGCAGCTCCTGTTCACCCTGCACAACCTCACCCCCACGGTGGACGAGATCGTGCTCGAGTCGGGCGACCGGCAGTTGTGCGCGCTCACCGACGACGACGCGGAGGCCGTGGCCGCGCGCGGGTCGGTGGGGCGTGCCGAGTACCTGTACTTCCTCGACGACAACCACCGGCTCGTACGGCTGGCTGCCGCCACCAACGACACGAAGCCCGATCCGGTCCCGGGTGCTCTCGGTGAGGGCGAGAGGGAACTGCGGTCGGTGGCGGTGTCGCGTGACGAGGGCATGGCGGCCGGGGTGAGCCTCGACGGCAGGAACCTGTACGTGGGCGCGCTGGTGTCGGACGGTCCGCTCGGCGAGCCAGAGCTGACCAGCGCGGGAAAGAAGGCCGAGGAGGGGCTCTCCACGCCCAGCTGGGACGCCCAGGGCGATCTGTGGGTGGCCGACCGCGACCCCGCCGATCCCCGGCTGTTGTTGCTGCAGGAGGGCGTCGGCGATCCGCTGGTGGTGAAGACGCCGCCCGGTCTGGAGGGCAGCATCGAGTCCGTCCGGGTGGCTGCCGACGGCGTGCGGATCGCGCTCGTGGTGAAGCAGGGCGACAAGTCGTCGCTGCTCATCGGGCGGATCGAACGCGGCGACGATCACAAGGCGGGCGGCCGCT
Source organism: Streptomyces sp. NPDC007808 (assembly GCF_042868655.1). Classification (NCBI taxonomy): domain Bacteria; kingdom Bacillati; phylum Actinomycetota; class Actinomycetes; order Kitasatosporales; family Streptomycetaceae; genus Streptomyces; species Streptomyces sp. NPDC007808. The sequence goes on from NZ_JBIAEQ010000016.1 coordinate 11,530, forward strand.
CTGCCGTCTCGGTGCACGAACTCCGCTCTGCCACCCCGGAGTTGGAGGAGGTCACCGCGATGTCGTGGGCCGGTGACAGTCGGCTCGTGGTGGCCGGTCGGGAGAAGGGCGGCCTGCAGACGATGCGCTACGTCCAGGTCGACGGCTCCACGCCGGAGGGGCCGGCGCCCGCGGCGCTGAGCGGGGTGAAGGAGATCACCGCGTCCGAGGACGCGCGGCTCCCGCTGGTCGGGTACTCGGAGGACGGCATCGTACGACTGCCGTCCGGAACGCAGTGGCGAAAGGTCGTGACGGACGGGACAGCGCCGGTGTATCCGGGCTGAGGTCCTGTCCGGCCGGACCGCTGGGTCCGGGGACGTCGACTGTGGCGGCTGCTTCGGGTGGCCGGGGTGAGACCCGGCTGCCCGAAGCAGCCGCTTTTTCGTTCGGGTGGGAGTCCTCGATTCCTGGGCGGGAGCGCGGGGCCGGGGTTTTCCACAGGGGGTTTTCCACAGGGGTGGTCGCTCGTCGCGGGCCTTGGCACAGTGGTGGGCATGCGGGGGTGGTGGCAGGACTTCACCGACCTGGTGCTGCCGACCGAGTGCGGAGGCTGTGGAAGGCCTCGCACGGTGCTCTGCCAAGGGTGCCGTGCCGTCCTGAGCGGGACCGTACCGAGTCGGGTGCGACCGGTGCCGGAGCCCGGCGGGCTGCCGGTCGTGTACGCGGCCGCCCGGTACACGAACGAGGTGCGGGCGGCGCTGTTGGCTCACAAGGAACGGGGTGTGCTGGCGCTGGCCGCGCCGCTCGGGACGGCTCTGGCGGGAGCCGTGCGTGCGGGGCTCCTGGAGGCCTGTGCGGGCGGGAGAGGGCCGTCGGTGCCGGCTGCAGGGGCCCGGGGCGTCCGGACGCGGGCGGATGAGGCGGGGCGATTCGGGAGTGCCGGTGCTCCTGTGCTCCTCGTCCCCGTGCCGTCCGCACCCGCGGCGGTGCGGGCGCGTGGGCACGATCCTGCCCGTCGGATCGCACTCGCGGCAGCGGGTGATCTACGGCGGGCCGGAACGCCGGCGCGTGTGCTCGCCGTGCTGCGACAGCGGCGGGCGGTGGCCGATCAGTCGGGGCTCAACTCCCGTCAGCGGCTGGACAATCTCAGGGGCGCATTGACGGTTGCTCCCGGAGGGGTCCGGCTGCTCGCGGAAGGTCCGGTCGTGCTCGTCGACGACCTGATGACCACGGGCGCCTCGCTTGCGGAGGCGGCGCGTGCCGTGCGGGCGGGCCTGGCGCAAGGGGCCGGCTCCTGCGGCCCCGTACGGGTGGGCAGGCGCGGCCGTGCGGCGGAGGTGGCCTCCGGCAGGGCGGTGCCGTCGGCCCGGGGCCGAAGCAGGGCGGGGCGCGCAGCGGATGAGGGCGCGGCGGGAGAGGAGAACGTGTGCGGCAGAACGGTGGAGGAGGCGGGCGCGTACGGACGGGTGACCGCGGAGCCCGACGGGCGGGTCGAAGGGGCAACCGCTGTGTACTCGGCGGGAACTCGGGAAAGCAGAGGGGAACAGAGACCTGGATCGACGGAGGACGTGGTGCGGCGGACGCAGGGGAAGCCGGGATTCACGGGTACCGATCGGGCCGGTGACCTGATCTGCGCGGCCGTGGTCGCTGCCCCTCCGGATTCTTTCGAAATAAACCGGAACTGACTGCGAACTTGCATCGTTGCAGGTTACGAGAGGGTCTATTCACCTGAACGGAGGTACGCCGCAGTAGAGGGTGACGACATCCGTCCGGGCGAGATATGTTCGGTTGTGAGGGAAAGGCGCAGGCCATCCCCGCCATATCCGAATGCCGTGCCGTGGTTTTGTGCAAACACCCGCGGCGATGGGGTGGAGATCTTGCCCGTGGGGGAGGAGGAGGTGGAAGTCACCGAGTCCGAGGTTCCGGGGATCGCCGGAGCCTGGTGCAAAAGGGAGATGCTCCGCCGATGGAGCGGAGCGATCCGGGAACGGAGTTCTGCGTGGACATCGTCGTCAAGGGCCGCAAGACCGAGGTGCCCGAGCGGTTCCGCAAGCACGTGGCCGAGAAGCTGAAGCTGGAGAAGATCCAGAGGCTCGATGCCAAGGTGATCAGCCTCGACGTCGAGGTGTCCAAGGAGCCCAACCCCCGACAGGCCGACCGCAGTGACCGAGTGGAGATCACGCTCCGCTCCCGCGGTCCGGTGATCCGGGCGGAGGCAGCGGCCAGCGATCCGTACGCGGCGCTCGACCTCGCGGCGGAGAAGCTGGATGCCCGGCTGCGCAAGCAGCACGACAAGCGTTTCTCGCGCCGAGGCGCACGCCGGCTGACGGCGGCCGAGGTCCCCGACCACGTTCCGGGCGCGGCGACGCTCAACGGCAACGGCCACACCGTGCAGGAGGAAGAGCCGGACGGGATCCCCACCAAGAAGATCGGCTCGCTGGAAGTCAAGGGTGAAGGCCCCCTCGTCGTACGCGAGAAGACACATGTCGCCTCCCCGATGACCCTTGACCAGGCCCTCTACGAGATGGAACTGGTCGGGCACGACTTCTACCTGTTCGTCGACTCCGAGACCAAGGAACCGAGTGTCGTCTACCGGCGACACGCCTACGACTACGGCGTCATCCACCTCAGCACGGACCCGATGGTCACCCAGGCGCAGCCCACCGCGGCAGGTGGCACGCTGGGCGGCTGACCCATCCGGCTGACAGCGGAGTCGGTGCCCCTGGAGCGCGTGTGCGCCCCCAGGGGCACCGGCGTGCGACCACTTCGCGCCCCGCTCGTCACCGTAGGGTCGGCCGGGCATGAAATCATGGCCGCACCGGCCCAACCGTTGGGCCAGTGCCTTGGGTTGGCGATGGCACAGGACCAGCCACAGCCTTCAGGGGGAGGAACGATGGCGGACAGCTTCGGACCGATGCGGGACGAGGATGCCGACAGTGATGTCGTCGGCATGGGCCCGGAGGAGGGCTCTCCACGCAAGGAACCGATCAGAGTCCTCGTCGTCGACGACCACGCCCTCTTCCGTCGTGGACTGGAGATCGTGCTCGCGGCCGAGGAGGACATCCAGGTCGTGGGTGAGGCGGGCGACGGCGCGGAGGCCGTCGACAAGGCCGCTGACCTGTTGCCTGACATCGTCCTGATGGACGTTCGCATGCCGAAGCGGGGCGGGATCGAGGCCTGCACCTCCATCAAGGAGGTGGCCCCCAGCGCGAAGATCATCATGCTCACGATCAGCGACGAGGAGGCCGACCTCTACGACGCGATCAAGGCGGGCGCGACCGGCTATCTCCTCAAGGAGATCTCCACGGACGAGGTGGCCACGGCCATCCGCGCGGTCGCCGACGGGCAGTCGCAGATCAGCCCGTCCATGGCGTCGAAGCTGCTCACCGAGTTCAAGTCGATGATCCAGCGCACGGACGAACGGCGGCTCGTGCCCGCGCCGCGGCTGACGGACCGTGAGCTGGAGGTCCTCAAGCTCGTCGCCACGGGAATGAACAACCGCGATATCGCCAAGGAGTTGTTCATCTCCGAGAACACCGTGAAGAACCACGTCCGCAACATCCTGGAGAAGCTGCAGCTGCACTCCAGGATGGAGGCCGTGGTCTACGCGATGCGGGAGAAGATCCTCGAGATCCGCTGAGGGCCCTTGCGGGCCCACGCGGGATTTCGGGTCAGGCCGACGTGCGCGTGAGTTCCCGGGTGAGCGGCTCGCGCAACTCGGGTGCATCCACCCGTTCCACACGTACGTCCGTGCAGTCCACCCAGCCCGCCGCCTCGACCAGGGCCTGGGCCACTGCCGGGACCGCCTTGGGGCCGTCCAGCGTCACCTGCTTGGCCACCAGCGTGCGGCCCTCGCGGGCCGGGTCCACGCGGCCGACGAGGCGGCCGCCGGCCAGGACCGGCATCGCGAAGTAGCCGTAGACGCGCTTCTGCTTGGGGACGTAGGCCTCCAAGCGGTGGGTGAAGCCGAAGATGCGTTCCGTGCGGGCCCGTTCCCAGATCAGTGAGTCGAACGGGGACAGCAGCGTCGTACGGTGGCGGCCTCGGGGAGGCGTCTCCAAGGCCTCGGGGGCGGCCCAGGCGGGCTTGCCCCAGCCCTCGACCGTGACCGGGACCAGGCCGGAGTCGGCGATCACCGCGTCCACCTGCTCGCCCTTGAGCCGGTGGTAGTCGGCGATGTCCGCGCGGGTGCCGACACCGAGGGACTGACCGGCCAGGCGGACCAGTCGGCGCAGGCACTCGGTGTCGTCCAACTCGTCGTGCAGCAGCGCCTCGGGGATGGCCCGCTCGGCGAGGTCGTAGACGCGCTTCCAGCCGCGGCGCTCCACACAGACCACCTCGCCGTGCATGAGCGCGCGTTCGACGGCGACCTTCGAGCCCGACCAGTCCCACCACTCGCTGGTCCTCTTCGCGCCGCCCAGCTCGGTCGCGGTCAGGGGGCCCTCGGCGCGGAGCTGCTTGATGACCTGGTCGTAGGTGCCGTCGGGGAGTTGGTGGTTCCAGTGAGGGCGGTTGCGGTAGGCGCGGCGGCGGAACGCGAAGTGCGGCCACTCCTCGACGGGGAGGATGCAGGCCGCGTGGGACCAGTACTCGAAGGCGTGCGGCCGCGGCTTCGAAGTGCCGTCGGTGGATGCGCGCGTCCAGTAGGCGTCCTCGACCGTCCTGCGGCCCACCGCGCCCAGGCGCGCGTACGGGATGAGCTCGTGGGAGCGGGCCAGGACCGAGATGGTGTCGAGCTGGACCGCGCCGAGATGACGGAGTATGCCGCGCACGCCGCCCTTGCGGTCGGGTGTGCCGAGCAGGCCTTGAGCGCGTAGGGCGATGCGGCGGGCTTCGTCCGCGGAGAGATCGTTCGTGGGGCGCGGGGTCGTCATGGGTCGGACGATAGGCGGTGGCACTGACAATGGGGAGTGAGCTGCGGATCAGGGAAGCCGTGGGGGTGCGGGCGGCGCTGCTGACCTGTTGGAGGCCACGGCCGCGACGCCGGGCTCAGGCTTCGGGAACCGGCCGGCCGGACGAGGGCCGGGCGGGCAGATAGGGCGCTGTGGACGGGAGGCTCAGGTCCGACGGAAGCAGCGAACCCACCCAGCAGTCACGGCGTACGCCCTGGTTGACCATGGCCGAGCGGAGGGTGCCTTCGAGGGTGAAGCCGGTGCGGACCGCCACTGCCCGGGACGGGGTGTTGCCGACCTCCGCGCGCCATTCCACGCGGTCGATCGCGAGATGGACGAAGGCCCAGCGGGACGCGGTGAGGACGGCCTCGGTGATGTAGCCGTTGCCGCGGTGTTCCTTCGTGCCCCAGAAACCGATCTCCGCCCCGCTCATGGAACGCATCGTGAGGTTGAGCATGCCGACCAGGTTTCGCCCTTCGAGAAGGAAGAGGCCCCAGGTGAACATCGAGCCGTCGCTCCAGCCCTCGGGGACCAGGTGGTGCGTGAAGCTCTGGACGTGCTCGTACAGGTAGGGGGAGGGGAGCGTGGTCCAGCGCTGGATGTCGGGGTCCTGGACGGCCTCGTACACCGCGTCGGTGTCCTGCGGGCCGACCGTGCGCATCAGGAGGCGGTCGGTGGTGAGCGTGACGGGTTCCATCGGCCGATTCTGCTGGGGGTTTCAGGACCGGCGCCATCCTTCGACGGTGTGGGCGAGCGGTGCGGTGAGTGAGCGGGGGATCGCGTTTCGCACAATTCGTTCGCCGAACGCGGCACCATCAGCGACTCCCGGCCGTTGTCCCCTTCGAGGGAGATTTGAAGCAGTGGACGGTCGGCGTCCCCGGCAGGCTCCCGACGTGGCGGGGTCCTCGCATACGATGGCCGTTGCTCAGTCAAGTCAAATGGAAACCGACCGTCCCAGGCCCGACCGGCAAGGAGACCAACCCCCGTGTCCGTCCTCTCGAAGATCATGCGTGCAGGCGAAGGCAAGATCCTGCGCAAGCTGCACCGCATCGCGGACCAGGTCAACTCCATCGAAGAGGACTTCGTCGACCTCTCCGACGCCGAGCTGCGAGCCCTGACCGATGAGTACAAGCAGCGCTACGCCGACGGCGAGAGCCTGGACGACCTGCTGCCCGAGGCCTTCGCCACCGTTCGCGAGGCCGCCAAGCGCGTTCTCGGACAGCGGCACTACGACGTCCAGCTGATGGGTGGCGCCGCCCTTCACCTCGGTTACGTCGCCGAGATGAAGACCGGTGAGGGCAAGACCCTGGTCGGCACGCTGCCCGCTTATCTGAACGCCCTTTCCGGCGACGGCGTCCACCTCATCACGGTCAACGACTACCTGGCCGAGCGCGACTCCGAGATGATGGGCCGCGTCCACAAGTTCCTGGGCCTGTCCGTCGGCTGCATCCTCGCCAACATGACGCCGGCGCAGCGCCGTGAGCAGTACAGCTGCGACATCACCTACGGAACGAACAACGAGTTCGGCTTCGACTACCTCCGCGACAACATGGCGTGGTCCAAGGACGAGCTCGTCCAGCGCGGCCACAACTTCGCCATCGTCGACGAGGTGGACTCCATCCTGGTCGACGAGGCCCGTACGCCGCTGATCATCTCCGGCCCGGCCGACCAGGCCACCAAGTGGTACGGCGACTTCGCCAAGCTGGTCACCCGCCTCAAGCGCGGCGAGGCCGGCAACCCCCTCAAGGGCATCGAGGAGACCGGCGACTACGACGTCGACGAGAAGAAGCGCACGGTCGCCATCCACGAGTCCGGTGTCGGCAAGGTCGAGGACTGGCTGGGCATCGACAACCTCTACGAGTCGGTGAACACGCCGCTCGTCGGCTACCTGAACAACGCCATCAAGGCGAAGGAACTGTTCAAGAAGGACAAGGACTACGTCGTCATCGACGGCGAGGTCATGATCGTCGACGAGCACACCGGCCGTATCCTCGCCGGCCGCCGCTACAACGAGGGCATGCACCAGGCGATCGAGGCGAAGGAAGGGGTGGACATCAAGGACGAGAACCAGACGCTCGCCACGATCACCCTCCAGAACTTCTTCCGCCTCTACGGCAAGCTCTCGGGCATGACCGGTACGGCGATGACCGAGGCCGCAGAGTTCCACCAGATCTACAAGCTCGGCGTCGTCCCGATCCCGACCAACAAACCGATGATCCGCAAGGACCAGTCGGACCTGATCTACCGCACCGAGGTCGCCAAGTTCGACGCGGTCGTCGACGACATCGCCGAGAAGCACGAGAAGGGTCAGCCGATCCTGGTCGGCACGACGTCGGTCGAGAAGTCGGAGTACCTGTCGCAGCAGCTGAGCAAGCGCGGCATCCAGCACGAGGTGCTGAACGCGAAGCAGCACGACCGTGAGGCGACGATCGTCGCGCAGGCCGGCCGCAAGGGCGCCGTGACGGTGGCCACCAACATGGCCGGCCGTGGTACGGACATCAAGCTCGGCGGCAACCCCGAGGACCTCGCCGAAGCCGAGCTGCGCCAGCGTGGCCTCGACCCCGAGGAGCACATCGAGGAGTGGGCGGCGGCGCTGCCGGCCGCCCTGGAGCGGGCCGAGGCGGCGGTCAAGGCCGAGAAGGAAGAGGTCGAGTCGCTCGGCGGCCTGTACGTGCTCGGTACCGAGCGGCACGAGTCGCGTCGTATCGACAACCAGCTGCGCGGTCGTTCCGGCCGTCAGGGCGACCCCGGTGAGTCCCGCTTCTACCTCTCCCTGGGCGACGACCTGATGCGGCTGTTCAAGGCCCAGATGGTCGAGCGCGTGATGTCGATGGCGAACGTCCCGGACGATGTGCCGATCGAGAACAAGATGGTGACGCGCGCGATCGCGTCGGCGCAGTCGCAGGTCGAGCAGCAGAACTTCGAGACCCGTAAGAACGTCCTGAAGTACGACGAGGTCCTCAACCGTCAGCGTGAGGTCATCTACGGCGAGCGGCGCCGCGTCCTGGAGGGCGAGGACCTGCATGAGCAGGTGCAGCACTTCATGGACGACACGATCGACGCCTACGTCGGCGCCGAGACCGCCGAGGGCTTCGCCGAGGAGTGGGACCTGGACCGGCTGTGGGGCGCCTTCAGGCAGCTCTACCCGGTGAAGATCACCATCGAGGAGCTGGAGGAGGCGGCCGGTGACCGGGCCGGGCTGACCGCCGAGTTCATCGCCGAGTCCATCAAGGACGACATCCACGAGCAGTACGCGCAGCGTGAGGCGCAGCTCGGCTCCGAGATCATGCGTGAGCTGGAGCGCCGGGTCGTCCTGTCGGTGCTGGACCGCAAGTGGCGCGAGCACCTCTACGAGATGGACTACCTCCAGGAGGGCATCGGCCTGCGCGCCATGGCCCAGAAGGACCCGCTGGTCGAGTACCAGCGCGAGGGCTTCGACATGTTCACCGCGATGATGGAGGGCATCAAGGAGGAGTCCGTCGGCTACCTGTTCAACCTGGAGGTCCAGGTCGAGCAGCAGGTCGAGGAGGTCCCCGTCGAGGACGCCAAGCCGGTGGCCGACCTGGAGAAGAAGGACGCGGTGCCGGCGCAGGCGGGCGCGCGTCCCGAGATCCGGGCCAAGGGGCTGGAGGCGCCACGCCGTCCGGACCGGCTGCACTTCACCGCTCCCAAGGTGGACGGCGAGGGCGACATCGTCGAGGGCGACTTCGACAACGGCGACGAGCCGGTGCGTTCGGAGGCCGACGGCCTCACGCGTGCGGAGCGCCGCAAGCAGTCGCGTGGCGGGCGCCGCCGCAAGAAGTAGCGCCGTCGAGTACTGCGCGGGCGTGTGGCGTCGTCGATGCGGACGGCGCGGCGGTGCGGTGCACTGTGCACTGCGGTAGTGGCTGGAGGGCCGGGTCCCCTGTTCGGGGCCCGGCCCTTTGGTCTGCGCGGACCGCGGCTGCGGACTATGGCTGGCGGCTGGGGGCTGTGGGCTGAGTGGCGATCAGCGGGTGCGGTTCGCTGTCCGTGAGGTCGGCCGGCCCGCCAGGCCCCCGTCTGCGCCCGGCGGTGTCAGCGGTCCACGGGTTTGCCGCGGCGGGCGCTGCGCGGTCTCAGGCGCCGTCTGAGGCGGGCCCGCGGCGACCGCCCAGTTCCACTGCCGTGCAGCGCCAGCGCAGGTCCAGGCCCTGTTCCAGACGGAATGCCATGGCGCGCAGCTGGTCCCCGGCGCCGATGCGGGCGAAGGCCTCGATGGCGCCCGGCCGGGGCTCGAAGTAGCCGATGTCGCGGACGACGGGCCGGGTGCCGCGGGCGCGTAGAGGGCCGCGTTCCGCGAGCCGGGCGAGTTCGTCGTAGGCGCGGCTGGCGGTGTGGCGGAGCATCGAATGGACCGGGCGCTGGCCGCTCAGGACGAGGAGCAGGCGGTCGGCGAAGACGTCGGTGGGGCGGGGCGGGGGAAGGGGCCCGCGGGGCGCCCTGGAGGGGACGGCGTGGGTCCGGCTCGCCGAGGGCTGCGGGACGCGCTGCGCGACGGCTGGACGGGCGTGGGGCGCGTGGAGCGCGTCTTGCGGGGTGCGGGTACCCGCCCGGTCCGCTCCGGCGGACGCTGCGGCCTTGGACGCCCCACCGCTCGGACCGCGCGGTGGGGTGGCGCCGGGGCGGCGGGTGTCGCGACGGCTGGGCGGGCGGTTGCCGGGGCGGTGCTGGGCGGCCCTGGTCATGACCTTGTTCATGGAGTCCCCGTTCGTCGAGCCCGGTTGATACCGGTCGGTAACTTCGTGGTCGGTGATCTTGTACGGGGTTCTGGGGGTCGTCGGCAAGGAAGCCGGGAGCCGGGTCGAGCGGCCGGAAACTTCACTTATCCGGGTGATCGGGGGGCTCGGAGGCCCGCGACGGCGGGGGTGCACCGGGTGAATTCGTGGACCGGGGTGGACACCGCAGGAGGCGGCGGTGGGGACTCGAAAGGGGACACCCGCACGTATCCTGAAGGCCCTCCGGGGAGGTGCGGAACCGCCCTTTCCGGGTTCTTGCGGAGCCACACGAACACGAAAGCGGTCGGCCATGCGCGTCTACGTCCCCCTGACCCTCCCCGGCCTCGCCGAGGCGTACAAGACGGGCGAGCTGGGGACCGGGCCGCTCGTCGCGTACGCCGTCACGCCCGGGTTGCGCGAGTGGTATCTCTCCGACGACATCGAGGAGTTGGAGTACGCGGCGCTGAACCGGGCCGCGCTGGCCTCGCTGCGGCTGCTGGCGGCGGACGCGGCGGCCGTTCGGCGCCGGGTCGTGGTCGCGGTCGACGTGCCCGACGGGGTGGCGGTCACCGATCCGGACCGCGGGTTGGATCCGGCCGCGTTGGGCGAGGTGCGGATCGACGGCGGCGTGGCGCTGGCCAAGGCGGCCGCCGTGCATGTCGACTCCGGTGACGCGGAGGCGGATGTGGCGTCGGCGGCCGAGGCGCTGGAGGCGGCGGACGGCGGGGACGACGACGCCCAGTTCGTCGTGGACGGGGCCGACGACCACGAGCTGCTGTGGTTCGCGACCCAGGAGATCCCGAACCTGGTGGGACCGCTGGACTGAGGCGGGCCCGAGGGGCGCCGACTCGGGGTGTGGTGTGCCTGGCGGCGATGCCGTATGTCTGCCGACGCTGACGTGTGCCTGCCACTGCTGCCGTAGGCCTGCGGATGCTGGCGTGTGCCTGCCGCCTCTGCCGTAGGCCTGCGGATGCTGACGCGCGCCTGCTGCCTCTGCCGTAGGCCGGCTGACGCTGACGCGCGCCTGCCACCTCTGCCCGTATGCCCGGCACCCGTCTCGTGAGCCTGCCGGTCGCCTGTGACCTGCTGCTCTCTTGATTGTCAGTGGAGCCGGGTACGGTTCTTGGCATGGGGAAGCAGGCAGGGGCGCACATTGTCTGGGACTGGAACGGGACGCTGTTCCACGACATTGACGCGATCATCGGGGCGACGAACGCGGCCTTCGCCGACCTGGGACTTCAGCCGATCACGATCGAGCAGTACCGGACGCTCTACTGCGTGCCGGTGCCGAAGTTCTACGAACGGCTGCTGGGGCGGCTGCCGACGGACGCCGAGTGGGCGGTCATGGACGAGACGTTCCATCGGTACTACACCGAGCACCGGGTGACGTGCGGGCTCACCGAGGGTGTCGCGGAGCTGCTGGTGGCGTGGCGGGCGGCGGGGCGCAGCCAGTCGCTCCTGAGTATGTACGGGCATGACGAACTCGTCCCGCTGGTCCGGGGGTTCGGGATCGAGGAGCACTTCATACGGGTCGACGGGCGGACCGGGCCGTCCGGGGGCAGCAAGGTCGAGCACATGGTGCGGCACATCGAGGCGCTGGTGAGCGTGGACCCCGCTCGCACGGTGGTGATCGGGGACGCCGCCGACGACGCGGTGGCGGCGCTGCACGTGGGTGCGCGGGCCGTGCTCTACACCGGGGGATCGCACAGCCGGGCGAGCCTTGAGGAGGTGGGCGTGCCGGTGGTGGACACGCTGGAGGAGGCCGTCGCGGAGGCAGAGCGGTTGGCGGCGTAGCGGCACGGACGGCCCGGCGCAAACGCGGGGCCGGCCCGAGGCCGGGCACGACGGTGATGTGCCCGGCGGCGAGACCGGCGGTGGTGCGTGGGTGAGCCGGCGGGCCGATCAGGACGCCGGCGTCGGGGACGTCATGTCACCGGTGCCTTCGCCCGGAGCACCGTGAGGAACTCGCGCATCCAGCTGGAGTGGTCCGGCCAGGCGCGCGAGGAGACCAGCGTGCCGTCGACCACGGCTTCGGCGTCCTGGAACGTGGCCCCCGCGGCCTGCATGTCGAGTTCCAGGGCGGGGTAGGCCGTGACGCGGCGGCCCCGGAGGCCGTCGATCGCCGCGGTGAGCAAGGGGCCGTGGCAGATCTGGGCGACCGGCTTGTCGGCGTCGAAGAACGACTTGAGGATCTTGCGGAGTTCGGGGTCGTTGCGGAGGTACTCGGGGGCGCGGCCGCCGGGGATGACGACGGCGGCGTAGTCGCCGGGGTCGACCTCCGAGAAGGCGAGGTCGGCGGGCCAGGTGTACCCGGGCTTCTCGGTGTACGTGTCGAAGCCGGGCTCGAAGTCGTGGACGACGAACTGGAGCTTCTTGCGGGCGGGGGCCGCGATGTGGACGTCGTAGCCCTCTTCGCGGAGGCGCTGGTAGGGGTAGAGGACCTCCAGCGACTCCGCGGCGTCGCCGGTGATGATGAGGATCTTCGCTGTCATGTCGGGTGCGCTCCTCCTTGTTGGCCGTGTTCCGCCTCTTGATCGTGGATCGCCTCTTGATCGTCGTTCGCCTCTTGGCCTGGGTCCTTCTTCGGTCGTGGTCTCCCGTCTTCGTCGGGCCTCAGGGCAACGTGCCTCGGGGGCGGCGTCTTGCCAAGTGGGCGGGGGCAGCTCGGGGCTGGTGTTGCCCGGTGAGGTCGTTCTACCGCTGTTTTCGGCCAGTAGGTCACGCCGGGCGGCGTGCTTTCGGGGCCGTCCACGGGCCGAGTCCCGCCTCGGCCCCACCTCCCAGGCTCCTCCTCGGCGCCCGGACGTCGCCAGTTACGCCCTCACCGCCCGCTTTGCCCCTGTGCAGAACGTCAAAGTTCCACCCCTGGTTTTGTACACATACGGCTCATGACGGGGCCCCTGTAAGGAGCGATAGCCTTAGTGGCGTGATCAGCGCGATAGTTCGCGGGGGCACCGGAGCCCCCGCCCTGCGCCCGGAGAGCACGGACCACATCCGTGACCGGGCGGCGGTCGCTGGTCTTCGCGGGCGGGAGGGGAGCGAAAGGGCTCCCCGGACGCCATCCACAGCCTGTGCCCCAGCGTCGCGGAGAGCGGCGTCACACCCCGTGGGCAGCTCAAGATTGGCTCATATACCCCCGCTCATCTCCCCTCGCGGCATAGCGTCGAAGCAGACCGGACACCCCGCGTCGCGGCGTCACGTCCGCGAGGAAGAGACCGCACTTCCATCAACGTCACGCAACGGCGCGCGACAGGAGCCAGAGGACAATGCAGACCAAGCTGGACGAAGCCAAGGCCGAGCTGCTCGAGAGGGCCGCCCGGGTAGCTGAGAACAGCCCGGTCGGGGGGTACCTACCGACCGGGAAGACGGACGAGAGCGCGCCCGGCACCCCGGACCACGACACCGTGCTCGCGTTCCTCCAGCGCTACTACCTGCACACCGCACCGGAGGACCTCACCGACCGCGACCCGGTCGACATCTTCGGAGCCGCCTTCTCGCACTACCGACTGGCCGAGAACCGCCCGCAGGGCACGGCCAACGTGCGGGTGCACACGCCCACCGTGGAGGAGAACGGCTGGACCTGCAGCCACTCGGTCGTCGAGGTCGTCACCGACGACATGCCCTTCCTGGTGGACTCCGTCACCAACGAGCTGACCCGGCAGGGGCGGGGGATCCATGTGGTCATCCACCCGCAGGTCTTCGTCCGCCGCGACCTCACCGGCAAGCTGGTCGAGGTGCTCCCCGCGCCGCCCGCCGGTGATCTGCCGCACGACACGCACGCCGAGTCCTGGATCCACGTCGAGATCGACCGTGAGACCGACCGGGCGGACCTCAAGCAGATCACCGCCGACCTGCTGCGCGTGCTGTCCGACGTCCGTGAGTCCGTCGAGGACTGGAGCAAGATGCGGGACGCGGCCCTGCGCATGGCCGACGAACTGCCGCGGGAGCCCACGTCCGACCTGCGCGAGCAGGAGATCGAAGAGGCCCGCGAGCTGCTGCGCTGGCTGGCCGACGACCACTTCACCTTCCTCGGCTACCGCGAGTACGAACTGCGCGGCGACGACTCGCTGGCCGCCGTGCCGGGCACCGGACTCGGCATCCTGCGCTCCGACCCGCACCACGCCGAGGACGAGAACCACCCGGTCAGCCCGTCCTTCGAACGGCTGCCCGCCGACGCCCGTGCCAAGGCACGCGAGCACAAGCTCCTCATCCTCACCAAGGCGAACAGCCGGGCGACCGTGCACCGGCCGTCGTACCTCGACTACGTCGGCGTCAAGAAGTTCGACGGGAACGGCGAGGTCGTCGGCGAGCGGCGCTTCCTGGGCCTGTTCTCGTCCGCCGCCTACACCGAGTCCGTCCGGCGCGTCCCGGTCATCCGGCGCAAGGTGGAGGAGGTGCTGGAGGTCGCCGGGTTCTCGCCCCACAGCCACGACGGGCGCGACCTGCTCCAGATCCTGGAGACGTACCCGCGCGACGAGCTCTTCCAGACCCCCGTCCCCGAGCTCCAGCAGATCGCCACCTCCGTCCTGTACCTGCAGGAACGCCGCCGCCTGCGGCTCTACCTGCGGCAGGACGAGTACGGCCGCTACTACTCCGCGCTCGTCTACCTCCCCCGTGACCGCTACACCACCGGCGTGCGGCTGCGGATCATCGACATCCTGAAGGAGGAGCTCGGCGGCACCAGCGTCGACTTCACGGCCTGGAACACCGAGTCGATCCTCTCCCGGCTGCACTTCGTCGTCCGCGTCCCGCAGGGCACCGAGCTGCCGCAGCTGTCCGACTCCGACAAGGAGCGCATCGAGGCCCGCCTCGTCGAGGCCGCGCGTTCCTGGGCCGACGGCTTCGCCGACGCGCTGAACGCCGAACTCGGCGAGGAGCGCGCCGCCGAGCTGCTGCGCCGCTACCACAACGCCTTCCCCGAGGGCTACAAGGCCGACCACAGCCCCCGCTCCGCGGTCTCCGACCTCGTCCACCTGGAAGAGCTCACCGAGGAGAACAACTTCTCGCTGAGCCTGTACGAGCCGGTCGGCGCCGCCCCCGAGGAGCGCCGGTTCAAGATCTACCGCAAGGGCGCGGCGGTCTCCCTGTCCGCGGTGCTGCCGGTCCTCAGCAGGCTCGGCGTCGAGGTCGTCGACGAGCGTCCCTACGAGCTGCGCTGCTCCGACCGCAGCGTCGCCTGGATCTACGACTTCGGCCTGCGCATCCCCAAGCCGACGGGCGGCGCCGGCGACTACCTCGGCGACGACGCGCGCGAGCGGTTCTCGGAGGCCTTCGCCGCGACCTGGACCGGCAAGGCGGAGAACGACGGCTTCAACGCGCTCGTGCTGGGCGCCGGGCTGACCTGGCGGCAGGCCATGGTGCTGCGCGCCTACGCCAAGTACCTGCGGCAGGCGGGCTCCACCTTCTCGCAGGACTACATGGAGGACACCCTCCGCAACAACGTCCACACCACCCGCCTCCTCGTCTCCCTGTTCGAGGCGCGGATGTCGCCCGACCGGCAGCGCGCGGGGCGCGAGATCGTGGACGCCCTGCTGGAAGAGGTCGACGCGGCGCTCGACCAGGTCGCCAGCCTCGACGAGGACCGGATCCTCAGGTCCTTCCTCACCGTCATCAAGGCGACCCTGCGCACGAACTTCTTCCAGGAGGCGGCCGACGGCCGGCCGCACGAGTACGTCTCCATGAAGTTCGACCCGCAGGCCATCCCCGACCTGCCGGCACCCCGCCCCGCGTACGAGATCTGGGTCTACTCGCCGCGTGTCGAGGGCGTGCACCTGCGCTTCGGCAAGGTCGCGCGCGGCGGACTGCGCTGGTCCGACCGGCGTGAGGACTTCCGCACCGAGATCCTCGGCCTGGTCAAGGCGCAGATGGTGAAGAACACCGTCATCGTGCCGGTCGGCGCCAAGGGCGGCTTCGTCGCCAAGCAGCTGCCGGACCCGGGCGTGGACCGGGACGCGTGGCTCGCCGAGGGCGTGGCCTCGTACAAGACGTTCATCTCGGCGCTGCTCGACATCACCGACAACATGGTCGCCGGCGAAGTCGTCCCGCCGCGGGACGTCGTCCGCCACGACGAGGACGACACCTACCTCGTCGTCGCCGCCGACAAGGGCACCGCGACCTTCTCCGACATCGCCAACGGGGTCGCCGAGCAGTACAACTTCTGGCTCGGCGACGCCTTCGCCTCCGGCGGCTCGGCCGGCTACGACCACAAGGGCATGGGCATCACCGCCCGCGGCGCCTGGGAGTCCGTCAAGCGGCACTTCCGCGACATGGGCGTGGACACGCAGAGCGAGGACTTCACGGTCGTCGGCATCGGCGACATGTCCGGTGACGTCTTCGGCAACGGCATGCTGCTCAGCGAGCACATCCGCCTGGTCGCCGCCTTCGACCACCGGCACATCTTCATCGACCCGAACCCGGACGCGGCCACCTCCTACGCCGAGCGCCGCCGCCTGTTCGAGCTGCCGCGCTCCAGCTGGGAGGACTACAACACCGAGCTGCTGTCGGCAGGCGGCGGCGTCTTCCCGCGCAGCGCCAAGGCCATCCCGGTCAACGCGCACATCCGCGAGGCCCTCGGCATCGAGGGCAAGGTCACCAAGATGACGCCGGCCGAGCTGATGAAGGCCATCCTGCAGTCGCCGGTGGACCTGCTGTGGAACGGCGGCATCGGTACGTACGTGAAGGCGTCGACCGAGTCCCACGCGGACGTCGGCGACAAGGCGAACGACCCGATCCGCGTCGACGGTGCCGACCTGCGCGTCAAGGTCGTCGGCGAGGGCGGCAACCTGGGCCTGACCCAGCTCGGCCGGATCGAGTTCGCGCTGCACGGCGGCCGGATCAACACCGATGCCATCGACAACAGCGCGGGCGTGGACACCTCCGACCACGAGGTGAACATCAAGATCCTGCTCAACGGCCTGGTCGCGGACGGCGACATGACCGTCAAGCAGCGCAACAAGCTGCTCGCCGAGATGACCGACGAGGTCGGGCGGCTGGTGCTGCGCAACAACTACGCCCAGAACACGGCGATCGCCAACGCCCTCGCGCAGTCCGGTGCCATGCTCCACGCCCAGCAGCGCTTCATGAAGCACCTGGTCAGGGAGGGTCACCTGGACCGGGCGCTGGAGTTCCTGCCCACCGACCGGCAGATCCGCGAGCGCCTCGCCGCCGGCCACGGCCTGACCGGGCCGGAGACGGCCGTCCTGATGGCGTACACGAAGATCACGGTCGCCGAGGAGCTGCTGCACACCTCGCTGCCCGACGACCCGTACCTGAGCACCCTGCTGCACGCGTACTTCCCGTCCGCGCTGCGCGAGCAGTTCCCGGAGCACCTCGTCAGCCACCCGCTGCGCCGTGAGATCACCACGACCGTGCTGGTCAACGACACGGTCAACACGGGCGGTACGACGTATCTGCACCGGCTGCGCGAGGAGACCGGCGCCTCGCTGGAGGAGATCGTCCGGGCGCAGACCGTGGCCCGCGCGATCTTCCGCTCGGCGGCCGTGTGGGACGGCGTGGAGACGCTCGACAACAAGGTCGAGGCGGACGTCCAGACCCGGATCCGGCTGCACTCCCGGCGCCTCGTCGAACGCGGCACGCGCTGGCTGCTCAACAACCGGCCGCAGCCACTGGCGCTCGCCGACACCGTCGACTTCTTCGCCGACCGCGTCGAGCAGGTCTGGTCGCAGCTGCCGAAGCTGCTCAAGGGCGCGGACCTGGAGTGGTACCAGCAGATCTACGACGAGCTGACCGGCGCCGGCGTCACCACCGAGCTGGCCACCCGGGTGGCCGGTTTCTCCTCGGCCTTCCCGACGCTGGACATCGTCTCGGTGGCCGATCGCATGGGCAAGGACGCGATGGACGTCGCCGAGGTCTACTACGACCTCGCCGACCGGCTGCGCATCACGCAGCTCATGGACCGCATCAGCGAGCTGCCCCGCGCCGACCGCTGGCAGTCCATGGCCCGTGCCTCCATCCGTGAGGACCTCTACGCCGCCCACGCGGCCCTCACCTTGGACGTCCTGGCGGCCGGCAACGGCAGCGCGACGCCCGAGCAGCGCTTCAAGGCGTGGGAGGAGAAGAACGCGGCGATCCTGGGGCGGGCGCGGACGACCCTGGAGGAGATCCAGGGGTCGGAGGCCTTCGACCTGGCCAACCTGTCGGTCGCGATGCGGACGATGCGGACGCTGCTGCGGCAGCACTCGTAGGCGGTATGCGCGGGCAGTGTGCAGGCAGTGCGCCTGGACATCGCTCGTAGGCCGTACGCGGAGCAGGGCGCCCCGGGCTGGAGACAGCCCGGGGCGCTCGCGCGTTCGGGACAAAACGGGAATTACAGTGCTCGGGTGAGCACGATGCGGGCCGCGCTGCGGAGGACGACGGTGGTTCCGCTGCTCTGCGCGGCCCTGGTCGTCCTGCTGATGCTCCTGGTGATCGTCCGACTGCCATGGGCCGGTGACCTCGGTATGCACGCGGCGACCGTCGAGCGCCTGCGGCACGATCCGGCCGACCCCGGCAATCCGCTGGTCGACGCGGACACCCCGAGTCCGTACTACTCGCCGTGGATGCTGGTGCTCGGGTGCCTGGCCCGGGCGACCGGGGCGTCGGTCTTCGTCGTACTGCGCGTCGGCGCGGTGGTCGGACTCGCGCTGCTCGTCAGCGGGGTGTGGCGGTACGTGCGGACGCTGAGCGCCCGTCGGGTCGCGCCGGCGGTGGCCGTGTTGTGCCTGGTGTTCCTGTGGGGAACCTCGCCGTTCGCGTGGAGCGGGTTCCTCGGGTTGAACTCGCTGGCGTTGACGGTGTCGTATCCCAGTGTCCTCGCGCTGGGGCTGGCCTTTCACCTCTGGGCCTGGCTGGCGGCCGCGGTGCGGGCGGTGGCCGGGTGGGGTGTGTGGGTCGGGCTCGGGGCCCTGTGGGCGGTGGTGCTGCTGTGCCATCAGTTCTCGGGAGTGGTGGCCACCCTGGGGGCCCTGGCCACGGTGGTCGCCGCGCGGCCCGCCCGTGCGGCGCGGCCGCGGCCGGCAGGTGCGTCGGCGGTGGCCGTACTGGCGGGGGTGGTGGTCCTGTGGGCGTGGCCGTACTACGACTTCTTCGCGCTGGTCGGAGCGGGCGGCGACCTGGAGTCGGTGCATCGGGCGCTGTACCGGGATTTGGTGGGGCGGTACTGGCTGGTCCTGCTGGGGGTGGCGGCCCTGGCGCTGCGCTGGTGGCGGGACCGGCGGGATCCGTTGGTGCTGTTCTTCGTGCTGGGGACGGCGGTCGTGGTGCTGGGCTGGGTGAGCGGGCACTACTCGTGGGGCAGAGCGTTGCCCGCGGTGGTGATTCCCGCGCAGGTCGCCGCCGCGTTGGAGGTGGTCGAGGGGTGGCGGGCCCGGCGGCAGGTGTGGGCCGGGCTACTGGCCGGGGCGTTGGCCGTGGGGGCGTGGACGCAGATCGGGACGGTCGGGTACGTCGTCCCGCGGGGCGCGTTGCCGGAGGCGGTCGCGGCGAAGTACCGGGAGCCGTGGGTGGGGTACCACTGGGTCACACCGTGGGTGAAGTACGGGGACGTGGTCATGGCGCGGACCTTTCCGGCACGGCAGCTCCCGGCGTACGGGGCGTACACCGTGGCGCCCGGGTATCCCGACTTCTTCCTGCCGGACGAGGCGCCGCGGGAGGCCGCCGTGCGACGGTACTTCGCGGCGGGGACGCCGGCGGGCGTGCGGCGGGCGATCGTGGAGACGTACGGGGTGCGGTGGGTCGTGGACCGGGGCGGGGTGCGGGATCCGGGGTTGCGGGTGGTGGCCTTCGGGCCGGGTGGGCAGGCGCTGTACCAGGTGGTGCGGTGAGGCAGGGCGTGTCGTTCGGATCAGGTCGGCATGAGCGGCACGGCAGGTCCTAGCGAAGGGCGCTTCTCACCAGGCGCACCACCCGCTTCACCCGTGGGCGGGCCAGGCGGCGGGCCAGGGGGTGGAGCACCTTCGCCGTCAGGCCCAGGGGTTGCCAGCGGATCTGGAGGCGGCCCGGGCCGCGGCCCTCCGGTTCGATGGTCACGCGATGGGGGGCCGTGCCCGAGTGGTAGCCGATGCGGGTCGTCAGCGACGGGAAGGACAGGGGGGCCAGGAGCACGGCCGTATGGCGCAGGCCCTGGTGTTCGAGGCGGAGCAACGGGTGGCGCACGCCCGCGAAGCCGTGGTGGGGGACGGGTGCCGAGGTCAGGTCCAGGTGGACCTGGCCCTCGAAGATGCCGGGGCTGACCGGGGACAGCCGGAAGGGCACCGTGAGACGGCGTCGTCCCGGTGTGAGGAGGAGGCCGGCGCGGTGGGGGCCGACGGGCAGGCGCAGCCCGGGATCGTAGGTGCGGATCGTAAGGTCGATCGAGGCGCCGGGGCCGCGGGTGAGTTCCGTGATCTCGTGACGGAACTGGGCGCTGCGGAACGGCCGGGTGTCCAACTCCAGGTCGGACAGTTCCAGTTCACGGCGCGCCCAGTCGGTTGCCGGGATGCCGTCGCCCCAGAAGGTGTGCCCGGACCCGTCCGGTGTCACCTGCCTCGGCGCCACCGCGCGGCCCAGGCCCCGCGCCGCCAGCCGGGCGTCGGAGAACCGGCGTTCGCGGACCAGCTGCAGGACCACCCGTTCCGTACGGGGCAGTCGGGCGTAGGCGGCGGGGGAGAGGGTGTCGAGGTACGGGGTCACGATGTCCGCGAAGGACGTCAGCCAGGTGTCGTCCCGGTACGGCAGGTCCCCCGCGTACATCCGGAAGTCGTGCTTGAGGAACTTGTAGTCCTTGTCCTCGCGCAGCGCTCCGTGCCCGCTCTCGACGAGGAAGTCGTCGATGAGGCGCTGGACGTGGACGCGGTCGCGGACGTTGTCCAGCCGGTGGCGCTGGTTGGAGATCGACGCCGCTTCCACGGCCGCGTGGGGCGCGACGTACCAGCGGTACACCGGCTCCGGGACGATCGTGAACTCCTTGGCCAGACAGTACGCCTGCGTCGTGAACAGCTGGTCCTCGTAGTGGATCCCCTCGGGGAACCGCAGGTCGTGGCGGTCCAGGAAGGCACGGGCGTACATCTTGCTCGTCGACAGGTGCTCGAACAGCAGCCGCGGCTCGGACTCGATGCCCAGCACCGTGCGGCGCTCGGCGACCAGGTGCGGCATCCACTTCGTACGGCGGCCGCTGTCCTCCCGGATCCGCACCACCGCGCCCATCGCGAAGTCGATCTCCCGGTCCCGATGGGCCGCCAGCAGCAGTTCCACGGCGTCGTCCGCGAGTTCGTCGTCGCTGTCCAGGAACATGACGTACGGCGCCCCGGCGATCTCCAGGGCCCGGTTGCGCGGAGCGCTGCACCCACCGCTGTTCTCCGGCAGGCGCAGGTAGCGGATGCGGGGGTCCCGGGACGCCAACGCGCGTGCCACCTCGGGCGTCCTGTCCGTCGAGTGGTCGTCGCTGATGATGATCTCGATGTCGGCGTGGGTCTGCCGGCGCACCGACTCCACGGCCCGGGGCAGGCGTTCGGCGTCGTTGTAGACGATGACCGTCACCGTGACGTCCGCGGTCATACGGCCTCCCTCGGGCTCGGCGCCGGAGTGCGTCGCTCCAGCGGGACCACCGGCGGCAGGGCGTCCTCGCTCTCGCCCAGGAACACACGGCGTACCACCCGCTCGGCGGCGTGTCCGTCGTCGAACTCGCAGAAACGGCGCCGGAAGGCGGCCCGCGCCTTCGCCGCGCCCTCGTCGCGCCAGGCCTCGGTGGTGAGGATCTCCGTCAGTTCCCGCTGGCTGCGGGCCACCTGGCCCGGAGGTTCGGCCATCAGGTCGAAGTAGACGCCGCGGGTGGAGCGGTAGGTCTCCCAGTCGTCGGCGTACACGACGATCGGGCGGTCGAGGTTGGCGTAGTCGAACATGATGGACGAGTAGTCCGTGACCAGCGCGTCCGCGGCCAGGGACAGGTCCTCGACCGGGTCGTAGGCGGAGACGTCGATGACCCGGCCGGTGCGGCGCAGCGCGGTCAGCGGGGACGGTGTGCCGTCGTAGAAGTAGTGGCCGCGGATCAGCAGGACCGTGTCCTCACCGAGTTGGTCGGCGAGGGTGGCGAGATCGAGGCGGGGGGTCCAGCCGGCCTCGTAGTCGCGGTGGGTGGGGGCGTAGAGGATCGCGCGGTGCGTCGGCGGGATGCCCAGGCGGTCCCGGACGGCGCGGATGTCGGCGGCGGTGGCCGAGTAGAACACGTCGTTGCGTGGATAGCCGTAGTCGAGGGAGACGAAACGGGAGGGGTACGCGCGTTCCCACATACGGGTGGAGTGGCTGTTCGCGGAGACGCTGTAGTCCCATCTGTCGATCCGGGCGAGGAGGGCCTGGAAGTCGAGGCCCTTGGCGGCGGCCGGGAACTCCATCTGGTCCACACCCATCCGCTTGAGCGGGGTGCCGTGGTGGGTCTGGAGGTGGACCGCGTCCGGGCGCTTCACGATCGCGTTGGGGAAGTT
Source organism: Streptomyces sp. NPDC007808 (assembly GCF_042868655.1). Lineage (NCBI taxonomy): Bacteria > Bacillati > Actinomycetota > Actinomycetes > Kitasatosporales > Streptomycetaceae > Streptomyces > Streptomyces sp. NPDC007808. The sequence goes on from NZ_JBIAEQ010000016.1 coordinate 33,592, forward strand.
GACGTTGTTGACCAGGTACTTCGCCGTCGCCATGACCTCGCGGTAGCGGCGGGTGCCGGGGATCACGTGGTCCGTGTGGGGCGGCAGGAGGGACGCGTTCTCCGGCGCCACCACCCACACCGGGTGGATCTGCGGGGCGAGTTCGGTGAGCTTGGCCGCGATCGCCGCCGGGTTGCAGGCCACTCCGCGGTTCCAGTACGCCGCGAAGACGGCCAGAGCGGGATCGACCGGGCGGGACAGTGCCTTGCGGTAGTGGTGATCACCGAGCGCGGCGCCGACCTGGCGCCCCCGGGCGCGTACGGCCGCCTTCGTGGCGCGGCGGGCGCGGTTGGCGGCCTGGAAGGCGCGGTACCTGGTGTACGCGTTCTCCTCCAGGAGGGCCCGGCGGATGCCCTCGGGCCCGGCCGGGCGCCGGTACTCGGGCGGGCGATGCCGTACCGCCGCTTGCGATGCCCGGCGGAAGAACTCCCTGGCCGCGGCGTCCGGCATGGTCGTGCGGGCGAAGGTGCGCAGGCAGTCGCGGACCATGACGTCGTACAGGACGGTGTGGGGAGCGGGACCGGTGGAGGGGGCGGCGGGGGTGGCGGTGGCACGGTCGCGGGCGAGGGCGAGGAGCGCTTCGTAGCGGTCGACGAGGGCGCGGTGCTCCTCGGGGGTGACGGGCGGAAGGCTCTCGGGGCGCAGCTCGTGGCGGTCGTACGCCACCTGGTTCAGGGCTGCGATGTGGTCGGCGAGGAGGAGGGCGGCGTAGGCCGCGAAGGGCTCGTCGGGGGTGGTGAGTTCGGCTTCGTGCGCCCGCCAGAAGGTGGTGCGCAGCGCCCGGTTGCCCAGGATCGGGGTGACCCGCAGCGCGGTGCGGGCGAGGGCGTCCAGGGGGTGGGCGGCTCGGCCGGCGCGGGCCAGGCGGGGGCCGTCGTCGGAGGGGAGGGCCGCGGTCTCCCAGGTGGAGCGGACATGGTCGAACAGGAGGACGTCCACCTCGCCCGGCAGATCCGCGACCCGTTCGGCGACCATGCGCGGGGCGCCGACCGGCAGGCCGTCCTTGGCGTGCACGAAGTGCAGCCAGCGGCCGGTGGCCCGGGCCGCCCCCGCCGACCGTGCCGCGGCGTCGTCCGTCCCGTCCGGCAGCGGCAGCACCAGCATCTCGGGCGCGTACGCCCGGGCCGTCTCCTGGGCCCAGGCACCGACCGCCGCCACGATCACCTCGACGCCGGTGTGCGGGTGCGCGGCCAGCGAGGCGAGGAGTCCGGTCAGGCGGTCCTGGGTGTTCGGCCCGTGGACGACGACGCTGAGCTCGGGCATCGCGGGGTCGGGCATCGCGGCCTCTCCTTCACCTCGTCATCGCACCGGGGACGCTCTGCCCGGCTTGGACCTGGCCTAGAACATAGTGGCACCAATGGGATGAAAGGGTGACCCGCAGTTGCGCCTCACGAGGGAATCGGCGTCGCTTGGGGCTGGGGCTGGGGCTGGGGCTGGGGCTTCGGTTTCGGCTTGGGCTTCGGGTTGGCCGTCTTGTCGCCCGTGAACGCCTCGTACTCCTTCAGGACCTCGTCCGTCGGCCCGTCCATGCGCAGCTCGCCGCGCTCCAGCCACAGGACGCGGTCACAGGTGTCGCGGATCGACTTGTTGTTGTGGCTCACCAGGAACACCGTGCCCGCGTGCTTGCGCAGCTCGCGGATTCGGGCCTCGGAGCGCTTCTGGAACGAACGGTCACCCGTCGCCAGCGCCTCGTCGATCAGCAGGACGTCGTGGTCCTTGGCTGCCGCGATGGAGAACCGCAGGCGGGCCGCCATGCCGGAGGAGTAGGTGCGCATGGGGAGGGTGATGAAGTCGCCCTTCTCGTTGATGCCGGAGAAGTCGACGATCTCCTGGTAGCGGTCGCGGATCTGCTCGCGGGACATGCCCATGGCCAGGCCGCCGAGATGGACGTTGCGCTCGCCGGTGAGGTCGTTCATCAGGGCCGCGTTCACACCGAGGAGGGAGGGCTGGCCGTCGGTGTAGATACGGCCGTTCTCGACCGGGAGGAGCCCGGCGACCGCCTTGAGCAGCGTCGACTTGCCGGAACCGTTGGTGCCGATGAGGCCGATGGCCTCGCCGCGGTACGCGACGAAGGACACCTTCTTGACCGCGTGCACCTTGCGCACACCGGCCGCCTTCTCGGCCTGACCGCGACGCAGGATGCGGTTGAGCGCGGCGGTCGCGGAGCCGCGGCCGGCGCCCGTGCCGTTGACCCGGTAGACGATGTCGACGCGGTCGGCGATGACGGTCGGGGTCTTGCCGCCGGCGTTCTCGCGCGTGCTCTCGCCCATCTCGCCCATGGTTCCGGTGGTGCTCTCGCCCATGGTCCCGGTGGTGTTCCCGGTGGTGTTGTCAGCCACGGCCGTAGGTCTCCTCAGCCTTCCAGAAGTAGATGAAGCCACCGACGCCGGCGAGCAGGGCCCAGCCCGTCGCGATCGCCCACACGTGCGTCGGGAGCTGCTCCGCGTGGAAGCTGTCGATGAGTGCGAAGCGCATCAGGTCGATGTACACGGCGGCGGGGTTGGCCTGGAGGATCGACGTCACCCAGGACGGCCAGTCCGTGTGCTTGCTGGTCATGTGGCTGATGCTGAACATCACGCCCGACGCGTACATCCACGTGCGCAGCACGAACGGCATCAACTGGGCGATGTCCGGGGTCTTCGCGCCCATCCGGGCCATGACCATCGCGACGCCCGTGTTGAAGACGGCCTGCAGCACCAGCGCCGGGACCGCCAGCAGCCAGGACGCGGAGACCGGGATGCCGAAGCAGAGCAGGATCACCACGAGGGCCGCCATGGAGAACAGCAGCTGCTGGAGCTGCTGCAGCGCGAAGGAGATCGGCAGTGCGGCCCTCGGGAAGTGCAGCGCCCGGACCAGACCGAGGTTGCCTGAGATCGCGCGGGTGCCCGCCATGATCGAGGTCTGCGTGAACGTCCAGACGAACACGCCCGTCACCAGGAACGGGATGTAGTCCGGCACGCCACGGCTCGTGCCCATCAGCTCGCCGAAGATGAAGTAGTACACCGCCGCGTTCAGCAACGGCGTCAGCACCTGCCAGATCTGGCCGAGCTTCGCCTGGCTGTACTGGGCCGTGAGCTTCGCCGTGGAGAACGCGCCGATGAAGTGCCGGCGCGCCCACAACTGGCGGACGTACTCCGGCAGCGAGGGGCGGGCGCCGCTGACCGCGAGGCCGTGACGGGCGGCGAGTGCCGCGAGGTCGGCTTCGGGTGGGGTGGCGGCCTTGACGGGGGTGGGGGGCGGCGGGGGCGGTGTGTGGAGGGCCTGGGTCACATCCGCTGCTTTCGTTCGGGTGGAGGGGGGTGCTGCGACGTGGCTCTTATGTGCTTCTTCACGGACTCTTACGTCGGGACGGGACCGTACCGTCGCAACGCGAGCGTAGGACGACTTGGCGTCGGAACGCAACCGTTTCGTCGTGACGGCGACGGTGGCGCGCGTGGGGACGCAACCGCCTCGAATCGACGTGACGAGTCACGTGGCAACGGGACGGTTGCGTCGCGACCTGCGCCGCGGGGCGAGAACGTCTCGTCGGCACGCCCCCGTAGGAGTGAAACCGCTGCGTGAGGACGGGTCCGTTTCGTCGCTACGCCCTATGCTGGCCCGCATGACCACCAACCCCGACCAGCCCCAGGCGCGCTTGCGCCGTCGTCCCCCCGCCGGCGCAGCCGTACTCCGTGAGGACGTGACGGAGGCCATCCGGGCGGCCGTCTTCGAGGAGCTGGCGGCGGTCGGCTACGCGCGGATGTCGATAGAGGGCATCGCGCGCCGTGCGGGCGTCGGCAAGACCGCGGTGTACCGGCGCTGGCGTTCCAAGCTGCACCTGGTGCTCGACGTGGTGTCGGCGGTCGCGGTCATGGGCCTGCCCACACCGAACACGGGGACCTTGGAGGGCGACCTCCGGATGCTGTACGAGGTGACCTCGCGGGCCCTGCGCCACCCCGTGGTCTCCCAGATCATCCCCGACCTCCAGGCTGAGGCGGCCCGCAATCCCGAGATCGCGGAGGCGCTGCAGAAGGCGCTGGAGCAGGGCCAGGAAGGGGTGGCGAACAAGATCCTCATCGAGGCGGAGCGGCGCGGCGAGGTACGCATGGGCTTCGATGACGAGCTGGCACTCGACCTGATCTCGGGCCCTTTGTACTGGCGGATGGTGGTGGCTCGCGCCCCCAAGCTGCCCAAGGGCTATCTGGACGCCCTGGCCAGGGCCACGACGGCGGCGTTGAAGGCGCTGTGAGCGGGCCGCGCGCGTGTCAGCCCGCGAGTTTGGAGTGATCCGAACGACGGGCTCTGCTCACGCGCCCAGCCGCCCGGCCAGCTCCGCCAGGTCCTCCGCCTGAGCGCCGCGCTGCGCCGGGTAACTGCGCGCTCCCGCCCTCAACTGCGCGCCGCCCCCGGATGCAACCGCACCCACCCCTCCCACGCCGACGTGATCATGTCCTGCATGTCGTGCTTGGCCTTCCAGCCCAGTTCCGTGGCGATGCGGTCGGCGGAGGCCACCACGCGGGCCGGGTCGCCGGGGCGGCGCGGGGTGATGGTCGGGGGGCGGTCGTAGCCGGTGACGGCGTTGATGAGGTCGACCATCTCGCGGACCGAAACGCCCTCGCCGCGGCCGATGTTGAGGGTGAGAGCGTGGCCGGGGGAGGCCTGCAGCGCGCGGGCCGCGGCCACATGGGCCTCGGCCAGGTCGACCACGTGGATGTAGTCGCGGATGCACGTGCCGTCGGGGGTCGGGTAGTCGTCGCCGAAGATGCGCGGGGGCGCGTTCTCCGTCAGCCTCTCGAAGACCATCGGGATGAGGTTGAAGACGCCGACGTCCGCGAGCTCCGGAGTGGCCGCACCCGCCACGTTGAAGTAGCGCAGCGACGCCGTGGACATACCAGTGGCGCGCCCCGTCGCGCGGACCAGCCACTCGCCGGCCAGCTTCGTCTCGCCGTACGGCGACATGGGCGCGCACGGCGTCTCCTCCGTCACCAGGTCAACGTCCGGCATGCCGTAGACCGCTGCCGAGGAGGAGAAGACGAAGGACGGGACGTCCGCCGACGTCACGGCCTCCAGCAGAACCCGCAGGCCCTCGACGTTCTCGCGGTAGTAGTGCAGCGGGAGTTCCACCGACTCGCCGACCTGCTTCTTCGCCGCGAGGTGCACGACACCCGTGACGCGGTGCTCGGCCAGGGCGCGGGCGACGCGTTCGCCGTCCAGGGTCGAGCCGATGACCAGCGGCACACCGTCGGGCACGCGCTCGGCGATGCCGGTGGACAGGTCGTCGTACACCACGGCTTGCTCGCCGGCCTCGGTCATCGCCCGGACGACGTGCGCTCCGATGTAACCGGCGCCGCCGGTGATCAGCCAGGTCATGTGCGGCGGTCCCCTCGTCAGTGGCCTGTGTCCTGCGTGGTCGGGTCGGTTTCGCGGTCGGTCTCAGGGACAGTGAAGCAGTCGGCGGAGCCGGACGCCGAGCACGGACGCGACTCCCCGTAGGCCCGGTGCCGCTCGCAGCGACAGAGCTCCGGAGTGCGTGGCGTACGGCTGCACGAGCAACAGGGTGTGGCGGGCGCCGAGCACGGCGCGGCGGTGCAGCAGACCCGCGCCGGTGAGCGCGTGCGCCGTCACCTCACGGGATGCGCCGTCTCGGAAGAGCACCCGCAGTCGCAGGTCCCAGGTGCGCGCCGCGGTCCCGGACGGCGTTGAAGGCCCCGGTTCCTGGGGGCCCTCGAAAAGGCTCCAGTCGACGGTCACCTCCGCCGACCACATCCCCTCCGCCGACCGCACACCCTCTGCCGAGTACGTGAGCCCCACCGTCGTTGGCGGACCCGCCGGCTGCCCCGTCTCCCGGCACCGCCACTCCACCTCCAGTGCCTCCGGGGCGGCCTGTGCCACCCGCCCGTACAGCTCGTGCAGGCACAGCCGGAGGCGGGCGGCACGCGCGCGTGGACGCAGTTCGGCGTGCACGGCCAAGGGGAGGAGATGGACGGGTCGGGTCAGAAGGGGCTCCAAGGTCACCTGGGGCAGCGTGGGCGACCAGACGGGCGTGCCGTCGGCGGTCCGGGCGTAGGGCGGCAGGAGGCGGGCCGGGCGGGAGGCGAGGTCCCTGAGGCGGGGCAGGTCGCGGGGTTCGGGGGAGGCCAGGACGACGCGGCCGATGAGGCGGCCGGGCGCGGTGGGGTTCTGCGTCCAGTCGGACGCGTCGTACGCGGCGAGGTGCGCCCGCGTGTGCGCCCACCAGGCACGCTGGTACTGCGGGTCGTGAAGCCCCAGCTCGCGCGCGTACATGCGCAGTTCGTGGTCCAGGAACTTGGCCCGTGCCGCCCGCGCCAGTTCCTTGCGCCCGGCGCCCAGCAGGATCTCGTACGCCTGCCGGCTCGCCTCGGTGCGCGCCCGCCAGTTGGAGACGTCGGCGCGGTCCAGGGAGATCGAGAGCCGGTCCGCCGAGCGGCGCACGTGCCAGACGTACACCAGGTCCGGGACGAGGGCGATGCGTGGGCCGGCGGCGAGCACGCGCGCGGTGAAGACGAAGTCCTCGTAGGGAAAGCGGCCTTCGGGGAAGCGGATGCCGTGTTCGCGAAGGAAGTCCGTGCGGTAGAGCTTGTTGACGCAGAGCGTGTCGTGCACCAGGCGTGGGCGTTGTGCGGGGTGCTCGATCACGGCGTGCGCGGAGTAGAGGGGCCCCTGCCACGGCACTTCGCGCCCCCCGGGCAGCTCCCGGCGCACGCACAGCCCGCCGGCCACCGCGGCGTCCGCCCGGGTCGCCGCCGCGAGCAGCGTGTCCACCGCGCCCGGTGGGAGGACGTCATCGCTGTCCAGGAACATCACGTACGGCGACGTCACCCGGTCGAGCCCGGTGTTGCGTGGGCTGCCGCAGCCGCCGCTGTTGACCCGGCGTTCGACCACCGTCAGGAGTGGTTCGGTCGTCGCGAGTCGGGTGAGCAGTTCCGCGCTGCCGTCCGTCGAGCAGTCGTCGACGGCGATGACCTCCCGGACGGCGGGGCCCTGGGCCAGCGCCGAGCGCACGGCGGTCGTCACATGGGCGGCGTCGTTGTAGCCGATGACGACGACGGCGACGACGGCTTGCGGGGCGGGCGCGATACGGGGGCGGTTCATCACAGGTGATCGTAAGTCGTATGAATGCCTCATAAAGGATGCTGATGGGCATTGCGGAACGAGTACTGCTTACTATCCCTAAACATCACCTGATGTGACTACTGAGATCGATCAGCCGCCGCCAGGTGGATGCGGGCGTCGGCGAAAGAGGGCCCGGGCCAAGTGGAGAATCCTGGGCCCGGCGGGCTGCTCTTGGGCCTAGGGTTTCGATCATGTTCAAGTCAGGGGTGGGGTTCCTCGCGTTGTTCGGGCTCGGCTGGTGGCTGCTGGGTTCGAGCGCATTCGACGGGGTGATGCGGCAGGCCCTGCTGGTAAGTGGCTGTGCCGTCACGGTGGGGCTGATGCTCGCCGCGCGCCGTTTCCTTCCCTCGTCGGCAGGGGGGCCACTCCCGGTTGCCCGACGTCGGCGGTTCAACCAGATCAACGGGCTCCAGTGGCTGCTGATCATCGCCATCGTCGCGGTCTGCCGTCACGCCGGGGTGCCGGTGCTTGTTCCCCCGTTGGTCGCGGTCGTCGTCGGGCTCCATTTCCTGCCGCTGGCTGCGGTGTTCGAGCAGCCCCGCCTGCGCATACCGGCGGCCCTGTTGGTCGCTTCCGGCGCGGCGGGCATGGCCGTCTGGCTCGCGAACGGCCCGCACGAGACCGTTCGCCTCGTGGTGGGCCTCGCTTCTGCGCTCTCCCTGTGGGCCATGGCGACATGGACAGTCGCAGGGGTGGCCTCCGCTACCGGGCAAAGGCCAGGAAGTGAGGGATCCGGCGCGTGACCGCCACCGGGGCGAAACCGCCGTGCCGACGACAGCACCTCCGCGCCGTCGGCGACAGGGTGATTGCTGCCTGAAGCGGCCCTAGGTGTGCTGACCGGACAGGTTGGTGACGCGGCTGGCTGGTGTTTGGCCGCTGATGCCGGTGTGGGGTCGGTGGTAGTTGTACCAGTCCAGCCAGTCG
>NZ_JBIAEQ010000017.1:0-36990 GCF_042868655.1 Streptomyces sp. NPDC007808
CCACGATCAACTCACGCGCCCCAGCCCCCACCATGCTCGGTTCAACGAGCCACTCCCGCGCCGAGCCACGGCCAACCATGCACGAGGTCGTAAAGCGTGTTGCAGAAGGCCGTGAGCAGCGAATTTTCCTTGCATGTGTGGGGTGTTGAGGGCTGATCCGTTGTGGGTGGGAGACGTTCATGGGGCTGCGGATGAAGCAGTTCGAACGGTTGCTTGCCGACCGGGTGCTGGTGGTGGCGGTCTACTACCGGACGAACCTCACCATGAGGCAGCTCGCTCCACTGTTCGGGGTCTCGTCGGCCACGGTGTGCAGGGTGATCCAGCGGCTCCGGCCCCTCCTCGCGCTTGAGCCGACCTCACGTCCCGCCGATGCCGCAGACCGGCTGTGGATCGTGGACGGCACGCTTGTCCCGGTCCGCGACCGCAAGGTCGGTGCCTCGAGCCGCAACTACCGGTTCTCCGCGAACGTGCAGGTCATCACCGACGTCGACACGGGCCTGATCGTGGCTACCGCTCGCCGGCCCCGGGCAACAAAGCTGACGCCCACGTGCGGCGCAAGTCCGGTCTGCCGGACCGGTGCCAGGGCGTCACCGTGCTCGGCGACGGCGCCTACATCAACACCGCCTGGTCGTCCCGCACCGCAAACGACCCGGCCGGCCCCTGCTGGCCGGGGAGGAAGCCGACAACGCGGAGCATCGCCGGGTCCGTGCGCGGGTCGAGCATGCGATCGGCCGACTGAAGAACTACAAGATCCTCCGCGACTGCAGGCAGCACGGCGACGGCCTCCACCACGCGGTCCAGGCCGTCGCCCACATGCACAACCTCGCCCTGGCCGCATGATCAGAACAGCCGCGGTCGGGCCTGACCTGCAAAATCACGGCCGTCTGCAACACGCTTTAGGCGGCGTTAGCAGACCCTGGCAGACCAAGCACGGGTGCTGGGCGAAGACCACCCCGAGACCCTCGCCTCTCGGAGAGTGATACACAACAGCTCGCTCTGGACGTCTCACCCGAGGGCCGATGGCTAAGGAGTGCACGGTTCGCTCATTCGTTCGCCATGTGGTGCCCGGATGCCGTGCCGTGGCAGCGGACACTGCAGCAGGAGGACGAGTGGTCCGCCGCTTTGCGCGCTATATGCAGCTGTGTCCGCATCTCGCGCAACTATCAGGCGCCGTGCGCCCTGTGCGCCCCGTTCCGCCTCTTCACACCCCTGTGCACCAGGAACCGCAGACGTCCTGGGGGACCTCGTAGAGGCATGTTCTTGAAGCAGCGGACGCCGCTCGTCATCGTGCTGAAGGCGAACCTGCGGCGGCAGGCCGGGCCGCTGGTGGCCCTGGCGACAGCTGTGGCGGTGGTGTCGTACGTGTTGGAGGGTAAGTACGAGGGACCTGGCCTGCAGACCGACTGGGCCCAAATCGGCAGCCAGTGCAGTGAGGCCGGGAAGGGGTTCGGCGGTGCGGCCGCCGGGCTCTTGGCGGGGTGGCAGGGCGGGGCAGAAGTCCGCAATGACTCCGGTTGGATGGCTAAGACATCCGTGCGCGGAGCGGTGCCGTACCAGTTGGTGGGCCTGGTCTCTGGGGTGGTGTGGCCGCTGACCGGGTACGTGCTGGCCACCGTGGTGTTGTTGGTGTGGCCCGTGGTGCCGTTGGTGTGGCCTTATCAGACGGCGCCCGTAGGCCGCGCACCGCTCGACATGATGATCGTCGATGCGGCGGTGATCGTGGCTGTCTCGTGCATCGCCTATCTGCTGGGCCGGACGGTGCCGCTGCGGGTGACGGCCCCGATCGTCAGCCTGGCAATACCGGTGTTCTGGCAGACCCCTTGGGGGCGTGCGCTGGGCGGTTCCACTGACCTCAGCTTTTCCGGAGACCCAGTTCCCAGCAATGCGGCGCTGTGGGCGCCGCCCCAACCGCCTCACTGGTTGCCCTGGTGCTGGGCTGTCCTGTTCGGGGCGGTGGCGGTGGTGGCAGTGCTGTTATGCGCCCGCTGCTGGAAGCCGGCAGTGGCACTGGCCCTGGTGACGGTGGCGCTAGGGCTCGGCGTGACGAAGGCGGGCGGCACCGCGGTGTCAGCGTTCAACACAATGGAGATTCGCTGTACCGGACATGCGCCCACGGTGTGCACCTCAGTGGAGGACGAAGGTCAACGGCAGCAACTGCAGCGCCAAGTAGCACAGCTGTCCCAGCGGCTGGAAGGTGTCCGCGAGGCACCCACCCACTATGTATGGACCCACTATGTAGGGACCGACTATGTAAGTGAGGAGCTATCGGGCTGTGGCGAGCGCGGCGGCAGGGGCGGCGTCCGTTCTCCTTGGGCGGTCACCATACGGGGGCAGTCCCCCACCAGCGATATAGCTGCCGACATTGTCGAGGGCAGCTCTGATTGCGATTCCGTCTCCGGCACGCCGGAGGCCTACGCGCTCCACGCGTGGCTGACGGACGCATCGGCGCAGGAGCTCACCGCCGAGAAGCGTTCCGGCGTTAACCGGCTGAACGCCCTCTCCGCGCGAGAGCGCGCCGCTTGGATCGGTCGGTATCTAGCTGCCGTGAAACGCGGCGCTACCCCACCTCCTATCCCTGATCCTGAAGGAAGGTGACAACGATGGTCACCCTGCCCTGCCTGCCTACATGGCTGCGGGCTGTGCCAGGCCTGCGGTGGCCCTGGACGCTGGCGGTCACCGGAGTATGCGCGGTAGGTGCCTGGTTCGGGGCGATGGCCGGTGAAGAAGAGACGTTGCCGTTCTTGCTGCTGCTCGCTCCGCTGCTGCCGCTGGTGTGCGTGGCGGCCAGCTACGGCGGCAAGGCGGATCCGTTCGCGCCCGTGATCCGCAGCATGCCGGCCGGAGGGCTGCGGCTGCTGCTCTTGCGCACCGGCGTCGTGCTCGCCATCTGCCTGCCGCTGCTCGTCGCCGTGGCGCTGGTGGGCGTGGGCGTCTCGGCGTGGGCGGCCGCTTGGCTGGTGCCCTCCCTGACGCTGACGCTCGCCACCTTGGTCCTGGGCTCCTACATTGGCTGCCTGCCCGCTGCCTGCGTAACCGGGGCCTCCTGGGTGGTGGTGGTAACCGCCGTCGCACAGTTGTCGATGCGCCCCGACGGCCAAGTCCGCTCCTTCGACACCGTCCTGCTCAAAGTCCTCAAGAACCTGCTGGACGGCGGCGCCCAATTCATCTGGAGCGCGGCCGCCGGAGTGCTGAGCGCCCTGCTGGTGCTCCGCCGCCACTCCTTCAACGATCTGAGGTCCGGGTGATCAGCGCAACCAGACTCACCGTACGCCACCGGCGCACCACCGCCATCGACAATCTCGATCTGCACCTCGGGCATGGCGTCCATGCGCTGCTCGGGCCCAACGGCGCCGGGAAGAGCTCCCTGCTGCGGGTCCTGGCCACGGCGGGCGCGGCCGTGGAAGGCGAGCTGAAGCTGCTGGGCCGTGACCCGCGCCGCCCCGCCGAACGGCTGGAGATCCGCCGCCGGCTCGGCTACCTGCCGCAGACGTTCGGCATGTTCCGCGGCTTCACCGTCCGAGAATGTGTCAGCTACGCCGCCTGGCTCAAGGACATGCCCGGCCGCAGCGCCCCCGACGCCGTGATACGCGCCGTGGACCAGGTCGGCCTGACCGCGCGCATCGACCACAAGTACCGCACCCTCTCCGGCGGGATGCAGCGCCGGGTCGGGATCGCCCAGGCCCTGGTCAACCGTCCTGAGCTGCTCCTGCTCGACGAGCCCACCACCGGCCTTGACCCCGCCGAGAGGGACCGATTCCACGCTACGCTCCGGCGACTGGGCGGCACCACGACCGTGGTCTTGGCCACCCACCTCATGGAGGACGTGTACGCCTGCTGTGACACAGTGATCCTCCTCCACGCGTCCCGCAAGACCTTCCACGGGACCCCAGAGGAACTGAGGGAGGCAGGCGGCTACACCGCAGTGATCGCAGAAACCCTCCTGACGGAGGGCACCGCCGGATGCCGGTGTTGCGTCCAGTCCGTCGTGCCGCGCCAAGCGCGGTGATTGAGAGGTGTCTGACCACCGGGTGCGACCGGACAAGGGGAGCGTGGGCTGTGGCCCTTTGCGTCACTGGTGCCCCAGCGACGCCGCCGCGGTACAAGGGACCTGGCCGCACAGCGCCAGCCTGCTGACGACGGCGATCTGCGCCGCTGGCTCCTCGCCCGACTGCAGACAACCGCCGACCCACACACCGTGCGCTACTGGCAACTCGTGGCGACGATCAATGGATGGCCCGCATCACCAACACTCGCTCCCGTTTACACCTGGTTCGCCACCGCCTTCTGCCATGGGCGATGACGACGATCACGAAGGCTTGATGCAATGAGGACGCGCGTCCTGAAATTCGGCTTGTACGCAGACGAACAGGGGTTGACATGGGTCCGCAAACTCGTTGAGGAGACTGTGTTATCCCGTAGCGCCCGGATCGTCGATGAGACCATCGTCCGCACTTTTCCCGGCAGCGAGCTGTCGACCGCTGACGTGTACGACCACCTGGCGGAACAGTGGGCCGTGGAACATCCTGCCCAGAGCAGCGGCGCACGGGAACCCATAGAGCTGCGCGTCCACTTACTGTGCTCCCTGCGGACGTGGCGGGCGATCCGCAAGACAGTGATCAAGACCCTGTGTCCAGAGGGCATGGCGCCGCACATCTGCCGTGTTCCATGGGCGGCTGCCTGAAAGGGCTCGCGGTGCCAACGGCGCACGCGTCAGCGGCCGGAGACTCTTGGCGCACCACTTGCAACTCATGGGACTGATGACCAGCCCGCGGTGGACGCAGGCCTGCCGCGTTCTACCGGGCGGGCCGGAGGGATGCCAGGTGAGATGTGCGAGTGCGGCCTCTTGGGGTGCCGGCCCACCATGCATTGAGGCGGTGGAAGTTCATCGCGGCTGCGGTGAGCTGATGCTGCGGACGAGTCTCGGCCGTCCCGCGGGTTACCAGGGGCCGTGGTAAAGCAGGCCCAGGGTGAGAGCGGCCACCGCGGTGGCCATGAACGCGATCCCGCCTACGATGTTGCGGGAGCCCACCCGCAGGTGGGCGATGATTGCGCCGATGAAGTACAGCACGAGGCCGGAGGCGGCGAGAGTTCCCAGTAGCGGAACGGCGAGCCCGGCCAGCAGCCCCACGGTGCCCGCTGCCAGCAACGTGCCCAGCACCGGTACATACTTCCGAGGTATGCCCTTCATGTCCGCCTGAGTCTTGGGGTATTCATGGCCGATCAGGTATGTGACGGCGGCGGCACCGTTGAAGACCGCGCCGAGGATGGTGACCGTGACGAAGGCGACGAACACGTTCTCTCCGCTCTGTGGGGACGAGGTTGCTGGGCGCCCAGTTGTGGGATGACGCTCTCTGGATGACATGCCAGCGACTCGATTTGTGACATAAGTTGGCCGCCGGGTGTGCCAGTGGCCCGAACGCCTGGTAGTCGTTGCGCAACACCAAGCGGTGGTGCTGTCGGGGGAGATGCTTCCTGTGCGCTGATGATCGCACCGGCCGCCCCCGGGGCGAGCAACTGGCCGTACGTGCTACTCCTGCGTTGCCATCGCCGTCCTGGCGGTCCTCGGCCTGAAGGAGCTGGTGGAGGCTGCCGCACCGTTGTCGGACGCGGCCGGGGCGGCAGGCGCCGACTGGCTTACCCCGGTCGTGCGCGTCGGTGCTGCCGTGGCCGCGCTCGGCTCGCTGCTCGCGTTGGCCCTCGGCGTGTCCCGGACCACGCTGGCCATGGCCCGTGATGGGCGCCTGCCGCGGGCTGTGACCGCGGTGCACCTGCGGTTTAAGGTGCCACACCGCGCCGAGTTGGTGGTCGGCGCGGTGGTGGCGCTGCTGGGGGCGACCACGGACGTGCGCGGGGCGATCGGGTTCTCGTGGTTCGGTGTGCTGGCGTACTACGCCGCCGCCAACGCCTGCGCCTGGACCCTGCGGCCGCAGGAGGGCCGTCCCGTGCGGATCATCCCCTGGTCGGGCTTGCCGACTGCCTCGCGCCCTGCTCGTGGATCCCCCCGGACTCTGCGGCGCAGTATGCGCGTCTTCAGTCGGCACGCCTTGGGCCCGGCCGACTGATCCGGCGCTTCCCTCAGGTGGCCGGGCGCGGTTCCCGCGCCCGCAGCCTGCGTGCGAGCAGGCCGAGCAGCACGGCGTTGACCAGCCCGGACAGTGCCACCCCGACGGAGAAGATCAACGGGCTCAACCAGGCGAACGAGGAGTAGTACGCAACGGGCGACGACACCGCCATGGCGAGGAGGCTGAACGGCGCCGTGGCTATGAGCGGCCAGATCCCGGCGAACCCGGGATCCGGCAGCACGAACTCGGCGCACAGGAAGAACCCCAGCGCCACCGCGACCACGGCGAGGTAGCCACGCGCGAGCCAGTTGTCCACCGCGGGCGCCAGCAAGGCCCGAACCCCCTGCGGGCGGGTGCCCGCAGGGTCCGTCATGTCTGTTCTCTTCTGCTCAGCCGGGTCCGCGACGTGCGGGAGGGGCTCTCGCGCTGCGGCCGATGTGGCGGTCGCGGCCCTCGTGGCGAGGGCGCCGAGCACGGCAGCGTTCACGAGGGCGCACAGGAGGAGCCATACGGCGAAGACCGCGACCGCCGTCACGTCGGCCGCCCCGTCGACCTCGGCGCCGGGGGCGAGAGGGAGGAACATGCACAGGAAGGAGAGGGGCGCCGTCAGCAGCAGAGGGCTCCCGGCGAAGGCGCTCTCCGGGAAGAGCAACATGGCCGTGAAGGAGACGGCGAATACCGCCAGATAGCCCCGGGCGAGCCAGTTGCCCGAAGCAAGCGCAAGGAGTGGGCGCAGGCGCGGGACACGGCGGGGGTGGGGCGCAGTCGGCATCGGTTGTTTCCTCGGGTCGGTCCGTTGGTGATCTCCACGGTGGACCACGGGCCGCGCTCAGGCATGAGTACGGGTACTCACCGGCAGGGCCGCAGAATCCGCACGCGTCTGCGCAAGACCTCTCACACTGTGGTGTTCCACTCTCAGTGGGTCCGTGAATCCCGTTCGTCGAACTCGCATTGTCCGCAGGTCAGCGCGCCATGTGGGGGACCAAGGTGAGCATGGTCTGGGGAACCTGTGAGCGCCGGGTGGGGAAGTTCAACGAGGCTCATCAAGAGGACAGCCTGATCACGATGCGGTCACGACGGAGGGGTTCTCCAGGACCGGCGTCATACGGGAGCCGAAGACCGAACCTGTAGAAGGTGACCGGCGGGATCAGCCCGCCCCACCTTTCAGGAGCACCCTGTGGCGAGCACCGCAGACGAGCCCGACCAGCCCCTTGACCGGGCGAGCAGCCTCCCTCCGTGGACCCCTCCCCTCTCCTGGACAAACCGCCTCTGCAGCAGAGCGGCCCCACCGAAGACACCTGCTTCTGAGCGGAGACCGGAATGAAGGACACGCCTCCTGGCGAGTGCAGGCAGTGCTGGCAGCACGCCCACGACCCGAGCATCCACCGCATGCTTGGCCCTCGAGAGGACTGCCCGCAGTGCGTGGACCACATGATCAACGGCCACGGCTCGATGATCGTGCCCAACAAGGAATCCATCTGGTGGTGGCGGCACTTCGGCCCCAGCATCGCCCACGGCGATTCGTGACCGGCGCTCTCCTGATCGACCTGCGCTCCACCACCATGAACACCCCGGCCACCTACCCCGCAAAGCATGGAAGGCTCCGATGCGGGAGATATTGGTCGAGAGGCTCGCAGAGCCTTACCGGCCCCGGGGATGATCAGGAGAGGCGCATGGGGGAGGGAACCCATAGCCATCAGCGGCACGAGGCGATGGCCGACAAAATCGCGCAAGTGTGCAGGGATCTCGATGCCATCCGAGCAGTCTTGCATGACGCGGGCGAGGTGGCGTGTCTGGACCGACTCGTCGAGGTAGTGCGCAGCGGCGGCGACGCGTCCGGTCCGCTTCAGCGGATCGACGAACTGTTGGGAGAGGACGATGATGCGCTCGACGTCTTCACTGGTACGCGCCGATCGGACATCCGGCCCACGGGGGTTGCGGGCAGCCGGGAGGTAGATGTCGTCTTCCTCTGTCCAGGCAGTCGGTGTGCGCGCGTGTGGTGGCCGCATGTTCAGGCCACGGAGCCACCGCGGTGCCAGATCTTTGCCGAGCATCTGCGTTGGAGGAGACTCTGATGGCGTCCAACTTTTTGGCCGAGTTGGGCAAACAGCTCGCCGACCGCTGGCTGACGCTTCTTGTGCTTCCCGGTGCGCTCTACGTCGCCACACTGACGGTCGGCCATGCCCTTGGTCACCGTCATCCCTTCGACGTGGGTCGGCTCACCGACGGGATTCACGATCTGGCCACGTCACCTCAGACGAGCACAGGCGGCGGCCTCGCGGTGATCCTGTTGGCCGCCCTGCTTGCTGCGTCGGCCGCCGGATTCGTCGCCCAGGGCTTGGGAGGTGGGATCGAGCGGCTGTGGTTTGCCGCCGACTGGATCGCATGGCCGCCACCGTTGCGGCATTTGGCCGCATGGCGCACCCGGAAGCGGCAGAAGCGATGGGCTGATGCAGAGCGTACCCGGGAGAGGCTGCGGGTCGAGGCTGCCCGCGCCTACGCCGTGCCGGCCGATCGGGAACGGCCCGACGCAGCGGCTAACGCCGCTGCCGCTCTGGAAACGGCGCGACAGTCGGTGAGGCGTATCGCCGCAGAGCGACCGGCCCGTCCTACGTGGATAGGCGATCGCGTCCACGGTGTCACGGTGAAATTGGACCGCGCATATGCGCTCGACTTCGCCACGGCCTGGCCGCACCTGTGGCTGACTGTGCCCGATGTAACCCGCAGTGAACTCACGGCCGTCCGTGTGGCGTTGACTCGCGCGACGGTTCTGGTCGGATGGGGGCTGCTGTATTTGATGGCGGCGGCAGTGTGGTGGCCGGCGGGACTGGTCGGGGTCGGTGTCATGGCCACCGGACGGCGCCGTGCCTGGCACTTGGCCGACACGTACGCCACCCTTCTGGAGGCCGCCACCCGGCTGTATGCCGGTGACTTGGCGCGGCAGCTGGGCCTGGACAATGAGGGCCCTTTGAACTCGGGGATGGGTTGGGCGATCACCTGTGCGCTACAGGGCCGAGAAGAACTCATCCGGCTGGCGGCGCTTCCGCCCCCTGGGAGCACGAGTTAAGGCCATCCGTCAGGCGCCTGCATGCATGTACGCAGCCCACAGTGCCGCTGCTCTGGGAGAGGCATCGCGAGCAGCCCGGACTGCATGGTGGAGGGCGTGGGCGGACTGAGAGGGGTCGATCCCTGCTTGTCCGCGGGCAAGCCGCGAGTAGAACGCCTTTGCCATAGTGACGGCGAACGCGTCGTCGATTTCCCACAGGGTGCCTACGACATGGCGGAAGCCGGCGAGCTGGAATGCCGAGGTGAGGTGTATGGACTCGTGGACCAGCTCGAAGGACCCACTGAAGGCGGTGCGACAGGCCGACAGATAGGCCAACTGGGCAGATTCAAACCGGATCGCGTCGAAATCAGCGACGGTCAGCGGATCCGTCTCATGGTCGGACAGCAGCAGCGAGTTGCGTGACGGTTCGGTCGCATCAACGCTGCCGTGGCAGGCGAAGTGGACGATGGGGCTGCAGGGCAGCAGATCCATGACTGAAGCCTTCGTCGGTGGGGGGTATGGGGACGGCCCATCCCTTTCCATGAGCAGTGCGGCGTCGGGCAACAGCTCGTCGACCAACAACTGTGCTTCCCGCGCGACATGACGAAGGGGAGGGGCATCCGGGGTGGTCGGCATCGCCACGACGAGCGGCCGGCCGGCAGGCGCGCGCACGATTCGCCGGGCATGACTCAGGGCTCGAACCGTAGGCGTGTACGAGGGGATAACTCGGTCAATGACTGTTTGGCCGCTGGCAGCTGCCGCAGACGTGGAGTGGTATCCAGCCGCGTGCAGGGGGAGCAGGCCGACCGGCCCGGGCGCCCACCACAGGCGTGGCCACTCTCCGCCTGCCGGCACCGGCTGGAACTCCAAGGCCTCCAGGACGGGCTCCGCAGCCACGTCCCACAGCCATTCCAGCGTTGACTGCACCACCTTGAGCGCATGAGCCCGTCGGATTCGGTGAACGTCGGGGTCGGACACGGAGCGGAGGGCGGCGTAGAAGGCGTCGACACGTTCGGATAGGGCTACCACAGTCAGGTCGGGCAGATCTAGCTGGGCGATACCGCCGTCGGTCAGCAGAAGCGCATCGCTGCGGAAGTCACTCACATTGAGGACTACTACCGGGCCGTGGCGCGCTTGTGTCAGCAGTTCTTGAGGTCCAGGCGGAAGCAGAAATGAAGCGAATCCATCGAATGAGCGTATGTGCTCAATTAGCCCGGCGAATTCGGAAGCCAACGCTTTGGCGTCCTTACTCTCTGACGTGCTGTCCCTGTCCAGCGCGTCGCGTAGCTGTACGAAGCGGGCGGCATGGTCCGGATGGTGCCGCCGCAGCTCGGTAAGGTCGCTGCGAGTGTCCAGAGCCTGGCTGAGCAATACAGATCGGCCCTGCTCCAGCATCGTGAGCGCCCGCTCCGCGCGTTGCTGTTCGTCGCCACCCTCGGGGTCGGCGAGGGCCAGCGCGGCCGCGTTGGCGGCCAGCGGAGTGGTCTGTTGAAGCGCGTGCTGCTGGTCTCGGCGGACGAGGCGGCGGGGAGCGACTTCCGGCAGTAGCCGGACAGCGATCTCCAGCAGCTGCGCTACCTCGCTGACGCGTCCGTCCGCAGCCAGCGCGGTGGCGTTGTGCGCGGCTCGGACTCTGACTGATGGAGGGGCGTGGCTGAGGCGCACAGTTTGAGCATAAATACGCAGGGCGGCGTTCGCGTCGGAGCTGTCACCTGTCAATTCGTACCTGGTGCTGAGCGCTACGGCGAGGTTGTTCAAGCATGCGGCACGAACCCGGTGTTTGGCGGGCAGAGCCTCTACCGCTTGCTCGCTCGCCCGCACAGCCTCGTCCGCGTCCGCCAAGCTCCCCGTGTCCTTGGAGCGGATCTGCAGCAACGATCCCAAGGTGCTCAGCCGCCACCCGATACTGAGACTGTCGCTGCCGGTCAGCTCCACCGCTCGCCGAACGGCCGCCACCGCCTCGTCCAGGTCCTCGAGCGCGCCGTGGGTTTCGTACCGGACCGTGAGCGCGTTGCTGAGGTTGGTCAGTTGAGCCGGAAGGGCCGGATCGTCGCCCGGCGTACACGCGACCGCTTGGTGCGCATAGTCCACTGCGGCTCTGAGGTCGGCCGGATCACGTGCTCGCTCGTACCGCAGTCGCAGGGCGGTGCCGAGGTGATCGAGATAGTTGGGCCGATTGCGTTCGTTGGCAGGCGCGGCCTCCAGCGCCTCCTCTGCGGACTGGACAGCCGCTTCCAGGTCCTCTAAGGCGCCGGTGAGTTCGTAGCGTCGGACCAGATCCGTACTGAGATTAGCCAGGTACAGGGCCCGGTACGGGCTGTCTGAGGGGAATACTTCCGCGGCACGCCGCCCGGTGTAGATCGCCTCGTCAAGGCAATCCGGGTCACCGTTCACCTCTGCGCTCATTGCTAGCCCCCGCGCCAGCTTGGCCAGTAGCTCGCCCTGCTGGGAGGCGGAGGGTACCCCGCGCAGAGCATTCGCCTGCAGAGAATCTCGGAGAGCAGTGATGGCCCCCTTCAGGTCGGCAGGATCGCCCCGATGCTCAAAGCGAAGAGTCCAGGCGTCGCTCAGTTCTTCGAATGCCTCCGGCAGCATGCGATGCCCTACCGAAGCCGCTTGGACCACCGCGTCCTCCAGCGCCGCGACGGCCGCGTCGAGGTCTCTGGGTTCTTTCGTGAGCTCGTAGCGCGTCAGGAACCCATTGCCTAACTGAGAGAGGTGAGATGGCTTCGTGACGGGGTCGCGGCCGTCTGCCGCAGCTGCCATGGCCGCCAGGGCGGCATCCAGGTCGGAAACATCACGGGAGCGTTCGAAACGCTGCGCCAGAATGACGCTCGCCAGGTACATGTCGTTGGCAGTGACATGTTTGCCCCGCAGCCCTGCGAGCACGTGTTCGCCGATCTCTGTGACCAGATCCAGGTCTTCTTGGCGCTCGGTGAGCTTGTGGCGCTCTGTCAAGGCGATTGTCAGCTCGATGAGGATGTGGTTCCGATCACCGGCATCTGCCCCGATTTCCGATTGAGCGATGCACCCAAGAGTTACCGCTGCGTTGATGTCGTCGTGCGCGCCCGTGTGTTCGTATCGCCCCCGCAGCAAGATGGCTGCGGTACCCAACATGGCCACCCGGTTCTTATTTCGAAGCGGATAAGCATCCGCAGCCCTCAGAGTTGCATTGATGGCAGTTTCAAGCGCGTCGCCATCCTGCACCTCCCAATACCGGTCCTGCGCGGCTAGAGCTTCGCGCAGGAGCCCTTTTCGCGTGCGCCGTTTCACGAACACCCCCTCATTGAAGCCGCCTCGTGAGCTGCCACGCGACCCCCATCGTCCGAGCCATGGCGTAGCGCCCTGCTCAGGCGGTGGCAGCCCCGTACGCGTCCACGGGAGGCGGCAAGGTACGCAGGCGTTCGCGGAAGTCGGCGACATTCTCGGCAGGCCGGGCAGCGAGCAGTCCATCCAGGCGCCCCAGCCGGGTGCGGGCGGTCGCACGCAGTCGGCTCGCCGGGACCTGATCGAGGACGTCCAGAGCGCGCTGACGGCAGCGTCGGCCGGCTGATCGGAGGCCTCGGCCTGGGCGAGCACGAGGGTGGCGGCCGCCCACCCGGGGGTGCCGGACGTGCACGCGGCCGCGGAGACCTCCGCGCGCGCACGGGTTTGATCGGTGCGTCCCAGCACGAGGTGCGCCTCGGCCTGGTGCAGGGCGAGTTCCGCCTCGTCGAACCCGAACCGGCCCAGCGCTTCCCCCGCCGTATCGGCCTCGAGTTCTGCCAGCGCTACGTCCAGGGCAGCGTTTGCCTCCCGGTCGCGGCCCTGCTGGGCGAGGGTGGGCAACAGGGCCCAGGCGTGCAACTGCGCCCGGACCAGGCCGCCGGGGGCCGCGGCCGCACCGCGTTCGGCGTAGGAGAGCGCCGCGGTCAGGTTGCCGGTACTGCGGGCCACCATGCTCTGCGCCCCGCATGCCCACGCGGTCAGCGCTGTATCGCCGCACCGGTTCGCGTATGCCACAGCGGTGCCGAGATGAGTGCGCGCGCCGGCCGCGTCGTTCAGGTGGAAGGCGAGGTTGCCCAGGAGCCCTGGCAGCCGGCCGACCTGCCGCTGCAGCTCCGTGCCTTCGCCGTCGGGGGAGAGCAGCCCAGCCAGCAGGGCGCGGGCCGCGCGGACCTCCCGGAACAGCACCGGTACCGGGTGCTTGCTGTAGTTCAAGTGGTAGTGGTCGGCAGCGGCTTCGGCGAGTTCGTCCACCAGCGGGCTGCCGCCGGGTTCGGCTAGGAGCGCAAGCTGGAGGGACTCTCTGACCGACGGGAGCCCAGCATCGGTGGTCATCGGATCCGCCCCTTCCTGCCGGCCGGATGCGGCGACGCCGGCGTCGTGGCGACCGTACCCGATCACCTCGGCTGTCCATGCCGACAACTGCCGTACGCGCCCCAGCAGGCCCAGTTGCCCGGGCTGGGCGCGGTAGGCGCGGCACAGCATCACCGCGTATTCCTGGCCGGGCCAGTCGTCCGGGTCGTGTTCCCACCGGCACAGCATTGACTCCGATAAGCCTGGCGGCAGCAGCCCGTCGGCGATGTACAGCTCGCCGATCTGGGCGATGGTGTCGGCTCTCGACCAGCCCAGCGCGAGCCGCCACGCCTCGAGGTCGGTGACCTCCGGGAGTTCCTCGCGGATAGCCGCGGCGATGTGCTCGATGGTGAAGCCGGAGCGCTGGCAGCGCTTGCGGATCAGTGCGGATTCCCGCGCGATGGCGGCACGTCGCGAGCGGGTGATTGCGGCGGCCATGGCACCCCCGTCTGACCGGTCTTATGCCGTTCACGGTAGCCGAGCGGCACCCGCCCCGGCAGGGCGAAAACGCGCATTGCGGCTCGCCGCAATCTGGGCCCTGAACAGGCGCAATGCCCTCCCGTCAGGGGACGGGCCACGCTGCTTGCACACCGCCTGATCCGGGTGATGACACCTCCGGACGGAAGGAGGGGCGCCATGTCGTACGACCACTGATCGCCATCGCACTCCCCGCAGTCCGTTCGTCCCGGCCGCCGGCGTCTGCCGGCGGCCGGGATCGTCCCCCAACCCCATCGAAGGACGAGGACATGGCCGTGATGCCTACCTGCCCGGCGCCCTACGACCCGCTGGACGACGCCACGCTCATCGACCCCTATCCGGTGCTCGCGGCGCTGCGCACACACGCGCCGGTCATCTGGCACGAGCAGATGGAGTGCTGGCTGGTCACCCGATACACCGACTGCGTCCGCGTCCTGCGCGACCACGAGCACTTCGCCCGCGACCCCAGGCGACTGGGCCGTACCGTGCCCGCGTCGTCGTTGAGCGTGCAGGTCCTCGACCCGCCGCACCAGGCGACGGTGCGGTCGCGGTTCATGGCAGCGCTGCACGCGCAGGACCTGCCGGCGTTGCAGGAGCGCGCCTGCCGGGACATCGGTGCCCGGCTGGACCGCCTCGCCTGTCAGCCGACTTGGGAGGTCATGGGCGAGCTCGCCCAGCCTGTTGCCCTGGCCGCCATCGCCGATCTCCTCGGGGTCGCCCCGCCGCCCCTCAGCGAGTGGGCACCCGTGTCCGACACGATCATGCGCAGCATGGACGGCGGCCTGAACCCTGAGCTGATCGAGCCGGGCCGTCAGGCCAAACAGCGCCTGAGCGACCTGGTGGAGTCCTGGTTCAACGACAGCGGCCGCCCCACCGGCCTGCTCGGCCACGTCCGCGCTCGTACAGACGATGCCGGCCTCGAGCTCGAGCAGTACGTCAGGCACACCGCCCGTGATGTTCCAAGGCGGCTACAGCACCCTGGCCGCGGCGATCGGCAACGCCTTCGACACCCTGGCCCGCCACCCCGACGCCCAGCACGCGCTGCGGGCGGCGCCTCAGCTGCGCGCCACCGGCGTGGACGAGCTGGTGCGCTACGACGGCCCCGTACAGGGGACTACCCGCCTGGCCGCCGCCGACGTCACGTTCGGAGACATCACGGTCCGCCGTGGCGATGCGGTGACGGTGCTCTTCCAGGCGGCCAACCGCGACCCCGACCACTTCGAGCACCCGGACGAGCTGCTTCTGGACCGCTCACCGAATAGGCACCTCAGCTACGGCTGGGGAACCCACGCCTGCCTGGGCACCACCGTCGCCCAGCGTGTCCTTCTCGCCACTCGTCGACGCCCTCGCCGAGCACCCGCGCGCCCTGCGGGCGGCCGGATCCGCACGGCGCCGGCGCACCGCCACCATGCGGGCCTTCGACGACCTGTCCGTCACCCTCCGGCCCTGACCCCCGCTTTTCGCGCCATTGGGAGCACGCGTTGAGGATCATCATCGGTAATCACATCGACCCCGCTATCCGTGACCGGCGCGACCTGCGGGCGTGGACGCAGCGCGCCCTGTGGGGGGCCCGCGACGGCGACCTGGTCGTCCTGTGCGCCCCGCCCGACCCGGGCTTCCTGGAGTACGCGACCACGCTGACCGGCACCGATCCGAACCGGCTGCACCTCATCGTGCCGTCGCCCGGCCAGTTCGGCGGCCGACTGCTCGACCAACCGGCCCCTCGCCGCCTCGGGGAACCCCACGTCATCAGGCGAGGTTAGGGAGCCAACCCCGGCCGTCCCAGCGGATTTTCAGAGGGGGCCAAGGTTCGGGTCGGTGGCGGCCATGGCAGCGCAACCGTGCTCCGGCTGCGGCATCACGAAGGTGGTCACCGCCCGTGACGCCCGCGGACCGTGGTGCTCGGCCTGCTGGCAGCACGCTCGCCCCCGGCCCCACCTGCGGCAACTGCGGACAGAACCCTTCCATGCCGATGCCGAGCTGGGACGGCATACCACGCTGCGTCTCGTGCTACGGGGCAGCGAGTGTCCCCTGCGCCCGCTGCGGGACGCTCGCCAGAGCCGAGCGTCGCTGGCCGGAAGGCCCGGTCTGCTTGCCCTGCGTCGACGAGGTCCGCTTCACCCACGCGGACTGCCACCGATGCGGCCGGCTGGCGGCCGTCTTCCGCCAGGAGGACGCAGGTCCGATCTGCCCGGAGTGCGCCGGAGTCAACTTCGCCTACCGCTGCCCGACTTGCAGCGCGATGGGCAGACTTCTGCACGGTCAGTGCCCCCGCTGTCGGGCTCTGCAGGAGCTCGACGAGACGTTCGCCGGCCCGGACGGCAAACGCTCGCCCCAGCTGGCCCCGCTGGCCGAAGTCCTGGAGCAGTACGAGCAGCCGTACTCCCTGGCCCTCTACTTGCGACGGCCCGGCGGTCAGCTGATCCGGGCGATGGCCAGCGGTGACCTGGAATGCTCACACGAGGCCCTGGACGCCCTGCGGCAAACAGCGTCCGTTCAGCACCTACGCGCACTGCTGGTGCTCGCCGAAGTGCTGGAGCCGCGCGAGGAGCAACTTGCCCAGTTCAAGCGGGACATCAAGGTATGTCTCGACGGGGTGACGGACCCGCACGACAAGACTGTCCTTGCCCGATACGCACGCTGGCATCTCATGCCCCTCGCACACCACCGCCTCGAACGGTCCGGTCTCAACCGGTTCCAGCGCGAGCACCTCCGCCGAAAGCTGTAGACGGCACACGTGTTGCTCACCCACATCCGCCGCCGCGGCACCACTCTCGACAGCGTCACCCAGACCCTCGTCGACCGATGGCTGATCGCCAACAAGAGCCGCCAGAACCAGGCCCGCTCGTTCTTGCTCTGGGCCGCAACCTGCCACTTGATCCCCCAGAACGTCGCGATCGCCACCGCGACCAGGACCGTCAACCGGTCGATCATGAGCGATGCCGATCGGATCCTCACCGCTCTCCGCTTGGAGACCGACGAGTCTGAGCACATCACCGACCGTGTCGCCGGCTGTCTCGTCCTGCAATACGGGCTGCGAACCGACCGACTGGTGAAGCTCACGACAGATCACGTCCTGGTCCACCCAGAGGAGCCCGGCGTCTTCGGTCTTCAACTCGGCCGGGACCCACTCTGGCTCCGGCCACGGCTGTCGACACTGCTCCAACAACTGATCAACGAACGACGCCCACTGGCAGCCCCACTCAGGAGGCGCGAGACGCCCTACCTCTTCCCCGGCCTCAGTCCCGACCAGCCCGTGGCCTCCAACACCCTGCAGAGACGACTGACACGCCTGGGCATCCCCAGCACCAGCAAGGCCCGCAACGGGGCCTGGCTGGCCATGGTCGGCGCCGTCCACTGGAAGATGCTCGCCGATCTCCTCGGCCTCGCCGACGGCACAGCCCACAACTGGCACAAGCTCAACGGAGGAGACCGCGCCAGCTACGTCGCCAGCCGACTCAACACCTCTCAAGCACCCACGGAACCCGAGTAGGCACCAGCACCACCCCACTTGACGGCCTACAGATCCGTGCAGCGCACAGTAGCGGCAGCCCCGGCCGTTGCCGATTTTCGACAGCGTCGGCGTGCTGATCCGCCCGCACACGGTGTGCCGGCTCCGCCACGGCGTCATGCACGTTCGGTACGGCTCCAGCGGCGGCCCTGCACCGCGCTCGGCCGCGCCCAGCATCTGCGCCCAGTCCTCTTTCGCCGCGCCTTTCGGCGTCGAGGTAGGCGGTGACGATTTCCGAGACCACGAGGGCGAGTAGCAGGCCAGGGGTGATGGCGAACTCGGTCACCTGATAGTGGGCTTGCCCATCAGGGCCGCGCTGCTCAGCCGCTGCGCCGTTCCCGTCGTCCTGGAAGGCGTACGGGCCGCGGTGGCAAGGGGCTTGGCGCGTCTGAATCACGGCCGATCGTGTCGCAACCAGTGTGACCCTGGCTATCCTCCCTGCGACGGAGCCTGTGGGTTCGGCGGATTCGGGAGATTGCAGGTGCTGGGCTCCTCCACTGGGTGCTCGTAGACGAAGTTGATCCCGCTTCCTGTCTCACGAAGACGGAAGAGTGCCTGATTGCCGTCGAGCAGGAATACCGACAGCTGTTGGTTTGCCCGCACTTCCGCCAGCAGATCAGTCGGCAGCGGCAGGTGCAGTGCCCGCAAGAGGGCGAACCGGCCCAAATCGAAAGCGGTTTCTACGCCGATCGTGTAAGCCTTGGCCGCCGCCGTTGCCGAGCGGTACGACAAAGCGGCGAGGAAAAGCATGAGTACGGGGACTGAGAGCCACCAGCCGTAGGGCGCGAGAATCACGGTGCAGACCGCGGCGGCCGTGATGAAGGCAGTGCAGAACCGGGCCGCGAGGTCGAACTGGTTGCGGAGGTCGTTCACCGTGCCAGCGACCCGGTCCGGCAGCACGTGGTAGAGCCGTGGCCAGAGCACAGCGGTGTCGAGGCCATACCGGACGCCGCCGCGGATCTCGGCTGCGAGCAGGATGTTGCCCAGGAGAGTGGGCAGGACCCGGGCAGCCGGTGGGTAGTACCGCAGGAGCGCGGCGGCGGCCTGCCGTCGTTCCATGGCGGCCGAGTCCAAGCTCTCGCCGGCGATACGCGCCGACCGCTGCTGCAAACGGTCGAGCCGCCACCGGTGCCACGCCCTGCCGGGAGCGGCGATCGCAAGCGCCACCATGGACGTTCCCCAACGTCCGGACAGCAGTCGGACTGCCGAGCCCTGGAGCGGTTCGACGACAAGGGCGAAAATCAGCAGACCGGCAGCCCAGATCATGGCTTCGACGGCTCCGACATCATCGACCCGGCGGGCGAGGCGAGAAAGGTCAGGGGCGTGGCCCGGGGCACCGCTCCAGACCAGCGCGAGCGTGATCGCGCCGAGGCACGCGATGGGTAAGAGCCCGACGAAACGGAAGCGTGGGCCGAGCTCTTTTGCCGCCGTGATGACGTTGCTCATCGGACCAGCTCAAGAGGGGTGTGATGCACGGTGCAGGACGGGGGTTCGACGAAGGTCAGCAGGAACAGAGGGCTCCGAGGGCAGCCGGGCTCAGGGCAGCGGAACTGGGACTCCTCTGTCGCTCCGTACTGCGCGGAGCCCAGCCAACTGGCATAAGAGGAATCCCCGTAGGCCCTGTCCTTCGACTGCAGCAGCGCATAGGTGTCCTGCCGTCCCATGTAGCGGACGCTGTTCTCGGGCAGCATCACGCGCACCGTCGTGCGCGTCGTGTCCTCGCCGAAGTGCTTGAGAATCCGCAGAACCGCCGCCTCCGCCGCTTCCTCGCTCTCCGCGACGAAGGTGGCCAGTGGCGTTCCTTCCAACTCGGGCCGTACGTGCGTATGTGCTTCCAGCAACGTGAGCATGGCGACCCCCTAGGTCGGCGAAGCGGTGTGGTCACCGCCCAATACGGTGAAAGCTGCCCAGAACCAAGGCTCGCTGAAGGGATGCTCCTGGCGATCGTTGCGCAGGTCATTGGCGTACGCCTCGAGGGCCAGTGCCGCTAGGGGCGACTGGAGACGTACCCGTTCGGCAAGCTCCACCACGTGCGATATGACCTCGCGGAGATCCATCTCCCGCAGGGTTCGGGCCACCTCACAGACGAGGGTCGCGACATCGGCCTCCGGCCAGAGCGCGTGTCGTGTGTAGAAGAGCTCGGTGTACAGGGCAGCGAAGCCATCGCTCACCGGCCACAGCGGGCAGACCACCGCATCCGCCCCGTGGAACAGCAGACTCGCGGGCACACCGCCGAACTCGTCGGCGTCGGCGATGGCACCGGGCATGCCCGCACGGCAGGCGGACAGGAATGCGAAGCGGGCCGTGGTGGACTGGCCGAGTACATCTCCCGCGGACCACAACTCGCCGAGGATCCGAAGCCGGCGCCCCGCATAGCGGGCATACAAGGTTCCCCTGGCCCCGCGTTCCATCCACATTTCCACGTCGCCAGCCCCGGTGTCAGGTGTTGCCTCGGAAGGTGCCGTGCGTCGGCGGAGACGGCCGATGCCGGGCAGGTCGGCGACGGACTCACCGGCCCGGATCTCCTTCCACGCGGGAGCGCGGGCCACCCAATCGGGAAACGGGTCGCCCGCACGAACGTCGTCCGGGGAAGGAGCCATCAACAGAGCGGATCGGGCCGGGTCCCTCGGGTCCGCATGTCCGTGGCCGCTGAAATGGAAGGCACCGGCCTGGGTCAGGTGCTCCGCCACACGCAAGCTGGTGGCATCGCGGCCGATGAGGACGGTGGACCAACGGCCAGTGGGGTCGTTGAACCTTGCCGAACCGGCCTCGGCGGCTGAGCAAGGGAGGTCGCCAGTCGGATCGCAGACGACCAAGTCCGCCATCGTGGCCGGTGGGATGGGGCGCGTCCGGGACTGTACGAACTCCCGGGCACTGGGATAGATGGACATGGGAGTGTCGAGGAGGCTGGGCAACGCGCGGAACGGCACGAAATGCAGCCAGCGATGCGGTATGACCACAAGGCGGCGTGTGTCCCGGCGCATGATTTTGTCCTTCACCAGTCGTCCGATCGCCGCTTCGACGGCCGGGACGACGGTTCGCAAAGCCGCCTGTGAGGTGTGGGAGTCCAGTCGTCCGGACAGAGCGTCGACCCAGCCGCCGGATACTTCGAGCAGCTCTTGCCAGCGGTCCCACGGCCACTCAGGTAGGCAGACCAGGTGAAGGGCCGGACGGGACCTGCCTGTGTCGCGGGTGAGGTAGAAAACCAGAGTCGCCGAGTCGCCCACTCCGAGGATGACCGCCACCTCGTCGGGCCCAAGCGCGGCCGCGATCTCCTCGGCCGAGGGGCTAAGCAGCGCCTCATCTGGCAGATCGGGGCGCAGCCGCCGGTATCGCTCCAGGAGCTGCGCGAGCAGGGAAATCGGCCGTCCCGGGACGGCTGGCGGGGAACTGTCGGCTACGGCCTGAGAGATCTCATACGCGCGTGTGGCTGCCAGGATGTCCTGTTCGAGGGCCAGGAGTTCTTTGTGCGAAGGCAGCTGGGACAGTTCCGAACGGTAGCGGCGGCGCAGGCTCTTGGAGTCTTCCAGCACGCGGAGCGCCGCTTCCGGCTCGTCGCAGTAGACGTGTGCCAGAGCCAGAAGGGCTGACGCTCGGTTGAAGGAGAATGCCGCCTGGGCTACATCGTGCTCGGTTACGGCCGCAAGGTAGCGGTTACGGATCCACGGAAGGAACTGCACCATCCGTTCACGGACGCTTTCATAGGCGCCGGTCTGACTGCGCAGTGTGGCCTCGCTAAGAGCCATTGCCTGCGTGGTGCGCGACTGGGCGTCGGCCGCCATGCCTATCAGGCGGCCGTAAAGCACAGCCGCCTGGTGGGCGTCTCCGATAATGTCCAGGTGTCTCGCGATCATTCCGGTTATGCGTACATGGAACTCGGTCCGCTCATACTCGCCGAACGCAATGCGGAGTAGCCCGGTGGCTCGCTCCATCCAGGAGGTGTAGCTGTCCACATCGCGGGCCTTCAGGGCCTCGCCGGCGCGCACCAGGCAGTACGTGTGCGCCGATTCCAGGAAATCCCGTAAGGCTGACGGACGTTCGTTGCCGGTCAGCGACGCACACGCCTCCTCCATCAGCGCGACGGACTGCTCCGGCGACAGCAGTTCATACTTGAGCAGGTAGTACATCGTGGCCAGTTGCTCGTTGAGATCGTCGGCGCGCCGTCCCAGCTCCAAGCTCGTGAGGAGTCGACGGCGCGCCGACTCGAGATCCCGTTCCTCGCTCTCCGGCGGGAGACGCAGGAGAGCGAGCGCGCCGAGCCGTAGTGCCAGGGGATCATCGTGGCTCGTGGAGCCCCAGGCGTCCAAGGACCGGGCCCGTCGCTCCGCCTCATCGGCCCGCGCCGTCAACTGCTCTCCGGCGTACCACCGGATCAGCAGGCCCTCGGCTTCATCAATGAGTGCGTCGAGAGGCTCGGCGGCCAGGGAGACTTCTCCCCGGCGGGCTAGTTCCGCCATCAGATGCAGGGTGTCCACCAGAGCCGGGCCGTGTTCGACCAAGGTCTCGGCGAGCAAGGCATGGCGCGTGGAAGCGTCCTGCTCCAGCAGACGGCGCGCATCATGTGTGCGTCGACGGATGTGCTCCGCGCTCTCCTCGGACAGCGTCGCTCCCTTGCAGTCATCGGCCCAGCGATCCGATGGGATGCTCTGCCCATCCTGCGAGCCTTCGAACCGCGCCGGGCAGCAGCGCCAAGTACTAGGGGGTGTCTGCATCACCCGGGGGTCATCGAAAAGTCGTACCTCGGGGGATAGGAATGCTGATGCGCCCGACGCGGCGACGCTGGCTGGCCGCCTCGTGCCTTGAGCACCGCGCCGACGCCGACCCGAGAGCAGCCCGGACATGGCCAGCCGGGCCGAGACGATTGCGGCAGCCTGCGGGTCGCCCTCAACGCGCTGCGGACCTTGCGTAGATCGGGCAAGTGCCTATGGTGGCCCCGACCGCAGTCACTGTGTGTATTCACTAGTGACGCATTCGGCAGAATCGAGTGTTGCTCGCCGCCAGCACTCCCAAAAGGCCTGATCGTTGCCTTGTCATGTTTTACGGCGCACTTGACGAGTTGGAGCGATGCCCTAGGGTGCGCATCTGCTCTGTCTTCCGTCCGGAGTAGTAACTCAAACAGATTCCGCTTCGTGTCGAGCCCTAGCCGCGTTCCCCAGAGCCCCGGCGTCAATGTAGGCGCGAGTCGCGGCTTCCCACGCAGAGCGTATCTCAGTAGTTCCTTTCCCTGCCCGTTGGAGGGTTCGAGCGAGAGCCTCATACTCCTCGCCAGCACTAAAAGCATTCAGGTCGTTTTTGAATATCTCCGCAGATCTACAGTATGCGGAAATAGCATCCTCGAGTCGCCCCGCTTCGGCGAGTGCGGCGCCGATGTTTCCCAAGCTTACGGCCTCTCCTCTGCGAGAGGGAATGCTCCGATTGATGGCTAGGGCAGCTTCGTGAAGCGGAATTGCTTGTTCTGGGCTGCCGGCTTCATAGATCACCAGTCCTGCGTATTCGTGAACGGTGAAGGCTTCTTGTAGTCTCCCTGCCCGACTAAGCGCGACTCCTTCGTTGTTGTACAGGTTGGCCAGACTCGCCAGATTTCCAGTTTGAAGGAGCAATTTGCGGGCGTTCGCGTAAGCAGTCAGTGCATCCCCTGGTCGACCGACTTCCTGCAAAACTATCGCAAGGCCGTTCCATGCGGAGCCCTCGGTCTTGTCTTCTCCAAGTCTACGGGAGGCATGAATTGAAACGTTAAGCAAATGAAGGGCGGCTGCAAAAAATCGGTGGAACAGGTCCGCGGCTTCCTGGCACTCTTCCTAGAATATGGAATATCCCCGCCCGCAACGCCAGCTTCACCGGCCGGGACAGCAAACTGATCGAGATACGAGAATCATTCGCTAGCCGCTCCCCAGCCGTGCTGACCCTACACGGTCGCCACGGAGTCGGTAAGACTCAACTCGCAATCGAGTATGCCCATCGTTTCGCTGGCGAATACGAATTTGCCTGGTGGGTACGATCCGCTGAACCCGCCCTAATCCTGGAACAGCTAGCCGCACTCGCGGTACAGCTGGGTACGTCGACGGCAGAAGCAACATCCGAGTGAGGCGTGGGGCTCCCTGAGCGAAGAACTTCGCACTAGGGCTCGCTGGTTGCTCATATTCGACAATTCGACCTGGTCGACGTACATGACCTCGATGCCGCATACCCACACGCTAAGGACGCCTACGAGCGCCGTCGGCGGGTTTTGGGTAAGGGTCATCAGGAAACCTACAGGAGTGCCCGCCTCCTTCGGGGGGTGGTTGGCAGTTGCGTCGATGACGATCTCGAAAACTACCTAGATAACCCCCTTGGCTAATGAGGCCGGCATTATCGAGAGCAGCACGCTAAAGCCGCCACTTGCTTCTGCTGCTCGACCTTGTCGGCTAACCGCGGGATGCCTCACTGACATGGAGAGTCTTCCAGCGGGCCAGCGGCATCTGTAGTCCAGTAAAGCCTGTCCTGCGTGTTCTGCGTCCTGGCCCCTTTCGACGTCCTCGTGCGCGCCGCCCGTCTGTGCTGGGTCCTCGGCCTGCCGCTGCCCGCCCGCTACCGCGACCTGGAAGCGAAGATCGGCCACGGCTTCAAGCAGAGCCACAGTCTCGCGGAGGTTTACGCCGAGGCCGAGCGCCTCGAGCGCGAGGAAGGCCCGCTGGTCTGGAGCCGCGGCGACGCCGTCCGGCAGCACCTCGGCGCCGACGCAGCCGACGACTACCTGGCCCGCGTCGCGCTGGCCGCCTGATCCCCTTCACCTCACCGCCCGCCCAGGGGCCGCCGACCACGCGGCACGGTCCCTGGGCGGGCGGGCCCTCATCCCGGGGCGCAGCACGCCCGCGGCGCACCCCACGCTCCAACCCCGGCAAGAAGCCGTGTCGTCGACCTTCAGCAACGAGACAGCAGCGCGCGTGATCGTCATCGTGCCCTGATCGGCCGCCAAGCTTGCAGTGGACCGCCCCACCCCCGCCCGCCACCTCTACACCGGCTCGTATCACCTCATGTGCTGGCGAGCCGCCGAGAGGATCGCCGGTCCCTCCGGTGTCCTCGTGCCCTCGGCTCTGCACGGCTTCGTCCGGCTCGACGACGCACTCCTGCCGCAGCGTGAGCCCGCCCGGCGAGGTCACCGCACTGCCCGAGCACAGCAACGCTGCGACGAGTCGTGTCGGACCCGACACGCGGGTCCCCTCCTCGTCATCATCGCCGTATGACGCGGGCGACGATGCCGGCAATGGCGGCGAGCGCGCTTATGACGGCGGCGCCGACGCCCAGGGGCTGCGCGAGACTCGGATGCTCGCGGGTGAGGTAAACGGCCGCACCGGTGATCAGCAGCCCTACCACCAGGGCGAGGAGAAGCACCACCAGGCGAAGGTCCTGGTGGTCGCGGTCCTGAGGACGGGAGTCGTCCGTGTCGGTGGTCATGCGAGGTGAGTTCCTTTGCGGATCGGGCGCACAGCAGCAGCGCCCACGGGTGGGCGCGATACTTCGTGCAGTCGGTCAGGTGACTTTTAACGTGGTTGATCCGGAACGGCGTTGGTACGCCATACGGTTGCCACTTCACTGCCATTTCAGAGGACGGGTAGCAGACCGACCGGACGAAGGTGGGGGGTCTCTAAAACCGGTCCGCGGCCGGTGCGGGCGCCGCTACCTTCGCGCCATGTCTTCCAGCGACGGCCCCAGCGCGGCCGACCAGCAGCTCATCGATCACGCGGCGCGTCACGACCTCACCATCACCGCCAAGCAGCTCGCCGGCTGGCGGCGGGCCGGACTCCTGCCGGGGAACATCCCAGGCGGAGGCCTCGGCCAGGGGCGCGGCAGCACGTCCACGCCGCCGCCCGAGAGCTTCGACCTGGTCGTGGCTCTCGGCCGCATGTCCGGGCGCGGCAAGCGGCCGACGGACCTGGCGCTGCTGCTGTTCGCCGAAGGACTCCCGGTCCCGGAGAAGACGGTCCGCGCCG
Organism: Streptomyces sp. NPDC007808; assembly: GCF_042868655.1. Taxonomy (NCBI): domain Bacteria; kingdom Bacillati; phylum Actinomycetota; class Actinomycetes; order Kitasatosporales; family Streptomycetaceae; genus Streptomyces; species Streptomyces sp. NPDC007808. Next base: position 25,405 of record NZ_JBIAEQ010000017.1, read on the forward strand.
CGTTCCGTGCCGCCGTTGACACCGGCACTCTCCCCGATGAGGGTGACGGCGCGGACGACGGCCTGGACCTGGACGAGCGGCTGGACCGCTTCTCCCACCAGCTCCCCGACAGCGCCCAGACCGTGACCCTTGTCCCGGCCCGGGCACGCCGCATCGATGAGCGCATCGCCCGCATCCTCGGTAAACTCCCCGCCGAACTCGTGGAGTTGGACGGCAACGCCGAACCGCCGCGGCTCACACCGCAAGACGCCACGCTGACCGCCGTGACCGCGACCCTCGGCGGCTCCGTCCCCCTGCAGGACATCGGAGCCCTGCTGCGCGCCATGAGCCCGGGCCTGCCGGCCAACCCGTTTGCCTCGCTCGTCGAGACCACTCAGGAGGACGTCCCGGAGGCCGCGGCAAGAATCATCGCGGACGACGGGTCACTGACCTTCATCCCCGCCGGCGACGCCCGTGATCTCCTGCGGGCGTTGGCGGACACGGCGTCGCTGGAAGACCTCGCGGCCGGCTGGCACACAGCGGCCCAGGTGCGGGAGTGGGCTCTGGGTCTGTGCCAGCGGGTGGAGCGCGAGCTGGACGCCGGGCAGCTCGGCGAGGCCGTAGAGGAGTGGCTGCACGGCAGGCTGCTGCCGTCCGGGGTCTCCGTCACCGAGACTTTGCGGGATCGCCGCTGGGCGCCGTCGAAGGGCGCGTTCTCGGCACTGATGCTGCTGTTCCAGTGCCAGATGTTCGTGTTGCTGGACGGTCTGGTGCCCGGCTGCCAGTGGCACGTCCTTCAGATCCCACGGGTGCTGCCGCCACCCGTCCGTGACCTGATTCTCAGCAAGGTGGTCGGCCCGGAAACAGCAGCGGCCGCAGAAGCCATCAGCTGAATCCATCCCGGTGCGCGGCGATTGTCGCTCAGGTGCCGAAGAGGGGCAGCTGGTCGGGGATCGGGTCCTCGCAGGCGGTGCGACGAGATAATCAGGACGTGACCAAGCATCGCTTCCTTGTTGCCCGGCAGATTGGCGCGGAGCCGTTCAGCTACACGAGGACCTGCCTGGATACCAGCCTGGTCGAGCGGCTTCGGAGCACCTCGTTGGACGACATGACCGACTTGGACGCGGCCTACGAGCTGACCCGGCTTGCCATGGTCGACCTTGAAGCGTTCGGCACGGGCGGAGGCGAGATTCTCGACCTCTCAGGCTGCAATCGGCGAGGTTGCCGATGCGGTGATAGCTGCGGCCATGAACGACAGCTCAACGCCCGAGGAGGCCGCCGCGGCGAAGGAGGTAGCCGCCGACGCGGGCGAGGCGCTTGAGTCCCTGGCGGACGCAGCGAAGCCCCGAGTGTCGGAGCAGTCGAACCAGGACCTCATGCTGCCTGCCAGTAGGTGAAGCCGAGCGAGGTGAGGCCCTCGGAACGACACAGGCGGTCCGAGGGGCCGCCGACCTCCGTCTGAAGGAGCTGGTAAGCCGCGCCGTGGGCCTGACCCCAATGCATCGCAGCTCGCCACAGCAAGCGCCCCAAACCCAGGCCGCGGTGCTTCGGCAAGACTCCGAAGTATTGGGGCATGAGCTGTGCGGCCCCGATCGCGTCGGGACGGATCTCCATCGGACCGATGGCGCCAGCCACCTCGTCACCCGCCACTGCTGTGAGGACCGGACCGACGTTTCCCGCCTGCATCTGCCTGTAGAGGAAGGCGAAGCCGTCATCGGCCATCTCGCGGGCGAACTCGGCGAAGGTCGCCCGCGTGCCCTGCGGCCATGCCTCGAAGGGCTGCACTGGCCCCTCGGGCGCCGGGCAAGGCGCTGTCCTGAAGTCCTTGAGCTGGATGCGTGTGCCTCGTCCGTGCGGCGTCTCCGGGCCGAGGAAGCGGACGATACGTGCCTTCGCGGTTCCGTGGACAGCGGACAGCTTCTGAGCCAACTCGACGGCTGCCAGGACGCTTTCAGCCTTCATCCCGTAGGTGTGGACCTTGATCACGCCGGAGCCCCGCTGAGACAGCGTGGGAATCAGCGTCTCGCTGGGGCGGTGAACGATGTCCTCGACGAGTACGCTCTCGTCCTTGCTCTCGGACCAGCGGATGTCCTTGTCGTAGCGCAGGAACCATTGATCGGTGGATGCCGCGATCAGTGTGTCCGTGAACAGATCCTCGGTGAGCACTGAGGGATGCACAGGACCGATGGTCGGCACGAAGGGCACCGTCACCACTGGACGAAGCCAGGCCCAACGGAATCGCATGACGGCACCCTACTCGCAACGCACACACGGAACAGGCCCCGGCGCAAAGTACGCCGGGGCCTGACCGGAACTGATCAGCGCAGGTCAGTGCGGGTTGTCGTCGCTCGACGAGCACGAGCAGTCGTTGCCCTCCAGGAGGGTGTCCAGGTCGGTCACGACCGCGACCTCTTGTGTGGCAACGAGCGAACGAGCCGTAGGTCGCACAACAGGCGGCCTGCCCCGCTGAATGGTCACCGGTACAGCGCTCACGTCAGTGCTCCTTCCGTCATTCCGTGCTGGCAGTAGTTGATGAGCGGAGTGCGGGATTCCTGGTACTGCTTGGCCAGCGGTCGGCACACCTTGCACGAGCCGGACAACTGGCAGCCCTCGCACCCTCCGGTGCGAAGCATGAGGCGGTCGGAGATTGAGGAGAGCCTTCGCAGGCCCTCGATCCCTTCCCGCATGACGTCGATCTGGTCGTCCCGGCCCACCTTGCAGATACTGGCTCGCCCGTGTGGGTCGGCGTGGAAGAAGGTGACCCCGGCGTTGCATCCTGCGAAGGGGGCACGGTCGCGTAGGTGCTTGGCGGACTGGACGAGGATGGGCTCGCCCGTGCCGTAGATGGTCGGAGTGAGGTTGGGGAAGACGTGATGCGAGAGCCCCCAGCTCTCAGCCAGGGCCATCATCGCGTCGACCTCGTGTTCATTCGTCGAGGTCACCACGATGTTGATGCGTACGGGCAGCCCCGCCTCTCGGGCAGCTGCCACTCCGCGCGTGAAGGACTTCCATGCCCCCCTTGCCCGGGTCAACCCGTCGAAGACCTCCTCGGATGCGCCGTACATGCTGACGACGAGCCGATAGGGCGGGCACTCCTCGAACAGAGTGAGGAGTTCCGGTTTCCACACGCGTGAGCCGTTGGTGCTGACCGTGATCAACATGCCCTGCTCATGCGCGTACCTGTACGCGCCGGGGAAGTCCGGGTCGATGGTGGCCTCGCCGCCCGTGATCTGGAGCATCAGCACACCTGCGTCGCGCATGATGTCGAGCAGACGTAGCTTGTCTTCGTAGACCAGGCCATCGAAAGGTCGGTCGCGGAGGTAGCACATCTCGCAGCCGAAGTTGCACCCGAGGTTGATTTCCCAACTCGCCCGACCAAACCCGTAGTCGGATCTCTTACGCACGAGCACAGTGCTCTGCATCGGCCTACCGGTCAGGTCCAGGCCGAACGTATCGGCCGCTGAGCGGTTGAACCAGGCGGGGAGGGGCGCATCCGTGCCGCTGAGGGACAGCACCTCCTCGTAGTGGTCTTCCGGCAGGCGCACACCCGTCTGACTGCCAGGGCGTACGCACAGGTAGCCGCCGAGGAACGGACTGACGATCAGATCGTGCATCCTGCACCTCATTCGTTGGGTCTGGGACCCCACCCCGGCGCGGGCGACTTGGGAAGTGGCTGGCCGGGGTCGGGGCTTGCCTCCGCCTCCGAGGGGTGTGTGCCGAGGGGGAACTCGACCGGGGAGTCACCTCGGAGGCGGAAGATCATGTGGTCAGTTGCCAGTAGGCGGCCATGACCGATACAGAGGCCAGGATCAAGAGCCCCTGGAAGATCCACTGGCGCCAGCCGAGCGGGCGCCTGTGGCTGCCTCGCGATCGGCGAGGATGCCGGCCGCCACAGCGGCCATGACTCCGAGTAGGGCGATCACGTAAGCCACCTGCTGCGACCTGGGGCTCACGCCGCACCCGTCCCACTCCTCTGGCTGTAGATCCACAGGAAGCGGCGTGCCAGCCCGGCAACCTCGCGCATGTAGAAGAAGGCGGCGAAGACCGGCGTGTCTGCCTTGGGGCGTTTCTTCAGATCTAGCAGCTTGTACGCCTTATTGAACATCTGCCGGACCAACTCGTCCGTGTCTGCGCCCAGACCCTCCTGCAACAGCTGGTTCAGGTAGCCGAACACCGCCGTCGTCTTGAGGTCGATGTCTGCCCGGGTCGAACTGTCCATCCTCATGGCCAGGATGGAATCGGTGCTGTCCGCGATCAGCTCGACGTCGATCGCTTCGTCGCCGTCTACGGCATCCGTCACATCGAATCTGCTCGTCTCGGTCTTCACGGCGTTTCCCTCGCTGGCTGACGGCGGTTTCACCGGATAGGAGTCCAGCGTTCCGCGCGAAAGGCGTGCGGACCACGGCGTTCATGGGTCAGTGTTGGGACATCTCTGGGACATGGGACATGCGCCATGATTGAGGACAGCAAGAGCCGGGGAGGGGGGCCCACATGAGCCTTGCCAAGAGGCGCAAAGCTCTGGGGTACACCCAAGAGGGGTTCGCCTTTGCGGTCGGCGTCGATCGGCGCACCGCAGGCCGGTGGGAGAGGGGTCAATCGCAGCCTCAACCGCCCCAGCGGCCAAAGGTCGCCGAGGTGCTAAAGATGGACCTTGACGAACTCGACGCCCTGTTTGCCCCGGCCGAAGTCCTGCCTAAGCCGGAGGGGTTAGGGCCGAGCGCCCCCGACGGCTCAGAGGACACAGACGAGATGATTCGACGCGAGTTCCTGCGCCTCATGGCGGTCTCGGGCGCGCTCGCCGCCGTGCCGATAGACGAGGCGGACGCCTTGGCGGAAGGCGCACTGCGCGGTAGTGTCGGCGACTTCGAGCGCATGAACGGCCACCTGTGGCAGGTCTACCAGCTCGCACGCGCCAAGCACTCAGTGCGCCCCATCGTTCAGTCTCAGCTCCAAGCCCTGAACGACGCACTTCAAGATGGGGAGGGGCAGGCCAGCACGCTATGCCTCGCGGCGGGGGACCTGTTCCAGCTTGCGGGGGAACTGGCCTTCGACGCCAACCGCTACGACGCCGCCGCCGCGTCCTATGCGCTGGCGGCAGGGGTTAGCAAGGAAGCCGGTGCGTATGACCTGTGGGCCTGCGCCTTGATCCGAAGCGCTTACGTCGACCTCTCCGAGAAGCGCTACCAGCAAGCCGCGGAAACCCTCGGGGCAGCCCGTCGCGTTGCCCTTCGGGGGGACAGCGCACTCTCGACGCGACACTGGGCCGCTGCCGTCCAGGCCGAGGCGTACGCATGGCTCGGCGACTTCGGCGCCTGCGAAGAGGCTCTCGACGAAGCGGAGAAGGTGTCCCACCTCGGCGGGGAAGCATCCAACGGCGGATGGCTGCGCTTCAACGGCTCCCGCCTGGCCGAGGAGCGCGGGGCCCGGTACTTGCAGCTCAACCGGCTTGGCCTGGCCGAGGCCGCTCTGAGGGACGCGCTCGCACTGCCGCCGCTCGCCTCCGGCCACTCCTTCCGGCGTCGTGGTGCTGTGCTCGTCGACCTCGCGGCCATCGGCGCGAAGCGGAGGGACTCTGAACAGGTCGTGCAGTACGGGCTTGAGGCCCTTCGCCTGGCGCGGGCGTCCGGGTCGGGCTACGTCGCCCGTAGACTCCAAACCCTGAATGCCGAACTGGGCACCTTCGGGCGCGACCGGCGTATTGCCGAGTTGAAGGCCGAGATCGGCACCCTGACGGCGTGATGAGAGGGGATGGCATGGCCAACGAGGGCGCACGGATCTTCCGCGAGGCGTGGATCGCTGGGGTGCGGAAGCACTTTCCTGGCGAGCCGAAGCCGAGCTACGTGACTCCGTGGGAGGAGACGCCCGAGTGGGAACGTGAGGCTGCTGGCGCCGTCTATGAGCAGGTGCGCCAGTTCCTCGAACTGAGCGGTGGCCACGCCTCCCGCCTATCGCGTGAGCAGAAGGGGCGCTTCGTGGCGACGTGCTGGACGGCCCAGATGTACAAGCACTTCGATGACCCGAAGCCTGGCTACGTGGCCGACTGGCCCGACCTGCCTGACTGGCAAAAGGAGACGGACTCGGACATCTTCGAGGCAGTCGAGAGCAGTGTGAAGTAGACGCGAGACGCCCCCGGCCGAGCTGCTTCGGGTGGGGGCGTCGTCTGTCGTCAGGCCGCCGGTGTGAGGACGACGAGGAGAGGGCCCGCGGCCTTGTCCCAGCCGTGCCCGGTCTCGACTGCGGCCTTACCGGCGTCGGCGATGCCATCGCGGACCGGGGCGAGGAACGTCTCACGGAAGTGGGTCTGCACCTCGGGGTTCATGCCGCTTGCGGAGACGGCCGCGCCGACCTCCTCGTTCAGGACCGCAGCCGCTTCGTTGAAGTCGTCGCCGGTCCACTCGTCTGCATGCTCGGCGACCAGCGCCCACGTCATCTTGAACATGATCGCAGTTTAAGGGTCTGCGTAACTGCGCCTGAAGGGTGCTACTTTGGAAGAGTGAGCTTCTTCAGCGTTGCCGCTCCAGGGTGAGGATGGCCTTGGCGATTGACGTCATGCGGTTCGGACTGCTGACGTCATGCGGTTCGGATGTGGACGACAGCGTATTTCCCCCAGGGGTAAGTTCACGTAATTCCCCACCCTCATGACTGAGATGGCCCCTCGAGGAGGACTCCGACGGGTGGCAGAATCGGTGCCTGAACACTCGGCTCGATCGAGTGGCACCCCCAGAGGGCCTGACGGACGGAATGAGAGTTGGGTCGTGCGTTGATCCGCGTCGCGCGAGGAGCCACCGGGTTCTGGGGGCACGGCGATGCTCCGTTGCCTCAGATGGACGTAGTGGCCTTCAAAACCGTCTGCCATGCGGTGGCCCGATCGATTCGGGGCACGGTCGCCGAAGTGGCCCTGGCCGGAGGCACGCCGAACTTCCATGCGGCTCTGATTACCGCCCCGGGCATTCGGTCGAGCGTCTTGTGCCACGAGGTACTCCCGGTTGTTGCCTTTGCGGCGAGTCCGCCGCAGGCAGGTGTGCCCCTGACAAACTTCGCCTCCCCACCGGCCTGGGCGGACGCATTTGAGCGGGCCGGCTACCAGCTGCTGGACGTTGACGAACTGAGTACGCCGTTGGTGACGGCTGACACCAGCGAGCTCGCCGAAGCAGAGCTGGAACAGGTGCGTTACTGGCGTCCCCGCACAGTCGGCGAGCTGATGTTCAACTGGTGGGACTGATCACCGTCATTTGATTGAGGGCTTGTCAGTGCGGTTCTTGGGGCGTTTGTTCGGGCGGTAGCTGGGGGCGTTCATGATGACCTGATGGTTGGTATTGATCAGCCGGTCCAAGAGCGACTCGGCGACGACGGGGTTAGGGAAGAGGGGATTTCAGTCGCTGGGTGCCCGGTTGCTGGTGATGATCAGAGACCTTCCCTGCCGCTCGCTGACCAGCTCGTAGAGGTCGTCCGCCTGGGCCCCGGACATCTGACGCATCGCGAAGTCGTCCAGGATCGGTGCCCCGCCCGCTCCCGCGCGGGGTCAGGCACGCCGGAGCGGGATGTCAAGCCGCCCGTGCGGAGGCCGGAGCGCGGCCATGCCGCCTTCAGGTCGTGCGTGGTCCGTTCGAGGGCGACGGGGTCGACGTTCCGGCCGAGCCCAGTGCTGTGGATGCTGCTAAGTCCGAGGTAGACGGGCTGCTCGTCGAGGCTGAGCAAGCGCACATTGGTCAGGTCGCAGGAGCCACCGGGGAAGACTCGGAGCGACAGGTGCGTGAACCGCTCGGCGTCTTCGGTGCGGTGTGCATCGACCATGGCGACGGCTGCATCGGTCACTTTCCGTGGCAGGTTCCGCAGGTATAGCTGCCCTGCCACGATCTGCCGTAGGCCCCGGAAGGTGGCGATCGGTGCAACGAACAGCATGAGGGTTACGCCGAGGACCAGAACACCCCAGGCGCAGCAGCGCTTTGCACGGCTTCGAGCCCGGGGGCGGCCGAGCTGCCGGGCAGCCCACCAACGCATTTTGCCGAAGGTGTCACACAGCCGTCCCAGCAGGCGTATGTGCCCTGCGGTGTAGACGGCGGCGAGAGCGAATGCGGCGATGATGCGGACTAGCGACGTCCGGTTCAGCCGGTGGGCGGGAGGGGGGCGGGGTGATTAGTGGGATGGGACCCGTGATCAGGAACCGGGCGGTGCCGACCGTCAGTTGGACGGCGAGGGTGCGGTGGAGGACGACGCGGTAGGCCGAATTGGGGGTCGCGGGCCCTGACGCCGTGTCGCGGGAGGCACGGGCCGGGGCGTCGAGGACGAGCAGGAAGATGAGGGCGAACCTGCGAATGAGGGTGGTTGGCCTCACCCGGCCTTGGTGCGGGCACACAGAAGCCGTGTTGCGTGTCACGGCTCGGACCGGAACGCTGCAGAACTTCTGCGCCGGGCCTGCGGTGCGACTCGCTCAAGCCGGCTCGGCGGCCGTCCCCCGCGTTCGCACAGTGGATCGAGGAGGTCGGGAGCAAGCGGTAAGTGCGGTGAGTCGGCGGTCGTTTCGCGCTACATGGCGACCTTCCCGCTGGGCACCGATCCTCATATGGTTTGGGGATGGAGTGGATGGCCCTCGCCAGCACCTTAGTCGGCGGTGCAATTGCCACGATCTCCGCTGGATACCTTGACCGGCGGCGCTGGAAACGCGACCGAACCGACCAGCAAACCGAGGCGCGTCGAGTCCTGTACGGCACCTACCTAGCCAACCTTTCTCAGGCCAGACTTGTGTTCAGTCGCCTCGTCCGGGACACGGAGGCGTCCAACGTGGAGCGTAGGAAGGCAGCTTGGGATGCTTTCGACGCGTGCTCCGGCCTCCGTTACCAGATGACGATCTCCGCTCCCAAGACGGTCGTGGAGCCAGCCGAAGACGTGTACCGCAAACTCCGCGACCTACGGAACGCCGTCGCCGATGGGCTCCTGCTTGAAGACGCGGACTACGCAGAACGTCGCATCCGGTATGACATCGCACTTGGCGCGCTACGAGCGGCCATGCGGGATGATCTCGCGGCTGACGCGTAGACATTTCCGCCGCATGGACACCGTCTCCCTGCACGGAGGACGGGACCTGCTCCGGCGCCTTGAGTCGCGAAGCATAAATTCCTCGTCGACGGCGCCTGCGCAACTTCTTGCATGCTTAGTTGGCGCGGATCATGGCCCGCGGGCCAAGTTATGCCCTCTCCTTGATTGCCTGTCACTCATCTCTTCGCACCCTCATGCGCGGCCGCGAGTTCACGGGGCGCTCCACTCGCGCAGCGCCTTGAAAACAGAGTCGCTGAACTACGGTGCTACCACGAGCTGGTGCATGAGCAGCTGGACCGGGAGACAACCCGCGGGAGATCACGGAAAGTCACTACCACGCTCAGGAGCATCGACAATTCGCGACGGTCGAATGCGCGAGCCACCAGCACCGAGGCCGGGCTTCACTACGTAGTCGTCGGCGTCGAGGTTCAGGCCGTGGATGCGGGCGCGGACGTCGGAACGGGCGGCGACCACGATTACCGGGGTGCGGGTGCGCTTGCGGGCCTTGCCGCAGACCTCGTTGCCGTCCTGGTCGGGCAGGCTCAGGTCGAGGAGAACGACACCGAAGCCGCCTGGCCGAGGAAGCCGCCCAGATGGCACCTTCCGGCCATGCTCAGTCCGATGACGTCCACATCGCGGTGATCTCGCCCGCGCCGATCACCAGCCAGCCCGTGGGCATGCACCTCCGGGACGCTCATTCAGCTTTCTTCAACAACGGCCTTTTCGCACTTGACATCCCCAAAGCGCCTCTTGTGATTGGCTTCCCGTACCTGAAGAGCATTGGCCACCTGATCGCGCTGTGCATCCGTAAGTTCGTAGAAGCGGCGCGCAGGTCGACCGGGGTGCTCGGCGGTTTCGTCCCGACCGGTGACCCAGCCGTGTTGGGCGAGCCGGTCAAGGATGGGATAGACGGTTCCGGGGCCGAGCTCGGCCACTCGGCAGATCTCGAGTCCCCAGGCGAGCTCTCCCTTCTCCTTGGCTTTGAGAAGGGCGTTCATGACGGCGACTGTTGCCTGGGTGAGTCGGAAGGGTGGCATGCCTCCAGTGAACCACATATATCGAGTACGGAAGATGTGATGCCTGCTCGATCTCCGCATGGAGGTGCGGTCGGCTGAACGGCCAGCACCTCTGCACGCATACGCCACATCGAAACCGTGCCGCGCTGCTACCGCAGGCAGGGACAGCGGCATGGTTGTCGTCCTCGATGAGGCGCAGTCTCATCTCGGCCCCCTTCGGCTCATCGGCCGCGCGAGCGGCGCGGATGGTGCTCGGACTGAACCCCGGATGGGGCGCGGCTTGACCGTGATCGACTCGTCGCAGTTTTCCCGGATCTCAAGCCAGCCCTCCCCCTGGCAGTCAGCAGGGCCTTCAGGGGGGCAACTGCCGCTTGGGCGAGTCAAAGGGGCGGCAGGTCTCAAACGAATCACATGTATCGAGTACGGAAGTCATGATGCCCGCCCGGGCACCCGCCCCGGCCGCAATTGCTGCGGCAGATGGCCGACTGCTATCCGATTGTGATGCTCAGATCTCCCTCAAATGTAATGACACTGACCGGAAGCCTTTCCTATTGTCAACCGAGCGCCGTCATGGGCGCATTGGGATCCCAACCCATCCATGCACCAGGGTCACGAGAGGAGCTGACTCGACGTGAGCTTCCGCAAGCCTGGATCCCAGGCGCCGAGCGGTTATCGCAGGTGGGTCAAGGATGCTGCGCAGTGGGTCTATCGCCGTCGACACATTGTGGCGCTCAACGCATTGCGTGGTATCTCGTACGCGGCGGGGACCAGTTCGGTCGGACTGATTGCGGTGTGGTTCCAGAGCCGCCACTGACTGCAACCGTGACGGCGGGGGTTTGGCCACCGGCTAGCGGCGGACTCCCGCCATCACCGTCCACCGTTAACGCCGCACGGCAGACGTGATGCCGACAGGCAGCGGAGCCGATCCGGACACCAACCCCCATCCGTGTTCAACGAGGGTCTCCTGCGGGCGTCAGTTCCCCTGTCGGTGGGCTACCTCAGCGGCGTAGCAGTGGTCACCGGCGGCTGCGATGCGCCGCCAGGTGTCCCCGCGGTGGTCTGGCAGACGCCGAGGAGGCGGCTGACGACGACGGCCGGCAACTCGCCCGTCAGCTCGACCAGGCCGTGCTGCGGACACCCAGGGGTGGTGGGCCGAGGCGCAGGGCCGCCATGTCCTGGCCGAGGGTGACGTGCCCGGTGGTGAGGGAAACCCCGGCAGCCATCGCCGCGATGAGCGAGCGCGGACCGACATCTCCCGCGAGTTCGCCAAGCCCTGGACCGACGAGATCGTTTGCGCCGCCGGCGTCGTCGTCAGCATGGGCTGCGGCGACGCCTGCCCCGTCTCCCCTGGCAAGCGCTACCTCGAATGGACCCCCGACGACCCCGCCGGCAAGACGGTCGCCGACGTCCGGCCCATCCGCGACGTGATCGAGCGCCGCGTCCGCGCGCTGCTCGACGACCTAGGCGTCCCTGCGCAGCACTGACGGCTTGGTACTGGTGGCCTCACGTATCCAACTGCCGCGGGTTCAGGAGTCGCCGACGCTGAAGTTCGCCG
>NZ_JBIAEQ010000018.1:0-31975 GCF_042868655.1 Streptomyces sp. NPDC007808
CCAGCAGACCGCCACTGTCTCCCTCAGCTTTCAAACGTGAACACCGTCAGCACCGCTGCTCTCGACATGCCCCGGCCAACCATGCACGAGGTCGTAGGGGGTGTTGCGAAAGTCCCGCACAGCACCCACGGCGCCCGGCACGCACCCTCGCCGCACCGGCCAAAGGCCCAAGTACATCCAGTACGAGGGCCTTCGTCCGGCACGCCGAGGGCACGCACCGGACACCGCGGGCACCGCACGGGACTTTCGCAACACCCCCTACGCCCGCGACTGGGCCGACGAGCACCTGCCCGCCGTGGTGTGGACGTCCTACGGCGGGCAGGAGACAGGCTGGTCGCCGGCCGCCGTACTGCTCGGCGAGGCCGACCCCACGGGCGGGCTGCCGCAGACCTGGTATCGGGGCGACGACGAGTGTCCGACTTCCCCTTCGAGGACTGACGTCCTGCCCCTCCAGCCGTGGTTCAGTCCGTGGACCACCGCAGCGCCCGCGCCCGCACTCAACTGGCACGCCACGGTTCTCACCGTCGAACTCGACGGTGAGCCCGACCTCTCCCGCGGCATCGGCCGCACACAGACCCCACCACCTCGCCATCGCCACCCGCATCGGGAGGAACGGTATGCCCATGTACCAGCACGTCGAGGCAGGGATCGAGCGCCGCACCCAGGGGGAGGTGCTGCGCGTCGAGCCTTGGGGCCCGCACGCGGTCCGGGTACGCGCGGCGGCCGACACCATCGACGACGAACGCAGCTGGGCGCTCGACCTGCCGGTGCGGGACGCGGGCGAGGCCGACGTGCACGTCCGCGAGGACGGTACGGCCCGTCTCGTCAACGGACGCATCACCGTGGAGGCCGACGCGGACGGGCAACTGCGCTTCCTGCGTACCGGGGAGGCGCACGAGGCCCGCGAGCTGCTGGCCGAGAAGCGGCCTCACCACGGCTACCCAGGCCCCCGCGTCCACACCCCGCGCGGCGACGGCACCTACACCGCCGAGCAGTCCTTCGAGGGCTACGACGGCGAGCGCATCCACGGCCTGGGCCAGCAGCCGCACGGCGGCCTGGACCACAAGGGCCGCGTCATCGACCTCGTCCAGCGCAACACCGTCGTCACGATCCCCTTCCTGCACTCCTCCCGCGGCTACGGACTGCTGTGGAACAACCCCGCCACGGGCCGCGTCGAACTCGCCGCGGACGCCACCCGCTGGGTCGCCGATCAGACCCGCCAGATCGACTACTGGATCGTCGCGGGCGACACCCCCGCCGAGATCATGTCCGCCTACGCCGACGCCACCGGCCACCCGCCCCTGCTGCCCGACTGGGCGAGCGGCTTCTGGCAGTCCAAGCTGCGCTACCGTACCCAGGACGAACTCCTCGCCGTCGCCCGTGAGCACCACCGCCGCGGCCTGCCGCTGTCGGTCATCGTCTGCGACTTCTTCCACTGGACCCGCATGGGTGACTGGTCGTTCGACCCGGAGGACTGGCCCAACCTCGCCGCCATGACCAAGGAGCTGGACTCCCTCGGCGTACGGCTCGTGGTGTCCGTCTGGCCCACCCTGCAGGACGACAGTGCCAACCACGATGCCCTGCGCGCCTGCGGCGGCCTGGTCCGGGACAGCCACGGCGGCCTGCTGCGCCACCACTGGCCGGCGCGCGGCGGGGACCAGCGCTACCTGCCGGTGGCGTACTACGACGCGACGCACCCCCGTGCCCGGCAACTACTGTGGGAGCAACTCCGCGCCAACTACCTGCGGTCAGGCGTCACCGCCTTCTGGCTCGACGCCTGCGAACCCGATCTCCCGCCGAGCCTCGCGCCGCGAGCCGTCTACCACGCCGGCCCGGGCCCACAGGTCGGCAACGCATACGGTGACGAACACGCCCGCGCCGTCGCCGAAGGACTCCGCGCAACCGGCGACGACCGGCCGCTGAGCCTGATCCGCTCGGCCTGGGCCGGCAGCCAGCGCCACGGGGTCGCGCTTTGGTCCGGGGACATCCTCCCCACCTTCGACTCTCTGGCCGCCCAGGTCCGCGCGGGCCTGAACGTCGCCCTGAGCGGCATCCCCTGGTGGCACACCGAAATCGGCGGCTTCCTGGGCGGCAACCCGGACGACCCGGCCTACCGGGAACTGCTCATCCGCTGGTTCCAGTACGGCACCTTCAGCCCCGTCATGCGACTGCACGGTGACCGCGAGCCGAACCAGCCCTTCAGCGCGCGGATGAGCGGCGGCCCCAACGAGGTCTGGTCCTACGGCGAGCAGGCCTATCCGATCCTGCGCCACCATCTCCTCCTACGTGAACGCCTGCGCCCAGACCTTCACGGACTCGCCGAGACCGCGCACCGCACCGGCGCCCCGCCCATGCGCCCGCTGTTCTTCGACTTCCCCGACGACGCGACCGCCTGGGACGTCGACGACCAGTACATGCTCGGCCCCGACCTGCTCGTCGCACCGGTTGTCGAGGCGGGCGCGACGGCGCTACCGTCGTCGGTCCCTTCAGTGCGCAGGAGGTCCCCATGGGCCAGAGCACGCAGGACTTAGGAGCCCTCATCCGCGGCGCCCGCAACGCCCGCCGCCTGACGCAGGAACAGCTCGGCCTCACAGTCGGCTACTCGGCGTCGGCGATCTCCCGGATCGAGAGCAACAAGATGCGGCTCGACACCGACGTCATCCCCCTCATGGCCAGAGCGCTGGACATTCCCGCCGACTGGTTGAGCCGTGCTGCTGTGCCCGAGGTGCCGACGATCGCTACCGTGGCGACCGGGTGTAGGCCGGACGAGGAGGATGCGGTGCGTCGCAGGGAACTACTGACCGGGGCACTGGCCGCTGGGGCGACCGCCATTGTCGGCGCAGGCACAGCACAGGCGCTGCCGGCCGCCGATCTGGAAGACGTCCTCTTCAGACTGCCGAACGCCGAACCGGTGCCACTGGCGAACCTGATGGCCCAGGCCGCCGCCGCGCGCCAGACCTACACGGCCGCTCGCTACAGCGACCTCGGCCGCACCCTGCCCGGCCTGCTCGCCACCGCAGAGGCGACCAGGGACACGGCAAGCGGCCGGGAGCGTCAGCGTGCGTCCGCCATCCTCGCCCGCGCATACGTGCTGGCTGCGGAACTCGCCTCCAAGCAGCACTCCGACGCGGCCTGGGTCGCGGCCGACCGTGCCCTGTCCGCCGCACGCGCCAGCGGCATGCCAGTCCCCGTCGGGGAATCGTCCCGCGTGCTGGCGATCACCATGCGGCGCTCCGGTCGATGGTCCTCCGCCGTGCACCTCCTCACCAGCCAGGCAGCCGAACTCGACACCACCGACACGCGCACCGCGGCCGTACGCACCACGCTGCTACTCACCGCCGCATACTCGGCGGCCGCCGGAGGAGACCGCACCACGGCGCTCACCCTGCTCGATGAGGCTGAAGACGATGTAGAGCGCCGTCCCCAAGCCCCCGGCGGTCTTTTCACCGTCGACGCCACTCGTGCCCAGGTCGACGTCTACCGCATCGGCGTCAACAACACCCTCGGCACTCCCGACGATGGCGTAAAGGTCGCAGCGGGCCTGAACATCGACCACATGTCCACCGCCGAGCGCCGCGCCCGGGCCTGGACCGACACCGCCCGCATGTGGCACGCCCTGGGCGACAGCCAGCAGACTTTCGCTGCGCTGCGCCGTGTCGAGCAGGAGGCACCACAGGAAACCCGACGCCCGTCGCTCAGGGCGCTGACATCGGATCTGCTGTATAGGCCTGCGCGCGTCGAAGGCCTGCGGGAGTTCGCTGTCCGCACTGGGGCCTTGGTCTGATCGATCGGGAGGAGGATCCCGCGCTCCCGCACGAAGTCGACGTTCTCCGCCGGATAGGGCAGTTGCGAGTCGGGGTGCCGGTAAGAACAGTGTCACCGATCCTGCTGGCATATTCCGTGCCCAGCGGGGCTGACGGCTCGTTGGTCGGGACAGCAGCGGCCGTCTTGCCGATTCCCGGTCGCGGGTGGGGTGTGGAATGTCGATGCGGCCGAGGCCGTGGCCGAAGGTGCCTGAGCTGACCGCGCAGGTGGCGCGGGCGGTGGCGGCGCGGGGCCCGTATCCGTTGGCGATGCGGGTCCGTGACGAGCTCGGTGAGTTGTTCGCGGACGCTGAGTTCGCCGAGGCGTTCGGATCCAGAGGGCGGCCGGGCTGGTCACCGGGCCAGCTGGCGCTGGTGACGGTGTTGCAGTTCGCTGAGAACCTGACCGACCGGGCGGCAGCACATCGGGTGCGGTACGGCATGGACCTGAAGTACGCGCTCGGCCTGGAGTTGGGTGATCCCGGGTTCGACGCCTCGGTGCTGTCCGAGTTCCGCACGCGACTGGTCGAGCATGGGATGGAGGAGAAGGTGCTTGACCTGCTGCTGACCGCGCTCAAGGACCGGGGCCTGGTGAAGGCGGGCGGCAGGCAGCGCACCGACTCCACCCGCGTGCTGGCGGCGGTACGCGATCTGAACAGGCTGGAGCTGGCCGGGGAGACGCTGCGGGCCGCGCTGGAGGCGCTGGCCTGCGCGGCTCCGGACTGGCTGGCTGGGGCGGTGCCCGTTCGGGAGTGGGCTGAACGCTACGGCCCGCGGATTCACTCCTGGCATCCGCCGGCTTCCACGAGCAAGGAGATGGCCCAGGTTTACGGCCGTGACGGGTTCGTGCTGCTGGAGGCCGTGCATGCCCTTGATGCGCCGGCATGGCTGCGCGAGCTTCCAGCGGTGCAGGTTCTGCGCACGATGTGGGTGCAGAACTACCACCGCGCCGTGACCGAGGCCGGGGCAGAGGTGAAGCGGCAGGAGAGCAAAGACCTCCCGCCCGGCAGACTGCGGCTGGGCTCTCCGTACGACACCGACGCGCGCTACGGCCTGAAACAGGGCTCCTGGTGGACCGGCTACAAAATCCACATCAGCGAGTCCTGCGACGATGCCGCTGACCAGGACCCGGCTGCTGACGGCCAGGCGCCGATCCCCGGAGCCGACGGACCGCCGCGCTTGATCACCGGCATTGCGACCACCGACGCCACAGTGACCGATGCGGAAATGACCGAACCGGTCCATCATATGCTCGCCGCCCGCGATCTCCTGCCCGCCGAGCACTTCCTCGACTCCGGTTACGCCTCCGCCGAGTTGATCGTGGGCATCAAGAAGAACTTCGGGGTCACCCTGGTCACCCCGGTCCTGATGAACAGCTCACCCCAGGCGCGTGCCGGCGCCGGGTTCAACCGCACCGCGTTCACCATCCACTGGGACAAGCGGGAGGCCACCTGCCCACGCGGGGACACCAGCACCTGGTGGAGCCCCGCCACCCTGCGCGGCACCAAGGCCATCGTCATCAAGTTCGACAAGGAGACATGCCGCCCCTGCCCGGTGCGCGACCAGTGCACCCGCTCGAAGACCGGCGGCCGGACCCTCTCCCTGCAACCCCGCGAACTGCAAGAAGTCCTCGACCATGCCCGCCTCCAGCAGGGCGACGAGCAGTGGCGAGCCGAGTACGCAACCCGCGCGGGCATCGAGGGATCCACCAGGCTGTCGCGGTCACCGGGATAAGACGTGCCCGCTACCTCGGTCTCCACAGGACCCACCTGGAGCACGTCTTCTCCGCCGTCGCGCTCAACCTCATACGCCTCGATGCCTGGTGTAACGGCCACCCGCTCGACCGCACCCGCGTCAGCCACCTTGCCCGCCTCGGCCTCTCCCTCGCCGCGTGACCGAGCAGACCAGCAGGATCGGTGACCGGGTTCTTACTGGGACGCCTACGCCGCCGAACTCAACCGCCGCTCGAAGAGCGGATAGCGGCTGGTGCAGTTCCTATGAAGGAAAGGGCTGAGCTGGCGGAATGCCGAGCGGAGCTGTGCTCGGGGCCCCTCGTCTCTGCCGTTGGGGTGCATAAAGGGTGGCGGATGGACCCGGCGTTCAAGAAGCTTGGGAGCCCGAGAGGGGCCACCCTCAACTTCAGGTGAGCTATCTGGCCTCTGTGGAGACTTGTGACATTTTTCTGAGAATAAGCGTTGATGTCGTTACTGTCGCGCGCAGGGATCGTTGCCGGGGGTGGGCGCGTGCGTATCAAGGTGTGGGTGTGGACGGCGGGAGTGGTGTCGGGGGCCAGTCTCAGTGCTGCACTGGCGCTCCTGGTAGCTCTGGCGGCTACCCCCGCCACGGCCGCTGCCCGCTGGCCCTGGCACCTGGACGAGCTGCAGCAGCATCCGTGGAGGTTCGTAGCCATCTTCGGTGCACTGGGCATCGTGGCAGCCGGTGCCTTGGCATGGTTGCAGTCTCGTCCGCCCGCGGTCGTGAACGATCCGCCGCCCCCGCCACCAGCGACATTGCCGGAGTGGTTCATCGACCGAGCCCAGACCCGCGCCGCCGTGGCGGCAGTATGCCGCGGCGGCCGCGCCGTGGGCCTCACCACCGCCCTAGCGGGAGCGGGTGGGTTCGGTAAGACGACACTGGCGGAAGCGGTGTGTGCCAACAAGCGAGTGCGCAGGCGCTTCCGTTCCCGGATCTACCTGGTCACCATCGGCCGGGAGGTCCGCCAACGAGAAGATGTGACGGCCAAAGTCGCCGAAGTCACCCGGTTCATCACCGGCGATACGACAGAGTTCGACGATCCCAGTCTGGCCGGTAGCCATCTCGGCCGGCTCTTGGACCAGCGGCCGCGCACGCTGCTCGTCATCGACGACGTGTGGGAACACGAGCAACTGGCCCCATTCCTGAAGGGAGGCCGCCGCTGCGTACGACTGATCACCACCCGCAATCCGGACTTGTTGCCGACCGAAGCCCACCGAATCCCGGTCGACCAGATGTCCCTCGCCCAGGCCCAGGCCGTGCTGACCTGGAACCTGCCACCCTTGCCCAGGCCTCTGGTTGACGCCCTGTTGCAGGCTACGGGCCGATGGGCCCTGCTGCTACGGCTGACCAACCGCCTGATCGCCGAACAGCACGCCACCGGCGCCGATGCCGCTGCCGCTGGCGAGCAGATCCTTCACCGGCTGCGCAGCGGTGGACCCGCCGCCGTGGACAGCCCGACCGTCACCTGGGACCTCGACGACCCCAGCCTGCGCAATCAGCGGGTCAGAGCATCGATCGAGGCCGCCACTACGCTGCTGCCGCCCGGCAGTCAGCAGCGCTTTATCGAGCTCGGCATCTTCGCGGAGGACGAGTCCATTCCCATTTCGGTGGTCACCTTGCTGTGGCAGGTCAGTGGCGGACTGGGCGAGGACCAGGGTCGCACGCTGTGCCGGGACCTGGAGCGGCTGTCCCTGCTTACCCTTGACCGGGCGAACGGCGGGCGGATCAGCCTCCACGACGTCATTCGCGACTATCTCCGCAGTGAACTCGGCACGGATGGCCTGGCCCGCGTCAACTGGCTCCTGACCGACGCTATTGCCGCCGCTGTTCCCACCGCCTGGCCCCTCGCCCCCACCCAACCCAGCCCCGAGCACGCCTGGTGGCAACTAACGGACGGCTACCTTCTGGACCATCTCATCGGCCACCTCCTCGCGGCTGGCCGAACATCCTTGGCCGAGGCCGTAGCCGGTGACCTGCGCTGGGTGGAAACCCGTCTTAGTCACTGCGGACCCACTGCTCCCTGGAACGACCTCACCCGCATTGACACCCCCCACACCCGCCTGCTGGCACGCAGCCTCTCCCAGACCGCACACCTCCTCACCCCCATGAACCCGCCCCAGATCCTCACCGGCATCCTCCACACCCGCCTCGGCGTACACCCTCACTGGGGCCCCCAGGTCACTGCCCGCCGCCACGACCCCTCGCAACGCCCCTGTCTCGAAACGCTGTGGCCCCTCCCCGACGCACCCGCTTCCGCGCTCCAGCGAACCCTCACCGGACACACCGACGGGGTGTGGTCGGTGGCCATCGCGCCAGACGGCACCTGGCTCGCCACCGGCGATGGGAGTCCGAGAGTGATGGAAGGTGACAGCTCCGCCGGGGACGGTAGTGTGCGGATCTGGGATCGGGCCTCCGGTACCTGCATCGCTACTCTCACCGGGCACCGCGGCCGGGTGGCATCGATCGCCATCAGCCCTGACGGCACCTGGCTCGCCACTGCCGGCGGCAGCGACTACGTGGGTGGGGACGGGTCGGTGCGGATCTGGGACCGGCCTTCCGGTACCTGCACCGCCATCCTCACCGGGCACGGCCGTGAGTTGGGTTCGGTGGCGGTCGCGCCGGATGGCACGTGGCTCGCCACCACCGGTCAGTACGACGAGACAGTGCGGATCTGGGACCGGGCCTCCGGTACCTGCATCGCCACCCTCACTGGACACGTTGGCCCGGTGGGCTCGGTGGCGATCGCCCCGGACGGCACCTGGCTCGCCACCACCGGTGATGAGATGGTGCGGATCTGGGACCCGGCCACCGCAACTTGCACGGCCACCTTCAGTGGGCGCGCTGGCTGGCTGGGGCCGGTGGCGATCGCCCCGGACGGCACCTGGCTCGCTACTACCGCCCACGGCGGCAAGGCGGTGCAATTCTGGGACGTGGCTACCGGGACTTGCACCACCACCGTGCCTGACCAACCCCACAGGGTGCGGTCAATGGCGATCGCCCCGGACAGCGCCTGGCTCGCCACCATCGACGGCCACGGGTCGGTGCGGATCTGGGACCGGATGTCCGGTACGTGCGTCGCTACTCTCACCGGGCACCGCGGCCGGGTGGCATCGATCGCCATCAGTCCCGACGGCACCTGGCTCGCCACCGGCGGCGACGTCGACGGGTCGGTGCGGATCTGGGACCGGCCTTCCGGTACGTGCATCGCTACTCTCACTGGGCACCGCGGTCGGGTGGGATCGATCGCCATCAGTCCCGACGGCACCTGGCTCGCCTCCAGCAGCGACGGCGACAAGTCGGTGCGGATCTGGGACCGAACGCTCGCTCAGACTTCATCCAGACCTGTTCACCGCAGCGGGGTGGCGGCGGTGGCGATCAGTCCCGACGGCACCTGGCTCGCCACCGGCGACGGCGACGACTTCAGCGACGGGTCGGTGCGGATCTGGGATCGGGCTTCCGGTACGTGCATCGCTACTCTCACTGGGCACCGCGGTCGGGTGGGATCGATCGCCATCAGTCCCGACGGCACCTGGCTCGCCACCGGCGACGGCCTCGGGAAGGTGCGGATCTGGGACCCGGCCACCGCGACGTGCACCGCCACCCTCACCGGCAACGGCAGTGAAGTGAAGTCGCTGGCGATCGCCCCGGACGGCGCCTGGCTGGCCGCTGGCGGCGAGGTCAATAGGTCGCTGCGGATCTGGGACCCGACCACCGAGACCTGCACGACCACCCTCGACGGCCACTACCGCACCGTGGAATCGGTGGCGATCGCCCCGGACGGCACCTGGCTCGCCACCGGCGACGACACCGGCACGGTGCGGATCTGGGACCTAGCCACCAGCACCTGCACGACCACCCTCGACAGCAATCACCACGCGGTAGCGGCACTGGCGATCAGCCCGGACGGAACTTGGCTCGCCACCGCTGGCGGGCTGTATGACACCACCGATGAAGGGGTCGTGCGAATGTGGGATGCGACCTCCGGCACCTGCATAGCCACTCTCACTGGGCACCGAGGCCGGGTGGGGGCTCTCACGATCAGCCCGGACGGCACCTGGCTCGCCACCACCGGCGGCAGCAAGTACGGCCCCGGCGGCGACGGAACGCTGCGAATCTGGAACACCACGACACGCACCCTCGCAGCCATCACACGAGCCGAATCGGCACTCTACTCATGCGCTTGGGGACCCACGCACGGCCTTGCAGTGGGAGGCCAGCGGGGGCTGTACCTCTTTCAACTGCATATTTAACAACCTGGGCTCCCGCCTCCACGGCCACAACATCGCCGGGGCCGCACGGGGTACATCACACCGTTGCGACGCCGGATCACGTCTGGGCGACCTGCCTGAGTCTTCACAAAACACAGAAGGGTTCGGTTCGTCTCCAGGCCGTTGTGGCCAGCCTTCGTCCGAAGTGTGCGGGACGTGATCCACAACATCAACCACCGACGGCTTCGAGACGCTCTACCCCAAGTACAGGGGTGGCCGACCATCCTCGCCCGGCAACTCGAAACGGCCGCGGGGGAACCGGCCCTGCTGCGTATTGAACTCCACACCCCACCCGCGACCGCCGCGGTCTTCGACCCGCCGGGGAATATCGGGCAATGACTGACGAGGAGTGGCAGAAGTTCCTCGGGCACTTTGAGCGGCGCAAGTTGGCTCTGGGGCAGTGCGGCCGAGCATACGGAAGCAGCTGCGTCCACGACTATTCGATGCCCGGTACTGATCGTGGGGCCTGGTGAGCGGCCCCGCCTGGAAGAGATCCGCGAGAACCTCCACGCCAGGATCGCCGAAGCCCAACGCGAGGGCTGGCTCGGGGAAGTTGAAAGACTTGCCGTCAGCCTTGCCGCAGCCGAGGAGAAGCTCGCCCAGCTCGACGCACAACAAGAACGTAGGGACTCCCCGCTCTTCCTGGGAATCCCTGCGTTCGGTCAAAATGCCGCCCGCTCCAGCTACGTCAAGGAGCCCTGAACCGGGCGCAGCCGATGATCTACCTCTGGACTAACGAGGGGCGCCCCCGAAAAAGATCTCCAGCACGCGGCAGGCGGCAGCACGCACACTTTCATCTTCGTGAGTAACAGCGACGGCGCAAGTGAGGCCGACGATCAGCATGAACAGAGTGGCTGGCGAGTACAGCTCGATGGGGTTCATGCTCAGAATTTAGGGCCCCACAAATGGGAAAACAAACCCGAAAAAGGGCATAATGCGCCCCGGGTTTGCGGTGGCGATGCCAGTATTTAGGCATCAATGTGAACCGTAACAGGCCCATAGGGGCCTAATTCACTAGCCACTTCTGCCTATAGAAAGGCGGCGAAGGGTCACAAAGGTTGCAAAACCGCATTAGATCTTCCCTGCTTCGTCACTATGTGAAGAGAAATTTCCACATTCGGACGATCGCCTTCAGGCCTTGAGACGTCGATTTCCCTTGAGCGCTCGACCTCCTGCAGTGCACTGAACTCTTAGTTCAGAGAAGGCGTTTGACTCAATAAATCGAGTCCAGCACGTCCACCAAAGGCAGCAGCGCAGGGCGACCGCCGCGACTCGCGCCAGGACTTCCCCGCGCCGAATGTCCGCATGCGCACCATCCGGCGTGCCGCCCGGCTGCTGCAGGGACATCCCCTTACCGTGCTTCCGTGACGATGCTGGCCAGTCTCCTCGACTACGTCAGCGTCGTCCCCAGCCCGACCCCCTCGGTTCCCCCGCTCTCGCCCCAAACCAGCGGATCGAGTAGTCCACTCTGGGCGAATCTGATCGTAGGCCTCCTCGGCGGCACAGGAGTGTTCGCCGCGTCCTGGCGTTCCACGAAAGCGCTCCGCGACAACACCAGAGAAACCCTGGGGCACGAACGGACCCGGCTGCTCAACGAACGCTTCGACACTGCAGCTCGACTCCTCGGCCACGGCGAAGCAGCCTGCCGCCTCGCTGGCGTTCACGCCATGGCCGGACTCGCCGACGACTGGCCCGAGCGCCGGCAAACCTGCATCGACGTGCTCTGCGCCTACCTCCGCATGCCCTACCCGCCCACCCCGACGAGGACGTACCACTCACAGAGCACCTGACCTGGCAGGCCAACCGCGAAATCCGCCACACCGTCATCCGCACGATCCGCGACCATCTCCTGCCCACCACCCCACCCGACACGTCCTGGAGCGGATGCGACCTCGACTTCACCGGCACCGTGTTCGATGGCGGCGACTTCAGCGATGCCAGGTTCTCCGGCCGGGTGACGTTCAACAGTGCCGAGTTCGCCGACGGCATCGTGTCCTTCCACGGGCCCGAGTTCTGCGGCGGCACCGTGTCCTTCGCCTACGCCAAGTTCTCCGGCGCCATCGTGTCCTTCGCCAGCGCCAGGTTCGGTGGCGGCACTGTGTCTTTCGACCGTGCCGAGTTTTCCCGCCGCACCGTGTCCTTCACCCGCGCCAAGTTCTCCGGCGCCACCGTGTCCTTCTTCGAGGCCGGGTTCGGTGGCGGCACCGTGTCCTACATCCACGCCGAGTTCTCCGGCGGCACAGTGGACTTCACCAACACCCTGTTCGGTAGCGGTGCCGTGTCTTTCACTCAGGCCAAGTTCCTTGGCGGCACCGTGGTCTTCACCGACGTCGTTTTCTCCAGCGCCGCTGTGGACTTCCGCAAGGCAGGTTTCACAGGAGGCGTCGTCGACCTTCTGAACTCGCACTGGTTGACGCCGCCTGTCTTCGACGAAGACGTTCTCGCAGATCACCCACCAGGGTTGCTCCTGCCGGACCGGCCGCCTGAATCAGCATCGTGACAATGCCGGGAGTAGTGATCCCGCGCTTTGGCTCACTGAGGCGCCCGCTGATGAGGTCCCAGGCGGCGACGATGGCGTTACAGGCGTCAGCCTCTGTGCCGCGACCTGCGTCGAGTCGCCCTCAACGGCGTCGCCAGCCGTCGGCATGGACACGGCTGCGGCAGTGTGCTGGTCATCTTGGAGCAGGTTCTGGCAGTTGGCCGTCCAGGAGAGCTCGGTCCGCGCGCATGGGGGCGCTGAGCAGAAGCCGAGCACTGCGACCGGTTTAGTTCAGAGAAGGCATATGAGGCATGGGGCCCTCGGTGGCCCGTGCCTGACGGATATCTACGGGCTATTCAGGCACGTGCGGTGTGTTAGTGACGTGGGGACCGACGCCTGTTGCTGCTGGTTCGACGGCAACGCTGCCGGTCACGGCCGAGCCTGAACCGCCCTCGCCCCCGGGGCGTCCATACAGGCAGCCCGACAAGCACTTGAGGAGTCGCCGCACCATGAGCACCTCTTTACCTCCTCCCTCCTGGCCGCACTGCGGGCACGGCGCGGACCCGGTCACTGACCCGGTCGGTTGCCGTGGCATGAAGGTCCCCGGCCACGACATGTGCCTGGCCCACCTCACCGACACCGATCGCACCGCCTACCTGACCGGCCTGGCCCCCGGCGCCGACATCGACCACAGAGGCACCTCTTTCACCGAACAGCTCCTGGAAGCGCTTCTCAACGCCCTCAAAGACCCCACTACAGGCAAACCTCACCTCGGCGGCGCCATGTTCGCCAAGGCGCAGTTCTCCGGCGACCTTGGTTCGACAGGGCGCAGTTCTCCGGCGACGCCGGGTTCGGCGGGGCGCAGTTCTCCGGCGATGCCTGGTTCGGCGGGGCGCAGTTCATGGCGGCGGCGCAGCTGGGGCCTTTGATCTGCCAGCGGACAGTCTCGTTGTCCAGGGCATGCTTCGGGGCACCAGTGAGTGTGGAGGTGGCCGCTGCGCACGTCCTGTGCAAGGGGACGCGCTGGGACGCTAAGGGGACGCTACGGCTTCGCTACGCCGCACTCGACCTCACAGACGCCGTCATGGAGTATCCGCTCAGCGTCACAACCAAAACGACCCCCTTCACCTCGGACTCCACGGAGGTACCGGAGGGTGGGCTGGCCGGCACCCCGGGCGCGCCAGCCAGCCCGGCGGTGCGGGTCGTGTCACTGTCCGGGGCAGACGCCGCCCATCTGGCGCTGCACAACGTCGATCTGGCCGAGTGCCGGTTCTTCGGCACGATTCGCCTGGACCAGCTCCGCCTGGAGGGCCAGTGCCCGCTGATCCCCGCCGCCACCGGGTGGAGCTGGGGCTGGCGGAGACGAACGGCAAGGCGGGCAAGCACCCGATCTGGAACCTGACTCCGCGGGACAGAAGGCTCTGGCCGACGGCAACGAGCTGCCTCCCCGGCCGAAGGCCGGCACCGGAGCGAAGGCGGTGAAGGCCCGGTTCGGTCCGCACGGCGTCGCGGTGACGGACATGATCCTCGCCTACGGCGGCCGCAACCACCTGACCGACTGGCAGGTGGAGGTCAACCACGCCATCAAGGAGACCGGCCTCAGTTTCAGCACCGACGCCGTCCTCGCGCGGCCGACCAAGACCAGCGAGGTGCGCCTCTTCGAGCTCGACAACGGCACCATGTTCCAGGCCCGGCTCGCACGTGAGGTCTGGGACTACGAGCTACGCCGGGCACCGTGTCTGGGAAGGCGCCCGCGGCACCAACGGCCGCACGTTCCCGTTCTGGCAGCGCCACCGCTACACCCGCTCACAGACCTTCCCGCGGCTGCACGGCGTCCTGGCGGGCAACGAGGAGCACCTGCTCGACAACCGCCTCCAGGCGCTCGCCGACGACGTGAAGGGCATCGCCGTCGCGGTGTGGGTGAACACTCTGCCCCGGCTCAAGCGAGGCGAGCCGTGGTACGAGATCGGCGTCGACGATCCGGACCGGCGCCGCCGGCGCTACCTGGAGCCCGTAGGCCGCTGAGGGACGGAGCAGGCCCACCGGAGACCACGACGCTCCCTCCCACAACAGCCGTGGGGGAGCGTCGTCCTGTGCGCGGTGGCGGGCCAGGCCGGTGCGGTAGTCGCCGGGCAGCCCGGTCAGGGTCGAACAGGCCCGGCGTATTCCAGAGCCTGGTCCGCGCCGCCGTCGACTCCTACGTCGGCCGCGATGCCCTAGCAGCGGTGCCTCGGGGGTTGCTTGTCAGGGCCGGTAGATCATCTCGATGAGGCCGGCCGCGATGAGAGCCCATGCGGCGAGCCCCATGAGCCACATCGATTGGGTGAGGAACCCGGCTGTTCCCAGGGCGGCCATGAGGAGAGGGGGGACGTACTGGGTGCGCCGGACTCCGCGGGTCAGGCCGTGCGTTTCCGTCATGGGTTTCTGTTCCCCTTCGGTCGTCGCTGTGCAGGGCTTCGGAGGGGCGGGCTCAGTCGCCGACGTGAATGCCGGGGCGGCGGTCGGGGTCGGGTTCGTTGCTGCGGATGATCTCCCGGGTGACGGGGGCGGTGTCGCCGCGGCCGAGGAGGAAGTAGCGGATCATGTGCACCAGGGGGCTGCCTTCGGCCCAGGCGAAGTAGCAGTGTGGCCGCACCCCGGTGCCGTCCCGCAGGGCCAGCAGGATGGCGGCGATGGCGTTGGGCGCGGCCGGGGCCTGGGCGCGCAGGATGCGGTGGCCGTCGACTTCGATGCCGTGCACGGTGAGGGTGTCGCTGAAGTCGGACGGGTCGACGACGTCGATCTCCAAGAAGAGCACGTCGGCTGGGCCCGGAACGGGGTTGGTGCCGCGCTGTTCGCGTTCCTTGGCGCTGTACTCGGCGGCGTCGCCGGCCTCGCGGCGGTTGGCGATGATGTTGATGGACTGGTCGTGGGCGAGGGTGTCGGTGATGAACCGGCGGGCGGTCTCGTCGAAGACGAGGCGGTCGGCGCGCAGCTCGGTGGTGCGCGAGACGCGCGAGACCAGTGACACGGTGATGATGCCGAGGATGAAGAAGCCGGAGATGGCGATGCCGTCCGGCTTGTCGATGATGTTGGCGATCAGCGCGTAGAGCAGGATCGCGGTGAGCGCAGCGAATCCGGTGGTGGCTGCGCGCCGCCGGTGGCGGGCGACGAAGACGGTGACGGCGAAGGCGCCGGAGACCATCATCGCCAGGATGCCGGTGGCGTAGGCGCCGGCCTGTTTGTCGACGTCGGCGTCGAAAGTGATGGTGATGATGATGCACAGGGCGGTGTAGACGAGGACGACCGGGCGCACTGCGCGTCCCCATTCGGGGGCCATGCCGTAGTCGGGCAGGTAGCGGGGCACGATGTTGATCAGTCCCGCCATGGCGGAGGCGCCGGCGAACCACAGGATCAGGATGGTGCTGATGTCGTAGACGGTGCCGAACGCCTCGCCGACGTGTTCGTGCGCGAGCCAGGCCAGGGCGCGGCCGTTGGCGGCGCCTCCGGGCTCGAACTCGTCCTCGGGGATGAGGACGGTGGTGACGAAGCTGGCGGCGAGCAGGTAGACGCTCATGATGAGCGCGGCGACGGTGAGCAGCTTGCGGGTATTGCGGACGCGGGCCTGAAGCCGCTGCTCGTCGTCGGCGCCGTCGGCGGCCACCAGCGGCATCATGCTCACCCCGGTTTCGAAGCCGGACAGGCCCAATACCAGCAGGGGGAAGGCCAACAGGGCAGGGCCGGCCAGATCACCGAAGCCGCCCAGGTCTGTGAGAGAGCCGGTCCACGCCGACCAGGCGTCGGGATCGGTGAGCACATGCGCCACGCCGACGCCGATGACGACGGCGTTGAGGGCGAGGAAGACAGCCACCAGGGGGATGGCCACCTTGACCGCCTCGCTGAAGCCCAACAGGAACACTCCGCCAAGGATCAGCAGAAGCGCTACCGTCAGGGCGACCTCATGGCCGTGCAGTACCGAGGGGAAGAAGGGGTTCTCCACCACGTGCACCGAGGCGTCCGCCGTGGACAGCGTGATGGTGATGATCCACGAGGTGGCCACGAAGCCGAGCAGGACCAGCACGAACAGCTTGCCCCACCAAAACGGCAGCAGATTCTCCAGCATCGCCACCGAACCCGCACCGTGCGGGCTTTCCTTGGCCACCCTGCGGTACATCGGCAGCATCCCCAGCAGCGTCAACGCCACGATCAGCAGCGTCGCCAGAGGCGAGACGGCTCCTGCGGCCAGGGCGGCGATCGCCGGTACGTAGGCCAGGCTGGAGAAGTAGTCGACGCCGGTCAGGCACATGACCTTCCACCAGGCATGCGGCTCGGCATGGCTCTCACCGGCCGCGGGTCCCACCGGCTGCACCCGGTGACGCAGCAGCCACCGCGCCGCCCTGCCTGTCGGCTCGGCCCGCAAGGCGGGACTGTCCACCGTCTCCGGCATCACCGGCCGACCAGCCTCACTCATGTCTCCGTTGTCCTTACCTTGCTTGATCACTGAAATGGCAGCCGGAGCTGCCCATGCCACCAGCGATCATCGCGTATGCGGCCTCGGATCCCTCATCCGGTACTGAGGTGCACCGAGTGAGCCGAGGGCGGCTGGTCATGGCATTGGCTGCAGTGCAGGACGCGGTAGATAAGGGTGCAGAGGGTGACGATGGCTGTGAGGACGGCGGGGCAGCTGTAGCGCCAGGTTGAAGTCCGCGCCTACGCGGGGCTGGGCGTGTGCGGCAGTAGCGATGCTGTACCCGTTGCCGTCAGAGCTCCGTTAAGGAAGCCAGGCTCGCCGTTAGGGACCCGTCAAGGACGGTCGAATCCTGCCATGGGGGCGGTTTCCTCTTAACCGTCCCTGTCGGATTGCACCTCATTCCAGGAGTTCACGATGGCCGATGTGGCCTTCGTCGCCGCCACCGTCGCGGTGTTCGCGCTGGTGGCTCTCGTCGCCAAAGGGGTGACGAAGCTGTGACCGCCGAGAACGTCGTCGGCCTGGTCGTGGCCGTCGCCCTGCTGGGTTATCTGGTCCTCGCTCTGATCTTCCCGGAGAGGTTCTGACGGTGACATCAGCTGCTATCGCAGCGGGCGACATGGGTCCCGTACTCGCTGGCGTGCTCCAGCTGCTGGCGCTGATCGCGGCGCTGGCGCTCGCCTACGTTCCCCTTGGCACCTACATGGCCAGGGTCTACTCCTCCACCCGGCACTGGCGTGTCGAGCGGTGGATCTACAAAGGCATCGGTGCCAACCCTGACACCGCGATGCGCTGGCCGGCGTACCTGCGCGGTGTACTCGCCTTCTCCGTCGTCAGTGTCCTCTTCCTCTACCTGCTCCAGCGACTCCAGGGCGTCCTGCCCGGTTCGCTCGGCTTCTCCTCGATCAGCCCGGCGCAGGCCTTCAACACCGCTGCGTCCTTCGTCACCAACACCAACTGGCAGTCGTATTACGGCGAGCAGGCCATGGGGCACGTCGTGCAGACTGCCGGGCTGGCCGTGCAGAACTTCGTTTCCGCAGCTGTCGGCATGGCGGTCGCAGTAGCGCTGGTGCGCGGTTTCGCGCGGTCGCGGGGCGGTGAGCTCGGCAACTTCTGGTCGGACCTGGTGCGCGGTGTCACCCGCATCCTGCTGCCCGGCGCGGCGATCGCCGCCGTGGTGCTGGTGGCGTGCGGAGTCATCCAGAACTTCTCCCAGATCCATGAGGTCGGGCAGTTCAT
The DNA here is from genome assembly GCF_042868655.1 of Streptomyces sp. NPDC007808. Lineage (NCBI taxonomy): Bacteria > Bacillati > Actinomycetota > Actinomycetes > Kitasatosporales > Streptomycetaceae > Streptomyces > Streptomyces sp. NPDC007808. The sequence goes on from NZ_JBIAEQ010000018.1 coordinate 17,992, forward strand.
GGGCGCCTCGCGGCAGTGGAACGGCGGTGCGGTCGCCTCGCAGGAGGCCATCAAGGAGTTCGGCACCAACGGCGGCGGCTACTTCAACGCCAACAGCGCCCATCCATTCGAGAATCCGACGCCGTTCACGAACCTGTTCGAAATCTTCCTGCTGCTGGTGATCCCGTTCTCGCTGACCCGGACGTTCGGTGTGATGGTCGGCAGTGTGAAGCAGGGCTACGCGATCCTCGCCACGATGACGACCATCTGGGTCGGCTTCGTTGCCCTGATGATGTGGACCGAGTTCGCCCACCACGAGGGTGCGCTGCAGATCGCGGGCGGAGCGATGGAGGGCAAGGAGGTCCGCTTCGGCGTCGGCTCCTCGTCGATCTTCGCGGTGTCGACGACGCTCACCTCGACCGGTGCGGTGGACTCCTTCCACTCCTCCTTCACCGGCCTGGGCGGCGGCATCACCATGCTGGGCATGATGCTGGGCGAGATCGCGCCCGGCGGTGTCGGATCCGGCCTCTACGGCATGCTGATCATGGCGGTCATCGCGGTGTTCATCGCCGGCCTGATGGTGGGCCGGACGCCCGAGTACCTGGGCAAGAAGATAGGCACCCGCGAGATGAAGCTGGCGGCCTGCTACATCCTGATCACCCCCGCGCTGGTCCTGGTCTTCACGGCCGCCTCGATGGCTCTGCCGACTCCGCCGCATTCGATGCTCAACTCCGGCGCGCACGGCTTCTCCGAGGTGCTGTACGCCTTCACCTCCGCGTCGAACAACAACGGCTCTGCCTTCGCCGGCCTGAACGCCAACACCGACTGGTACAACACCGCCACCGGGCTCGCGATGCTGTGCGGCCGTTTCCTGCCGATGGTGTTCGTGCTGGCTATGGCGGGTTCGCTGGCCGAGCAGAGGCCGGTTCCCGCGACCGCGGGCACGCTGCGCACCGACAAGCCGCTGTTCACCGGCCTGCTGGTGGGCGCGATCCTGATCATCACCGGTCTGACGTATTTCCCGGCCCTGGCGCTGGGCCCGCTCGCCGAGGGGCTGGCGGCATGACCACCGATACCACCAAGCACGAGGACGCCATGTCCACTGCCACTCCGGGCCCGGCGCCGCACAGCGACGTCCCCACCGCCCACAAGAGCCCCGAAGGCCGCGTCGGCGCGGGCATGTTCGACGCCAAGCAGCTGGTCAAGTCGCTGCCGGACGCCTTGCGCAAGCTGGATCCACGGGTGCAGATCAAGTCGCCCGTGATGTTCGTGGTGTGGATAGGGTCGGTGCTCACCACCGCGTTCTCCTTCACGGACCCGAGCGACTGGTTCGGCTGGGCCATCGCCGCCTGGCTGTGGCTGACCGTCGTCTTCGCCAACCTGGCGGAAGCCGTTGCCGAGGGCCGCGGCAAGGCGCAGGCGGACACCTTGCGCAAGGCCAAGACCGACACCGTGGCACGCCGGCTGCTCCAGGACGGCTCGACCGAGGAGCGGGTGCCTGGCACCGAGCTGAAGATCGGCGACCTGGTCGTCTGTGAGGCGGGCGACATCATCCCGGGCGACGGTGACGTCATCGACGGCGTCGCCTCCGTGGACGAGTCCGCCATCACCGGTGAATCGGCGCCCGTCATCCGGGAGTCCGGCGGCGACCGGTCCGCCGTCACCGGCGGCACCAAGGTGCTGTCCGACCGCATCGTCATCAAAATCACGACGAAGCCCGGCGAGACCTTCATCGACCGAATGATCAACCTGGTGGAGGGCGCGGCCCGGCAGAAGACGCCCAACGAGATCGCGCTGAACATCCTGCTCGCCTCGCTCACCATCGTCTTCCTGCTCGCGGTGGCCACCCTGCCACCGTTCGCAAACTACGCGGGCACCCACCTGACGATGGTCGTGCTGGTGGCGCTGCTGGTCTGCCTCATCCCGACCACCATCGGCGCGCTGCTGTCGGCGATCGGCATCGCGGGCATGGACCGACTGGTGCAGCGCAACGTGCTCGCCATGTCCGGCCGCGCGGTCGAGGCCGCCGGTGACGTGTCGACCCTGCTGCTGGACAAGACCGGCACCATCACGCTCGGCAATCGGCAGGCCGCCGAGTTCGTGCCGGTGGCTGGCACCACGCAGGCCGAGGTCGCCGACGCCGCCCAGCTCTCCTCGCTGGCCGACGAGACCCCCGAGGGCCGCTCCATCGTCGTACTGGCGAAGGACAAGTACGGCTTGCGCGAGCGCCACCAGGGCGAGTTGGCCGCCGCGCAGTGGATCGCCTTCACCGCCCAGACCCGCATGTCGGGTGTGGATGTGGACGGCAGGAAGATCCGCAAGGGCGCGGCCGGTTCGGTCATCGCCTGGGTGAAGGAGCAGGGCGGCACCCTCGCAGACGACGCGGACACGATCGCCCACCGTATCTCCGAGGCAGGTGGCACCCCACTGCTCGTGGCCGTACAAGACAGCCACGGCGCCCGCGTCCTGGGAGTGGTCCACCTGAAGGACGTGGTCAAGGACGGCATGCGGGAGCGGTTCGAGGAACTGCGCCGCATGGGCATCAAGACCGTCATGATCACGGGCGACAACCCGCTGACCGCCAGGGCGATCGCCACCGAGGCGGGCGTCGACGACTTCCTCGCCGAGGCCACCCCCGAGGACAAGATGGCGCTCATCAAGCGGGAGCAGGCCGGCGGCAAGCTCGTCGCCATGACCGGCGACGGCACCAACGACGCCCCCGCGCTCGCCCAGGCGGATGTCGGCGTGGCCATGAACACGGGTACGTCGGCCGCCAAGGAAGCCGGCAACATGGTCGACCTCGACTCCAACCCGACCAAGCTCATCGAGATCGTCGAGATCGGCAAACAGCTGCTCATCACCCGGGGAGCACTGACGACGTTCTCCATCGCCAACGACGTCGCCAAATACTTCGCGATCATCCCCGCCCTGTTCGCGGCCGTGTACCCGGGCCTGGACAAGCTCAACATCATGGCGCTGTCCTCGCCCGACTCCGCGATCCTCTCCGCAGTCATCTTCAACGCGCTGATCATCATCGCGCTCGTACCGCTCGCCCTGCGCGGCGTGCAGTACCGGCCGGTTAGCGCCGACAAGATGCTGCGGCGCAACCTCGGGATATACGGCCTGGGCGGACTGATCGCCCCCTTCATCGGCATCAAGCTCATCGACCTGCTCATCTCCCTCATCCCCGGAATCGGCTGACCGCCATGAAGCACTCCGTCACGAACACCGCCCGGCTGCTCGCAGCGGGCCTGCGCGCCCTCCTCGCCCTCACCCTGGTGACCGGCGTCATCTACCCCCTGGTGATCACCGGCATCGCCCAGGGCCTGTTCCCGGCCAAGGCGAACGGCTCGAAGATCAAGGCGGACAGCAAGGTCGTCGGCTCATCCTTGATCGGCCAGCCGTACAACCTGCCGCTGGACAAGGGGCAGCAGACCCCGGCGCCCGACCTGAAGTGGTTCCAGGGCCGCCCGGCCAACGGCCTGGGCACCAACAGCGTGAACACCCAGTACAAGCTGCTGCTGTCCGGCGCGACCAACCTCTCGCCCGACAACAAGGACCTCATCAAGCAGGTTCAGGCGGCCAAGGCCGCGGTCGTCAAGGACAATTCGGTGCCCGGCTACACGGTCAGGCCCTCGCAGGTGCCCGCCGACGCGGTCACCTCCTCCGCCTCCGGCCTGGACCCGGACATCTCCCCGCAGTACGCCGAGCTCCAGGTGCACCGCGTCGCGGAGAAGAACGCCCTTCCGGTCGCCGAGGTGCAGCAGCTCGTGGACGAGCACACCCAGGGCCGTACGCTCGGCTTCATGGGCGAGCCCCGCGTGAACGTCCTCGACCTCAACATCGCGCTCAAGGCCCTTGTGGCCAAGAATTGATCGCGATGCGGCACAGGCAGGAGTCGGCTGGGCCGGGAACGCTCCCGGCCTAGCCCACTCCCGCCGTCGTGCACCCGAAGAACGCAACGGCGGTGCTTGCGGCACCCACGGCCTAGGTACGACGACAGGAAAGGCACACATCCATGACCCGGGTGCTCGTGGTGGAGGACGACCCGCAGCTCGTACGGGCTCTCGTCATCAACTTGCAGGCACGTCACTACGGCGTGGACGCCGCACCCGACGGGGCCACGGCGCTGCGTCTGGCTGCCGCGCGTCAGCCCGATGTGGTGCTGCTCGACCTCGGGCTGCCCGACATGGACGGCGTCGACGTCATCAAGGGCCTGCGGGGCTGGACCCGGGTCCCGATCCTGGTCCTGTCCGCCCGACAGGCGTCCGACGAGAAAGTCGCCGCACTCGACGCCGGCGCCGACGACTACGTCACCAAACCGTTCAGCATGGACGAGCTGCTGGCCCGGCTGCGGGCCGCCGTCCGCCGCACCGAGGACGCACCCCTCGCGCCCGAGACGGCCCTGGTCGAGACAGAACACTTCAGCATCGACCTACTCGCCAAGAAAGTCGTCCGGGACGGGCGGGACGTGCGGCTCACACCGACCGAGTGGCACCTGCTGGAGATCCTGGCAACCCATCCGGGCCGGCTGATCACGCAGAAATACCTCCTCCAAGAGGTCTGGGGCTTCCCACAGAGCAACAAGACCAACTATCTCCGCGTCTACATGGCACAACTGCGCCGCAAACTGGAAGCGGACCCCTCCCACCCCCGCTATCTGATCACCGAGCCCGGCATGGGCTACCGCTTCGAAGCCTGACCGAGGGACGACATGGCACGCGGCAAGCTCCGGATCTACCTCGGCGCGGCACCCGGGGTCGGCAAGACCTACGCGATGCTGTCCGAGGCACACCGCCGCATCGAGCGGGGCACCGACTGCGTGGTGGCCTTCGTGGAGCACCACAACCGCCCACGCACCGAGGTGATGCTCCACGGCCTGGAACAGATCCCGCGCAAGGAGATCGAGTACCGGGACACGGCCTTCACCGAGATGGACGTCGACGCAGTCCTGGCACGGCAACCGAAGGTGGCGCTGGTCGACGAGCTGGCCCACACCAACGTCCCCGGCTCCCCCAACACCAAGCGCTGGCAGGACGTAGAAGAACTGCTGGACGCCGGAATCGACGTGGTCTCCACCGTCAACATCCAGCACCTGGAGTCCCTGGGCGACATCGTCGAGTCGATCACCGGAGTACGGCAGCGGGAGACGGTCCCCGACGAGGTCGTGCGGCGGGCGGACCAGATCGAGCTGGTGGACATGTCGCCCGAGGCGCTGCGCCGCCGGATGGCGCACGGCAACATCTACAAACCGGACAAGATCGACGCAGCCTTGTCCAACTACTTCCGGCCCGGCAACCTCACCGCCCTGCGGGAACTGGCGCTGCTGTGGGTCGCCGACCGCGTCGACGAATACCTCACCGAGTACCGCAGCGAGCACAAGGTCTCGGCGATCTGGGGCTCACGCGAACGGATCGTGGTCGGCCTGACCGGCGGCCCGGAAGGCCGGACCCTCATCCGCCGAGCCGCCCGCCTGGCGGAAAAGGGCGCCGGCGGCGAGGTACTGGCCGTCTACATCTCCCGCAGCGACGGCCTCACCTCCGCCTCCCCCAAGGAACTGGCCGTCCAGCGCACCCTGGTGGAGGACCTGGGTGGCACCTACCACCAGGTCGTCGGCGATGACATCCCCGCAGCACTGCTCGACTTCGCACGCGGCGTCAACGCCACCCAGATCGTCCTCGGCGTCTCCCGCCGCAAGAGCTGGCAGTACGTCTTCGGACCCGGCGTCGGCGCCACGGTCGCCCGGGACTCCGGCCCCGACCTCGACGTCCACCTCATCACCCACGACGAGGCGGGCAAGGGCCGCGGCCTGCCGGTCCCCCGCGGCGCACGGCTGGGCCGCTCCCGGCTCATCTCAGGCTGGCTCGTCGGCATCGGCGGACCGGCCCTGCTGACCTGGCTGCTCAGCAGCGTCTTCCCGGACGTCGGCCTCGCCAACGACATGCTGCTCCTTTTGACCATGACGGTGGCGGCGGCCCTGCTCGGCGGCCTCTACCCGGCGCTGGCCTCGGCGGCAGCCGGGTCCCTGCTGCTCAACTGGTTCTTCACCCCGCCCTTCCACACCCTCACCATCGCCGACCCGAAGAACATCGTGGCCATCGTGGTCTTCGTCGGTGTGGCCGTGTCAGTCGCATCTGTGGTCGACCTGGCCGCACGACGCACTCAGCAGGCGGCCCGGCTGCGTGGCGAGGCGGAGATACTGTCCTTCCTGGCCGGCAACGTTCTGCGCGGCGAGACCAGCCTCGAGGCACTTCTCCAACGAGTCCGCGAGACCTTCGGCATGGAATCGGCCGCCCTGCTCGAACGCGAGAACGACGTTGCCCCGTGGACCTGCGCAGGCAGCGTCGGCCCGCGCCCGTGTACCGCCCCTGAGGAGGCGGACGTCGACGTTCCCGTGGGCGACAACATGTCCCTCGCCCTGTCCGGCCGCGTCCTGCCCGCCGAGGACCGCCGGGTCCTGGCCGCCTTCGCCGCCCAGGCCGCGGTGGTCCTGGACCGCCAACGCCTCCAACAGCAGGCCCACCTAGCCAAGGAACTGGCCGAGGGCAACCGCATCCGCACCGCCCTGCTGGCCGCCGTCAGCCACGACCTGCGTACCCCGCTGGCCGGGATCAAGGCGGCGGTCTCCTCGCTGCGTTCGGACGACGTCGAGTGGTCACAGGAGGACCAGGCGGAGCTGCTGGAGGCCATCGAAGAGGGCGCCGACCGCCTCGATCACCTGGTGGGCAACCTGCTGGACATGTCGCGCCTGCAGACCGGCATGGTTACTCCGATCGTCCGCGAGACCGACCTCGACGAAGTGATCCCGCTGGCGCTGGTCGGCGTCGCCGAGGACAGCGTGGACCTGGACGTCCCCGAAACGCTGCCCATGGTCGCCGTAGACAAGGGCCTGCTGGAACGGTCGGTGGCCAACGTGGTGGAAAACGCCGTCAAGTACAGCCCGCCGGGCGAGAAGGTCCTGGTCTCAGCGAGCGCCATAGCCGACCGGGTCGAAGTCCGGGTCATGGACCGCGGCCCCGGCGTCCCCGACGAGGCCAAGAACCGCATCTTCGAACCGTTCCAACGCTACGGCGACGCCCCGCGCGGCAACGGCGTCGGCCTCGGCCTCGCGGTCGCCCGCGGCTTCGCCGAGGCGACCGGTGGCACCCTCACCGCCGAGGACACCCCCGGCGGCGGCCTGACCATGGTGCTGAGCCTGCCGATGACAGGCCGCCCCCAGGTGCACACCGACATGTCAGACGCGATCACGTCGTAGACGAGGTGGCCGGGGCCGTTCCCGTCGGCTGATAGTCGCCGTCCGGGGCCCCAACGCCGTCGCCTCGGACGGCAGCGGTACCGGCTTGAGCGACGGCAACGACTCCTAAGCTGGCGGGATGGGCGGCGCGGACGCGTCTCGGGGCGGGCTCAGTTGCGTTGCGCGTCGGCAGGGCCGCCCTGCCCGTGGCGCCGTCAGTGCGGCGGCACCGTCCAGCGGGGGATGTCGGCGGGGGAGAGGTCGGGGCGGGCACGGTGCCAGCGTGCGGGGTGGCGCCACCGGCCAGAGGAATCGCGGGCGACGTCGACGCCGACCTCGACCACCAGCTCGGGTTCCACCAGCGTTACGTCCAGCGTCTCCCGGCTGCCCCACTCGGCGGAGAACGACCAGCCCGTCCACGGATGATCGCGCCGGGCCGGAGCGAGTAGCCCGGCGACCGCGCTGCTCGCCGCCTGGGCGAGAGTGGTGGTGCGGCCGGTGAGCTGCAGGCGGCCATGGTCGTCGTACCTGCCGAGCAGCAGACTGCTGGGAGCTGCCAGGGAGCCGGTGACGGCGCCGACGATCGCCTCGGTCGTCTCACGCACCTTGTACTTCCGCCACCCGCGCACCCCAGGCTCGTACACGCTGTCCAGCCGCTTAAAAAGCACGCCCTCCATCCCGACCGACGCCCACGTCAGCCACTCACGCACCGTGTCCGGGTCGGTGGTCGACGGGCACAGCACCCACGGGGCGGACAGGCGGCGGGCGGCGAACACTGACTCGAGCGCGGCCCTGCGCCGCTGATACGGCCAGCTGGTCGTGTCGGTTGCGGACAGCCGCAGTAGATCGAACGCGACGAAGTGGGCCGGCCACTCGCCTGCTGCCCGGGCCGCCCCGGCTCCGCGCCGCTGAAGCCGGTTCTGCAGCCGTTCGAAGGCGAGTCGGCCCGCCTCCCATACGACCAACTCACCGTCCATCGCGGTAGCCTCAGGGAGCTGTGCGGCCCCAGCCACGATCTCCGGAAACGAGGCCGCCATCTCAGTGCCGCGCCGTGAGCGCAGCACCACCCGGCCCGCGTCCACGGAGATCAGGGCCCTGAACCCGTCCCATTTGGGCTCGCTGGCCCACCCCGGCTGCAGAGCAGGATCGGGCACGGGGGCGGCCAGCATTGGCTCTGGCAGCGTCCACGTCACGCACCATGCCTTCCACCCGTGCCGTCGGCTGCCCGGGTGACCGCTTGGCCGGACCGGTCTTGGTCGGGCCCGTGGTCGCGGGGCGAGGGGGCCCCCGACCATGCTGACGCTGACGACGTTCCTTGGCTGGTCAGCCGGTCACCGGGTCAAGCTCGCCCTCCTCCTGGTGCTCTGAGTCGAGTTCCTGGCGCAGGTCCAGGAAGCAGCGCAGCCGCACGCCCGGCTCGCCGGGCTCCCGGGCCGTACGGTCCGCTGGCGCCATCCCCCAGCGCGCGGCGAGCAGCTCCTGGACCGCGAACGCGGTCTCGTCATCCGCAGCCGCGACCTCCACCACGGCCAGACCCGGCCCTGCCACATGCGCATCATTGATCTGCCTCATGCCTGGCACTACGCGACAGCAAGCCCGAAGGTTCTGCGTTCCGGCGGGCTTCACCCGACCGAGAAGGGCCCCATAGGTTGCGGCATCTGTTGCGCTTGATGTTGCGCGGGCCTTCACAGCGCCCTGAATTTTCGTGCAGGTCCCACCACGTACGGGCGTGGGTCGGGGCGCTGACATCCCCGTTGCGGCCGCTTTCGCCCATGCCCTGGTGGAGGGAGAGGGAGGGCGGGATGGGCGGCACGGACGCAACCGGGGATCGGGACCCGCACGCCTGGGTGTGCGTCGGCCGGGGCCGCCGCGCCGTGCCGCCGCCAACACGGCTCCGACTGCGGATTGTGCTGGATCACTTACGCAGGAGTCATGATTCGTGCTACTCGTCTACAGGGCGATGTAAGCGAGATCGGCGGGGGCGTATGGCATCGGAGGACGTCCAGGTACGGACACGGAGGGCGAGCCGCGTCCAGGATGCTGTGCGCATCCTCTTCCTGTTGGATCACTGTCCACACCCGGATAGCGAGTGCCCAGCCCATCCGGACGCAGTGGCGGTGCTACGCGGGCAGAAGAGGCTTCAGGCGCTCGACTTCTGGCTCCGTAACCCCGATTACCTCGCCGATGAACTGTTGAACGCCGCGGAGGCCGGCCGGAGCGTTCCGGGAGTCAGCCCGGTCGACCGGGCAGCTGCATTGCTGGAAGGCGATGAGCCGGATCTCGAGTCCTATCCCATGATCCGCTGGCGTTATGGCGCCTACGAGTCACTCGATGACGCACTGGCGTTGCTGGTCGCTCATGGGTTGATCGGCATCGACGCGATCGGGACAGCACCTGACATCGACCGCTGGGATTACTGCTTGCTGCCGGCAGGCCGACAGGATGCACAGGAGATGCGCTCGCAGGAGCCCGATCTGTCTTGGTACGACGAACGCGCCGCACTGGTGCTGCTGCTGGCCGGGGACCGCAGCGGCAGTGCCTTGAAAGAGCTCCAGTACGCGCAGGGTGAGTACGAACGAACCCACATGGGTGAGGACATCGCTGGCATTCTCCCGCGCGTCCGGGCCCGTTTGGCGGCGCTGCAGAGCAAGGTGAGCGAGGGAAGCGCATGAGTAACTTCACCGAGGCCGTTGCCCGCCGTGCCGGCGTGGACGTCGCGGAGGCCGCAGCAGTGCTCGAGCACCACCGGGTACGGGAGAGCGGCGTGCTGCCGCGACCGCACCGCCTGGCACTGACCTCGATCAAGTTCTCAGGAACCAAGGCAGGCAAGTTCACCGACGACTTCCGCTTCAGCTGGCCGCTTAGCGACGGGTTGTGGTGCCTGGCCGGCGACAACCTCAAAGGCAAAAGCACTGTCCTGGAAGTGATCTGGTGGTGCCTGCGCGGCAAGAACAAACGGCTGCAGGACACCGCACGCAGATGGATCTCCCACGTTCGGCTCGAAGGCCACATCGACGGTGAGCCCTTCAGCGTGGAGTTCCAGCACAAGGACGGCGTACCCACCGGACGCCTGGAGACCGGAAAGACCACCCCCGGCATCGACTTCGCCGGCGAAGCCGAGTTCGCCTCCGTGATGAGCCAATTCATGATGAACCGTCTCAACCTGGAGATCCTCCGAGGATGGCACTCCGACGTCAAAGGCGAAGAAGACGGCAAGGCCACCGTCACCGACTGGGCGCTGTTCAGCCACGCACTGATCTGCCGCAACCGCAACGCTGAAGTCCTGCTCGGAGAGACCAGCGAGAACGGATCCGTCGTCAGCCTGCTGCAGATGTTCATCGGCCTTCCCTGGACCAGCACACGCCGTGACGCCGAGACCGCCCTGAAGACTGTCCGGCAGCACCAGCGGGGGGTGAAGCGTCGGGCCACCGAAGACACCCAGGCCCGTGCGAACTCCCTGCAGCAGCTAAAGGACGAGATCACTGCTGCCGAGGCGGCCCTCGCCAACATTTGTGCCGCCCCTGCCCTGGAAGACCAAGCCCTGGCTATCGAGCAAGCCGCGGCCTACGTTGCGTCCTGCGCGGAACGCCATGCCACTGCCGTAGAGGTGCATCTAACCGTCCAGCAGAACTACACAGAGCTGCACCAGACACTCGTGGAAGACCGGAAGCGGCTACGCGACATGAAGGAGAACACGGCAGCCAAGCGGTACTTCGGGGCTCTGGCCCCGACGTGTTGCCCGCGTTGCACCACCTCCGTCGCTGACCTCGCTCAGGCACGCGGCGACCAGACGGCGGACCACTGCTCCGTATGCGGCAGCGCACCTCCCGAGGATGCTCCGGAGGACACCACAGCTATCGACCAGCTGAGTGCGAACATCGCCTTTCTGGCCGCTGCGGACGACCAGGCCCGCACAGCGCTGCGGCGTGCGGAGAAGGAACGGAAAGAGGCCGAAGCCCAGCTCGACGCAGCCCGTCGTGCGATGGCCGCCGCCCAAGCGTCACTACCGGATGCCTCCGTTCTGCGACGCCAGCTTGACCTGGAACGCCTGCGCGGCGCCCTGAGAGAACGCGAAGCCACCCACGCTCGCGCGGGTGGAACAACGTCGCCGGCCCCAGAGGAGACGATCCTGGAGGCTGCGTACAAAGAAGCCGACGCGCGCGCCGGAAAGGCGAGCAAGCCCATCATGGACCGGGTCAGCAGCGAAATCTTCGACCTCGCCGTCCGACTGGGATACGACAACCTCCAAGGCGTAAAGCTGCAGGCAAACGGCCCCATGAAGCTCCAGCTGGACGATGGACCGTCCTGGTTCCAGAAGGTGACCGAGGGCGAACAGCTGCGTCTGCGCATGGCCACGTTGCTGGCTCTCCTCCGCGTCGGCCAGCAGCATGGCGGACGTCATCCCGGACTCTTCCTTATCGACTCCGCCGGTGCCCAGGAAATGATCCCGACCGACCTTGCCGAGACGCTGCAGCAGCTTCAGGCGATCTGTGAAGAGACCGACGGGCTGCAGATTGTCGCCGCTACAGCCAACCGTGAACTCGCCCGTACGGTCATCCCTGACGACCGCGCGAAGATCGCTGAAGCAGGGGCCTTCATGTGGTGACCATCACTCCACCGACGCGCTAACGCGTCATCCCTCGCAGGCCGCCGCACGACAAGGAGGGCCCACCGTGACGCCGCTCGAGACACTCCTGGCTCGCCGCGGAGACGCCCCCACACTCGAAGAATTCGGCGGCGAAGATCGATTCTTTGCCCAGGCGGATGAACTTGGCACCTCTCGACTGTGGTTCCGCGCGGCCGAGACGCTTCTTGCTGCCTGGAGCCGTCTCAACAGCACAGACCGGGCCGCATCCTTCATCGCCGAAGCACTCACGGCGGAGAACCGGCCGGGCGTCGTCGGAGACCTCCTTGACCGACTGTGCGACCACCCCGGGTACCTGAGGGACCACGCCACCACGCTGAATCGAATCGCCCTGCGACGGGCCGAGGCTCATGCCACAGCCCTCGACGCCGAAACCGCAGGCCTCTTCCTTGAAGCCGCACTCCGCCTGGCACTCGCCGGAGGAGCCATCAAGCGTTACGGGCTTCTTGATGTCCTTACTGACCCGCAATCCCCCTACGCACCCATCGGATACGCACGCCAAGTCGTACGGGCGCTCGGAGTAGCGTACGAACAATGGCGCGATTCAGACCTAACTACCGCACTCCATGCATTCCTCGACATACCGCAGCTGCGGTCCGATGCCGCGTTCGAACTGGCCATGTGCCACCTCTCCGATGCCTTCAACGCCGCAGACCGACCCAGCCTCCTCACCCAGCTCACCACTAGCCGCACCCGCTTCACTGAAGCCATCGACTCCGACGAGGACCGCCCCGACGCCACGGCATACCGGGCCGCGATCAACGCTGTCCTGGCGTTCGAAGCCAACGACAACGAAGCCCTCAGCAGCGAGGCAGCGCAGGTACGCCGCTCCACCTCTGAACACGCGCTCTGGCTCACCGGTCTACGAACAGGCTGGCGAGATGGCCGCTACGACACCGAAGCAGCCTGGTACACCCTCAGCACTGACCTCGAGCACGCCGCCGCCCACCTTGATTCGCCCCTCCCCACCTGGCCAAGCCAGACGATCCAGCACATCCTCGCCGCCTACACCGCTCACCGCTCCGTACGCCTCACCCCAACCGGCGACGCCTCTGCGCTGCAGCTCCTCGTAGCCCCTCGTATCGAAGATGCCTTTGCCGCCCGCGAAGGACTCCTGCTGCACGTTCACGCGCTGCTCGCCGACGCCCCACCCGGCTGGGACAGGCAGGCTGCCGAGGAACTCCGGTCAGCAGTCGAGTCCCGGCTCGGGCTTCCACCTGAAGAACCTGAGGACGGCCCGGGAAAAGACGGAGCGGCCGACGACTTGGCCGCCGAACTTGGTAGGCAGGTTCTAGCAGCCCTGCCCCCCGACACGCTCAGCGGCCTACACGAGCAGCTCACCGACACTTACAGCGCTCACATCAAGACGCTGCCCAAAGCAGAGCAAGACCTCTTCAATGAGGTCATCAGAGGACTGCAACCCTGCCCGGACTTTCAGTCCTTTTCGGTACGGCAGCACTTCATCCGCCTCGTCACGGCGACAATCCGATTCCTCGCGAACAGGACGAACCGCGGCCGTGACAAGCACACGAAGAAGACTGCCTACCTCTTCGCGCCCAAGCCTGGAGACAAGCTCCCGCTGGAGATCGAACTGCAAGAAGATCTACACGACTACCTCGACAGCGCCTGCTTCGAAGTACAGATGGAAACCATCGACCGCAGCGGAGGCCGCGCCGACGTCCTGGTGATATTTCCCGGGTTCAGCATCGTGATCGAGTGCAAGCGCGAACTCAGGAAGGCAGAACCTGAAGACCTGAAGCGCTATCTGTGGCAAACGGTGGCCTACCAAGCCGCAGGAGTCACGCTCGGCATGCTTGCCGTTCTGGACCTCACACCGAAGCCCCAGTGGCTTCCCAACCTGCGCGACAACATGTGGACCGAACACATCCCCGCTCCCAATTCCAGACAGTTGGATCGATGGGCGGTTGTCATGAGGGTCCCAGGAAACCGCACTACCCCCCACGACATGTCATGACAGAAGCGAACGAATAACGGCACGGAGCCCCGGACGTGTCTCGCCCGGGGCCTAGATGTGCTGACCGGACAGGTTGGTGACGCGGCTGGCTGGTGTTTGGCCGCTGATGCCGGTGTGGGGTCGGTGGTAGTTGTACCAGTCCAGCCAGTCG
>NZ_JBIAEQ010000019.1:0-30997 GCF_042868655.1 Streptomyces sp. NPDC007808
GGGGGGGGGGGGGGGGGGGGGGGGGGGGGGGGGGGGGGGGGGGGGGGGGGGGGGGGGGGGGGGGGGGGGGGGGGGGGGGGGGGGGGGGGGGGGGCGGGGCCGTGCCGGGGGGTGTCCGTCCTCGGACCGGCGGTGGGGGTACGCAGAGAGGTGCTGGTTCTTGACGCCGGTCACTGCGGGCGGGCACCCCCCGGCACGGCCCCTTACCGCCGTCGGCGGCTGACGGTCGGTGGGGTGCGCCGGTGGCCTGCGGGGGTTCTCGGTGTGTGCCGCCTCGGTCTACCTCGCCGTCGTCGTCACGCGTTCGCTGTCGATTCGCTTGGCCAGCGTCTCCTCGTCCAGGGACTCGACGTGCCGGCACAGCACCACCGAGCCGTCGGTCGCCAGGGCCGCGTACAGGCCGGCGTTGAGGCCCTCCCAGGTGTCGTACGGCAGGGCCGAGAGGATGCGTGAGCCCGGGCCCGTGAGGCCCAGGCCTGTCGCCTCCGCGCGGGCCCGTTCGACCACTTCGGCGCCGCTGAACTCCCGGCCGGCCACGATCAGCGCGGGATCCTCCGGGTCGACCGGAGCGAACGGGGCGAAACGGTCTCCCTGGCTCGGCACCTCCACGGCGTAGTCGGCGAAACCGGCCGGCGGCTGCGGGAAGCGGCCTCCCAGCGGCCGTAGAGCCAACGCGACGCGTTCGCCCCGGCACGCCCGCGCGGCCTCCAGGCCCTCCGGACCGCTCACGACCACGTCGGCCGCCGCGGGGTCCCCGCCCACGTCGGCGATCGTGCCCACCGACGAACACGCCAGCAGCCACACCGCCGTCTGCCAGTGCGCGGGCAGCAGCAGCGCGACCCGGTCCCCGGGGCCGGCCCCCAGATCGCCCTGGAGCAGATTCGCGGTCTTGGCCACCCAATTGGCGAAGGTGGCCACGGACAATTCGACGCGTTCCCCGGTGGCGTCGTCGTAGAAGGTCACCAGGGGGCGTCCGGGATCCGCGGCGAGCGCGGAACGCAGCAGGTCGGCAGGGGTGCGATCGGTGGCGTTCACTCGGGCAAGAGTACGCCGACGCGCCGGTGCGCACCCGCCGTTGGGGCGCCCTCGCGCCACCGGTTCGGGGGAAGGGTGCGCCGACGGCCCGTCAGTTCGCCGATGGACAAGTTTGTGTGAATTTGCCCAATATCAGAAACATGCGTGGATTCCTTGCTTCTTCGATCGGTGTCACATGCGCGGTCGCTCTCGCCCTCCCGCTCACCCCACCCGCCCTCGCCGCGACCGCGAGACCGGCGCCCGGCGTGGAAGTGGCCACGCGTGCGCCGGTGGGTTCGGAGCGCCGTGCCGCCGAGCCCTACGTGCCAGGCAGCACCCAGTCGCTGCCCCTCGCCCCCCGCAGCCGCGACCGCGTCGCCGGTAGGCCCGTGGAACAGGGCCTGACCCGCCGGGACGTACCGCACTTCTCCCTCGTCGGTGTCATCTGGGACGACCCGGACGTCGAACTGCACGGCCGCGTCCAGGTCCGCACCCGCGCGGTCGGCACCGGTGCCTGGTCCGGCTGGCAGGACGTCGAGACGCACAACGCGGACCACGCGGCCGACCCGGGCACCGCCGAGCGCACCTCCGGCCGAGTGCGCGGCTCCACGGCACCGTTGTGGGTGGGGCGGTCGGACGGCGTGGAGGTGCGGGTCACCGCGGAAGCCGTCCCGGTCCGGGGTGAGGAGTCCGTACGGGGCGGCGGTGACCCGACTCCGGACCCGGCTGCCACCGGTACCGGCGTCGACGTCGCCTCCCCGCTGCCCGAGGGACTACGACTCGAACTCGTCGATCCCGGCGACCCCGCCCCCGCGCCGGAGGACCCCGCCGGCGCCCCCCGCCCCGGATCCCTGACCGCCGAGACCGGCGAGACCACCGAGACCCTCGCCGGGTCCTCGGCCGCCGACGCGGCCGCCTCCACCGCCAACCTCGAACTCGCGCCCCTCGGCGCCGCCGAGATCCCCGCGCTCGGCCGGGCCGAGACCGAGCGGGAACTGCTCGCCCTGCGCGGTGACGAACTGACGCAGGAACAGCGGGCGAAGCCCTACATCGGCCCGCGACCCCGTGTCGTGACTCGGCGGGGCTGGGGCGCGAACGAGAGCTGGCGGGAGCGGCAGTTCGCCTACACGAAGAAGGTGAAGGCGGCCTTCGTGCACCACACGGCGACCGGCGGCGGGTACCGGTGCTCACAGGTCGGCTCGCTCATTCGCGGTATCTACCGCTACCACGTCAAGAGCATGGGCTGGCGCGACATCGGCTACAACTTCCTCGTCGACAAGTGCGGAAACATCTACGAGGGGCGGGCCGGGGGAGTGGCGAAGCCCGTCCTGGGTGCCCACACCCTCGGTTTCAACTCCAACAGCATGGGCATCGCCGTCCTCGGCAGTTACGGCACCACCAAGCCGTCCAGCGCCTCGGTGAAGGCCATCGCCCGGCTCACCGCATGGAAGTTGGGGCTCTTCGGCGTCAATCCCCGTGGAAAGACATACCTGAAGTCCGGTGGTGGCAATCTCTACCGAAAGGGAAAGAACGTACGACTGAATACGATCTCCGGCCATCGGGACGGATACTCCACGGAGTGCCCGGGATGGCAGCTCTACCGCAAGCTCGGCACGGCCCGTGCCGCGGCGGCCCGCTACCAGGGACGCTGAGGCGGGCCGGTCCACCCCGGGGAGGGTGGGAGAAGCGGTGACCGCGAGGACGTATTCACCGCCGTCGGGGGACGAAGAGCGGGAGCACTGCCGCACTGCCGTCGAAGGCGCCGCACAACGGTCTGCATACACTGGCCGGCCGAAAGACAGTTCGGCCGGTCCCGGCAGGAAGCAGAGACGACAGGTGACAGAAGCGATCCTCCTGGTCGGCGGCAAGGGCACGCGGTTGCGCCCGCTCACCGTGCACACGCCGAAGCCCATGGTTCCGGCGGCCGGGGTCCCGTTCCTCACGCACCAGTTGGCGAGAGCGAGAGCGGCGGGCGTCGAGCACATCGTCCTCGCGACGTCGTACCTGGCCGAGGTCTTCGAGCCCTACTTCGGCGACGGCTCGGCGCTCGGACTCCACCTGGAGTACGTGACGGAGGAGGAGCCCCTCGGCACGGGCGGCGCCATCCGCAACGTGGCCTCGCGTCTCCACTCCGGGCCCGACGACCCGGTCCTGATCTTCAACGGCGACATCCTGACGGGCCTCGACATCAGGGCCCTGGTCCGCACCCACGAGACGACGGGCGCGGACGTCTCGCTCCACCTCACCAAGGTGACGGACCCGAGGGCGTACGGCCTGGTCCCCACCGACGGCACGGGCCGGGTGACCGCCTTCCTTGAGAAGCCCCAGACGCCGGAGGAGATCGTCACCGACCAGATCAACGCGGGGGCGTACGTCTTTCGCCGCTCGCTCATCGACACGATCCCGGCGGGCCGCCCGGTCTCGGTGGAACGCGAGACCTTCCCGGACCTCCTCGCGGCCGGTGCCCACCTCCAGGGCATGGTCGACTCGACCTACTGGCTCGACCTGGGCACCCCCGCCGCCTTCGTTCGCGGCTCGGCCGACCTCGTGCTGGGCCGGGCTCCTTCCCCCGCCGTCCCCGGCCGCTGCGGCGACCGCCTGATCCTCCCCACGGCCAGGGTGGCCCCCGACGCCAAGCTGACCGGCGGCACGGTGGTGGGCGAGGGCGCCTTCGTGGCCGAGGGCGCGCGCGTCTTCGGCAGCACGATCCTGCCGGGCGCCGTCATCGAACCCGGCGCGGTCATCACCGATTCCCTCATCGGCACTCGCGCCCGGGTCGGCGAACGCGCCGTCCTCACCGGCACGGTCATCGGCGACGGTGCGGTGATCGGCGCCGACAACGAGCTGGCCGAGGGCGCGCGGGTGTGGTGCGACGCGCGGATCCCGGCGGGCGCGGTGCGGTTCTCGCCGGACCTTTAGGGGCCTGTCGTTCGGACCATACCGGGGGCGTGGGGCGTGGGGCGTGGGGCGCGGACCGCGCGGCCGCAGGAGCCCGGGAGGCGGGGGGCGACGCACACCACGGCAACCGCGGCGCGCGCCCCGTCACAACCGCCCGATGTCCGCCCGGTACATCCGCGGTGCCCGCCGCTCCGGCACCCGCCCGCTCAGCAGGATCAGCCGAGCCGCCCGATGTCGCTGCCCCGCGTACGGCTCCAGCAGCTCCAGCATCACGGAGTCGTCCGCGTCCCGGTCGCCGGCGAGCGCCCACCCCACGATCCCCGGCAGATGCAGGTCCCCCACGGTCACCGCGTCCGGCGCCCCATGGCTGCGCTGCACGACCTCCGCCGATGTCCACGGCCCGATCCCCGGTACGACCTCCAGCCGGGCCTGCGCCTGCGCCGGAGGCATCCGCACCGCCTCCTCCAGCCGCGCGGCGACCCGTACGGCCCGCAGGATCGTGGACGCCCGCTTGTTGTCGACCCCCGCCCGATGCCACTCCCAGGACGGGATCATCCGCCAGGTGTGCGCATCCGGCATCACACACATCCGCGCGGGCGCCGGGCCCGGCGCCGGCTCGCCGTACTTCCGCACCAGCAACCGCCACGCCCGGTACGCCTCGTCGGCCGTGACCTTCTGCTCCAGGATCGACGGGATCAACGACTCCAGCACCAGCCCGGTCCGCGTCAACCGCAGCCCCGGTCGTCGGTGCCGGGCCAACGCCACCAGCCGATGCCGCGGCACGAAGACGGACGGGTCGTCGGCGGCCCCGAGCAGCTCCGGCAACTGCTCCAGCAGCCACTCGGCCCCCGGACCCCACGCCTCACCCCGTACGCCGGCCCCTCGCGCGGTGACCCGCAGCGTCCCGGGCCCGACGGGCGTACGGGTGGCCCGCCACACGGACCCGTCCGGCGTCGCCCGGAACGTCGGATCCCCCGGCCCTCGCCGCAGCGGCCCGAGCACGAGCCCGAGATCGACCGGCTCGTCGGGCACCCAGGTCCGCTCACGCGCGGGCGTATGAGCCTGCCGGGGTATCCCCGGGGGCACGGCGACATGGCCACCGCGCACTGTCGTACGCGTGGGCCGAGGAGCGAAACGTCCTGCCACGACAAACCCCGGGATGCGATCAGAGACCGATGAGAGTTACGAGCCTATGCGGTTCCGTGGCGCCCCGCGGTGTGTGTGCCGAGGAGTGTGAGGCGGGAGACGGCCCGCCTCACGAACCGCGACCGCGGTCGTCCGCCCCGCGGCCGGTGCGCTGTCACCGCACCTCGATGAACGCCCCCGCGTCCCGATCCGGACGGGGCCGGGGCTCCTCGGCCGGATGACCGACCGCCACCGCTCCCATCGGGTCCCAGTCCTGTGGCAGCCCGAGCACCTGGCGCACCACGTCCCGGCAGAACATCGTCGACGACACCCAGGCCGAGCCCAGCCGCTCCCCGGCCAGCGCGACCAGGAAGTTCTGCACCCCGGCGCCGGCGGCGACGACGAACATCTCCCGCTCGGCCCCGTCCCGCCGAGGGTCGCCGTAGGTGTGCGAGCCGTCCATGACCAGGCAGGGCACCACCAGGTACGGCGCGTTGCGCAGCACGTCCCCGCGGCGCACCCGTTTGGTGATGGACTCCTCGCTCTTGCCGTCCCGTCGCAGATCGGCGATCCACGCGTCCCGCATCGCGTCGAGCAGCCGCACCCGCGACTCCTCCGACTCCAGCAGCACGAACCGCCACGGTGTCGTGTGATGCGGTGCCGGCGCCGTCACGGCCGCCGCGACCGCTCTTCGTACGGCGCCGGGATCGACGGGCTCGTCGGTGAAGGCCCGTACGGTCCGCCGCTGGGTGACCGCCTCGCGCACCGCCTCCGACGTCCCCAGCCGGAACATGTCGTCGCGCGCGCCGCGCACCAGCGCCCGCGCGCCCTCCCCGTGCTCCTCGGCCACGGTGTGCGCCAGCCCGCGCACCACGGCGACGGGCAGGCCGGCGGCCTTCCCCTTCACCAGGTCACCGGCGGCGGCGAGTTCGTCCGCCGTCGCCACGACGGTCGCGCTGAGCGGATTGCCGTGCGCGTCCGTGCCGCCGCGCAGATCGTCGAGCACACGCACCCCGGCGGCGCCGATCGCCACGTCTGTGAGCCCCGCGCGCCAAGGTCGCCCGAAGGTGTCGGTGACGACGACCCCGACGGTGACACCGAGGGCGTCGCGCAGGCCGTCGCGGATCGCCCGTGCGGACGAGTCGGGATCCTCGGGCAGCAACAACACCGTCCCGGCGGGGGTGTTGGAGGCGTCGACACCGGCGGCTGCCATCACGAGCCCCTGCCGGTTCTCGACGATACGGAGGGCGCCGCGACGCGCCACGACCCGGACGGTCTCCGCGTCGATCGCCGCCTCCCGGTCGGCCGCCTCGACGACGCGCCCCTCCGCCTTGGAGACGATCTTCGAGGTGACCAGGAGCACGTCCCCGTCGGCGAGGCCGGGCTCGGCCGCGGCGATCAGCTTCGCGAGGTCGTCGCCCGGCTGGATCTCGGGAATCCCGGAGACGGGCCAGACCCGGTACCCCTTCACCGAGATGTCACCGGGCCCGTCGCTCGACACACCGCTCAAGCGCTTCGCACCTCCTCCGCCAGCGCCAGCGCCTCGCGGGCCATCTGCGCGGCCGCGTCGACGTCGGTCATCATCAGCGGCACGGCCCGGCAACGGATACCGGCCGCCTCGACCCGCTCGACGGTCCCGGCGTCCACGGTGTCGACCAGCCAGCCGTCGAGGAGACCCGAGCCGTAGTGCTCGGCGACCGCCGCCGCCGTCGACTCCACGCCGACCGCCGCGAGCACCTTGTCGGCCATCCCGCGCACGGGGGCGTCCCCGACGATGGGGGACAGGCCCACCACGGGCACCCCGGCGTCGGCGATCGCCTCCCGGATGCCCGGCACGGCGAGGATCGTGCCGACCGAGACGACCGGGTTCGACGGCGGGAAGAGGATGACGTCGGCCTCGGCGACGGCCTCAAGGACGCCCGGCGCCGGCTTGGCCTGGTCCGCGCCCACCGGCACGATCGCCTCCGCCGGCACGGCGGCGCGCAGCCGCACCCAGTACTCCTGGAAGTGCACGGCCTTGCGTTCGCCGTCCACCTCGACGGCGACATGGGTCTCCACGCGGTCGTCGGTCATCGGGATGAGACGGACGCCGGGCTTCCATCGGTCGCACAGCGCCTCCGTCACGGCGCTCAGCGGATATCCGGCGCCGATCATCTGCGTCCGCACGATGTGCGTGGCGAAGTCCCGGTCGCCCAGCCCGAACCACTCCGGCCCGACCCCGTACGCCGCGAGCTCCTCCTTGAGATGGAAGGTCTCCTCGGCCCGGCCCCAGCCCTGCTCCTCGTTGATGCCGCCGCCCAGCGTGTACATCACCGTGTCGAGGTCCGGGCAGACCTTCAGGCCGAAGAGGTGGATGTCGTCGCCGGTGTTGCCGATGACGGTGATGTCCGCGTCCGGCACGGCCCGCTTCAGACCACGCAGGAACCGGGCACCACCGATGCCGCCTGCCAGAACCACAATGCGCATGGAAGCAGTCTTGCAGGCGGGTACGACAACGCGTCAGGCAGTCACCGCACGCGGCTCCACCCGGGCCTCGCACGCCCGGGTGGTGTGCATCGGCATCTCGGTCAGGCCCGGGTAGTACACGTGCAGGCTCACCGCCGGTTCCAGGGCGTCGTTCGCCACCTCGTGCAGGTGACCCGGCGCGAAGACCTGCTGGGCGCCTGCCCCCAGCACGCGCGTACCCCGCTCGGTGCGCTCGGTCAGCGTCCCGTCCAGGACGGTGAGGACGCCGGAGGACCGGCCGTGGTCGTGCAGTCCGCTGCCCTGTCCCGGGACCCAGGACAGCAGCCACACCTCGTAGCCGGGGCCGGTGCGCAGCCGGTGGTACCAGCGCGTGGTGGCGTCGTACTGGACGAGGTGCTCCCACTGGGAGCGGTCGGCCGCGATGGAGCGGGCCAGGCCGACGAACTCGGCGACGGTCGCCGGGTGCTCGCGCGGTGCCTGGAGGAGGTGGGGGACTTCGAGGATGTCGCCGGCGATCTGAAGGTCGCTGTCGCTGTTCATGGGGTGGGTGGTTCCTCAGTGAGAAAAGGTCAGAGGGAACGAGAGCCGAGGGAAGGGTGGCTCGGCCTACAGCTGGAGCAGGTGTGGCTCAACAGCTGGGACAGCAACAGCTACAGCGAGCGCGGGCAGCACCGTGGGACCCGGCGGTGCGGGTCGAGGTGAGTGCCGAGTACGCGAGCATGCCCATAAGGACATCGGTTCATGCCTTCGGTGTCAACTCGACGCCCGGCGATGTGGGACATGTTTCACCTCATCCGGTTCATCTGAGTGGTGAAAGGTTTGTGCACGGGGTTGTCGGGACACATGGCGCACAACCGGGAGCGCATGGGCGTCGTTGCGATCCTGTGATCCGACTGTGATCCGGTTCGCTTCTGTACGCGCGTGCAACGAGACCGAACTTCTGGGCGTCCTTTTCCGTACAGGCTCTGCGGAGGAGGGGACACCCGTGCGGGCCCTGTCTGCTTGTCAAGGTTTAGGACGATTTGAACACTTTCCGCTAGGCCTTGGTTCCGCAGAGTGAATAAGGGGCTCAATAGCAGATCTCGGCTTGACTCGCCCGGAGCAGCACACTTGTAATTTCACTCGTGTCGTTCAGCCGAAATCGGTAACGGCAACATCACGGGGACGCGAAGGACTGACGAGGGGCGCACATGACCGAGCTGGTGCAGCAACTGCTGGTCGACGACGCGGACGAGGAACTCGGCTGGCAGGAGCGCGCGCTGTGCGCCCAGACCGACCCCGAGTCCTTCTTCCCCGAGAAGGGCGGCTCGACCCGCGAGGCCAAGAAGGTCTGCCTCGCCTGCGAGGTCCGCTCCGAGTGCCTCGAATACGCCCTCGCCAACGACGAGCGCTTCGGCATCTGGGGCGGTCTGTCCGAGCGCGAACGCCGACGCCTGAAGAAGGCCGCCGTCTGACGAAACGGCTCACTTCCGCACCCGGAAACGTCACGCACGGCCCGTCGCAGGTGGGTTATCCACAGGCGGCGGGCCGCCGTCATGCCCAGCCGATAGTGTGGTCGCTCGTCCGAGAGGCACCGCTGCCCCCTTGGGGCACAGGCGTCCACCGCAGTCCATCGAACCGGGGCCCGTACCTCGATGTCCGTGCACAGCCATCCGGCAGCCCTTCACGACCCCGCTGCCGCACCTGAGTTTCCGCGTCATGTGGTGACCGCGGTGCTCGTCTCCCACGACGGCGCCCGCTGGCTGCCCGACGCGCTCGCCGGGCTGCTCGGCCAGGAGCGCCCCGTCCAGTTCGCCGTCGCGGCCGACACCGGCAGCGCGGATCACTCCGCGCAGCTGGTCACCGACGCCCTCGGCGACGACCGCGTACTGCACCTCGCCCGGCGCACCGGGTTCGGCCAGGCCGTCGAGGAGGCCAACCGCAGCGCCCCCGTCCTCACCCCGGACGAGCTGACGTACCTGAAGCGGCCGAGCGGCTGGGACCCCGTCACGCGCACGTGGCGAGACGACGCCTACGACATGCCCGAACTCCCCCACGGGGAGCCGGTGCAGTGGCTCTGGCTCCTGCACGACGACTGCGCCCCCGAACCCGACGCCCTGGCCCAGCTGCTGCGCGTCGTGGAGAACGAGTACGAGCTCGGCCGCGACGACGTGGCCGTCGTCGGCCCCAAGCTGCGCGGCTGGTACGACCGCCGACAGCTGCTGGAAGTGGGCGTCACCATCGCCAACTCCGGTCGCCGCTGGACCGGCCTGGACCGTCGTGAACAGGACCAGGGCCAGCACGACCACGTCCGGTCCGTGCTGTCCGTGTCCACCGCCGGCATGCTGATCCGGCGCGACGTCTTCGAAGAACTCGGCGGCTTCGACCGACGCCTGCCCCTGATGCGCGACGACGTCGACCTGTGCTGGCGCGCCACCGCCGCCGGCCACCGCGTCCTCGTCGCCCCCGAGGCGGTCGTACGACACGCCGAGGCGGCCTCCCGCGAGCGCCGCACCGTCGACTGCGTGGGCCGCACCGCCGCCTCCCCGCACAAGGTCGACAAGGCGGGCGCCGTCTACACCCTGCTCGTCAACACGCGCACGGCCGTGCTGCCCTGGGTCCTGCTCCGCCTGGTGCTCGGCACGGTCCTGCGGACGCTGGCCTACCTCGTCGGCAAGGTCCCCGGACAGGCCCTCGACGAGATCCGCGGCCTCATGGGCACCCTGCTGCGGCCCGAGCGGATCATCGCCGGGCGGCGCAGGCGCGGAACCCCGGTCATCGACAAGGCCGAGCTGCGGGCACTGTTCCCGCCGCCCGGCGCGACCGTGCGGGCCACCGTCGAGCAGGCCGCGGGCAGCCTGGTCGGCAGCTCCGACTCCGAGGCGGCCGCAGGCGCGGGACGGCACGGCGGCGCGATCGAGTCCGGACCCGGCGGCGACGACGCCGACTTCCTGGAGATAGAGCAGTTCGGCCGCCTCAAGCGCATCGCCCGCAAGCCCGGCCCGGTGCTCTTCCTGATGCTGCTGCTCGTGTCGCTGGTCGCATGCCGCGGGCTCCTGGGCGGTGGCGCCCTCGCCGGGGGCGCGCTGCTGCCCGCCCCGGCCGACTCCGGCGAGCTGTGGTCCCGTTATCTGGACGCCTGGCATCCGGTGGGTGCCGGGGGCACCTCGTCGGCGCCGCCGTATCTGGCGATCGTGGCGATGCTCGCCTCCGCACTGCTGGGCTCGACCGGGCTCGCGGTCACCGTCCTGCTGGTCTGCTCGGTGCCGCTGGCCGGTCTCACCGCCTACTTCGCCTCCCGCCCGCTCGTCGAGTCCCGTCTCCTGCGCGCGTGGGCGGCCGTCGCCTACGCCTTCCTGCCGGCCGTCACCGGCGCCCTCGCCGGCGGTCGCATCGGCACCGCCGTACTCGCCGTGCTGCTGCCGCTCATCGCACGCGCGGGCATCGCCGCGAGCGGCCTGGCGAACGGCACCGGAGCCCGCGGCAGTTGGCGCGCGACCTGGGCGTACGCGCTGCTGTTGACGATCACCACGGCCTTCACCCCGATCGTGTGGCCGATCGCGCTGCTGCTCGGGGCCGCACTCCTGGTCGTGCGCCGCACCGACATCACGGCCTACGGTCTGCGCCTCCTGGCCCAGCTCGGGGTTCCCCTGCTGGTCCTCGCACCCTGGTCGCTGTCGCTGCTCCCGTTCGGCTTCTTCCAGGAGGCCGGTCTGGAGTATGGCGCCTCCGCGGCGTCCGCCGTGGATCTGCTGGGCGTCAGCCCCGGCGGGCCGGGCACCGTCAGCGGGTTCATGCTCATCGGCGTCGTCCTGGCCGCGCTGGCCGCCCTGCTGCGTTCCGAGCGCCAGTCGGGAATCCTGGCCGCCTGGGCGGTCGCCCTGGTGGGCCTCGTCTTCGCGGTCCTGTCCAACAGCTCGACCTGGGCCGGTCCCGCCACCCTCGTCTACGGCATCGCGCTCCTGGCCGCCGCCCTGCTCGGCGCGGACGGGGCACGCTCGCGTGTCGCCGAGCAGAGCTTCGGCTGGCGCCAGCCGGTCGCCGCGCTGATCGCCTTCGCGGCCGCAGCGGGTCCGCTGCTCGTCGCCGTCGGCTGGATGATCCGCGGCGCCGACAACCCCCTGGAGCGCCGGGACCCCGTGCAGGTGCCGGCGTTCGTCGCCGAGGAGAGCAACACCCGCGACCAGGCCCGCACCCTCGTCCTCGACAGCGACTCCGCGGCCCACGTCGCCTACATGCTCGTCCGCGGCTCCGGCGCCCGCCTCGGAGACGCCGAACTCGCCGCGGCCGACGGGGGGAACGCCAAGCGCGACAAGATCGTCGCCAACCTCGTCGCCGGTTCCGGCGCCGACCAGGCCGACCAGTTGGGCGCGTTCGCGGTGCGTTACGTCCTGGTCCACAAGGGCGCCCCGCGCGAGGTCGCGCGCGTGCTGGACGCCACGCCCGGTCTGTCGCGGCTGAGCGAGCAGCACGGCAGCGCGCTGTGGCGGGTCGACCGGCAGGTCTCGCGTGCGGCCGTCGTCTCCGGCTCGGAGTCCGGGGCGGGTGCCGACTCGGGTGAGCCCCAGTCCGTCGCCGCCGGGCCCGTCGAGATCCACACCACCGTCCCGAGCGGCTCCGAAGGGCGTGTCCTGCGTCTGGCGGACAGCGCCGACGAGGGCTGGACGGCCACCCTGGACGGCAAGCCGCTCACCCCGACCACGGTCGACGGCTGGGCCCAGGGCTTCGAACTGCCCGCCGCCGGCGGCAGGCTCGACGTCACCTTCGACGACCCGGTCGGCCACACCGCCTGGCTGTGGACGCAGGGCTTCCTCGCCGTGGTCCTCGTCGTGATGGCTCTTCCGGGGCGTCGCCGCGACGTCGACGACGACCTGCCCGAGGAGTCGGCCGTCCCGGCCGAGGCCATGGCGGGCGAGGGCCGACGGGCCCGTCGGCTGCGCGCCCAGGCGGAGTCCGAAGAGACCGGGCAGGACGGGGACTTCCCGGCTCCCCCCGGGCAGCAGCCGCCCGTGGCGATTCCCCACCAGCAGTCGTACGGGGCCGGGACGAGAGCGGACGAGGGCGCCCAGGGCTGGGGGAAGGACGCGCCCGGTTACGTGGGCGCCGAGTACGGCACCTACAGCGGTGAGCAGTACCACGGCGGTCCGCAGTACCCCGAGGGCGGTGCCTACGACCAGCCGTACCAGCCGGACCCGTACCAGGGCGGCGGCCAGTACGACCCGTACGGGTACGGCGGGCAGTCCGCCACGGGCGGGTACGACCAGACCTACGACGCCTCCTACGACCAGACGTACCAGCAGGGCTACGACGGCTCGTACGACCCCGGGCAGCAGCACCAGCACGGCAGTGAGCGTTCCGACGGGAGCCAGCAGTGAAGCGCACGACCCTCTCCCTGATCGCCGGTACCGGCGCCCTCGCCGCCGTCACCGGGTTCGCGGCGCTCACCACGCCGGACGCGTCCGGCACGGACACCGCCAAGACGGCCGCCGAGCTGCCCGTGGAGCGTACGAGCCTGGTGTGTCCGGCGCCGAGCAGCTCGGACCTCGCCGAGACGACGTACACGTCGTTCACGCCCGTCACCAAGGGGACGGGGAGCGGCGGGAAGGCCCGACTGCGGTCCGCTGCGCAGGCGTCGGGGACCGGTGCGGGCGGCAAGGACAAGGCCGACGGCAGGACGGGCGAGGCCGGTGCGGCGGGTAAGGCCGGCAAGCCCGTCCTTGAGGCCGAGAAGGTGGGTGCGCCGGTCACCGCGGACGCGTCCGGGGCCGCATCGCCGGCCCTGATCGGGACCGCTGACGGGAAGTTCGCGCCCGGTTGGACCGTCCAGGAGACCACCCGGGTCGCCGCGGGCTCGGGGCGCGGCCTGCAGGGCGTCAACTGCGTCGAGCCCGACACCGAGTTCTGGTTCCCCGGTGCCAGTACGGCCGCCGACCGCACGGACTACGTGCATCTGACCAACCCCGACGACTCGGCAGCCGTCGTCGACATCGAGCTGTACGGCAAGGACGGCGCCCTGGAGACCACGGTGGGGGAGGGGATCACGGTGCAGCCGCATTCGGGCGAGCCGGTCCTGCTGTCCACGCTCACCGGTGAGAAGCAGGACAACGTGACCGTGCACGTGAGCGTGCGCAGTGGCCGGGTGGGGGCCTCGGTGCAGGCGCTGGACGACAAGCTCGGCGGGGACTGGCTGGCGGCGTCCGCCGATCCCGCGGGGAGCCTGGTGCTGCCCGGCATACCGAAGGACGCCAAGGCCGTGCGGCTGGTCGCCTTCACGCCGGGGGACGCGGACGCGGACCTGAAGGTGCGGCTCGCCTCCCCGTCCGGGGCGATCACGCCCGCCGGGCACGAGACGCTGCACGTCAAGGCCGGGATGACGAGTGCCGTGGACCTCGGCGACGTCATGCGGGGGGAGGCGGGATCCCTGGTGCTGACGCCCACGGACCGGTCCGTGCCGGTGGTGGCCGCGCTGCGGGTGGTTCGCGGGTCGGGTGCCAAGCAGGAGACCGCGTTCATCCCGGCGAGCCGACCGGTGGGCGCACGCGCGACCGTGGTGGACAACAGGGCCAAGGGCACGACGCTGTCCGTGGCGGCGCCCTTCCGGTCGGCGCGGATCAAGGTGACGGCGTCGGGCGGTGGGGCCGGTACGGCGACCTCGAAGACGTACACGATCAAGTCCGGAACCACCCAGGACCTGGACGTACCGGTGCCGGGTGGTCTGAAGGGCACGTACGCGCTGACGGTGGAGACGGTGTCGGGTGGCCCGGTCTACGCGGCTCGGACGCTTGCGGTGTCGGCGGAGGGCGTGCCCGGGTTCACGGTGCAGACGCTGCCGGACGACCGGGGGATGGTCGCCGTGCCGGAGGCGGACGAGGATCTGTCGGTGCTGCAGGAGTAGGGACGCGGTGCGGGTCCCCGCGGGCGGCCTGCGCGACGGCCCGCGTCTGCCGCTCGCACAGGGGTGTCAGTCCTCGCCGTAGCGGGGGTCCACCGTCTCCGGTGTCAGGCCCAGCAGCTCGGCCACCTGCTCCACGACCACCTCGTGGACCAGCGCGGCCCGCTCGTCCCGGCCCTTGGTGCGGATCTCCACCGGGCGGCGATAGATGACCACCCGGGCGGGGCGCCCCTCGCGTGCGGGGATGGTGCCACCGAGGGGGACCGCCTCGTCGTTCCAGGTGCGGCCGGGGCCGTCCAGGCGTGGGACCTCCAGGACCAGGAAGTCCATGTCGGCCAGCTGGGGCCAGCGGCGTTCGAGGCGTTCCACCGAGTCCTGCACCAGATCGGCGAAGGCGTCGGCGCGGCTCGCGGCCAGGGGAACCTGGGGCGGTGCGATCGGGCCGCGCATACCCCGACCGTGGCGATCACGGCGGCGGGGCCCGGGGCCGACGGCACGGGGCGGTACGGGGGTGTCCATCACTGGTGAAGGGTAGTCCCCGTGCGGGGCGCGTGGCGGATCGCCGGGTGCGGTCGGGTGACGTCGGCCCGCTCGTACGGCATGTCGGCAGATGACCATTCCAGCCAAGGTTGGGCTCGTTTCCGTATCTCTCCGGGACCGTCGAGCTCGTGGTTATTGGTGGGGTTTGTGGTGAGTGGTGACCGGATTCGAACGCGTGCGGAATCTCGAAGGAAGGTTCCCGCGCAGGTCAGTGGCTTGGGGTGAAAGGGGCGTGTGGGGTGTTTCACAACACGACACGGTGGGGTGACCTGGGGGAGAGTCGTCGCGGCCCGCTCAAGAGTGCGGTACCGTCCAACGTCGTGAGCCCTGTACGTCGCTGTTCGCGCACCGCTTGCGGCCGTCCCGCCGTAGCGACGCTGACGTACGTCTACGCCGACTCGACCGCGGTCCTCGGCCCGCTCGCCACCTACGCCGAACCCCACTGCTACGACCTGTGCGCGGAGCACTCCGAGCGCCTCACCGCCCCGCGCGGGTGGGAGGTCGTACGGCTGTTGGACGGTTCGGCTCCGGCCCGTCCCAGCGGGGACGACCTGGAAGCGCTTGCCAACGCCGTACGCGAGGCGGCCCGTCCGCAGCAGCGGGCGGCCGAGGCGGGCGGGGGCGGAGCACGCGCCGCCGATCCGATGGAGGTCGCGCGGCGGGGGCATCTGCGGGTGCTGCGTTCGCCCGACAACTGAGTCCGGTCCCGCGGCTGTTGTTCCTGGTGCGGGTGCGCGGGCGTCGCGGGTGTCGCGGATGACGCACAGGCGTTGACGTCTCGTTGGCGCGGACTGGTCTTTTCCGTCTGCCGGATCGAGAAATGGCTTTCCGCGTGTCGGAATCCGGGCGGCGCCCTGTACGTCCACGAACTGGAACCCGTGGCCGGCTCGCTCGGCCTGTCCGCCCTGGTGGCGGCACTGCCGCTGGTGATCGTCCTCGCCTCACCGGGCGTTGTGCGCCTGAAGGCGTATCCCGCCGGTCTCGCCGGGACTTCTGGCGGCCGTTCTGGTCGCCTGACTCGCGCACGGGGTGCCGCCCTCGGTCAGACGCTCTCAGAGGCGCCCAGGGCGCCGCCTCCGGGCTCTTCCCCATCCTGTGGATCGTCATCCTGTGGATCGTGGTCGACGCCCTGCCCGTTGGGTGCATCGGATGACCGTCCGCACACGCCATCTCGACGTCCTGCGGCGCTGGTTCGGACGCCTCTTCGACGTTTCCCAAGTGCTCGGCGCCGCCTTCTGCTTGGGGGCCTGCCGGGGGCGCTCGCCGGATTCGGGGCGCCTGTGGCGATCTGCTCGGTCATGCTGGTGGCGCTCGGGTTCGAGCCGACCAGCGCGGCGGTCGTCGCGCTGGTCGCCGACACGCGCCCGTGGCCTTCGGCGACATGGGCACGCCGGTGGTGACGCCGGTGGTGACGCCGGCTCAGGTCACCGGACTGCCGCTGGGCGAGGACGACCCGGGGCGGAGGTCGTGCGGGCGTACGCGTTGCTCGCGTGCTCGCCGGGGTGGGTGCGGCGGTCGTCGTTGGTGTGCACGCGCGCGTGGCCGTCGCGGAGTCTCCGGGTTCCGGGTCGGACACCTCGGACGACGCACTGACGGGCGCCTCGTAGGTGACGGCTGCCCGGGAGTCGGGGCTGTCGCGGAACTCCTGGCCGCCGCCAACAGTTCAGGTGGTGTGCTCGGCAAGACGATCTCGCCGCAGAACCTCACCATCGTGTGCGCGGCGGTGGGGCTCACCGGCCGGGCGGGGGAGCTGCTGGGGCGGGTGCTGCCGGTGGCGCCTCGGCCTGCTGCTGGTGGTGTCTCTGATCGTCGTCGGGCAGAGCTCACCGGTGCCGGGCTGGATGCTGCCCTGACCTCCGCGCTGACCTGAGGTTACGGCTGGGGGTCCACTCAGCGGCCACACAGCGTGCTGCCGGTGAGGGCGGGTAGTTTGGGGTGACCGACAGGACTTCCAGGAGGGTTGGCCGTGGCTGCTGATCTGTCACAGCTCGTGAAGGCGTACGACGTACGCGGGGTCGTCCCGGACCAGTGGGACGAGCCGTTGGCCGAGCTCTTCGGGGCCGCCTTCGTCCAAGTGACCGGCGCGAGCGCGATCGTGATCGGGCACGACATGCGCCCCTCGTCGCCCGGCCTGTCCCGCGCCTTCGCGCGCGGAGCGGCGGCGCAGGGCGTCGACGTCACCGAGATCGGCCTGTGCTCGACGGACCAGCTGTACTACGCCTCCGGAGCGCTTGACCTGCCCGGCGCGATGTTCACGGCCTCGCACAACCCGGCGCAGTACAACGGCATCAAGATGTGCCGAGCGGGCGCGGCCCCGGTCGGCCAGGATTCCGGCCTCGCGCAGATCCGCGAACTGGTCGAGGGCTGGACGGAGTCGGGCGCCCCGGCACCCGCGGCGCAGACGGGAACGATCACGCAGCGGGACACGTTGGAGGACTACGCGGCCCACCTCCGCTCCCTCGTCGACCTGAGGACCATCCGCCCCCTGAAGGTCGTCGTCGACGCGGGCAACGGCATGGGAGGCCACACCGTCCCCACAGTCTTCGCCGGCCTGCCCCTCACCCTCGTCCCGATGTACTTCGAGCTGGACGGCACGTTCCCGAACCACGAGGCCAACCCGCTGGACCCGGCGAACATCGTCGACCTCCAGAAGCGGGTCCGCGAGGAGTCCGCCGACCTCGGTATCGCCTTCGACGGCGACGCCGACCGCTGCTTCGTCGTCGACGAGAACGGCGCCCCGATCTCCCCGTCGGCCATCACCGCCCTGGTGGCCTCGCGTGAACTCGCCAAGCACGGCGGCAAGGGCACGATCATCCACAACCTGATCACGTCCTGGTCGGTACCGGAGGTCGTCGAGGAGAACGGCGGCACCCCGGTCCGCACCCGGGTCGGCCACTCGTTCATCAAGGCCGAGATGGCCAGGACCGGCGCCATCTTCGGCGGCGAGCACTCCGCCCACTACTACTTCAAGGACTTCTGGAACGCCGACACGGGCATGCTGGCCGCCCTCCACGTCCTGGCGGCCCTCGGTGGCCAGGACGGCCCGCTCTCGCACCTGGTCGCGCAGTACGACCGCTACACGGGCTCCGGTGAGATCAACTCCACCGTCGCCGACCAGGCGGGCCGTCTCGCGGCCATCAAGACCACGTACGAAGGCCGAGAGGACGTGCGTCTGGACGAGCTCGACGGCCTGACCGTCACGGCGGCCGACTGGTGGTTCAACGTCCGCCCGTCCAACACCGAGCCCCTGCTCCGCCTGAACGCGGAAGCGCGCGACGAGGCGACGATGGCGAAGGTACGGGACGAGGTGCTGGCGATCATCCGGGGCTGACGACGAAAGGGCCCGGAGCCCCACGGGACGGGACGGGCGAGCGCGGCGGGGCCGTGACCCGCGCACGGCCGCCGCGGCACCGCCCGACCCGTCCGGCCCGCCCCCGCCCAACCCCGGCACCCCGCCCTCACCGGCGGTACGCTGACCAGGCACATCCGCACACACGCACGTACCGCGCAACCCACCCTGAAGGGACCCGCCATGCCGCTGGAAGCCGGCCTCCTGGAGATCCTCGCTTGCCCGGCCTGCCACGCCCCGCTCAAGGAGCAGGAGGCCGAGCTGATCTGCACCGGCCAGGACTGCGGCCTGGCGTACCCCGTCCGCGACGGCATCCCCGTTCTGCTGGTGGACGAGGCCCGCCGCCCCGCCTGACCCCTGAGGTCACGGGCGTTCGACACCGGCGTACGGCCTTCGGTCCATGGCGCCATGAGGACCGGCGGCCCGAGCGGAGGACCACCCGCTCGCGCTGGACGGAAACCGGACCCCGTACCGACGGAATCCGGACCCGTACCGACGGAATCCGGACCCGTACCGACGGAAACCGGCCCCGCCGGCCCCGCACCACGGAACGCCCCACAGCCCGCTCCGCCCCAGTCCGCCCCGGCGCTCGGAGGCTGCCGACCATGCTCGACGAATCGCTGCTCGACACGCCGGAGGCGCTCGCCGAGGCCGACCGGCGTGCCCTGCTCCGCGGTGCGGCCGAAGCCGGCGCCCGCGTCCGCACCGCCGCCCGGCACGCCGCCGAGGCCGGCGTCCACGACCTCAAGCCCGACGGCCGCCCCCGCGCCGTCCTCATCGCGGGCCCCGGCGCCGCCGCCATCTGCGTGGCCGACCTCCTCGGCACACTCGCTGGCTCCACCAGCCCCGTCACCCGGCTGGCCCCCTCCGGGGTGGCACCCGCCGCGGGTGCCCTGCGCTGGGAGCTGCCCGGCTGGGCGGGCTCCGTGGACCTGCTGATCATCACCACTCCCGACGGCACCGAGCCGGGCCTGTCCCTGCTCGCCGAGCAGGCCTACCGCCGAGGCTGCACGGTCGTCGCGGTGGCACCCTCCGGCACCCCGCTCACCGAGGCGGTGCACGGCAACCACGGCCTGTTCGTACCGATGGCGACGACCCCGTACGAGCACGACGAACCCCTCGCCGCCTCCGCCCCCGGCGTCCTGTGGGCGCTGCTCACCCCCCTCCTGGCGCTCCTGGACCGCACCGGCACGCTCGCCGCCCCGCCCGACGCCCTGGAGAAAGTCGCCGACCGCCTCGACCACATCGCCGAACGCTGCGGCCCCGCCATCGCGACCTACAGCAACCCGGCGAAGACCCTGGCCGCCGAACTCGCCGACACCCTCCCGCTGATCTGGACCGAGGGCGTCTCAGCCGGCCCGGCAGGCCGGCGTTTCGCCGCCGCGCTCGCCGAGCTCTCCGGCCACCCCGCCCTGGTCGCCGAACTGCCCGAGGCCCTCTCCTCGCACAGCGCGCTGCTCGCCGGCCCCCTCGCGGCGAGCGCCGACCCCGACGACTTCTTCCGCGACCGGGTGGAGGAGCCACCGGCCCTGCACGCGCGCGTGGTGCTGCTGCGCGACCGCCCCAGCGGCGGCCTCACCGCCGCGCCCACCGCCCGCGACCTGGCTCTCAGCCACGACACGCCGATCAGCGAACTGGAGCCGGAGGCCGGTGGCGAACTGGAGACCCTCGCGGAACTGATCGCCATCACGGATTTCGCCGCCGTTTACCTGGCGCTCGCCTCGGTTGTCTGATCTGTCCCAGGGCGCCCTGGCGGCCGTACGGACAAGGAAACGACAGCCGTACGCGCAAGGAACCGGCAGCCGTGCGCAAGCCGGACCCGCGTCCACCGAAGACCACGCCGCGCCGCACTCACAGAGAGCAGACACGGAACCGCATGGACCGCCTCGACAACACCATCCGCCCCTACGCCTGGGGTTCCACCACCGCGATCCCGAAGCTCCTCGGGGCTGAGCCGACCGGCGAACCGCAGGCGGAGATGTGGATGGGCGCACACCCCGGCGCCCCCTCGCGCACCGGGCGCGGCACCCTCGTCGAGGTCATCGAGGCCGATCCGGCGCGTGAACTGGGCGACGCCGCCGTCGCCAAGTTCGGCCCCCGACTGCCCTTCCTGCTCAAGATCCTCGCCGCCGGGGCTCCGCTCTCCCTCCAGGTGCACCCCGACCTGGCACAGGCGAGGGCCGGCTACGAGGACGAGGAGCGCCGGGGCATCCCGCTGGACGCCGGCCACCGCAACTACAAGGACGCCAACCACAAGCCCGAACTGATCTGCGCGCTCACCGAGTTCGACGGCCTGTGCGGCTTCCGTGACCCGCTGCGGGCCGCCGACCTGCTGGACGGCCTCGGCGTCAACTCCCTCAAGCCGTACGTCGACCTGCTGCACGCCCACCCCGAGGACGCCGCCCTGCGCGAGGTGCTCACCGCGATCCTGACCGCCGACCCGGACGAGATGGCCCACACCGTCGCCGAGGCCGCGGCCGCCTGCTCCCGCCTCGGCGGCGACCACGCCCCGTACGCCGACATCGCCCACCACTACCCGGGCGACCCCGGTGTCATCGCCGCGATGCTGCTCAACCATGTCCGGCTGCAGCCCGGCGAGGCCCTGTTCCTCGGTGCCGGCATCCCGCACGCGTACCTCAGCGGCCTCGGCGTCGAGATCATGGCCAACTCCGACAACGTCCTGCGCTGCGGCCTGACCCCCAAGCACGTCGACGTCCCCGAACTCCTGCGCGTCGTCCGCTTCGAGGCGGGCGACCCGGGCGTGCTGCGCCCCGAGGCAGCCCCGGACGGCGAGGAAGTCTACGAGACCCCGATCGACGAGTTCCGGCTGTCCCGGTACGTCCTCCCGGAGGGCACCGTCGCCCACGACCTCACGCGCGCGACCCCGCAGATCCTGCTCTGCACCGCCGGTTCCGTCCATGTCGGGGAGCACCTGCTCACGCCGGGCGGATCCGTCTTCGTACCGGCAGGCGAGCGGACCGAACTGGCCGGTGCCGGTACGGTCTTCCGGGCAACGGTCGTCGTCTGACGGACACCATCCGGCGACCCGGCGCGCCAATGTCGGAGCGGGCTGCAACAATGGCCCACCGGCAAAGGAC
The DNA here is from genome assembly GCF_042868655.1 of Streptomyces sp. NPDC007808. Classification (NCBI taxonomy): domain Bacteria; kingdom Bacillati; phylum Actinomycetota; class Actinomycetes; order Kitasatosporales; family Streptomycetaceae; genus Streptomyces; species Streptomyces sp. NPDC007808. The sequence goes on from NZ_JBIAEQ010000019.1 coordinate 21,362, forward strand.
GGGCAAAGCCGATCGGGGGCCAGGCTTCCCCTTCGGCGGCGCCCGGGACGGCGTACGTACGAAGTCGAAGGGACAACGCGACACATGAGCGCGTCAGGCGGTACCAAGGCGATCGTGGCGGCACTCGCCGCCAACCTCGCGATCGCGGCATCGAAGTTCGTGGCGTTCGCGTTCAGCGGCTCGTCGTCGATGCTCGCCGAGGGCGTGCACTCGCTCGCGGACTCCGGCAACCAGGCCCTGCTGCTGGTCGGCGGCAAGAAGGCCCAGCGCGAGGCGACCCCCCAGCACCCCTTCGGCTACGGCCGCGAACGCTACATCTACGCCTTCCTCGTCTCGATCATCCTGTTCTCGGTCGGCGGCATGTTCGCCCTCTACGAGGGCTACGAGAAGATCAAGCACCCGCACGAGATCGAGCACTGGTACTGGCCGGTGGGCGTCCTCGTCTTCGCGATCATCGCCGAGACCTTCTCCTTCCGCACGGCCATCAAGGAGTCGAACGTCCTGCGGGGCCGCAAGTCCTGGAAGGAGTTCGTCCGCCACGCCAAGGCCCCCGAGCTGCCCGTCGTGCTGCTGGAGGACCTCGGCGCGCTGGTCGGCCTGATCCTCGCCCTGGGCGGCGTCAGCCTGGCCCTGCTCACCGGTGACGGCGTCTGGGACGGCATCGGCACCATCTGCATCGGCGTCCTGCTCGTCCTGATCGCGGTCGTCCTGGCCATCGAGACCAAGTCGCTGCTGCTCGGCGAGTCCGCCGGCCTCGACGAGGTCAACAAGATCGAGGCCGCCGTCGTCGACGGTGAAGCGGTCACCCGCATCATCCACATGCGCACGCTGCACATCGGCCCCGAAGAGCTCCTGGTAGCCGCCAAGATCGCTGTCCGGCACGACGCCACGGCCGCCGAGATCGCCTCCGCCATCGACGCCGCCGAGTCCCGCATCCGCGAGGCCGTCCCGATCGCCCGCGTGATCTACCTCGAACCCGACATCTACAGCGAGGCCGACGCGGCCAAGGGCCCCGACCGCGAGGCGACGCCCGGGGGACCGATGCCCAGCGCCGGACACTGACGTCCCCCAAGCGGCGCTGTCCGCAACGGCCATGGGGCCCGCCGAGTCACTCGGCGGGCCCCATGGGCTTCGTGCACCTCCTCAGCCCTGCACCGCCCACGGCGGCGGAGGCGCCACCGCGGCCCGTGCCCGTCGCCGTACGACCACGGCGGCGATCCCCAGACCGACCCCGACCGGCACCAGCAGCACCCCGAGCACCATCGCGGTCCCGAGCACCGCGGGCACCGTCACGTCCTCGATCACACGTCCCCGGATCACCGACTCCGCAAGCGTCCCGCCCTGGTCGTCGAGGAAGGCCCGCGCGTCACGGGCGTTCGCACGATGGTCGCCCAGCATGAACAGCCGCCCCTCGGGAACCGACACGTCGTAGGAGGCCACGCCGAACCCACGGCTGTCCTCGGGGCTCTTCAGATACGGCTCCTGGAGCGGCCGTCCGTTGACAAGGACCCGCGTCTTCGCGCCCGCTCCCGTGCAGCACGTCACATGGTCGCCGCCCACGCCGATGACGCGCTCCATCACCAGCGCGTCGAAGCCGTACCGGTCCGGCGCCGAGAACACGACGACATCACCGCGCCGCACGTCGCTGCCGTCGATCCGCTCGTAGAAGATCCGGTCCCCCGGACCGTACGTCGGCGTCATGCTGTCGCTCGACACGACCGAACCACCGAAGGCGTACCGCGCGTAGGCGAGACCACCGAGCCCCGACAGCAGCCCCACCAGCCCCACCACGACGGCTGCGATCCCCAGTCCCCGCCCCTTGCCGGACATTGCGTACCCCCCCATGCGGCCCTTCCGCGGGCGCAGAGCTTAGCTGCCGTACATGACCGGACTGTGCGGGCCCGCGCCCGGCCCACCGCTGGCGGCCCTTGCCCACCGTTAGCGGCCCCTGGCCCACTGGACGCGGCCCTGGCCCACCGGACGCCGCCTCCGCCCACCGGAGGCGGCCTCGGCCCCGCTGCTACCCGACCTCGCGCAGCGCCCCGAGGACGGCGGACTCGTCCGGCGCGGCCAGCAGGCGCTCCCGGAACCCCGCGTCCGTCAGTCTCCGCGACAGCTGCGCCAGAATCCGCAGATGCTCGTCACCCGCGGCCGCCTCCGGTACGGCGATCATGAACACGAGCCGCGCCTTCGTACCGTCCGGCGAGCCCCACTCCACGCCCTGCGCCGACCGCGCGAAGCCGACGACCGGCGCGGTGACCGCATCCGTCTTGGCATGCGGAATCGCGATCTCCTCACCGAGCCCGGTCGTGCCCTGTGCCTCCCGCCGCAGCGCGCACGCCACCAGCTCGTCCAGGTCGGCGACCCGGCCGGTACGCGCCAGCAGCTCAGCCATCTCCCGGATCGCGGACACCTTGTCGGCCGCGTCGAGCCGGACCTTCACGGTCTGCAGGGTGAGACCACCCAAGAGAACCTCGTCCGCTCCGCTCCCGAGGACAGACGGAGCGCGGTCCACGCTCTCTTCGGCCTCTTCGAACTCCGCCGTCTCCGCCGTCTCCGGCGTCTCCGCCATCTCCGGCGTCTCCGCCATCTCCGTCCTCTCCCCGGGCCCCGCCGGCCCTGTCGACGTGGCCCCGGAGGACGCACCGGCCCCGACCGCCCCCGACTCGCGTACGGTCCCCCGCGCCACGACACCCCCGGCGCCCACCCCGACCAGCGCGGGCTCGGGGCCGGCCGCGCCGCCGCCGATGACAGGCTCCCCCCGCCGCCTGCGCTCACCGACGTCGACCAGGGCGACCGTGGCCAGCGCGGTGACGACCGAGCCGATGGCCACGGCCACGAAGAACATCGGTACGCCGCTCACCGCACCCAGGACCGCCACGATCGGGCCGCCGTGCGGCACCGCGTCCTCGACCCCGGCGACACCGGCGATGGCTCCGGCCACCGCGCCGCCCAGCATGTTGGCCGGGATGACCTGCGCGGGCCGCGCCGCGGCGAACGGGATCGCGCCCTCGGAGATCCCGAAGCACCCCATGAACAGCGAGGCGAGCCCTGTCTCCCGTTCCTGCTCGGTGTACAGCCGCCTCCGTATCAGCGTCGCCAGCCCCTGCCCCAACGGCATCACCGGGATCGCCGCCGCGCACATCCCCATGACCGTCTGGTTGCCGGTCGCGATGAGCCCCGCGCCGAAGAGGAACGCCGTCTTGTTGACCGGCCCGCCCATGTCGAACGCGATCATGAGCCCCAGGATCGCGCCGAGCAGGATCGCGCTGGTGCCCGTCATCCCGCTGAGCCAGTCGGTCAGATGCTCGAACACCCACGAGATCGGCTCGCCGATGACGTAGATGAAGAACAGCCCGAGCGCTGTCGTCGCCACGATCGGGATCACGATGATCGGCATGATCGGGCGCGCGAACTTCGGAACCCTGACCTTCTTGATCCACACCACCAGGTACCCGGCGAGGAACCCGGTCACGATCGCCCCGATGAACCCGGCCCCCGCCTTGGAGCCGTACAACTCGCCGGTGTTGGCGATCCAGCCACCGATCATGCCGGGCACGAGGGCGGGCCGGTCCCCGATGGCATACGCGATGTATCCGGACAGGATCGGCACCATCAGCGTGAACCCGATGACACCGATGTTGTTCACATCCATCCAGAAGGAGTCCTTCGGGATGACCAGACCGCCCGACGGGTCGGTGTGCCCGCCGAGCGAGAGCGAGATCGCGATCAGCAGCCCGCCGACCACGACGAACGGAATCATGTAACTGACCCCGTTCATCAGCGCCTTGTAGCCGACGCTCCGCTCCTTGCCGCCTCCGGCGGTGGAGGAGGACGTCGGAGCGCCGCCCGTCCCGTGCACCGGCGCCGACAACACCCGCTCGATCAGCTGCTCAGGGTGGCGAATGCCCTCGGCCACCCCGACGCTCAGGACCCGCTTGCCGACGAAACGGCTCAGGTCCACGTCCTTGTCCGCGGCGACGATGACACCGTCAGCGTGGTTGACATCGTTGTCATCGAGGATGTTTTCAGCCCCGATGGATCCCTGGGTCTCCACCTTCATGTCGATACAGCGGCTCTCGGCGGCCTGCGCGAGCTTCTCCGCCGCCATGTACGTGTGCGCGATGCCGGTCGGGCACGCGGTCACCGCGAGCAGCTTCAACCGCTGCCGCTCGCCACCGCCGCTGCCCGTGGGGGGAGGGCCGGCCGGACTGGTCACATCGATCTCCTCACGCCTTTGTCATGCGAACCGCCGTCCCGGGCGACCCGCAGGATCGATCAGTTGGTCAGATCTCCCGGGCATCCTGCACCACCTCGCCGCAGACTCAAAGACCAGAAGATCCGTGCAGATCCCGCTGGATTGCCTCCTGTCGACGGTTTGTTGGTGTCCTGTTATCGCTCCCGCCCCCCGTCCTCACACCAGGCCGTCACCAGACCCGTCGCCGCCGGGAGCGGCCGTCTTGATGGCGTGATCTGTTCGCAGGCGGACTGGGGGCGGCCGGGGGTCCCGGTGTAGCTTGGGACAGAGCCAGACGTCGCTGCTGATGGCGGTCGGGCGGTCCCGACACGGACCGACCGAGGGAGAGAGGGCCTCCGACGGACTGCGCTGCGCGTTACGCGGGCATGCCTGTGTCCTCTTCGGGCACCCCTGTGTCCGCCGCCGCGCAGACCAGCCGTACCCACCCTCGACCCAACCCCGAGGAGCAGCTCGCAATGACGACTGTCGAGAACCGACAGGACTTCAAGGTCGCCGACCTCTCCCTGGCCGAGTTCGGCCGCAAGGAGATCACCCTCGCCGAGCACGAGATGCCCGGCCTGATGGCGATCCGCAAGGAGTACGCCGAGGCCCAGCCGCTGGCCGGCGCCCGCATCACCGGCTCCCTGCACATGACCGTGCAGACCGCCGTCCTCATCGAGACCCTGGCCGCTCTCGGCGCCCAGGTCCGCTGGGCCTCCTGCAACATCTTCTCCACCCAGGACCACGCGGCCGCCGCCATCGCCGTCGGCCCGAACGGCACGCCGGACAACCCCCAGGGCATCCCGGTCTTCGCCTGGAAGGGCGAGACCCTGGAGGAGTACTGGTGGTGCACCGAGCAGGCGCTGACCTGGCCGGACAGCCCCACCGGCGGCCCGAACATGATCCTGGACGACGGCGGGGACGCCACCCTCCTCGTCCACAAGGGCGTCGAGTACGAGAAGGACGGCAAGGTCCCGGACGTCGACACCGCCGAGTCCGACGAGCACCGCGTCATCCTCGAACTCCTGCACCGCACCATCACGGACGGCTCGCAGAAGTGGACCCAGCTGGCCTCCGAGATCCGCGGCGTGACCGAGGAGACCACGACCGGCGTCCACCGGCTGTACGAGATGCAGCGCGACGGCACCCTCCTGTTCCCGGCGATCAACGTCAACGACGCCGTCACGAAGTCGAAGTTCGACAACAAGTACGGCTGCCGCCACTCCTTGATCGACGGCATCAACCGCGCCACCGACGTCCTCATCGGCGGCAAGACCGCGGTGGTCTGCGGCTACGGCGACGTGGGCAAGGGCTGCGCGGAGTCCCTGCGCGGACAGGGCGCCCGCGTGATCGTCACCGAGATCGACCCGATCTGCGCCCTGCAGGCGGCGATGGACGGCTACCAGGTCACGACCCTCGACGAGGTCATCGACAAGGCCGACATCTTCATCACCACGACCGGCAACAAGGACATCATCATGGCCTCGGACATGGCCAAGATGAAGCACCAGGCGATCGTGGGCAACATCGGCCACTTCGACAACGAGATCGACATGGCCGGCCTGGCCAAGATCCCGGGCATCGTCAAGGACGAGGTCAAGCCCCAGGTGCACACCTGGACCTTCCCTGACGGCAAGGTGATCATCGTCCTGTCCGAGGGCCGCCTGCTGAACCTGGGCAACGCCACCGGTCACCCGTCGTTCGTGATGTCCAACTCGTTCGCGGACCAGACGCTGGCCCAGATCGAGCTGTTCACCAAGCCCGACGCCTACCCGACCGGCGTGTACACGCTGCCCAAGCACCTCGACGAGAAGGTCGCCCGCCTCCACCTGGACGCGCTCGGCGTGAAGCTGACGACGCTCCGCCCCGAGCAGGCCGCCTACATCGGTGTCGAGGTCGAGGGCCCGTACAAGCCGGACCACTACCGCTACTGAGCCCAGCCAGGGCCGATCCGAGTCGCCGTGAGCCGCACCGCCCGAACGAACCGCTGGGCGGTACGCCTCACAAGGCAACCACCGGCCTGGGCCGGCGCTTCTTGGACGCCGGCAGGCGTGCGCGCTACGCACGGCAGCCTCCACTGAGGGCGCCCGTGCACTGGCGCGCAGCCCAGCAGCGAACCTCCGAGACAGGCCCCCGCACCCCCGTGTCGGGGGCCTGCCTCTTCGGCCACGCGGCTTCTCCAGCCGATAGGGCCGGATCAGCCCGTCAAGACCCAGGACCCCGATGCCCCGCGGCCGTTATTCGCTCCACGATCCGCACGATCACACCCCCCTCGCAGAAGAGCACTTCCACTGCGCCCCCGGCCCTTCCGGCTGGCGCTACGTCTCCCAGCTGACCACTCCCGCGGGCGACCACAGCGGCTCCGTCGACCTCGCCCTGGACGAACTCGGCCGCCCCATCCGCCTCGAACTCCACGCCGGCGGCTGGCAGGTACGCGGCGCCGCCCTGGACGGCGTCACCTGGGTCCGTACCGACCCCACCGGAGCTCAGGCCACGGAAGGCAATGTGCGCGCCCATGCCTTCACCGGGTCGTCCCCCGCGTTCCTCATCGCCACCACCCGTCTCCTGCGCCTCACCCCTTCCGCCTCCGCAACTCGCGTACGCCTCCTGGCCCTTACGGACCCGGTCCTGGCCCCGCGCACCGTGGACCAGTCCTGGGCTCTGGTGAACAGAGAAACACACGCCACTGACAACGGCCCTCTGACAGTGGACGAGTACCAGGTCACAGCCCTGGACACAGGTGAGCAGCACGCCGTGCACATCGCAGGCGACGTGGTCCTCGCCGCCCCCGGCGTCGAGCTGGAAAACCTGGAATCGCCACCGTCCACGTTCACTTGAGCGATGCGGGCACGACCGGGCCATCGGGCGGCCGCCGCCCAGGGACTGCGAAGCCTTACGCGGGCGGTACGAAGCCGGTGGCGGGCCGGTTGTCCGGTGGCGTGTCCTGCGGGGCTGCGGCGCGTGGAGGGGCCGGCGGCTGCTGAGCCGCCTCCTGCGGCACGGAAGGTCGCTCCCACTCCGTCCGACCCGCCGGCTGATCGCCCACCGGAGCCGCCGGCCCACTGTGTGGGTCCGTCAGCGGCGATGGAGACCCGGCCGCCACCACATGCTGTCCATATGCGTGCGGGGTCGGTGCTCCAGCCGCAGCCCCCGCACCGCTCACGGGACCCGCACCACCAGCGGCCCCGCCCGCAGCCACCCCGCCACCGAAAGCGCGCCTCGCCTCCCGGGCCTGCCGTTCCTGCAGAACGGCGGCCAGGAATGCCGCCGGCGGCACACCCTGCGGCGCCGGAGCACCGGTACGCGCGGCGACGTCCGTCGCGAGCCGCTCCGCCATGTTCCAGGCGACCTGGGGGTCGAGTTGCTGCATCCGCGTCAGGTACTGGCGGACGGCGAGCCACAGGTCATCGGGAACCGCCGACAGATCAAGCCCCGAGAACCGCCCGGCCAACCACGGCGGGGGCGGGGGAACCAACCCCGTGCGGGCGAGCGGCACCCTTTCCCGTACGACGAGAGTCCCCGCGAACACGTCACCGAGCCGCCGCCCGCGCGCGGACACCAGCGAAGCGATGACGGCGATGACGCCGAACGTCATCAGAATCTCGATCACACCGATGAGACCCCGCACCAACGCATGCCTGAACCGGATCGGACCGCCGTCGTCGCGCACCACACGCAGCCCGCACGCCAGCTTCCCGAGCGAGCGCCCATGGCTGAGCGTCTCGACCGCGATCGGCCCGCCGACGAGCAACAGAACGAACATCGCGATCGACAGCGCGGTCTGCGCCGCCTCGTCCAGCGAAGCGGTGGCGGCCATCACTCCAATGGTCACGGCGACATAGGCGACCACGGCCACTGTCAGATCCAACAACACGGCCAGCGCCCTGCTGGGCAGCTTCGCGGGGCGCAACTCCAGCGCCACCGCCTCACCCGTCACCAGCTCACTCACGCCGTACGTCCTTCCCCTGACCTGCCCCTGGAATGGCCAGTCTGCCAAGCTGAGGGCGCATCGCGTCGCAGTGCGACAAGCTGACATCCAAGACGAGTCGCCGACGAACAGCCGGGGAGCAGGAAAGCAGATGGACCTCGACGTCTTCGTCACCGCCCACCGTGCCGAATGGGACCGCCTCGAAACCCTGCTCGGGCGCCAGCGCCGCCTCACCGGCACAGAGGCCGACGAACTCGTCTCCCTCTACCAACGCACCGCCACCCACCTCTCCCTGATCCAGTCCAGCGCCCCCGACCCCCAGCTGACCGGCCGCCTCAGCCAACTGGTGGCACGCGCGCGCAGTGCCGTCACGGGCACACGCCGTGCCTCCTGGCGCGACGTGACGCGCTTCCTGGCTCACGGCTTCCCCGCAGCCGTCTACCGATCGCGCCACTGGTGGGTGCCTACGGCGCTCCTGTCCACCCTCGTCGCGGCACTCCTGGGCTGGTGGATAGGCACGCATCCCGAAGTACAGGCGACCATCGCGGCCCCCAGTGAACTGCGGGAGCTCACCCGCCCCGGCGGCCAGTACGAGACGTACTACTCAAGCCACCCCGCCGCCTCCTTCGCCGCCCAGGTGTGGACGAACAACGCCTGGGCCGCCGCCCTCTGCCTGATCCTGGGCGTCTTCCTGGGCCTGCCGGTGCTCTGGATCCTCTTCCAGAACATGCTCAACCTCGGCGTCGGCTTCGGCCTGATGTCGTCGGCAGGACGCCTGGACACCTTCCTCGGCCTCGTCCTGCCGCACGGGCTCCTCGAACTGACAGCGGTCTTCGTCGCCGCCGGCACCGGCCTGCGTCTCGGTTGGACACTCATCGACCCAGGCCCGCGCTCCCGACGCCACGCCCTAGCCGAAGAGGGACGTGCCGCCATCGGCATGGCGATAGGACTCGCCCTGGTCCTCTTCGTCTCCGGCGTCATCGAAGGCTTCGTCACTCCCTCGGGCCTGCCCACCTGGGCTCGCATCAGCATCGGTATCGCCGCTGAACTGGCCTTCCTGGCCTACGTCTATGTCCTGGGCGGCCGAGCTGCCCGCGCCGGAGAGACCGGCGACGTCGAGGAGGCCGAGCGCAGCGCCACGGTTCCCACGGCGGCCTGATGTGCGTATGGACCTGCTGAGCTGCTAGTCTCCTCTTCGCCCCGCAGGAGCCGTTGACACGGAACGTGTGGGGAGGTAGATTCGAACAGTTGCCTGGAAGTGGATGCAGTCCACCCGGGCCGAGCGAAAATCTATCTGCTTCGGCGGAACATTGATTCCCAAGAAGCCTCTCCCGATGAATCGGAAATTGAGCGGCTGGTCAGTCCGGCCCGAGAGTTCTGATAAAGTCGGAAGCGCCGGAAAGGGAAACGCGAGAGCGGGAACCTGGAAAGCACCGAGGAAATCGGATCGGAAAGATCTGATAGAGTCGGA
>NZ_JBIAEQ010000020.1:0-17273 GCF_042868655.1 Streptomyces sp. NPDC007808
CGGGGGGTGTCCGTCCTCGGACCGGCGGTGGGGGTACGTCGGAGAGTGCTGTTTCTTGACGCCGGTCACTGCGGGCGGGCACCCCCCGGCACGGCCCCTTACCGCCGTCGGCGGCTGACGGGCGCTCTCCGGTACGGTCCCTTACCGCCGTACGCGGCTGACGGTCGGTGGGGGTGCGGCTTCTTTCCGCCGTCGGCGGCTGACGGGCGCTCCCGGGTACGGTCCCTTACCGCCGTACGCGGCTGACCGGCGCTCTCCGGTACGGTCCCTGCCGCCGTACGCGGCTGACGGGCGCTCTCCGGTGCGGTGCCCTTCCGCCGCGGGCGGCCGCGGGGTGGGTGGGCGGCTGTGGGGTGGTCAGGGCTCCGTGATCTCCGTCGACGGCGGTTCGTTGCTGCCCGGTCTCGTGCGGACCTCGTCCGTGCATTCGTAGCGGCGCAAGGAGGTGCCCTCGGGGCCGCCCAGGACGACCGAGCCGTCGCCCTCGGCGGCCGTGGAGTCGGAGAAGGTGCAGACGATCTGGGCGAGGGCGTACGACGTGAGGTCGCTGGGGGGTGTGCTCAGGCGCAGTGCCTCTTCGGGGTCGTCGGGGCCGGGGCCGCTCACGCTCATGGCGCCGCGGACGTCCGAGGTGTAGCCGGCCTCCTTCTCGTCGGGCGACGGCGTCGCGTCCAACTCGTCGAGCAGGCCCTGGGCGACCAGCACCCGGCGCTCGGAGTCGGCGGTGCCGTCGGGTACCCGCACCGTGCGCTCGACGGCCACCAACTGGGAGCCGCACAGCAGGAAGACCTGCACGGGGAGGCCGCGCGCCGCCTGCGTCGACACGCTCGGTTCGGAGAGGGAGCAGTGCACGCGTGAGGGCGCGGGGCCGAAGTCGGTCGGTACCTCGGTGGACCGTATGCCGCAGCCGGCCAGGACGGTGGTGCCCAGCGCGGAGAGTGCCAGGAGGCGGCGTACCCGCTTCGTCATCAGGCGTCCCCCTTCTTCGCGGTGTCCGTTCCCTTGCCCTCGTCGCCGTCCGGTTGTCCCGTCAGCTCCGAGGCGTCGCGGGGCAGGCGCAGGGTGAACACCGCGCCGCCCTCGGGGGAGTTGGCGGCGGTGATCTCGCCGCCGTGGATATGGGCGTTCTCCAGGGCGATGGACAGGCCGAGGCCGCTGCCCTCGGAGCGGGGGCGGGAGGCGCTGGCCTTGTAGAAGCGGTCGAAGACGTGCGGGAGGACGTCCTCGGGGATGCCCGGGCCGTGGTCGCGTACGTCGATCACGATCGAGTCGTCCGCCTCACGGATCGTCACGCGGACCGGGGAGCCGCCGTGCTTGAGGGCGTTGCCGATCAGGTTGGCCAGGATGACGTCCAGACGGCGCGGGTCCAGGCGGGCCATGATGCCGCGCTCGGCGTCCAGGTCCACCGCGTCGAGCCAGGCGCGCGCGTCGATGCAGGCGGTGATCTGGTCGGCTATGTCGACGTCGTCCAGGACCAGGCGTGCCGTGCCCGCGTCGAAGCGGGTGACCTCCATGAGGTTCTCGACGAGGTCGTTCAGGCGGCGCGTCTCGCTGACGACGAGGCGTACGGCGGGTTCGATCATGGGGTCCATGGACCCGGACTCCGCCTCCAGTTCCTCTTCGAGCACCTCCGTCACGGCGGTGATCGCGGTGAGGGGTGTACGCAGCTCATGGGACATGTCGGCCACGAAGCGGCGGGACGCCTCGTCGCGGGCGGCCATGTCGGCGACCCGTTTCTCCAACGCCTCGGCGGCGTTGTTGAAAGTCCGTGACAGGTCGGCCAGTTCGTCCGTGCCGGAGACCCGCAGACGGGTGTCCAGCTTGCCCTCGCCGAGGCGGCCGGCGGCGACGCCGAGGCGGTGCACGGGCTTCAGCACGGTCGTGGCGGCGGCCTGCGCGAGCAGCGCGGAGCCGATCAGGGCGAGGCCCGTGGCGATGCCGAGCGACCAGGCCAGGGAGTTGAGGTCCTTGGCCTCCTGGTCCAAGGGCTTGAGCATGTAGCCGGTCGGGCCACCGCCGATCACCCGCGTACCGGCGACCAGGTACGGGGTGTCGCCGTCGACGATCCGCTGCCAGTACAGGTGGTACTCGGACTTGTTGGAGGAGTTGATTTCTTGCTTGTCGTTCACGGCGGTGCGCAAGGACTCGGGCACCTGCGCGAGCGTGAAACCGTCCAGGCCGCCGGAGCTGCCGAACACGGTCTTGCCGTCGGCGTCCCGGGCGACGAGCAGCACGCTGAAGCGCTGGCTGCTGTTGGCCATCTGCCCGGCCGTGTGCTGCAGTTCGTCCTGCGTCGGCTCCTGCGGCAGCAGGCCCGCGCGGTTCTGCATCTCCTGCTCGAAGTCGCGCAGCACCGCGTCCTGGGTGCGCTTGAGCACCGCCTCGCGGTTGAGCCAGTAGGCGATCCCCGACGCCGACACGGCAGCCGTGAGCGCCACCAGACCGAAGACGACCACCAGCCGCAGCCGCAGGCTGGTGAACCGCAGCCTCGACCACACTCCCTTGCGAGCCGCGAACCAACCGCGGGACTCTTCTTGCTCGTCCGTCACTGAGGCGCGTCCAGGCGGTAACCGACTCCACGGACCGTGCGGATCAGGGTGGGGGAGGAGGGCACGTCCTCGACCTTGGCGCGCAGCCGTTGGACGCAGGCGTCCACGAGGCGCGAGTCGCCGAGGTAGTCGTGTTCCCAGACCAGGCGCAGCAGTTGCTGGCGGGACAGGGCCTGGCCCGGCCGGCGGCTCAGTTCGAGCAGCAGGCGCAGCTCGGTCGGGGTCAGCTGGAGGTCCTCGCCGTTCTTGGTGACGGTCATCGCCGCGCGGTCGATGACCAGGCTGCCGAAGCTCGCCGCGTCGTTCGACTCCCGCTCACCGCGCCGCAGCACCGCCCGGATCCGGGCGTCGAGGACGCGTCCCTGCACGGGCTTGACGACGTAGTCGTCCGCGCCGGACTCCAGTCCGACCACGACGTCGATGTCGTCGCTGCGCGCGGTCAGCAGGATGATCGGCAGCTGGTCGGTGCGCCGGATGCGCCGGCACACCTCGAACCCGTCGATGCCGGGCAGCATCACGTCCAGCACGATCAGGTCCGGCCGCTGCTCGCGCAGCAGCTTCAGGCCGTCCTCACCGGTGGCAGCGGTGGCCACACGGTGTCCCTGGCGCGTCAGTGAGAGCTCCAGGGCCGTGCGGATGGCGTCGTCGTCCTCGATCAGCAACAGGGAAGGCACGGGGGTCATTCTGGCCCATGCGGGGCGGTCTTTCGACACCTGTACGAGCTGTACGGCTACGCGCACGTAGCGCTTCTCCCGGCGTGCGCCGTCCCCGACGTACGGGTCGCCTCACGGGCGGTCCCCTGTGACAGGTCTGTGACAGTCGGCGGACACGGCCATGAAGGTGCCCGGGCAAGCTTTTCGGCACAGGCAGGACAGCAAGTCGCAAGACCGCACGACGCACGAGCTGAACACCGGAAGTCCACGACGGGGGGCGCGAGATGAACACGCTGCACGGCACCAGCACCAGCGCAGTGATCACGCGTCTGCACGACGTGAACGGGGGCCGGAGTTCGGAGAAGTCCGGTGCGGAGGGGGGTCCCTCCCGCGCGAGCGGATTCGAGCGTGGGGGAGGGCGGGGGTGCGCTCGCGGCATCGGGCGTCAGCACACCGGGCATGCGCAGCAGTCGTACATGACGGTGGTTGACGGTTTCACGGGGGAGCCCGCGGCGGTAGCCGCCATGGGTACGGTCGGGGGATCCGCGTACAGGGAGGACTCGGGGGAGCGGCGTCGCTCGCTGTCGGAGGCGGAGTTCACCGCCTACGTCCAGGAGCGCCGCGCCTCCCTGTACGCCACCGCCTACCACCTGACCGGCGACCGGTTCGAGGCCGAGGACCTGCTTCAGAGCGCCCTGTTCTCGACCTACCGGGCCTGGGACCGGATCAGCGACAAGGCCGCCGTCGGCGGGTACCTGCGGCGGACCATGACCAATCTGCACATCAGCGCCTGGCGGCGCCGCAAGCTCAACGAGTACCCGACCGAGGAACTGCCGGAGACGCCCGGCGACACGGACGCGATGCGCGGCACCGAACTGCGCGCGGTCCTGTGGCAGGCGCTGGCCCGGCTGCCCGAACTCCAGCGGACGATGCTGGTCCTGCGCTACTACGAGGGCCGCACCGACCCGGAGATCGCGGAGATCCTCGACATCAGTGTCGGCACGGTGAAGTCCAGCATCTGGCGGTCGCTCCGCCGGCTGCGCGAGGACGAGGTCCTCAGCTTCGGCCGTGACGAGGAGGACGCCTTCGGGGAGCTTGTGGCCTGAAGGTTCGGGGGGCCGTTCGGGGGAGCGGCAGCAGTGGGGGGACCACGGGGGGCCGGGGGGCCCTCGGGGGGGGGGGGACCAACGGGGGAACGGGGGGTGCTCCACCACGGGGGAAGCGGTGGAGCACAGCCAGAGCGGGGCTGGAGGGCCGGGGGGTCCGTCCAGTCCCGCTTCGCTGTGCGGTCAGCGGGCAGCCATCGGCACCGCCTCGGCGGGGCTGTCCCCCACGGCGATGGCCTCGGTGGGGTCGGCCCCCTCGATCGCGTAGGCGCCGGTCGTGCTCTCGGGGATGCCTGGGTCCGAGTCGTTCGGGGTGTCGTCGCACCCCGCTACGGTGGCGGTGCCCAGCCGCTCGCCGACGGTGAGGACGGACTTCTCGGTGGGCAGGTAGCCGCGGCTGTCGTAAGTCACCAGCCCCGAGCAGGAGGCCGAGCCGCTCACACCTTCGGTGCTCGCGCCCGTGCATCCGGCCGCCGCCACGAGTGCCGCCATTGTCACCAGCTGAGCCGCACGCTTCATCGTCGCCCTTTCCGTCGCGGGATCTCGGATCTACGACGGAGAAGGCGCAGGGAGTCGTTCAGCTCGCCGGCGTCGCAGCCACCGGGCAGCTGCCCGCGGCAGCCGCGGTGAGCCGGACGAGGGCCTCGTCCCGGTCGCAGGCGTGGGCGCCCAGGGCGGTCTGGCGGGCGATGATCGAACGCTCCAGACGCATCAGGCGCCAGCCGCGGCGCAGCAGGAAGGGCACCGACTTGCGGCCCTCCCGCAGATCGCGGAGGAAACGGCGGCGGAACGTCTTCACCGGGCCGCGGCTCAGGCACAGCGCGTCGGCCAGCACACCCAGTTCCCGGCAGCGGGTGACCAGTTCCGCGGCGAAGACGCCCTCCGCGATGAACAGGGGGGTCCGCCCGATCTCGACGGCCTCCTCGCCGGTGCGGGCGCTGAGGGAGAGGTCGTACACCGGGATGTTCGTACGTCCCGTGCGGCACAGCGACACGATCGCGGCCACGGCGGTGTCCGCGTCCCAGGAGTCGGGGTGGTCCCAGTCGATGTCGGAGCTCCCCGGGACCAGGGGCAGCGTCGGGTCGTCGCCCTCCTTGTAGAAGTCGTCGAGCCGCAGGACCGGAAGACCGGAGCGGGCGGCGAGCAGGGACTTGCCGGAGCCGGAGGGGCCGCAGAGCAGCACGACGCGCGTCGGTATGGGCGGTTGGGAACTCACGGGACACCAGTGTGAGGCATGGCCGGCCCCCGGAACGACCCCGCGGGTCGGCTTTGATGCGCGCGTCACACGCCGGACACGGTGCGTGCCCGACTGCTTGCGGTGCGCATCGAACGGATGACGGCGAAGAGCCGTGCTTCCCCTGGACGGAGGGGAAGCACGGCTCTCCGGTCTCGGTGCCCGTCGACCTCAGTACGACGAGCCGGAGGCACCCAGCGACCCGGTCGGGTGCCAGACCGTCTTGGTCTCCAGGAACGCCGTCATGCGGTCGGTCCCGGGGGTGGCCGCGTAATCCACAGGCTGTGGACGAAGGACGCGCTTGAGGTTGTCCGCGGCGGCGATCTCCAGCTCCTTCGCCAGGTCGTCGTCGGCGCCCGCGAGGTCGATCGCGTTGACGTCCTGGTGCGAGGCCAGGGGCGCCGCGAGCTCCGCCGTACGGCCGGAGAGGACGTTCACCACACCGCCGGGGAGGTCGGAGGTGGCCAGGACCTCGCCGAGGGAGAGGGCGGGGAGCGGGGACTTCTCGGACGCGATCACGATCGCCGTGTTGCCGGTCGCGATCACCGGGGCGACGACCGAGACCAGGCCCAGGAAGGACGACTCCTGCGGGGCGACGATCGCGACGACGCCCGTCGGCTCCGGGGAGGAGAGATTGAAGAACGGGCCGGCCACCGGGTTGCCGCCGCCGACCACCTGGGCGATCTTGTCCGTCCAGCCCGCGTACCAGACCCAGCGGTCGATCGCCGCGTCGACCTGCGCCGCCGCCTTCGACTTCGACAGGCCCTCGGCGTCGGCGACCTCGCGGACGTACTGCTCGCGGCGGCCCTCCAGCATCTCGGCGATGCGATAGAGGATCTGACCGCGGTTGTACGCCGTCGCGCCGGACCACGCCCCGAACGCCTTGCGGGCCGCGACCACCGCGTCACGGGCGTCCTTGCGGGACGAAAGGGGTACGTTCGCCAGCCAGTTGCCCTTCGAGTCCGTCACCTCGTACACCCGGCCGCTCTCGGAACGCGGGAACTTCCCGCCGACGTACAGCTTGTAGGTCTTGAAGACGGAGAGCCGCCCGGCGCGCTCGGTCTTGTCGTTCTTGTCAACGGTGCTCATTTATCGCTCGCCCTCCGGGCTCGACGGGGCGAGGTACGCCTCCAGGCCGTGGCGGCCGCCCTCGCGGCCGAAGCCCGACTCCTTGTAGCCGCCGAACGGCGAGGTCGGGTCGAACTTGTTGAACGTGTTGGACCACACGACGCCCGCGCGGAGCTTGTTCGCCACGGCGAGGATCCGCGACCCCTTCTCCGACCAGATGCCCGCGGACAGGCCGTACGCGGTGTTGTTGGCCTTGGCGACGGCCTCGTCCGGCGTGCGGAAGGTGAGCACCGACAGGACCGGGCCGAAGATCTCGTCGCGGGCGACGGTGTGCGCCTGGGTGACGTTGGTGAACAGCGTCGGCGCGAACCAGTAGCCGCTCTCGGGCAGCTCGCAGGCCGGGGACCAGCGCTCGGCGCCCTCCGCCTCGCCCTGCTCGACGAGGGAGGTGATGCGGGTGAGCTGCTCCTCGGAGTTGATCGCGCCGATGTCGGTGTTCTTGTCCAGCGGGTCGCCGAGGCGCAGCGTGGAGAGCCTGCGCTTGAGGGACTCCAGCAGCTCGTCCTGGATCGACTCCTGGACGAGCAGACGGCTGCCGGCGCAGCACACCTGGCCCTGGTTGAAGAAGATCCCGTTGACGATCCCCTCGACGGCCTGGTCGATGGGGGCGTCGTCGAAGACGATGTTCGCGCCCTTGCCGCCCAGTTCGAGGGTGACCTTCTTGCGGGTGCCGGCGACGGTCCGCGCGATCGCCTTGCCGACGGCCGTGGAGCCGGTGAAGGCGACCTTGTCCACGTCCGGGTGCGCGACGACCGCGGCGCCCGCGTCCCCGTAGCCGGGAAGGATGTTGACGACACCCTTGGGCAGACCCGCCTGACGGCAGATGTCCGCGAAGAACAGGGCCGACAGGGGCGTGGTCTCCGCGGGCTTCAGGACGACCGTGTTGCCGGTGGCGAGGGCGGGGGCGATCTTCCACGCCAGCATCAGCAGCGGGAAGTTCCACGGGATGACCTGGCCCGCGACGCCCAGCGGCCGCGGCGACCGGCCGAAGCCGGCGTGCTCCAGCTTGTCGGCCCAGCCCGCGTAGTAGAAGAAGTGCGCGGCGACCAGCGGGAGGTCGGCGTCGCGGGTCTCCTTGATGGGCTTGCCGTTGTCCAGGGTTTCGAGGACGGCGAGCTCACGCGACCGCTCCTGGATGATCCGGGCGATGCGGAACAGGTACTTCGCGCGCTCGGAGCCGGGCAGCGCCGACCACTTCTCGAACGCCTTGCGGGCCGCCCGCACGGCGCGGTCCACGTCCGCCTCGCCGGCCCGGGCGATCTCGGCGAGGACTTCCTCGGTGGACGGCGAGACGGTCTTGAAGACCTTGCCGTCGGCCGCCTCCACGAACTCGCCGTCGATGAACAGGCCGTACGAGGGCGCGATGTCGACGACTCCGCGGGACTCGGGGGCCGGTGCGTATGCGAATGCCGATGCCATGGTGATCAGTCCACCGTCACGTAGTCGGGGCCGGAGTAGCGGCCGGTGGCCAGCTTCTGACGCTGCATCAGCAGATCGTTCAGGAGCGAGGAGGCGCCGAAGCGGAACCAGTGGTTGTCCAGCCAGTCCTCACCGGCGGTCTCGTTGACCAGTACGAGAAACTTGATGGCGTCCTTGGAGGTGCGGATACCGCCGGCCGGCTTCACGCCGACCTGGATGCCGGTCTGGGTGCGGAAGTCGCGTACGGCTTCCAGCATGAGGAGCGTGTTCGCGGGCGTGGCGTTGACGGCGACCTTGCCGGTGGAGGTCTTGATGAAGTCCGCCCCGGCCAGCATGCCGAGCCAGCTCGCCCGCCGGATGTTGTCGTACGTCGACAGCTCGCCGGTCTCGAAGATGACCTTGAGGCGGGCGGCCCCGCAGGCCTCCTTCACGGCGACGATCTCGTCGTACACCTTCATGTAGTTGCCCGCGAGGAACGCCCCGCGGTCGATGACCATGTCGATCTCGTCGGCGCCCGCCGCCACGGCCTCGCGCACGTCCGCCAGCTTGACGGAGAGCGAGGCGCGGCCCGCCGGGAAGGCGGTGGCGACCGAGGCGACCTTCACGGTCGACCCGGCGACGGCCGCCTTGGCTGCGGCCACCATGTCGGGATAGACGCAGACGGCCGCGGTGGACGGGGTCGTGCGGTCGGTCGGGTCGGGGAGGACCGCCTTGGCGCCGAGCGCCCGGACCTTGCCCGGGGTGTCCGCGCCTTCCAGCGTCGTCAGGTCGACCATCGAAATGGCGAGGTCGATGGCGTACGCCTTGGCGGTCGTCTTGATGGAACGGGTGCCGAGGGACGCGGCGCGCGCCTCCAGGCCGACCGCGTCGACGCCGGGCAGCCCGTGGAGGAAGCGGCGCAGCGTGCTGTCGGACGAGGTGACGTCCGTGAGTGCGTGTGCTGCGGCAGATGCATTGGTGGGCATGGTCACCAGACGAGCATATCTACGCGCGTAGCGGCTGTACACCCCGGAGGGCGGGATCCGATGAATTGCGAACCCGACCCGGACCCGTCGGCGGCGGAAACGCGCCGAGGAGCGGGCTCCTGTGTGCGGTGCGTCGGGGGTCGCCCGTTTCACCTGCCGTACGCGCGCACCCAGCCGTGATCCGCACGGCGAACGGGCGTTCGCCCGAGCCCGGGGGCCATGCGGCACAATCGGCCCCATGACGACCCCCGAGCAGCCGCCCGCCACCCCGGCCCCCGTGTCCAAGGACCGCGTCTACCGCTCGCCCCTGGGCATCGTGGGCGGTGTCGCCCTGCTGGTCATCGTGCTCTGGCTGGGTATCGACGCCCTGGTCCGCGGCGAGGGCCGCACGCAGTGGCTGGCGCTCGCGGCACTGATCCTCGTCGTGCCGCTGGTGTCCGCGTTCACCCTGCGCCCCGCCGTCTACGCCAACGAGGAGCGGCTGCGCATCCGCAACCCGCTCCGCGTCATCGTGCTGCCCTGGGCGCGGGTCGCCACGCTGCGGTCCGGCTACTCGAACGAGGTCGTGACCGAGTCCGGCACCAAGTACCAGCTCTGGGCCGTCCCGGTCTCGCTGCGGGCCCGCAAGAAGGCGGCGCGCCGGACGGCCCGGGCGGACGCGGAGCGGAGCGCCGCCGCGCGCGGCGAGCGCCCGGGACGCGGGATCGGCGGGATCGGCGGCGCGGGGTTCGGCGGTCTCGGCTTCGGGGCGCCGCGCGGCGACGTCGACACGGACGGGCCCATGCGCGCCGAGACCGACAAGGTCATGGACGACCTGCGGCAGCTGATGGAGCACAGGCAGAGCGCGGAGTCCGCGCAGGGTGAGGTGACCGTGCGGTGGGCCTACGAAGTGGTGGGGCCGGCGCTCGCCGGGGCCGTGGTGTTGGTGATCCTGCTGGTCGCGGGCTGATCGCGGGCTGATCGGGGTCAGGGTGCGGTCGGTCGGGTGGTGTGTCGGGGTGGGGTGCGTGCTGTCGGTCGGTTGAGGTGCGGGATGGTGCCTGCCGGGCTCCAGGCTGATCGGTGATGCGTTTCCGCTCCACCGTCGCCCGGGGTGGGTGGGGTGGGGCGGCGAGCCCGCGTCGACCTGCGTCGGGAAATCACCCGAGGGGGTGCCGCCGGGTGGGGGCACCCCCTCGGGGTAGGTCGACCGGGGCTCGGCCCGGGGCGAGGACCGGTCAGCCGTGCAGGGCTCCTCAGATGCCGGCCGCCGCCGACAGGTCCTGCTTGATCGTCGCGAGCAGCTCGGTCGCCTTGGCCCGGGCGGCCGGGAGATCGGCGTGGGCCGACACCGGGACGACGACCTCCAGGTAGCACTTCAGCTTGGGCTCCGTGCCGCTGGGGCGGACGATCACGCGGGCGCCTTCGAGGGTGTAGCGCAGACCGTCGGTGGGCGGGAGGGTGTCGGTGCCCCGGGTGAGGTCCTCGGCGCGGGTGATGGGCAGGCCGGCCAGCGCGGTCGGCGGCTGCTCGCGCAGCCGTCGCATGGCGTTCGCGATGACCGTCAGGTCCTGGACGCGCACCGAGAGCTGGTCGGTGGCGTGCAGTCCGTGCTCCACGGCCAGGTCGTCGAGGAGGTCGAGGAGCGTGCGGCCCTCGGCCTTGAGGACGGAGGCGAGCTCGGTGATGAGTAGGGCGGCCGTGATGCCGTCCTTGTCGCGGACGCCCTCGGGGTCGACGCAGTAGCCGAGGGCCTCCTCGTAGCCGTAGCGCAGGCCGTCGACGCGGGCGATCCACTTGAAGCCGGTGAGGGTCTCCTCGTACGGGAGGTTCGCCTTCTGCGCGATCCGGCCGAGGAGGGAGGAGGAGACGATCGACTCGGCGAAGGTGCCCTGTGCTCCGCGGGCGACCAGGTGGGCTGCGAGCAGGGCGCCGACCTCGTCGCCGCGCAGCATCCGCCAGTCCTCGCCGTCCTTGACGGCCACGGCGCAGCGGTCGGCGTCCGGGTCGTTGGCGATGACCAGGTCGGGGTCGGTCTCCCGGGCCTTGGCGAAGGCCAGGTCCATGGCGCCGGGCTCTTCCGGGTTGGGGAAGGCGACGGTGGGGAAGTCCGGGTCGGGGTCGGCCTGCTCGGTGACGAGGGCGGGGGCGGGGAAGCCGGCGCGCTCGAAGGCGGCGAGGAGGACGTCCTTGCCGACGCCGTGCATCGCCGTGTAGACGGTGCGGGCGGTGCGGGGGGTGTCCGGGCCGAGGACGGCGTCCGTGCGGGCGAGGTAGGCGTCCAGGACGCTGTCGTCGAGGGTGTCCCAGCCCTCTGTGGGGCGGGGCACGACGGTGAGGGACGGGATCGCCGCGATCTCCTGCGCGATGTCGACGTCCGCGGGCGGGACGATCTGGGAGCCGTCGCCGAGGTAGACCTTGTAGCCGTTGTCGCGGGGCGGGTTGTGGCTGGCCGTGACCTCCACGCCGGCCACCGCGCCGAGGTGCCTTATCGCGTACGCGAGGACCGGGGTGGGGAGGGGGCGGGGGAGTACGGCGGCGCGGAGGCCGGCGCCGGTCATCACGGCGGCGGTGTCGCGGGCGAAGTCCTCGGACTTGTGGCGGGCGTCGTAGCCGATGACGACGAGGCCGCCCTCGTGGCCGTTCTTCTTGAGGTACGCGGCCAGGCCGGCGGCGGCGCGGATGACGACCGTGCGGTTCATGCGCATGGGGCCGGCGCCGAGTTCGCCGCGGAGGCCGGCGGTGCCGAACTGGAGGGTGCCGCTGAAGCGCGCGGCGAGCTCATCGACGTCCGCGGCGTCGATGAGCCCGGCCAGCTCGTCGCGGGTCTCCGGGTCGGGGTCCTCGGCGAGCCATGCCTGGGCCCGGGCGATGAGATCGTCGTGCACGTCGGGTCAGCCTCTCGTTGTCGGTGCTTGCGGCTTGGGAGGGATGCGGGGTGCCTGCGGCGGGTGGGGGTTCGGGGTGCCTGCGGCGCCTGTGCGGGGTGGGTGGGGGTGCGGACTGCCTGCGGCGCCTGTGCGGGTGCGGTGGGGGTGCGCGGTGCCTGCGGCGCCTGTGCGGGGTTGTGGGGGTGTGCGTAGCGCCTGGGGGTGGTGGGTGGGGCGGGGCCGTGCCGGGGGGTGTCCGTCCTCGGACCGGCGGTGGGGGTGCGGCTGAGAAGTGCTGTTTCTTGACGCCGGTCACTGCGGGCGGGCACCCCCCGGCACGGCCCCTTACCGCCGTACGCGGCTCTCCCTCCGTTGTGCGGTCCGGGCCCCTGGTGCGTTCAGAGCCTGTCGAGCACCTGCGTCAGCAGCGAGCCCATCCGCGCAGCCGAGTCGCGGCCGGCCTGGAGGACCTCCTCGTGGTTCAGCGGCTCGCCCGTCATGCCCGCGGCGAGGTTCGTCACCAGGGAGATGCCCAGTACCTCCGCGCCCGCCTCACGCGCGGCGATCGCTTCGAGGACCGTCGACATGCCGACCAGGTCCGCGCCGATCACGCGGGCCATGCGGATCTCGGCCGGCGTCTCGTAGTGCGGGCCGGGGAACTGGGCGTAGACGCCCTCCTCCAGCGTGGGGTCGACCTCCTTGCACAGGGCGCGCAGGCGGGGGGAGTAGAGGTCGGTGAGGTCGACGAAGTTGGCGCCGATGATGGGGGAGGTGGCGGTGAGGTTGATGTGGTCGCTGATCAGGACCGGCTGGCCGGGGCGCATGCCCTCGCGCAGGCCGCCGCAGCCGTTGGTGAGGACGACCGTCTTGCAGCCGGCCGACACGGCGGTGCGGACGCCGTGCGCGACGGCGGCGACGCCGCGGCCCTCGTAGTAGTGCGTACGGCCCAGGAAGACCAGGGCGCGCTTGTCGCCGATCCGGTACGAGCGGATCTTGCCGCCGTGCCCTTCCACCGCCGGAGGCGGGAAGCCGGGCAGCTCGGTGACCTGGAACTCGGCGTCGGGTGCGCCCAGGGCGTCCACGGCCGGAGCCCAGCCGGAGCCCATCACAAGGGCGACGTCGTGGGTCTCGGCGCCGGTGAGTTCGCGCAGGCGAGCGGCGGCGGCGTCGGCGGCGGCGTGCGGGTCGCCCTGGATGTCGTCCGGAAGAAGAGATGCGTTCACGCGACTGAGGGTAGCCGGTTTGGGCCTACGCGCGTAGATGACAGACGTCACGGGATGGCGATCGTTGTCTTGTCGTTTCCGACGAAGGGCTCGGCGTGCGGGCCTCAGCAGGGGCGCTTGCGCAGCTCCATGACGTAGTCGTGCGGCGCGCCCGCCGACTCCGCCGCGTCCGCGATCTCCCCGAGATACCGCGCCGACGGCAGCCCGCCCTCGTAGCCGTTCAGGACGTACACCCAGGCCGACTCCTCGCCCTCCAGCGTGTCCACCCGGACCCGGAGCCGGCGGTAGATGCCGAGGCCGACACCCTCCCAGCGGTCCAGGGACTCCTCGTCCATCG
This sequence comes from Streptomyces sp. NPDC007808, assembly GCF_042868655.1. Taxonomy (NCBI): domain Bacteria; kingdom Bacillati; phylum Actinomycetota; class Actinomycetes; order Kitasatosporales; family Streptomycetaceae; genus Streptomyces; species Streptomyces sp. NPDC007808. The sequence goes on from NZ_JBIAEQ010000020.1 coordinate 13,464, forward strand.
GGGCGATGTCGTACAGCGCGACGAAGACCTGCTCCTTCGGCTCCTCGACGAGCGTCGGCAGCGCGCCGTCCCAGCCCAGCTGCTCACCCCCGAACGTCAGCCGCCACCCGTTGAGCCAGCCGGTGGCGCGCAGCGGCGAGTGCGGGGCGCGGCGGGTCATCAGCCGCGCATCGAGATTGCCGGCGTAGGCGGCGTAGAGCGACATGGGGAGAGGGTACGGCAGGTGAATCCTCAGTCCCTCCCGTAACAGTGGTGTCTCGGGCGGGCCCCCGGGCGGTCCCACGATGAGGTGTGCGGGACAATGGAGTACGTGACTCGGATCGTGATCATCGGTGGCGGACCCGGCGGATATGAAGCGGCCCTGGTGGCCGCGCAGCTCGGCGCGGAGGTGACCGTCGTCGACGCCGACGGTCTGGGCGGGGCGTCGGTGCTCACCGACTGCGTGCCCTCCAAGACACTCATCGCCACGGCCGAGGTGATGACGACCTTCGACTCCTCGTACGAGGAGCTGGGAATCATCGTCGCCGACGACACTCCGTACGTCGACACGCCCGCGCGTGTCGTGGGCGTCGACCTGGGCAAGGTCAACCGGCGTGTGAAGCGGCTCGCCCTCGCGCAGTCGCACGACATCACCGCCTCGGTCACGCGGGCCGGTGCCCGGGTGCTGCGCGGGCGCGGGCGGCTGGAGGGCATGCAGGCGCTCGACGGGTCGCGCAAGGTCGTCGTGCGGGCCGTCGACGGCACCGAGGAGACGCTCGTCGCCGACGCCGTGCTCATCGCCACGGGCGGGCACCCCCGCGAGCTGCCCGACGCGCAGCCCGACGGCGAGCGCATCCTGAACTGGACCCAGGTCTACGACCTCACCGAGCTGCCCGAGGAACTCATCGTGGTCGGCTCGGGCGTCACCGGTGCCGAGTTCGCCGGCGCCTACCAGGCGCTCGGGTCGCGGGTCACCCTCGTGTCGTCCCGGGACCGCGTGCTTCCGGGTGAGGACCCGGACGCCGCCGCCGTGCTGGAGGACGTCTTCCGGCGGCGCGGCATGAACGTCATGGCGCGCTCGCGCGCCGCAGCCGCCAAGCGGGTCGGCGACCGGGTGGAGGTCACCCTCTCCGACGGGCGTGTCATCAGCGGCACCCACTGCCTCATGGCCGTCGGCGCCATCCCGAACTCCGAGGGCATGGGCCTGGAGGAGGCCGGCGTCAAGCTGCGCGAGTCCGGGCACATCTGGACCGACAAGGTCTCCAGGACGACCGCGCCGGGTGTGTACGCGGCCGGTGACGTCACCGGGGTCTTCGCCCTCGCGTCGGTGGCCGCCATGCAGGGACGTATCGCCATGTACCACTTCCTGGGCGATGCGGTGGCCCCGCTGAACCTGAAGACCGTGTCGTCGAACGTCTTCACCGATCCGGAGATCGCCACCGTCGGCTACACGCAGGCGGACGTGGACGCGGGCAAGATCGACGCCCGGGTCGTCAAGCTTCCGCTGCTGCGCAACCCGCGCGCCAAGATGCAGGGCATCCGGGACGGCTTCGTCAAGATCTTCTGCCGGCCGGGCACGGGCATCGTGGTCGGCGGTGTGGTCGTGGCGCCGCGCGCCTCGGAACTGATCCACCCGATCTCGATCGCGGTCGACAACAATCTGACGGTCGAACAGATCGCGAACGCCTTCACCGTGTACCCCTCCCTTTCGGGCTCGATCGCCGAGGTGGCACGGCAGCTGCACACCCGCAAGTCCGGCGGCGAGATCTAGCGGCCGGAATCAACTCCCCGCTGGTCACAGGGAGTTGTCGAGCATGCGTACGGCATAGTCGGCGGGACTAGGCCCTATACCACTCCTTGCCCTCGCGTGCGAACAACTTCGTTTATTCGGCGCAAACTGCTGAAAGCAGACGGTCGTTGGGGTTACTGTCAGTTTCGTGTTCGCTGCAGAACGTCGCCAATTGATCCTCGAAATGGTGCGAGCGAACGGGGCCGTGTCGCTCCGGGAGCTCGCCCGCGTCGTCCAGACCTCCGAAGTGACCGTACGGCGGGACGTGCGCGCACTGGAGGCAGAAGGACTCCTCGACCGCCGACATGGCGGTGCGGTATTGCCGGGCGGGTTCACGCGGGAGTCCGGCTTTCCGCAGAAGTCACATCTCGCGACCGCCGAGAAGACGGCCATCGCCGACCTCGCCGCGAACTTCGTGGAGGAGGGCGAGGCGATCGTCGTCGGGGCGGGAACCACCACCCAGGAGCTGGCCCGCCGGCTCGCGCGGGTGCCCGGACTGACCGTCGTCACCAACTCGCTCCTGGTGGCGCAGGCCCTCGCCCACGCCAACCGGGTCGAGGTCGTGATGACCGGCGGCACGCTCCGCGGGTCGAACTACGCGCTGGTGGGCAGTGGCGCCGAGCAGTCCCTCCAGGGGCTGCGGGTGTCCCGGGCCTTCATCTCCGGCAGCGGGCTCACCGCCGAGCGCGGCCTGTCCACGTCCAACATGCTCTCGGCGTCCGTCGACCGGGCACTCGTCCAGGCGGCCGCGGAGGTCGTCGTCCTCGCCGACCACACCAAGCTCGGCACCGACACGATGTTCCAGACGGTGCCCACGGATGTCATCACGCGACTGGTCACCGACGAGCCGCCGGGCCATGACGACCGTGCCCACACCGAATTGCAGGCCCTTGCCGATCAGGGGGTGCAGATCGCCGTCGCTGGGGCGACGGGAGCGTCGGGGGGTGACGAGGTCCCGGCTCGGCGCCGCGCCCTGCCGGGGCCGCGCAGGGGTCAGGTGCCGGGTGCGGGGTCGGGGCTGCGGTCGGCCGCCACGGTGCTCGGGGAGCAAGGGGCCGAGCGGGAGCGGGCCCGGGTCGCGGATCTGCGGCGGCGTTAGGTCGCGGATCCGCGGCGGCGTCAGTTCGCCGTAGGGGCGTGGGCCGTCGTGCGGGTGCGTGCGGGTGGTGGCTGGTCGAGCGGTTCCCCGCGCCCCTGGGCGGGTTCCAGTCCCCGCAGCGTCAGCTGCAGCAGCCTGTCCGCCAGCTCCGGGTCATCCGGTGTCTGCTCCGCCGCCAGCGCGATCGCGTGGGTGAGCTGGAGCAGGTCGCCGATCGCCACGTCGGGACGGACCGTCCCCGCCTGTTGAGCCCGCGTCAGCAGGGCGCCGCCCGCCGCGCGGATCGGGTCGCTGCAACGGGCCAGCGCCGAGGTGGTGTCGTACGACACGGACATCAGGGACCTGGCCAGACCGCGGTACTCACCGGCGTGCGTGACCATCTCGCGCAGCCAGGTCACCAGGGCCGCGCAGGGCTCCGGGGCGCGCAACAGTTCGCGGGAACGGCACAGCAGTTCGCCCACCGCGTCCTCGAAGACGGCGCTCAACAGGGCGTCACGGTTGGGGAAGTGACGGTAGAGGGTGCCGATGCCGACGCCCGCCCGGCGCGCCACGTCCTCCAGGGAGGCGTCCGTGCCACGCTCGGCGAAGGCGGCGCGGGCCACGGTGAGCAGACGCTCGTGGTTGCGGCGGGCGTCGGCGCGCATGGGCCGCGGCCGGCTCGGTGCCGTCTCGGGCCCGTGCCCCGCAGTGCCGTGTGAGGTAGCGCCCGTCATGGCTCACCCGCCCTCGCTCGCGCCTCGATGTGCCTCCAGGATGCCACCGACACGACGAAGCGCCCGGTGGACCGACTGCTGCGGTCCACCGGGCGCCCCGGGATGCCGTACGGAAGTCCTCGCCGACGTCAGTCCTTGATCTCGCAGATGGCTGCGCCGGAGGTGAGGGAGGCGCCGACTTCGGCGGACAGGCCCTTGATGGTGCCCGACTTGTGGGCGTTCAGCGGCTG
>NZ_JBIAEQ010000022.1:0-1667 GCF_042868655.1 Streptomyces sp. NPDC007808
CCCGGGCGGTGGTTGTCCCGGGGTAAGGGTGTAGGCCGTGCGATAGGCAAATCCGTCGCACACGAGGCTGAGACCTGATGCCGAGCCGATTGTGGTGAAGTGGATGATCCTATGCTGTCGAGAAAAGCCTCTAGCGAGTTTCATGGCGGCCCGTACCCTAAACCGACTCAGGTGGTCAGGTAGAGAATACCGAGGCGTTCGGGTGAACTATGGTTAAGGAACTCGGCAAAATGCCCCCGTAACTTCGGGAGAAGGGGGGCCACGTCTGGTGAGAACACTTGCTGTTCGAGCTGGGGGTGGCCGCAGAGACCAGCGAGAAGCGACTGTTTACTAAAAACACAGGTCCGTGCGAAGCCGTAAGGCGATGTATACGGACTGACGCCTGCCCGGTGCTGGAACGTTAAGGGGACCGGTTAGCTCCATTTCGGTGGGGCGAAGCTGAGAACTTAAGCGCCAGTAAACGGCGGTGGTAACTATAACCATCCTAAGGTAGCGAAATTCCTTGTCGGGTAAGTTCCGACCTGCACGAATGGCGTAACGACTTCTCGACTGTCTCAACCATAGGCCCGGTGAAATTGCACTACGAGTAAAGATGCTCGTTTCGCGCAGCAGGACGGAAAGACCCCGGGACCTTTACTACAGTTTGATATTGGTGTTCGGTTCGGCTTGTGTAGGATAGGTGGGAGACTTTGAAGCGGGCACGCCAGTGTTCGTGGAGTCGTCGTTGAAATACCACTCTGGTCGTGCTGGATGTCTAACCTGGGTCCGTGATCCGGATCAGGGACAGTGTCTGATGGGTAGTTTAACTGGGGCGGTTGCCTCCTAAAGGGTAACGGAGGCGCCCAAAGGTTCCCTCAGCCTGGTTGGCAATCAGGTGTTGAGTGTAAGTGCACAAGGGAGCTTGACTGTGAGACCGACGGGTCGAGCAGGGACGAAAGTCGGGACTAGTGATCCGGCGGTGGCTTGTGGAAGCGCCGTCGCTCAACGGATAAAAGGTACCCCGGGGATAACAGGCTGATCTTCCCCAAGAGTCCATATCGACGGGATGGTTTGGCACCTCGATGTCGGCTCGTCGCATCCTGGGGCTGGAGTCGGTCCCAAGGGTTGGGCTGTTCGCCCATTAAAGCGGTACGCGAGCTGGGTTTAGAACGTCGTGAGACAGTTCGGTCCCTATCCGCTGTGCGCGTAGGAGTCTTGAGAAGGGCTGTCCCTAGTACGAGAGGACCGGGACGGACGAACCTCTGGTGTGCCAGTTGTTCTGCCAAGGGCATGGCTGGTTGGCTACGTTCGGGAGGGATAACCGCTGAAAGCATCTAAGCGGGAAGCCTGCTTCGAGATGAGGACTCCCACCCACTTGATGGGGTAAGGCTCCCAGTAGACGACTGGGTTGATAGGCCGGATCTGGAAGCACGGTAACGTGTGGAGGTGACCGGTACTAATAGGCCGAGGGCTTGTCCTCAGTTGCTCGCGTCCACTGTGTTGGTTCTGAAACCACGAACAGCCCCGCCGGTATTGGTCCGGTGGTGCGGCGGTTCACAGTTTCATAGTGTTTCGGTGGTCATAGCGTGAGGGAAACGCCCGGTTACATTCCGAACCCGGAAGCTAAGCCTTACAGCGCCGATGGTACTGCAGGGGGGACCCTGTGGGAGAGTAGGACACCGCCGAAC
>NZ_JBIAEQ010000023.1:0-1297 GCF_042868655.1 Streptomyces sp. NPDC007808
TCGGCCTCGCGGGACTTGATGACCTGCTGCTGGTGCTGCTCGAAGCGGGTCTGCGCCTCGGCGTACTGGCGCTCCCACTCCTCGCGCTGCTTCTCGTAGCCCTCGAGCCAGTCGTTGGTCTCGGGGTCGAAGCCCTCGGGGTAGATGTAGTTGCCCTGGTCGTCGTACGAGGCAGCCATGCCGTACAGGGTCGGGTCGAACTCGACCGAGGCCGGGTCGGCACCGAAGGACTCGTTGGCCTGCTTCAGCGAGAGGCTGATGCGACGACGCTCGAGGTCGATGTCGATGACCTTGACGAAGATCTCGTCGTTGACCTGGACGACCTGCTCCGGGATCTCCACGTGGCGCTCGGCCAGCTCGGAGATGTGGACCAGACCCTCGATGCCCTCGTCCACGCGGACGAACGCACCGAACGGAACCAGCTTCGTGACCTTGCCGGGCACGACCTGGCCGATCTGGTGGGTGCGGGCGAACTGCTGCCACGGGTCTTCCTGGGTCGCCTTCAGCGACAGGGAGACACGCTCGCGGTCCATGTCGACGTCGAGGACCTCGACGGTGACCTCCTGGCCGACCTCGACGACCTCGGAGGGGTGGTCGATGTGCTTCCAGGACAGCTCGGAGACGTGGACCAGACCGTCGACGCCACCCAGGTCCACGAAGGCACCGAAGTTGACGATCGAGGAGACCACACCGGAACGGACCTGACCCTTCTGCAGGGTCGTGAGGAACGTCTGGCGGACCTCGGACTGGGTCTGCTCCAGCCAGGCACGGCGGGACAGGACCACGTTGTTGCGGTTCTTGTCCAGCTCGATGATCTTGGCCTCGAGCTCCTTGCCCACGTAGGGCTGGAGGTCGCGGACGCGGCGCATCTCGACCAGGGAGGCCGGGAGGAAGCCACGGAGGCCGATGTCGAGGATGAGACCACCCTTGACGACCTCGATGACGGTACCGGTGACGATCCCGTCCTCTTCCTTGATCTTCTCGATGGTGCCCCAGGCACGCTCGTACTGGGCGCGCTTCTTCGAGAGGATCAGGCGGCCTTCCTTGTCCTCCTTCTGGAGGACCAGGGCCTCGATCTCGTCACCGACGGCGACGACCTCGTTGGGGTCGACGTCGTGCTTGATCGAGAGTTCGCGGCTCGGGATCACGCCTTCGGTCTTGTAACCGATGTCGAGCAGGACCTCGTCCCGGTCGACCTTCACGATGACGCCGTCGACGATGTCGCCGTCGTTGAAGTACTTGATCGTCTCGTCGATCGCGGCGAGGAAGGCTTCCTCGTTACCGATGTCGTTGACCG
>NZ_JBIAEQ010000024.1:0-1139 GCF_042868655.1 Streptomyces sp. NPDC007808
TCCGGCGGGATCTTGCTGTGGAGCTAAGGAGAATTGAACTCCTGACCTCCTGCATGCCATGCAGGCGCTCTACCAACTGAGCTATAGCCCCTTGCTTTGGTCCGCCCGGTTTCCCCGGCGGCGACGCCAACATTACCGGGCGACGGCCCCAGCACCAAATCCATTGCGACCCGCCCCACCACGGCGCTGACGTCGGCCTCCGTCCCACCGTCCGGCCTGCGTTCCCGAGTGCTCGTACGCCTGGTCGGAGGCAGCGTGAACGGCGTCGAAACGGCGTCCAGTTGCCGCCTGCCGCCCTCCAGGGCCGCGCTCAGGCCGTGACGAAGGAATAGAAGCGCTTGAGCGTGCAGTGCTCTTCGAGGAGGCGGCCGTAGATCGGTTCACCCTCGAGTTCACGGTAGGTCTCGATCGGGTCGCCTTTTATGATCAGCGCCCGCGCGCATTCCTCGCACCAGTACTGGTAGTCGGGGTTCACCGGTTCCATGTCGCGGACGATCGGCGTTCCGCTGCCGCACCAGTCGCACTTTCGCCTGTGTGCACCCATCGATCAGCTCCAGCTGTGGCCGCAGGCCGTGCACACGTAGGAAATCCCGCCGTTGTCGCCAAGGAGCTGGGCGACGTGGACGGAACCGCAGGAAGGGCAGCTGAGCCGGGTGATCGTATCCCGTGTCAACGCTGCGTCGAAGAGGTGACCGCCCTCCCCGAGGATGCTCGCAGGCATCACTACTCCCTCCCGTCGGGCCGCGCCCCCTTCCGGCCGTTTGATTCTGCCACGGCCGGACCAATACGGTCAGCGACGCCTCAGTACCAGTCCGGACACAGCGGCCTGTCCGGCCGTACGGACCGTGCGACTCGCACCCCGAAGCGCCTCATGAGAGGTATACGCCTGGCGGGGCCGAGTGACTCAAGCCGAACCGGAACAGTTCGCCGCGGATACGTGCCGCGCGCGAACCGGAGGTACGGTCCCGGCCGTTGATCCGGGCGTCCGCCGTGGATACCAGAAGATCCCGCCGATCACAGTGATCGGCGGGATCTTGTTGTCTCGCTGTGGAGCTAAGGAGAATTGAACTCCTGACCTCCTGCATGCCATGCAGGCGCTCTACCAACTGAGCTATAGCCCCTTGCGTTCCCTCCCCGGC
>NZ_JBIAEQ010000025.1:0-1079 GCF_042868655.1 Streptomyces sp. NPDC007808
CTAGGTGTGCTGTCCCAGGACGTTGGTGACAGGCGACACGCCTTGAGCGGTCCTTGAACGAGGCGAGGGCCTCTGGGTTCGGTGTGGATTGCGACATCTACAACCGACTGCCAGGAGGCCCTCGTTGTTCCACCGTAACGCCCCGCTGACGGCGACCGGCAGGCTGCGTCTGGCCCGGTGTGTCGTCGAGGACGGATGGCCGCTGCGCAGGGCCGCCGAACGCTTCCAGGTCAGCCACACGACCGCCGCCCGCTGGGCAGCCCGCTACCGCCAGCACGGGCCCGCCGGGATGCAGGACCGCTCCAGCCGCCCCCACCACCAGCCTGGCCGCACCCCGGACACCCTCGAGGAAAAGGTCGTGCGCCTGCGCCGCGAACACCGCATCGGACCGGTGCGGCTGGCCGCCCGCACGGGCATCGCTGCCTCCACCGCCCACCGCATCCTTGTCCGGCGCGGCCTGCCCGCCCTCGCCGCCTGCGACCGGGCTACCGGCGAACCCGTACGCCGCTTTGAGCGCGCCCGGCCCGGCGAGCTGATTCACATCGACGTCAAGAAGCTCGGCCGTATCCCCGACGGTGGCGGCCACAAAGTCCTCGGCCGCCCGGCCGGCCGCGCCAACCGCAAGCGGTCCACGACCGGCTACGCCTACCTGCACACCGCCCTGGACGACCACTCCCGCCTGGCCTACACCGAAGACCTGCCCGACGAGAAGGCCACCACCTGCGCCGGCTTCCTGCGACGAGCAACCGCCTGGTTCGCCGCCTGCGGCATCACCGTCGAGCGGGTGATGACCGACAACGCCTGGGCCTATACCAAGAACACCTGGCGCGACACCTGCCGCGACCTGGGCATCGGCCCTCGCTGGACCCGGCCCTGGCGGCCCCAGACGAACGGCAAGGTCGAGCGTTTCCACCGCACCCTGCTCGACGAGTGGGCCTACCAGCGGCCATACACCTCAGACGCCGAACGACAGGCAGCGTTTCCCGACTGGCTGGACTGGTACAACTACCACCGACCCCACACCGGCATCAGCGGCCAAACACCAGCCAGCCGCGTCACCAACCTGTCCGGTCAGCACA
>NZ_JBIAEQ010000026.1:0-1047 GCF_042868655.1 Streptomyces sp. NPDC007808
ACGACCTCGTGCATGGTTGGCCGGGGCATGTCGAGAGCAGCGGTGCTGACGGTGTTCACGTTTGAAAGCTGAGGGAGACAGTGGCGGTCTGCTGGTGTGAGAGCAGTCCGGCGACGGCTTGGACGATGTCGCTCATGTGCTCGCGGCGGCCCAGGTGGCGGGCGAGAGCACGCCAGTTCTTCAGGTGTGCGATGCCGTGCTCCACGGGCATGCGCCGTGAGGAGTGCGCCTTACGCTGCTGCTCGTGCCGCTCCTCGTACCAGGCGGGAGCGTTCTTCTTGAACTTGCGGTGCGGTGGTGTGACCACCCGGCCGCCGGTCTGCGCTCCCATGCCCTGATAGCCGGCATCCGCGAGGATCTCCAGGAACGGACCGTCGGCCAGGAGCTCGGCCAGTCCGAGTTGTCGGGCCTGGGTGATGTCGGCACAACTGCCCGGCCGGACCGGGCTGCAGAACAGCACACGCCCCGCGGCGTCCGTGAGGACCATGGACTTCACCGCGTTCTGCTTGGTCTTGCCGGAGACGAACTTGTCCCGGTCCTTGCGGCCGGCGGCCGGGCGCCGCACACGGATCTCCGTGCCGTCGATGATGCCCGTCTGACCGTCGGCGCCCAGGTGCTCGATGACCTCGGCGAGAGTGCACAGCCGGATGCCCGGCGCAATGGTGCAGCCTCGCTGGGCGAGCAGAGGCCGCACCTCGCCGATGGCGCGGGTGATGGTGGAGCGGTCCACGCCGAACCAGCAGGCCAGCACGTCATGTGTGGTGCCATGGCGCAGACTCACCAATGTGGCCAGCAGCCGGTCGATGAAGACGAACTTGTGCTTCGCCCCTGCTCCTACAGCCCGCCGCCGCGGCCGATCCGTCAAGCGTGCCTGATGCCGCTGGTGCCACAACGGCCCCACCTCAGCGACGAGTTCAGCAATCACATCCGGCGACAGCCCAGTGACCCGGTACTCCGCCACGATCAACTCACGCGCCCCAGCCCCCACCATGCTCGGTTCAACGAGCCACTCCCGCGCCGAGCCACGGCCAACCATGCACGAGGTCG